>DATCDV010000001.1:0-2137 GCA_036510495.1 Solirubrobacteraceae bacterium
CCGGGCTTCGAGCGTGACGCTGTGGCCAAGCGCTTCGAGCTGTCGGACGAGACGTTTGGTGACGCGATCGGGGTTCTGACGGGCGAAGTAGTCGCCGCCGAGGTCGTTGTACAGCTCGCCGTTCTGGAGCATGTGCCAGGCTGCGGTCAGGATCGAGTGTCCGACGGCGGTCACGGCCTTTGAGTGGCCGCGCCGGACGCGCAGGCGCTGGTACTGGGCGGCGAGATAGGAGTTCTTGGTTCGGGTGGCGGCGTTCGCGGCTTCGGTCAGGGTCGCTCTGAGCCACTTGTTGCCCTTGCCCGTCTTCCCGGAGCGGCGCTTGCCGGCGGACTCGTCGTTGCCGGGACACACCTTTGCCCACGACGCGAGGTGCTTGGGCGTGGGGAAGACGCTCATGTCAACGCCGATCTCGGCGATCAGCACCTCGGCGGCGCGCTGCTTGACCCCCGGGATCGTCATCAGCAGATCACGCTGGCTCGCGAAAGGGCGGATCCGCTCCTCGATCTCGGCTGACAGCCGGTCGATCGCTCCGTCGAGGAAGTCGATGTGGGCAAGGATGTGGGACACGATCAGCGAGTGCTCGGTGTCGAAGCGGCCCTCGAGCGCTTCGCGCAACGCCGGGATCTTCTTGCGCATCTTGCCCTTGGCGAGGTCGGCCAGCACGGCAGCATCGGTCGTGCCGCCGACGAGCGCGTCGAGCATTGCTCGGCCGGAGGCACCCAGGATGTCGCTCGCGACACTGCCGAGCTTGATCCCCGTGTCCTCCAGGATCTTGTGCAGCCGCGCCGCCTCGCGCGAGCGGTCATTGATCTGCGTCTTGCGGTACCGGGTCAGGTTTCTGAGCGTGCGGATCGGCTTCGGCGGCACGAAGCTCGCCTTCAAGAGCCCCGCCTCAAGCAGCTGGCAAAGCCACTGCGCATCCTTGACATCCGTCTTGCGGCCGGGGACCGCTTTCACGTGCCGGGCGTTGACGAGCATCAACTCAAACCGGTCCTCCAAGATCGCCCACACCGGCCGCCAATACACGCCGGTGGCCTCCATCGCGACCTGCTTGACCCCGAGTGCCTCCAGCCAGTCGCGCAGCGCCAGCAGACCCTGCACGGTCGTTCCGAACTCCGCCATCTGCTCCTCGAGCTGCCGGCCATCCCAGACACGCACGCACGCCATCACGGACTCTTTGTGCACATCAAGCGCACCCGGGCGCTCAACGATCCGCTCCATCACCAGCCTCCTTCGGTCGATCTACCACGATCGCCGTCCGCGGGAGCCTCGCGTTATCAAGCGAAGCTGTAGCGCGTGCTCAAAGCAACAGACCGGGGTTCCGGCAAAGGCTCCCACGCCAGACTTCAAGACAGGCTCACAGGCACCAAGGGGAAGTCGGCGTCGGCGCACGGCCCGCCGATCGTCCGCCGACGCTGCACGGCCCGCCAGTCTCGCAACACCGATTTCATTCCCCGCGCGTGGCGAAGCCCGCCATCCCGACTTCAAGGTGAACCTCCAAGCTCGGGATCAAGGACCTTCGACAAGCCCAGGATCCCTGCTCAGTCGGACGTTTCCGCGCCCCCGCCCGCCGGGGGCGCGGTCGTTACTGCACGCTCCGGGCTAGGTGCCGGGGCAGTAGGCAGGACCGCTCTCGAGTACCTCGATCCGGCACGCTTGAGAGAGGTTTCGGACTCGCTCGACGTTCGTGTCGTGCGCGGTGACGGGGCCGGGCGCGAGGCGCTTCAGGCCGCCGAGATCAAGCGGGCCGACCTGGTACTGGCGTGCATGCCGAGGGACGAGGCCAATCTGGTGTGCGCGATGCTCGTACGGCGTCTGTCGGCGGCGCAGACGGTCATCCGGATCAGCGACACGGCCTACCTCGACACCTGGCGGGCCGGCGACCTCGACGTGGACTTCATCGTCTCCAGCGAATTCGAGGCCGCCAGCGCGGTCGCGCGCCTAGTCGGCGTGCCGGGCGCTCGCCAGGCTGACTTCTTTCTCGACGGCGAGGTGCAAGTCCTCGAGTTCGACGTCTCACGGCGGGCGCCTCAGGCTTTCTGCGGGCGCACGTTGGCGGAGGCCGGGTTGCCCGCCGAGTCCCGGGTGGTAGGCATCATCCGCGACGGCCATCAGGTCCCGCCCAGCACCGGCGAGC
>DATCDV010000002.1:0-218866 GCA_036510495.1 Solirubrobacteraceae bacterium
ATCCGCGTCATCGACCTCCAAGGCCAACTAATCCGCGAACTCACACTCGACCCCACCCACAACTACCAACCCCTCACACCCACCTAACCCGTCAACCATCACCCGAGACACCAGTCTCCGATGTCCCGCGACACAACAAAAACGGAAGGGGGGGGATTCGAACCCCCGTCGGAGGTTTAACCCCCGAAACGGTTTTCGAGACCGCCGCATTCAACCGCTCTGCCACCCTTCCAGGCGGAAAGCCTAGAGGATTGCCGCGCGCTGGCGCGCCTCAGCGTCGTGACGCGAAGAACTCGCTGAGCAGCGCTCCGCACTCTCCGGCGAGCAAGCCACCGGCGAGCACGGGCCGATGATTGAGGCGCGGCTCGCCGAGCACGTCAAGCACGCTCCCACATGCCCCCGCCTTGGGATCGCTTGCACCGAACACCACACGCGGCACGCGCGCGAGCACGATCGCCCCAGCGCACATCGCGCAAGGCTCGAGCGTCACGTACAGCACCGCGTCCAGCACCCGCCAGCTCCCGAGTGCACGGGCGGCCTCACGTAGCGCGATGATCTCCGCGTGGGCGGTGGGATCCTGGCGCAGCTCGCGCTCGTTGTGTCCGGCCGCAATCAACTCGCCTCCGTGGGCCACCACCGCTCCGATTGGCACATCCTCGTGCTCGGCGGCCCGCTCTGCCTCGCGCAGTGCCAGGCGCATGAAGTACTCGTCGCGTGGGAAGAAGTGCTCGCTCATCGTGGGAAGTGCTCGCTCCTTGCGCTCGTCAGTTGCCAGCCTCGCAGGGAGCGCAACCTCTGAGCCCCCCAACACTTCATGATTACGGAGGAACACACTTGCCGCCGACCGCCCAAACCCGATATCCACGTTTGTCCGGCCGCCGGCTAGGAGTCCTGGCCGCGTGCGCATCTACGCTCGCAGCCGTTGCGCTCATCGGGCTTCCAGGGGGATCATCGCCAAAGCCTGCCGCGGCGGCGGCACGGCTCACCGCGCCACTCGTCACCCAGCCTCAGTCGAGCGTGTCGATCACAGGCGCCCATGACCCAATACGCATAGTCGTCAAGTACGCCTCGCCCAGGACTTCGGCGGCCCACACATCAAGCACAGCGGCAAGTGGAGAAAGCGAATCAGCGGATGAATCCACCACCACCCACCTGCTGAGCCTGCCCGCGGGCGCCAGCCTCGATACCACTCTCGCGAAGCTGCGCGCCGAGAAGAACGTCGTCTGGGCGGTACCCGACTACACGGCCCACGCCGCCGACGTGTCGATCCCCAACGATCCCGGCACCACGGGGAGCAGTCCGGGTGGATGGCAACAGGTGCAGTGGAACTTCGATGGGACCTATGGCGTCAACGCGCCACAGGCGTGGGCGAACGTCGCGGCAGATGGGGCCCCTGGGGGATCGAAGGTGGTAGTGGCGGTGCTCGACACGGGCGTGGCTTATGCCAATCGCGGCAAGTACCGACGCTCCCCCGACTTCAACAAGTACACGTTCGTGCAAGGGCACGACTTCATCGATCACACCCCATACGCAAACGACCGCAACGGTCACGGCACATTCGTGGCCGGCACGATCGCCGAGGCCACCAACAACCACTACGGCCTCACGGGCCTAGCCTACGCGGCCCGCATCATGCCGGTGCGAGTCCTCGACAGTGCCGGCGAAGGCGAAGCGTCGGTAATAGCTGAAGGGGTGCGCTTCGCCGTCAAGCACGGCGCACGCATCATCAACATGAGCCTTGAGTTCTCGAGCGACGTGGGCGCTTCGGACATCCCCGAGCTGATCGAAGCACTGCGCTACGCCTACCGCCACAATGTGCTCGTGGTGGCCGCCGCGGGCAACGAGGGCTCAACCACGATCCCCTATCCGGCGCGTGCCGCGCACGTGGTCGCGGTGGGCGCCACAACCGAACACGGCTGCCTTGCCAGTTACTCCAACAACGGCCGCGGCATCACGCTCGTCGCGCCTGGAGGGGGCCCCGATGCGAGTATCCCCGGCGACCCGAACTGCAACCCCGAACTTCCCTCCGGCAATGACATCTTTCAAATGACCTTCACCGGCTCCTCGCCTCGCGTATTCGGCTTTCCGGGCGGCTATGAAGGCACTTCGATGGCCACTCCGCACGTGGCCGCCACCGCGGCGCTCATCATCGCTGCGCACATCCTTGGACGCAAACCCACTGTCGCCCAGCTCACCGCGCGGCTCACGGACACCGCGCGCAAGCTCGGAGATCCGCAGGACCAGCGACTCTACGGCGCCGGCCTGCTCAACGCGGCGGCGGCCACCGCTCCTGGAGGGCCCGGGGCGGTTCGGTAGACGCGGCGCGACAGCCTGCACCAGAAATGTGGCTCGTCCTCTCGGTGGTGGTCTCCTCTGCTCTTCAGCAGTTCGCGCCACGATCCGATATGTTCTATGAACGAGGAGATTCGCCGAATAATCAACGAGCGTGGGCGTCTCGCGGTCGATGTGGACTCACCCTCAGACGAGAGCAATCTTTATCGGGCAGGCATGACCGCCCATGCGAACGTTAACGTGATGCTCTCGCTCGAGGACCACTTCGACGTGGAGCTCCCGAGTACATATTTAGACGCAGCTCCTTTGAGAGCGTGAGCTCGATCGCAGCCACACTCGCTGAGCTGCACACGATGGTGGTGACGTAGCAAGAGGCGGACGCCATCAGGTTCCGCGCGCAGCGTCAATCCCGAGAATCTCGCGGGCCTGCGCCGGTGTCGCGACGGGCCGACCGACCGATTCGCACATCATTGTTGCCCGCGCGACCAGCTGAGCATTGGACGCGGCATACTCGCCTGGGGCTAGATAAAGGACGTCCTCCAGACCGGTGCGTATGTGCCCGCCGAGGGCAAGAGCGACAGCCATCATCGGAAAGTGTCGACCGATCGCGGTCGCCGTCCACGGGACGCCGTCGGGTACAAGCTGGGCAAAAAGCAAGATGGTCGCGACGCTTGCCGGAGCGCCCCCCATCACTCCGAGCACCATATGCATCATCCCACTCGCCCCACGCGCCGAGGTAGCGAGCTTGGCTGCGGTAACCGCCATCCCAAGATCGAAGCACTCATACTCCGGGACGATCTTGCGTTGAGCCATCTCATCCGCCAACTCAGCGATTAGCGACCTGGGGTTCAACAAAAGGTCGTCGCTTGGGCCGAAGTTCATGCTGCCACAGCTCAACGTGGCGAGCTCTGGCTGCCCCATCAGTGGAAGCCGGCGCTCTGCGGCGGAGGCATCCAGAGCTCCTCCTCCGGTGGAGAAGTTCAAGACAATGTCCTCTGCCTCCTCTCGGATTGCCTGCTTGATCGCGAGATAGTCATCGGCAGACTGACTCATTTCGCCAGCTGTCGTGCGTGCGTGGACGTGCACGATGCTGGCCCCGGCCTTGGCCGCGCCAATCGCCTCGCTGATCACCTCGTCTCGGGTGACTGGCTGGCGGGGGTTGCCCGTCACGATGCCGCCAGACACAGCACAAGTGAGCATCACGGGCGTCTCAGCACTCACTGCCGCCGTGCGTGCAAACGCTCGGGCGCTCGCCGCGGCGGCCCGAAGACTCATCACTGAAATCCTTGCTGTCGTGCGGGCACGCTCATCGTTTCAATTCCTCCTCTTAAGGTATCCGTTGCCCTAGCATTCGTATCCGCTACGCCAGCATTTCGCGGACACAATCCAACTAAGCTCTGCACGCCTCATCCGCCAGCTTGCGAGTAGTCGGATTTTTTGGCGATTGAAATGCTCGCATAGAAGAAGCGCAATGCGTGCTCGACATGTGCGAGGATCCCAACTTGATGACGATGCGCGTGGGAATCGACATGGTATCGGTGGATGCGGTGCGTCAATCAGTTGACGAGCACGGCGCTCGCTACCTGAAACGCATATACACCGCGAGCGAGTTGCGTGACTGCGACGCCCCCCAAGGGATCGTGCCCGAGCGTCTCGCCGCACGCTTCGCCGCCAAGGAGGCGACTCTGAAGGTGCTCCGCCCCATGGACGAGGCGATTCCGTGGCACACCATCGAGGTGGTGCGTCACGGCCCAGGGTGGGTCACCGTAGAGCTCAGCGGACGAGCCGCGGCATTGGCCGCGGAGGCCGAGCTAAGGAACTTCGAGCTCAGTATCAGCCACGAGGCCGACTATGCCTCCGCGGTTGTGCTCGCCAGTTAGACTTCAGTCAGCGACGACACAAACCGATGATGAATCCATGACAGAGGAGATCGAGGAGATCCGCCGCATCATCGCTGAGCACGGACGTCTCTCTGTGGAGGCAAGCGAGCTCACGCCAGATGCCGACCTCTACCACGCCGGGATGACCTCCCACGCCAGCGTAAACGTGATGCTCGCGCTCGAGGATCATTTCGATATCGAGTTCCCCGACCGAATGCTCAAGCGCAGCGTGTTCGAGAGCATGTCGGCGATCGAGGAGGCACTTCGCGAGCTACGCACCGAAACTCCGGTGTCAGGAGCGTGACGATAGACAGTGACAGGGCGTTTCTCAGTGCGATCGTGCGCGTCGCCGACGAACTTGCTGCACCTAATGCCAAGGACGTTGACCGTGACGCCCGCTTTCCGATCGAGGCGATCGAGGCCTTGCGCGCCGAGCAGGCGCTCTCCGCCTTCATTCCTACCAGGCTCGGTGGGGTTGGAGTCACGCTCGAGACGATCGCGGCGGCCTGCTTCGAGTTGGGACGTCGCTGTGGCGCAACCGCGATGGTCTTTGCGATGCATCAGATCCAGGTCATTTCCATCGCGCGACATCTCGACACCGCCCCATGGTTCGAGGAGTATCTCCAAGCCATCTCCCTGGAGCAGCGACTGATCGCCTCGGTGACTTCCGAGGTCGGCACAGGCGGCGACATGGGGCGCTCAGTCGCCGCCATAACCCCCGCCGACGGTGGCTCGTGTACGTTCGAGAAGCAGGCGCCAACCGTCAGCTATGGCGCATACGCCGACGATCTGTTTGTGACGCTCCGCCGCTCCCCCGACGCGGAGCCCAGCGACCAGGTCGTTGCCCTGGCTCGCAAGGAGCAGATCTTACTCGAGCCGAACGGCACCTGGGACCCTCTTGGCATGCGCGGGACGTGCTCCCCTGGATACGTGGTCCGCGCCACCGTCCAGCCCGAGCAGGTCTTGCCGACACCGTTTCCACGCGTGTCCTCCGAGTCGATGGTGCCGGTGTCCCACATCCTCTGGTCACATCTGTGGCTGGGCATCGCCACCGACGCCTTCGACCGTGCCCGAGCGTTCGTGCGGGCTGCCGCCAAGCGGAGTCCGGGCGAGCTGCCCCCGGTTGCCCTGAGGCTGTCCCATCTGATGAGTGACCTCTCTCTACTACGCGCCGAGGTCTATTCAGCGCTCGGCGAATTCATCGAGGCCTCTGAGGAGCCTGGTCGCGAGCGTCTCGCGACGATGGCGTTGGCCCTGCGCTTCAACAATCTGAAGATCGCCGCCTCTGAGCAGGCTCCTCGCGTCTGCCAGGGCGCGCTTGGCGTGTGCGGAATCATGGGCTTCAAGAACGACACGCCTTTCAGTGTGGGACGTCACCTGCGTGACACGATGTCCGCATGCCTGATGGTCGCCAATGAGCGGATTCACCAGACGAATGCCAGTTTGCTGCTCATCGCCAAGGACGTCTAGTGCCGGACTTCCGTCCGGGTACTTCTGACCAAGCGGCCTTGCTCTCCGAGCTCGTGGAGCACCGCCTACTGATCGAGACCGGAGTGCCAGGTGTCTACGGCCGCGGCGGCGACTTCGAGGACGTGCGCGAAAGCGTAGCCGCCCTGGTGACTCGTGCCGGCGCCTCTGAGGAGCCCGAGCAATTGCGCTTCCCCCCGATCATGCCTCGCCATGATCTTGAGACAGTCGGCTACCTCAAGTCCTTCCCTCATCTTGCCGGCAGCATCTTTTCTTTCACGGGGTCGGAGAGCCAGGCTGCCGAGCAGCACGAGCACGCGAGCCGCCACGAGGACTGGAGCGAGTTTCAGGACATGACGGACCTCGTCCTGACTCCGGCGGCGTGTTACCCGGTATATCCGGCGATCGCCGCCCGTGGCCCGCTGGCGGCAGGGGGTGTCACGATCGATGCCGGTGGCGCCTACGTCTTTCGCCACGAGCCCTCCGGGGATCCGGCGCGCATGCAGATGTTCCATCAGCGCGAGATAGTCCGCATCGGCAAGCCCGAGACGGTCCAAGCCTGGCGAGACGTATGGCGCGACCGAGCCGTCGAGCTGCTGGGTGAAATCGGTCTACAGGTTGAACTCGAGATCGCGACCGATCCGTTCTTCGGCCGCGGCGGGCGCATGCTCGCCGCCAGCCAGCGCGAGCAACAACTGAAGTTCGAGGTGGTGACCGAGATAGCCGGTCCCGAGCCTACGGCCGTGGCTTCCTTCAATTATCACCAGGAGCACTTCGCCTCGGCCTATGGAATCCACCTCACTGATGGCACCGAGGCGCACACCGCGTGTCTTGGGTTCGGCCTCGAGCGAATCACTATCGCCCTCTTGCGCACGCACGGGTTTGATCCGCGCGCGTGGCCGGCTCAGGTGCGCGGCCGACTTTGGGAGACATGAGCCCGTCGGCCGCAGGACTCGTAAGCCTCCTGGAGCTTGATCCGGCTGGCTATCGATCCCATACGCTCCACGCGTCAGGGCGGACATATGTCGAAACCAACTGCTACACGGACGTCCTGATCGAGCTCTTGCACGCCTGTGGGCATGAGCCCCTGGCAGCGATGGGCTGCACCGTTCAAATGGACTTCGAGGGCGATCAGTGGACATTCTTCAAGCCGTCGGTCGAGGATCTCGAAGTGCTGTTCGGAGTCGATGTGCACGAGATGCAGCCCTATCGGCCGCTACCCGAGCAAGCAGCCGAGCAAATCGCCGAGGGCCGAACGCTGATTGTCGAGCTGGACTCGTGGTACCTACCTGACACGGTAGCCACGAGCTATCGCCGTGAACACGTCAAGACCTCGGTTGCGGTGGAGGGCATCGATCCAGTCGGGGAACATCTGCGCTACTTCCATGCGAGTGGCCTGTATGAGCTCTCCGGCGAGGACTACCGCGGCGCGCTTCGCCTAGGACGAGAGTTCTCCGACGATGTGCTACCGCCATATACCGAGCTTGTGCGCTTCGATGCCGCCCAACCATTGCGCGGAGGGGACCTTCGCGAGCGCGCACGGGCGTTGTTGCGCAACCATCTCACGCGACGCCCAGCCTCCAACCCGTTCGTACGCTTCGGCGCGCAGCTAGATCGCGACTTGCCGAGATTGTTGGAGGGCGATGCGCACGAGTATCACGCTTACGCTTTCGCGACCGTGAGGATGGCCGGCTCCGCGTTCGAGGTAGCGGCGACACAGGCCGAATGGCTGCTTGGCGACGGCGCCTCCCGCGCTCGCGAGGCACTGCAAAGAATCGTCGAAGGTTGCAAGGTTCTCTCCTTCAGGCTTGCCCGCCGTCGCACCTTTGAGCCCAGAGAGACGATATCTGCGCTCGCTACGTCGTGGGACGAGGCGATGAGCCGGCTCGATGACGCACTGGCTTGACCAGCGATCGCCATCGGCGTCGAGTACCGTCGCCCGCGTGGATGCTCACGAGTTGCGCGACCTGTCGACGGGGTGGCAGACGGCCCCCTCGACGCCAGACGCACATGTCAATGGAGCGGGCATCGACACTCTCAGCTGGAGCGCGGCGCGAATCCCGGGCACCGCCGCTGGCGCTCTGCACGACGCTGGCCTGTGGCGAGCCGGCGAGCCCTATGACTTTGATGCCGAGGATTGGTGGTTTCGTACAAGTTTCGACACGCATCCGGTGCTGCCGGGCGAAGATGTGCGCCTGTGTCTGGATGGAATCGCGACCGTGGCCGAGGTCTACCTAAATGGAGAGCTAGTCCTCGAAAGCGACTCGATGTTCGCGGTACACGCGCTAGATGTCACCGAACAGCTGAGACCGAGCAACGAGCTCGCCATTTGCTGCCGCGCGCTCGGTCCACTGCTGCGTGTGCGCCGCCGCCCCCGCGCGCGTTGGCGTACCCGCTTGGTGTCCGACGGCAACCTGCGCTTCTTTCGCACCATGCTGCTCGGCCGATGCCCGGGCATCGCCGCTGGGCCAGCCGCAGTGGGACCATGGCGGGCAGTGCGACTCGAGCGCCGACGGCGCATCGATATTCAAGAGCTCACGCTGTGCCCGCGTATGGATGGCGAGGACGGGGTGCTCTCAGTGGTGGCTCTGTTGCATCCATTGGGCGGGGAGGACGTGAGTTCGGTAGAAGTCGAGCTGAGTGGAGCTTCCGGAGCGCATCGCTCCCAGCTTGCCCTGGACGCTGTGTCCGACGGCAGTGGAGCTGAGGTCACCGCTCGGGGAGAGCTGGTCGTACCGGCAGTAGCGCGATGGTGGCCGCATACCCACGGCGAGCCGGTCCTGCACGATGTTCGCCTGCGGGTGAGCAGCGCACAGACGTCGACCCTCGTCGACGCCGGCCGAATCGGCTTTCGAGACCTCAAGTTCGGAGCGACGTCGGGACACGACGTCGAGCAGGACGGACTCGATCTGCATGTCAACGGGATTCGGGTGTTTGCTCGCGGGGCCGTGTGGACACCGATCGACCCCATCGGCCTCTCTCCATCGGCGGAGGAGCTTCGCACTGAACTGGTTCGCGTACGCGAAGCTGGAATGAACATGTTGCGCCTGCCGGGCACTGGCGCATACGAGACTTCCACGTTTCACGATCTCTGCGATGAGTTGGGCATCCTGGTGTGGCAGGACTTCATGTTTGCCAACCTCGACTATCCGATCGCGGACGAGGACTTTCGCGCAACCGTGACCCGCGAGGTCGCGGACACGCTGGCCGCGTTGGGCGGACGTCCGAGTCTGACCGTTCTGTGCGGCAACAGCGAGGTCGAGCAGCAGGTGGCGATGATGGGCCTGGATCCCTCGCTCGGGCGCGGCGAGCTGTTCGGCGAGCTACTGCCCGCACTCATCCGCGATAGCGGCGTGGACGCCGTCTATCTTCCCTCGGCGCCCTGCGGCGGCGAGCTTCCCTTCCGAGCGAACAAAGGCGTCAGCACCTATTACGGGGTGGGCTGCTACCGGCTGCCCCTGGAGGACGTGCGCCGCGCCGGCGTGCGCTTCGCCGCGGAGTGTCTGGCCTTTTCCCACGTCCCCGCTGAGAGGACCATCGAAGCGATGCTTCCGCAGGCACCCGGGCAGCTCGCCGGTCACAATCCCCTCTGGAAGGCTGGCATTCCTCGCGAGAACGAAGCCGATTGGGACTTTGAGGACGTTCGCGACCACTACCTGAGACTGCTTTTCGGTGTCGACGCCCCCGAGCTGCGCCGGGTGGATCGTTCACGCTACCTGACCCTTTCGCGCGCCCTCACTGGCGAGATCCTCGCTGAGGTATTCAGCGAGTGGCGCCGAGCGGCGTCGCCCTGTGGCGGCGGACTCGTCCTGTGGCTGCACGACCTGCTGCCCGGGGCCGGCTGGGGCCTGATCGACCATCGGGGTACCCCAAAGATCGCCTACCACCACCTAAAGCGCGTGCTCGCGCCGGTCGCCGTATGGATGGTAGACGAGCAACTCGGGGGTATCGTGGCCCATGTGGCCAACGACGGCCCCGCGCCGTTGAGGGCGTGTCTGCGCGTATCGCTGTATCGGGAGGGCGAGCATCCTGTGGGAGAGGCTACGATGCCCGTCGAGCTGGAGCCACACAGCCAGGGCGAGTGGAACGTCGAGACAGTCCTAGGCCATTTCGTGGATGCCGCGTGGACCTACCGCTTTGGGCCGCCAGCCCAGGACACGATCGTCGTCACACTTGCGCGGGACGAGGGCGAGGGCATCATCTCCCAAGCCATACGCTTTCCGGCTGGACGCCCCCTCGAGCGCGAGCCGGCCGAGAGGCTCGGCCTGGCTGGGTACGTACAGATGCTTCCCGACGGGAGCGCAGAACTGACACTTTCGAGCAGACGAGTGGCCTACGGTGTGGAGATCCACGTGCCCGGCTTTCTACCTAGCGATGACGGCCTCTCGATTGAGCCCGGCGGAAAGCGTGTAGTGCCTCTGTATCCGTGCGAGACCGGCTCAGCTCTCACCGGGGGCGTGTTGAGCGCCCTCAACCTCAACGGACGCATTCGCGTAGCGCTGGCCGAGAAGTCTTCATGAATGCGCCCCCAGCAACCCCAATTTATATGCGGGACGGAGCCGACCCGGTATTCGGTCTCTTGCACATGCCCGCCGATGATCCGGGGCGCATAGCAACCGCCGTACTGATCTGCCCGCCTTTCGGATGGGATGACATCTGCTCCTACCGCAGCCGCCGGGATTGGGCCGAAGACTTGACGGCGGCTGGTTACGCCGTTCTGCGGATCGATCTACCAGGCACGGGCGACAGCGGCGGCTCGGCGAGCGACCCGGCGAGGCTGCCGGCCTGGACCGCCGCAGTGACATCTGCCGCGAGTCGCTTGCGCCTGACGACCGGCTGTAGTCGGGTGGCAGCGATCGGCATCAGCCTGGGAGGTCTCGTGATCTGTAGAGCGATCGCCGAAGGCGCACCCATCGACGAGGTGGTTCTCTGGGGGGTTCCCTCCCGGGGACATTCTTTTGTGCGTGAGCTCCGTGTCTTTGCCCATCTCGAGGACTCTAAGTTCGACGGCCCAAACGACACCGTCGGTGAACTCGAGTCATCGCCCCTCCCGGATGGTTACACGGGGGCGGGCGGATTCGTTCTCAGCACACAGACGACGCAGGCCCTGGACGAGCTGGACGTGTCGACGCTTACGCTCCCGCCTGATCTGGTTAGCAGGGCTTTGCTGCTTGAACGAGACGGGATCGCAGTGGACGCCCGCCTACGCGCGAGCTTCGAGCAGGTCGGCGCAACGGTAACCGTCGCCGACGGAACGGGCTACGGCGCAATGATGGCCAAGCCCCATCTGGCACGACCGCCGCTCGCGGTCTTTGCGCTGGTCAAGTCCTGGCTTCAGCAAAGTCTCCCCAGTGCGACCGAGCTCCCGGAGGAAGCCACTGGCAGCGACCATCTGGACACCGGTCATCCCACTACGATCGAGCTGACCGTCGGGGACACACGCATTCATGAGACGCCACTGACAGTCGAGCAGCCCTTCGGGGATCTGTTCGGCGTGCTCGCCGAGCCGGTGGATGGGCCATCCGCGGATATCTGCGTGGTCCTGCTCAATGCAGGGGCGATCCGGCGCGTGGGCCCAAACCGCATGTGGGTGGAGGCAGCGCGCCGTTGGGCGGCGCTAGGCGTGCCGACCCTACGCCTTGATCTAGAGGGCATCGGTGACGCAGACGGCGACTCCAGCCGCTTCAGCGAGCTGGCCGAGCTCTATGTGCCGGAGCGAGTTGATCAAGTAGGTGCAGCCCTCGACGCGTTGGAGGCCAGAGGGGTGGGATCGCGCTACGTGCTCGCCGGCCTGTGCTCAGGCGCTCATTGGTCTTTCCATGGAGCCCTTGAGGACAAGCGGGTCCCCGCGGCTCTCATGCTCAATCCCAGGACCCTCTTTTGGAATCCGTCCCAGCAGATTGCCCGCGACTTTCGCCGGGGGCTGCTTCGCCGTTCAGCCTGGCGTCGCGCTCTACGCGGAGAGGTCCCGCTGGCGTGGATGTTCGCGCTCGCGGTACGCGCTCCCTTTGTCGTCGTGCGCCGCGAGCTGACCCGCTGGTACACGCGTCGTAGCGGGAAGGATGAGCTTGACCAGGCGCTGGATCGGCTGCTTGGCACCAACAAGTCCGTCCACTTCATCTTCTCAGGTAACGAGCCCCTCTACGAAGAGTTCAAGCTAGAAGGCCGCCTGGGTCGGATGAATCGCTGGCCAAATGTGAGCTTGGAGCTGATCCCTAAGCAGGATCACACCCTCCGGCCCATCGAGGCCCAACGGGCCGCTCATCAGGCGCTCGACCGCGCCCTTGACGATGAGCTCAGGCGCACACCCGCGCCCAGCTCGAGCGGTTCGTCTGTAGGTGTCGTCGATTGATCGTGATGCTAAGCACAATCGCTTGATGGCCTTGTCTCAAAGCCAGCTGTTGAGAACTAGCCCTTAACGCCGCTACAGACGTGGACCGTCGGTTTTGGCGAGCCTCTTCAGCAGTCGGTCGGGCATGAGGCGCTTGGCCAGTGGACGGCCGTGAGCGAAGGCGAGCCTGTCGAGGCGTCCGAGGATAGACGGAGCAAAGGCCTGGAGTCCGATGGTTTCGCGCGTCTCAGGACACCAGACGCGCTTGTAGGCTTCATCCTCGCCGAGCATCTCGATGCGGCGCAGCCCGTCCGCAAACGCGTTGTGGATGAGTTCGCGCATCAGCAGCATGCCAGGTGCCATCTGCCGGTACTCGGGGTCGTAACCGGTCTTGAGATGGAAGTGGACGCCGTCGCAGCGAAGCGCCAGGCTGACAGCAAGGGCCCGTCCGTCGAGGCGCAATACGTGAATCCGCAACCATCCTCGATCGGCCGCCCAGCCCGCGATCTCGCGATAGAAGCCCAGTGTGTCCGCGCGCGAGCCGATCGCTGTGCCTTGCTCGCCCTTCCATCCCATTCCCTCCACCTTCACCACTTCGTCGAGGAGCCGATCGAGCTGCGAACCCCCGCCTTCCTCCTCGAAGGCCACCGTCCCGCGCTCCTCCAAACGGCGGCGGCGGCGGCGGAGATTTGCACGAACATCGGATGGCAGGCCCGATTCGAACGCTGCCCAGTCACCGACGAGATCGACATACGGGGGGCGGGTCAAGGTCCGTTGCAGGACCCTGTATCCAGTCCTCGCGAGCTCACCGCGAAACGCCTGGATGCCGGCATCCTCTTCATCTACAAACGCAAGCGAGATCCGGCGCGGATGCTCGGCGCCGAGCACACGTGCGAGCTCGCTCGCCGCCCGCCCATCTTCCGCGAGCACGCCGGTCGCCGGGGTATGCCAATTGGCAGGAGACGCGAGCACAACGCCGTGGCGGACCAGCGGCAGGGCCCCAACGAGCTCCCCGGCGCGCCTGACCGTGGCCAGCAGCAGTGGGCCCTCGTCGAACGCGCGCTGCCACGCCAGCACGAATCCAGGGTGGAGGAAGGGGATCGCATCAACGCGATCGGCCAACCGCTCCCACTCGCCGACGAGACAATCATCGGGCCCACGGACCTCCTCGATCAGTCCACCGACTTCCCTATCCGTCATGCGGCGAACACCTCTTTGGCTGGCTCGCTGAGACGTGGCTCATCCATGAATAGACCCTATGGGATGGTGGCAATGGAGTTCCGCGCGGGTCCGATATACGGCGATCCAGATGGACCGTTAGGCTTTGGTTAAGTGACGCGCTGCCGCTGGATAACGCTCGACGAATTGGAGAGTCGCCGAGCAGAGTGGCACGAGCTCGCCGCCGACAGCGAATTTCCGAGCGCGTTTGCCGATCCCGGTTGGCTTCTACCCTGGTGGCGGACATACGGCGAGCGCTACGAGCCGTGGTGCTTGGCACTGGAGGAGTCCGACGGGTCGCTGCGCGGCCTTGCACTGCTCGCGTGCGGACGGGAGCGCCTCGCGCGCACACTCACATTCGCCGGTGGCGAGTGGAACGGCCTGGAGGTTCTGCTGTGCGCAGGCGGCTTGGAACCGGAGTTCAGCGCCATGCTGCTGGAGCAGCTTGCCGCGCGGCGCCGGGACTGGGACGTGTGGCGTGTTCGACGCCTGCCAACCCAATCGTGCCTCGCGCAGCTGCTATTGGAGGGAAGCGGCCCTCTCAAGGCTGCTGCACACGACGTACGCCTTCAGCCCTTCCTCGCACTGCCTCAAGACGGCACGGAGTTTGAGTCGCGCTTTGGAAGCAAGCAGCGCAATACCCAGCGTCGCAAGTGGCGGCGTCTACTCGAGCTTGGAGCCGTGCCACGAATCGTGAGCGATCCCTCGGAGATCGAGCCTGCCGTGCGCCGACTGTTGGAGCTGCGCCGTGCGCGGGCTATGGCAATGAACCAGCGTTATGCGCATATGGATATGCGCTTTGAGCGTTTTCTCGTCGACGCAGTGCGGGATATGGGCCCCGAGGGAACGCGCCTATGGACCCTGGAGGCCGACGACCAAACCCTTGTAATGCGCTTGGATCTGGTCCAGGGCGCGCGCGAGCACAGCTATCTGCTCGGCCTCAGCAACGACCACACGGCGCTCAGCCCCGGCAGCTCGCTGGAGCGACACGCGATCCTCGAAGCGATCGCCGAGGGCCGCACCGAGCTCGACCTGGGCCCCGGACGCGACAAGTACAAGTACCGGCTGGGGGCCATCGATCGCGAGCTGACGCGTCTGGTAGTCCTGAGTCCATCTATCCGAGGACGGATTCTCGGCACGACCGCCGCGATCGACCTGAGATTGCGCAACACCGCCGCGGCAGATGCGCTGCGCCGTCGGCAGGGGATGGTCCCCGAGCGCGGAAACTCTGACGCTGTGCGCATACCCGCCCATCAGCGCATCGACAAATAGAGTGCAGCCGCATGAGCGAGACTGAGATCATCGAGGACCTGACACGTTTGGAGGAGCTGGAAGGCGCGTGGGACGACCTCGCCGTCGCCAACGCAGAGCCAACGTCGGGACCCGCGTGGATGCTCGGATGGTGGCGTCATGCGGCACCGCCGGACGCGCGGCTACGGGTCGTGACAGTTCACGACCATGGCGAGCTGATCGGCATTGTCCCGCTATGTGTGGAACCGACCGATCCGCACCGTTATGTGCTGCTGGCCCACAACTTCACCTCCTCGGTGACGCCGCTGGCACGGGCAGATCGAACGTGGGAGGTCGCCGAAGTAGCCGCACGGGCACTCAGACAGGCACAGCCACGCCTCCGCTCCATAGCCCTTGCACCGCTTCTCGCAAGCTCACCATGGGTTGCCGCACTGCCCGACGTCTGGCCTGCCCGTATTCGGCCCCTCGTATTGCGTCACTCAGTCGTGGACGCACCGACGATCTCACTTCGCCACGACTCCCTTGACGATTGGCTGAGTAACCGCGGCTCGAGCTTCCGCGCCAATGCCCGTAAACGCCGCAAACAGTTCGAGCGAGCAGGTGGCACAGCGCGAACAAGCACCCACGAGACAATCACAGCAGATATCCAGAAGTTCATTGCCCTGCATGCCAGTCGTTGGCGGCCGCTTGGCGAGTCGCGTCTGGTGGCACTCGGAGAGCGACTGCCTCACCTGCTGGGTGAGTTGGCGCAGGCGCTGCTGCCAACCGAGCGTTTCCGTTTGCTGTTGCTCGAACTGGATGGAGAGCCCGTCGGCGCACAGCTGACGCTCGCTGGCGGCGGGGAGCTCGTCGGTGTGAACACCGGCTGGGACGAGCGCTTCAAGCATTTTAGTCCCGCCCGCCTGGCACTGCTCTACGCACTCGAGGATTCGATTGCGCGCAACGAGCATCGCTACAGTCTCGGGAGGGAGGCGAGCCACCGTCTTGGGCGGGGAACAAGCTCATACAAGCTCGGGTTTGCCGACGGAAATGATCCGGTCGCGGAGAGCGTGCTCCTACCCAGAGATCCACGGCTCGCCGGCACTCTCTTCACTTCCGATGTCGTGCGCCGCCAGCTGCGACGAAGCGTCAGACAGGCCTTGTCTGATGATGAGATCGACAAAGCCAAGCGACTGCTGAAGCGTGTCAGGCGAAGTCCGAAATGAGCGAGGCAGAGCTGATCAGCGACCTACCTCGACTGGAAGAGCTCTCTGCGCAATGGGACGCGCTCGCTGTGACAAATGCCGCTCCAGAGTCGGGGCCTGCATGGATGATCGGGTGGTGGCGTCACGTCGCGCCGCAGGACGCACTGCTACGAGTCGTAGCGGTTCATGATCGCGGGGAGCTAATAGGGATAGCTCCGCTATATGTCGATCTTGGGCAATCAAGACTACGTCGTTGCCATCGCTTGTTGGCCAGCGACTTTTCAGGCTATGTCACGCCATTGGCACTTCCCGACCGTGCTTGGGAGGTCGCCGAAGCGGTAGCCCGCGCGCTGATGGCGACAGAGCCTCGGCCATCAGCCTTGGAGCTGGGGCCGCTGCCCTCGCCATCGCCGTGGGTCGCGGCGTTGCGCGAGCGCTGGCCGGGCCGCATACGTCCCATTGCCTACCGCACAAATCTTCTGGAGGTTCCGACAGTATCGCTGTATCAAGAGTCTTTCGATGTATGGCTAAAGTCCCTCAACTCACACTTTCGTTCCAACTGCCGTCGCTACCGGCGACGCTTTGAGAAAGAGGGCGGCACTGAGCGAATCAGCACACCAGCGACGGTGACCGCGGACATCCAGACATTTACGCGTCTGCACACCGCCCGCTGGGAGAGACTCGGCGGGTCACGACTGGTGGCGCTCGGAGAGCGCCTGCCACTGCTACTCGGAGATCTGGCACAGGCGTTGCTGCCCGAGGAGCGCTTTCGTCTGTTGATACTAGAAATAAACGGAGAGCCGATCAGCGCCGACCTGTGCCTCACGGCTGGAGGAGAGATCATCGGCGTCAATATCGGGTGGGACGAGCGCTTCAAGCACCTAAGCGCCCCTCGCCTGTCAATGCTGAGCATGATCGAGCAAGGGTTCCGTCACGGCGACCATCGGGTCAGCCTCGGATGGGGCCGCGTCGATTACAAGCACACCTTCGCCAACGGCAGCAACGCAGCTGCGTGGGATGTGCTGCTTCCCGCCGGGTCACAGCTGCCGTTGGCACTTGCACGCGCGGCGCCCACGGCCGCAAATCGGCGAATGCTTCAGAGCGCCAAGCGTTTGCTGCCCGCTGAGGAGGTCGATCGTCTGCGCGGCCTTCGCAAGCGGATCTCACAAGTGCGGGCGTGAGATGTACGCACCTACACAGCTCGACCGGACGAGATGGATCGGCTTGCGCGTTGGGATGTCATCCGACACGAGTTCTTACCACCCCGTCTGTCTCAAGCAGACCTGGCCGCTCACGGAGCCGCCATGATGAACCGCACAAGGCGCTCCGTTTCCGCCTCCAGCGTGCATCCGCGTGCGCGCTCCAGTGCCTTATCGACGAGTTGTTTGCGCAGCTCGGGATCGGCGGCGAGGCGTTGCAGCGCGTCAGCCGCGGCCCGTCCGTCTCCCGACTGCACCAGCAATGCGGAGCCCTCAGCCGCGGCCGGTACTCCCCCGACCGCGGTCGCAACCGTCGGCAAGCCGGCCGCGAATGCCTCGATCAGGACCTGGGGAAAGCCCTCTGTCCAGGAGACGTGCAGGAACATGTGACTTTGACGGTATAGCTCGAGCAGACCCCCGTCGATCGCGACATAGCCACGCAGATCGACCCGGTCGAGCAACCCAAGCTCGCCCAAGCGTGACTGGAGCTGGGGAAGCATGGGACCGTCACCACAGACGACGAGCCGCCAGCGACGCTCCTCCTCCGCCTCCAGCAGCGCAAGGATCTCTGCGAGCAAGAGCGGGTTCTTCTCCGTATCCAACCTCCCGACCGTCAGCACCGTCAGCTCATCCTCGTAAGAACGAGCGCGTGGCAGCTCGGGGGGCACTACATCCTCGGCGCGGACGAGCGAGACATTGATCCCGAGCACACTGCTAGCACGGTTGTACTTGCGCTCGAGCTCGGGACCCACCACCACGATCGCGCGCCGACGAGCGAATAGACTCCAGACGGTCTCCAGAAGATCGGCAGCGACATGCATCCAGCGCTGGTCCGGGCGCCGGCTGCGGATATAGGCACGGGTATCCTGTCGCACCCCCAGAACAAGCGTCCGTCTTCGCAGCGCGGTGATCAGGGCAAAGACCACAGAGTGCGGATATGGCCCGAGCACCCATACAACGTCGACCTCGTCGAGCAGCCGCCAGAAGCGCCAGATCGACGCGAGCAGTGAGCGAGCCACCGACCACGGATGGGCGAGGCTCGTGTAGTGAGGCAGACCGACGAGCTCGGTGTCCTCGTGCAACTTGTAATGCGAGCGCCCCGGTTGCGGGTCCAGTCGTCCTACGAGCACAAGCCGGTCTACGTGGGGACGGAGCGCTTCGAGGAATACGACAAATGCCCTCTGGCCATAGCGATGTACCCCGTCAGAGCGGTACTCGTAGTCGGTGTAGACGGCGAGCCGCACCGCTCACGCAGACTCGTTGTGCAGCGAGGGCGCGAACACTGCGTGCGGGGCCTGCCCGTCCGACTGCTCGGGGGAGCGACCCAACATGCTCGCGAATGCGCCGATAGGCGGACCGAAGCGCACAATGCCGATCAATGTGCCGAAGCCCCAAGCGAAGTGCATCGTCGGCAAGACGACGGTCAGCAGCGCACCCTCGATGCGCTGCTCGCGCTGCACGGCCGTGCTCGCGGCGGTCACCCCGACAGCTAGGAGATAGAAGGCGATGACCGCTTGAGCCGGCCGGCGCAGCAGTCTCGGAAAAGCCACCGCGGCGATTAGGGTGCCAGTTAGCGCGGGGGCGATCAGGTGCGAGCGACGCATGCTGTCAGGGTGATAGCGAAAGGTCTGGGCACGATAGAGGCCGTATCGAAAGTACTGACGTGCCAGGCCACGCAAGGAGTCGCGCGGTGTATATCGCGCAGCCATCTCAGGAATGCAGACGAGCCTTGCGCCACGCGCGAGAAAACGTGCGGCCATCTCAGAATCCTGGTTGATTGGCCAGCGCTCGTCCCATCCTCCGATCTCGAGCACAGCAACGCGGTGCCACACCCCTCCGAACACGCCGGTGTCAAGATCACGCTCCTCTCCGCCGGCCGTGTCATCCTCGCTCCACTTGCGCGAGCCACCACGACCCAGCCATGTGCTCAGCGCAATCGCCACTGCACGCGAAATCGGACCGGTCGGCTGCGGCACCTGTGGCCCACTAACCCACTCGGTGTCCCGTCGCCCTAGACGTTCGATGCCGGCGGCAAGATAACGGCTGGGGTAATACGTGTGGGCGTCCATCCGCGCGACAAACTCGCCGCTGGCAGCGCCCAGGCATATATTGAGTCCGCTCGCCGTGTGCCGTCCAGGATTGTCGAGCACCCGGATGCGGGGATCGCCGGTCGCGAGCTCATCCAGGATCTCACGTGTGCGATCCACCGAGCGTCCGTCGGCGAAGATCAGCTCGAACGTACCGTCCAGCTCCTGAGCCAGCATCGCGGCAACGGCCTCGCGAATGTGATGCTCCTCGTTGAGCACGGGGATCAGCACGCTCACATCCACATGCTCTGTCTCGACAGCTGATGCTGGTGAACTTGAGGCTTGATGGGTGGTCATGCCTAGCCTTGCTTGTTCCGCCCATGTGGACGACGTCGGCGAGAAGCCGAGCGAGGGTTGCGCGCGTCGACAGCGAAGATCGATCATGGTATCCATCGTGCTCTCCCAGCGCCAATCGCAATGAACCATTCAATCGTCCTCTGCTACCACGCCCTGAGCCGCACGTGGCAGGCCGATCTCGCGACCACCCCTGAGCGCTTCGAGCGCCAGCTCGAAGCGCTGGTGGCGCGTGGCTACCGCGGCGTAACCTTCACCGAGGCCGTTAACTCGCCCCCGAGGGGGCGGTCGGTCGCCGTGACCTTCGATGACGCCTATCGTTCGGTACGCGAACTCGGACTTCCAATTCTTAATCGCCTAGGACTCCCAGCGACCGTGTTCGCACCCACCGACTTCGTGGGCTCAGAGAAGCCTATGAAGTGGTCGGGCATCGATCAATGGCTCCACGGCCCGCACGAGCAGGAACTGATGCCCATGTCATGGGAGGAGCTGCGAGGACTCGCGGAGGAAGGGTGGGAGATCGGTTCGCATACAGGTTCTCATCCTCACCTCACAAAGCTCGAGGACGACATGCTCTCAGACGAGCTGACACGCTCAAAGGCCGCCTGCGAGGAACATCTACCCGGTCCCTGCACGTCGCTGGCTTACCCATACGGGGATGTCGATGCACGTGTCGTGACACGAACCGCGAGCGCCGGCTATAGCACCGCCGCGGCGCTGCCGAGCCGGCAAAACTCACGTGAGGCGCTACAGTGGCCACGCGTCGGCGTCTACCACAAAGATGACGATATGCGCTTTCGCTTGAAGGTATCGCCAGTCATCACACGGCTGCGTCGTTCCCCGCTCTGGGATTCGCTTGATTCGCTGCGCCACCTGAGAAACGGCTCAACGCGATGAGATTCAGCGTCGTGATCGCTGCCTATAACGCGGCGAGCACCCTTGGAGAGGCGATCGGCTCCGTGCTGACTCAGAGCTGCCAGGACTTCGAGGTGATCGTCGTGGACGATGGCTCCAGCGATGACACCGCCTCTGTCGCCGCTGGATTCGTCGAGGACGGTCGGGTGCGGGTATACAGTCAGGAGAACGCCGGTCCGTCAGCCGCACGCAACCAAGGCATCGCCCTGGCTCAAGGCGAGTACGTGAGCATGCTCGACAGCGACGACCTATGGCTTCCGAACTACCTCGTCGAAATGGGTCGAGCGTTGGATGATAACCCCAAAGCCGGCTTTTCCTACACTGACGCGTGGGCCCTGGAGGAGACCAGCGGACGATTCCTCAAAGCAACCACGGCGACTTTGCGCCACCGTCCGCGGACGCCGATGTCAAGCGAGCAGTTCATAGCCGCGCTGTTGCGACACAATTTTGTGCACAACTCGGTAACGGTACGCCGTGCGGTGCTCGGTCGTGTCGGCGGCTATAACCCCGATATGTCGCACAGTGAGGACTACGAGCTGTGGCTGCGTATCGTCATTTCGGGCTTTGAGGCGGTGCAAGTCGCCGGACAGCTGGCCATTTATCGAATTCGACCCGGCTCGCTCTCCCACAATGAGACGGCGCTGGCTAACGGGCTGCGCACTGTCTATGAGAGTGTGCTCGAGCTCCACGGCGCTTCACCTAAGGTAAAGGCACTTGCGCAGGCTCGACTGGAAGAGATGGATCGGCGCGCGCGTTGGGATGTACGCATTCGACAGCGTGTACGACGCGAGCTCGGCGAGGCCACTCGCGGGGCACGCTCTCATCGGCGCTTGCGATCGAGCCCACCCACTTGTGTCACCGAAGCCTTCCCGGGCCTCGGTCTGGGCCCAGCCGCCTCTCCCGCAAGCCTTCCAACAAAGTCCAGTCTGTGACACCACGTTCCGAGGATGATCTGCTTCCCCACGCGGAGGCGGAGTTTCCGCGGAGCGAGCTCTCCGTATCGGAGAACGAACCCCCCCCGGCCAGCCTCACTCGCGTGGTCACCCGAGGCATTGGCCTGGCTGGTCTCGGTTATGTGTTCAGCCAACTACTAACGTTGGTGGCCTACGTCGTGCTGGCCAAACTGGCCGACCCGGCCGATTTCGGGCACTTCGCGGCTGGCACGGTAGTTGTGGGCGTAGGCTTCGTGCTAGGTGAGTCAGGACTACTGGGCGCCCTGATCCAGCGCCGCACCGACATCGAGGAGGCGCTGAACTCTGCGTTCCTCGCAACCCTGGCTGGAGGCATCCTGATGACGATGTTCGCGCTGGCTACAGCCCCGCTGATCGGCCTGTACTTCAAAAGCCACGAGGATGAAGCGGTAGCTGCCGTTATGGCAGGATGCATGTTTCTGCGTATCACCTCAGTCGTACCGGACGCATTGCTACAGCGGCGTTTCTCCTTTATGCGCAGGGTGATCATCGATCCGCTCTCGACCGTGGGGTTCGCGGCCGGCGCGATTCCGGCGGCAGCCTCTGGGCTTGGGGTCTGGGCGCTAGTAATAGGAACCTACGCGTCGTTGCTTGTCAATGTCATCTCGGCGTGGGCGTTTGTGCGCTGGAGACCGCGACCGCGACAGGCCAGCGTGCGCATGTGGCGTGAGCTCGCCCGGTTTGGGCGCCCGGTGATGGGAGCCAATCTCATCCGTCACGTCGTTGGCGAACTCCCGGTCCTGGCTCTCGGTCGCTTCAGTGGGGCCAGTGTGCTCGGGCAGTTCACCTATGCCGCAAAGACCGCGGCCCAACCACTGGGGGCGGTGATCAATGCGGGGGGGTATGTGTTGCAGCCGGCTTTTGCGCGTCTGTCCCACGATGACGAGCGCTTCCGATCTGCGCTGCTCAGGTCGTTGCGATGGTTGTGCATCCTCTCCTTTCCCGCCGGCCTGCTGTTGGTGCCCCTAGGTACTCCTCTCGTAGTGTTGGTTTTCGGACCCGAGTGGCGCGAGGCGGGCTATGGCGCGGCAGCCCTGGGTGGCTACTGTGCGGCGCTGTCCTTGGACTCGCTCGCCAGCGAGGCGTGGAAGTCATACGGACGACCCGACATGCTGCCTCGTATGCACGGAACCTCGCTGGTGCTAACCGCTGTGTTCGTCGGCGCATTCCTGCCCTTCGGCCTGGTGGGGGTTACGATCGGAATGTCTTTGAGCGCAATCGGGGTGGCCGCCTATGCCGTGCGAGGAATGAGCCGAGCCATCGGCATCCCTCTCAAAGACCTGGTGCGCGAGATCTGGCCACCGACGATCGCCGCCATCACGATGGCGGCCGTACTGTTCCCACTGGAGCACTTCGTAGTGCATGCCGAAATGCACGGTAGGGTTCTGGGTCTCGTCCTGCTGTCGGTCGAGGCCTTGCTCGGCCTGGTGATCTATCTATCGGCGCTGGCCGCGCTGGTGCCCCAGTCGACGCGAGAGTTCGTGCAAGCAGTCGTTGCCATGATCCGCTCACGTCTCACCAACCGCCGCCCAGACCAGAGCGACACCCTGTGAGAGTGCCTGGCGATTATGTCTAGGGACTTGCCTCAACCCCTGTCCCTCCCTCGCACGTTGGACGGGCCCGACCCGGACGGCCGCTTCTCGGCCGAGACGATGCGCCACCGGATCAAAGTCCTGTTCATGGTGTCCCACCCGACGATCACCCCCACGATCTCCGTCCACGCCAATCTCATGCGCTACCTCGACCGCGAGCGAGTCGAGGTACACGCGGTCTATCCGAGGATGGCTGCCAGACCCTCCTACGTTGCTTCGGGACGCTCCTCCTTCGCCGCCCTCCCGCAGACGCCGGATGTGAGATTGCGACCGTTGGAGTTCGGACCCGTGGGTGGTGCTCCCAAGCCGCAGTTGCTCGCGCAGACCGCACAGGCCGCGCTTCCCGCGCTCCGGGACACGGGGCGCCTGATCCGGTTCATCATCAGCCGGCGGATCGACATCATCCACTGCGAGGAGGGCACACGGAACGCCTTCTACGCCTATCTGCTCTCCCGGGTCACCCCGGCCAGGTGCGTCGTGCACTTCCACCTTGGCTACGGAGACTGGATGTCACAGCCATCGCGCCTGGCCATCCGTCGCGCCGACGCAATCATCTCCGTGTCGGGTTGGACCGGGCGCCAGATCCGCGCCGACGGCGTGCCGGCGCAACGGATCTTCCCGGTGCTCAACGGGATCGAGCTCTCCAACTGGGACCCGGAGGGCGTCGACGGAACGGCGATCCGTCACGAGTTCGGCCTCGAAGAGCAGGACCCGCTCATCGTGCAGGTCGCCCAGCTGGCCGGCTGGAAGCGCCAGCACCTCACGATCGAGGCCATGCCTCGCGTGCTGGAGCGACATCCCAACGCCCGTCTCATACTGGTCGGAGCCGAGACCGCCCGCCTGCGGACCGGCGGCGAGACCTACACCGAGACGCTGCGGCGGCAGGTAGCCGCCGCGGGGCTTGAGCGGCAGGTGATCTTCACCGGGCGCCGGAGCGACGTGCGCGAGATACTCGCCGCCGCCGATGTCTTCACCCTCCCGTCCGTGGGAGAGCCGTGCGCGTTGGCCCTCGTAGAGGCGATGGCGATGGGCAACCCGGTCGTCGCCGTCCGGGCTGGAGGAACGCCCGAGATCGTAGAGGACGGGAAGGCCGGACTGCTCGGGACGCCAGACGACGCCGAGCAGCTGGCGGCGAACCTGCTCGCCCTCATCGACGATCCGGAGCGGCGTCGCCGGATCGGTGAGTATGGCCGCCGGCGGGTCCAGGACTACTTCTCCGTCCAGCGGATGGCCGAGGATGTCGAGTCGGTCTACCGGTTCGTGGCCGGCCCTGGCTAGATGAGTAGTGCGACGGTCGTGACACTGCTCATCTAGACAAGATGGAGCCGGTAGGATGGCGGCCTGCATGAGACGCACCTCTCTGGACTCGCCGGGCGACCGCTTGCGTGTTGTCACTCTTGTCGATTATCTGAGCTGCGTGGGTGGCGCCGAGCATCTTGCGCTGCTGATTGCCACGCGTTTGAATCCAGACCGCTTCGCGTCGACCTTGTGCGTCAGTCGCTGGCCCCACCCAGCGCGCGTAAGTGCTGGTGCCTCGAGTCAGCAGGCGCTCGAACAGTTGGACGCAGCGGGCGTGCGCCTCTTGGGGCTGGGACGGCGGCACAAGGTAGATTTGCAAGCCTTGACTATGTTGGGGCGATTCTTGCATCGCGAACGCGTTGACGTGCTCCACGCCCACAAGTTCGGCTCAAACCTGTGGGGAACGCTGGTAGGCAAAATCGCGCGCGTACCGGTCGTACTTGCCCACGAGCACACCTGGTCCTATGAGGGCCAGTCACTGCGCCGCTTCTTGGATCGCGAGTTGATTGCGCGCGGCGCGACCCGTTTCATAGCGGTCTCGCGTGAGGACCGGCGTCGTATGACCGAGGTTGAGGGAATCGATCCCCGCCACACGCTGTTCATCCCCAATGGCGTGCCTCCCTCAGCGCCTCCGAGCGGACGAGATATACGGGCGGAGCTTGGCATCGAGTCCGGCGCGCCGGTTATCGGCGCAGTGGGAGTGCACCGTCCCCAGAAGGCCCTTCATGTGCTTTTGCGCGCCGCTGCGATACTTGCCGAGGAATGGCCTAGCCTGCAGGTGTTGATGGTGGGTGATGGTCCCGAGCGGGTGGCCCTCGAACGGCTAGCCGGCGAGCTCAGAGTGGTCGATACGGTCAGGTTCTTGGGAAGTCGCTCAGACGTCTCCGACATCCTGCGCGCTCTTGATGTTGCCGTTTGCTGCTCGGATTTCGAGGGCAGTCCGCTTGCGGTGATGGAGTACATGGACGCTGCGCTGCCGGTCGTGGCAACCGAGGTCGGTGGAGTTCCAGATCTCATCGAGCCGGACGTGCACGGACTGCTCGTTCCCCCACGCAACCCATCTGCGCTCGCGCACGCCATAGCGGAGCTACTGCGGGATCCAGCGCGGGCGCGATCCATGGGAGCTCGAGGACAGGAGCGCCGGCGCGCGGAGTTCGACATCGATGTGCTCGTCCACCGCCTTGAAGATCTCTACCTTGAGCTTCTGTCCGACCGGAACCGTCCCTCGCGCTAAAGCGCGTCCCAACAGGCTGTGCGATCCCATGTGAAGGTTGACCTACCTTCACATTTCTTTCAGGCTTTACTTTTTGGGGCGATGGTGCCGCTTTACGCGCTTGCCATCCCGGTGGCGCTTACCCCGAGAGCGTAAGCTGGCGGTCCTCGCGATATGGCGACTCTTGATTGAGCTGCGATGATTGCTCTGCTCTTTTGTCCCAAACGTTTCAGTTTTAGCCGGAGTAGATGTAGTTTCCGTTCTAGCCGGAAACGAAACTAGCGTCGTTTCAGTTTTCGAGGGCTGCGGAGCTGGCGTCTCCGTTTTAGCTGGAGGCGGAATCGGCGTCGTTTCGATCGGCGCGGAGGACGTCACTGTCGACTGCGCTGCGTCAGGCCCATATCCCGCTACTGGAGATTCCTTCTCAAGCGTGTATTCGTGAGCGGCGGCGTTCGCGTAAAGCGGGTTGACTTCGACATTGGCCACACGGGCAACGATGCCGTTTATGCCCGGTTCGATGTTGTCACCTTCGTTGCCGTAGAGATCGTTGTTGTGGAAGACGCTTCCCACGCCAACGCTGCCATTGGTCATCAGCCCATATGTGTCGCAGTGTGAGCCTGCGGCAACTTCACGGCCACAGGGGCTCGTTGTGTTGGAGATGATGTTCCAGGCGATGTTGTCGTTTTCGGTGCCTTCGTTCCCGAGCTCTACGCCACGTCCGTCGGCGTCGATCACATTGTGTTCAATCACCGCAAAGCCGCCACTGCGCAGGAGGATTCCGATGCCTGAGTCGTCGTAGAAGTAAGAATTCGTCACCGTAGTGTGCGTACCCTCGTCGTAGAGGCCATGGGTGTGCCAACCGTTCTCCCGGCCTTCGTATATGTCGTTGGATTGCGCTTCGAGTTCAGCCTTCGTAACCGGATGACCGCAATCGTGGACACGGTCGTGTTCTATCAGGGTGTATTCACCCGTACCGTATGCGTCGCCGACGGGATTGGTCAGGAAGCAAATATTCAGATCTCCGCCGGAGACATCGTCGTAAGTCCAGCTCGTGTGCGCCGAGGCAATCGTTACGCTAGGAAAAAGTGTGTCCTGCCCATAAACGAAATTCAGATGGGTGAAGGTCAGCCAGTCGGCGCCCTTCTCGGTCGTAATGCGTCCATCGAGTGTCGCCGGTTCTTCAGGATTTGTCGAGGCGAGTGTGATTGGTGCACTTTCGGCTCCGTGCGTCTGCCCTTCGGACAGCGTGAAGCCGGCGAAGGTTTGCCCCGATGTGAGACAACCGGTCTGTCCAGCCGAGAGCTTTTCCATCAGGCGCTTGGCGGTTGCGAACGGTGCGGACGCCGTGCCCGCGTTGCTGTCATTCCCGCTGGTCGAGGCGTACAGGCTGCAGGGCGCTGGCGTAGTCGCCGCGAGGGCCGGGCTGCTTGAGAAGCAGGCAATCACGCCACCAATCGCAAGGGGGGCGACGAGCGCGGTGGTGATGAAACTGTAGCGTGTGCGCTTAGCGGATGAGCTGGGAGCAGTTGCCATTGGGTGGCCTTTCGGTAGCCCGACTGACCGCAATAGAGCGGTCTCGCGGCTTTGCGTCCCCGCCTCACAGCGGGTTTGCCTTTATCGAGAGCGGGCCGAGCGACCACGATGGGTCTCCCGCCCCCTTCCCACCTCATCGGCTGACTTGCCCTGAACCTAAACAGACTTAGCCCGGATCAGACATCCGTCTAAACCCATACACGGACTCGCGCTGGGCGACGGGCAAGCGCCACCCAGCTCCAATCAGTCCCCGGCCGGACTCCGATCGGCGACCTCCTGGCGGGCAACCGCGAGCATCGCCGGGCCGATCGCGAGCATCGTCCACAGCAGCTTTCCGTACATCTCCGAAATGAAGAAGTCGGCGACTAGGAGGCCGATCAGCCCCAGCAGCACGCCACGCGCCAGCGCCTCCATCCCAACAGCGCCGTGTCTGGACCACAGGCGCGCTGCCCGGAAGGCACAAATCAGGCTGATGCCAATGATCCCCAGGAATAGAAAGAGGCCTGGGAATCCCATCTCGGCCAGGACCTGGAGGTAGGTGTTGTGGGTGACCTTCGGAGCTGTGGAGAAGATCAGCTCGGATCGTTCGAGTAGCCCTGGCTGTAGAACGTAATTGGCAGAGGCAACAGGGAAATTGCCCACGCCCACGCCACCAACGGGGTGGGCGTCAACCATGCGCAACCCCACTGTCCAAAGATCGGTGCGCCCCGAACCACCGTTGGAAGCAGTCACCCGTTCGCGGGCGGGCAGCGAGGCGATCTGCGTGAAATACAAGAACCCAGAGGCCGCCACCACGAGTAGCAGACACGCCATCGCGGGCCGCCAGCGACCAGCAAGAAACGGGCCCGCAAGCAACAGGGCACCAAGCGCTATCAGGCCGCCGCGAGAAAGGCTCAGAAAGACCCCCGCGGCGCAAAACGGGATTACTGCCAGACCGCCCAATCGCACCGCCAACGAACGTCCCCGCGACAGCAACAGTCCGGCTGCGAGCGCAAGACCGACGATCAGAGCTGCAGCGAGTTCGTTTGGGTCACCGATGGTTCCGGTGGCTCGGCCTTCAATCACTTCGGGGCTGGGTGGCTTGACGATTCCAAACGCCGCCGCCACAAACGCCCCGATCACAATCGCGGCAAGCACGATAACGAGGTCTCGACGCGTGCGCACTGCCGTGAAAGCAATCGGCAAAAGCAGCATGTCGAGGAAGTACCGCGAGATCGCCGTGACTCCTGTGCCCGTCTGCGTAGCCCACAAGAGCGTGAGTGACGCCCACGCCAGGAAGGCAACCATAAGCCAGGTCAATACTGGATACTCGGCGAAAAAATCACGCTCGCGCTGACGAGTTGACAAGCGTGCCAACCAGGCCACGGCCAACAGGAGACCGGCGCCCTTGGACAGACTGAGGCCGCCCGACGTGGGAAGGACCTCCAGGAAGCTGAGGAAGGCGATCATGGCGAATCCCAGCGCAAGATCGGCGAAAACCACGAATGCGAAGACAACTCCCAAGGCTGCTCCCACAGCAATAAGTGGGTTGATTGCCGCGACAAGCCCGATAATCAGCGCCGCCCCCAATGCGCTCGGTGCGAGTAGTCCGCCCCCGCGAGCGCGAGCGATCATCGCCGGCTAGCTGCGGGCAGGGCGCACGCCACGGCTAGGACCCAGCGGTCCCCGGTGCTTGGGCTGAGGAGCTTGGACGTAGTAGTACGCGCTTCCCTGGTTCAGGTCGTCGTCGACAATCACAAGTCCCGTCGGACGGACGCCCTGACGTGACAGCACCTCCCCGAGGTTGACGAGCTGATCGACACGGCTATGGCCCAGACGGCTGACGATCAGCACATCATCCACATTTTGGCTAAGCGGCAAGATATCGCTGACATCGGTAACAGGCGGCGTATCGAAGATCACATAGTCAGCCAGCTCCTTGGCGGGCTCGACGAGTCTGCTGGCAGCTGTCAATAGACCATCGACCAGATAACCGTGGGACCGTCCGGCAAATAGAATCTTCAGATTGCCTTCCTTCCCGTCGAGTGTCACAAGCGCGTCCTCGAGCGTAACGTCCTCCATGAGAACCTCGGCCATTCCCTGCGACGCATCGACTCCGAGTGCACCGGCCAGCGACGGACGCTGCAGATCGGCCTCGATGAGGATCACGCGCCTTCCAGCGGAAGCGATCGTATGCGCGAGGTTGAGGGCGGTGGTTGACTTGCCCTCAGAGGGCATCGAGCCCGTGACCATGACCGACCGTGAGACCGAGGACGAGCCGCGAACGCCGAGTGCCACTCGCAACATGCGATAGGCCTCCTGCGCGGCTGGCGAGAGATCCCTCGGTCGCAGCGGCGTGCGCTGCGAGGAACGGCTGCGCTCACGGGGGATACGAGCAAGCACCGGAAGACGAAAGATGCCGCGAAGTTGCTCCTCGCGACGCACACGCGGGTCCAAGCCCTCTAGGGCGAAAGCCGCGCCGAGACCGATGACAAGGCCGACAATGATGCCTGCCGCGATGCTCAGCTTGGTCTTGGGTGACGATGGTGACGTCGGAAGCGAAGCGAGCGCCTCAACGCTGATCGTGGGGTCGGGCCCCGCAAGCAGCGTCTGCAGCGAGGCGAGCCGTTCGCTCAGCGATCCCACGCCCGTGCGCTGGGATGGAGGTAGAGCCGTCACCCGCACCTGCAGCGCCGGGATGATCGTTTCGAGCTCCCGGTGAAGCATATGCGTCCGATTCTGGACAGTCCCAAGCGCAAAGGCATTTGCGATCGCCTTGGCGCGGGCTGGACTCGACGCTTTGGCAGTGATCGCGATCACGTTGCTCGAGGCTACGGGCGTTGCACTGACCTCCCCGAGCAGGGTGTTTGCTGAGGTGTGGCCCACGGAGGCGGCCGCCAGGGCCCCTACTTCGGGAGTCGTTACAAAGCTAGCCGCGGTCGATATAGCGCCTGTGGGGTTGCTGGAGTTGGTAATGAGGCTCAGGCCGATCAGACTGGTTTCCCCGTTCACCGGCGTGATCAGCAGCTGCGATTCGGCCTGCCATGAACGTGGCGCCAGCTTTGCGTACAGGCCCGCGGCAATCGTGGCCACCAACAAGCAGGCGACTATCAACCGTAGACGTTCGCGGACAACGTCAACGTAGTGCCCCAGCCCCTCGCGCGGGCCCTGGGGCGCGAACCAGTTGGACGTAGAGGAAATTTCGCTATCGCCGGGCATGGCAGACAGCCGCGGATCGGGAGAGCAGCATCGCCACACCGTAGCGGCTGGAGGCGACAACAGCCGCCCGCAATGACACCACCAAGGTGCTTTAAGCGCGCGCTGCCGACATCACATTGATAGGCTCCCGCTGTGCCCGCGTCCGAGAACGCAGCGCTTGAGTCGCGTGTAGACCGCGAGAAGCGCTTCTACAACGAAAAGGGGGGCACCTCGTATCACACTATTCGTCGCTGGATCTGGCGTGCACTGGGTGAGTTTCGGCGCAACGACGAGATCAGCAGCTTCTACGATCCGAGCGGCAAGATTGTACTGGACTACGGCTGCGGACCGGGCTACCGAACGGGATACTTGATCGAGCACGATGCGCTGCACGTGACCGGCATCGATATCTCGGAGGGCGAGATCGAGCAAGCCCGCCTGATGGCCCAGCAAGAGGGTTTTGCTGATAGGACCAACTTCCTGGCAGCCGACGCGCACGCGACGGGGCTCCCCGATCACTCATTCGACTTGATCGTCGGCGACGCGATCCTCCATCACTTGGAGCTTCGCGTGGCACTTGAAGAGATTAAGCGAATCCTGCGACCAGGAGGGCGCGCGGTCTTCCTGGAGCCGATGTGGCACAACCCGATCCTGCGCCTCGGGCGGGCGCTGACGCCTTCGGCGCGGACTCCGGATGAGCATCCGCTCACAACCGCGGACTGGGATCTGTGCGCCTCGATCTTTCCGGGCTTCCGCCACTATGAGCGCGAGTTCTTGTCGATCCCGCTGATGCCCCTAAACCTCGTTCTGCCAGCTCGGGCACAGCGCCGGCTCGCTCGTTGGGTCCGCGCACTTGACGATCGCGTACGGGAACGCTTTTCCGGGACGCGAAAGTATTCGCGTCTCACGTTTCTCATCCTGGAATAGGCGTGTCCCTCCGCAGTTGACCACGTAGTTTCGGGGCACTACGTCGTCCTGATGATCAGCACCGAGCAGGGCGCGTGGTGTGAGACCTTGTTCGGGACCGATCCAAGCAAAAACCGCTTGGCTCCCGTCATCCCCTTGTTGCCGACCACGATCAGGTCTGCGTCACGCTCCTCGGCGACGTCAAGGATCGCATCAGCCGGGTCGCCTTGGCGGGGATACACATTGACCGGGACCCCGGCTCCACGTGCCACCTCGGCGGCGGCCTCCAGCGTCGCGTCGACATCCTCGCGCGGGCTGACTGCCCACTGTAGATCCTCGGGAGCGTCACGGCGCTCCTCGCGCAATCTCTGAGCCGGCACCGGCTCGTAGGCGCACACGAGCTCGAGTGCGGCCCCTACCGCCTCGGCGAGGTCAACCGCTTGACGCACTGCCTGGCCGGCGGTGTCCGAGCCGTCCGTTCCAACCACGATCGATCTGAACATGACCCTCCCTTGGTCGCGGTTCGCGCTGTGAGATCACTGAAGCCGATCGATCATACCCGCCGGCTGCCTGCAACAGGCAACGGGCCGCTCGCATATCGTTCGTCGCTTCAGTGATCGACCTTCACAGCCACGTCCTTCCGGGCATCGACGACGGTCCCGCGACGATCGAGGACTCGATCGCGCTCGTGCGCGCCGCGGAGGCGACCGGCACGCGCGTGATGGTGGCCACGTCGCACGTGAGCTGGCGCTACCCGAACGACGCGGCCACCATCACGCGACTGACGGACGAGCTGAACAAGCGCCTAGGCGAAGAGGGGATCGCCGTGGAGATCCGCCCGGGAGCAGAGATCGCGACGACGCGCACAGAGGAGATAGCGCCGGATGAACTGAAGCGCCTGCGACTCGGCGACGGTCCCTGGGTTCTCCTAGAGCCGCCGTTCACTCCGATCGTTGCCGGCCTAGACGCTGTTGTGGCGGGACTGCAGAGAGCCGGTCATCGCGTCGTGCTCGCCCATCCGGAGCGCTGTCCGGCGCTACATCGCGACCCGCAGATATTGGAGTCGCTCGTTCGTAACGGGGTCCTTACTTCAATCACGGCTGGTTCTCTCGTAGGCCGCTTTGGAGGCGAGGTGCGTCGTTTCGCCCGACGCCTGCTGGAGCAGGACCTAGTTCACAACGTCGCGTCGGACGCCCACGACGCGATCAGGCGTCCACCCGGGATGGCCGGCGAGCTGAGCGAGACAAGGTTTAGTGAGCTGGCGGATTGGCTCACGAACGCAGTGCCTGCCGCCATCCTTGACGGTGAGGAGATACCCGCTCGACCAGCGCGACCGATCGAGAAGCAGATGCGACCATGGCGCGTGCGTTTTGGGCGGCGTTGACCCTCAAGCCAACTTTGTGATCGCGATAATCATGCCAATGAGCACGAACACGACGATTGCGCCCTGCAACCAGATCCACGTAGGTGACATAACAGGCACAGCTTATCGGTATCGCTCGAATGACAGGTGCTGACTCCGGCGACCCCGGGCCAAAGTATCATGCAAGGATGAGAGCACAGTTCAGCAAGCTGGCCGTCCTATGGATACTCGTCGCGCTGACGCTCGTTCTGCTCGCCGCAACGGACGCGCAGAGCGGGACCGCATCTGCACCAAAACCGCCCCTGAGTGGCGTCAATCTCACCGACTTCGCAATCGGCACGTCAACCGCGAAGATTAACCAAGAGATAGCCCGGGCGCAATCGCTGCACGCCCACGTGATCCGCGTCGAATTTCCGTGGTCCGCGTTCGAACCGAATCAGCAGGGCCAAGTAGATCCAAGCGCACTCACCTACAGCGACTATCTAGTCAACCGGGCCTCGGCCGCCGGTATCAAGGTATTGGTGCTCACCTTGAGCACACCGTGCTGGGCATCTTCGGCGCCACCATCCCTACTGGCTGTCTGTACACCCAACACGGGCAGCAGAGCAAATACCTGGCCACCGAGCGAACCGAGGGCGTTCGGTTCGTTCGTGGCGTTTATCGCCGCCCGTTACGGCTCCAAGCTCGCCGCGATCGAAATCTGGAATGAGCCGGATCAGGCTAACGAAGATTATTTGGCCGGACCAAACAAGGCACAGCATTACGCGGCCATCCTGCGTGCGGCCTACCCGGCCATCAAGCGGGCTGATCCGGCCATGACGGTGCTCGGAGGCTCACTCGTCGGCTCCAACGGGACGTTCCTGCGCGCGCTCTATGCCGCCGGCATCAAGGGCTATTACGACGGGCTCGCCGTCCACTTCTACAACCTCACGCTCGCCTCGTTGCGTTATACGCATGAAGTGCAGTTTGCTAATGGTGACTCAAAGCCTCTGTGGCTCACCGAGTTCGGCTGGAGCAGCTGTTGGCCACGACAACGCATCCAAGAGGAACAAGCGTGCGTTACCCCACAAGTGCAGGCAGCCAATATGTCGAACATTTACCGCTCGCTCGCTCGCATCCCGTGGGTTGCCGCCCAGATCGTCTACGAGTTGCAGGGCTCGACCCGGGAGGACTTCGGAGTGTTCGCGGAAAGCGGCGCACGCAAGCCTTCGTTCGCGGCGTTGCGCAACGTGTTCATCTCAGCTTTTGCGAAACCCAGCCCGGTGACGGTGAGCTTGAACCGACACGGCGGCCGCCTCGTCGCCGACGGGTCCGGACCCGTCGGCGACTACATGAGGTTGGAAGCTTTCCGCGGCCGGCACGCGGTATACCGAACCCTGTTCACGCTCAACAGCTTCAACCGCTACTCAGTCGCGCTGCCCAGCCAGTTGGGTACACGCAACCTGGCGGTGCGCGTGTTCCAGTACTGGATGGGCCCAGCCACGGCGGCGGCCGCACACATCTGAGAAACGCGATGCTATTGCGCCCCCGCCAGAGGGCGGCTGCGCAGGCTCCCATCGGCGCGTCACTCTGCGTTGCGGAGCAGCGCGACGATCGTGAGCAGCGCGATCTTCAGATCCAGCGCAAGCGACCAGTGGGCGATGTAGTAGTTATCCCACTCCACACGTTCAGCGAGCGAGGTCTGGCCACGCAGGCCGTGTACCTGTGCCCATCCCGTGATGCCTGACTTAACGCGATGACGGTCTCCGTAGCGGGCGATATCACGGCCGAACAGCTCGACGAACTCTGGGCGCTCGGGACGTGGACCAACCAGGCTCATCTCACCGCGCAGCACATTGAGGAGCTGCGGCAACTCGTCGATCGAGGTGCGGCGCAGGATACGTCCCGCAAGCGTGCGTCGATCCTCACTACCCTCGACGCCGCCGGGGGCTGTATCAACAGGGAGCAGTCCGTCGAGGACCCCAGTCTCGATACCGCCAGGCTGCACCGTCGGCTGGCGAGGAGCTCGCATCGAGCGAAACTTGTAGAGGTCGAATTCGGTCCCGTCGCGACCAACTCGTCGCTGGCGAAACAGCACGGGGCCAGATGAGCTAACGCGAACGACGAGCGCGGCGAGGGCGAGCAGAGGAGAGAGTACGATCAGCAGTAGGGTGGCGGATACGCGGTCGATGACGTGCTTGACGGCGAACTGAACGCCCTTGGGGTTAACGCCCGAGAATGAAAGCAATGGCAGCCCACCGACGGTGTCGTAGCCGACACGGTCGTTGATGGTGTCGAACATGCGAGGCACCACCGACACCTCGATGCCGAGCTCCTGGCAACGCTGAATCAAGCGGCTTATGCGGGCGTCGGCGACAGAGGAGAACGCAACGATCAGGTTGCGCACACCGGTGCGCTCCACGATCATGTCGAGATCCTCGGCGGTGCCGAGCACCGGTACGTCGCGGCCTCCCACCTCAGCGATCGAGCGGGGATCATCATCGAGGAACCCCACAGGAGCCAGCCCGTACTCGGGATGGTGGTCAAGTCGGCGTGCGACCTGGGATCCGACGAGACCGGCGCCCATGATCAGGACAGGCTTGCCCACAAGTCGGCGGCGGCGAGCGAAACGCTGGCTGAACGTCAGCGTGATACGTCCCAAACCCAAAGCCAGTAGCGCAAACAGCCAAGCGCGAAGCCAGTCTCTCTGATTCGGTATCCCACCGTTGACGAGAATCCCGAGCATCGCCACGGTCATCGCACCTACCGACACGGCGCTTATGACCGGGACCACTCCGTCAAGGATCAGGGCGCGTAGGCGTGTGCGGTACAGGCCACGCAGATAGAGCAGCGCCAGCGCTATCGGCGGCAACGCAAGCAGCGGAGCTCGCGACGCGGAGACCTGAAAGGTCGCGCCCGCGCTACCGAGCGCAAGGATCGTGCCCACATACATCAGCAGCAGATCGACGCCTGGGCGCAGGATGCTCCATCCCGTGCCTTCGAGCAGCCATTGCAGCGGCCCTCCGAACTTCCCGCGCTGCAGACTCTGGGGGAAGGGGGCATCGCGCCTGGCCGGCAGCTGGCCGGTCAGAGGAAGTGAGGATGTCTGTCTTGATATCTCCATGGGAGGAATGAGGCCGAGGAGCCCTACGTTCCTTATCGGTCCCTCAACACTACGGCTGTAGCCTCGCGAGTCGCACAGTGAACACGCCTACCAATCCCAGAGTCGCGATAATCCCAACGAGCAGGAGCAGATCGCTACTTGAGATCTCGATCGCGGACGAGGCGCTCGCCGGAGAAGCGAGCGCGCTCGGGTAGACAAAAGCTTGGACTTGGCTGCCGTGCGGGGCAATGGGGCGGGTGGTGGAGGTCGAGCCTGTGCCTACGTGAGGCGTTCGGGTGAGAGCTCGTCCGTGATCGCCGACCCCCACCCCGCCAGTCGTCGCATCAGAGCCACTGGATGAGCTCGAGACGGTGCTTCCACGGCGCGCTCCGGTCGCCCTCTGCGCTCCCGTCGAGCCGTCCGAGCCGGCCCCTCTCGAGCCGGCTCCCCCTGACCCGGTCCCTCCACCGGAACCTTTCAGCAGCGTCGAGCCGATGATCGCCTGTTCGCCCGTGCCCGGGCCTCCGTAACCACTCAGCAGCGGACTGCTGGCGAACGCGGCCAGGGGAACGGTCGCCGTAAGAAAGCCCGCGAGTGTCAATACCGTTGCGATCCTGATTTTGCGCTTCATTCCCTACCCTGGGTTCCCTTCATCGGCTCAAGCAACGCGGTGGCTGCTCTCCTTGCCTGCAACGGATCGGTACATCTGTCCCGATGGCATTCGGCGATGTTGCGCCCTATCTATCTCTGAAGCGCCCCCCGGCGGCGCGCACCAGGACCTCCGACGCCGACCAAACTCGTCCCTACGCTAGCGAATGTAAGAGACAATCTCCAGGCGATATCCCGCAAATTCAAGATCTTTGCGCCGGCGGACTCAGGATCTTTACGAGAGATGTTCAGCCTCAACGAGGATTGCCCGGTTCAAGCCTTCCACGCCGACGCGCTTGCCGGAGCGGACGGTCTCGAGCGCCTGGCGGGTGAGCGGGTCGCGCGGGTTCAGGTGCACCGCCCGCTCCAACAACCCGAGCGCACGCGTGCGTGCTCCGGATTCCGATGCGATCGCACCCAGCTCGAGTGCGGCGTAGGCGTCGTCGGGTACGCGCTCGAGCGCGCGAGAGAACGCACGCTCGGCACGAGAGAAGTCCCCGAAGCGCAGTGCGATGCTGCCCTCCACTAGGTACGCCCGATCGCTCAGAGGATTGAGCTTGGCGGCGTCATCCAAGCGCGCGTAGGCCGCCAGCGGTGCCTTCGGCCAGGTGCTGGCGGCGCTCTGGATCTGGCGTTCGCTCAACCACGGAGCCACCAACGAGGCGATCGCGGCGAGGGCGAGTAGGCCCGCGAGCGTGGAGAGCAATATGCGTGCGACGGGCCGTCTGCCGAGTGAGCGGCCACCAGCGGAGATTTCGCCGGCGCCGCCGGCGGACGCCATGAGAGCGTCCGGTCCGCGGGCGGGCGCCAGCGAGCAGGCGATGCCGAGCAGCGCAAAGGCGGATGCACCGAGACCCGCGAACTCCCAGAACCAGTCGAACGAGCCGTGGACCGTCCAGTAGGCAAAGCCGGCGAGCGCCGCGGCCGCGACCGTCCGCGCGAGCGGATCGGCGCGAGCACGCATCGCGCGCCAGCCCGCCAGGAGCGCCGCGGCAAGACCCACCACGGCCAGCAGGGCCCCGAGCAGTCCCGTCTGGACGAGCGTGCGCAACTCGACACTGTGCGGATAGCGCGGCGTCTCATCGCTGCGCCCGTGGGCGAGGTACTGCTGGGAGAAGTTGTCGGCGCCGATCCCCAGGGCGGGGTGGGCGACGAATTCGTCGAGCGCCACGCGGTAGAAGTCGTAGCGTTCGCTGCCCAGCCCACTAAGTAGACGGTTGCCGGTGCTGTTGTCGGCCGCGTAGCCGCTCTTGAACGTGTCCCAGCCATGACGGACCCGTACCACGGGATTACCCGCCGCCACCAAGCCGCCGGCCAGTATGACGATCAGCGTGGTAATCGCAAGAGCGCCGACACCGCGTCGCACCGTGCGGGCACGCAGAGGGGAGAGCGCGACCCTGCTCTCCACGCGCGAGCCCGCGGCGACCACAAGGCCGACGAGCAGAGAGGCGACGAACATAGCGATGACGGCGGTATGGATCGCCGCATGGGGGCTTTGGGCGGCCTCAATCCGATCGCCGACGCGCAACACGAGCGGCGCGGTTAGCCCGATCCCGAGCGCTATCGGCACGGCGGTGACAAATGTGCGGAGGCGTTCAGGCACGAACCCGAAGACGAGCGCAATCATGACAGGGGTCGCGTATAGCGATCCCCGGCTGAGACTGAGTAGCGCAACATCGGCAAGCAGCACCGCGCCTCCAGCCAGTACCCCACGCAGGGCCCAGGGCAGGCTCCCGCCACGGGCGAGCAACAGCGCCGGCCAGAAGGCCATCAACCACTGGGCAGCATTGGCGTTGGCATAGCCCACCGGGTAGATCAGACGTTCGCCGGTGAGCATGGCGTCAAAGCTCCTGCCTGTGACCGTGTCGAAGTGCACAGCGACATAAACCACCAGTCCAATCAGTGCAAGCGTCCACAGACTGAGCATCAGGCTGGCACTCGCGCCGCGCCCACGCCAGAGGGCGAACAGCGCGAACACCATCAGGTAGAGGAGGGTGCGATTGGCGCCTTCCCATGCTTCGCCTGGCGCGGAGGCCCACAGGATCGAGAGGAAGCTGAGCGCGGCGTAAGCCGCAAGGCAGGCGAGCGCGAGCTTGACGGGGAGCGGTATCTCGGCGAGGTGCAGCGGCACGGCGAGCAACGCGATGGCGAGCAACGCAAGCACGATCAGCGCGCCGGGAGCCCAGTGGGTGAGCGGATAGCCCGCCTGGCTCGTGGCCCACACGACGAATAGAGCGATCGCCGCCAGCGCCGGGATTGCGACCGGCGTCTCGCGCAGCGACACCAGGGGCCATCGCATCATCGTGTTGAGCATATTCGTCGCGATGACGGTTCCCGCAACGAGGACGAGATCGAATCGAGCATGCGCCAATGAGTAGATCGAACCGATCCTCCGGGAGTGTGGATTCGGGTCCTCTCGAGGGCGGGCACATCGATCTCCCGGGACGTACGCACCGATCTTCCGCTAGATTCCGAAGGACTGGCTGCCCAGCCAAATCCACGGCCTAGAGGAGCAAGCACATGGCGAGCACAGCGACACCGACGGGGAGCGAGAACCCGGAGAGCCTGCCGGTCGACGCCATCTCCTACGAGGACCTGTATGCGCGCTGGGAGCGCGGCAACTGGAGCGCGATGGAGCTCGACTTCACAGAGGACGCCAAGCAGTGGCGCGAGCAGTTCACCGAGTTCGAGCGCCAGGCGGCGCTGTGGAACTACGCGCTGTTCTTCTGGGGCGAGGACGCCGTCGCGGACAACCTGTCGCCGTACATCGACGCGGCGCCGAGGGAGGAGCAGAAGTACTTCCTCACCACCCAGCAGGTGGACGAGGCGCGCCACGCGGTGTTCTTCAAGCGGTTCATGCAGGAGGTGTGCGGGATCGGCGATGGCTCGATGCATAGCGGGCTGCAGGCGATCAAGCCGCAGCTGACGCCGGGGTTCCGCAAGATCTTCGACCGCTTGGACACGATGGCCGACGAGCTGCGCGCCGATCGCTCGCCCGCGAAGCTGGCGGCAGCGGTAACGCTCTACCACGTCGTGATCGAGGCGTCGCTGGCCCAGCCGGGCCAGCACTTCATCTGCAGCTACCTCGAAGATCGCGACGTGCTGCCGGCGTTCAGGCAGGGGATGCAGAACATTGCGGCCGACGAGCAGCGCCACATCGGCTTCGGCGTGAAGCTGCTGGCGGACCTGAGACGCGAAGACCCGGTGGGCGTGCCGAAGGCCGTCGCGAAACTGCTGCGCGAGGTGACGCGGTACACAGCGCAGGTACTGATGCCCCCGGGCTGGGACGAAAGCTACATCACGGTATTTGGCGCCACGTACGACGAGGTGGGCGTGGAAGGTCTGACGTCGATGACCACCAAGCTGCGCTCCGCCGGCCTGTCCGCCGAGAGCTTGCCGGGACCCCCCCTGCTGCCGCCGGGACTGTCGCCAATCGAGATATCCCAGCGCGGACGCGAACTGGCCAAGGCGGGCGTGATCGGCGTACGCGAGGGGCCCAGCAAGCGCGATCCCGAGACCGTGGCGCTGCTGTTCGACACGATCCGCCGCCAGGTGAACCCGAACCACGGGCTCAAGCGAGCAACCACTTTCCAGTGGGAGTTCACCGACCCGGACGTGGCGAGCTGGCACCTGCGCGTCGATAACGGGTCGAGCACCGCCGAGCAAGGCGTCGTGGCGAGCCCCGACCTGCGCCTGAAGATCACCTACCAGGACTTCGTGGACATTGTCGGCGAACGGCTCGACCCGCTGAGAGCCGTGGCTACCGGCAAGCTACGCCCGCGCGGCAACCCGCTGGCGATGAAGCGGCTGACGCAGGTGTTCCCGCGCGGCTGAGAACGGTTTCTTTCCCGCGGAGTACATGGATTTATTGGAGGGCTGCGAGCGCCCGCGCGACGGGACGCGGGCATGGCTGGAGCTGAATCTCTCAGGCGCCCGTCCGCGCGCTATTCAAAGCCGAATTCGCCGCCGCTCCCGGCGACGGAGCGTGCTGGGCTGGACGCGGCGGACGTCACAGATGACGGCCCTGCGCTGCCGACGCGCTCGGGACTGAACTCGGGCGCGGCCACTTCGGCGGTGGGGGCTGCGGTATGGGCGCGCGGGTGACGCGGACGAGCGGCTACGGATCTCCGACGGTCCCGACGGTCTCGCTCCGCGTCCACGTGCACACGCGCGTAGGACACCCCGAATGGAGCTTGCGAGAGCACCGAGGCAGCGACCGGCAAAGGCGCGAGCGCGGCAGGAACGGGAGGGCCGCCTGGGCTGGCATGGGCGTGGCTGCCGAGCGTGGCGTAGCCAGCTCCGAGCAAGATCACCGCTGTGACCGCTAGCTTGACGGTGAGCGAGCCGGCGAAACCGCCCCAACCCCCTGCGCCGAGCTTGCCGCCGACACGCGACACACTCGAGGCGAGACGTCTCGCCGGAGCACCGGCCGCACTCGGGCGGCGTCCCACCGTGGCACTGGGCCCTCCGCTGGACGTGTCCACGTCGAGCGCCCTCGTACCGGCCGCGGCGACCGTCCCCTTCCCGCCGGCGAGGACGAGCCGGGATAGCAATGGCAGGGGCAGCACGGAGGCGAGGCCACGCAGCGAGGCGACGTGAGCGCGGCAGGCTGGGCACTCGCGGCAGTGGGCTACAGCAAGGGCATGACGCTCGCCCTGCGGGTCGAGCACGCCGAAGGCGAACGCGCGCATCAAAGAGGACTGCTGTTCGCACCAGCCTCCCGCCTTGATCGTGTCGAGCAGGCGTCCAACCTTGCTCGCCACACCGGGCCGTCCGGGGCCGGCTCCCTCCATCAGCTTGCGCATACGTGCATCACTGACGCCCATGCGCTCGGCGGCCTCCGCCCGAGAGAGGCCCTGTAGGTAGCAGAGCGAGGCGGCTTCGCACTCACGGGCGGAGAGGCGCGTACGCAGCGCCTCGAATACCTGCCGCAGGCGCGTGCGGTCATCGAGCTCGGCTGCCAGGTCCCGTGCGCCGGCGTCCACCCACGACGGGAACGAACCCATTTCCCCTCCCTCCACAACCCCGGCACGACTGGCTGAGCGGTGCTCGTCGATGGCACGGCGAAACGTCACGAGCACCAGCCAGGCTGACGGGTTCTCGACCGCCTCGCCCGCGAGCACGGTTGCATAGAGACCGTGCCAGGCCTCGGCATAGCATGCCTCCAAGTCGGCTGGGTCGAGCACGATGCCCTCGGAGCGCAGCCGCGAGCGGACGACCGCGAGCACCTTGGAGCGCAGGACGGCGAAGTCCTTGTGCAGCAGGCGCTCCGCGCGATAGCGGCTCAGGCGAGACCCCCCTTGCCGGGGGACAGGCGGGCTCATCCGATGTGAAGATCACGAATCGTGTGGATCATCCAACGAGATCCATCGGATATCCGGGCGAGGAGGCGCAGTCCGCGGATAGGCTTTCAACCAATCTCCGGGCCATCCACATCCAACCCCCAGCCCTCACTCCCGACGCGCGCAGAGATCCTGGGCGTGCCGCTAGCCGTGTCCGACTACGACGAGGTCGTCAAGTGGATGGACGCGATGGTCGCCACCAATACGCGCGGCTGGTTGACCGCGGCGGCAGTGAACCTGATCATGTCGGCCCACGACGAGCCAGCCACGATGCGCGCGATCGAAGGGGCCACGCTGGCGGTCCCCGACGGCCAGCCACTCGTGTGGGCACTGCACTTGCTCGGGCACGCGAACGCGACGCGCGTGTACGGGCCTGACCTGATGGAGCACTACTGCGCGCACGCCACCACGGAAGGCACGCCGATCTATCTCTACGGAGGGCGCTCGGAGGAGGCGCTGGCGCTGCTCACCGACCGGCTATGCGAGCGCTTCCCGGGATTGCGCATCGTCGGCGGATGGTCGCCCCCGTTTCGTCCGCTCACGACAGAGGAGAAGAATCGTGTGGTGGCCGAGATCGACGGATCGGGTGCAAAGGTGGTGTGGGTGGGCACGGGCCAGCCCAAGCAGGAGCTGTGGATGAGCGAGATGCGCCCGTGTCTAGCCGCCCCGCTACTCGTGGGGGTGGGCGCCGCATTCGACTTCCACGCCGGCATCGTCTCCCAGGCGCCGCACTGGATGCAGCGCAACGGGCTGGAGTGGCTGTATCGACTCTCGCGCGAGCCACGGCGGCTGTGGCGGCGCTACGCCTCTCAGAATCCACGCTTCGTGGTGGGCTTCGCCCGCCAGTACTTGCGCGAGCGCCGCGCACGCACCTGACGCGCAGCGTCCTCCTCGCGCTCGCCTTGCCCCAGTCGCGATCCGGGGGCTGCGACCGCCATCATGGGGACAAGCGCGGTCCGATGGCCGATGCGGGGGGTTGGGGCGAGCATGAGCGCCGATAACCTCTGCCCTGCGATGAGCGACTCTCACATCAGCGCCGACGTCTCTGTGATCGGCCTCGGGCGCGTCGGGCTGCCGCTCGCGCTGTCCTTCGCCGACCGCGGTCTCAGTGTGATCGGGATCGACAACGACCAGGCTCGGCTCGAATCGGTGCGCGCGGGGGCGATGCCCTTCGAGGAGACCGGCGCCCAGGAGCTGCTCGACCGGGTGGTCGCTAACGGGCGCCTATCGCTGTCGGAGAGGGTGGTGGACGCCGCGAGCGCTAAGCACATCGTGATCACACTCGGCACTCCCTCCTTCTCGCACATCGAGATCGACATGCGCGACATCCGCTCTGCACTTGACGACCTGCTCGGAGCGCTACGGCCCGGTCACGCGCTCACGCTGCGCTCAACCGTGGCACCCGGGACGACCGACTTCGTGGCGGGATACCTGGCAAAGCACCGTGGCTTTGAGATTGGGGAAGACGTGTATGTGGCGCATGCCCCCGAGCGGATCGCCGCCGGGCGCTTCCTGGAGGAGATCGACTCGTTGCCATGCATCGTCGGCGGCGTCGGCCCCCGCTCCGGCGAGGTGGTCGCCGAGTTGTTCGGCGTGTTCGGCGCGCCGATCGTGCAGACCACCCCCGTGCAAGCTGAGCTCGCGAAGATCTGGGCGAACATCCTGCGCTACACGCACTTCGCGCTGCCCAACCTGCTGATGATGGACTGCGAGCGTTACGGCGCCAACGTGTTCGAGGTGATCGACCTCGTCAACCGGGACTACCCGCGCGGCGGCCTGGCCCAGCCCGGACTAACGGCCGGGACGTGCCTGCGCAAGGACTTCGCTTTCTCCGAGGAGCGCTCCAATGCCCCCGGGATGCTGCTCGCGGTGTCGCGTGTGAACGAGTCGGTGCCACTATTCCTCGTCGAAGGCGTCAGACGTCGGCTCGGACCAGCCCACGGGGCGCCAGGCGTCGGCTCGCTCTCCGGGCGCAAGGTGGCCGTGCTCGGGCTTGCGTTCAAGGCCGACACAGACGACGAGCGGGACTCCCTCGCCCACAAGCTGATCCGGCTACTCGAGCGTGAGCTGGCGGACGTGGTGGCCCACGATCCGCATGTGTCCAGCCCAACAGTGTCCTTCGAGGAGGCCGTTCAGGACGCCGACATTGTGGTCGTAGCGGCCAACCACACCGAGTTCTGCGAGCCGGCAGCGCTTGCGACGATCGCCCAGCGAGCCAGTGGCGACTGTCTGGTCGTGGACCCGTGGAACTGCTGGGGCGCGGGCCAGGTGTTCGCCTACGCGAGCGAGCTGGCCGCGCTGGGAGCGCCGAGCGCATGAGCTGCCACAAGACCTCCGCACGCGCGTGGGTAGCGACGATCGCGATCCACCCACGAGTCTCACCGCTCGCCACGGGCGGCACACGATGAGCCGAGTACTCGTAACGGGCGGCGCTGGGACGATCGGCGCCGCGGTCGTCAGGCGGCTGTTGGCCGACCCGGCGTATGAGGTGCGCGTCTCAGACCAGCGCCCCGCCCCGCAGTGGATGCGTGAGGGTTGCGAGGTTCACACCGGCGACCTGCGCGACCTCGAGCAGGCGCGCACCGCGATGGACGGCTGCCCGCTCGTGATCCACCTGGCGGCGATCGTCGGTGGGATCGGCAACTTCCACAAGCTCCCGTACACGCTGACGGAGGTCAACAACGGCCTCTACAACGCTGTCTACCGCGCCGCGCTCGACACGGAAGTCGAGCGCTTCACCTACGTGTCCTCCTCGATGGTGTTCGAGCGCGCCACCGAGTTCCCCACGACCGAGGCCCACCTGCCCGATTGCCCCACGCCGCAGTCCGCCTACGGGTACTCAAAGCTCACGGGCGAGGTGTACGCGCGCGCCGCCCATTCCGAGCACGGACTCCCCTTCACCATCTGCCGCCCGTTCAACGCTTACGGCCCCGGCGAGCTGCCGGATCCCGAGCCGGGGATCGCGCACATGGTGCCCGACCTGATCAAGAAGGTGCTCTCCGGACAGCGGCCGCTTGAGATCTTCGGCTCCGGAGAGCAGACGCGCACGCTCACTCACATAGACGACATCGCCGACGGAGTGGTCACGGCGATGGCCTCTCCCGCGGGCCTCAACGAGGACTTCAACATCTCAGCCTCGCACGAGCTGACCGTCGCCGAGACGGCGCGAATCATCTGGGAGGCGTGCGGCGAGGATCCGGGGAAGTTCGCGCTGAAGCACTTGCCGACGTTCGAGGTCGATGTTCCCCGGCGCTGGCCCTCGGTGGAGAAGGCCAGGCAGCTGCTCGGCTGGGAGGCAAGGATCGGGGTGGAGGAAGGCATCGCCTCGACCGTACGCTGGCTGCGCACCCTGAAGGGCACGCTGGCCGGCGCGGCGCTCTGACGGCGACGATAGATAGGGTCCCCGCCATGAACAACAAACGCTCCGCACTCGTCACCGGGATCACCGGCCAGGACGGGTCCTACCTCGCCGAGCTCCTGCTCGAGCACGGCTACGACGTGCACGGGATGGTGCGCCGCGCCTCCACTGAGAAGTTCGACCGCATCGAGCACATCCGCGAGCGCATCACCCTCCATCAAGGCGATCTGCTCGATCAGCGCTCGCTCGTGGACGCCATGCGCGCCGCCAAACCGGATGAGATCTACAACCTCGCGGCGATGTCCTTTGTGGCGGTCTCCTGGATCCAGCCGACGCTCACCGCGGAGTTCACCGGCACCGGCGTGACGCGCATGCTCGAGGCGATGCGCGAAGTGTGCCCGCAAGCGCGTTTCTATCAGGCTTCCTCCAGCGAGATGTTCGGCAAGGTGCTCGAGGTCCCCCAGACCGAGACCACCCCCTTCTATCCCCGCTCCCCGTACGGCGTGGCCAAGGCATACGGCCACTTCATCACGGTCAACTACCGCGAGTCCTACAACCTGCACGCCACCTCGGGAATACTTTTCAACCACGAGAGCCCTCGCCGCGGGTTGGAGTTCGTAACGCGCAAGATCACGTGGCACGCGGCCGCGATCAAGCACGGGCTCGCCAAGGAGATCCGGCTTGGCAACCTCGACGCCGAGCGCGACTGGGGCTATGCCAAGGACTACGTCGAGGCAATGTGGCTGATGTTGCAGCGCGACGAGCCCGAGGACTATGTGATCGCCACGGGCGAGTCGCACTCGGTGCGCGAGTGCTGCGAGGTCGCCTTCGACGAGGCCGGGCTCGGCGACTTCGAGCAGTACGTCACGATCGATCCCGCGTTCGTGCGTCCCGCCGAGGTCGACCATTTGATCGGCACCCCCGCCAAGGCCGAGCGCGATCTCGGCTGGAAGCCGCAGACGACCTTCGAGCAGTTGATCCGCCTGATGACGCGCTCCGACATCGACCTGCTCGCGAGCTGACCCCTACGAATGGTCGCCCTGGCGCCCACCTGCTCGCGAGCTGAGCACCGTCGCGACGAGATGACAGCCGCGCCACGATCGTGAGCGTCCCCCTATTCGACACGTCCGCCGCGCTCGAGCCACTGCGCGATGAGCTGCGCGAGGCGGTCACGCGGGTACTCGACTCCGAGCGCTACATCCTCGGCCCGGAAGTACAGGCGTTCGAGCGCGAGTTCGCCGCCTACTGCGGTGCGCGACATGCCGTGGGTGTCGCCAACGGCACCGAGGCCATAACGATCGCGCTGCGCGCGATGGGTGTGGGCCCTGGCGACGAGGTGGTGGTGCCCTCATTCACCTTCTACGCCTCCGCCGAGGCAATTCCGCCGACCGGCGCCACCCCCGTCTTCTGCGACGTCGACCCACAGACCTTTTGCATCAACGCGGAAACCGTCGCGGAGGTGCTCACACCACGCACGAAGGCGGTGATCGCCGTGCACCTGTTCGGCAACGTCGCCCCGGTCGATGAGATCGAGGAGCTGGGTGTGCCGGTGCTCGAGGACGCCGCGCAAGCAGCCGGCTCGCGCAGCGCCCACGGCCGTCCAGGCACGTTCGGGACCGCCGCCACCTTCTCGTTCTTCCCCTCCAAGAACCTCGGCTGCTTCGGCGATGGGGGCATGATCGTCACCAATGACGCGCGCGTCGCAGACGATGCGCGCGTACTGCGCTTTCATGGCTCACGCGACAAGGTCTCCTATCAGCTACTCGGCTACAACTCGCGTCTGGACGAGCTGCAAGCGGCGATCCTGCGTGTGCAGCTCCCGCATCTCGACGGCTGGTCCGACGGGCGCCGCGAGGGCGCCGTGCACTACTCCGAGCTGGGACTCGGCGAGCTCGTGAAGCTGCCGCGCCCTACGATCGGCTCCGCGCCGGCGTGGCATCTTTATGTCATCCGCCACCCCAATGCCGACGCTCTCGCGGCCGCGCTGAGCGACGCGGGCATCGGCTGTCGCCCCTACTACCGGACGCCCGTGCACGAGCAACCCTCCATGAGCGCGTGGGGGCAGGGACTCACGCTGCCCGGCACCGAGGAGGCGGCCCGTACGCACCTCGCGATCCCGATCAGCCCGGTGCTCTCGCGTGAGCAGGCCGAGCAGGTCGTCAGCGCCGTACGCGACGCGATCTAAGCCGGCTCTAGCGCAAGCCGGTTGGCCGCTGAGAAGCGCGATAGCCGTCAACGCTCGGCACACGACGTCATCCGCGGACTAGGTGGACTAACGCCAGCGCTCGAGCAGATCTTGCTCGCGGACTTCGCGCACCACGCGCGCCGGCACGCCCATGGCGACCGCGCGCGCGGGAACGTCGCGCGTCACCACGGCGCCCGCCGCCACGAACGCCTCTTCGCCGACCTCCACTCCCGGTGTCAACACGACGCTGCCGCCGACACGACAGGCGCGCCGCAGAGTCGCCCCGCGCAATTGCACATCCGGACCATGGCGGGCCATCGTGTCGTCATTTGTCGTGCTTGCTCCCGGACCCACGAACACGTCGTCCTCGATCTCCGTGAAGGCCGTCAGATAAACGCTCGTCTGCACTTTCACACGCGCGCCGATCACCACGTCATTGTCCACGACGCTGCCCCGGCCAATCACCGAGCGCTCGCCAATTCGCGAGCGCTCGCGCACGTAGGACTGGTCCCCGAGGATCGCCTCGGCCGCGATGCTCGCCCCCGCGAACACCACCGCGCCCACGCACACCGTCACGCGCTCGCCGAGCTCCAACCCGCCGACCTCACCCTCGGCGGACGATCCGCGCGCGAGGCGCGGACGCTTGCCGAGCACCGCGTGATCCTCGATCACACAGCCCTCACCGATCACCGTTCCCGCGTGCACCACCACGTGCGATCCAAGCGACACGCCGTCGCCGATCACAGCATTGGCGTGCAGCACCACGTGTGCTCCGAGCTCGACATCCAAGCCCAGACCAACGTCCTCGGCGACGACGAGACCGGGCGCGCGCGGATCTTGCCTCAACACGACATTCCCTCCACGGGAACGACCCATCCTCCCCAAAAAAAATGCCCTCCGCGACGACGCGCGGCGACATCACTCACAGTCGCACCACGTTGTCCGCACCACTCCCTCTGGTCACCCCACGCAGATCGACCACGATCCGCGCACGCTGGACGACCAGCTCGTAGTCCACCCCCGGGTGCACCGTCACGATCAGCGCGAGGTCCGCATCGCTCAACGCCTGCTCCACCGGCACGCTTTCCAGCGTGAGCTCGGGGATCGCCGCCACATGGGAGTCGTGATAGCGCAGCTCCGCGCCGAGCTCCCGCAACAATTCGAGGATCTTCAATGCCGGCGACTCGCGCACGTCGCCGACCCCCGACTTGTAGCTCACGCCGAACACCGCGATGCGCGCACCCTTCACAGCCAAGCCCGCGTCGTTGAGCGCCCGCTGCACCTTTGCCACACAGTGGTAGGGCATCTGCTGGTTCACCTTCCCCGCCAACTCGATGAACTCGGTGCTCATGTCGAACTCGCGCGCTCGCCAGCTCAAGTAGAAGGGGTCCACGGGCAGGCAGTGCCCGCCCATACCCGGCCCCGGCTCAAAGCGCATGAAGCCATACGGCTTGCTCGCCGCCGCCTCCACGACCTCCCAGATGTCGATCCCCATCCTGTCCGTCAACATCGCCAGCTCGTTCACGAGCGCGATGTTCACCGAGCGGAAGATGTTCTCAAGCAGCTTCGTCAGCTCCGCCGCCTCGGGGCTCGACACGCGCACCACCTCGTCGCACACCAGCTCGTACAGCGCCTGCGCGCGATCCGCGCACGCCTCAGTCAGCCCGCCCAACACCTTCGGCGTGGTGCGCATCGTGAAATCCGTCCTGCCCGGGTCCACGCGCTCGGGGGAGAACGCCAGATGAAAATCCTCCCCGGCGGTCAATCCCGACTCCTCGAGCAACGGTGCCACGCGCTCGCGCGTCGTGCCCGGGTATGTGGTGGACTCCAGCACCACCAGCTGACCCGCCTCAAGCACGCGGGCCAGCCTGCTCATGCTGTCCACCAACGGGCCCAGGTCCGGCTCACGGTTGGCGCTCAGCGGCGTGGGCACGCACACGAGCACCGCCTCCGCCCGCCCCAGCTCCTCGTAGCGCGTCGTAAAGCTCACCCGATCGAGTACTCCCCGCAAGCGCTCCGAGGGGATGTCCTCGATGTAAGACCGCCCCTGCTCGAGCTGCTCGACCTTGCGCGCATCGACATCCACCGCCACCACATCGCACCCCTCCTCGGCAAACGCCACCGCGAGCGGCAGCCCGACATAGCCGAGCCCGATGATGCCGACGGTCGTCATCTGCTCAGGAGTCTATGTCGGGCTGCCGATAGGACGGTCCAGCGAAGGGAGCTCGAGAATCCGACGTGGCGGTCCTAGGCGTGACCCGCCACGGCCTGGAGCTCGCGCAGGTCCGCCTCCACCATGCGCTCCACCAGCTGCTCAAAGCTCAGTTGCGGGCGCCACGCGAGCCGTTCCCGCGCCTTGCTCGGGTCCCCCACGCTCGCGGTTCTCTCTGGCGCACGCACGAGTGTCGGATCCACCCGCACGTAGCGCTCAGCCTCCAGGCCCACGTACGCGAATGCCGTCTCCGTGAGCTCCGCCACCGTGCGGCCTACCCCGCTCGCGAACACGTAGTCGCCGGGCTCGCTCTGCTGCAGCGCTAGCCATGCGCCATGCATGACGTCCCCTGCGAAGGACCAGTCGCGCACCGCGTCGAGCGCCCCGAGCGTCACCTCCTCGGCAAGCCCCAGCTTGATCTGAGCCGCCGCGCGCGTCACCGTGCGCGTCACGAACTGCTGTGGCCGGCGCTCGGACTCATGGTTGAACACGATCCCCGAGGATGCATATAGGCCGTCGTGAGCCCGCATCGCCCCCACGAGCTCATGCGAAGCGAGCTTCGCGATCGCATACGGCGTCGTCGGCCTGCACGGTGTGCTCTCACGCTGTGGGCTCTCCGGCGCATCGCCGAACATCGCGCCCGACGCCGCTACAAACACGCGCGTCTGGGGAGCGCTGTCGCGCACCGCCTCCAGCAACGCCGCCGTGGACCCCGCGATCGCCTGCAACGTCTCGGCAGGACGCTCCCACGAGGCGGGGATGAACGAAGGCGAAGCGAGATGATACAGCTCGTCCGGGTGGGCGTCCCTCACCGCCTTGGACAAGTCACTTACCTTAAGCAAGTCTCCAGGGACCAAGGTCAGGCGCCCACGCAAATGCTCGGAGCAACCGAGGTCGCGCTCGCCTCCCCCGCGCACCATGCCGCTTACCTCGTACCCCTTTTCCAGCAGCAGCTCCGCCAAGAACGACCCATCCTGGCCGGTAATGCCCGTGATCAGCGCGCGTCTTGACTGCGTCTCCACGCCCGCAGCTTACGTTCTCATAGGCATCGACTGCTCGCGTGGCATCAACCGCTCTCCGTATCGATGTTCGCCGAGCGGCGCCCCCCATCGCGGCATCTCCACGCGCGCGCCCGCTAGTCGAGATCGTGCAGGTGCTGATACTCCGGCATCTGTCCCCGTTCCGGCTCTGGCTCGCGGGCACGCAGATCGAAGTAGAGGATCGCGAGGGTCAGTGCAACGAATGATGCGGTAATCGTTTGTACCGCGATCCCTATCGCCACCGACCCGACGCTCGTGCTGCTGCCAACCGATGCAGCACTAGCAGCGGAACTGACTGCAAATGACAGCACCCCAACAGTCAACAACAGCCCGAGGATACGCCAGTAGTTGCCCGCGGTGAGCCCGCGGCTGCGACGCAGTGCCGGCAACCAGCCTTCGTGATCCACAGCTGCCGTCTGGGCAACGACCGACCAACGCAACGCCAAGAGCAAGCCGGGGACGATGAAGGCCAAAGTCCCCAGGCCTATGAGTAGGTTGGCAATTATCTCCGCGGCGGCCACCACGGGTAGCACGCGTAGACCCTGAAGTGCGACAGATCCAAACCGCGGCCTGCGACCATCGCCGATTTCGACGACAGCATGCACGTGCAGTGCCGAAATGAGCGGGCCAACCAGCGAGAAGTCCAGCACCTCGAACAAGAAGAGGACTCCGGCATTTCCGTTGCCGCCGCTCCCGAACGGACCATCGCCGGTCACAGCCAGCCTCGCCAGCTCATACGGTGCGATCACCCCTACCGCCAACGCGGCGAACAGCAGCGGATAGCGACGATACATATCGAGCGCCGCGCGCAGTATCTCGCCAACAGAGCGCTCGCGACCGAGGTCGATTGCCTGCGATGCCCCCACGGCGGCGAACCCTAGTGTCTACACCCGACGACCGCCCACCCGATTCGTTCCGTATACCGCCCGCAAGCCCTCCGCCACGACATCGGGGCCGCACAGCTCCCGCACCCGCGCTCGCCCGCGCTCGCCCGCGCTCGCGTCCGCCCACAGCCGCTCAATCGCCGCTGCCAGCTCGATAGCGTCACCTGGCTCGACCAGCGCCGACTCCTCCACCAGCTCTGTCAGCGCGCCGATGCGACTGGCCACCACCGGCAATCCGGCCGCCATTGCCTCAGCCGCCGCCATCCCAAACGTCTCAGCCGAGCGCGACGGCACCAGCGCAAGCGCGGCGCCTCTGCGTAGACGGTCGAGCTCCGCGTCGTCCACGCGTCCGACGAACCGCACCTCGCCACGCCCCACGTGCGGGTGGTACTCCTCCAATTTGGCCTGCCCTACGCACGCGCGTAGGGTCTCCCTTTCGGGACCGTCGCCCGCCACGATCAGCGGCACGCCGGCCATCCGACACGCATCGATCGCCACGTCAACTCCCTTCTCGGGCGCTAGCCGCGACACAACCAGCGCGTAGCTCCCCGCCGCTGGACCGCGCGGGTCCAGACCGGGCGCAACGGCACCTGCGGCCGGCCCCGGAACCTCGCCGTGGCCCCTGGTGCTATCGCCGCCGGTGCCGGGAGGGATCTCGCCCGGCATGCGTACCGGCGGCGCGAGCACGTGTACACGCTCGAAATCAAGCGGCGCCCCCAGCTCGCGCAGGCGCTCCCGAGCGAACACGCTCGGCACGATCACCGCGTCGGCCTGCTCGACCAGACGGCCCTGCCACATCGCAAGCGATGCGCCATACGCCAACGCCTCCGCGCGAGCGCCCCGGCAGTTGCGGATCACCCCCGGCAGCGTGTTGCGCCCGTGACAGCGGGTGCACTCCTCCCCGCCGGTGAAGCACACCCCGGTCGCGCACACCAGGCGGTACTGATGCAAGTGCACCACCACGCGGGCCCCCTCGGCGCGCGCCGCAGCCAGCGCGCGCCAGCCAAGCAGCGGATTCAGGTTATGGGCGTGGACCACCCGCGCCCCGGTCAAGCGCACAGCCTTCGCCACCTCGCGCGGAGCCAGCCCGCCACGCAACAGTCCCACCGCCGCGCGCGCCTGGCCCACTCCGACGGAGTCGCGCGTCAGCAGCTCCGCCGGCTCGCCCAAACGCTCCTGCACGAGCCGCACAAGCTCGTCCACCACGCGCTCCTCGCCACCGGTGGTGCGGTAGCGGTTGTGCAGGAAGAGGATCATCCGCTGCCCAAACCTAGACTGTTCCGATCATGCCCCCCGATTCCAGCGCCCCGTGCGCATCGATTGTCGTTCCCACGAGGAAGCGTCTCGACTATCTGAGGGTGGCGCTCGCCTCGATCGCCGCGCAGTCCGCGCAATCCGCAGCGGAGCTGATCGTCGTGGACGACGCCGGCCCCTCCGAACAGGCACGCCAGCTCGCCGAGCGCTTCGGCGCGCGCTACGAGCCCCACCCACGCCCGCTCGGCCTGAATGTGGCGCGCAACACGGGCGTCGAGCGCTCCCACGGCGAGCTCGTCGTGTTCGTCGACGACGATGTCGAGGTCTGCCCTGGCTGGCTCGACGCGCTGCTCGCAGCTGCCCGCGAGCACCCCAAGATCGAGGTGTTCACCGGGCCGATCGTCCCGCGCCTGGAAGGCTCGCCGCCTCGCACCTGCGGACGCGAGGGAGCACCGATCACCGCACTCGACCTGGGCCCCGAGGATGCTCCCACTCGCTTTGCGTGGGGAGCCAACATGGCCATCCGCCGGGACGCTCTGGAGCGCGTCGGACCGTTCAACGTCGCACTAGAGCACGGCGGTGACGAGCAGGAGTGGCAGGAACGGCTGCTTGCCGATCGTGGGTCGCGGGTGCTCCCGGACGGCGCTGACCACGAGCGGATCGCGGACCCTGACCGGACGAGCCTGCCGGTCCTATATGTGGCGGGCGCCGCGCTCGACCACCGGCGCAATGCCACCGACGCGCGCCTACTCCCTCTGTGCCGGGCAGCTCTCGCGCGCGGCAAGGCCGCGCGGCGCTTTGACGCGTGGCGCGGCACTGCGCCATCGCTCGGACGGGAGCTCACCACACTCCTAGGCTGCCTCGGTCACGTCATCCGCCGTCGCTGTCCCGCGGGACTGGCGATGGTCGCTCACAGCGGCGGTCGCGTCACGGAAGCCATGCGTGACATTGGGGGCGCTCTCGCCAAACGCAGCCAGCCAGCCAGGGTCGCAACGGGGGCAAAGTCGCCTGCGGACGCTGGCATCGCCGACAGAGCAATCGCGGGGGCCAATCAGGGGTCCAATCGCCGCGCCCCCGAGGACTTCCTCTCAGGCGAAAGCGGCACCGTCGGCGGCCTCGACGGCCTTCGCCGTGGCTCGCTGGATATAGCCTCCGACGTGCTCCACATCGTCTCGGGCCGGCGACGGCGCCTCGAACGCGCCGCGCGGCGCGTGCCCCCCACACGGCGGGTGCTCGTGCTCGGCATCGAGCGTCCCGAACACAGCCCACTCGCACGAGGCATACGTGCCGAGCTCGCCCGTTCACGCCACGACATCGAGATGCGCTTCGCTCCACCCGGGGACCGCGGCAAGTTCGAGAACCTTAACCTGCTGCTCGACCAGCACCCGCCAGACCAATACGACTGGCTGCTCGTCGTGGACGACGACATCGTCCTTCCCAGTGACTTCCTCGACCGCTTCCTGTTCCTCGCCGAGCGCTTCCAGCTCGATCTCGCCCAACCGGCTCACAGGTTGAGCTCACATGCCGCGTGGCAGGTGACCCGCCGCCGGCCCGCTAGCGCTGTTCGCGAGACGCGCTTCGTCGAGATCGGTCCCGTAACCGCCTTTGCGCACTCCACATTCTCCACACTGCTGCCATTCCCCGATCTGCGCATGGGCTGGGGACTGGACCTCCACTGGGCGGCACTCGCTCGCGAGCACGGCTGGCGCTGCGGGGTGCTCGACGCGATCCCGATCAGCCACCGCGCCGCCCCCGCCGCGAGCGCCTACTCGCGCGAGCAGGCGCTCACCGAGGCGCGCATCTTCCTCAAGCACCGCGCCTACCTGAGCGCGAGCGAAGCCCAGCAAACCCTCGTCACCCACCGCCGCTGGTGAAGGTCGTCGTCGTCTCCGAGTTCTATCCGCGCCAGGGCGACCCGGTGCTGGGAGTGTGGGCTCATCGCCAAGCACTGGCCGCGCGCGACGCGGGAGCGGAAGTGCGCGTGATCGTGCTGCACAGGCTCGTGCCACCGCGTGCCTCCTTTGCTCGCAACCCACCCACCGCCGGCGGCGCGGCAAGAGCTCTGAGAATCCTTGCCGAGCAGCCCAAGCACCAGCTCCACGACGGGCTCGAGGTGAGCTATGTGCGCTACGTCTCGCCGCCCCGCTCCTCCAGCTACCACGCGTGGGGCGCCTGGGTGGCGCCCGCGCTCGGCCTCGCGCTGCGCCGCCTGCACCGCTCGTTTGCGTTCGAGCTGATCCACGCCCACAACGCGGTGCCGGCAGGCGACGCGGTGCGGCGCGCGCGCATGCACGTCCCACTGCTCGTATCAGTGCACGGCGGCGACGTGCTCTACACCGCCCCGCGCAGCGAGGCCGGCCGCGAAGCTGTGCGACGTGGCCTGGAGGCAGCCACGACGGTGCTCGCCAACAGCGTGGGCATCGCTGAGCTCGCCCGCTCCGGTGGCGCCGCCGACGTGCGCGTCGTGCACCTCGGCGCCGACCTCGCCTCGCCCAGACGGGGCAGCGCTAGCCGCCGTGAGCAAAGCCAATCGCTTGTCACCGTGGGCCACCTCGTGGCGCGCAAGCGCCACGCCGACGTCATGCGTGCCTTGGCGGTGCTCGCCAAGCGTCACCCCACCCTGCGCTACGTGATCATCGGCGACGGCCCCGAGCGGGTTGCCCTGGAAGGGCTCGCCGCGCGGCTCGAAGTCACCGAGCGCGTCGAGTTCCGCGGCCAGCTCGCTCCCGCCAAGGCGATCGAGCAGGCACGTCGCTGCACGCTGTTCGCGATGCCCTCGACAGAGGAGGCGTTCGGCGTCGCCTACATCGAGGCCATGGCAGGCGGCGTGCCAGCCATCGGCTGCCGGGGCGAGCCCGGACCTGAGGAGATCGCCGCGGCGGGCGACGGCTTCATGCTCGTGCCGCCCGGCGACATCGAGCGCCTCACGCAGCGCATCGACGAGCTCCTGTCCGACCCGCAGCGTCTGCGCGAGGCAGGCATACGCGCACGCGAGACCGTGGCCGCCAACTTCAGCTGGCGCCGGTGTGGCGAGCAGACACTCGCCGCCTATGAGCACGCGCTCGCATCCTCCCCCCGGGAGACCGCCGGCGGATGACCGCCCCTCGGCGATGACCCGTCCGCGGCGCAAATGAAGCCCGTCCTTTTCGTTACCGGCCATGCGCCGACGTACCGAGTCGGCGCCTTTGGGAGGCTCAACGAGCTCGAGAACGTCGAGTTCGCGCTGTTCGGCGGTCGCCTCAAGCACGGTGGTGGTGGCTCCTCTCCGGAGCTGCCTTTCCCTCACCACCATGTCCGCGAGCACGAGCTCTACGGGCTTGCGTCGAGTGGACGCTATCGCGCGGTCGTGTGCTCCACCGGCGGGCGCATCGCCCCGCTCGCTACGTGGTCTGGGGCGAGACGTGCGCGCGTGCCTCTAATCCTGTGGGCGTCACTGTGGGCGCACCCGCGCAGCGCTGCTCACACGCTCAGCTATCCAGCCTTGCGCCACCTCTACCGCACGGCGGACGCGGTCGTGACCTACGGTCCACACGTCAGTGCCTATGTGCAGGCGCGTGGTGCCCGTCGTGTGCACGTCGCGCCGCAGTCCGTGGACAACGCGTTCTGGAGCTCACCCGATGTGAGCCTGCCGAACGATCCCGCCTGGCCTCCGGATGCCGGGGTGACGTTCTTGTTTGCCGGACGCCCTACACGGGAAAAGGGACTGGGGGTGCTCGTTGAGGCTTGGAGCACGTCGGGCCTACACACACCTACCGCCGCGCTCGTCCTCGTCGGCGCGGGATCCACCCCCCCTTGGGTCCCCGCCGGCGGCGCGGTGGTGCCGCTGAGGACCGGCTCGTCCGCGCCAGCCAAGATAGGTTCGCCGGCGCCGTCAAAGACAGATTCCTCGGCGCTGCCAGAGACCGGCTCCTCAGCGCCCACGGAGCCAAACTCAGGGGTGGTAGCCCTGGCCGCGGTCCCCCCGATCCAGTTGCGCAACTTCTATGACGCCGCCGATGTTCTTGTGGTGCCATCGATTCCGACCCGCACTTTTCGCGAGCCGTGGGGACTCGTCGTGAATGAGGCCATGAACCGCGGACTTCCCGTTATCGCCAGCGACGCCGTGGGGGCTGCCGCCGGGGGCCTCGTGCGCGATGGGCACAACGGCCTCGTGGTGCCCGCCGGCGATCCCGTCGCGCTTGCCGCCGCGCTCAGAGCACTCACCCGCGACCCGCCCATGCGCGCGCGCATGGGCGCCGCCGGGCGCGCGGACGTGAGCGCCTACACCCACGACGCCTGGGCCCGCGGCTTCTCGAGCGCGCTCGCCGAGCTCGGCCTGTCAGGGGACCGGTGAGGTAGCGTTGCACTCCTTGGAAGGGCTGCTGTTCAAACTGAGGAGGGGTTTCGCGCCGGCGCTTGTGGCACTTGCGCTGCTGGCCTTCGCCGCAACCGCCGTGGCAAACCAAGCGCAGACGATCCTCGAAAAGTGCGGCCACAGCAAGCCCGTCAGCGGCTACAGCCAGAACGCCTATCGCGAAGCGCTCAAACAGATGACAACCACGCTGAGCGAGTACTCCGAATGCACCAACCTGATCCGCAAGGCCGAGCTCGCTGCGGCAGGCGGGGGGGCGGGCTCCACGACAGGTGGACCCTCCGCGAGCGTCCCGTTGCCGCTGAGCCCCGCCGAGCAGCGCGCCGTGCAGAGCGCCCATCACAACGGCTCCTCGCCAGTCCAGGTTGGAAGCGAACCGGTGCGTCCCGGGGTGGTGCACGCCAACATCGCCTCTGCCGTGAACACTTTGCCCGATTCGCTGTTCGCCGTGCTCGCGTTCATGCTCGTCGGCGCTCTCGTGCTCGCACTCGGGGAGGTGCGCAAGCATGTCCGCGCACGCCGTGACGGCTGAGCATCCGTCGGTAGGGCTCCCACACGAGCCGCCGCGAGCACCATCGCCTCCGGCGCACCGACCGAGCAGACCGGGCATGACGATGGCGGCAACGCTCTCTGTCGCCGCCATCCTGTGCTTTGCGACATTCCTGGCCGGAGGTGGCCTGAGACTCGCGCCGATGACCACGCTCGAGCTGACCCTCACGCTCCTTGCCGGCGCGCTCATCGTGGGCGTCCTCGTGTTGGCACCGCTGCGCATCCGCTTCTACGGGTTGTGGCCAATCGGCCTGTTGCTGGCATTTACCGCACTCGCCGGACTGTCTGTCGTATGGTCGGTGGCGCCTGACGCGAGCTGGCAGGACGCAGGCAGGATGCTCGCCTACAGCGGCGTGTTCGCCGCCGCCGTAGCACTCGCCTGGTTGGCGCCTGCCGGCTGGCGCGCGCTGCTCGGAGGCATCGTGCTCGCGGCCGTCGTCGTGTGCGCCTATGCGCTGCTCACGAAGGTGCTCCCAAACAAGCTAGGCACGAGCGCCGAAGCAAACTTCTATGCGCGCTTGCAAGAACCGTACGGCTACTGGAACGCGATCGGCCTGACCGCGGCGATGGGTGCGATCGGGTGTTTGTGGCTAGGCGCGCGCCGCGCAGGGCACGCGCTGCTGAACGCGCTCTCCTATCCCGCGATGGGGCTGATGATCCTCACACTGATGCTCGCCTACTCGCGCGGTGCGCTGGCGGCGCTCGTTATCGGCGTGATCGCTTGGATGTGCATCATGCCGCTGCGTCTGCGCGGCGCGCGTGTGCTGATCGTTGGCGCGCTCGGCGCGGCGCCTGTCGTTGCCTGGGATTTCTCCACTCATGCGCTCTCAAGCGAAGGAGTGGTGCTCGCGGCGCGCATCACCGCCGGCCATCAACTCGGCGTGCTCATCGGTGCGATGCTCGTCCTACTGGCGCTCGTCGGCATCGCGATCGGCTTCTTCGGTGACCGGCGCGCGCCCTCCGCCGGCACGCGCCGCGCCGTGGGGATCGCATTGGCCGCGCTGCTCGTGCTCGTGGTGCTCGCGGGCGCAGGCGGTCTGGCAGCCACCAAACGAGGACTCACCGGCACGATCTCGCACGATCTCTCCTCGCTCACGAACCCCAACGCGGCGGTGCCGGCGAACACACCGGGACGCCTCACGGCCGTCGGCAGCGTCCGGGCGCGCTACTGGAACGAGGCGCTTGAGATCTTCAAGGCCCACCCAGCTCTCGGGGCCGGGGCGGCCGGGTATGAAACCGCGCGCCTGCGCTACCGCACCCAGGAGCTCGACGTGCGCCAAGCGCACGGTTACATCGTGCAAACGCTCGCCGACCTCGGCATCGTCGGTCTCGTGCTCACACTGGCGTTGCTGATCGTGTGGATGGCCGCCGCCGGACGCTCCACCCACCCATTCAACCGTCGCTGGAGCGCTCGCCGATCGCCGCCTTCGCTGGCGTGGCGCAGCGAGCCGGCGGCGTACACGCCTGAGCGGATCGGGATGCTCGCGATGCTCTGCATCGTGGTGGTGTTCGGGGTCCACTCCTTCGCTGACTGGACCTGGTACGTGCCGGGTGATGCCTGCGTGGCGCTGCTCTGCGCCGGCTGGCTCGCCGGGCGCGGACCCTTGTCCGCAGGTAACCTGACAGCACCGGCCGGCTCGCCAGCAGCGGCGTTCTCGCCGCTCAGTGCGTCAATAGATGCGGTGGTCACGGTCGAGGCGGCCACGGGTCAAGACGCCTCAAACCTTCCCCTCGCACAGGCGTCCGGCCTTGCTCCGACACGCCGGCGCTTGCCCTCGGCACGTGAGCTCGGACCTCTGCGAGTGAGTGTCATTGTCGCTGTCGTCGCCGGCGCCTTGCTGGCCACCTGGACGGAGTGGCAGCCACAGCGCTCGGTCGAAGCCTCCGAACAGGCGGTCGTACTACTCAAGCGCGACCCGGTGGGAGCTCTCGCCGCGGCGCAAGCGGGCGTCAATCGTGACCCACTCTCCGCCCCGGCCCTTTTCACCCTCTCCGCGATCCAGCACGCAACCGGCGAGAGTGCGCTCGCTCGCGCCACGCTCGAGAAGGCGGTGCAGATGCAGCCGTCCAACCCGCAGACATGGCTGACGCTGGGGGAGTACGACATGAGCACCAACCCCCAAGCGGCCGTGAGCGAGTTGCGCGCGGCGGTCTTTCTCGATCCGGTGTCGGTCGCGATCCAAAACGTCTACGTGCAAGCACTGCGCGTGGCGCCAAACGCCGCCGCGGCAAACCGTGCCAGCCATGCCACGAAGCACGCGAACTCTGCCGCGAACCACCCGGGCACGGCTCGGAGCGGCTCGAGCGCAGCCCGGAGTGGCACACGCCTCGCTCAGAACCGCTTGCGCCGTCCACTCGCGAGCAGGACGCGCCGCGCGCCTGGCAGGCCACCTGCAGGCCTGACCTCGACCTCCTCGAAGCCGAAGTCAACAAGTAGTCCGGCAAGCGCTCGCCGCGTGTAGAAACGCAAATGGTCCGAGCGCGGGTCGAAGCGTGCCTCGAACGCTCTATGCCCGAGCGCGATTCGCAACCTCGACAGTGGCCCGTGGTCGGGGGTGCTCAACAGCACGAGACCGCCGGAGCGCAACACACGACGGATCTCCGACAGCCACTGGGTGGTATCGGCAATGTGCTCGATCGTCTCGCCGGCCCACACCGCATCGAAGCTCGAGTCCTCCAAGGGAAGCGATGCTTCTGGCTCCACCAGTCGCAGCTTCAGAGTGGGATGGATCGCCCGCGCACGACGCAACGGCTCTTCGGCGACGTCGATCGCAACGACCTCGGCGCCGTCTCGCACAAGTGCTGCGGCGAAGTGACCCTCCCCGCAGCCAACGTCCAGCACGCGCGGCGCGCGACCGATTCGCTCCCGCAAAGCGTCCACCCGCTCGAGCAGGAATGCTTCACGTAGGGACGCCTCGGCCGGCTCAAGCCCCTCAGGCAAGCCCTCCCACAGACTCTCGTGGTAGGCGCGCGAGGGCATCGCATCGCAAGGCTAGCGCGGGTGAGCGCGGCTCTCGTCGTAGGGAGTGCGCGAGAACCCGCGCGACACGGGAAGCGCACCAAGAGAGGCAAACCTCGGAAACAGCGCGTGCAATCCATCCGTGATTTGCACGTCGGACGCTCCGAGCGACTATGTTCTGAGTCAGTGCACATTCTTGGGTGCAGCGTGGGACAGACGTGAAGCCGTCTCGTGGTCTCTCGCAGGCCACAGCGGATGACGTTATGAGGGTGGCCTTCGACAGTCGGCCCGCCGGCGACGTGCGCGGCGTGGGCCGCTACACCCGCTCGCTGCTGACCGCGCTGCGCGAGACCGGCTCCAAGAGCATCGAGATCGTCGAGACGCACCGACCGCGACGGGTCGAGGTGTTCCATTCGCCGTGGATGGAGGGAGCGATCCTGCGCAGTCCCTGCCCAATGGTCGTCACGTTGCACGACCTCTCCGCTCTCAAGCGCGTAAGCGAGCACCTGCGCATGGGGGTACGCCTGCGCCTACGTCAGCTCGCGGTACAGCGCGCCGTGCGCGTGATCGTGCCGACCGAGGCGGTCGCCGGCGACGCGGTACGCCGGCTCGGCCTGGATCGTGAGCGGATCTCGGTCATCCCCGAGGCTCCCGACCCCACCATGTACGTACGCTCAGATGAGGAGATCGCCACGGTGCGTGAGCGCTTCTCGCTGCCGGACCGCTACCTGCTGTGGGTGGGCTCGCTGCGTCATCCCGATCCGCGCAAGCACGTCGCCAAGCTGGTCGCCACCCCGCGCGAGCTGCCACTCGTACTCGTGGGCCCCACGCGCCCGTGGGCGCACGAGTTGCCGGGCGTGATCCTCACCGGCGAGGTCTCCGACGAGCAACTGGCCGCGATCTACACCGGCGCACACGCGCTCGTGCTGGCCTCCGAGGACGAGGGCTTCGGCCTACCCGCAGTCGAGGCGCTTGCCTGCGGGACACCGGTGGCAGCGTGCGAGGTTCCCGCGCTGCGCGAGGTGCTTGGCGAGCGCGCCTCATTCGTAGAGCCCGGGGACCTGAAATCCCTGATCGAGAGCGCCGAGCGCTCCCGGCGCCCCGCACCGGCGCCACCGCGATGGACCTGGCTGGACGCGGCACGCTCGACGATGCAGGTCTACCGCCAGGTGGTTAGCCACATCGAAGATGAATCTCAGCCGGTGGGCTGGGGTATGGTCGAGCCCAGGACTGGCCTGGAGTTGGAGTAGGGAGCTGGCCCTGGAGCGGAGTAGGCCCGGGGCCGTGCTGCCCTCAGGAGTTGCCCAGCACGATCCTGCTGGTTTCGCCGGTGCTACCGAGAAGACCCGGGGCAGGACCCGCCGGTCCTTCTGATTCCCCTTCACACGTTTCGCGCCCTTCGGTGGCCCGCGAGCCGCGATCTTCGCTCATGACGACGTTGCCGCTTGGCGCACGCACGACGATCTCTTCAGGTTGACCGTCAGTAGCCAGATAGACCAGCACTCCGCCGGCGCGCAGGCTGGCCGGAATGCGCACGCGGAGCAACGGAACGAGCTTGCCGGCGATCTTCGCCAGCACCGTGTCGCGTGACCGCTTGAGCAGACCGTAGAAAATCGAGTATTCGCGGGGATGACAGCCTGCGGAGATTTCCGAGTCCAGCGGCGTCGTGTGCTTTACGGACACGACGAACGATCCGCCTGGGCCTTCGTTCGAGCCTTCTTCTTCACCTTCATCGGAACGCACCAATCCTTTCCCCGTCCTGAGCTTCAGCTGGGTGTGGATACGACCGAAGAGCCGGTACCGTTCGCCGACGATCGAGAAGTCAGGGCCCTGCGACACCTGGCCACGTACAAGCGTGCGCTTCCCACCTGGCAGATATTCCAGCGGGTGCTTGGAGCAGCCAACGATCCGCCGCAGCTTCACCACTCGCAGCGTGCGTCCATGGGCATCACGCTCGATCAACGACACCGGGATCGGAGATGGGCCACGCACAACCTGGTAGTAGAAGGCGTCGGGGCCGCCCAAGCGGCGTGGCACGAGTACGGGGCGAGAGACGATCTGGGCACCGTTACTCATGCGCAGGTCCAGCGTACGCGTGGCTGATAGCGCCTCAGCTTTGATCTTCAAGAGCCCTTCGCTGCAATTGACGCTGGGATCTTCCGAGCGATCCTTACGGGGCGCGAAACAGACTTCCGACCCGGAGCTCGCGAGCAGTTCCAGGAGCCCCGGCTTGGCGCCGTCAGCTTCCCTTACTTCCACGCTCGACTTGCACGTATCCGCAGAGCCGCCCTTTGTGCGTTCAAGCCAGACCGTGTACCTGGTCCCAGCGGCGGTGCGTCCCGCGCCGATCTGGGTGGAGGATTTGGATTCGTGCGATTTCGGGATTAGTAGCCTTCCCCGCGTCACGAGGCCAAGCGCGACTTCGGCTCGCTTGCGCGCACTGCCGATGGAGCCGGCAATCGTCTTTACCGTCTGCAACTCCAGCTGGTCGGTCTTACGTGCGAGCCCCTTCTCGGCAAGAGCTTCCTTGACCGCCAGGGATCCGCTCGCGGACTCTGTGGCGAGGTCCCTGAAGAACTCAGCAAGCTCTGCTTCGCGCTTCTGCGCGATCGCCCTGCTGGCCGGGGAGAGCGTCCGGTAGCCACTGCCAACCCACGCCTTCGCGTCAGCACACACGTCCGTGCTTTCTACCCGCAGATCTTCTTCCAATCCGACCGTCTCCACATGAACGATCTGGGTCAACTCCGGATCGTCTTGCGGCAGGACCTTGAGCTTTGCCAGCAAGGCCGTCACCGCCGGTCGACGGGGTTCCTGCTCCGCAAAAGCAAGCTCCGAGGCCAGCTCCGCTTCGAGGTCGCGCAGCTGCGTGCTCCGTCGCTTTTCTTCACCACGCTGGCGTGCTGTACGCGAGGGGATGGACGATGCCGCCACGATTCCGGTTTCTTGAGGAGCGCCGGCAAAGACGCCGGGACATTCGCCGGCGACCCTGCTCGCGGCTGCTTCGTAGGCACCAACCGCGGCCGGTGCGGCTTCGGTAATGGCCTGCGCGTACGCGTACATATCGAGGAGATACGCGTGCACGGCCGCGCGGTCTGCTGGGGTACTCGCCGTACGTGGCGATCCGGCCGACGCAGTGCCAGGAGCAACCGTACAGCTCACCGCGATGACGAGCACGACCGCCAAGACCTGCCCGCGTCCCCTCCGATGTCCCCTCCGCGCCAGCAACCACGCGCAGCCTATACCAGACCAAGGTCTAACTGTCGCATGATCGGAACTCATCCACTCATGTGCATTAAGCGCGCAGGTTGCCAGGGAAGCGAATGCATGGGGTGGGCTCGGGCGCGCCATGTAGCGCCGGGCCCTACGCCCGGAGGGCTTCTTAGTAAGCCCCGCGCTGCATAATCACAGCGGGGATCGTCTTCAAGAGAATCGCCAGGTCAAGCGCGAGCGACCAGCGCTCGAGGTAGATGAAGTCGAGATGCACGAGATCGTCGAAGTCGAGTTCCGAGCGTCCCGACACCTGCCACAGGCCGGTGATGCCGGGAAGTACCAGATAGCGCTTGCGGTGCCAGTCCTCCAGCAGCTCGAAGTCGCGCTCGGGTAGCGGACGCGGGCCGACGAGCGACATCTCGCCGCGCAGCACGTTGATGAGCTGGGGCAGCTCGTCGAAAGAGAAGCGCCGCAAGAAGCGACCGACGGGGGTCAGGCGCGGATCGTCGCGGATCTTGAAGAGCGCCCCGGAGGCCTCGTTGAGCTCCTCGAGGGCGCCTTGATTCTCGTGCGCGTCGCAGTACATCGTGCGGAACTTCAAACAGGCAAACGGGAGCTGACCGATGCCAGGGCGCATCGAGCGATAGAAGACCGGACCGCGCGAGGAGAATCGCACGGCAAGCGTGATCGCGGCAAGCAGCGGGCTCAGCAGGAACAGCAGGAACGTCGCACCGACGAGGTCGAATGTACGCTTCAACGCAAAGTCGATCCCCTCGAAGACGGGCGGCCCGAGCTCGAACAGGGGGACCGACTGACCGGGGACGAACTCGGCACGGTGAATCAGGATCTCCATGGTCGAGGGGGCGATGCGCACACGCACTCCGCGACGGTGGCACTGGTCTACGAGCTCCACGGCCCGCTCCTGCGGGAAGTCCGGGTCGGCGATGATCACCTCGTCAATCCGCTCGGAGGCGATCACCCCTTGCAGATGCTCGAGCGTGCCAAGGCAGCGCACGCCATTCGCGGGCAGTGGCTCGGGCGAGACGAAGCCGACCACTTCGATCGGCGAATGCGGAGCGTCGGCGAGGGCATGGGCGACGTCGTGGATGTGCTTGCCGGTACCGACGAGCACCGCGCGGCGCTGATAGCCGGCCGCATGCAAGATGGCGCCGGTGACGCGCTCGTAGAGGTAACGCAGCGAGGAGATGTAGAACAGCCCAAAGGCGAGCGAACCGTAGAAGATGTAGTAGCTGGAGAAGTGTTCGCCACTCACCACCGCGAATATCAGGGCCACGAAGGCCACTTGGAAGAGCGACCCGACTATGCGCGAGAGACCGGGCCGCTGCGAGCGCTCCGCGTATAGGCCGGAGCGAGCGAACAGCAGCGCGGTGAGCAGGTAGGCGAACGCGAGGATCGATCGCGTACCCTCGAAGGCGTTGGTCACGTCGAGGCTCGAGAGCAGGGCCGCCTTCAGGGCGAGGGCCGTGAAGATCGCGAGCGACACGCCAAACAGGTCGAGCACGAGCAGCGACAGCACGCGCAGCCCGCGCCGCATCGTATCCATGCGCAACAGGAACGAGAGCGCCGGGGGACGCTTGCTGCGCATGTCGCGGTCAGAGCGCGTGACCGCAGCCGCGGTCTGTTCGGGTGCCGACGGCGTCGGCACCGGAGCCGCCGCACCAGGCACACGAGCCGCACCGCCGGATTCGGCGGAACCTGCGTGAGCAGCCACACGCGTCCGCTTGGGGCGGTCAGTGTGTGGCGCGTTCGGGGAACGCACTCCCATCTCGCCCTTCACAACAGCTTAGGTTCCCAGATGGAGCGGTCGCGAAGCATCGAAGTCGCGGGTGACAGCCGGCTTGCGACACCCGCCGCGGGCGAGCGCGAGACGGCTCAGCCGACCAGCTGCTCTACACCGGAGGTGTCGATCGTGCGGCGCAGACCATCCCGGAGGGACACCTCGGGCGCCCAGCCAAGCAGCTCGCGCGCAAGCGTGATGTCGGGCTTGCGCTGCTTGGGATCGTCCACGGGCAATGCCTCGAACAAGATCTCCGAGTCGGCACCCGTCACATCCTTGACCGCTTCGGCCAGTTCGAGCAACGTGTACTCGTCAGGGTTGCCGATGTTCACCGGATCGTGGTAGCCGGACTCCGCGAGTGCGATCAGCCCGCGGATGAGGTCGCTGACGAAACAGAAGGAGCGTGTTTGCGAACCATCGCCGAAGACGGTGAGCGGGCGGTTGGCGAGCGCCTGGCGCAGAAAGGTTGGGATCGCGCGCCCGTCGTGCGGGCGCATGCGGCTGCCGTACGTGTTGAAGATGCGCACGATCGCCGTGTCCACGCCTTGCTGGCGGTGATAGGCCATCGTCAGCGCCTCGGCGTAGCGCTTGGCCTCGTCGTACACGCCACGCGGGCCGATCGGATTGACATGACCCCAATAGGTCTCGGCCTGGGGGTGTTCCTGCGGATCGCCGTACACCTCGCTGGTGGAGGCGATCAGGAAGCGGGCGCGCTTGGCCTTGGCCAGGCCGAGCGTGTGATGGGTGCCGTAGGAGCCGACCTTCAGTGTGTGCAGCGGCAGGCGCAGATAGTCGATCGGCGAAGCGGGTGAGGCCAGGTGGTAGACGAAGTCCACCGGCTCATCGATCTCGTAAGGCTCGATGATGTCTACGTTCACGTGCCGGAAACGCTCGGGATCGCGGATGTGCTCGATGTTGGCAAGCGACCCCGTCTCCAGGTTGTCCGCGCAGATGACCCGGTGTCCGCGAGCCAGCAGCTCGTCGCACAGGTGCGAGCCGAGAAAGCCGGCACCGCCGGTGACAAGGCACGTTGGCACGACCCGGACGATACCGGCTTCTGTGCCCAAATATGATCTGCTGATGGCGATGACCGACGACAGATCAGACATCAAGCGCGATGAGCACTTGACGGTGGCCCCGATCGTGGGGCCGGACGACCCGCGCCACTTCACCGACTCGGGGATCGAGATCGACGCGCTGTACACCGAGGCCGACCTGCCCGCGGATCTCGACCTCGGCGCCCCGGGCGAGTTCCCCTACACGCGCGGGGTCCACCGCGAGATGTACCGCAAACAGACGTGGACGATGCGCCAGTACGCGGGCTACGCTTCGGCTAAGGAGTCCAACGAGCGCTACCGGTACCTCCTGTCAAAGGGCTCGACTGGCCTTTCGATGGCGTTCGATCTGCCCACACAGCTCGGCCTCGACTCCGACAACCCGCGCTGCCTCGGCGAGGTGGGCCGCACAGGCGTCGCGATCGACACGATCGACGATATGCGTACCGCCTTCGATGGGATCCCGCTGGATGAGGTGTCCACATCGATGACGATCAACGCCCCCGCCGCGTGCTTGATGTTGCTGTACGAGCTCGTGGGGGAGGAGCAGGGCGTGCCCTCAGAGCTTCTGCGCGGGACCACCCAGAACGACGTGCTCAAGGAGTACATCGCGCGTGGCAACTACATCTACCCGCCGGTCCCCACGATGCGGTTGACGACCGACCTGTTCCAGTACTGCCAGGAGCGCGTACCGAAGTGGAACACGATCTCGATCTCCGGCTACCACTTCCGCGAGAAGGGCTGCTCGGCCGTTCAAGAGGTGGCATTCACGCTGTCCTCGGGGATCGCATATGTGACCGCGGCGATCGAGAAGGGCTTGGATGTGGACGATTTCGCGCCCCGCTTGGCGTTCTTCTTCAACGGCCACAACAACGTCTTCCAGGAGGTCGCCAAGTTCAGGGCGGCACGCCGCATGTGGGCGCACATCATGCGCGAGCGCTTTGGCGCCACCAACCCGAAGTCGACGATGCTGCGCTTCCACACGCAAACGGGTGGCGTCACACTGACCGCGCAGCAACCGGAGAACAACATCGTGCGCGTCGCCCTGCAAGGGTTCGCGGCCGTGTGCGGCGGCACACAGTCGCTGCACACCAACGGCTTCGACGAGGCGCTTGCGCTGCCGACCGAGCGGGCCGCCAAGACGGCGCTGCGCACGCAGCAGATACTCGCGTATGAGTCCGGGGCCGCCGACACCGTGGACCCGTTCGCGGGCTCCTATTTCGTGGAGTCTCTTACCGACGAGATCGAAGCGCGCGCAAACGAGCTGATCGGCAAGGTAGACGCGCTCGGTGGGTCGGTCAACGCGATCCAGTTCATCACCGGCGAGATCGACGAGTCCGCCTGGGGCTACCAGGAGCGCTACCGCATCGGCCAGGACATCGTGGTCGGCGTGAACAAGTTCGAGGAGGACGACATCGAAGTGCCCGACCTGCTGCGCGTGGACCCCGAGTCCGAGCGTGAACAGGTGGAGCGCTTGAAGGCGTTCAAGCAGAACCGCGATCAGCAACTAGTCGAGCGGCGCCTGGAGGAGCTGCGCGCGACAGCACGCGGCAGCGAGAACCTGCTGCCAACGATCCGCCAAGCGCTCAAGGACCGCGCTTCGCTGGGCGAGGTGTGCGGGGCGATGCAGGACGTGTTCGGCAAGTACGCGCCGACGTTCTAATAGGATCCCGTCCGTGATCGCAACGGTGGAGTTCTTCGAAGTCGTCCTGGCCGTGCACATCATGGCCGTGGTGTTCGCTTTTGGCGCAACGTTCGCCTACCCGGTGCTGCTCGGCACGGTGGGCAAGTCCGACTCGCGTGCCCTGCCCGCGCTCTACAGGGCGATCCACGCGATCAGCGTCAAGGTCATCATGCCCGGCCTTGCGATCGTCGTGATCTGCGGCATCTACCTCGCGTCCAAGCTGCACGTGTGGAGCGAGTTCTACGTCCAGTGGGGTATCGCCGTGGCGGTCGTGATCGGTGCGGTTGAGGGCATGTTCATTAGCCCCAACGAGAAGCGTCTGATCGAGGTCGCCGAGAAGGATCTGGGCGCCGCGGGCGACGGAGCCGTGACGTTCGGCGCCGAGCACGACACGCTCGTGAAGCGCATCGGCGCCGTCGGCGCCACCATGGACCTGCTCGTGATTCTCACGATCTTGTTCATGGCCCTCAAAACCTGACGCCTGGAGGGTCGCTGAGCGGCGCGATACTGCGTCCTCGCTCGTTTGTGTGCAGAAGAGCACACTTCACTCGCTGCGTCCTTACCGATCGGAGATCGACGGAATCTCCGATCGGCCAGCTTGCTCATCGGCCCTCCAGGAGGCGCGGATTGCAGCGAGAGTCCATGTACTCTGAGAAGCATGAGTGAGGGCTACCGAGTAGCGGTCGTAGGAGCCACCGGGCAGGTGGGAACGCTGATGCTGCAGCTGCTGCGTGAGCGGGAGTTCCCGGCGCGCGAGATCGTGCCGTTCGCCTCCTCGCGCTCCGCCGGCAAGGAGATCGAGGGCGTCGGTGTGGTTCAGCCGCTCAACGACGAGACGATCCAGGGCTTCGATCTGGCGCTGTTCTCGGCCGGTGGTTCGACCTCGGGCGAGTGGGCACCGCGCTTCGTGGCCGCCGGCGCGGTCGTCGTCGACAACAGCTCCCACTGGCGCATGAACGACGACGTGCCGCTCGTCGTCGCGGAGGTCAACCCGCAGGCGCTCGCCGACCACAACGGGATCGTGGCCAACCCCAACTGCTCGACGATGCAGATGGTCGTGGCGCTGGGGCCGCTACACGACGCGGTCGGGATCGAGCGGTTGGTGATCTCCACCTACCAGGCGGTGTCGGGCACAGGCAAGCAGGCGGTCGACGAGCTGCTGGACCAGTCCCACGCGCTGCTCCACGACATGGAGATCGCGCCCCCACAGGCGTATGCGCACCAGATCGCGTTCAACGCCCTTCCCCACGCGGGCAACTTCGCTCCCGGCGACGATCACACCGACGAGGAGCGCAAGCTGATCAACGAGACGCGCAAGATCCTCGATGACCAGTCGATCCGTGTGAGCGCCACGTGCGTGCGCGTGCCGGTCGTCAACGGCCATTCGGAGGCCGTCAACGTACAGACGCGCGACGAGCTGAGCCCCGGGCGGGCACGCGAGCTGCTGCGCGCGGCCCCGGGCATCACGGTCGCCGACGACCCACACGCGGCGTTGTATCCGCTTGCCACGAACGCAACCGGTCATGACGAGGTGTTCGTCGGGCGCATCCGCCGCGATCCCGGCCATGAGCGGGCCTTGGACATGTGGATCGTGGCCGACAACCTGCGCAAGGGAGCGGCCACGAACGCAGTGCAGCTGGCCGAGTTGCTGCACGAGCAGGGCTTGATCGTGCCTCGCGGCGCACCGACCGCGGCATAGCAAGCACAGCCGCAACAACACAAAAGAGCGGCGGCCTGCACCGGTATTGCAGCAGCCGCCGCACAGGAAGGACTCTCGCCGCCCCGCTCGAACCTGGGAGCGATGAGCGTCTCGACCGAGGTGCAACGCACCCTTGTGAAGTCCCCGCCCGAGCTGTGGTCGGAGCTGAGCAACCCCGAGGCGCTTGCCCGCCACCTATCCGAGCTGGGCGAGGTCCGCATCACTGCCGTCGAGCCCGAGACGAAGGTCGAGTGGGAGGCTGAGGGCTCAAGCGGCATCGTGCACCTGAAGCAGTCCGGCTGGGGTACCAAGGTCACGCTGACGGTGACGCGAGCCGCACCGGCTGGCGAGGAAGTGCCGTCCGAGTCTGAGGCGATTGCAGAGCCAGAGCCAGCTGTAGAGCCCGAGCCGGTCGCCGCGACTGGGCCGGAGCCTGAGTCCGAGCTTGCTACACAGCCCCCTGCAGCGGCCCCAGTGGGCGAAGTCGAGCCGGAGCCGGGGACTGCCGCGGAACCCACCGCCGAGCCGCTGGGCGAGGTCGCGCTCGAACCCGAGCCGGTCGTTGAGCCAGAGCTCGAGCCGGTCGCTGCGGTCGCAGAGCAAGAGACGGCCACAGAGCCGGATACTCGATTCTTCGCACGCCTATTCCGTCGAGGCCACGCAAGGCGACGCGCACTCGCCGAGGCGCTGGCAGAGTTCGACGCTGTCACGGAACCCGAGCCGGAGCTTGAGATCGTTGCGCTTATGGCACCCGAGCCGATCTACCCCGAGCCAGTGGTCGAACCGGAGCCGCCGGCCGCCGGACCGGCCAGCGACCTCGCCGCCGAACTGGCATCCGTGGAAGCGCAGATGGCCCAGGAGACCACGGAGCTGCTGACCAGTGTGCTCGATCGATTGGGCGCCGCACACCACAGGCCCTTCTCGCGCGGATAAGATCCGCGCCGATGCGCGCAAAGGCACCGGAGACCTACGAGGAGAAGCTCGCCGAGCTGCAGGAGTTACGCGGCGAAGCGCTGCATTCGGCGCCCGAGGCCGAGGAGAAGCAGCACGCCCGCGGCAAGTACACGGCGCGGGAGCGCGTGGAGAAGCTGCTCGACCCCGGCTCCTTTCAGGAGCTGGACACGTTCGTGCGCCACCGCACGTACGACTTCGACATGCAGAAGAACCGGCCATGGGGCGACGCGGTGGTGACCGGTCACGGCACGATCGAGGGTCGTCGCGTGTGCGTGTTCAGCCAGGACTTCACCGTGTTCGGCGGCTCGCTGAGCGAGGTGATGGGCGAGAAGATGTGCAAGATCATGGACTTGGCGGCCAAGATCGGCTGCCCCGTGATCGGCATCAACGACTCGGGTGGAGCACGCATCCAGGAGGGGGTCGTGTCGCTGGGCGCCTACGGCGATGTGTTCGTGCGCAACGTGCGCTCCTCGGGAGTGATCCCCCAGATCAGCCTGATCATGGGCCCCTGCGCGGGCGGCGCCGTGTACTCGCCGGCGATCACCGACTTCGTGTTCATGGTCAAGGAGACCTCGCACATGTTCATCACCGGGCCCGACGTGATCAAGACGGTGACGGGCGAGGAAGTCGGCTTCGAGGAGCTGGGCGGCGCGATGTCGCACAACACCAAGTCGGGCGTGGCCCAGTTCGCCTCCGAGGATGAGGACGCGTGCCTGGAGGATTGCCGCTACCTGGTGAGCTTCCTGCCGCAGAACAACATGCAGACCACGCCGCGCGTGCAGCCCACCGACGACCCGCTGCGGATGGATCCTGAGCTTGACCACGTTGTGCCGGACAACCCCAACAAGCCGTACGACATGCGCGACGTGGTGCGCCTGATCGTGGACGATGGGGAGTTCTTCGAGGTGCACGAGCACCACGCCAAGAACATCATCTGTGGCTTCTCCCGCTTGGACGGCCACGCGATCGGGATCGTCGGCAACCAGCCCAACCAGCTCGCGGGCGTGCTCGACATCGACGCCTCAGCCAAGGCCGCGCGCTTCGTGCGCACGTGCGACGCCTTCAACATCCCGCTGCTCACGCTGTGCGACGTGCCCGGTTTTCTCCCCGGTACCGCTCAGGAGTGGGGCGGCATCATCAGGCACGGAGCCAAGCTGCTGTATGCGTTTGCCGAGGCCACGGTGCCGAAGATCACGGTGATCACGCGCAAGGCGTACGGCGGGGCGTATGACGTGATGTCCTCCAAGCACCTGCTCGCGGACTTCAACTTCGCCTGGCCGACCGCCGAGGTGGCCGTGATGGGGCCCGAGGGGGCTGTGAACATCATCTACCGGCGCGACATCGCGGGCAGCCCGACGCCGCAAGAGCGTCGCCAGACGCTGATGGACGACTACAAGGCTCGCTTTGCCAACCCGTATACGGCGGCTGAGCGCGGGTACATCGACGATGTGATCATTCCGCACGAGACACGCCCCAAGCTGATCGCCGCGCTCGACACGCTGCACACCAAGCGCGAACCGGGCCCGAAGCGCAAGCACGGCAACATCCCCCTCTGAGTTGGAAACAGCGGGATGGCCAATCGTCGCCCCAAACTTGAGCTACCGATCGGCGATCACGTGATCGCCGATCGGCCAGCACCCTCGGCCTCGCCCGCCCAGGCGGCGGCGATAGTGGCCGCGCTCGAGCGCTTCATGCGCGATACCACGCCCCGTTTGGCGCCCCCCCCAGAGCAGATGGATCCCTGGCTGCGCGCGGCTATGCTCGAAGGCGTGGCGCGCGATATCGGGTCCCGCCCACCCGACGAGCCCGATCCTTGGATAAATACCTAAAAGCCGCTAGGCTTTACGACCAATCTCTTTGCCGGTCGCAAACGATAAATCCGGGACCCACCACCCCCAACCCCGGACCAGGAGGTTTTCGCTAGATGGAGCCAGTTTCGATACCCGCCGAGCGGTCCGCCAAAAAGGGCTCGCTTGAGGACCCTGAGATCCTGCAGAACGTCCCCGGGCATGTGATCCCGATCCTGCAGCGCGAGTACGACGACTTCAAGACCGAGGCCACCAAGTTCCTTGAGGGTGGCACACCCGAAGACGAATTCATCAAGTTCCGCCTCAAACAGGGCGTATACGGCCAGCGCCAGCCCGACGTGCAGATGATCCGCGTGAAGCTCCCATTCGGGGGCGTGACACCGGAGCAAATGGACAAGTTCGCCGACGTCGTGGAGAAGTACGCCCCGCTGGGCAAGGGCCATGTCACCACACGCCAGAACATCCAGATGCACCACATCCCGCTGCCCGAGGCAGAGAAGGCAATCAGGGAGTTGGGCGAGGCCGGGCTGTCCAGCCGCGAGGGCTGCGGCAACACCGTTCGCAACGTAACCGGTGACCCGTGGGCGGGGGTGGCGGCAGATGAGCTGTTCGACCTGACTCCATATGCCGGCGCATATGCGCGCTACTTCGTGCGCCACCCCACCACTCAGGGGATGCCACGCAAGATCAAGACCTCTTTCGACGGCAGCCCGCGTGACCGCGCGATCAGCGGCATCCATGACATCGCCTTCAGGGCACGCACCCGTGAGTCTAAGGACCCCGCCCACCCCGGTGAGGTGCGCGGAGCAGAGATGCTCGTGGGCGGCGGCACTTCGATCATGCCGCGTGTGGCCCCGGCGCTGTACGACTTCGTGGAGCTAGACAACGGCGACTACCTGAAGATCTCCGAGGCCGTGTTCCGCATCTTCGACCGCCAGGAGTGGCTGCGCGTCAATCGTGCGCGTGCGCGCATCAAGGTGTTCGTGGACAAGTTCGGGATCGACGAGCTACGCAACCAGGTCGAGGAGGAGCTCAAGGGCGATTGGGTCGCCGAACGCGACTTCTCGATCGAGCACCTTCTGTTCCTGAACGACGAGCGCGAGGGCGCACCGGCGCCGCCCGCCACCTACGGCAGCCCCAACGGCGACCTCTCCGAGTTCGAGCGCTTCCGCCACGCCAACGTCGCCGAGCAGAAGCAGGAGGGCTTCGTGACGGTCGAGGTGAAGATCGTGCGCGGCGACCTGACGCCCGAGCAGTTCAGGGGCCTCGGACAGATCATGCGCGACTACTGCGGCGGCTACGCGCGCACGACCGTGCAACAGAACTTCGTGCTGCGCTGGGTGCGCGAGGAGAGCGTGTATGACGTGTGGCGCGCGCTCTCCGCACTGGACCTCGGCGGCGCCGGCTCGCGCGAGATCGGCGATGTCGTGTCCTGCCCCGGCACCGACTCCTGCAAGCTCGGGATCACCAGTTCGATGGGTCTGAACAAGGCGATCGAAGAGCGCATCGAGCAGATGAACATCACAGACCCGCTCGCACGCCAGATCCACATCAAGATGAGCGGCTGCCCGAACGGCTGCGGCCAGCACCATCTCGGCGCGATCGGCTTCTATGGCGCCTCGATCAAGGTCGGCGAGCACACGATCCCCGCCTACATACCCCACGTCGGCGGCGTGTGGGAAGGCGGCGAGGTCAAGTTCGGCCAGCGCCTGAAGCTGCGCCTGCCCTCCAAGCGGGTGCCGGAGGCCGTCGAGCGCTGGGTGCGCCACTACGAAGCCAACCATGAGGACGGCGAGGAGTGGGGCAGATTCATCGATCGCGTAGGGGTGCCCGAGCTCGAAGGGCTCGTCAAGGAGCTTTCGCTGCCCGTTGACTTCAGCCTGGAGTCGATGAACACATTCATCGACTGGAACCGGGACGTGCCGTTCCAAGTGATCCGCGGCGAGGGCGAGTGCGCGGTCTAACAGACACACCGACAGAGACGGCCGATAATGCCTCTCTCCCCCAGGACGTCGGCACGAACGTGTCTGAGGCGCCCGTCGTCGCACGCGACGAGCTGGCACGTGGCCTGAGCGACACCCTCCGCGCCGCCGTGGAGCGCCATGGCGAGAAGGTCGTGCTGCTGTGCTCCTTCCAGAAGGAGGAGTCGGTGCTGATTGACGAGCTGCTGCGGATCGGCGACGGAGGGGGGGGCGGGACCCCAATAAAAATCGCGACGATCGACACCGGCGTGCTCTTCCCCGAGACGCTGCAAACGTGGAAGGCGTTCGAGGACCGCTTCGGGATCGCCGTCGAGGTGCACGACGCCAGCAACGCGTCGGCACCATGGAGCGGTCCCGAGCACTGCTGTTCAGTCGCGAAGGTGGCTGCCCTGGAGCAGGCGCTGCAAAGCGCCGAGGGGTGGATCACCGGGATCAGGCGCGAGCAGGGACCGACACGCGCCGCCACGGAGTTGATCGAAGACGACGCCAACCGCGCGCTGCGCAAGTACAACCCGCTTGCGCTGTGGAGCGACAAGGATCTGTGGGCTCGAATCTTCGAGCGCGAGCTTCCCTACAACCCGCTGCACGACCAGGGGTACTCCTCGATCGGCTGCGCGCCGTGCACCCAGCCCGGCTCGGGCCGCGAGGGCCGTTGGGCAGGCACGGAGAAGACCGAGTGCGGATTGCACGTGAGCGTCTCGTGAGCGTCGCGGAGCGCCCCCAGCTGAGCCACCTGCGGGCGCTCGAGTCCGAGGCGATCCACGTTATGCGCGAGGTGGCCGCCGAATTCGAGCGGCCCGTGCTGCTGTTCAGCGGCGGCAAGGACTCGATCGTGCTGCTGAGGCTCGCCGAGAAGGCGTTTCGTCCGGCGCCGTTCCCGTTTCCCCTGATGCATGTGGATACGGGTCACAACTTCCCCGAGGTGATCGAGTTCCGCGACCGGCGCGTGGCGGAACTCGGCGAGCGCTTGATCGTGGCGAGCGTCCAGGAGTCGATAGACGCGGGCAGGGCGACCGAGGAGAAGGGCCCGCGCGCCTCGCGCAACCAGCTGCAGACAGTCACGCTGCTTGATGCAATCGCCGAGCACAAATTCGACGCGGCCTTCGGCGGCGCGCGCCGCGACGAGGAGCGCGCGCGAGCCAAGGAGCGCATGTTCTCCTTCCGCGACGACTTCGGCGGCTGGGACCCCAAGAGCCAGCGCCCCGAGCTGTGGAACCTGTACAACGGACGCATCAAGAAGGGTGAGAACGTACGGGTGTTCCCGATCTCCAACTGGACCGAGCTCGACGTGTGGGAGTACATCGACCAGGAGCAGCTGGAGGTGCCCTCGATCTACTTCGCCCACGAGCGCGAGGTGTTCCGCCGCGACGGGATGCTGTACGCGTGGCGCGAGGGCACGGAATTGATCGAAGGCGAGAGCGTCGTCACCGAGACGGTGCGCTATCGCACGGTGGGCGACATGAGCTGCACCGGCGGCGTGCGCTCGGAGGCGGTGACGTTGCAGGAAGTCGTGACCGAGATCGCCGCCACCCGCATCACCGAGCGCGGCGAGACGCGCGCGGACGACCGCGTGAGCGAGGCGGCGATGGAGGATCGCAAGAAGGCCGGGTACTTCTAGTGCGCCCGTTTTTTGGGGCTGAGCCGGCCCACGCGACGGGACGAGGCGCCCACTGGAGCGGAATCTCTCAATCCTCCGCGACCATGCCCGACGAGCAGGCGCCGCGATGACCCTCGACCTGTTGCGCTTCACGACGGCGGGGTCGGTGGACGACGGCAAGAGCACGCTGATCGGCCGCCTGCTGTACGACACCAAGCAGGTGTTCGAGGACCAGCTCGACCACGTGGCGCAGGCCTCAGAGCGCCGTGGTGGCGAGGGTGCGCTCGATTTGGCGCTGCTCACCGACGGCCTGCGGGCAGAGCGCGAGCAGGGGATCACGATCGACGTGGCCTACCGTTACTTCGCGACGCAGAAGCGGCGCTTCATCATCGCGGACTGCCCCGGCCACCAGCAGTACACGCGCAACATGGTGACTGGCGCCTCAACGGCCGACCTGTCGGTGATATTGCTCGACGCGCGTAAGGGCGTGCTGGAGCAGTCAAAGCGCCACGCGTTCATCAGCGCACTGCTTGGCATCCCGCATCTGGTGGTGGCGGTAAACAAGATGGACCTCGTCGACTACTCGCAAGAGCGCTTCGAGGAGCTTGTCGCCGAGTTCGAGGGGTTTGCGCAGAAGCTGAACGGGATCGGGACGGGAACGGGGATGGGCCGCGACATCACCTACATCCCGATCTCGGCGCTCAACGGCGACAACGTGGTGGACCGCTCGCAGAGCATGGACTGGTATGAGACCTCACACCCGACGCTACTGGAGCTGCTGGAGCAGGTGGAGGTGGCGTACGACCATCCCTATGACAGGCCGGCGCGCTTCCCGGTGCAGTGGGTGATCCGCCCGGCGGGCCCCGGCGGGAGCGACTATCGCGGCTACGCGGGCCAGCTCGCGAGCGGCGCCTTTCGCGCCGGCGAGGAGGTTGTCGTGCTCCCTGCCGGTCAGCGCACGAGCATCGCGGCGATAGACACCTACGACGGCGAGTTGCCAGAGGCGGTGGCTCCGATGTCCGTCACGTTGAGGTTGAGCGACGAGCTCGACATCTCCCGCGGCGAGACGATTTGCCGTCCCGAGCAGGCGCCAACGGTCGCGCGCGAGTTGGAGGCCGATGTGTGCTGGATGACCGACGCGCCGCTGCGCAAGGGAGCCCGCTACATCGTCAAGCACGCCACGAGCGAGGTGAGGGCGGTCGTGGACGAGTTGTGCGACCACGTCGACGTGCGCACGCTGGAACGCGCCGGCGCTCCCCAGGAGCTTGCTCTCAATGACATCGGGCGTGTGCGTCTGCACACGAGCGCACCGCTCGTGTTCGACCCGTATGCGAGCAATCGTCGCACCGGCAGCTTCATCCTGATTGACGAGACGTCCAACGACACGGTCGGGGCCGGGCTAATCCATTAGGCTTCGCGCCCGATGTTCTCGAAGGTCCTAGTAGCCAATCGCGGCGAGATTGCCGTGCGCATCGTGCGAGCCCTCGAGGAGATGGGGATTGCCTCCGTGGCTGTTTATTCGGAGCTCGATCGCGAAGCGCTGCACGTAAAGCGTGCTGATGAGGCATACAACCTCGGCGAGGGACCAGCGGCTGATAACTACCTGAATATCGAGAAGATCCTTGACGCAGCCAAGCGCTCGGGCGCACTGGCGATCCACCCGGGCTATGGGTTCCTCGCTGAGAACGCGCCATTTGCACAAGCGTGCGAGGACGCCGGGATCGTGTTTATCGGCCCGCCGCCAAGCGCGATCGAAGCGATGGGCTCAAAGACACGCGCGCGCGAGCTGATGCAGGCTGCCGGGGTGCCGATCGTGCCAGGCACCACCGAGGCGGTAGCGACCGTGGCTGACGCGATGAAGATCGCCAAGCAGGAGATCGGTTTCCCCGTCGCCGTAAAGGCGGCCGGCGGCGGTGGCGGCAAGGGCTTTCGTGTCGCGCTCACGGAGGACGAGCTTGAGGGCGCGTTCGAGGGCGCTAGCCGCGAGGGCGAGAAGTTCTTCTCCGACGCGACCGTGTATCTGGAGCGCTACCTGCCGGACCCCCGTCACGTCGAGGTGCAGATCCTCGCCGATCGTCACGGCAACGTGATCCACCTGGGCGAGCGCGACTGTTCGATCCAACGCCGCCACCAGAAGGTGATCGAGGAGTCCCCGGCTCCCGCGTGGGTCGTGGACGAAGACCTACGAGCGCGCATCGGCAAGATCGGTGTGGAGGCAGCCAGGGCGGTCAATTATGTGGGCGCAGGCACGATCGAGGGATTGCTGTCCCCCAAAGAGGACGGCAGCGCGGAGTACTTCTTCCTGGAGATGAACACGCGCGTGCAGGTGGAGCATTGCGTGACCGAGATGACAACGGGCGTGGACATCGTCAAGGAAGGCATCCGCGCGGCGGCGGGCGAGGAGCTCGCCGTCCGTCAAGAGGATGTGGTGCTGCGCGGCCATGCGATTGAGTGCCGCATTAACGCGGAGGACGCCTCCAAGAACTTCGCACCCGCACCCGGTGCTATCGGCGCATATTCCGAGCCGAAAGGCCCGGGTGTAAGGGTCGATTCGGGCGTGGGAGCCGGCGGGGAAGTGTCACCGATGTACGACCCGATGGTGGCCAAGCTGATCGTGTGGGACGCCGATCGCGAGCAGGCCACGAGACGTATGCTGCGCGCACTCGACGAATACGAGATCGAAGGGCTCAAGACGCTGATCCCGTTCCATAAGGCGCTGCTTCAGACTGAGCAGTGGATGAAAGGCGAGACGTGCCGTGACCTGCTCGAGGGCCGCGAGTGGCTGAAGACACTCGCGTTTGAGAAGCCCACGGCAAAGACCATCGATGAGGACGAGCCAGAGAAGGTCGAGCAGACCTATACGGTCGAGGTGTCCGGACAACGCTTCGATGTGAAGGTCGTCGGCCCCCCGCTCAACGGCGGCGTGGCGGTCAACGGGTCTGCGCCGACGGGCCAGAGCGCTCCCAAGCGCTCCGCCAGAGCCAAGTCGGCGAGCACTGGGGGTCCGGACACGCTCGAGTCGCCGCTACAGGGGAACATGTGGAAGGTGCTCGTCAAACAAGGCGATGCCGTCACCGAGGGTCAGATCCTGTGCATCATCGAGGCGATGAAGATGGAGAACGAGATCACCGCGCACAAGGCAGGCACGATCGCGGAGCTGCCGATCGTAGAGGGCGAGCCGATCAACGCGGGCGCGCCGATCGCCACGATCAAGAGCGACGTCGCGATCACCGAGAGCTGAGCGCGGGCAAACGCCCTCGCTAAACAAGGCAACGGAGGATTGAGCATGTCGGCAGTGGACTACACCGCGGTGGCTGCCGGATTGAGCCAAGCGATCCCGTTCAACGTGCACCTGGGTCTCGACACGATCGCCGTGGCCGAGGACCACGGCGTGGTGAAGCTCCCGGACGAGGAGCACCTGCGCAACCACGTGGGCTCGCAGCACGCGGGCGGCCTGTTCTCCGCCGGCGAGGCGGCCTCAGGCGCAGCGTTCGTGGGCGCGTTCCTGGACATCATGGGCGAGATCACCCCACTGGCCGAGTCCGCGCAGATCGCCTACAAGAAGCTCGCCAAAGGCGAGATCACAGCGACCGCTCGCTTCACCGAGGATCGCGATGAGCTGAAGGCGAAGCTGAACGGCGATGGCCGTGTGCGCTTCCCGATCGATGTGGAGATGACCGACGCGAACGGCACGGTGGTGGCCGAGATGACGGTCAACTGGTACGTGCGCCGCAACGACGCCGCCCGCTGAGCGTCCCCGCCCGCGGAGCGCCTTCGCCAACGGAGCACCCTTGCCGGCAGAGCACCCTTGCCGGCAGAGTTCTCCTCGCAGGCTGGGCAATCTACGCGGAGCCGCTAGTTGACAAGCGCCCTGGCGACGTTCTCCGTGTGGATGGCGCGCTGCGCCTTGGTGCGGCGCCCGTCCGGCAGCTCTGCGCCAGCGCCACTTTCCCCCAGAGCACGCAGATAGGCAACGTCCTCGTCGAGGATGGCCGACGCGCGCTCGGAGTCGAGCACCGGGCCGTGGCCCGGCACGACGTGCTCGGCCGCTGAGAGGAGCGGTCGCAGGCGCTCGAGCGTCGCCAGATAGGCATCGATGGAGCCGCCCTCGCCGAGCACGGGGATCTCTACGGCCGAGAGGTAGTCGCCCGCGACGAGCACGCCCGCCCAACCAATCCACACGGCCATCCCGTCAGAGGTATGGCCCTCGGCAGGATGCAGGGCCAGCTCGTGCTGAGCAATCTCGCAGCCTCCGGGAACGTCGAGCGCCTGCACAGCCCCGAGCGCGAGCGGGGCCGGCCGGTGCACGTAGTGATCCTCGTCGAACGCACGCAGCTCGCGCTGGGGTGCGCCAGGTGTGGAGCGCATGCGCTCGGCACTGCTGGCGGCACAGCCGAGCGTGGCGTCGGGGAAGGCCAGGCGCGCAAGCAGATGGTCCCAGTCGGCGTGGGTGACCAACAGGCCGCTGGGTCGCGGAAAACGCGACTGCTCGAGCAGGGCCGGCAGGATCTCCAGCTCATCGGGGAGGATCGGCGAGTCGATCACGAACGCCTCGGCCTGGGGGCTCGCTCCACCGGACATGTGCACCGTCAGAGGAGATCCCGAGGTGCCGGAAGCCGCGGGAACCTGGGCGCCGCGCACGATCGTGCAGGTGGTCTGCCAGATGCGACTGGTGGCTATGAGAACGTCGGGGTGCAGCGAGACGACGCGCACTATCGAGGATCCAGGTCCTGGTCCCGGCGTCCGGCTGGGACCTCAGGCAATACCGAGCAGCTTGGCTGCCTCGCGCAGGTTGGGCACTTCCGCGGTGGGCTTGCGCTGAGAGGAGTCAAGCGCTTGCTTGTTGCGGTTGACCCAGATCACAGGAATACGCGCCTTGATGCACGGAGACACATCGGAGTGATGGCTTGCGGCGACGTGAACCCAACCCTTCTTGGAGCCCAAGCGCCGGGCACACTCGACAAAGTGGGCGGGGTCGGGCTTGTAGGAGCGCACCTGCTGAGCGGTGACGACCAAGTCGAAGTCCATCGGCATGTGCCGGCGGGTTTGGCCGAGCAGCTTGTCATCGATGTTGGAGATCAGGCCGAGCTTGTGCTTCTTGACCAGCTTGGTGAGCTGTGTGGCTGTCTCCTTGAAGGGCTTCCAGCGCTGTACGGAGTCGGGCAGGAAACCCGAGCGGGACGGTTCGAGTTTCCACTCGAGACGACTTGCGATCTCGATCGCGGTACGGCGTAGGACCTCTGCGTAGAGCTCGTAGGAGCCGGCCTCGATTTCCTGGGAGATCTCGTGGAAGAGCGGGATCAGGACATTGCGGTCGATCTCGAAGCCGTCGCGCTCGGCCTCCTTGGCGAATGCCTCGTAGATGCCCGTCTCCCAATCGATCAGGGTTCCGTAGACGTCAAAGGTGACAAAGGTGATGTTCTTTGGAATAGGCATGGGGCGGGCATTATGCCTTGCCCGACGCCCTCGGCGCGTTGTGCCACGCGTTTTGGAGTCCTTGGCGCGCGCGGCGGGCGCTTTCGGCTAGAGTCTCGCGCCGCATGGACCTACTCGAGTACCAAGGCAAGCAGCTGTTCGCCCGACACGGTTTGGAGGTGTCCGATGGCAGGGCGGTTACGACCGTCGAGGACGCCGTGGCAGCCGCGAACGAGGTGGGCTATCCGGTCGTCGTGAAGGCGCAGGTACTGATCGGCGGGCGTGGCAAGGCCGGCGGTGTGAAGCTCGCCGACGACGAGGCGCAGGCCCGCGAGCACGCCGAAAACATCCTCGGGCTGGACATCAAGGGCCACATTGTGCGCACGCTGTGGATCGAGCACGCGAGCGACATCGCGACCGAGTACTACGCCTCGGTGCTGCTCGATCGCTCGGCCAAGCAGCCGATGGTGATCTTCAGCGTGGAGGGAGGCGTTGAGATCGAGCAGGTGGCGGAGGAGAGCCCGGAGAAGCTCGTGCGCCACCACGTGAATGCTTTGAACGGCCTCTCCCGCGAGGAGGCGATCGAGATCGCGACGAAGGGACAGGCCGACGCGGACGTCGTGGAGGGCGTGGCGGACGCGATCGTGGCGCTGTATGACGTGTGGTTGAAGGAGGACGCGACGCTGGCGGAGATCAACCCGCTGATCGTCACGCCGGAACGCAAGGTGAAGGCGCTCGACGCGAAGGTGTCGCTCGACGGCAACGCGCTCTACAGGCACCCCGAGAACCAGGGGCTGTCCGACAGCGAGAACGAAGATCCGATCGAGCGCAGGGCCAAGGAGCAGGGGGTGCAGTACGTGGCGCTCGACGGCGATATCGGCATCCTCGGCAACGGTGCGGGGCTCGTCATGAGCACACTCGACGTGGTGGCCCAGGCTGGCGGCGCGCCAGCCAACTTCCTCGACGCGGGAGGTGGCTCGGACGCCGCCAAGATCAAGCAGGCGGTGGAGCTGATCCTCGCCAATGACGCCGTGAAAGCCGTCCTCTTCAATATCTTCGGCGGGATCACCCGCTGCGACGAGGTGGCGAAGGGTTTGATCGCCGCGTTCGGCGACATCAAACCGAGCGTGCCGTTCGTGGTGCGCCTGGACGGCACGAACGATGTGCAGGGACGCGAGCTGCTGCAAGAGGCGGCGCTGCCCAACGTGCACGCGGCCAGGACGATGAACGAGGCGGCTGAGAAGGTCGTGGCATTGGCGGCGGCGACATGAGCACGCATACTCCTCAGCGCCCTTCCAGCACACCCACCGGGGAGCGCATGCTCCCGGCTGAGCAGGAGGTCGCTCGATGAGCGTGCTCGTCGGCGAGGACACTCGACTCGCGGTGGCTGGGATCACCGGTCGCGAGGGGTCGTTCCACACGTTGAACAACCGCAAGTACGGCACGAATGTGGTGGGCGGCGTGACCCCCGGCAAGGGCGGCCAGGACGTCGAGGGCATCCCCGTGTTCGATAGCTGGGAGCAGGCCGCGAGCGAGGTGCAGCCGAACACGGCGATGATCTTTGTGCCGCCACGGTTCGCCGCTGACTCGATCCTCGAGGCGGCCGCTGCTGGCGTAGAGCTCGTGATCGCGATCACCGAGGGAATTCCCGCGCACGATGAGCTCCGTGTCTACAACACGCTGAAGCGCGACTATCCAGACACACGCTTGATCGGCCCGAACTGCCCGGGCATCCTCTCTCCAGGCAAGGCCAATGTGGGCATCATCCCGGCGTCGTTCTTCAAAGAGGGCAACGTGGGCGTGGTGTCGCGCTCGGGCACGCTGACCTACCAAATCGGCAACGAGATAGCCCAGGCGGGCTTTGGTTGTAGCTCAATCGTCGGGATCGGCGGCGATCCGGTGCCGGGCTCCTCGTTCGTGGACATCATCGAGCTGTTCGAGAACGACTCGCAGACCGAGCTGATCGTGCTCTCAGGCGAGATCGGGGGAACGGCCGAGGAGGAGGCCGCCGAGTACATCTCAGAGGCGGTGAGCAAGCCGGTGGTGGCGTACATCGCCGGGTTCACGGCCCCCGCCGGCAAGCAGATGGGCCATGCGGGCGCAATCGTGTCTGGGTCGGCCGGTACCGCGGCCGCAAAGGCGCTTGCGCTCGAAGCGAAGGGCGTGCGTGTGGGGCGCACTCCGACCGAAGTCGCGGAGATCGCAATCGAGATCCTCGGCGGAGTTGCCGGATCACAGCTACGCTAGTGCCGTGGACCAGGAGGTCGCAAAGACGCTGGGCGAGTTGGAGCTCAAGCTCCAGGAGCTCGAGCGCGAGCTGACCTCGATCGGTCGCCGCGATACGCAGCCGAGTCCGCTACATGCGCCGGGGAAGCTGATCGACGAGGCCGTGGAGCGCGACGGCGAGGACAGGACTGACGTCGAGGGCGACGAGGATGAGCGGGCCGTCGACAATGCAGTTGGGGGACCAGCGGTGTTCGGCGGGGAGGAACTTCCGGCGCAAGGTGGCACGATCGCGCGCGATTCAGCGTTTCCGGTAAGTGAGACGGCCTACGGGGAGATAGCCACGGGGTCACCCGGGCTCCCGTCATCCTTCCCCTCGGGAGTGTTTTCGCCAGCGACGTCCTATACGCCCCAGCCAGGGCCGCCGCTGCCGCCACCGATAACACCGCCACCGCCAACAGGTCCCCCGCCGCCGCCGCCGGGACAGGCGCCACAACCGCCGTTGACCCCGCCCGAGCCGCCCTCCGGGCCCACGCCCCAGCCTCCGCCGTCAATCCCGCCGGGACCCCCTTCCCCCGTCACTCCTCCGGGCCCACCAGACGTGCCTGCCGGGTCGCCTCCACAGCCATCGCCCAATCCCCAGCCGATCGACAGATCTGAGCTGGCGCGCTTCAAGGACAGGATGCAGCGCACGCTGGAGGATCTGATCGACGAGTGCAGCAGGCTGCTGTCCCCGAAGCCGCCAACATAGGATGTCCTCCATGATCTCCTTCGCACGGGGCGCCCCGTCGCTTGACATCGTCGACGTGCAGGGCCTGAAGGATGCCGCTGCGCGCGCCTTCGAGAGCGACCCGGCAGGCACGACCGCTTATGGCAGCGCGATCGGGTACCCCCGTCTGCGCGCCTGGATCGCAGATAAGCACGAAGTGGAGCCCGAGCGCGTGCTCGTGACAAACGGGTCGATGCAGGCCGACGCGTTCCTGTTCGAGCAGCTTGTGAAAAGTGGCGATGACGTGATCGTGGAGCGTCCGACGTACGACCGCACGCTGCTGTCGCTACGCCAGCGTGGAGCGCAAGTGCACCCGGTGGAGTTGCAGCCCGACGGGGTGAACACGGACGCACTCGCGGCCCTACTCGCCGGGGACGCGGCCGTGAAGCCAAAGCTCGCGCATATCATCCCCAACTTCCAGAATCCCGCCGGATATACGCTATCGCTCGCAAAGCGCGGGGCCCTGCTGAAGCTCACTACTGAGCACGACTTCCTGATCTTTGAGGACGATCCGTACGTGGATCTGCGCTTCAGCGGCGAGAAGCTGCCGACAATGCTCTCGATGGACCCGGAGCGGGTGGTATACGCATCGTCGTTCTCAAAGACGGTGTGTCCGGGGATCAGGGTCGGCTACCTCGTGGGACCGACCGAGTTGATCGCAAAGATCGCCAAGCTGGCGACAAACACGTACATCTCACCGAGCATGGTGTCGCAGTCGATCGTGTACGAGTTCTGCGCCTCGGGCGCGATCGACCGCTCGATCGAGACGGTGAGAACGGCGCTTGCCAAGCGCGCCCGGACGCTCCAGACGGCACTGGACCGCGAGCTCCCGGAGGCCGAGTACGTGGCCCCGGAGGGCGGTTACTTCATGTGGGTGACGCTGCCGCAGGGAACCGACGTGAGCGCCCTCTTCAAGCTGGCGGACGAGCTGGGGGTGGCGTTTGTGAAGGGCACCGACTTCCTGCTGGAGGGCGGCGAGAACACGCTGCGCCTTGCCTACTCGGGTGTCACTCCCGAGCAGATCGACGATGGCGTGGGACGCCTCGCCGAAGCCTACAGGTCCCTTCCAGCTCGCTAGGCATCTCGACTAACGTCGAGAGAGAGACGAGGGAAGGATCAGCGGCCGTAGCGCTGGCCTAGCACCAACTGCTCGGGCAGTGCCGTGCGCGGGGGCGGGGATGGGTCGGCTGTGACGGAGACCGTCTCGGCGACGCTCGGCGTGAGGACGCAGCGTGAGCCGTCAACGGTCTCGACCACCACCTGGTCGTCGTCGTGGGCTACGAGCGTCCCCGTGAGCCCGGGCTCGATGCCGGATGCCTTGAGGTAGCGCAGTAGGTCCTCCGCCTCGTTCTCAAAACGCAGGATGCGCACCGATGCCCCAATCTCCACGTCGGCGAGCGGCACTCCCGCGAGGCGCGCACCGGCGACGATGGGATGACCGTGGGGACAGGTCTTGGCATCGCCGATGGCGGCAAGCATGCGCTCCTCGAGGACGGGAGACATGGCGTGCTCCAAGCGCTCTGCCTCCTCGTGAACCTCGTCCCACGGCACACCGAGCACGTCGGTGAGGAAACGCTCGATCAGGCGATGGCGTCGCACGATGCCCTCGGCGTGCTCGGCGCCAGTGGGTGTGAAGGCGATCGTGCGCGAGGAGTTGCGCGTGATGTAGCCATCGCGCTCGAGTCTCCCCACCATCTCGTGGACGGTGGGCGCGGATAGCTGCATCGCGCGAGCGACGTTGGCGCCGGTCATCGGTAGGCCAGCCTCGTGCAGCCAGAAAAGGATCTGCAGGTACTCCTCCTCGGCCACGGTTGCCGTGACTGTAGCGTCCTCACTCATCGTCTCAGCCTATCTCAGCTGATCGATCGTGCACTCGCGTGCGGGCTTGTCCTCACGCCAGCGCACCAGCTTTGCGCCGTGGCGGATACGCCCTGCGGAGACGTGGTCGAAGTCGATCTCCACGACCAGCTCGGGACGCAGAGCGACCCACTCCAAATTACGATCGGCGCTCCAGCGGCTCGGATCGGAGGAACCGCGCTCACCCGTCTCATACGGCGCGAGCGAGTCGACGAGCTCGCGCTTGGCCTTGGCGGTGAGACCCGAGCAGTGACCGACGACGCGCAGCTCATCTCCGTTGTAGAGGGCGAGGATCAGCGCCCCGACCGTGTGCTCCTCCTTGCCCGGGCGCCAGCCGGCGACGACGGTGTCGATCGTGCGGGTGCGCTTGACCTTCACCATCCCCTTGCGCTCTCCCGGAAGATAGGGAGCGGAGCGCTCCTTGGCGATCACGCCCTCGGCCTCGCGCAACCAGCGCTCGGCCTCCTGCGGTGTGCCTACCGTTGCCATCAGCTCGACCGGTGCGTCTCTGAAGCGGTCCTCGGCCAACAGGCGCTCCAAACCGGCACGCCTCTGTGCGAAGGGTTGCTCCAGCCACGAGTCCTCCTCGTAGGCGAGCAGGTCGAAGGCGATGTAAACGGCGGGGGTCTCGACCGCGAGGCGCTGCACGCGCGAGGCCGCCGGGTGGACACGCTGGCCTAGCGCGTCGAAGTCCTCGCGCCCATCGACGCCGCGCACGATGATCTCCCCATCGAGCACGTAGCGACCCGACGGAAGTGTGAGCTCAGGGAAGTAGCGGCCAAGCGCCTTGCCATTTCGCGATTGCAGAAACACCTCCTCGCCGTCCATGAAGGCGATGCAGCGAAAACCGTCGAGCTTGACCTCATAGACGTAGTCCTCCTCGGCGGGCAACGCCTTGCGGGAGAGAGCAAGCGCTGGCTTGAGCGGTGGAGTGAGAGGAAGGCTCACTGCTTGGCCCGACTGGGTTGCACGCGGCGCGGCTCGCCGGCCTGCTTGCGAAAGTGAGGCGGCCACGGAGCATCGCCCAGTCCCTCACGCTCGTCGCGCGCCGCAAGCTCGAGCAACGAGGAGAGCGATCCGGCATGTTCGTCGATCGTGGCACTCGGGTCGCCCCGTTCGCGCAAGCGCGCGGGGACGGTGTCGATGCGCAGCTCCGCGGGCTCCATGTCGGCGACCTCGTCCCATTCCAGCGGGCACGACACGCGCGCATCGGGCACAGCGCGCACGGAGTAGGCGGAGGCGACGGTGCGATCGCGGGCATTCTGGTTGTAATCGATGAACACCCCCTCACGCTCCTCCTTCCACCAGCGCGATGTGGCTTCGCGCGGCATGCGTCGCTCCACCTCGCGGGCGAGCGCAAGCGCGGCGCGGCGGAGCTCGGAGAACTCCTGCTCGGGGAGCACGCGGACGAACACGTGGATCCCGCGCGAGCCCGACGTCTTGGGGAAGCCGCGCAGCTTGTGCTCCTCGAGCACATCGCGCACCGTGAGCGCGACGCGGCGCACCTGGGCGAAGTCGACGCCCGGACCGGGGTCGAGGTCGATGCGCAGCTCGTCGGGATGGTCGAGGTCGGAGCGGCGCACGGGCCACGGGTTCCAGTCGATGACCCCGAGGTTGACACCCCAAACGAGGTGGGCCCCATCGTTGGGCACCAGCTCGCGGGCATGGCGCCCGCTTGGGAAGGTGACCGTTGCGGTCTCCAGCCACTCAGGGGCGCCGTTCGGGACGCGCTTCTGGAAGAACGGCTTGCCTTGCACCCCATCGACCCAACGCTTCATGACAGTCGGGCGCTCGCGCAGATGACGTATGACCGCCTGCTCGCACTCCACGTAGTAGGCGACCAGATCGAGCTTGGTGAAGCCGGGCTCGGGAAAGAAGATCTTCTCGGGTTTGGAGACGCGCAGCTCGCGCCCGGCCACCTCGACCATCACGTGCCCCCCATCCTCCCCACTCTTACGTTTCGAGCCGCCGGCCGCCACGACCTCCTCGTCGGACCGGCTTGTCCGCACGGGCTCCTCGCCGGGCCCATCTGTCCCCACCATGTCGGTTTGCTTGCGTGGCACACCTGAAAGGATGCCAGTCGTGATCTCAAATACCGTGCTCGTACTTGCGGGACCGTTCGGAAACCGGCTGGACGCTGGGCGCGTTTCCGGCGCGATCTCACGCGGACTCGCTGCCAACGGGCTCCTCGAGTGCGACGTGTGCTCCTTGGAGGACGACCTTGGCGCGCGTGCCGCGGATCGATCGAAGCCACTGGACGAGCTCGACTTCGACCGGCGCATGCGCGCGGCCCGGGCGGTCGTGCTGGCATGCGCGCGTCTCGACGACCGTACGTTGGCGGGCAGCGTGGCATTCGAGGCAGCCACCCGCGCGCGGCAATCGGGGGTGCCCGCCTATGCGATAACCAGCCACGACACCCTGGACCCGTTCGAGGCCCGCGTTGTGGACCTGCAGGTGATCCTCCAGGCGAGCACCCTGGCCGCGCTCAGCGCCGCGGGTCGTAAGCTCGCGGCGCTGGTGTAGCAACCTACCCAGGCCGCCCTCAGCCGCTGACCGCTCCCAACCACGACCACGACCACGACAGGAGACTCGGCAGAGTTCTCACAGAAAGCACCTGCCCTCCCCCCGGTAGGTGGGAACCTCCTCGGCGATGCGCTCGTCTTCGATGAGGTGGAGCCGGTCGAAGCGCTCGCATAGCTCGCCGGCCTTGGCGTGGCGGAACCAGACGCGGTCCCCCACGCGCAGGCCGCGGGCCGCGGGGCCGACGAGCGGCGTCTGCACCTCGCCGGCGCCCTCCTGCTTGTCAAGCGCGAGCCCAGCGGGCAGGAACGGCGTGGGCAGGCGCGCCGTGTCGGCTCGACCAGATGCGAGATAGCCGCCGCCAAGCACCGTCGCCACCGCGGCGCTCGGCTTGCGGACGACGGGCAGTGCGAACAGAGCGGCCGGCTCGGGCTGGAAGGCACGGTAAGCGTCGAACAGGGTCGGACCGTAAAGCCCAGAGCCGGCCGCGATCTCCGTGATGGCGGTCTCTGCGCCAGTTAGCTCGAGGCTGCCGGTGCCCCCGCCGTTGACAAATCGCAGCGGCGTGGCGGACGCGGCGCGAAGTACGTCTTGCACTGCCCCCACCGCCGCGGCCCGTCGCACAGACAGCTCCCGTGCGGAGCGTCGTTGCAGGGCACGGATCGCCGCTCCCCGCAGGTGCTTGCCCGGCGGAGCATCGCCGAGACCGGCGATCTGTGACTCATAGGCCATGATCCCAACAAGTCGCAGGCGCTCGCGCTCGAGGATCTCCTGGGCGAGGGCCGCGGCCTGTTCGGGAGTGTGGATGGGCGAGCGCTTGGCTCCGATGCGAATGCGCCCGTCGAGCATCCACAGGCCGGCATCAACGTCGATGCAGACTTCGATCGGAGCGCCGTCGGACGAGCCTACGGCCGACTCGATCAAGTCGAGTTGGGCGATGCTGTCCACCATCACCGAGACGCGCGCGTCCGCCGTTTGCTCGGACCGTCCCGCAAGTGTGCGCAGTGCCTCTCGATCGGCTGTCGGATAAGCCACGACGATGTCCTGGAGGCCGAGCTCGGCCAGCCACAGCGCCTCGGGCAAAGTGAATGCGAGCGTTCCCTGAAAGCCGGGGCGCGCGAGCACGCGTTCCTGCAGGGCCCGACAACGGACCGACTTGCTCGCCAAGCGAATCGGCTTGCCCGCGGCGCGGCGTTCCATATCGGCGGCATTGCGCCAGAAGGCATCGAGATCGACGACCGCAAACGGCGCCTCCAACTCGACGGTCGCACGCTCCAGTCGCTCCAGTCGTGGATCGCTCACTGGGCCGCCCCCACCGCCCCGAGCACGCGATCGATCCACGCGTTGGCGAATCTTCCCTGTGGGTCAAGGCGCGCGCGAACCGCCTGGAAACGGTCCCATTCTGGATAGCGCGGGCGCAGTGTGGCAGCCGTCTGGAAATGGCGCTTGCCCCAGTGGGGTCGCCCGTCGAAGCTGTCCATGATCTCCTCGACCGCCTGGAAGTAGGGCCGCCACTCCATGCCGCGGTACATGTGCACGGCCACGTATCCGCTCTCGCGCCCGGCGGCGGTGCTGAGCAGCGCGTCGTCGGGAGCGACTGTCCGCACCTCGATCGGGAACGGGACAGCAAAGCCACGCTGCTCGATCAACTCCATGATGGCGCGGACCGCATGTGTGGTGTGCTCTCGCGGCAGCGCATACTCCATCTCGGTGAAGCGCACGAGCCGTGGACTCGCGAAGATGCGATAGGAGCTGTCGATCCGCTTCGAGCTCCCCGCGAGGCGTGTCACGAGCCGGTTGATCTCGGGAATGCGACTCGGCATCCGTCTGCCGATGCGGCACATCAGCTCGAAGGCGTGATTGGTGAGGAGCACGTCGTTCGCGTACTCCGCCACGCGACCGCGCGAACGCGCAGGCTCCGCGACACGGTTGTTCGTGCGCGTGAGGGCGACCTCGCAGTGCGGGAACACGAAGAACTCGAAGTGCTCGTTATCGAGCGCCCGCTCCTCGAAGCGATCGAGGGTCTCCGCCAGAGGCGCGGGGGCGTCAATGCCACACAGCGTGAACGCGGGCACACAGCGCAGGGTCACCTCGGCGACCACGCCAAGCGCACCAAGACCGACCTGCGCAGCGCGAAACAGCTCTGGGTCACGCTCGCGCGAGCACTCGAGCGTGGAGCCGTCGGCGAGCACCAACGTCAGACCCACCACCTGCGAGGGAATGTTGCGCAGGCGTGCGCCGGTCCCGTGTGTGGCGGTGGAGATGGCGCCGGCGATGCTCTGCACGTCGATGTCGCCAAGGTTCTCTAGCGCCAGGCCATGCTCGGCGAGCTGCGCGTTGAGCTGCGCGATCGTGATGCCCGCCTGCACGCGCACCAGGCGGGACTCCGGGTCCACCTCAAGTACACGCTGGCAGCGGTCGAGCACGATCAGCAAGCCATCCGTGCACGCGATATCGCTGAACGAATGGCCGGCTCCGGCAACACGCGTGCGCCATCCCTCGCGCACCGCGAGCTCTACCGCCGCGACTATCTCCTCGACTGAGCGCGGGTGCACGATCGCCGCGGGCAGGCAACCCTCGTCGCCGGCCCAGTTGCGCCACTCCACGTCACTTCTCTCAGGGGCGTTAGGCTCGCGCATCAGATGACCGCGCCCGAGGCTACTCCGAGCACCGCCGCAACGTCAGTGCCGGATGGCTCCAGCGCATCGACCACGGACATCCGGCCGATTCCGGCGGAGCCGCAATCGTCAGCCCCTGCCGAGGCGCCGGTTCGCGCGCGGGGGCGCACGCTCCCGAGTCCCGTGGCGCGTCGTGCGACAGTGATCGGAGCTGGCTCTTTCGGCACCGCCCTCGCGGTGTTGTTGAGCAGAGCCGGTCTGCGCACCACACTCCAGACGCGCAGCGCCGAGCAGGCAACACTGCTTGCTTCCGAGCGCGAGAACAAGCTCTACCTGCCGGGCGTGGAGTTGCCTAATCAGCTGCGAGTCGAGCCAGTATCGGAGGGTGTGGCGCGCGCCGACTATGTCTTTCTGGCGGTCCCCTCACGCGGTCTAGGCCACGCGATCTCGGCGCTTCAGACCGGCGAGTTGGGGCGACGTAGTGCGATCGTGTCGGTAGCCAAGGGGCTCGTGCCTCCCGACGGGCAACCGCCCACAACTGTGCTGAGCGCAATCTTCGGCGCACAGCGTGTGGCATGCGTGGGCGGGCCCGCCCACGCCCAGGAGATGGTGCGCTCTGGCGCAGGCTTGGTGGTGGCGTGCGGCGACGAAGAGCTCGCGCGCACCCTCGCCCAGGTGTTCACGCGCGCAGGGGTGGTTTGCGAGCAATCAAACGACCCGATCGGCGTCGAGCTCGCCGGCGCAGCCAAGAACGCGGCGGCGCTGGCGGCAGGCGCCACTGAGGCGCAGGGCGCAAACGCGGCCGGAGCCGCCGCCGGGCACATCTTCGCCGAGGTGTGGCGCTACGCCGAGGGTCTCGGTGCCCGGCCCGAGTCGATGATCGGCCTTGCAGGGATCGGCGACCTGGTCGCCACCGCGCTCGCCCGCGAGAGCCGCAACCGCCGCGCGGGCGAACTACTCGCCGAGGGGGTCCCGGCCACCGAGATCCCGGCGCGCATCGGCCAAGCGGTGGAGGCGCTCGAGTGGGTTCCGCTGCTCGCCCGCACGCTGGAGCAGGCCGGCGTCCAAGCGCCCGTCACGGGCGCGCTCGGCAGACTCATCTCCGGCGAGCTCCCTCTCGACGAGTGGGTCGCACTCGTGCGCACCACGGTCCCGCCACCAGCACTCTGGCGGCGCCGGCCCGAGCCTGGCTTCTGGCGGCGACTGTGGCGAGCACTGTCCCGCGAGCGCTAGGCGCTCCCCAAGCTACAGAGAGGAGTTCGTGGTCGAACGCCTCTACGAGAGGGAGTAGCGTGAGGGCATCATCGAGTGACGAGCGTGCTCACGACCGCCTCGTAGACACCGGCGCCGTGACCCTGCTCGGCTATGCGCACATTGTCGAACGCGTCGCTCGCACTCAGCATCGAAGGATCTCGTCCGACGGCGTTGGCGACGAGCCAGAAGACCCCTACGTGCTCAGCGCACGCCAGGTCCTCGCGCGAGTCGCCGACGGCGAAGGTGTCCTCGCGCGCGTAGCCACGTACACGACGGTGGAATGCGACCGCCGCCGCCTTCGAGGCACCGGACGGCACGAGGTGGTAGCCACGCACATGCGATAGGTCCGCCAGTGCAGGCGACCGCCGCTGCACAACGCCGTTGTCCACGAGACGCAAGTTCCCATGACCGTGCTCGACGAGCAGCGCATCGACCTCGACGGCGTCGACCAGACCACGAAACAGGTGTGAGACTTCCCGGTCCAGATGCCACGGCTCGTGGTACTCCAGACGCCCCTCATAGCGATCGAGCAGCAACGACGGGGCGCCTGAGTGCTCTATTTGCTGAGCGATGGTCAGCTCGCCGGGCACCATCTCGCCGGTGAGCCAATGCTCCTCGCCACCGAGACGCGGATCGCCACCCAAGACGACGCACGCACCCGCCTCGAAGATATAGGCGCTCTGACCAAATAGGCGCGCGTCCTCGGCCACCTGAATGCGGCGACGACCGGACATGAGCACGATCTCCACGTCGGCGCGCAAGCAGACCTGAATCGCGCGGACCCCCTCCAGGGAGACATTGCCCTCCCCGTCGTGCACGAGCGACGCTCCACGCCCGAGCAGCGTGCCGTCGAGGTCAACGTATAGGCAGCGAATGCTCATCCCGTCGCTTCCGATCCAACCTGGATGCGCGGCGAATCGTGGAAGGTGCGTTCTTTAGCGGGACGCATTGCCGGAGCGATCAGCATCGGCTCTACTATCGCAAGCCATGGCTGTGGACCGCATGATCGAGCCGTGGAGCGCCCTGCTCGACGAGGCGCGCGAGGACGGGCGGCTCGTGCGCGAGGCCAATGAAGGGCCCAGCGAGGCGACCCTTGTGAAGATCCCCAAGGAGCTGCACCCCGATGTGGTGGCCGGTCTCGGCCGTGTCGGCATAGAGCGGCTCTACTCTCATCAGGCTCAGGCGCTCGCCTCAGCGTGGGAGCGCACGACGATCGTCACGACCGGCACGGCCTCGGGCAAGTCACTGTGCTTCAACCTGCCCACGCTCGATGCCCTCTGCCGCGACGCGTTCTCACGCGCGCTGTACCTATATCCGACGAAGGCGCTCGCCCAGGATCAGGCACGGGCGATAAACGCGTTCGGGCTCACCAAGCAAGTGCGCCCGGCGATCTACGACGGGGACACGCCCCGTGACGCGCGCGGGGACATCCGCAGGCGCGCCAACGTGGTGCTCACCAACCCCGACATGCTGCACGTCGGCATCCTCCCCAACCATGGTGCGTGGGAGCGTCTGTTCAGCCACCTGCGCATCGTGGTGGTAGACGAGGCTCACGTCTATCGGGGCGTGTTTGGCTCCCACGTTGCGAACGTTTTGCGCCGGCTGTTGCGAGTGGCCGCGGCATACGGCAGTGATGTGCGCGTGCTGTTGACCTCGGCCACGATCGCCAACCCGGTGGAGCTGGCCGAGCGCCTGACTGGCTTGGAGGACGTCGGTCTGATCGATCGCGACGGCGCCCCCACCCCGCGGCGGCAGATAGCGATGTGGAACCCACCGCTCACCGACGAGGCGATCGGCGCGCGACGCTCCGCACTCGGGGAGGCCGCGGAGCTGATCGCACGGCTCGTACGGGAGGGGGCCCGCGCTATCTGCTTCATGAAGTCGCGCAAGGGCGTGGAGCTGCTGGCGCGCATGGTCACAGAAGACCTGGAGCACAGCGATCCTGAGCTGGCGCAGCGAGTGGCTCCCTATCGCGCCGGCTACACCCCCCAGCAGCGACGCGAACTGGAGTCACGGCTGACCAGTGGCGAGCTGCGTGCGGTCATCACGACCGACGCGCTCGAGCTCGGCATCGACATCGGCGAGCTCGATGCCGCGGTGGTGGTGACATTTCCCGGCACCGTGGCGTCGCTGCGCCAGATGTGGGGCAGGGCGGGACGACGCGGCAAGGGCCTCGCGGTATACATCGCCGGCGAGGACGCCCTCGACCAGTTCTTCTGCCGTCACCCCGACGAGTTTCTGGAGCGGGCCGTGGAGGCGGCGATCCTCGATCACGAGAGCGCCCAGATCCACCAGGCGCACCTGCTGTGCGCCGCGTATGAGGGCCCACTCGAACACGGGGACGCCGAGTTCTTCGGCCCGCGCTGGGAGGCCCACGCGGAGGCATTGGTCTCAGCCGGGCTATTGCGCAAGCGGACGGTGCGACGCTCCCTCGCGGATCCTCCCCAAGCGCGCGAAGGGAGCGCCGCTTTGCAGAGCGCAGCCAACGATCTCGCTCCACAGGGGGAGGCCGAGGTGTACGTGCCGCGACGGCCAGCCGACTATCCCGCCGCGGACGTATCGCTGCGCTCCGCTTCGCCCGACAGCTTCGCGATCGTGGATGTGTCCTCCGGAGAGCTGATTGGCCAGACCGAGGCTGCGCGCGCCCACTCCACTGTTCACGACGGCGCGATCTACCTGCACATGGGCCGCTCCTACGAAGTGCGCGAACTGGATCTCGAGCACCGTCGTGCGCTGGTGGCGCCGTTCGACGGCGACTGGTACACGCAGCCCAAGCGTGAGACGGACACCAACATCGAGCGTCTGCTCGACCGTCGTGAAGCCCTAGGAGTGACGCTCTCCTTCGGCGAGGTGTCGGTCACCGAGACGGTGATCGGCTACCAACGCAAGCGTCTTGCCGATCACGCGCAGGTTGACCTCGTGATACTCGACCTCCCGCAGACCTCCTTCTCTACGCAGGCGCTGTGGTTCGAGCTTGACGCCAGCCAGCTTGCCGTGCTCGGGGGGGAAAGCACGGATGCCGCCACTGACCGTCAACCCGAGGGCGGCAACGGCCCACTCACGAATATCCCGATGGACGCGCTGCTCGGCTCGCTGCACGCCACCGAGCATGCCCAGATCGCCGTGCTACCGCTGATCGCGATGTGCGACCGCTGGGACATCGGCGGCCTGTCCACCAACATGCACCCTCAAACCGGCGGCCCCACGATCTTCATCTACGACGGCCACCCCGGCGGCATTGGCATCACCCGCCTTGCCTACCAGCGCTTCGAGGAGTTGTGCCGTGACGCGCACCGCCTGATAGCGGAGTGCCCTTGCAAAAGCGGCTGCCCCTCGTGCGTCCAATCGCCCAAGTGCGGCAACCTCAACGAACCGTTGTCAAAGGCCGGGGCGAAGCTGGTCTTGGATGGAATGCTGGCTACAAGTTTGGCGCCCACCGACCGCGCGGCCTGATCGCGCGAGCGGCCCGCCCCTCGTCGGATCGCTGGGACCGCGCGAGCCGAGCGCCGCACCCCAGCGCTGGAGCCAGGCTATCCGCGATTCCCAGCCGCGATCTTCTTCAGATCGATCGTGGTGTCGTACAGCTTTGCGTCGACGCCTTCCTCGAGCGCGATCTCGCGCAATGGACGCCCGGAGTCGGTGGCCTTTTTGACAATGGCCGTGGCCTTGTCATAGCCGATGGCGCCGTTGAGGGCCGTGGCGACCGCGAGCGTGGCCCCTGCCGAGGCTTCACAGCCGGCCTTGTTGACCAGGATGCCATCGACGCACTTCTCAGCGAACACCCGTGAGGCGCTGGAGAGCAGGTGCAGCGACTGGAGCAGGTTGCGCGCGATCAGCGGGATGCGCACATTGAGCTCGAACTGGCCCTGCATACCGCCGACGGTGATCGCTGTGTCATTGCCGATCACCTGCGCGGACACCTGCAGCACGACCTCGGGAATCACCGGGTTGACCTTGCCGGGCATGATCGAGGAGCCCTTCTGCAGCTCGGGCAGGAACAGCTCGCCAATGCCAGCCCGTGGGCCGGAGCCCATCAGCGCAATGTCACCTGCGATCTTCGTCAAAGACACGGCGATCACCTTGAGCGCACCGGACAGCTCGACGAGCGCGTCACGGTTGGCCTGGGCCTCGAAGGGGTCCAGGGGTGCAGCGATCTGCTTCAGGCCCGAGTCGCGCTTCAAACGCGTACGCACCCTCTCGGCAAAGCGCGGGTGCGTGTTGAGCCCGGTGCCGGTGGCGGTACCACCGAGTGGGATCTGCCCGACGTGCACGAGCGCGCTGGAGACGCGCTCCCGCGCGAGTGCCATCTGGGCGGCATAGCCACCGAACTCCTGGCCGAGCGTCACGGGCACCGCATCCATCAGGTGGGTGCGCCCGGACTTGACCACCCCGGAGAAACGCTTGGCCTTGACGGCGAACGAGCGCTCCAGCAGCTTGAGCGCAGGCAGCAACTCGTTCTGAGCGACATCTAGCGCGGCGAGGTGCACGGCAGAGGGGAATACGTCGTTGGAGGACTGGCCCATATTGACGTGATCGTTGGCATGCACGCTCTCGCCCGCGAGCGTGGCGATCACCTCGTTGGCGTTCATGTTCGTGGAGGTGCCCGAGCCGGTTTGGAACACATCGATCGGGAACTGCGCGTCGTGCTTGCCGGCGGCGATCTCCGCCGCGGCCTTCTCGATGCGAGCGGCGCGGCGCTTGTCGAGCAGACCCAACTCGCCGTTGACGGCGGCGGCAGCACCCTTCACGCGGGCCAGCCAGCGCACGACGGACACGGGCACGGTCTCGCCAGAGATTGGGAAGTTTGCGACTGCCTTGGCGGTCTCCCCGCCCCAGAGCTGCTTGTCGGTCATCGGTTCTCCTCGCGTGAGTGGGCGCGTCAGTATCTCATCCGCAGAACGCCACGAGCTCCCGCGCGACCCCTACCGGGTCGTCGTAGGTCATCAGGAAGCCGGTTCCGGGGAGCACGCGGAGCTGCGCGCGGGGCAGAAGGCGCAAGGTTTCTTCCGCGCCGGCAAGGGGATGCACCGGATCGTTGTCAGCCCACAACAGCAATACAGGCATGTCCAGCTTGGGATAGAGCTCGAGTAGCTGCGTCTGGGGGCCCCGCGGCCAACGCCGCGCGCACTTGGCCCAGGAGCGGGCGAGGTTCGGGTTGCCGGGGACATCGCCAAAGGCGTGGCGCATCAGATCCCCCGCCTCGGGCGCGTGGCTCTCTGACATGCGCATGCCGAACTCAGGGGTGAACACCAGTTTGGTGGCGTGACTGAGGACGCGATCCATACCGGGAACCGAGCCGCCCAGGGTGGCAAGCCGCCAGGCTTCGCGTCTGCGAACGTACTCGATCGGTCGGTGCAGGCGGTTGGGCATCAGCACGAGCCGGCTGGGACGCAGCTGACCGTTCATGACGGCGCGCATGAGGATCTCCGCGCCCGCGTCGTGACCCGCGACCAGCGGTTTGGGGCCGAGCACGTCCGCGGTGAAGCCGCTCATCACCTCGGCGAACCAGTCGATCGTGTAGGGGTGGTGTGGGCGATCCTCGGAATCGCCGTGCAGCGGCAGGTCGGGAATCACGAGCCGGTGGCGCTCGGCAAGGCGCTCGACGACCGGCTCCCACTCACGGTGGGAGAGCAGACCGGAGTGCAGCAGCGCGAGCGGCGGGCCGGCACCGACCTCGCGGTAGGCCACGCGCGCACCGTCGCGGTGGTGGTAGAGACGGAGTCTCATCGGAAGCGTGTCGCGCACAGCCACACTCCCATCGTAAGGAGGCGCAGAGCGGGCACCCCCGACAAGTCGGCGGGTATATGACGCGCACGCGTCGGACCACATCGCTCTCGCCTGCGTGATGCGCGCCCGCGGGATCCATCTCGCACGTCGTATCGCGCGGACGTGCTCCTGCGCGTGCACGCTATATCCCAAGATGCACCCCCCCTTGCGCGAGTTGCGGGGTCGCTTGTCAAAGCTCACCATTGCTGCACATGAGCACAGTCCGCACGAACGCCGCCGCCGCACTGCTCGGCGTGAGCCCCAACACGCTGCGCAGCTGGGAGAGGCGCTTCGGGTACCCCACCCCGAGGCGCACCGAGGGAGGCCACCGCCAGTTCGAGCTCGCTGAGATCGAGGCGTTGAGGCAAGCGTTTGCGGAGACCAAGGACATCTCCTCAGCGATCTCGGTAGTACGCGAGCGCGGCGAGGGGCCCTCCACGCCGGCACGGCTATGCACCGCGTTCGAACTGTTCAGCCAGGAGAAGGCAGACAGGCTGATCGAGGAGAGCATGGCCGTGCGCTCGCTGGAGCGGACCGTCGAGACGGTGCTGTTGCCGGCGGTGCAGAAGATGGCTCCCGAGGAGTCCGCCTCCCAAGGTCTGGGGCATCTCGGCGACCGAGAGCCACTGCCCGGCAGTGGTTTGGCGGGCTCGCCCGAGTACTGCTTCGCCTGGCGTTACGCCACAGGCTGGCTGGCAGCGACCCAGCGGGCGGCGCCGACCGCCACGCGAGACGAGGGCGTCTTGATCTTCGACGCAAGCCGGCCGTTCGACATGGACGGGCTGCATGTGCAGGCCCTCGAGCTGTTCTCTAGACGAGCGGGCTTGCGCGTGCTGACACTCCCCGTCGACCTCGACAGCACGCGCGTGGGAAACGCTCTTCGCGCACTGCGCCCGCAGGCGCTGGTGCTCGGCGGGCGCTGCTCTTCGCTCGAGGCGATCGGGCGCGCTGTGTACGCGACAAGGCAGAGCGCAGGCGAGCTTCCGGTGCTCGACTATCGTGGCGCGCTGCCCGATACAGGTGCGAGCACGATCCCGCGCATCGGTCCGGGACCGGCGGAGGCGGTGCGGATGCTGCGCGAGCGCCTCGCGAGCCCGGAGCGCGTTCACGTGGTTACTCCTGTACCGGCATCGGCCGTCGTAGCGGCTTCCTAGCGTCCGGATCGCAACCGCGGTCGGCATGGTTTAGAGCGTCCCCGGCGTCCCGCCACGGGAGTGCCATTTTCGGCTGTCCCCGTACGCGCGGGGAGCAAGTCCTTTTCGTTGAGGTAGACACGGCGCTATATGGGGCGCACCTACAATGGCCGCTCGATGACGGCGCCCGCGAGACACCCGCTGATACCCCCACGCGAGGTGGATGCGCGCCAGGAGCTGCCTGAGCTCGAGCAGGAAGTGCTGGAGCGCTGGCGTGAGCGCGATGTGTTCGGCGAGTCGCTGCGAAACCGCGAGGGGGCCGAGCAGTGGGTCTTCTACGAGGGGCCCCCCACCGCCAACGGGCGGCCGGGCTCCCACCACGTGCTCTCGCGCGTGTTCAAGGACATCTACCCGCGCTACAAGACGATGCGTGGCTACAGGGTGGAGCGCAAGGGTGGCTGGGACTGCCACGGGCTGCCCGTGGAGATCGCGGTCGAACAGAAGCTCGGGATAACGAGCAAGGCCGAGATCGAGGACCCCGAGAAGGGCATAGGGATAAAGCGCTTCAACGAAGAGTGCCGCAACTCCGTGTTCGAGTATCTGGAGGAGTGGGACCGGCTGACGGAGCGGATCGGGTTCTGGGTGGACCTGGAGCACGCCTACAGGACGCTGGATGAGAGCTACATCGAGTCGGTGTGGTGGGCGCTGAAGACGATCAGCGACAAGGGACTGCTGTATGAGGGGCACAAGGTCGTGCCGTATTGCTACCGCTGCGGGACTGCGCTCTCTTCGCACGAGGTGGCGCTGGGGTACAAGGATGTGGTGGACCCGTCGGTGTATGTGCGCCTACCGGTGCACTTCCCAACGGCCGCTGCCCCGGACACGCTGGTGCAGCAGCCAGGAGGGCCGGTGCACGTACCCGCCCGCGCCCCCGATCCAGCATCGCCGCTGCGCGAGGGCGATGCGCTGCTGATCTGGACGACGACTCCGTGGACCCTGCCCGGGAACGTCGCGGTGGCGGTGGGCCCGAAGATCGAGTACGCACGCGCGAAGGTGGGCGAGGAGACGCTGATCCTCGCAACGGCACTTGTCGAGAGGGTGCTCGGCGAGGGCGCGCAGATCCTCGACCGCTTCCCGGGCCGCGATCTGATCGGTCGCGAGGTCGGCGAGCAGATCGATGCGCAAGTGGGCGGGCGCGGCGACGGCGAGCAAACCGGCACCCTCTACGAGTCCCCGATCTTTCCCGCCGACGGGCGCCCCAACGGTGGCGCCCCGATCATCGCCGGAGACTTTGTTACGACCGAGGACGGCACTGGACTCGTGCACATCGCGCCCGCGTTCGGGGAAGACGACTTCAGGACTGCCGTCGCGGCCCGCGTGGGAGCGATCGATCTGGACAAGCCGCACAGCGTGTTCAACCCGGTCGCCCCGGACGGCACGTATGGGATGGACGTGCGCAGCCACGACGGCCGTTCCTACAAGGGCCGACTCGTCAAGGACAAAGAGCTAACGGAGGAGCTGATCGCCGACCTCGATGCACGCGGCCTGCTGTTCAAGCGCGCCGACTACGAGCACTCTTACCCCCACTGCTGGCGGTGCGACACGCCGCTGATCTACTACGCCAAGCCGTCGTGGTACATCGCGACATCGAAGGTGCGCGAGCGGATGATGGCGGCGAATGAGACGGTCAACTGGCATCCGCCGCACATCAAGCACGGGCGCTTTGGGGACTGGCTGTCGGGCAACGTCGATTGGGCACTCTCGCGTGAGCGCTACTGGGGCACGCCGCTGCCGGTTTGGCGCTGCGAGGCGGGTCATACGCACACGATCGGCTCGTTCTCAGAGCTGGAGGAGCGCTCGGGCACGCCTCTTGACGACCACCATCGTCCATATGTGGATGACGTGGTGCTCACCTGTTCTCACGTGAACGACCCCGTATCCATCCCATCGGCCACCGGCGAGTCGAGCAATGAGCCCGGCCCGTCGGCGGGCGCGGTGTGCGGCAGGCCGATGAAGCGAGTGCCTGAGGTCATCGACGTGTGGTTCGACTCCGGCGCGATGCCCTTCGCCCAGCACCATTACCCCAACGAGAACGAACAGCTGTTCCAAAAAGAATTCCCAGCCAACTTCATCTGCGAGGCGCTCGACCAGACCAGGGGCTGGTTCTACTCGCTACTGGCCGTCTCAACGCTACTGTTCGACAAGTCCCCCTACGAGAACGTGGTGTGCCTCGGACTGATCCTCGACGGGGACGGCCAGAAGATGAGTAAGTCCAAGGGCAACACCGTCGAGCCGTGGCAGGTGCTCGACAAGTACGGCGCCGACGCGTTTCGCTGGTACTTCTTCACCTCCAAGCAGCCATGGGACGGGTATCGATTTTCCGAGGAGGCGATCGGGGAGGGCGTGCGCTTGTTCCTCAAGCAGCTGTGGAGCACCTACTTCTTTTACACGCTCTACGCGAATGCGAACACGCAGACATTGAACGGGGAGACCCACGCAAACCTCGATCCCTCGCACAGCTCGCGAGGGATCCAGTCGATAGTGGCTGAGCGGACCCCCGCGACGGGACGCGGAGCCGGCGGGAGCGGAACCTCTGCCAGGGCCGCTGAGGATGCTCTGGATCGCTGGGCCCTGTCGCGCACGGCCGCGACCGCGCGGACGGTGGCCGAGCGCCTGGATGCCTACGACGCGACTACCGCGGGGCGGGCGATCGCCGAGCTGATCGATGACCTCTCGAACTGGTACGTGCGCCGTTCGCGCCGGCGCTTCTGGGACGGCGACACCGCGGCGTTCACGACTTTGAGGGAGTGCCTGCTGATCGTGTGCAAGCTGCTCGCGCCGTTCTGCCCGTTCGTGGCGGATGAGATCTACGACAACCTCGACGGCACGCTCGCGAGCGTGCACCTGTGCGACTTCCCAGTCGGCGATGGGCTGCCCGCGCGCGACGAGTCGCTGGAGGAGGCGATGGCGATCGCGCGCGAGACGGTGCGGCTCGGCTTGGGAGCGAGGGCCCGCGCGAAGATCAAGGTGCGCCAGCCGCTCGCGGAGGCGGTCGTGGTCGCCGATGGGCGCGAGCGCGCCGCGATCGAACGGCTCGTGGAGATCGTGCGCGAAGAGCTCAACGTGCGCCGCGTGCGCTTCGTCGAGGCAGCTGACGAACTGGGCGAGTACGAGGTCAAGGCCAACTACCGCACGCTGGGACCGCTGTTCGGCAAAGACATGCCCCTCGCCGCCGACGCGATCGCGGCGCTCGATCCCGCTCGCGTCGCTGCCGCGGTACGGGGTGGCCCCGAAGGCGGGGCGGGCGATGGCATCGGAATCGCCGTGGGGGGCCGCGAGCACACGCTCACAGAGCAGGACGTGATCCTCACGATGAAGGCCCCCGAGGGCTACTCCGTCGAGCGCGAGGGCGTGCACGCGGTCGCACTGGAGCTCACGATCGACGAGAGCCTGCTGCGCGAGGGTCGCTCGCGCGAGATCGTGCACGCGGTGCAGAACGCCCGCAAGAGCGCGGGCCTAGAGGTCGAGGACCGGATCGAGCTGATCCTCGGTGGCGACCCCGTCTTGCTCGACGCCGCTCGCGAGCACGAGGCGTATGTCAGTGGCGAGACGCTGGCCGTCAGCCTGGTCTTGGGTGACGGCGACGCCGCCGCGATGGACTACCGCGAGCAGACCGAGATCGAAGACCTCAGCCTCGAGATCCGTCTCAGCAGATCAGATCGCGCAAGCCTCTGAAACGGTCGAGGACCAAGCGACACAAGGACGCAGGACCCGCGGTGTACCGATTGACGGTCAACGGGACCGCCAATCGGCCAGCACATGAGGGTCCGAGGACGCGGTAGCGCGCCGGTCATCGCCGTCTCAGCTAAGCCGCCGTGAGAACCCCGTCCAGCTCCGCCTCGATCTTCTTCTTGGGGTAGGCCCCGACGACGGTCTTGACCGCCTGGCCCCCCTTGAAGAGGATCATCGTCGGGATCGACAGCACCTGGAAGGCCGCTGCGGTCTGCTGGTTCTCCTCGACGTTGAGCTTCACGATGCGCAGGTCCTCGCGCTCGGAAGCGATCTCCTCGAGCACAGGGCCGACGACGCGGCACGGCCCGCACCACGGAGCCCAGAAGTCGACGAGCACGGGCTTCTCCGACTCGACGACCTCGGCCTGGAAGTTGGCGTCGGTGACTTCGTTGAGTGTGCCTGCCATGGGAATCTCCTATCGGGTGGCCGTATCGCTGCTGTGTGGGCTCGGCCCAGCCGGCCCGTCTCCACTCACTATACAAAGTAAAGCAGCGCATTTCAGATCGGCGCTCGACCTTCGACACCCGTGGTTCGCCCGCCGCCTCAGTGACCGACCTTGACGGTGAACCCTTCCCAGTTGCCGACGATCGGCGGGTGCAGGCCGGTGAGCGCCGTGAACAAGTGCGGGGACACGTATACCTCGATGAGCGCCGCGACCACCAGCAAGGGCAGGGCGACGGCGACCGTCACAACGGTCGCTGCGAGCAGCTGATCCCACTGCCCCCTGCGACTGGCGATGATCCACGCCGCGAGCGGCAGGAACAGCGCCATCAGCTCGGGTACCGCGTGCGGGAGCACTCCCAGCAAGAGCAGCGCCGGGGACACTTTCATGAAGTGGGCCACGCCGGCGAGCGTGTGGCCGAGCACGTACGCCTGGGCGGACAGGGAGAATGTGGTGGCACACACCACAAACGCGATTGCTATGCGCCCCCCGTGCTTGTGTACCCACAGCGAGACTCCGCTCTTGCCCTCCGCTTGCAGCGGGAGCGAGCTGCCGGCGATGAATCCGGCCACGCACGCCATCGCGTGCAGCGCGAGCACGAGCAGATTGTGGGAGACAACGCTCGCGACATTGCTGAGATCGCCGACCGCAAACGGGGGTTGCAGTTCGACCGGCTGAACGTAGCGGGTGAACAGCTCCGAGATGACCAGCACGGCCAGCAGCAGCCCCCCGGCCGCAAAGGCAGACCCAACCACCCATGTGCCAAGCACCGGCAGCGGCCGGCGCTTCCAGGTGCGCAGCGTCGTACGGGTACGGCGAACGCCGTGATAGAGCGCGTATGAAGAAGCGTTCACGCCTCTCTATCGGCTGCTGGTCGCTTCCACCTGAACCTGATGCTCAGGCCGATGCGCCGGTGGCTGAGGCCCGAAGCGCAGCCGCGGCACGAGCCACATCGCCTCGGCGGCGATCCACCATGACATCTTGCTCTGCCCGAGCTCCCGGTCTTTGAAGACGATCGGCACCTCAACTACGTTGAACCCGGCGCGCGCGGCGCGGTAGGTGAGCTCCACCTGGAAGGCATACCCTTGCGAGCGCACGCTGTCGAAGTGGATCGCTTCCAGCACCTCGCGCTTGAAGCACTTGAAGCCGCCGGTGAGGTCCCGTACGCGCAAGCCGAGCACCCAGCGCGCGTAGGTGGAGCCCCCCTCGCTGATAACGCGCCGCAGCAAGCTCCAGTCAACCACTCCGCCGCCGGGCACGTAGCGCGAGCCGAGTGCCAGGTCGGCGCCGGAGCGCACCGCCGCCAGCAGGCGCGCAAGGTCGGCGGGGTTGTGGGAGAAGTCGGAGTCCATCTCCATCACGTACGCCGCGCCGTGGTCGAGCGCGTAGCGAAAGCCGGCCAGGTAGGCGGGGCCGATCCCGTTCTTCTGGGTGCGGTGCAAGACATCGACCTGCTCGCGCTCGCCTGCGAGCCGGCCGGCGATATCACCCGTCCCGTCGGGCGAGCCGTCGTCGACGACCAGGATCTTGTAGGCGTCGTCGCTTGTTCCCCCCAGCACCTCGCCGGCCGCGACCACGATCGCCTCGATGTTCTCCGCCTCGTTATAGGTCGGCAGGATCAGCCAGGGGACGCCCCCCGGGGCGGGTGGATCGGCGACGTTCATGGACGCGTACCCTAAAGCGTGGCAGGGAGCGACGCGCCTGCCGGCGAACATCAGGCCAGGCGCCGGACGCGCCTCAAGCTCACGATCCCAAGGACCGAGGGGTAGTCCCCACCGATGGAGAACCAGCCGCACGGGCGCACACGCGCGCACAGAAGCAAGGGCGCGATCGCAGCCCTTTCGCTGGTTGGCGCCCTGGTCTGTGCCGGGCCGGCGTGGGGCAGCCGCCTGGAGCCAACGCCGAGCGCCACTCAGCTGGACGGTTACATCGCGGGAGTGGCGCGTGCGTGGGAGCCCTATACGACCGAAGACGGGCGGGTGGCCGACCCACTGGACGCCGCCGACACCGGCGACAACTACGGCGTGATCATGCTCGCCGACGTGATGTTGAAGGAGGCTCTACGCACAGGCGACACGGGACTTGAAAACGCCGGTGCACGCATCCTCACCTCGGCGCTGACGCTGCCCGTCCCCAACGACCCCTTCAACCTGCTTGCGATCGCCGCCGTGGTCCATGACGGCGAGGAAGGTGCCTTCCCCGCCGGCGTGTGGGAACGGCTCGAGGGCCCCCTCGAGTGGCGAGCCGGCCAGATCGGTCCCCCCACGGGAAGCAGCTGCCTCACCGAGCCTCGCTGCTACGGCAACTGGCGCCTGGTGTGGTCGGCTGGGGCCGCGCTGCTGCTGAGCGACCATGTCGAAGGCACTCCCGGCTCGCTCGCCACCACCCCCAGCGTGGTGAGGACCCAGATCAGAGACGACCTCGCGCTGGCCCTCACCCACGCGGGCGCCCCGCTTCAGAGCGTCGCCGCGGGCGAAGTGCGCGGACACGGCAAGCCAGGATCGCCCAAGGCCCTCACCAGCTCCCCCCAGGGCGGAGCCGCGCGCGAGCTCTCAGATCCCGGCTCCGAGCCCGCCGCCTACGAGCTGTTCTCGACGTTCATGCTCGAGCTGGTCGCCGAGCGCGATCCGCAGGCGATCACACCCGCCGTGGCGAGGCTGCGCCGTCAGGCCGACCGCTATGCGCTCGAGATGATGGCGCCCGACGGTCAGCTCTCACTGTCGGGGCGCTCGCTCGACCAATCTTGGGTGCAGGCCGCCGGGGCCGCGCTCGGAGCCAGACGCGCCGCCCTGGAACCGGCCAACGCCGGCGCGTGGCGTGCCTATGCCGAGCGTGCCGCCTCCTATCTGCAGATGGCCTATCCCACCCAAGCGGACGGCCTGCTCCCGATCGTCCCGGGCCTTGACGTGGAATGGAACCCCTCGATCATGGACGGGTATGCCGCGCTGAACCAGTACGAGGGCCTGACTTTGTGGCTGCTCTCCGACGCACTCGCCAAGTGGCCCCCCTCGGAAGCTCCCCAGGCGTCGTTGCCAAGCGACAATCGTGAACTGCTTGCGGACGACCTCGCCTCCAGCGGCTTGGTATGGGGTCGGGCGGGCGCCGCGTGGTGGGAGATCGGTGGACGCAGCACGAGCAGCGATCCGCGCACCGCACAGGGTCTCGTCGCCGTGAAGGTGGACGGAGCCCTCGGCTGGCGCGACCTGCTGGCGCTGCGCCCGATCCACGGTGAAGACTCAAGCGTGTGGACACTTCAGACGAGCCACGACGCCATTGCCACCCCAGCCTTTACACGCGTGCGAGGAACGGGTCGCCGGGTGGTGCTGCTCGGACGCTACAGGGAGGCCGGGGGCCACGTGCTGGCCCGCGCCAGCTGGACCCTGACAAGCACCGCGACAGGGGTCCAGGTAAGCATGAGCATGCCCGCGAAGACGACGCTGCACACGACGGTCTGGCTCACTCGCAAGGGTTCACAGCAACTCAGCGCCCCTCACGCCACGACGATGCGCGGAGCCTGCATCGTGACCGCGTCGGGCACCGCCTGCCCGGTGACGATCTACTGGGACGACCGGCGCGTCGCCGTGCTCGACATCGGCTCGTAGCCTCTCCGCCCTCTCGTAGCTTCGCCGAGAGTCCGCTACCTCGAAATCGAGGGGTCCGCCGGGACGTTCAGAAGATCTTCGGGATCGATTTCTGGATGCTGCGGTGAAGTTCCCGCGCGACCACATACAGCGCGGGTCGAGCCGCGCCGTTGGACTTCACCAGCCCGGCATCCCACGTCGCCTTGCGGGCCGCCTTTGCCGTCGGGTTGCCCGGCGAGCGCCAGTGGTAGTAGTAGATGCGGGTGATCCTCGGGCTCAGCTTGGCGAGCTGGAAGATGTTCGCGGCGGCCCTCGCCGCAAACGCTTCCCCGTGGTCGATCAATTTGCCTTTGAAGCGCCACCACACCACTCCGCCGATCTCGCTGAACCACACCTGCCCGCGAGTCGCCGCCAGGAAGTTTTCAATCAGCGCCGGGCTGTCGGTGCTGACGCTGCTGTACGGATTGAACGGCCATATCTTCGGATAGGGGTGGGCTCGTTCGAGGAATGAGGCAACCCACGCCTCGACGTTTCCGTCAGAGTCGAGGATGTCCGGCGCGGTGATCTCGCAGCCACTGCAGTTGGCGGCGAGTGCGTTGTAGTACTCGGCCGCCAGCCACGGATGGTGGGCCGTTGGCTGCGTCGCGTGGGTGGCCTCATCCCATGGCACGAACTCGGTCACCCACGGGAACAGCTTGCGGAAGCGCTTGAACGCGTTCAGGAACTGCCCGGGGCTCGGCGCCGGACCGTTGTTGTCGGCGTGCTGAAAAGTGATCAGCGGAATGATGTGGTAGGCGTGCTTGACGGCGTCGAGCCAGGCTGTGGCCTGAGCGAGATCGCGCTTGTTGAGAGCCACGTTCCACGGCACCACCTCGCGGGCGAGGTGTACGCCGAGCTCGGCCACGCGCGGATCGGAGAACGTGTTCGGTTCGTAGTCGGACAGCCCGAAACGGTAGGACACGCTTGCCTTGGTGCCCTTCGGATGGGTGCCCTTGGCGAAGGTACCCACAGCCGCGACAGCGGTGAGCGCCAGGCAGGCCAACACAAAGGAAATCAGCAGTAGTACACGGCGAGGCACGGCACGTGTAGCTGCGTGGCTTTGGCGGTGTGGGCGTGCGCGCATGGTTTGAATCTCCTATGGCCTTCGGCAAAGCTCGCCGCGTCCCTCCCGGCTTCACCGCCCTAGCCCCAGATATCATAGGCACCGATGAGCTGGTGGCGCGCCACTCTGTCGGCGGGCCTGCTCGTCGTGGGATTTCAGATCTTCGCGGTAGCACCGGCCGCCGCGACACCCACCGCACCGCTCCTCCCCCGCGACGCACACGCCTCGATCGTCAGCCGCTCGCCGTTTGGCCTCTCGTTCGAGTACCCGCTGATGGAGCGGGCACTGGGCACCGGCGCATGTCCCGCCCCCGCGCTGGTGGATGCGCTGCGCGAGCTCGGCTCTCCCTCGCTGCGCATCGGCGGCGACTCGCAGGACCTGGCCGGACCCACGGCCGCCTACCGCTACTTCATACCCCCCCCGTTCTGGGGCAAGCTCGGCTGCCTGGCGCGCGAGACCGGCGCGCAGATCACCGTCGGGTTGAACTTCGCCACGAGCCCCCCCGCGGACGATCTCACCACGATCGCGGCGGCCGAGCAGGCGATCCCCGCGGCGCAGCTCAGCTTCTCCCTCGGCAACGAGCCCGACCTGTACGGGATAAGCCACATCTTCCCCGACGAACCCGGGGTCACGATCCCGGCCTTTCGCCCGTCGCCGTGGACGGCCGCGCAATACGCAAGCGAATGGCAGAGCCGCAGAGCGCTGCTTGGACCGATTCGACTCGAGGGTCCGGACCTCGCCGGCATCGGATGGCAGGGCCCGATCGGCCAGCTGCTCCGCAGCGATCCGCCCGACACGATGGACGTGCACGCCTACCCCACCTCCGCGTGCGCACCACCGCTGACCACGGCGGCGCGCCTGCTCACTGAGCACACGAGCGTGGGGCTCGTCGAAAAGTACGCCTGGTTGCTGAACGTCGCGCGCGCCACGCACCGCCCGGCGATCATCTCCGAGAGCAACAGCGCCTCCTGCGGCGGCAAGCCGGGCGTGTCGAACACACCCGTGGCTGGGGTGTGGGCGGCGCGCTACGTGGTGGCCGCGCTGCTCGACGGCTTCCAGCAGGTGCGCTTCCACTCGGCCGGCGGGAGCTACGACCCGCTCGTGTTCAACGCGAACGGGACCGTCACGATGCAGCCGCTCGGACACGCGCTGCTGTTCCTACACCGCTGGATCCCGCTCGGCAGCCGCGTCGAGCCAAGCTCACGCATCCCCGGCGTGCTCGCCGTCAAGGTGTCCCAGGGTCGGCGCTCGAGCACGATCGTGAGCTCCTTCTCCTCCAAGCCGCTCCCCTACGAAGTCGAGGTCCCAAGCGCCGCGGGGCATGTGCGCACCGACACGCTCACGACCGCCAGCTCGATCGAAGCGGGCGCATCGGTCGCGGTTCGCGCCCACCGGGTGCGGCTCGTGCTCGCGCCGAACACGGTCGTCGCGATCGGGACGAGCTAGTGCACCGCGAGACAGGCCGATACGAGACAGGCGTCTGCGAGACAAGCCCGCGCGAGACCGCCGACTTGGGGTACTAGGCGCGTGGCCGGGGAGCTACCCAACTCGGCGATCGCCGACGCGCTCGAAGAACTGGGCGATCTGTATGAGCTCGACGGCGCGATCGTGCACCGCGTGCTCGCCTACCGCGGCGCCGCGCGCTCGGTGCGCGAGGCGCCCGTGTCGGTGGCTGAGCTGGCACGCGCGGGCCGCGCCACCGAGCTGGCGGGCATCGGCGCGACGCTCGAGCAGAAGATCCTCGCGTTGCTCGACACCGGCACGATCCCCGCGGCGGAGAAGCTGCGCGCAAAGGTGCCAGCCGGGCTGATCGCGATCACGCGCCTGCCCAGCCTGGGGCCCAAGCGCGCACGCCTGCTGCACTCCCAGCTCGGGATCGACTCGCTCGACGCGCTGCGCGAGGCCGCGCTCGCGGGGAGACTGCGCACGGTGAAGGGCCTTGGGCCGAAGTTCGAGGCCGGTGTGATCGTCTCACTGGAGAAGGGCATTGGCGAGCGCGCGGCCCCGCGCCTGTTGCTGCCAGCCGCGCTCGAGCTCGGGCAGGCGCTCGCAGGCGGCCTAATCGAGCGTGGTGGCGCCGGTACCGAGGTGCACGTCGCCGGCTCGGCGCGACGGATGACCGACAGCGTCAAGGACATCGACCTGATCGCGGTGACGCGCAGGCCGACGACACTCGCCAAGAGCCTCGCCGCGCTACCGGAGATCGAGAGCGTGAGCTCCGCCGGCAAGGCGGGCGCGAAGGCGCGCACCCATTCGGGCACCGGCGTGGACCTGCGCATCGCCAAGCCGAGCCAGCTCGGCAACCTGCTGCAGCACTTCACCGGCTCGGGCAAGCACAACGCCGCCCTGCGGGAGATGGCGGTGCGCAAGGGATTGCACGTGTCCGAGTACGGCATCGGCGACGACGCTACCGGCACGAGCACCACATGCGCCGGCGAGCGGGAGGTGTACGAGATGCTTGGCCTGACCTACATCGAGCCGGAGCTGCGCGAGCACCGCGGCGAGCTCGCCGCGGCCGCGCTGGGAGCACGCCCCGCCGGCAAACGCTCCGCCGACCAGGACGACCCCACCGGTGCGGCGCACACCGGCCTGCCCGCGTTGATTGAGATCGAGGACATCAGGGGCGACTTGCACTGCCACACTGTCGCCTCCGATGGACGCAACACGATCGAGCAGATGGCGCTCGCGGCGCGCGCCCGTGGATATGAGTACGTGGCGATCACCGATCATTCCGCGACGCACGGGTTCGGCAACGATGTATCCCCAGAGGAACTGCGCTTGCAAATCGAGCATGTGCGGGAAGCCGACGCGAGCATCGAAGGGATCCGGGTGCTGGCAGGCAGCGAGGTGAACATCCTCCCCGACGGCTCGCTCGACTACGAGGACGACCTGCTGGGCGAGCTCGACTGGGTCATCGCCAGCGCCCACACCGCGTTTGGGATGAGCGAACGAGCGATGACCGAGCGCATGATCGCGGCGATGGAGCACCCGCTGGTGGATGCGATCGGGCATCCGACGGGACGCCTGATCGAGCGGCGCGAGCCCTACGCGCTCGACATGCCGGCCGTGATCGAGGCCGCGGCGCGCACCGGCACGATGCTCGAGATCAACGCCAACCCCAACAGGCGCGATCTGAGCGACATCCATGCGCGCGCGGCGGCCCAGGCGGGCGCCACGATCCTGATCGACTCAGACGCCCACGGCGTGGAGCGCTTCGACGTGATGCGCTGGGGCGTGGCCACCGCCCGCCGCGCGTGGCTCACGGCTTCCGATGTCGCCAATACGCGTACGTGGGAGCAGTTCGCACAGCTGCGCAAGCGCTCGCGCCGATAGCGCAGCGCCGCCCATGGGGACGAATGGGAGACGATCCGCGACTCAGCCGCGCAGCAGGCGCGGCAACAGTTGCTCGGCGACAAGCCGGTCGGCTGCGGCGCGACGAAAGGGAGCGAGCGCGTCGAGAGCGCGCTCAGCGTAGCCGGGCAACGGATCGTCTAGCGCGGTGCGCAACGCCGCGACAAGGTCGCCGCCAACGAGACGATCGTCAAGGGCGCGTGCGATCGGCAGGGCCGCATATGGGCCCGGAGAGGCCGTAGTCACGAGCATGCACCCGTCGGCGAGTGCCTCCAGCTGAGCGATCCCGTAATCCTCGCGACGGACCGCGCATACGTATGCGCGCGCCCGGCGCAGCAGCGCGCGATAGTCCTCGGGGGCGAGCATGCCGGTGACGCGCACGCCCGCCGCGGGTAGCGCGTAGCCGAGACGGCGAAGCTCATTTTCCTGCACACCCGCCACAAACAGCTCCTCGCCGGGCCTGTGTGCTTGACGCCATGCGTCGAGCACAGTGTCGAGGCCCTTCTTGGCAGGATTCGCCGCATATGTGATCGCGGCGATGTCGCGCTGTCCGCCGGGCGCGGATGGCTCGACGGGTACGGGTAGCACGAGCGAGCGCTCGTGCACCAACGAGCCGCGTACGCCAGCCGGGACCTCAAGCAGCGCACCATCGCTCTGCGGCAGCAGCAGGTGCGCTTCCTGCAAGCGTCGGCGCTCCAGCGGGCGCTGCCACAGGCCGTGGCGCCCAGGCCGGTTGCCTGCCGCGGGTGCGTCGAAGCGGATCGCGCCCGGCCGTGGCCACAGCAACGCCGCGGTGACCGTCGAGTAGATCAGCGCATGCGCGCGTGTGCGGGCCAACTCAGCCCGCGCCGCGCGGCGCGCCGCGCGCGCCCAGCTCAGATCGGTGAGCATCAGCGTGCGCACCGGCACCGGAGGCTCAGGGCGGGCGATCGCGGCGATCGCACCCGCCCGCCGCAGCGACTCGAGCAGCTCATCCTCGGCGGAGCGCAACCCGCCTGTGGACCCGAGCGAGACGATCAGGACGTCAACGACGCTCGCCATCGGTGTCGCCGCCCTGACGCTCAAGTCAGGTCGTGGCGCCGTTGACGCGTTCGGGGCGCAGCGTCTTAAAGCCCGGAGTACGCGCCAGCCTGATCGAGCGCAACGGAGAGGTGCGCAACACGTGGAAACGCACCCCGTCGCGCTCCTCGATGGCGGCCACCGCCGCGTCCTGACGACGCCACCACAGCGCCACTGCGATCGCAAAGCCCGCGCCGATGCCAGGGATCTGTGGAGCCAGGAACGCAAGCCCCCCGGCCACCACTGTGAACAGCAGCAGCGGCCACAGGCGATTCAGCAGAGTGGCGCCCGGACGGTACTCGGGCAACGCCGTGCTCGTCTTGGCTTCGCCGAGCAGGCGCGCGATCGGCGGGTTTACCTCAGCCCGGCGGCCGAGACGCAATCCCACCGCCGCGGCGACAACCCACCAGCCGACCGAGATCGGCACGATCGTCGCATCGCCCGTAGGCGCCGCGGAGAGCACGGTGACGATCACCAGGGCCGTGGCCGCGGCGGCACTGAGCAGGACGGTGGCCCTGAGGAAGTCGACGAAATGCACGCCTCGTGCCGCGTCAGCGCGCGCGCCGGCCGACTTGACGGTGAGATCCCTCGCGAGCGCTCACAGGAGAGCCTCGAGCAACCCACGAACACCACTCTGCCCCGCGATGATCAGATCGGCCTGCTCCGCAAGCGCAGGCGGCGTCTCCTCAGAGCCGACCGCCACCCGTACGGCGAGCTGAAGCGTGCCTGCGTCAACGAGTTCGCGCAGGGCCCGGAACGCGTCGATGTCGGTGCTGTCGTCACCGACGTACAGGGCGCTCTTGATCGGCGGTCCGTTGTCGCGCTCGGCGGCGCTCTGCAAGAGCGCGCTCACACCAAGTCCCTTGTCGAGCGCGAGCGGAGGGCGCACCTCGAGCACCATACGACCCCAGTGCACCGCGAAGCCCTCCGCCTCCGCGCGCTCGGCGATCTCGCGCACGAGCGCCGCGGCACCCTGCTCGTCCGGGGCGCCGCGCCAGTGGAAGGCGGCAATCGCCTCCTTGTCCTCGCTGCGCACGCGCGCACGCTCGTGCTCGGACGTATAGACGCGCCTGGCGAACTCGCGCACCCGCTCCGACCAGGCGCTCAGGTCCGGGTCGAGCTCGGCGCGCGTGGCGCCAGGGCGCAGCAGCTCGCCGCCGTGGTTGCCGATGTAGGCGATGCTCCCGATCGCGACGATCTGGCGCGCAATGGCGGCGCGCCGCCCGCTAACGCAGCCCACGAGCCGGTAGCGCTTGGATATCTCGATCAGCAGCGTGCGCGTCGCCTCAGGCACGTGCGCATCCGCGGCGTGGCGAACTATCGGCGCCAGCGTGCCGTCGATATCGAGCAGCACGGCTGCATGAGCGGGGTCGGAGCGGAGCGGCTCAAGCGCCTCCACAAGCGTGGCAGCCGGGGACACGACCTTTAGTATGGCGCTCTGTGACGGCGGACCGGTCGCATCCCGCACATGACCGCTGAGCGGGAGCCCCTGCCAGGCAGCCACAAGACGCTCGAGCCCATCGGCCACCGGGCACTCAAGCTGGCTGTGATCGGGACCGCCGCCGGGGTCTTCAGCGGCCTGTTCGGAGTCGGCGGCGGGACGGTGATCGTGCCATTGCTGATGCTGTGGCTTGGCTACGGACCCCGCGAGGCCACCGGCACCTCGCTCGCGGCGATCGTGTTCATCGCGGCCTTCGCCGCCGCCACACAGGGGGTGTACGGGAATGTGCACGTGCTCGACGCGGTGCTGATGGGGGTTCCGGCCGTGGGCGGCGTGCTTATCGGCACGTGGCTGCAACAGCGTCTTGGCACCCGCACGATCTCGCTGCTGTTCGCGGCCGTGCTCGTGGCAAGTGCCGTGGAGCTGCTGGCGCAATGATCGGCGCGATCGCGATCGGGTTGTGCGCAGGTGTCGTGGCCGGACTGCTGGGGGTGGGCGGCGGCGTGCTGTTCGTGCCTGGCCTCGTGATCCTGCTGGGCCTTGGACAGCACCAGGCGGAGGCCACCTCGCTGCTTGCAATCGTCCCGGTGGCGATTGTCGGCACGATCAAGCAGGATGGCTACGGCAACGTACGCCGCAAAGACGCGCTGCTGATGGGCCTGCTCTCGATCGCGGGCGCGGCGGCAGGTGTGGCGCTCGCGAATGCGCTGTCGGGAGCGGTGCTACGCGACGGTTTCGCGCTGCTGATGGTGCTCGTGGCGGCGCAGTTGGTGCGCAGGGCACTGGGCGAGCAGAGTAACCCTGATCCGCCGCGTGGCGACGCCTCGCGCAGAAATAGCCCAATCTCGCCCGATAGCGCCTAGACTAGAGATAGATGGGACTCGACAACCCGCTTCACATCGCGTTCCTGCTGGTGATCTTGCTGCTCGTGTTTGGCGCTAAGCGCCTTCCCGAGATCGGACGCTCGCTAGGCGGTGGCCTGCGCGAGTTCAAGCAGTCGATCAGCGGCGAGACCCCGGGACAGAGTCACGAGCCTCAGCAGCCGAGCCAGCAGCAGCCCACATTGCCGCCCGGAGCGGTGCAAGCACCCATTCCCCCGCCGGCCCAGCAGCAGCCCGTCCCGACGCCCGTCCCGGCATCGGCTCAGGCGACCGCACAGGACGCCTTCGCTCAGCGCGATCCGGCGTCCACCGAGCAGCGCTGACTTCACAACGGGCGATAGTCCGTGGCGGCGACCGAGGGACTGTTGAAGCAGGATGCAGCTTCTAGGAGGCGTTACGTCAAGGCCTCCTCGAGGGTGACAGCTAGTTTCGGTGTAATCAAATCCCCGTCCGCCGAGAGAAGCCGGCGTCCTGTGCGACTGGCGACGGCCGCATAAGAGGCGTCATAGAAAGTTAGCTTGTGCTCAAGAGCAAGCGCGGCTGTGAGATGACGGTCATCGAAAGTGAGCTCAATTGGTTCACCGCATATGTCTTCCAGGAGACCGAGCGCCGCGCCGATCTGGACTGCATCCAAGCCCGAGTATCGCGTGAGTATGTTGCCCACCTCGTAGAAGGCCAGGCTTGTCGTGCGTATCGCAAGACGTCCTATCGCCGTTCGCGCAAGGTCACCGTCGGGCTCACGATCTACGGGAAGGAACCACTTCAAGGCGATGCTCGCGTCGACGAGCCAGCCATCGATGGCAATGGAGAGGGTGCTCACCCGTCCCGAAGCCGCTCAGCGCGAACTAGTCGAGCCGCATCGATGGGTCCACTCCACTTACGAGAAAGTCCGTCGAGCTCGCTGAGTACGGCATCGCGTTCACGGCGTAGTAGCCCAATCTCGCGGCGCGCGCCGGTCTGCAGAATGGCACTGCGACTCGTATGGCGGCGTTTAGCCTCCGCATCGAGAGCGTTCAGCAGATCATCCGGAAGTGAAACCATCACCTTCGCCATGAAAGAGAAGTATAGCTTGGTGGCAATACTCCTACCCGATCGCCTACCCCTTGTGCAAGATCGGCCCTGTGCTGAGCGCTTCGAACGCCGAGCCGGGCACGCTCTTTAGCTGATCTAGGTCTTCGTTGTTCCAGCGCGGGTTGGGGGCGCCGGTGATGTACCAGGGGCTGCCGTTGTCGGCGACGATCAGGCCGTAGCGCTTGAGCGCCCGCAGGACCACCAATGCCTCACCGTGGTAGCCGGCGAGGTTGAAGCTCGCTTTCAAGCGCAGGCGCAGGCCCATTGGCGGCAGGCTCGGACTGGAGTTGTTCGAGGCAAAGTGGGTCGCGGGGTGGATGTAGCCGCGCTGGGTGCTCGGCACGGTCACGCGCAGCGCGTGGTCGATCTGTCCGGCCTTCACCTCGGGGTAGCGCACCAGCAGCGGGAAGATCGGCAGACCGGCGGCGTCCGCTGAGGTCCAGCCTTCGGGGCGCAGCTTGTTACTGCGAAGGTTGAACACGGCGCCCGAGCCGGCTTCCCAGCCTGCGCCCACGCGTTTTGCCGCGTATAGCTCGTACAGCTCGCAGGTTCCCTCCTGGAGCACGAGCACGTGACGGTCCCCTTCTTCACCCGCACCCTCCACCGGCGCATTGGCCGGCACGGGATAGGGACCTGGGTTGGATTCTTCGCCGTATTCGGTGAAGTGGATCGGGACCTTTGGCTGATGCGGACCTACGACGGTGTAGGGAATGCCATAGCTCGGGGGCGTGCCGAAGTCAGCGTGCAGGTGGACATCCGCGCCGATGCTTTCAATGTACTTGGCCGAATTCGGGTTCACCGGAGCATGAGCGATTTCCTGGTTGAGCGGGCTGCTCGCCGGGAAGATCGGGCACGCGCCTTCGTAGGGAGGCCCGCCTGCGGGCGCCTTTGCAAGTGCGACCGTTGCGGCCGCGGCAATCAGGCCGGCGACGGCGAGGATTGAGATTCCTCGGCGCAGTGGCACGAGAGCGATGCTACAGCGCACGGTTGACTAGACCGCACGTGCGTCCGCGAATCGACTAACCCGACGGCGTGCGTACCGCAGTGTCCTGCGTCACCACAGCAGGCCGCGCCTCCACCAGCAACCCAGCGCCGCAGTGCCAGCAGTAGGCAGCGCCACGGCTGTGGACCGCGCCGCAGGAGCGACACTGGCCGTGAACGCCCGCCTCGGCGGCGCCCAGCAGGCGTTCGACCTCGCCCAGCTCGGCGTCGGCCTGTTGCAGCTCGGCGGCACGCCGGGAGAGCACGTCGAGGCGATAGTGGTCGCGAATCGCCATCTCGTAGGCGAGCCCGCCCAGGTCCCAGGTGAGACCGGCGACACGCTCGGCAAGCTCCAGGCGACGGTTGCGCAGCTCGGCGAGCGAGCCGCTGGGAACGAGCGACTGCCCGGCCATCAGCCCCCCGTTTCGATCGGTTTGTCGCCCGCGGTCAGCTTTTCGATTTCCTGCTGGTGGGTCTTGCCCTTGGAGCTGCCCAGCTTCTGCAGCGTGGCTTTGCTTGGTTTGACCGCCGCCTTCGGCTTCACCTTGCCCGTTTCGGCTTCTTTGACTTCCTTTACTTCCTGCGCTTCTGTCGCGGGCGCGCTCTCGGCGGTAGCCGTTTTGGTTTGGCTCGCGGGCGTGGTGGCAGTGGGAGCGGGCGTCGTTGGAGCGGACGGCGCCGCGGCAGGCAGGGTGCCCTCAATCTTGATGATCGACGGGCCCGCTGCTTTGGAGGGGGCCAACCAGTGCCCGACGAGCAGCCCGGTGAGGCCGCATATGAGCAACACGGCGATCAGGCCAAACAGGCCCGAGTAGCGGCGCAACCGGCCGAGCGCACCATCGTCCTGGGGAAGCGGCGGCAGATAGGTGGCGCTCGGTGGGGCGTACGCCACTGGACGGCGCAGCTCACTCTCGGCCTGCAACACGTCGAGGAAGGGCAGGCGCACAGGCGAGCAGGGCTGCCCACAGGCCAGGCAGTAGCGCTGGTCGGCGGCCACAGCGGCGCCGCAGTTCGGGCACTTGGCAGCGTCGCTCTCGGGGGGAGTTTGGATCGGGAAGACGTTCATTCCGAGGGGTCTATCCGAAGGCGCCGCGCACGTAGTCGCGCGTGCGCTCGGCGCGCGGCTGCTCGAACACCTGTGCCGTCGTGCCGTACTCGATCAGGTCGCCGAGATACATGAAGGCGACCTTGTCCGCCACGCGCTGGGCTTGCGCGAGGTTGTGCGTGACGATCACCACGGCCAGGTCGCGACGCAACTCGTGGATCAGATCCTCGATCACGCTCGTGGAGATCGGGTCGAGTGCGGAGCAGGGCTCGTCCATCAGCAAAACCTCTGGGCGCATCGCGATTGCGCGTGCGATGCACAGTCTTTGCTGCTGGCCTCCGGAGAGGCGTAGAGCGGGGCGGTCGAGGTCGCCCGCGACCTCGTCGTACAGTCCTGCCCGCCGCAGCGCGTCGATCACCAGCGGCTCCAGCTCGCGCCGGCGCGGCTTCTTGCGCGACTGTTCGCGCAGCGCGAAGGCGACGTTGTCGAAGATCGACATCGGGAAGGGGTTAGGCTGCTGGAAGACCATTGCGACGCGCGCGCGCAGCTTCGTGTCTTGCAGGGCGTGGACGTCCTGGCCGTCGAGCATGATCGAGCCCGAGCGTGAGGCGCTTGGGGTCAGCTCGGTGAGCCGGTTGAGCGTGCGCAGCAGGCTGGTCTTGCCGCAGCCGGACGGACCGATCAGGGCCAGCACCTCGCCCTGATGGATGGACATGGAGACGGAGTTGACGGCGCGCTTGGGTGGGTGGGTCCCATAGTAAATGCTCACGTTGTCCAGGCGCAGGCGCTCCGGGCCCTGAGCTGCCAACGCCTGGCGGATCGACTCGCGCTCCTGTGGCGGTGCTACCGCCGTCGGCTCGCGGTCGAGCACGATCGTGCGCACCGGCGGGACCACCTCGTTCTGCGTGGTCTGCGCCGGTCCCGGCGAGACGATCGCCTGTGCCTTGCCGTTTACGCGCGTGGGCCCAGCCAGCTCCTCGCTCCAGCCGTCTGCGAGCTGGCTCCAGGGGTCGAGCAGTGTCTTGTCAGCGCTCATCTTCTACATTCTCCATCGAACCAATCAGGTTAGTAATCAATTGCGCCTTTGTCAAAGGTTTTGGTGCGTCCCAGGCAGCCATGTAGGCGACGGCCGATCGAGACCGGCGGGCGGCGATCTGCATAGACGTGGCTCATGACCGTCCGCCGCCTGCCTCAAAGCCGCTGGAATGTGCTTGCCTGCGGCTGATGCGCCCTACGGCGATATTGAGCACGAGAACGAACAGCAGCAGCACGAATGCGGCCGCGTACGCCTTGTCTTCGGCCTTGCCTTCGCCAGCCGGCGAGTTGTCGAACACATAGCTGGTCAGCGTCGAGCCTGTGCCGCGCAGAAACCCAACGATCGGGGTCGAGTTGAGCGGTTCGTTGCGCAAGGTCTCGCCGAGCACGATGACCACGACCGCCGTGTCGCCGACGATACGGCTGATCCCAAGCGTCGTGCCGGTGGCGATGTTGGAGCGCACACTCGGGATCAGGACACGACGGATCGTGGCGATGCGCGTCTTGCCGAGCGCAAAGGCCGCCTCGCGTATGTGCGCGGGAACGGCCTGCAGGCCGTCGCGTGTGGCGGCGTAGACGGGCGGCAGCGCGATCAGCGACATCGTGAGGCCGGCCGCGATGAACGAGGTGCCGGTGACCACGCCCGTTGCCGACCTGCTCGACAGCGGCGCGAGCACCCCGAGCTGGAAGACGGCGATGCCGACAATCGCGATCACGATGTCGGGTGTGCCGGCGACGATCTCAATCGCGGACTCGACCAGCCGCGCAAACCAGGAAGGTCGCCCGTACTCGACAATCCATGCGGCACTGCAGACACCCAAGGGGAGTGCTACCGCCAGCCCAATCACGGTCAGCACCACTGTCCCGATCAGTGGATCCAGAATGCCGCCTGAGACACTCCCATCTTCGGCGACCAGCGGCCTTGAGGCAAGCAGGTCCGGGCGCAGATATTGAAAGCCGCGCACGCCCATGTAGACGACGATCGCCCCCGTCACCAGGCACAGGCCGAGTCCGGCCGCCCACGCGGCGCCCAGAATGATCCGGTCGAGCAATCTCCACTCTCGCATCGAGGAGCCTCGACCGCGCGTAGGACGCGGCGCCTCTGACTGCGCGGTGGGAAGTGCGGCGGGGAACGTGCCCATCACTTGAGCTGGTAGCGCCGCAAGGGCAGCTTGATCAGATAGGAGCAGATCGACAGCCCGATCGCCGAGAGCAACAGCAGCAGGCCGAAGGCGTACAGCGTCGAGTTCACCGCCGGCGAGCCGCCGAAGCCTTCCTTGTTGTCGACGATCACGCTGGCAAGCGTGCGCAGCGGCTCATACAGGAAGATCAACGGTCCGTGATCCAGGTTCGGGGTAAACGATCGCGAGCCCGAGACCATGAAGATCATGATCGCCTCGCCGAGCGCCCGCGCGCACGCGAGTGCCGCGGCCGCGACGATTGCCGGACGGATCGCCTTGAGGCTGACCGCCAGAGTGGCGCGCAGCCGATGCACTCCTAGCGCCATCGCTCCCTCGCGCCATGAAACGGGCACTCCGGAAAGCGCCTCGCTGATCAGCGCGACCATGATCGGTGTGATCATCACGGCGAGCACCACCGACGCAACGAGCAGGCTGGCGCCAGTCAACTCGACGGTGTTCTGCACAGAGGTCTTCTGCGCACCGGTGACCAGATGATTGCCGACGAACGGCACGAGCACGAGGATCCCGATCAAGCCGTAGATCACAGACGGCACCGAGGCCAACAGGCGCACGATGGGAACCATCACCCGCCTCAGCGCCGACGGAGCGAACTCGACGATGAATATCGAGGACAGCAGCGCGAGCGGCAGGGCAATCAACAGCGCGATCGAGGTTGTCAGCAGCGTGCCGTAGATGACCGGCCAAGCACGCAGGTGGTAGGCGGAGGCCGGCGGATGAGCGCTCGTTTCGAACATTCGCTGCAGCTGACTGTCGAGATTGCCGCCTGAGCCCAGCCAGGCGACACCGCCATTGTGCTCGATCGTGGGCCAGGCGTGGACCGCGACGAACACGACCATCCCGACCACGATCAGGCATACCAGCAACGACGCCGCGCCGAGCGTGAGCTCGGCGCGGCGGTCGGACCAGGGTTGGCGCATACGCGCCAATGGACTTGTTACTTGAGGGAGATCCACTGTGTGGAGATGATCTTCTGTGCGGCCGCGGCGTTCTCGATCCAACCGATGAACGCGGAGGCGGCCCCCGTCGCTTTGCCCTTCGTCACCTCATAGAAGTGCGCGATACCCGCGTAGTTTCCGGCGGTGGCGTTGGCCAGCGTGCAGCCGACGCCGTTGAAGGCGACATCGTTGACGCCCTGGCTGGCGAAGTAGCCCGAGAGGAAGCCGATCGAGCTCGGGTCTTTTTCGATCGCCTCGCGCTGCAGTCCCTCGGAGGACTCTTCGGCCGCCAGCGAGGAGACTTTCTTGCCGCCGATCAATAGCGTCGTGAAGTTGCTGAGCGTGCCGGCCGTTGAGTTGCGGCTGATCAGGTCGATCGGCCCTGTGGCGGTGGCGCCTGGGACCTTGCTCCATTCGCGGGTCTTGCCCGTGAAGATCGCTTCGACCTGCGCCTGCGTGAGGTTGGGCAATTTGTTTGCGTTGTTCGTGACCACGCACAGGTAGTACTTGGCGATCGGGTAGAAGTTGAGTCCGGTCGGATCGGTCGTAAGCGGATCGCGCGAGACGTCCGCGATCGTGTCGCGGCTGGCGGCGACATTGTTGATGCCGACCTGCGTGCCGCCTTGGGAAAGCTTGATTTTGACCTTCTTGTTGAGCTTCTCGTACTTCTGGACGAGCAGCGAGACGAGCGGGAACGACGCGGTGGCTCCGCTGATCGAGATCGTGCTCGTCGCGAGAGCGGCCGTTGGGACCACTATCGAGAGCGTGAAAGTCGCCGCGACTAGGGCGGCGACACGGCGAGATCGGTGCATTGAAGTTTGGGCTCCGTTCGAATGGTTGACAGCGTGCTGTGCGGCAGCCTAGCATAATCTTCATAAATAAGATCAGGATTAGCCATTTTATGAGGAAGGCCACCGACCCCTCGAACACGGAGAGCCGGCAAAAGAGCACCGAGCACAAAGCACGAACCAGCGATGACCACCGAGAGCAACCAAGACAACTCTGTCCCCGCACGAGACAGCCCCACTCCCCACGAGCAATGCGGGGACTGTGGCGCCACGCTCGTCGAGGACCAGCGCTACTGCCTGCGGTGCGGGGCGAGGCGGGGCAAGCCGCGCATCGACTTCGCCGCCTTCTGGGGAGGACTGTCTCTGACCGACGGCTCTGAGGAGCACGCCGGCACCCAGAGCACCGGCGCCGCGGCTGGGCAGCGCAGCGGCTGGTGGACAGGTGCGTCCTTCCTCGGCAACGGGGCGCCCGCACGAGGCATGGCCGCCGCGCTTGCGACCGGGATGCTCGCCGTCGGCATCCTGGCGGGCGTCGCTCTGGGGCCTGGTCCGGCCAGCTCGCCTGCCGACAACGCCGCACTGGCACAACGCGCAATTGCCGCACTCGTGGCGCGTGGCGACAACAGCTCGCAGACCGCCCCCTCGACAAGCGCCGCGACCGCGCCAACACCGCCGCCGGTCGCAAGCGAACCCACCCCAACGCCCGCGACAACCGGTAGCGCCGTGGGCAAAGCCAAATCGGCACCGGCCTCGAGCGTTGCAAGCGGCACATCGGAAAGCCCCGGTGAATCGACAAGCAGCTCCTCGGAAGGCTCCTCCAAATCCTCAAAAGGCTCGGGCGAAAGCGAAAAAGCGACGCCGGGCACTCCGATCAAACTGCCACCGATCAAGCACGTGTGGGTGATCGGACTCTCCGGGGCGAGCTTCAGCGCCGCGCTGGCAGATCCCACAGCCGACCCGTACCTGGCAAAGCAGCTCGTGCCCAAGGGCACGTTGCTCAGCGACTACACGCTCAGCTCGAATAGCGCGCTTGGCAATGGGATCGCGCTGCTCGCGGGGCAGAGCGTGAACCTCGACACCGAACAGAACTGCCCCACCTACAGCGCCCTTGAGCCGCCAACCGTCAACGCCACCGGCCTGGCCGAGGGCGTCGGCTGCGTGTACCCGGCGGCCATCAAGACGCTCGCCGACGAGCTGACCGCCGGATCGCTGACGTGGAAGGCCTATGTGCAGGACATGCAAGAGGGCACATCCGGGGACCCGAGCGGCACGGCAGTCGGCGCCGGCACTCCAAACGACACCGCTACGCCTAACACCGGCACCTCAACCGGCACCAACCCGACGCCGAGCGCCGCCGGCACGACCTCGGGGGCAGGCGCGCCGACACAGCCAACGGCCGGCGTCACCTGTCGCCGGCCCGAACTGGGCGCCACCGACCCCAACCACACACCTGTCCCCGGTGACCCCTACCTCACCTATCGCAATCCCTTCGTGTACTTCGACTCGCTGCTGAGCGAAGGCGCGTGCGCAAGCAACGACGTGGATCTGTCGCAGCTACGGGCAAGCCTCGCGACGCCCGCCAACACGCCAAACCTCAGCTGGATCGTGCCCTCCGCGTGCAACGACGGCTCGGCCAGGTCGTGTGCGCCGGGTGCGCCGGCCGGACTCACCGCCGCCGACGGCTTCCTGAAGGAAGTCGTGCCTCAGGTCCTCGCGACCAGCGCCTACAGCAAGGAAGGCCTGATCGTAATCGTGCCCGACAGCCCGCCGGCCTCGCCCACGAGCGCCGCGGGCAAGCCGGTCGGCGCGCTGTTGCTCTCCCCATTCATGCACAGCGGTGCGCGGGTGACCGAAAGCGTCAACGACTTCTCGCTCCTGAAGAGCATCTCGCTGCTCTTCGGAGTCCTCCCCTTGGGCCATTCGGGCGACCAGAGCACCGTGTCATTCGGCGCGACGGTCTACCGCACAGGTGGAAAAGCGGCCAGTGCCGCCTCCACGGCCAAGAAGGCGGCCCAGGCCGCATCAACACAACCGCGGCACCGACCGCTCCCCGATCTCATCGATCTGGGTGGCTCGGCGTCGCTCCCCGGCGGCTGAACACCCCGCCTTCATGTCAACAACGAACGGAGACCCCCGTTGCATACACATCAACCCGTCCACTACCGAGCTTCCCTATGGCTCTGTGCGGCCCTGGGCGCGATCGTCCTCTCGATGGCGATCGTCACCTCGGCCCACGCCGAAGCTGTCGGAATCGAAGGAAGCCCGAACAACCTGACCTGCTCAGGGCACATATCCGCGGGTACGCCCGAACTCGGAAGCGAAGAAGTGCAGGCTCGCTACACGTTCTACTGCAACGGTCCGATCACCGGCTATCAGCTGCAGACGAACGCGCCCGTGACCGGATTCGAGGCATCGCCGCTGGTCACGAGCAACGCAACTGGCGCACCGCTCTCGGACACGTTCTCCTGCGGAGGCGAACTGCCGGGCTGGGCGGACAATTGCGAGGGCTCGACCAAGACCGGCTGGGAGACGATCACTGGCCAGTTCTCGATCGGCACCCCGTTGTGCGCCGCGCCGCATGTCGATCCGATCCTGACCGTCACCGACATCTACCTCGAAAAGACGGTCCCCACGCAGGCGATCTCGGGTCCGTTCGACCTCGGCCGCCCGCTTCACTGTGCGGCCTCCTCCTACGTCGGCGGCACACGCCTGGATCCCGTGACTCCGCTGCCCTCGAAGGGCAAGGCGGACAAGCATGGCAAGGGCAAAGCAAACGACAAAGGCAAAGCGAAGAGCAAAGGCAAGACCGTGGGAGGTAAGGACAAAAAGAAATAGCCCCAGCGGCAGCCGCCCGGACGTCGTGCATCCACATGGCGTCCGGGCGCACCCTAAGAAAGTTCTAACCGACCGATAGCCCCGAGGGCATACGCTTGCCCGGATGATCGTCGCGGCTCTCCGGGCCAAGGGGCCCCGCAGTCTCCGGACCGCCCGACGCCGCCAAGCGGCGCTGCTGGCAGTGTTCGCGAGCTTGGCGCTCGCGCTTACGAGCTGTGGCTCCAGCACCAGTGCTGAGAGCCCATCGGCTGTGACTCCCTCGACCGCTGCTGCGCCTGCGTTGGCCCCTCCACAATGCGCAGACGCGGTGGCGAGGGCCTTCGGGACGATCGCCGAACACGTCTACCGCGAGCTCTCCGGCGGGCGGATCGCGCTGCCGGCCGCTGAACGGGTCGCAAGCTCTCAGGCGTTGCTCGCCGCCATACAGGCCCACAGCCCAGCGGCAGCCCGGGCGGTTCTGGGGCCGCTGTTGCGCGGCCAGCTCGTGCGTGTGCGTGTGATCGTCGGGGGACGCACGTTCGTCGAATACGGCAGTGCCAACGGGATCGCCCCGGTGAGCACCCCACTGAAGAACGCGGAAGGGCGCACGATCGGCACGGTCACCGCCGCCGAGGAGGGAGTGTTCGGATACGCCGGCACCGTGTACGCCATCACCGAAGCGCAGGTGTTCGCACGGGCAGCGGGGCGCTCGCTCGGCGGCTCGAGCAGTCCCGGCCCGAGCGCCATCCCCGACAAAGGCGAGATCACCTATCGCGGCGAGCGCTATGCCGTCTACTCGTTCGCCGGCGCCGGCTTCCCGAGCGCGAAGCTACGCGTATTCGTGCTCGCCCCTGTCCCATCAGTTTCCGCCTGCGCCCGCACGCCCGCGGAAACGGCAGCCGACGCGATTGGGGCGACGGCTGTGAAGATCTACCGCGAGGAGCGCTCGGGAGCGGCTACGCGCGCCGTGGTGCGCGACTTCGAAAGCTCGCACCGCTTCCAGGAAGCTGTCGCCACGGATAACCCTACGGCGACGCGAGCGGCGATCGTGAAGTTCTTCGAAGGCACACTGCACGTCGTGCGCGTGCGTGCCACGCTGGGCGAAAAGCTCGTGGCCGACGTGGGGGGCCCGCACGTGCTGGCGCCGATCCGCGGCGATGTGCGCAACTCGCACGGGCAGATCGTGGGCCACTTCCTGTTGTCGGTACAGGATGACCTCGGCTACGTGATATTGGCCGAGCGCTTTGCCGGCGTACAGATATATCTCTCCCAGGAAAAACTGCTGCTGCTCGGCAGCTCCACCCTCCCCCCACCAAATATGCCCAAGCGCGGCGAAGTGCTCTACGGCGGCATCCGCTACTACGCATATTCCTTTACGGCCGAAGCGTTTCCCAAGGGAGCGTTGGAAGTCTCGCTGCTGATACCACCTGTGCGCGGGACCTGACCGGGGACACGCGAGCGGGAATCCGCGAGAACGCCGCGCCGCCGCCCGGAGGGCGGCCCCTCCCAAAAAACACCCCTCGCAACCCTCGAAGCTCAGGATCAGATCATGCTCGTGGTCATCCGCTCGATCTCCGCGATCGCGGTCTGACCGGCGCGCACCTTGGCGATGCCGTCGTCGCGCATGCGTCGCATCCCCTGGCGCATCGCGGCGGCCGCGATGTCATCTACGGAGGCACGGCTCAGCACGAGCGAGCGGATCTCCTCGTTGACCGACATCACCTCATATATGCCCATCCGCCCGCGATAGCCGGTGGCCGCGCAGCGCGAGCAACCAACCGGCTCGAACGCCTCGGACTCATACAGCCCATACTCGGCGAGCAGCGACTCCGGCGCTTTGCTCGGCCGCTTGCAGTGCGGGCACAACGTGCGCACCAGACGCTGGGCCACGACGCAGTCGATCGCGGAGGAGATCAAAAACGGCTCGATGCCCATGTCGATCAGGCGTCCCAGCGCGCTCGGTGCGTCGCGGGTGTGAAGCGTTGAGAGCACCAGGTGGCCAGTAAGCGCCGCCTCAACCGCGATGTGCGCCGTTTCGCGGTCGCGGATCTCGCCGACCATGATCACGTCGGGATCGGCACGCAGCATCGCGCGCAACCCGCCCGCAAAGGTCATGCCCGCCTTGGGGGCGACCTGCATCTGCTTGACCCCGGCGATGCGCGACTCGACGGGATCCTCGATCGTCAGGATCGAGCGACTGCCGTCGTTGACCGCGCCAAGCGCCGCATACAGCGTCGTGGACTTGCCGCTGCCGGTCGGGCCCGTCACGAGCACCGCGCCGTTGGGACGGGCGATCGCATAGGCGAAGCGGTCCTGCTCCGTGCGCTGCATCCCCAGCGACTCCAGACCGCGCACCGCCACGCCCTTGTCGAGGATGCGCAGATAGGCCCCCTCGCCGTACACGAGCGGGAGCGTCGTCACGCGCACATCGACGCGCCGCCCGGACACCGTCAGCGCGAAGCGCCCATCCTGGGGGACGCGCCGCTCGGAGATGTCCATCTCGGACATGATCTTCACACGCGAGATCACATTCGTGGCCATCGAGCGCTTCAGCGTCGAGGTCAGCGAGAGCACGCCATCGATCCGAAACGACACGTGCATGTCGCCCTCACCCGGGTCGATGTGGATGTCCGAGGCGCCCTGCTCGATCGCGTCGGCGATGATCGAGTGCACGAGCTTGATGACCGGAGCGTCCTTGTCGGCCTCATCCATGACGAACTCGGCCTCGCCCTGGGTGTCATCCTCCTCGACGATCTCTTCGACGGACTGCTCCACACGCGAGAGACGCATGATCAGGATGTTCAGGTCCTCAATCGACGCCGAGGCCGAGCGCACTCGTCTGCCTGTGAGCATTGCGATGTCGTCAATCGTGAGCACGTTCGTGGGATCCGCCATCGCCAGCAGCAGCGTGCCGTCCTCCAGGAAGCCCACCGGCACCGCCTGGTAGCGGCGGATCGCCTCCATGCCGATCAGGTTCACGGCACCCATGTCGAGCTCGTACACCGACAGGTCGATGTACTCCAGGCCAAAGCGTTCGGCCACGACACGGGCGAGCTGATCGTGGCGCAAGATGCCCTGCTCGACGAGGATCTGGCCGGTGGGCTTGCGCTGAGCGCGGGCGAGATCCACCGCCTCCTCCACCTTCTCGCGAGTGGCGAAACCGAGGTCCACCACCACGTCGCCGATCAGCCGTCCCGGACGGCCGTCGGCGAGCGCCTGCATCAGCGCGTCGCGTTGGGGCGGGCCATTATGAGCAGGCTCGCGCGGCGCCTCGGCGGGACGCAGGAACGAGAGCTCGCTCACGGATGCACCAGTTGACGTAGGTCGGTCCCCCACGCTTTCATGATCGGCACTGCCGGGCGCGGACTTGACCGGGTGGTGGGGGTTCCTCGGCGTTTGGTCGGCCCTACGCGCACGCGCAGCGCGGGGCGGCCAAGCTCAGCGCCCTATGCCCTGCTCGAACGCGCCCTTGACGCCAGCGTCAAGGGCGTTGAGCCGCTGCAACGCAAGGGCCTCAGCGGAAGCGAAGCGCTGTGGGCCGCTGTCGGCGCCGTGATGGCACAGCACGCAGTGCTCGAGCGCCATGCGCCGCTCGGCGGGGAGCGTGGGAGGAGCGTGGGAGGCGATCACACGCAGACCCAGCTCGACGTGACCCAACATGCGACCCTCCTCCGTACGCACGATCTCCGCCCCGTAGGCGTACTCGCGCGTCTTGCCCAGGTCGTGCACGAGCGCGGCGCACAGCAGCAGATCGCGGTCCAGGCGCGGATGGACCGCACACAGCTCCACCGCCAGCGTGGCAACCGCGACAGTGTGCTCGAGCAGCCCTCCGAGGAAGGCGTGGTGGACGAAGGAGCGGGCGGGTCCGCTCGAGGGCAGCGAGCAAGGCGCCCGGCGCAGCTCGGCGCGCAGCTCGCGATCGCCGAGCAATCGTCGCAGCAACTCTTTGAGCCCCGGGTCGTACACCTCGCGGGCGAGGTGCTCGAAGAAGCCCTCCAGCTCATCGACATCGCGGCGCGACACGGGCAGGAAGCGCATGGCGTCCTCGTCTGAGAGCTCGACACGCGCGATCTGCTCAACCGTGAGCTGCAACTGCTCGCGAAAGAGCTCGGCGCGTCCGCGCACCTGCACGAGGTCGCCGCGCTCGAAGCGGCCCGCGAGCAGGTCGGCGTCGCGGAACACCCTGCCCGTGACGCTGCCCGACTGGTCGCGCAGCTCGACCGTGAGGTAGGGGGTGCCGGAGCGCGCCATCTGGCGCTCCTTGCGCACGCACGCGAACACCGCGTCAACCGCGTCGCCCGCGCGCAGGGTGGCGATCGTCTGTGCCTCGCGGACACCGCCTGGCGGCGGCGCCTCGGGGTCATCGGGCCGCGCCGGGGTGGTCGAACTCGTGCTGGACATGGGGTGTCCATGATGTACGGTGGGTCGGATGCAGCCACTCATCTGGGATCGTCGCCCCGACGGCTTGCGGGCCCCAGCGATGGTGTGCTCGTTTCAGGGTTGGAACGACGCCGGCGACGCCGCCTCCACCGCCACCGCCTTCCTCGCACAGGCACTCGGCGCAGAGCGCTTCGCCCAGGTTGACACGGAGGAGTTCTATGACTTCCAGGCCAACCGCCCGCACGTAAAGATCGACGAGACCCAAGCACGCATGATCTCCTGGCCATCGGTTGAAATCCTCGAAGCGCGCGCTCCGCGCGCCCATCGCGACCTGGTGATCGTGCAGGGCACCGAGCCCTCGATGCGCTGGCGCTCGTTCAGCTCGCTGATAGTGGACTTGGCGGAGGCGCTGGACGTTCAGTTCGTGGTGACGCTCGGCGCGCTGCTCGCGGATGTGCCGCACTCCCAGCCGGTCGCGATGACGGGCTTTGCCTCAGATCCCGCAATGATGGAGCGGTTGGGCTTGAAATCCAGCAGCTACGAGGGCCCTACTGGGATCGTGGGGGTCCTGCATGCCGGCTGCTCACAGTCGGGTCTGCCCTCGGCGAGCGTGTGGGCGAGCGTGCCCCACTATGTAGCGGCCGCCTCCAGCCCAAAGGCGGCGCTTGCCCTGCTGCGCAAGTTGGAGCTGATGGTGGGCGTGTCGGTGGACGTCACCGAGCTTGAGGAAGCCGCTGGGGAGTACGAACACCAGGTCGGCCTCGCCGTGCAATCGGACCCGGACATCCAGGCGTTTGTGGAGCGCTTGGAGCGCCGCGCCGTCGAGGACGGGCAGACCACGATCAGCCCACAGGACCTACCCTCGGGCGAGCTGCTGGCGCGCGAATTCCAGCGCTTCCTGCGCCAGCGCGGGATCGAGAGCTAACGCGAGGCGACGCCGTAGGTGATGGCCGCTTCGCCGATCGCGAGTTTGGCGGAGCCGTACTCGGACTCGGCCTGAGCGGCTGGGAAGCCCGGCGAGAGCGGGATCGTCTTCTTCAGCGCGTAGAGCACAAACTCGACCGTATCGCTCTTGCCGGTGGCAGGGCAGATCGGAGAGTAGGCGGCCTTGCCGGCGGTGTTGGTGCCGACGACGCCCCCGGGCGGAACCTTGCCCGCGGCGACGCCCGTCGAGGAGGGGTCGATCCCGCCGACGATCCAGCGGATGCCTCCCGAGGAGGAGGCGGAGCTGTCGTCGATCACGAACAGCACGAGCTCGGCGGCTTTGGCGGGCACTTTCTGCCAGGAGAGCGCCGGAGAGGTGCCGGCGCCCGCGCACGTGTAGGAGACGGGAATCGCACCGTTGCGTTCGAAAGCGGGGCTGGAGATCGAGAACGCGCCGGGGGCACTGTAGACCTCGCCGCTGGAGTTGGAGGCGTTGTTGGTGGAGGTGCTAGAAGACGCACCTGAGCTCGCCTTCGAGCCACCGGCGCCTGAAGATGTGTGGGAGCTCGTGGACGTGAGGCTTTCCGGCTTGCCCTTGTACTGCTTGCAGTCTTCCATCACATAGCCCGGGTCACAGCTTGTGTAGCTCTTCCAGTGCGTGTGGAAGCTGTTCTCGAAGGCGGTCAGCAGCGCGGTGCGCTGGGATGCGCTCTTGCCGGCGGTGACCTTCGCGGCGATGCGTGAGGCGAGCAGTTCCACCTTGATGCGCGCCAACAGGTCAGCTTCGGTCTCGCCCGACTTGGCGAGGTACTTCTGCAGCGAGCCGGCCTTCGGGAAGCTCTCGTGCACAAGCTGGGCGAAGCGCTGCTTGACTTCGGCTTCGGAGACGGTGACGTGGCGAGCGGTGGCCTCGCCGAGCACCCACTCGGAGGTGATCAGGAAGCCGAGCGCCTGGTGGGCTGGAGAGCCGGCGGCGCCGAGCGCCGTCTCGACCGCGAGCCAGTGCTTGTAGCTGGCCTTGGAGATGGGAGTGCTGGAGACGTAGGCAACCGCGTCGACGCTCGACGCGCTGCCCTGCGTGGGTGCAGAGGCGGGCGAGAGGGGGACGGCGGCCGTGGTTGTCGAGGAGCCGCCACCACCGCAGCCGGCGACGAGCAGGGTGACGGCGAGCAGCGATAGCGCCGGCACGGTAACGCGCGTACGTATTAGGCCCCCGCCCATCTCGATGCTTCCCTTCATCCGCGAGAAGCGTAGTGGCCCAGCCTAAAGCGCAGCCAAAAGATCAGCTATGCGACGTCGGCTCGGCGATCGCGCCCTGGACCCGCCAGCCCTTGTCGGTGAGCGTCCACGCGTTGGGCTCCCCGCGGGCGGCTCCGCCGCCGCTGTTCTCGATCAGGCCGATGTCGTGCAGGCGGGCAAGCAGCCTTGACATCTGGCCTTGGTCGGTGAGCTCGGCCGCCTCGGCGACCACCCGGTTGGAGGAGCCCGGGTGGGCGGCGATCGCCATAAGGACGCGGACGGTGCGGTAGGTGAGCCTCATCTCCAGTTCACCAAGAGGGTTACCCTCGGCGCGGTGGGCACCGGTCGCTTTGGGAGCGGGACGCGCCAGCTCCTTGCGGACAGCCGCGGGGCCGAGATAGGGGAGCACGATCATGCCCATGAGCGGACCCGTGAGGTCAAGCAGAGCGCTTCCCTCATGCCCCGTCCGGTCCTCTTCAGAGGAGAGCGCTGGGGAGACGAGCAGCCGGGAGTGCAGCACGGACAGAACGCCGCCGACCACTCCCTCGGCCGTGAGCGGTGGAAGCTCGCCGCCCGCCTTGATCTCGGCGCGCCCTTCGTCGACCAGCGCCATCGTCCGAGCGAGCACATCCTGGCGGCACTCGAGCGCCCTGGCGCTCGCGCCGAGCGAGCCGACTATCAGCAACCGGCCCACATCGCGTTCCACGTCGAGAAATGTGAGCAGACCGGTGAGCGCCGCCCTCAACCGATCGACCCAGCGCGCGTCTGGGTCATAGCCGTCGAGCACGTACCGTGCGGCGCGCGCGATCCCATCCTCGAAAGCGCCGAGGAAGCAATCTTCGCGATCCTCGAACAGATCGTAGAACGTGCGCCTCGAAACACCCGCACTCGCCACGACATGCGCCACGGTCACATTACCCGCACCGCGCACAGCACACTCTTCGACCATCGCCACGAGAATACGCGAGCGCTGAATCTCATTTACACGCTCACGGCCCGGATCGTGCGACGCTACGCGGTCTCGTTCTGGATCAGGCGCCGCCCGCCGGGCCGGCGGCGCCTTTGCCCTAGCGTGCATCTCATTTCTTCTTGTGGTTGTGAGCATTCGCTTTCCCGCTCTTCTTGCTCTTCTTTTTGGTCTTCTTCGCCTTGTGCTTTGAACAGCCGGTGGCCGTGATCGAGGTGGATTGCTTGATGACCATTCCATTTTGTGCGGTGAACGCCGTCGGCATCTTCAGGGCCGTGGTGCACAGGTTGGCTGTGGCGGCAAGCGCCGAGTTGGAGCCCTCCGGCAGCACCAGTTCGAAGCTGCCGATCGGGACGTCCGGGATCTGACGGAACGTGCTGCTCGTGATGCCCGCTTTATCGATGAACGTTTCGCCGTGCAGTTGCACCGTCACCCCGTAGCCGGAAAGCACGATCACAAGTTCCGGGAACTTTGCGCCGCCGTAGCTGACGAAGTACGCCGGCCCGTGCAGTTCTTCGGGAATGATCGGCGTGGTGGCTTTGGCTTCCCCGACCTTCGAGCCGGCCGGACAGGATGCCGGGTTGGCGTCAAAGGTCGCGGCGGTGCAGGCCTTCTGCAGCGTGCTCAGACGCGAGGGCAACTGCTTGGGCAGATCCACCTTGACCTTGGCGATGTTCGCCTGTGTGCCAAACGCGGCTTTTGGGTAAGACAGCCGGACGCGCAGACTGGCGCCGTTGGCCCGGCTGGTTTTCCCGCTGGTGGAGACCGCGAACTGCGGTTTGAACCCGAGCGTCGCGCAGTTGGTGACCTGGAACGGGACGTGCAGCGCCGACACGCTCCCCTGCGAGCTGGTCAGCGATCCTCCGATCTGCGTCGGCTGGCAGTCGGTCGGGTTGAACGTGAAGTTGGCACGATCGATCGAGACGTTCACGTGCTTTATCTGCAACGGGATCCCGTCGAGGATCTGCGGGATCGCGTACGGCCCCGTCGTGTCGGTCGTGATCGTCAGCGCCGTGGTGATCGGATCGACTTCGATCTTCGCACGCACCACAACCTGTCCGAGGTCGAACGGTCCAGCCTTCGCCGGGTTGACGATCGACAAACCAAACGGAGCACCCTTATACGGACCAGTCAAATACACGCGCCCACCGGTAACGGTGTAAGGGTTTCCACCCAAACCGACGCTGACGATGGTGTGCCCGATCAGGCTTTCTTCACCACACGTGCCCTGGTTGGCCTGCGATTCCTGACAGAGCTTCACCCCGGTCAACGTCCCCAACAAACCCGGCGGCATCTTCAACTGCACCGCGTCCAGGTTCTGCTGGCCGTCTTCACGACTCATCGTCATCGTGAACGGCGTGAACGCCCCAGCCTGCAAGTTCACGCTGCCCGTCGTCAACGATGGCGCGAACGGCAACGGGTCGCTGCACGGCGAGCCGTTCGGGCCCGACGTGACATCAAACGTGGACGAGGATTGCGCTGGAGCGTTGCCTGACCACGGTTCGATCGACGCCGTCGTGGTGTACGCGCCGCATAGCGCAGGCGTGCCCAACGGTGCCCGCGACCCCCCGAAGAAGTGCAGCGTCAGATCTTCAAACGGCAACTGCGGCGTGTTCTCGAACGTCGAGACCAGCTGACCGGTCACAGGGTCAGGTTTTACTTCGCCCGCGAGCTTGACGCGCACGCCCGACACCGGATCGTAGACCTCCAAGTACAGCGCGACCAAGCTCCCGAAGGGGTTTTCGTTCTGGGTCGCCAGATACGCGGCACCGACCAAGGGATTCGGCAGCAGGGGCGTGTGGATTTCAACCGTCCCCACCTTCGACGCGCTCGGACATTCCTGTTCAGCCGGGCTGGACAAGCCGATCTGAGCGGTCGAGCACGCCAGCAGACCATCCGCGCCGGCCGGGTTCAACGCGACGCCCGCCGGCAGGGTGACCGTAGTGTTCTTCACACTTGCCGGTGAAAGCCCTTTCGCGTTCAGGGCCTCTTCCTGCGGCACGTGAATACCGACGGTCAAGCCCGACGGCGTGCTGCCCTGCGCGCTGTCAGGCGCTAGCGAAATCGAAGCACTGAAAGGCATACGGTTACATCCGTCCAGGCCGAGCGTTTCTTCCAGCGGGCCCTTCAGTGAGTAGGACACCGGCGCGGTGAGAGTGTTCGGCTGCGCCCACGAGTCGGCCGTCATCGATGGTTCAAACGGCTGTTCGCAAGAGGTCGGCAGTGTGAGAAGCGGTGGAGGCTTGGGCTGATCCTGGAAGCTGCAGGGACCAAAGAACGTGCCGTACAGGCAACCCCAACCGCGTGAAGCGTCGTGTCGAGGGTCGCCCGGCACTCCCCAGAACGTCACGCGCGAAGCGAGGAATGGTTCCAGCTGCGTGATGTTGTTCACGTTGACGCGGACTTTGTAATCACCGCCGGTCTCCACTTCGGTATCGAGCAGTATCGGGTTGCCGATCACGTCGAAGCCGAAGCGCGCCGGCTCCCCGACCGTCGGTTCGAGGTTGAACAGAGGCACTCTAAGCGCGAATTGTTCGCCGCCGGTAGAAGAGCCGAGGGTCAAGATGACAACTCCGATGACGGTGTCCGACGCGCATCCGTTCGTTATATAAAGCAGGCGTTTGATGAAATCAGCACCGCTACATTGTGGGAACGGCGTTGGGTTGCCCACAAACCCAGGAGGCAGGTCGAAGTGCAGATCCTTGGGCAAGGTAGGCTGATAGGGGGGCGTGGCGATCTGGTTCAAAACCACCGTCGTTGTGAACTGGAACGGATGTGAGCCGGCCTGCGTATCAGGCGTGCCGCCTTCTTCTTCAGGCACCATTTCGAAGTTTTCGACCCCGAAAGGAACCGGACCGTTACCGATCCCGACGGGGTGCTTGACACGAACGCTCGGGGCGCCCCCACCGCTGATCCTGGCTTCGTTCTCAACGCCGTTCGTGGCGCCCGCTTCGACTTTTACGGTTATGTTTATCCACAGACGTTGGTAAGCAGGAAGCGCCCCTTCATAGGTACAGCTCAAAGACGTGAGCGAGCAGTTGACTGAGCCGTATTCTGCTTCCTCTTCGATCGATCCGGAACCAGCAGAGATCGCCGTTGCGGTCAGTCCGGGAGGAAGCTGGTCGACTACCGTGACGGGATTCGCTTGTGCTTCCACCTGCCCGTCCCCGAGGTTCGTCGCAACCAACCTGATCGTGCCGGTGCCGCCCGGGGGCAAGTCGCTGGGAGTGGAGGCTGAGCTCAGTTGCCACCACGGCTCGGCTGCCGTGGCGTTCACGGCGCCGAACAGCCCGAACGCAACTACCGTGATCGCGGCAAGTAGCGTTCCCCACTTCAACCGTGCACCATTCATCGTCCGCCCCCCTTCGTGCTCGCTTTCACATTCCGCCGCTCCACGGCGGCGTGTCTGCCGCGCTTCGCTCGCGCGCTGCGCACCCGTTGCTTGCACAGTTCGCGCCGGCGACGGTTGTGCCTATATTTCACTTCACATGCCTTCGACGCGTTCTTTGACTTCTGCTTGGGACTCACTTTCACACTCTTAACTTCGACTGTTGCGAGATTCCCCTGCCCATTGAACGTGGCGCTCGGCGGCGCACCGAATGTTTCCGGCTGGAGCGAGGGCGCCGCCTTGCAGGAGTCGCCGGAGTCGCACGGCGGCGGCAACACCGGTTCGCTGACACATGGCGCGTCGGCGGAGCAGACATGGGCGTCGTACATGTCGATCGCGTGATCGGTATCGCGCGCAACGAGCGGCTGGGCCGTCGCGAAGAATACGTCGTCGCCATTTTCAGAGGCATCGAGGAACACCGATTCTTCCTGGGATGATCCGGATGTGATCAGCGACACGCAGCCGCGTTCTTGCGCGCAACTCCCGACTCCTTCGGGCTCATACTCATAGACGTCCTCCAGCCCGTTGACGTCCTGAGGCACAAGCGCTTCAGGGCTGTCGAAGTACAGCCTGCCGCTGTTGGCCAAATAGCGCGACTGATATATGCTCGCTCCACCCGTGCCGATTGTTGTCCATCCCGGCACGCTGCCGGATACCCACCAGTCCTGCCCGCCGAACGTACCGGACCTGTTCATCATCGGAGTGTTGCCGTCAGGGGTCGCGCCGCCCGCAGATATGTGCAGACCGATCGGCCGTGCGCCGGTGGGATTGCAGGAGGCACAGCTCAGATGCCCAGAGTCGGCGTCATAGAGATACATCTCGGTGTCGCGTTCGCCGCTGACGGCGTCGCGGTTGTCGTACCCGGTGAGGCTACGTGTCGACAGGAAGGCGAGATATCTGCCATTGGGCGAAACCCGCGCCGTCAGCTCTCTGGGATCCCCGAAATAGGCAGCAGGCAACGGGCCCGTCTCTCCTACCAACGAGGTCCTGCCGCCGTGGGCGAGGTAGATTTCTTCGTTTTTCGCGACGAAGTACATGTACGCGCCGTCTTCGCTCGCGTCGATCACGCCTCCTACTCCTTCACCGAGTGAGAGATCGCTAACCTCGCACGTAAGCTGTCCCGCCAGAACCCTGACTTCGCATTGATAGAGATTTCCTCCCGTAGAGCCTGGCGTCAGTTCGGAGGCATCGGTGAAAATGATCTTCGAGTCATCCGCGCTCGCGGCCCAGAACTGTGCTCCGCCATTTTCTCCACCAACGTCGAGTTGCACGGTCTGCCCCAGTGCGATATCGCGCAGGTAGAGGTGCCTTTCTTTTGATTCCGGATCGATGCCTACGAAGACGACGCGTGTGCCGTCAGTCGAGACCGCATGTATCCTCCGGCCTCGCCCGAATTGACCATCGCCGACGTAAAGAGCCGATCCTTCTCCACTTGCCGGCTTATCTTCTGCCCCGGGCAACACGCTAATCAGCTGCAGCCGACCTTCGAACCACTCGTATAGTCCTGGTCCGACCGCGTTTTCGGTCAACGGCACTTCCGAGTCAAGCACCACGTGGGAGAAATCAGAGCTGGCGCCCTCGAATTTGAGCTGCCCGAATCTATTTTGAAAGTTACCGAATTTGGTGCCGAGCGGTACATTCGAAGCGCTCACCAGCGGGCGGTAGGATCCGCTCGCATTGTCGTGTAGATATGGCGTCCATTCGGTCGCTTCCGGCGAGAGCGGCAGGTTCTGTAGCGCTTCGACCAGTCCGAGCGAGAGGTCCGAGGAGAACGCGCGGTACTCGGTGCCATAGCCGGTGGCGACACCGCTCGCTTCATTGTCAGGAGGGGTTAGATCCTGCGTAGTCCAACCGTTTGTCGTCCTCTTGGAGAGCACGTCCACCGGTTCCGGGGAACGACTGCCGGCCGGTTCTGCGGTCACTGGGGCACTTGCGTAGTAGGCGATCGCCCCGCCTTCGACTGCTGCCTGTATCGCTCCGCCTTCTTCTCGCCCAGCTTCGATCAGGGAGCCGTGCTTGTTCGGAGGCGACACCAGTTCCCACTGGCGAGCATCCGGCAACACGAGCTCTCCGCCGGCCGTCTGGGTCGTGAACGTCAGGTCGGGGCCGTCGGCGCTCCCGCCAGGACCGGTGGCGACCACGCGATAGTGGTAAATGGTCGATGGATCGAGGCTCTGAATGTGCACGGACACGGCCACGCCGACAGCGCCGGCGGCGATTTCCCCTTCACCCTGAGGGACGCTTGCGCCGTAAGAGCTTGAGGTTCCGTATTCGAAGCGATAGGTGACGGTGCTTCCACGCGGATTAACTGTCGCCTGCAGCGTGGCGCTCGTGCCTGACACGTTGGACACATACTCTTCTTCAACCGCCGGAGGTTCCACGGCCCACGCCGCTTGCGCCCCCACCAACACCAACACACACGACGCGCACAGCAATGCGACTGTCGCTGCGATCGATCTGCGAGCAACCATCAAACCCATCCCCTCCTAGAAGTGCGATCCACACGAGACCCGCGGGATCGCGGGCATGACAAAACCGCCGAGGACTCACGTCCCGCGACGACCGAAGCACAACAAGTAGACGCGTCTATAGGACGCGAAAATTCACACCGAGCGTTTGGCTCGGGTTGCCACGCGGAACCGCCGCGGCGAGTGGGGCTAGCGGCTAGAAGCCGACTGGCCCAGAGAGAGAGAGAGAGAGAGAGACGCGTCAGCGACGCTGACGCGTCCTATTACGCCCCTATCAGAAGCGCAAGGACTCTCAAGCACGTTATCCTCAAATGAATGCACGCGAAAACAACTCCCTCTCAGAACGACCCGGTCCCTCTCCCAAGGTCCCCGTCAAACGTTTAAAGCTGCCGGCCACGAAGACCGACCCAAAACCCGACCTTATGTACGTCGTACCCTTGACGGATACGAACACGTAGCCACTATATACCCCACTGACGCAAGTTGTCAAGTGGTCTGAGGGAAACTACTGTGTTGCGAGCTATCTCTCCCAGGCAGGACAGGCGATACGGAAGTCGCACAACCCACACACGCTCGGCGAGGGCGTCGGCTCGAAGCGCTGCGCCATGATCGCTTCGCCGACCTCGGCCACGACCCGCGCGATCCAGTCCGGATCCATCTCGGCGCTCGGGACCGGGACCTTCAGGTCGTCGAGCACGTAGTAATAAGAGAGGCGCTTGGCCTCTACCTCCCAGGACTCACGCGCACCCACCGCGTAGAGCGAGAGCTGCACGTCGTCGCCCAGCTGCTCCGCCGTCTTCGGGCGCGAGGTCTTGTAGTCGATCATCTCGTACGTCCCATCCTGCAGCCGATCCACGCGGTCAACGCGCCCACGCAGGTGGTGGAGGCCGAGCTTGAACGAAAAGGAGCGCTCGAACCACACCGGCTCTGCCTCATGGGCCTCCAGGTGCTGGTGGTAGAGCACGAGCGCCGCGCGAGCCTTGGAGTACAGCTCGCGCTCCCTGTCGCTCTCGCCGAAGCCGCCACGCCGCCAGCACGTCTCGAACAGCTCCATCATCTGCTGCACCGTCGTGTGCTCGGAGGCGTGATAGCGCTCGAGCACCTGGTGCACGGCGATCCCGAAGCGCTGATGCAAGGTCTGTGCGGAGGGGATCTTCAGTACACGCCCGAGCTTGTAGCGCAGCGGACAGGCGCGGTAAGTGTCGATGTCCGAGGCCGACAGCACGAGCCCGTCCCCGCGCTTGGGCAAGAACGCTTGCAGCGAGGGTTCCTCGCGCCGCGCGAAGGCACCGAGAGCGGGGGCCGCCACGGCCACTTTGGGCGCAACCGGCGCGCCCTCCAGCTCGGACTGATCGACGTCGCCCGGCTCGAGTCCACCCCGTTCGCTGGCGAGCAGCGCCTCATCCAGCGTCGAGGTCTGAAATATCTCGCGCTGAAGCGGCGTGCACGCCGCAAGCAAGCGCTGGTTTATGTCCGCCAGCGCCTCCTCCACGCTCTGTCCAGGTGGACGCTCCTTCAAGGCGGCAAGCTTCACCAGCTCCAGGTAGCGCACCACACCGTGAGAGATGTCAAGGTCGGTGTCTAGGCGCAGCTCACCGAGGCGACCCGCGATCCTTGTAGCCCCGCCAAGCACCTCCTCGCCCATCAGCTCGACCGTCGCCTCCAGCGTCTGCGCTCGCGGCTCGGAAATCGTCTCGCCGCCGAGCAGTCGCGCCTCAGATGCCGCGGTCAGCTCGGCCACCAACTCCTGCGGACTGCAGTGCAAGCGCGGACGAAGCGCATCGAAGGCGATCTTTGCTTCCCCGTGCAGCGCCTGAAAACGCTCGATCCGCTCACGCGCCTCCGGTGGCATTTGCGGCGACTCCATCGCCGCCCCCAGCGCCGCCACAATGTCGAGCTTCGCCTTACGCGCCACCTGCACCACACGTGCAATGTCCACCTGGCGCAACTCGATCGGGGGACGCCCGAGCGCGCGCACTATCGCCGAGGAGTCGCTCGGATCGCTTAGCAGGCGCACCCACGCCAGCACGTCGCGCGCGCCGGCCCGCTCGAAGAACGTCCCCGCCGCGTCAGCCGCGCCCACGCTGCCTGCCGGCGAGGCGAAAGCGATAGCGGAGATGGCCACACTCCAAGGATACGAGCGCACGCCTCGCAAGGTGATCCCCTATCGCCGCCAGCCCCAGTGCCCGCGCCGGGACGCCTCATCCTTCTCCTATCGCCGCCCTCCAGAGCACCGATGCCTAGATACCGCACACATGAGCGTAGGCTCTCCATATGGAGGGCATCGACTGGAACGTGGCGCAGCGCATCGGCGAGATGCTTGCCGGAGGGACGGGTGGGTGGGCATACCAATCCGGCTCCGACGCGAGCGGGGTGCAACCGCTCGCCGAGCAATTCGCCAAGCGCGTGGGGGACTACACCGGGCTGAAACCCCCGGAGCATCTGCCAACGCTCGAGCTGATCGACCGTCCACGCTGGATCGAAGCGAACCTCGCCACCATGCGCCCACTGCTCGACCCGCTCACCAAGCGTCTCGGCAGCGGCACCGGGCCGCTCGCGCCCGCGATGCGCTCGATCACCCAGCTCCTACTCGGCGCCCAGATGGGCGCAATCACCGGCATCCTCTCCCAGCGCGTGCTCGGCCAGTACGACATCGCACTGCTCGAACCCGAGCGCCCACCGCGCCTGCTGCTACTCGCGCCCAACCTGGCTCACGCTGCACGCAACCTTGGGCTCGACCGCGAAGAGTTCACGGCATGGGTGGCAATCCACGAGGTCACCCATGCGGTCCAGTTCGCTGGAGCCCCCTGGCTGCGTGACCATCTCGGCAGCATGTTGCGCGAGCTGATCGACGGTATGCAGGTCGGCGTCAAACTCGGGGGCATCCCAAAAATTCCCGATCCCTCGGACCTGCGCGCGCTGGTCGAGCGCCTGCGTGGCGGCGAGCTGCTGCGGGTGGGGCTCGGCGAGGATCGCTGGGCACTCGTAGAGCAGATGCAGGCCACGATGTCACTGGTCGAGGGGCACGCCGAGCACGTGATGGACGCCGTTGGCTCAGAGGACCTGCCGACGCTGGAGCGCATGCGCGTCGCGATGAACCGCCGCCGCCGCGAGCGCGGCTGGCCGTGGCGCATCCTCGAGCGACTGCTGGGCCTCGAGATGAAGATGCGCCAATACGAGATCGGGCGCACCTTCTGCGACGAGGTCGTCGCACAGGCCGGCCCGAGCGCGCTGACCGTGGCCTGGAGCTCGGCCGAGATGCTGCCCAGCATGGACGAGCTCGAGCATCCGAGTGCGTGGCTCACACGAACACGCGTTCCGCTGCTGCCCAGCTGAGGCGTCTCTCCAGGCATCCGAGCGCAGGCACGCCGGGTTCATACGGTTTCTTTACAGCGTGTTCACGCTTGCTTGAGATTGGCGTGTAACCATCCTTCCAGAGCGGGTTAGGAACATGTGTTCGGTGCTAAGCTCGCACTGACCAGAACAAGTGTGCCCCCCAAATTAGGAGATTCCCTCCAGATGGCAACAGCCCAGTCCACATCCGCAAACAGCGCCAAGACGCGCCGCTCCACCGCCGCTAAGAGCGCGACGCGAGCGAAGGCCACTCCACGCGCCACCGCGTCGCGGGCGAGCAGCTCCAACGCGTCGACCAAGCGCTCAGCCCCCGCCGTCAAGAACGGCACCGTCACCTCCTACGCCGAGCGCGCCGTGCTGATCCCCGTCGGCGCCGCCCTGATCGCCCGCGAACAAGTGGTCGCGCGCGTCAACGACACGATCGGCACCTTCGGCACCCCCGCGAAGGCGAACGCCCAACTGCGTAAGTTCGAGCGCCGCGGCAACACTGCTCGCAACCGCCTTGAGCGCGAGGTGCGCAAGACGCGCGTGCGCGTCGAACGCGAGGTGCGCCAGACACGCGCAAGCGTCGAGCGCGAGGCGCGTCGCGTCCAGCGTGAGGGCGAAGATCTCGCCAACAAGGTTCAGGAGCGCATCCTCAGCCTCGTCTGAGCCCAACCCCTTCCCCCGCCCTGGACCGGAGAGGCCACGGGCGGGAAAGTCTGCCGGCCCATATCCCGCCGGTAGTAGAAGCACCCTCTCCTCCCTCGCCGCCGGGCGGTCCCCCTACCGCCCGGCGGCATTTTCTTTGGCGTCGCTCCCCAACCCTCCGACGTACTGATCCCACGCAATAATCCGGGATAGCAACGCCGGTTTGTCAGAATGCGAGCAGACATGAACGCAGACGAAGTCCTAAAGGCCCTGGAGGTCGTGATCGATCCGGAGCTGCGCCGCTCGATCGTCGAGCTCGAGATGGTGCGCTCGATCGACATCTCTGACAACGGAGTGGTCGACGTAACCGTCTCCCTGACCACCGCCGGATGCCCAATCCGCGGCCACTTCCAGACCTCGGTCGCCGAGGCGGTATCCGCGCTCGCGGGTGTCACGCACGTGAATGTGTACTTCGACGTGCTCAGTGACAGCGAGAAGGTCTCTTTGCAACAGAAGCTCGGACGTGCGAGCCTGCCCGCCGGAGCGCTCGCGCAGGTATCGAACGTGCTCTGCATCGGCTCGGGCAAGGGCGGCGTGGGCAAGTCCACGCTCACCGCCAACCTGGCGGCTGCGCTCGTGGCCGACGGCAAGCGTGTGGGCATCCTCGACGCCGACGTGTGGGGATATTCGATCCCACGCATGTACGGACTCGGCGCGACCCGCCCACCGGTGTCCGCCCAGCGCAAGATCGTGCCCCTGGAGTCTCACGGCGTGAAGGTCATGTCGATCGGCTTCTTCCTTGAGGAGGACGCCGCCGTGGTGTGGCGCGGACCGATGCTGCACAAGGCGCTCAACCAGTTCCTGCAAGACGTCGAATGGGGCGTGCTCGACTACCTGCTCATCGACCTGCCCCCCGGCACCGGCGATGTGTCCATGACGCTCGCCCAGCTACTCCCGCAGGCCCAGTTCGTGATCGTGACGACCCCCCAGGCCACCGCCCAGAAGGTAGCTCGCCGCTCAGCCGAGATGGCCAACAAGGTCTCGCTTGAGATCTGCGGAGTGATCGAGAACATGTCCGGGTTTACGACCCCCAGCGGGGAGCGCTACGCGATCTTTGGCGAGGGGGGAGGCAAGGAGCTCGCCGACGAGCTCGACGTGCCGCTGCTCGGCAGGGTGCCGCTCACGATGCCACTGCGCGCCCAGGCCGACAACGGTCTGCCGCTGGTGATCGAGGATCCAGACGACCCGGCCGCGCAAGCGATCCGCCAAGCCGCACGCGGCCTGATCGCGATGGCGCCGATGGAGCTGCCCACGCTGCCGCTTGTGGAAGTGGCGCCACCGAGCCCGCCAACGCCGCCGGCGAGCCCAAAGCCAGCGGGCATGTCGCTACCGATGGCCTAGCGGCCGTAGCCTGAACCCAGGCCGGACAGCTTCGGCCTCTAGAGGCAGCCACCCCATCCCGAGCTCGGCCGGGCCGCTTGCGGCCCGGTGGCGGTGGGCGAGGCTAGGCCTACTTGGTGTTGGCGAAGTACTCCGCGTTGATCGAGGCGAACTTCTGCCACTCATCGGGGAGCTGATCCTCGGCGAAGCACGCGTCCACCGGGCACGCCTCGACGCACGCATCGCAGTCGATGCACTCCTCCGGATCGATGTAGAGCATCTCGGCCGCATCGTAGCCAGGCTCGTCGGGCGTCGGGTGGATGCAATCCACAGGGCACACCTCGACACAGGAGTTGTCCTTGGTGCCGATGCACGGCTCAGCTATTACGTAGGCCATTCGCTTCCTTCTCGATCGTTTTCGGGGCTACTTGTACGGGACGTCGAATAGTAGCGATGCCGCCCAGCCGTATCCCGCGGATGTGCGCAAACAGGCGGCGGCCGGCCACTCGGCGCACTCCGCTAGCTTTGGGCGATGCTCTTGCTCACCGGAGCGACCGGGCTCGTCGGCTCGGCGCTGCTGCGTCGCCTCGTCGCCGAAGGACAACCCGTTCGCTGCCTCGTACGCGATCCCCGGCGCCTCGGCCCGCAGCGCGTGCGTGTGCAGATAGCGCTGGGCGACCTCGCCGACCCACCGTCGTTTCGCAACGCGATGCGCGGCGTCAGCACAGTGGTGCACCTGGCAGCCTCCACGCGCGACCAGCCGCGTGGGTCGATCGAGGAGTTGGCGGCGATCGCGACCTGGCGAATGGTCGAGGCGGCCCAGCGCGCCGGTGTGGAGCGCTTCGTCTTCTTCTCCACACTCGGCGCCTCAACCCACCACCGTGCACGCCTGTTCCGGGCCAAGGCCCTCGCTGAGCAGGCCGTGCGCGAGTCGGACATGCACTCGACCGTGATCGCCCCTTCGCTTGTGTACGCACCTGGCGACCGCTGGCTGACGCTAATCGAACGTCTGTCACTACTGCCGGTCCTACCAGTCTCCGGTCGCGGTCACGCTAGGTGTCAGCCGATCTGGGCCGAGGACGTCGCAAGCTGCGTCATCACGACACTGGGCGAGAAACGCGATGTGGGGGCCGGGCCAGTCCATGAACGCTACGAGTTGGCCGGCCCGCAGACCATGACCTATAACGAAGTCATCAGCACCGTGCTGAGCTCACTCGATCGTGAACGCCCGCTGCTACCCATCCCCACACCGATGGTCTCGCGCACGCTGCGACTGCTAGAGCGAGCCGTGGGTACAAGCGCACCGATTACGTGGGACGAGGCCGAGTTGCTGGAGGCGAACATGGTGGCCAAGGACGGGATTGCCGATGCGCGGGCGCTCGGCCTGACTCCCGAGCCGATGCACGCGGTGCTTCAGCACTGAATCGCTTTGTCTGCATAACTGATGGGGTGGTCTCGGCTATCAGCTGTTTGTGGTCCCATGGCTCGACCCGTCTCAAGAGGCGAGTCGAGCTGTTTAAGAGACCGGCGCGCGGCGAGCCGCCCATGGGACAGCCGCTTCTACCTGCGACGCAAGCGCCAGTAGCGCTGCCTCACCGGCGGGCCGGCCGACGAGCTGCACGCCGAGTGGCAGTCCATCCTCGCCCTGATAGAGCGGCAACGAGATCCCGGGCTGACCGCTCGCGTTGAACACCGGCGTGAACGGCGTGAACAGGCCCGAGCGCGTGAACGTGGACATCGGGTCGGGCGCGGCCGTGTCGAGCGTCCCCAACGGCAACGGGCGCTCGGCCAGTGCCGGTGTGAGCAGCATGTCGTAGGGCTCGAGGAAGGAGACCAGCTGGCGTGTGTATGCCTGAAGCTGAACCTCCAAGCCCTTGCCCTGCAGCGCGTTGAAGCTCTGCGTCATCTGGTAGATCGCCCAGCTCATCGGCTCCATGTCATCCGCTGCGGGCTCACGCCCGGCGACCATCCCCGAATAGGCGATCTGGAGCGCGATGTGAATCGAGAACACGCCGCCGAACAACTCGGAGATGCCGTCGATCTGCCACGGTGGATCTACCTCCTCGACCTCATGGCCGAGCGAGCGCAACAGCTCGGCGGCATCCGCCACGGCCTGCGCGCAGAGCGGATCCACCACTGCATCCGCCACAGGCGGCAACGTTGTCGCGGCGATCCGCAGCTTGCCGGGCGCGCGTCCCGCCGCCAATGCAAACGGCTCCGCCGGAGGGGGCGCCCAAGTCGCATCCCCGGGCTCATAGCCGGCGAGCACGTCCAGGATCGCAGCCGTCTCGGCGACGGTACGGGTCAGCACTCCGTCGATCCCAAGCGATGAATCCCCGAGTTCCGGGGCCGGCGAGATGCGCCCGCGCGCGGGCTTCAGGCCAACGAGACCGCAACAGGCCGCCGGGATGCGAATCGAGCCGCCTCCGTCGTTGCCATGAGCCACGGGCACCATGCCCGAGGCCACAGCCGCGGCGGCACCGCCGGAGGAGCCCCCGGGGGTGCGCTCAAGGTCCCATGGGTTGCGCGTGGGACCAAACAGGCGCGCCTCGCTGACCGGCAGGATGCCGTACTCGGGCAACGTCGTCGTGCCGACGATCACAAAGCCAGCTTCCCTGAAGCGGCGCGTGACGTTGTGGTCGTAGTCGGCCACGTGGTCCGCCATCAGCGAACAGCCGATCGTCGCCTTCAAGCCGCTCACAGGTCGGTTGTTCTTGATCGCGATCGGCACTCCCGCGAAGGGCCGTGGATCGTTCGCCCCAATCTCCTCGGCGGCGGCGAGGGCCCGCTCGCTGTCGATCTCCACGAAGGCATTCAACTGCGGGTTCAATTGCTCGATGCGCGCAAGCGAGCTTTCCACCAGCTCGCGTGAGGACACCTCGCCCGAGCGCACCATCTCGGCAAGCTCGGTAGCGGGACGGAACATCAGGTCACTCTCGGTCACGGCGCTCCTCCTCATTGGCGACGGCACGGCGCCGTCGATCGATGCGGGCGGTGGCACCCCTCACGATGCCCTCGACGGCATTGCTATCCACCGCTCGCCGCAACGGAGCCTACCCTGCCGATTCCTGCGACGATATGAGCCTGCCCACAAGGCAGCCGGGTCCATTCCGGTGCAATCCAGCGGGATCGACTCTCAACCGGTCATCAGCAGCCAGAAAGCGAGTGCCCATGAGCGAGGTCACGACACAGTCGCCTCCTGTCCCATCTCCTTCCAATGAAGTCCAGTCAGGCCTCGAGGGCGTCGTCGCCTTCGCCACCGAGATCGCCGAGCCCGACAGGGCCGGCGGGTCGCTGCGCTATCGCGGCGTAGATATTGAGGATCTGGTCGGCACGATCCCCTACGAGCAGGTCTGGGGTCTGCTCGTAGACGGGCGCTTCAAGCCCGGCCTGCCCCCCGCCGAACCGCACGTGCTCACAGTGCGCTCCGGCGACCATCGCGTCGATGTGCAGTCGGCGCTCGCGATGCTCGCCCCGGAGTGGGGCTTTAACGCGCTGATCGACATCTCCGAGGAGCAGGCCCGTGACAATCTCGCGCGAGCGTCGGTCATGGCGCTGTCGTTCGTAGCTCAGTCGGCACGCGACGCCGGTCAGCCGCCTGTGCCCCAGTCGGAGGTCGACAAGGGCAGTTCGATCCCCGAGCGCTTCCTGATCCGCTGGCGCGGCGAGGTCAATCCCGACCATGCCAAGGCGATCGACGCCTACTGGATCTCCGCGGCCGAGCACGGCATGAACGCCTCGACGTTCACCGCGCGCGTGGTGGCCTCCACCGGGGCTGACTGCGCCGCGGCGCTGTCGGCGGCCGTGGGTGCCCTCTCGGGCCCGCTGCACGGCGGCGCACCCTCGCGCGTGCTGAAGATGCTCGACGAAGTGGAAGAGACCGGAGATGCCGACGTATGGGTCAAGGCGGCGCTCGACCGCGGTGAGCGGCTGATGGGCTTCGGTCATCGCGTCTACCGAGCCGAAGACCCACGCGCGCGCGCGCTGAGGCGCACCTGCCAGGAACTCGGCTCGCCGCGCTTCGAGGCGGCCGAGGCGCTCGAGCAGGCGGCGCTGGCCGAGCTTACGGCGCGCAAGCCCGACCGCGTGCTCGCCACCAACGTCGAGTTCTGGTCGGCGGTGATCCTCGATCTGGCGGAAGTGACGCCGGACCTGTTCACGCCGATGTTCACCTGCGCGCGCGTGGCCGGCTGGTCGGCGCACATCCTTGAGCAGAAGCGGGAGGCCAAGCTGATCCGCCCGACCGCCAACTACGTGGGCCACGGCCCGCGACCCGTCTCAGCGGTGGAATAGGCAATCCACCAGATACGTCGTGCCGCCGCCAGCGATGGGCGGTGGCACGGCAGTCCGGGCAGGTCCGGGCAGGTCCGGCAACCATGGTCGAACACGCAGACCAGGGTGTTAGCACAGCCCGATTGATAAGTGCAGGCTGTCCTTAACGAGACGAGGGCCCAGCATCCTGCCGGGCCCTCTGCTCACCTATCGACCGAATGTGCGTGCGGCTGGAGCGCCGCACGCACAGGGGACGGTCTGGCTACATCATCCCGCTCATGTCAGGCATACCGCCGCCGCCCGGCATTCCGCCGCCTTCCTTCTCCGGCACCTCGGCGACGATCGCCTCAGTCGTGAGGATGTTCTTGGCGATCGACGCGGCGTTCTGAAGCGCCGAGCGCGTGACCATCGCCGGGTCGATGACGCCTGCCGCGACGAGATCGACGATCTCGTTCGTGGCCGCGTTCAGGCCCTGACCCTTCTTGGCCTTGCGCACGTCATTGACCACCACGGAGCCCTCCAGGCCCGCGTTCTCGGCGATCTGACGAAGCGGCTCCTCAAGCGCACGCAACACGATACGTGCACCTGTCTTCTCATCGTCCTCCTCGATACCGTCGAGGGAGATGGCGCTAGCGGACTGCAGCAGTGCGACGCCGCCGCCCGGCACGATGCCCTCCTCGAGCGCTGCGCGAGTGGCCTGCAGCGCGTCCTCGACGCGGTGCTTCTTCTCCTTCATCTCCGTCTCGGTGGCCGCGCCGACCTTCACGACTGCGACACCACCGGAGAGCTTTGCCAAGCGCTCCTGGAGCTTCTCGCGGTCGAAGTCCGAGTCGGTATTCTCGATCTCGGCCTTGATCTGATTGATGCGTCCCTTGATCGCCTGCGCGTCACCCGCGCCGTCCACGATCGTGGTGTTGTCCTTAGCCACGACCACACGACGAGCGTGGCCCAGCTGAGACACCTGAGTGTTCTCGAGCTTCAGGCCCATCTCCTCGGTGATGACCTCAGCTTTGGTGAGGATCGCGATGTCCTCGAGCATGCGCTTACGACGGTCACCGAAGCCGGGGGCCTTCACCGCAACCCCGGTGAACGTGCCACGCAGCTTGTTAACGACAAGCGTGGCAAGCGACTCGCCCTCGACATCCTCGGCAATGATCAGCAGGGGCTTACCCGACTGAATCACGGCCTCGAGCACCGGCAGCACGTCGCGCACGGAGCCGATCTTCTGGTTGGCGATCAGGATGTAGGGGTCCTCGAGAGTGGCCTCCATCCGGTCCTGGTCGGTGACCATGTAGGGCGAGATGTAGCCCTTGTCGAACTGCATACCCTCGGTGAACTCGAGGTCCATGCCGAACGTCTGGCCCTCCTCGACGTTGACCACGCCGTCCTTGCCTACCTTCTCGATCGCATCGGCGATCACGTCGCCGATCTCTTCGTCGCCGGCGGAGATGGTCGCGACGCGCGCGATCTGGTCCTTGCCGGAGACTGCCTTGGATTGCGAGGCAATGTTGGCGACGACCTGGTCGACCGCCTTCTCGATACCGCGCTTCAGCGCCAGCGGGTTAGCACCGGCCGCAACGTTCTTCAAACCCTGGCGGACGATTGCCTGGGCCAGGACGGTCGCGGTGGTGGTGCCGTCGCCGGCCACGTCGTTGGTAGCCGTGGCCACCTCGCGCACCAGCTGGGAGCCCTGGTTCTCGAAGACGTCCTCGACCTCAATCTCGCGGGCGATGGTTACACCGTCGTTGGTGATCGTGGGGGCGCCGAACTTCTTGTCGAGCACTACATAGCGGCCCTTGGGGCCGAGCGTGACCTTGACGGCGTTGGCGACAGCGTCAACACCTGCCTCCAGAGACTTACGCGCCTCGGAGCCGTACTTGAGTTCCTTGTGAGCCATGTCTATTCAGATCTCCTTACGCGATCTTGGCGAGGACGTCGGACTCGCGTAGCACGAGCAGATCCTCACCGGTCTTCGGATCTTTGATCTCGGTGCCGCCATACTTGCTGTAGAGGATCTCGTCACCCTCTGAGACGTCGAGTGGGATGCGCTTGCCGGCATCGTCGAGCTTGCCGTCGCCGACGGCAAGGACCTCACCCTTCTGCGGCTTCTCCTTGGCGGTGTCGGGAAGGACGAGACCGCTGGCGGTCTTCTCCTCCTCCTCGATGGCCCGCACGATCAGACGATCGCCCAGGGGCTTAAGTTTCATGCTGAAAACCTCCGTTTAGAATGTGCTTCCGGTTGACGCCTACGCATAAGCGACGGCGCCGTCGTCGTTGGCACTCTCAGGGTAGGAGTGCCAACGGCACGATCAATATATACGAGCGGCAGCGTCCGTCAAGGGCTGGCTGGCACTCTTCGCGTCTGAGTGCCAATCAGCTGCTCGACCTCAACGCCCCGCTTGGTGAGCGCCCACGCGTTGGGGGCACCGCGAACCTGCCCACCGCCGTTGTTCTCGATTAGCCCGAGCTTCTCCAGACGGCTCAACAGCTTCGAGATCTGGCCTTGATCGTCGATCCCGGCGTCCGCTCCGACCTCGCGGTTGGAGGCCCCCGGGGCGGTGGCTATCGCCAACAGCACACGCACCGTGCGATAAGTGAGCCGCATCTCCAGGTCGCGCAACGGGTCCGTGCTGGCGCCGCGGGGAGGAGCCCTACGCTCTGGTACCCGGTATGCACCCTCCTTGACGGCAGCGGCGGGGCCAAGGTAGGGGAGCACGATCATCCCCATCAGCGCACCGGTCAACTCCAGTAGCGAGGTGGGCTGCTCGCCTGCTCGTGGGCCCGCTGGATACCGCGCACCCTTTGGCTGCCCCCCGCCATGGGGCGTCGGGCGGGTCGGAATCCCGTTGGGCAGCAAGCGCGCGTGCAAAACTGACAGCACACCCCCCACAATCCCTTCGCTGGTCAGGGGTGGCAGCGCCGTCGCCGACTTCGACTCCCCACGCCCTTCGTCAACCGCGGCTGTCACTACGTCGAGGACTGCCAGGCGGCGTGCATGCACCTTGGGTCCCGCCCCCAGCGTCTCGACTATGCACAGACGTCCCATGCCCGGCTCGTCTTCGAGGAATTCGATCAGACCCACCAGGGCGGCCCTGATCCGCGCGCGCCACTTCTCCGCCGGATCATACGCACCGAGCACGTACTGCGAGGCACGCGCGACCGACTGGTCGAGCGCAGCCAGGAAACAGTCTTCGAAGTCGGCAAACACTTCGTAGAACGTCCGTCGTGAGACACCCGAGCGCGCCACCACGTGTGCCACCGTCGCATTGGAGCGACCGCGCTCGGACACGACGTCGATCATCGCCGCGACCATTCGGGAGCGCTGGATCTCGGTGACGTGCTCCCGTCCAAGCCCCTCCTGCTCGAGGGCACGGGGATGGCGCTTAATATCTACGGATTGGGACTTGGCGGGCATCTGCTGGATCGCTCACAATCCTCCGCCTTATGCAAGTGGGTTGCACCACCTGTTTCCCATTGGGAGGGACGCTCGCACCCACTAGTTCTGCGCGCCGCCGAATCCCTTCATCGCTTCGGTCATCGCCGTAGGCTTGTCCAGTATCTGTGAGAAGCGCACGACCGTGACCGTGTCGTCCATTGACACCGAACGCCCGTAGATCTGCTCCATGAAGTTGACTAGCTCCTCGTGACGGCGAAACTCAGGGTTGTCGTGCTTGATGTCGCGCGGCGAGAGCTCGGAGACCTTCATTACCTCGACCTGGTCTATCACCGCATCGAAGATCCGCTCCCGAGGTGAGTACTGGTAGCCGATCGTGACGAGCACCGCCTGGTTCTTACGGTACTTGCCCGACTTGTCTCCGAGTCTGATCGTGGCCGTCTTGCGACCCTTCTTTAGCTCGTCGGCGAAGATCGTCGAGTAGAAGTTGAGCACCTGCACGACTGCGCAGGCTATCGGTCTTGCTCGCAGATGGCTAGCGCCCGCTCAACCATCTCACGCTCTCCGGCATAGCTGAGCGCCTTCTGGGCCTCCGCGAGGCCCATCCAACGAGCCTCCAGCACCTCGTCGTCGTGGTCGGCAGGGTCGCCCCCGCAGTAGCGGAACAGGAAGAAGTGCACGCTCTTGGCCACCTTGCGCCGGTCGCGCACATACCAGTAGCGCACCTCGCCAAGCTCCTCTATGAGCTCAACAGTGACGCCCGTCTCCTCGCGCACCTCCCGGATGGCGGCCTGCAGGATCGTCTCACCCTCGTCGAGGTGGCCCTTGGGTAGGCCCAGCACGTGCGATCCGTCGGCGGCTCGCCGCGTGGGCACGATCACCAGCACGTGCCCGTCATGGACCACGACGCCCCCCGCCGAGACCTCGCGCTTAGAAGACATAGCCCTCGAGCGCCGCGGGATCGTGCACCACGAGGCGACCGCGCCCTTGGGAGATCACGCCGGCGCGCTCCAGCACGGCCAGGAAGCGGGAGGCCGACTCGCGCGAGGAGCCCGCGAGCTTGGCTAGGTCGGCCTGCGTGGCGGTAAGCAGCACCTCCTGCTCGGAAGAGCCCGCGGCGACGGCCTGGGCGACAAGCTCGCCCAGTACCACCGCGACACGGCTCTGCACGGTCTGGAAGGACTGTTTGGTCAAGCGCTCGTTGGTCTCGCGCAGCCTGCGCCCGAGCGCCACCACCAGACGCATGGAGATTTCCGGATGCTCGACCATCAACCTGCGCATGTCAGGACCGAGCACCGCCACGACGCTCGTGAGCTGCACAGCCTCAACGGTGGCCGAACGCAGCTCGTCCTCGAACATCGCCAGCTCACCGAAGATGTCCCCCGGCCCAAACGTGGCGAGTGTGATCGTGCGACCGTCGGGATGCTCACGTACGGCCCGGGCGCGGCCCGAGCGCACTACGTAACACGTGTCGCTCGCATCGCCCTCGCGAAAGACGATCTGACCCGGCTCGAACGTGCGTGGCACCGCCACCTGCGCGATTCGCTCAAGGTCGTCGTGCTCGAGCGTCGAGAACACCGGCACACGCCCGAGCAGCTCGACAATCTCCGCCGCCTTGGTGGCCGCCATGCCCTGGGAGATATCACAGCTGGCCGGGTATTACGCAAACAGCGGTTGACTCTCGATGACCGCGACTGCTCTCAGCGGCCAAAAGATCAGGCAAACCCGCAACTTGCGGACACCCGACGCTATCTTCACAGTATGAGTCCCTTCAGGTCGATCGCACCGCTGATGCTTGCCGCCGCCCTCGCCCCCGCACCCACCCATGCCCTGCTTCACTCGCGTGAACTGTGGGCCACCGTGGATGTGTGCAGTCCCAAGGACCAGCCCGACACGATCGGCATCCGCGGCTCGATGCCAGGCGACGGCCACGCAACGGACGTTATGTACATGCGTTTTCGCGTGCAATACCTCGACACAACCACCAACAAGTGGCTCAACCTCACCCAGGGCGCAGACTCCGGCTTTGTCAAGATAGGCAATGCCCAGCTCGCACGGCAGGCCGGTCGCAGCTTCCAGTTCGCGCCGACCGCAGCGGGCAAGCCCACGTTCACTTTGCGTGGCGAGGTCATCTTCCAATGGCGCAAGGGCGTCAGCGTGCTGCAAACGGCGACCATCCCCACCACCGCCGGACACACGAGTCTCGCGGGCGCCGACCCTAAGGGATTCAGCGCCGCCACCTGCAAGCTCACATAGGATCGAGAGGCGCGAACAGGCGCGGGTCGTTGGTAATGATCCCGCTCACACCAAGCGCCGTCAGCTTGGCTATGCGCGCAGCCTCATCCACCGTCCACACATAGAGCTCGCCCCGCGCTTGCTCCACCGCACGCACCAACGCCGGGGTCACGACGCGCCAGTGGGCCATGATCGCATCGACCGTCCCGCTGAGTAGCGCCTCCCGCGCGCGGCGGGGCAGTAGCGCCCGGTAGCCCGTGAGCATCGCAAGCGCCGGGATCGCTGTGAGCATGTCGCTTGTGTAATCGCGCCTCACGCGCGGCACCGACCAGCCCAGGCGTAGCGCCGGCTCGGCCGCACGCACGCGTGCAAGCGAGGACGGATACATCCCACTGATCAATGCCCTGCCGGTGAGGGTGGCCTCTCGCAACGCATCCACCACGCGGAGCTCATACCCGGGCAGCTTCACGTCGACGTCAAAATCAAGGCCCGCAAACGAATCTCCCGCCAGATGCTCCAGTGCCTGCTGGAGCGTGAGCGGCGTTCGCGAACGCATGTCCTCATAGTCATGCGCCACAAACAGATCGCCGCTTCCATCGGGCCGCTCGCTGAGAACATCAAACTCAATCATGTCCATCCCATGGGCCAGCGCCGCGTCGAAGCTCTCGCGTGTATTGCCCTGCGCGAGGTGCGCTGCGCCCTTGTGTCCCACCCGCCGGGGGCGCTTGCCGGCACGGATGGCCTCCTCGGTAGCCACTGCCCAGGAGGATAGAGCCACCCCTCTGGGAGCGAGAGCTCTCAGGAAACCTTCAGCTGCTTACGCCTCGAGCCCGCGGCTTCAATGGCCTCGACCGCCGGACGTGGGCCGATATAGGGCGCGAGGATCAGGAACGTCAGGTGATCCACAAGGCAGGGCAAATAGCGCAGGCGATCGTGCGGCGCATAGCTTGCGAGGATCGCCCAAATCGCCCCGATGATCGCCTCACTGGCGACAGCCGGCGCTCGCTCGGGCTCCGGGACCCTCTCAGTCATCACCTTAATGAAACCATCGAGCACGCCGCTCACACGCGCCACCATGCCGTTGCCGGCGTCGAACAGGTCTATGAACGACAACTTCACGAGCCCCGGATGGGCCGCGCAGTAGCCAATCAGGGCCTCCACCCCTTTGTGCACCGCTTCCGGCCACTCGGTGTCGTTACGTGTGGCTCGCCGCACAGCATCATGGGCTTCCGCGGCGAACTCGTCTACAACTGCCAGCAGACACTCTTCCTTGTTGGGGAACTCCCTGTGGAACGCTTCGGTTGACACCGCCGCGGCGCGCGCGATCTCGGCGTCGGTGATATTCGTATAGCCCTCCTCCAAGGCGAGCTGCACCATCGCATCCATAACGCTTGAGCGGCGGTCTTCGCGCGTCAGGAAGCGTGCCCGTTTGGCGAGTAGGTGCGGGGGCCTGCCCGATCCGAGCGTGCGCAGGCGTGTCACCGCCGAAGAGCGGTAGGAGTTGACCCAGTCGAGCAGTTCGTCGGTAAGGCCCGCCAACTCCCGATGGCGCCCTTCACGCACGCGCCTGAGCACGACAAAGCGCACTCCGCCGACGACAGCCCGCGGCGCGAGCGGGGGTAGCGTGATGCCATCGGGCGTCAAGCTGAAGCCGGTGGCGACAACGCGCTCAAACGCGGTCGCCGTGAGCTGCAGGCGTTCATGGCCGCGCGGACCAATCCCGATCGACTCGACGAGCACCAGCTTGGCTCCCCGCGGATCCGCGGCTACCGCCTCAAGGAACACGCGACATGCTGCGTACAGACGATTGGCCCAGCCGCGCTCGGACAACCACGCCTGTAGGACCCGTTTACGCGAGGCAGCGACGAACGCGTCGTAGGTCGCCAGGAAGCAGTCTTCCTTGTTTGAGAATTGCTCATAGAACGCTCGGCGGGAGACGCCCGCGAGCGCAATCACGTGGGCGACGCTGGTGGCGGCGTACCCGCGCTGATAGACGGACTCGGCCATACCCCCGTAGAGACGGGCGCGCTGATGGCGAGCCACCTCTTCGCGTCCGAGCCCGTGTGGGCCATGAGGCAAGCGCTTATAGAGCGGAGTCAGCCCGTCGTACTGGCTCGTGGAGTTGGTTAGTCCGTTGTACTGGCCGGTCGAGCTACCGCCCACCAACAGTTCGTGGGGGACTTCCCCACAGGGAAATTCTTGACAGGCCTCACCGACGAGCGTCGACGACGATCCGCTGGCAACAGCCTCCCCACTTGTTCCATTCATCCCCATTGTTCAACAAGATAATTCAGAGCTGAACTATTGGCAAGCTGTCGCCAATCCGATCGCAGCGAATGTTTCTGACTCCCGCCTACGAAATGCAACTGTTCCCCTCCTCCGCATTCGTCGGATACCAAAGATACTCTTCTTGTACTGCATCCTCAAATGCTCCATGTTTCGAATTCGATCTTATTCGAGGGGATCGGGCGCTTCAAGCGCCCAGGGTGAGCCTCCCCGATCTCGGTGGATCGAGCGGTTCACGCACAGCGTGAGCCTCCGCGATCACGGCTCATTCAAATTAATCGAGCTGTTCACGCACGCAGCGTCAGCCTGCGTGGGCCCTGGCGAAAGCCGAGCTCTACGAGCACAGGCTCAAACGCCGAGCCGATCGCGGGCTCCCCATCGACCCGCTCGAGCGCGAGGGCATCGACTCGTCCCGCGCGCACCGCATCAGCCAGCGCCCGCAAGGCGAGCGCCAGGGGCGCCCCCTCCCGAGAAGCGCCCGCCATAGCCGCAGACGCAGGCCAGGATGCCGACGCAGCGCCGCGAGCAGGCATCCCCGTCTGCACCTTCAGCGTCACGATCCCACGCCCGCCCCGCTCTAGATAGAGGACGGGCTCGTGCTCGACAAACACGACGTATGCCCCGGCCACGCGCGCGGGCCGGCGGGTCTGTCCCTCGCGCCGCGGCCAAGGCAGCACGGCTCCATACGGTTGAGCGGGATCCACCGCCGAGAGCACGAGCGTCGCGGCCTCCCCGTCGGATGCTCGCGCCCGCAGTCGCTCCACTGCTCCGGGCAACGCGAACTGCGCGCCCCCGAGACCCTCGACAAAGTAGCCGCGACGGCACGCTCCGAGCGTCTCGAGCTCGGTGAGCGCGCCGTACAGAGTCGAGAATCCGCCCGCCACTCCCTCCGCGGAGACCTGCTCTCGCGTCAGCACCCCGTAGCGCTCCAGCAACAGTTCGGCAAGCGCGCGCCGGCGCTGGCGCAACTCGTCGATCCCCGCCGCAGCGTCCGCTCCCCCCGCGCCAACTGCCCCCCCACGCACGCGGGGAGGGCGGTCCGTTTTGGCCACCCGCAGAGCCCGAGCACTCTGCTCGCGCGAGATCTCCCCGCCGAAGAGCGCAAGCGTGAGCGACCACCGGCCCTGTACCTGCGCGCTTGCGCCGAAGCGTCCCCCACGTAGCGAGTGTCCGCCGAAGCGCCGTCCGGCGCGCACGTCTCCCAGGCGCGAGCGAGCGGACCCGCTCCGCACGTTCGCCGCGAGCGTCTGGCGCGGCGCGCGCAGCGGCGCCCACGCATCGTTGGTCACCTCACCAGCCCACACCAGATCCCATAGCGCCTGCATGAGCGTGGCGCTCGGCAGATCCAGCTCGGCGAGCAGGTCGGTAAAGAAGCAAGGGCCCACCGCCAAGCGCTCGCGCAGCAGCGCATGCGCCGGCTGAGCGGGCGGCTCGCCGCGCGCCCCGGCAGGTGCGGTGGGTGGGCCCAACACCGCGACGTCCTCGCGGAAGTAGAGCGCCACACGTCCGGAGTCTCGCCCGAGCGAGCCCGCGCCCACCCACACCACCTCACCGCTCGCGCACAACGTGTCCAACCACGAGGGCGAATACGAGCCCGTACGACAGGCGAGCACGTCCCGCTCCCAGGCGGCTGCCGGAAGCGCCAAGCCCTGCAACGGAACAAGCACCTCGCGCAGACGCTCCACGCCGCCGCCCCGCTCAGAGCCACGCCGCCAACGATCGACACCCTGCCACGAGGGCATGAACGCGCTCAAGGCACGCTCGCCGACAGGTTCTATCTCCTTGCGCAACGCGGCAAGCGAGGCACGGCGCAGGCTGCGCAAGACCTGGATGTCACACCACTCGCGCCCGTCTGCCTGCTCGCCTTGTGCCCTTTGAGTGTGCCCTTCAAGATGGCCCCCGCCACCGGGGACACCCCGTAATGGGAGGTCGCCCTCGCGCGGTGGCGAGGAGGACATGCTCGGCGAGGGCACCTCAAAGGGAGTCGTGGCAACAGGACGCAGCTCGCCGCGCGCCAGCTCGCCGGAGCGCTCCAGCTCGCGCAGCACCGAAGAGACGTCCACCGAATAGCGATCAAAGAGCTCCGCGCTCGTAAACGGCCCGTGCGTTCCCGCATAGCGCGCCACGAGCTTTGCCAGCGCATCGGGCACGTCCCCCAGGAACACGCTCGGCAAGCCCCCGGGCGGTGGGCAGCCGAGCGCGTCACGGTAGAGACCGGCGTCGTCGGCCGCGATCAGTCGCTCCTCTCCGCCGATCCGCACGCGCACCACTCGTCCTTCATGCTCAAGCGCCGCGAGCATCGCATCCGCGTCCAAGCCGACCAGCACCCGCTCGCGGACCTCCTCGAGGCGCAGATCCCCGACTATCCGCAGCACATCGCCGAGCGCATCTCGACTCGTCGCCCGCGCACGCTCGGAGCGGTGTTGGAGGTCGTCCTCGATCTGTGCGAGCGCGCCGGGGTCGATCAGCTCGCGCAGCTCCTCCTGGCCGAGCAGCTCCCGCAATAGGTCACGGTCGAGTGACAGCGCGGCCGCGCGCCGCTCCGCCGCCGGGGTGTCGCCCTCGTACATATAGGTGGCGACGTAGTCAAACAGCAGCGAACCGGCGAATGGAGAGGCGCTCTGGGTCTCAACCTCCACGAGTGAGAGCTCGCGCGTGGAGAGTCCCCGCAGCAGCTCCTGCAAGCCTGGCAGGTCGAGCACGTCGCGCAGGCACTCGCGGTATGTCTCCAGCACGATCGGAAAATCGGGATAGCGACGAGCAACCTGTAGCAACCCCTGAGCCTTCAGCCGCTGCTGCCACAGCGGAGTACGCCGGCCGGGGTAGGCGCGGGGGATCAAGAGCGCGCGACCGGCGTTCTCACGAAAGCGCGCCCCGAACAGCGCCGAGTCGCCGAGCTCGGCGACGATCGCCTCCTCAACCTCCTCGGGGTCGAACATCACCAGGTCGGCATACGAAGCGGCGCCGGTAGCACCAGAGGACTCGACGCCGCGCAATGCCCGAGCGTCCGGCGCGTCCGACGCGTCTGGGACGGCAGATGGCTCGGCGCTGCTCGGCGCCCACTCCTCTACCCCCGCGCCATCGAGATCGACGTCCGGGAGGCGCACCACGATGCCGTCGTCCGACCAGATCGCCTCACCGTCGACCCCAAAGCGCTCGCGCATACGTGCCGAGATCGCAAGGCCCCATGCGGCGTGAACGCGACCGCCGTATGGCGAGAGCACGCACAGGCGCCAGTCACCGATCTCGTCACGAAAGCGCTCGAGCACGATCGTGCGGTCGCTGGGAAGCACGCGGGTGGCCGCCTGCTGCTCGCGCAGGTACTCGAGCAGGTTGGCGGCGGAGCGCTCGTCGAGGTCGTAGTCCCGCACGAGCAGCTCCGCGTCCTGGTCAACCGCCCAGCGCGTAAACGCGCCGATCGCCGCGCCCAGCTCCTTGGGCCTGCCGATGCCGTCGCCCTTCCAGAACGGCACCGCACCCGGCACACCTGGGGCCGGCGTCACGATCACGCGGTCGCGCCCGATTTCCTCGATGCGCCAGGAGGAAGCGCCAAGCAGGAACACCTGCCCGGGCCGTGCCTCGTACACCATCTCCTCGTCCAGCTCCCCCACGCGCCGTCCGTCCGGCAGGGTCACCGCATACAGGCCGCGATCGGGGATCGTGCCGGCGTTTACGATCGCCAACTGACGAGCGCCCTTGCGCGCACGAATGCGCCCCGCGACGCGATCCCACACGATGCGCGCCCGCAGCTCGCCGAACTCGCTTGAGGGATAGCGCCCGTCGAGCATGTCGAGCACGTTCTCAAGCAGTGCGCGCGGCAACTCGGAGTAGGAGTGAGTGCGCGTGATGAGCTTGTACAGATCGTCAATACCCACACTGCCGTCTCGCACCACTTCAGAGGTCTGCCCCTCGCCCACCGCCCCCCTGACCCGCGCCTGCTCGCCTGTCGCTCCCTCGCCCGCCATCCCCCCGCCCCGCGTCTCCTCGCCCGCCACCTCAGCGAGGCCGACCGCCCGGTCCTCGGCCGAGGCGGCGATCGCCACGATCTGCTGGGCGAGCACGTCAAGCGCGTTACGCGGCACGACCGTCGGCTCAATCGCGCCTTCACGCATCCGCCGGCACACCACCGCGCACTCGAGCAAGTCGCCGCGGAACTTCGGGAAGATGCGTCCCTTGCTGACCTCGCCCACGCCGTGACCCGCACGCCCGATGCGCTGCAGCCCGCGCGCCACCGACTTGGGTGACTCGATTTGCAGCACGAGGTCCACCGCACCCATATCGATGCCTAGCTCAAGCGACGAGGTGGCCACCAGACACGGCAGCTCCCCAGCCTTAAGCTGCTCCTCGATCGTCGTGCGCTCCTCTCGCGACAGTGACCCGTGATGGGCCCTCGCGATCTCGCGCAGCGCCACAGGCCCTTGTTGCTCCAAGGGAACGCCGCGCAGGCCGCCCCCAGGGGCGGCCCCATCCAAACCACTCCCGGTGTCATCTGAGCGCTCCTCGGCGCCGTCCACACCTGCCGCGGCAAGCTCGTTGAGCCGCAGCGCCACGCGCTCGGCCGAGCGCCGGTTATTGACGAACACGATCGTCGAGCGGTGCTCGCGCACAAGTCGCAGCACCTCCGGATATATCGCCGGCCAGATCGAATTGCGCGTTGACTCGCTTCCCTGAACAGGCTGGAGCGGATCGTCGCTCGACGGTCCGGTGGATGGGCCGGTGGGCGGGCCCCTCAAGTCACTCATCGACTCCACCGGCACGTGAATGCGCAGATCGAGCGGCTTGCTCACACCGGCGTCGAGGATCCTCACTTTGCGGTTAGGCCCAACCAAGAAACGGCCCACCTCCTCCAGGGGATTCTGGGTGGCCGACAGCCCCACACGCTGCACATCGGTGGTGGAGGTACCTGGGACTTTCGCGCTGCGCACCTGCTCCTCCAAGCGCTCCAGTGTCAACGCCAAGTGAGCGCCGCGCTTGACGGACGCCACCGCATGGATCTCATCGACGATTACCGTCTCGACCGTGTTTAGCATCGCGCGCGCGCGTGAGGACAGGATCAGATACAGCGACTCCGGCGTCGTAATCAGGATCTCGGGCGGTTTGCGCGCCATCGCCGCACGCTCCGCCTGGGAGGTGTCACCCGTGCGGATGCCCACGCTCACGTCCACCCCAATCCCCCTCAGGGGCGCTCGCAGGTTGCGCTCGATGTCGTAGGAAAGCGCCTTCAAGGGGGACACATACACGACGCGCACGCCGCCCTCCGCCCCCAGGCGGGAATTGGCCGTGGGGTCGTTGCCAACGACGGCGTCCCCCGCGTGCGCGGGAGGTTTGGCGTTTGCGGCCTGCTTGGCCTGTGTGCTCAGCCGGTCCAGCGCCCACAGGAACGCCGCGAGTGTCTTGCCCGACCCGGTGGGAGCGGCGAGCAACACGTGCTCGCCGCTGGCGATCGCCGGCCATGCCTTTTGCTGCGCGGCGGTGGGCTCAGCAAACGATGACTTGAACCAGGCGCGCGCCGCCGGACTGAACGCGGCAAGTGGGTCTGGTGTTGTGTGAGCCATGTCCGCCGAGGCTAGCGCGCTGCGCTTGCAGGGTCCCCATGCTCAACTGCTCGAACATCTCTAAAGAGCGCGCAAGATCGTTTCTCGGGATTGTTCGATTAGACTGCCGCGCGTGTCCGACGACGAAACGCAACACGCCTCCAGCGATCGCCCCTCCCCAAAGCGCACGGGACCGCTTGCATGGATGCGTTGGATCACAGGTTCCATACCCAGCGCCGAGCCCGCCCCGTCGGTGCTTGACCCGACAACGAGCGAACAGCTAAGCGTGCGCGGCACGCTGCTCGCGCTGCCCTCGCTGCTCGACGGCACAGGTCTGCCCAACGGGGTCGTGGAGTTGTTGATCGAGGACTCACAAGCACCCACCCGTCAGCTGTTCGACATCCACGACGGCCGTGTCACGCCTGTGGAGCCAGGCAAGTGCGTTCCTTGGGCGAGCATCGCCGGGCCAACCACCGCCTGGGCGAGCGCCCTCGCCCCCGAACGCAACACCACCGCCCTGCGACTCACCGGTGACGAACAGCTCGCTCGGCGCCTGCTCGCTGCCTTGCCGCGCCGCGGCTAAGACTCCCGCACAGCGGATAGAACTGAGCTCCAGTCCAGATAGAGCTGTCCTTGGGACGCGCGCTAACCGGGCGCGAGCAGCCGCGCCGCCGCAACCGCTCGAGGCTCGTCGTGCAGGACCCAATCTGCGACCAACTCGCCCATCACCGGCGAGAGCTGGATGCCAGACCCGCCGGCCCCGGCGGCCACAATCACCGGTGCGCCGCCCGCCATCGGGCCCACGATCGGCCTGCCTGTAGGGCTCACCGGATAGAGACCCGCCCAACCCCCCGCCAGAGCCGCATCCGCCAGTCCCGGCAGGCGACTGGAGAGCTTGCCCGCAAGCTCTTCCAGGAACTCCTCGTCTGCTTGGCGCACGTAGGAGTCGGGGTCGGCGCTGAGCGCGGATGCCTCCTCGCCGTGAAGCCCCGCGATCAACCTGCCTCTGCCCTCGTGGCGAAAGTACAAACCATGCTCGCCGCTGCCAGGCGTGTAGTCCATCACCGACGGCATCGTGTAGCTCAGCTCGTGGCGGAGATGCATCAAGCTAGCCTGATGGCGCTGAGGCGCCAAGTCCAGCTCGCAGCCGAGCAGCGCCGCCACCATTCCAGCCCAGGGGCCCGCCGCGTTGACCGCCAAGTCGCACTCGAGCTCGCCAGCGCTCGTCATCAGTCGCAGCCCACCACCCGCGAGTTGCTCAGCACCGCGCAACTCCGTGGCCGTGAGCAACCTCGCGCCCGCACCGACGGCCAGCTCCGCGAGCAGCCCGCAGTAGAGGTGGCCGTCGACAAAGCCATCTCCGCGTCCGAACAGCCCCGCCTGCACATCATCGGTACGCATGTCCGGGACGAGCCGCGCGATCTCCCCTCGATCGAGCACTTTCGCCTCCCGCACGCCGAGCTCGCGTTGGATCTCCACACTGCGCTCAAATTCTGTCCACGACGTCGCATCGTGGCCAAGTCGCAGGTAGCCGTTGCGCACAACCCGCAGCCCATGCTCATGCTCCAGCCACTCAAACACGCGCATTGCGCGCACCCGCAATTCGATGTCCAGCCGGTCGAGGTACTGCGTCTCGACAATCCCCACCGACAGCCCCGAGGAGCCGGCGGCCACATGCTTCGCCTCGATGACACACACCGAGCCCACGCCGCGCCGCGCCAGCTCAAGCGCGCTGCAAAGGCCAATCGCGCCCGCGCCAATGACGCACACCCTCACCGAGCCACGGCCCCCACCCGCTCGAACGCGTCCAGCACCCGCTCAATCCTCCGCTCGTCCATCGGCGTCGAGAGGCACACCAAGCCATTCCCCGCGATCAGCACGCCGGCCTCGTACATCCGCCACCACAACGCAGTCGGATCCTGCGAGACGATCTGCAGCAGCGAGCCGCTGCCGCTCACTGACCAACCCCGCTCGCGCAATCCCTTGCGTAGAACATCGCCGAGAGCGTTCATCCTCTCGATCTCCGCGGGCCCAAACGCCTGCAACGCAGCGATCCCCGCGCGCATTGTCACAGGGTTGGCCGAGAACGTCCCGCCGTGCGCCACTGCATCTGGACGCCGTGGATCGAACACATCCATAAGGGCAGCTCGCCCACCGACAGCGCCCACGGGAAAGCCACCCCCGATCATCTTGCCGAGTGCGATCAGATCGCCCTCGATCCCGTACAACGAGTGCAATCCTCCCGGCGCGAGCCTGAAAGTGATCACCTCGTCGATCACGAGCACGATTCCGCGGCGCTCGGTCTGCTCGCGCACGAGCCTCACGAACGACGGCTCGAGCGGCTGCAGACCGGCGCGATTGGGCATCAGGTCGAGCAGCACAGCCGCCAAGCGCCCCTCATGCTCGTCGAGCGCCGCCACAAAGGACTCCTCGTCTCCGAGCTCCAGCGTCAGCACATCCCGCTGAGCCGCGGCCGGCACGCCGTGCGAGCCACGGCGCACCACCGCGTCCCAGCTGCCGTGGTAGCAATTGGCAAAGCGCAGTAGCCCGTCCCGGCCGGTTGCGGCACGGGCGGCGCGCACTGCCATCATCACCGCCTCAGTGCCAGAGTTGGCAAAGCGCCAGTGCTCAGCCCAACCCACGCGCCCCGCCAGGCACTCGGCCAGCTCAATCTCGGAGAGCGTCGGCAAACCAAACGCTGACCCTTCGGCGAGCGCCACCGTGACCGCCTGCACCACCGGTGCGAACGCATGACCGTGTACAAGCGCCGTGTAGTTGTTCTGCAGATCGATCGCCCGGTGGCCGTCGACGTCGACGATCTCGCAACCCTCACCGCGCGCTGCATAGGGAGGATGAGGAGCGACGAACAGCGTCGAGCGTGAATTGCCGCCGGGCAGGCTGCGCAGGGCGCGCTCATACAGCTTCTGTGCAGTCGGCGCTTCAGTGACGATCGGAGTCCGCTCCATCGGCTTGCCATGTTGGCATCAATTTGGGTGTTGCCCGGGATTCACACGCATGGCACGAGCACGGCCTCCTCCGCTGAGACGAACAGCTCCAGCTCAGCTCCCAGCACGATCCCCCCGCAGTCACGCGAGTCGATCGTCGCCACGATCCGCCCGAACTCCGGCGATTGGATCGATATCTCCTGCTCGTCGCCAAACAACAGCATCTCCGACACCACCCCGGCGACCCGCAGCGACCCTGGCGCGCACGCGCGCCACAGGCTGCGGCGGCGCACGGCCAGCGTCACACGATCCCCAGCCTTGGCAGTCGACGCACAGCGGACCTCACCATCCCCACAGCGCACGCGCGCGCTCCCGTCGCCAAGCAGCTCGTGCTCCCGTACCGCCAGCAGGTTCGCGTTTGCGAAGAAGCCCGCCACGAAGCTGTCCGCCGGGCGCGTATAGATTTGCGCAGGCTCCCCCACGCTCGCCACCCTCCCCGCACGCATGATCGCGATGCGATCCGACAGCGCCAGCGCCTCCTGTTGATCGTGCGTGACGTACACGATCGTCGCACCCAGCTCTCGGTGGATGCCGCGGATCTGCTCCTCCATCTCGATGCGCAGCGCCCGGTCGAGCGCCCCCAGCGGCTCATCCATCAAGATCACCTCGGGGTCGTACGCGAGGGCCCTCCCGAGCGCCACCCGCTGTTGCTGGCCGCCGGAGAGCTGGCGCGGATAGCGGCCTTCAAGGCCCTCCAGCCGCACTAGACCCAACATCTCCCTCACGCGCCGCTCGCGCTCGGCGCGGCCCACACGCCTTAGCTTCAAGCCATAAGCGACGTTTTGAGCAACGGTCATATGTGGGAAGAGCGCGTAGTTCTGAAACACCATCCCCACGCCGCGCCGTGCGGGCGACAGTCGCGATATGTCACGACCGCGCAACAGCACCCTCCCCGACGTCGGCGCCTCAAAGCCCGCTATCACCTTCAACAGCGTCGTCTTGCCCGAGCCACTCGGCCCAAGCAGCGTCAACAGTTCGCCCTGGCGCACCTGCAAGCTGATCTCCTGTAGCGCAGGCGTCTCGCCATAGGACTTGCTCAGTGCCTGGATGTCGAGCACCATCTCCTCGCTCACAATGCCCCCCGGCGTGCCAGTCGCACCGCAAACGCCATCGCGAGGCTGGTGCCCACCATTAGAAGAGTGGCGATCGCGGTGATCACGGGTTCGAGGCCGTAGCGCACAGAGTCGAGGATCGCCTTAGGCAACGTCTCTTGACCGGGCCCGCCGAGGAAGTTGATGAGGACCGCCTCGTCAAGGCTGGTCACGAACGCGAGCACCCCACCCGCCATGATCGCCGGCGCGAGCAATCGCAGCGTGATCGCAAACCAGGCTTGCATCCTGCTCGCGCCCGCCACCATCGCCGCCAGCTCCAGCTCGACCGGGATGCGGCTCATGGCAGCACTGGTAACGAGCAGCATCACCGGCACCGCGAGCGTCAGGTTGGCGAGCACTAGGCCCCAGTAGGTTCCGAGCAGACCAATCTGAGCGTACACGCCGTACATCGCAACCGCATAGGCGGATATCGGGAGGATGATTCCCGCGATACCGCCGACTTGCAAAGCATTGCGAAACGGAAGCCTGCTGCGATGGATGGTGAACAGTGTGGGCACCACCACAAGCGCAGCGAGCAGCGCCACCGGGGCGGCGATCCTCACCGATAGCCATAGCGCCAAGCTCCAGCGCGAGTCTTCGAGCAGCGTACGGTACTGGTGCAGCCCCCACGCGTGCGGAGGAAAGTCGAAGAAGCGATCATCAGAGAAGGACAGCACCATCACCAACGCCGCGGGCACGAGCAACGCGAAAGTCGTGACCGCGACCACGGCGGCGCTCGCAGCGCCGGTGAAGCGGTCGCCGAGCAGTGCCCGTGTCACGCTACCGCCCTCTGCAGGCGACGGCGCCCGACTAGAGCCAACGCCAGGCCAAGCGTGAGCAGCGCGACGGCCAGCAAGATCACCGACGCGGCGCTCGCGATGGGGAAGTCATAAAAGGTAAAGATGTAGTCCTGGATGAAGCTCGCCATGAACGGCGCCTGCGCGCCTCCGAGCAGCACCGGCGTGACGTAGAAGCCGAGCGAGATCGCGAACACGAGCGCCGCACTCGCGACGATCCCGGGCATCGCCAGCGGCAGCATCACCGAGCTGATCGCACGCGCGCGAGAAGCCCCCAGACCACGAGCGGCATCGAGCAGCGACTCGTCTATGCCCGTGAACACTCCATAGAGCGAGACGGCTGCGTAAGGAACCATCGTGTAGACCATTCCAATCGCCACAGCCGTCGAGGTATAGAGCAACGAGACCGGTCCCAGACCCACCAGTTCGAGCCCCTTGTCGAGCGGTCCTTCCGATGACAGCAGGATCACGATCGCGTAGTTCTTCACGACCGTCCCCATCCAGAAGGGGGCAAGCACCGCAAGCCATAGGACTGCCTTCACGGCCGTGCTCCTACTGACCTTGATGTGCCACGCAAGCATGCCCCCGAGCGTCACCGCTACCGCGCTCACGAGCACGCTCGACAGGACGGTGGTGATCAGCGCACGCCTACCAGCGGGACTATTCAAGACCGCGGCGTAGTTGCCTATCCCTTCGCCGGTGGTGAGCGAGTCGATCGTCAGCTTGACGAGCGGATACACAACGAAGCCGAGCAACATCGCAAGCAGCGGCACCACGAGCAACAGCGCCCAACGGTTGGGCAGGATCGCGCTCCAAGGCGATCCTGCCTCATCGCGAGGCGGCGCGGGGAGGCTCGCCGTCACGCTCCTCCCCGCCTGCCCCATTTCAGAAGTCCCGTGCGCAGCTACCCGCGCAGGAAGTTCTCGTAGGCGGTGTTCAGTTCATTGCTGTGCTGTCCATACCACAGGAAGTTGGGCGTCGCCAACTGCTTGAGGTTCACCGGATTGTCGGCGAGCTGCGAGCCGATTGAGCTCGGGAGGTAATTGAGTGCCAGCGGATTGGGCACCGAGTCGTGGACGATTTCAGCCCACGTCGCCTCCGACTTCGGGTGGCTTGCGATGAACGCGAGCAGCTTTGAAGCGTCGCCGGAGTTGTGAGCCCCTTTCAGCACCGCCCAGTAGCTCGGCTCGTACGCGCCTTCCATCCACACCACCTTTAGTTTCACTCCTTGGGAGATGAGCTGGTAGGCGCGATCGCTCCACATGATCCCAAGCGGCACCTCGCCGCTGCGCATGATCTGCTGTTGCTGTTCGCCGGACTGCCAGAACACCTTGACCTGAGGCTTGAGCCCTTCAAGCGTCTTGATCACGGCTTTTACGTTCACAGGCGTCGTGGCGGTCTGGGTGATCGGCATCCCCGCGGCCACCTCGGCCGTCGTGATCGCCTCGATCGGCTCGATCCCCCCGAACATGCGTGGCTGGGGGAACTCCTTGGTGTTGTAGAACTGGGCCATCGTCGTCGGACAGGTCTTCATCTTGTCCGTATTGCAGACAATCACGTCGCCGAGGCTTCCATGGGAGAAGCCAAACGGCGTGACCTTCTGGGCACCGAGTTCCTTTTCGAAGCTCGCCTTTGTGGCGGGCGGCAGCGGAGCCAGCTGTCCCTTTGCGTAGAGCGTGTAGGCCGAGCCTCCGTCGAGCGAGTCAACCGCGTCCCACTGAAGCTGTTTAGCCTGGTTCTGCGCTTCCACGCGCGCGAGCTGCGCGCCAGGAGCATCCACGAACTGAGACTTAACGTGGTTTTCCGTGTCGAACTGGTTCAGGTATGCCTTCTGCGTAGCTTCGTCAATCACCCCTCCCCAACCGCCGATCGTCAGCGTGGCGGAGCTTTTACTACTACTACTGCTACTACTGCTGCTACTGCCGCATGCGGCGATGCCCAAGCTAACCACGAGTACCGCGAGCGCCCCAAAAACCCGGCGGCTCCTACCCCGACTCATTGACTGCATGTGTTTCCCCTCTCCTAACTGCGCTTGAGCTCGACGATTCGGCGCACCATTCCCGAGCGCACCGATGCGAGCGTGCCCTCAGAGCGTGACCTGCGAAGGCAACCAGCCCCCTGTGCTCAGCGGAACACGGCATCCAGTGTGTCCCGCGGGATTGATGGCTGAGAGTCGAGCACTCGATGACCAATAACCGTGAGGATCGCGTGCGCCGCATACCGCGCGGTGCGCCCTCCCCCCACATCGTATTGGGGGATCATCTCGCATATGTCAAATGCTCCAACACTCTCGAACTCCGGAAGGACTCCTAGCGCGGCCAAGACTTCGCCTGAGCTGAGGCCATCCACGACGATCGAGTGGGTGCCCGGCGCGTAGGCGCCGTCAGTGACGTCGATATCGAACGTCACATACACACGATCAACCCCCTCGGAGGCGATCTCCAGCGCCTCGCGCATCGTCTCGAGCACGCCGCGGCGACGAATCGAGGAGGCAGTATAGGCGACGAAACCTCGCTCCTTGCAGATGCGCAGCTGCTCGGGCTCGGCAATATTCGTCCCATTCAAGCCCCACCACACCATGTTTCCGACCGCCTCGTGCTCGCTTATGCGGCGCGCGAACGTACCGTGGTTGAGATGTCCCATGTCGCGGAACTCGTCCCAGAAGTCGAAGTGGCCATCGATATTCAGAAATCCGACCTTCGCGTTCGGCGTGCTGGCACGCAGCCCCCGCGCGAAGCCGATGAACGAGGGATAGGGCACGAAGTGGTCTCCGCCGAGCACAACCGGCATCGCGCCGCGTGCCGTGAGCTCGGCGACGGGCGCCGCGATCGCCTCGATCTGCGCGTGCACGTCGCCCTGATGGATGCGCACATCGCCCGCGTCAAACAGGCGCGGCTGCTCGGGCACAGTCCACACGCTTCCCTCGGACACATTCACGTAGCCGACCGGCTCTGTCTGCAATCCGTAGTAGCCCGCTAGATACAGCGACGCCTCACGGATCGCCCGAGGCGCATAGCGCTGTCCATTGCGACCCAGCGTCCACGAATCCAGCGGCACGCCGAGCACCGCCACGCTATCGGCCGGGACTCGATCCACGCAGAGGGCCGGTGCCCTGTAGAACGTGGTCGGCCCGGCATACCAATGGACCGTGTCGCGCTGGGGCGTCAACGCTCGCTCAGCATTCAGTGCCGGCCCACTTTGCGGCGATCGCCTACGCATCGTCGCCGACCCAGGTGCGACGACGCTTGGAGGCCCTGACTCACTTGCAAAACAGCTCCACGGGGACCTTGTTGAGAACCTCCGGGCCATCCTCTGTGACAAGCACATTGTTGCCGAGCATCATCGTCGCACCGTCGCTGTAGGAGAGGCCCGGCTCCATCGTGATCACCATGCCCGGTTCGATCACATGGGGATCGCCCCTCATCAGGCTGAGCCCCCCGATCCAGATCGGGGGGTAGGCGATCTCCATGCTGAAGCCAAACCGACCCCACGTGTTCTGCTCATAGCCGCGGTGGCACTCCGCCACGAGCTCCACGATCTCCGCGACGCTCGTGCCTGCACACAGCGCCTCGGTGGCTCGCTCGAGCGCGACGCGCACGACGTCATAGAGCTCCCGGACGCGCGGTGAGGGCTCCCCGAGGACAACCGTTCGCGAGATGTTGCAGTGGTAGCGACGCACCACGCCACTAACCTCCAGATAGACGACGTCGCCGTCGCTCAGCACCTTGCCGACAGGTGTCCCGTGTAGCGTGCCACGCGCGTCCACGAGCGTCGGATAGGCGGGAAACTCGCCTCCGGCGAGCGCAACCGCCTGTTGTATCGCAGCCATCACCTCACGGTCACTGACACCAGCGCGGATTGCATCGATGCCAGCGCTCACCCCGAGGTCGGCGACATGGGCCGCCTTGCGCAACAACGCGATCTCAGCAGGGCTCTTGACCAGACGCAAGTCGTCGAGCGCCTCACAGACGTCGATTGTCTGGGCATCTGGTAGCCCTCGCATCAGCTCCAATGCGTAGCGCGCCTTGAAGTGGTAGCTCGACAGGTTCACGCCAATGCGCCGCGCACCGGCAAGCCCACGCTCGCGCAATATCCTCAGCAACCGCGCGATTTGATCCTCATGAGTCCAGATCGCCTGAACGTCACTCACCCAGCAGGTTTCCTCGCACAGCAACAGCTCAGCCTTGTTGCAAAGCAACGTGAGCGGGGCCTCCTCGGCGAGTGGCACGACGAGCGCCTGAAAATAGAAAGCGCTCGTCGGCTCATAGCCTGACAGCCAGTTGTAGTGCTCAGGCTGGGTCAGCAGCAGCAGCTCAACTTCTTGCGTGCGCATCCACTCGCGCGTACGCGCGAGTCGCTCTTGGTACTCCTCGAGCGCGACCGCCATACGGGGAGCGCCCCGGGCGTCGGTCATCTCACGATTGTGCGGCTTTGCTCGCGCATGAACTGCTGGAGATAGTACGGCCCAAGGCCGCCCTTGCCCGTGAGGCCGCTCGCCTTCCAGCCGCAAAACGACTGCGACCCCGGCCACGCCCCCGTGGTGGCGCCCGCACGACGATTCACATACACCACTCCGGCCTCGATCTGCTGAAGGAACCGCTCCACCTCGGGCTCGTCCTCACTGAAGATGCCGGCGCTCAGCCCGTAGTCGACGGCGTTGGCCTCAGCGATCGCGCCGGCAAGATCGTCCACTCGCGTCACGGTGAGAAACGGCAAGAACAGCTCACGCCGGCTCAAGACGTGGCCCACCGGGAGGTCACTCACGACGGTCGGCTCGACAAAGTGCCCACCGCGCTGCTCGATCCGCCGCCCACCGGCGACGACATCGCCCTCGCGAGTCGCGAGGGCGACGCTCTCCGCGAAACGTGCCGCCGCGCGCCCGTCGATGACCGGCCCGAGCGCCGAGGTGCGATCCGCGGGATCTCCGACGGCGAGCGTGCCCGTAAACGCGCACAGCCGCTCGACGAGCTCGTCGTGGACCTCCCCCGAGACGATCGCGCGCGAGCACGCGCTGCACTTCTGCCCAGAGAGCCCAAACGCAGCCCTCGCAATGCCCTCCGCGGCCTTCTCCAGATCGGCGTTGGCGGTAACTATCGCGGGATTCTTGCCGCCCATCTCCGCCAACACTGGGCGCGACCAGGAGCCATCGGCCAACGTCCGTGCGATCTCCCGCCCAACGGGCACCGAACCGGTGAACGCGATCCCCGCGACGTCTCCGGCGACGAGCGCGCGACCGGTCTCGGCGCCGCCGTGCACAAGATTGAAAACGCCCGCTGGCAGCTCCCCCTCCGAGAACACCTCACCGAGCAGCGCGCCCGTCCACGGCGTCGCCTCCGAGGGCTTCACGACCACCGTGTTGCCCGCTATCAGCGCAGCCGAGAGCATGTTCACCGCCAGCGCCAAGGGAAAGTTGAACGGTACGATCACGCCGAACACTCCATAGGGCCTGAGCGTCTCGAGATTACGTTCGCTCGCGGTGAGGCTCACAAGCGGCGCCGTGAATCCGCCAGCCTCCTCGATCTCAGCGCAGTAGGTCTCAATCAGGTCGATCGCCTCCTGCACCTCGGCGATCGACTCCACGCGCGTCTTGCCGGTCTCAAGGCTCACGACGGACGCAAGCTCGACGTGACGCTTACCGATCGCACCCGCTACCGCACGCAGATGAGCACAGCGCTCGCCGTATGCCGTCAAGCCCCAGTACGCTTGTGCGCGTCGCGCGGCCCGCAGCGCCTCGGCGACGGTCTCCCCGTCGGCCGCGTGTGCGCGACTGACGTGTCCACTGGCGTCGGAGGGGTCGTGTCGCTCGAAGACCTCTCCCGCCCATGAGCTCTCCCCGGCGATGAGGTGGGCAAACGGCTGCGGCGCGGTAGCGCGCATCTGCGCAAGTCGTCGCTCGAACTCTTCATCGAGTCCACTCGGTAGCGCTCCGCTGGTGTACGTCAAACGCTCGCTCACGCCGCCTGCACCCCTATGCAATTCGGGCTTTGAATACTCAGTTCTGAACAATCTCGCATCAGTATCGTCCCCAGCAGAGAGCAGCCGATCAAGTCGATTCGGAAAATCCCGTATTTGAGCATAAATTCGGCATAGATAAAGGAGATACGTACCACCTGTCAGCTATCAGAGGGTGTGACCTACGCCGATGCCCTCCACGCGCGCCAGCACCTACCGTACATCGAGACCCCACAAACTCAGTTCGACATGCTGCTCACGATTGAGAACGTCGGCATTCCCAAGTATGATGACTGTTCAATAGAGGTGCACCCATGTAGAGGCACCTCCGGCACTACGGATAGGGGCCATAGCAGAGATGCCTAGAGTAAGCTCGAATTCTTCCAAATCCGGCCAAGACGGTGAGTGGTCGATACCAAGCCTTCGTGAGCCGCGCTACTCCCAGTCGCTCGAGCGCGGGCTTGCCATCCTGGGTTGCTTCACTCCGGACCGACCCATACTCGGCATCGCCGACATCGCCGACGACCTGGGGATGAGTCGCTCGACGACGCATCGCTATGTGATCACACTCGTGGCGCTTGGCTTTCTCGAGCAGGGCGCCTCACGCAAGTACCGCCTCGGTCTGCGCGTCACCGATCTCGGCATGTCGGCGCTGAACTCAACTGGTCTGCGCGAGCATTCGCGCCCTTACCTCGAGGAGCTGCGCCAGCGCACCTCCTACACCGTGAACCTCTCGGTGCTCGACGGTCCGGAGATCCTGTATGTCGATCGGGCACGCAGCTTCCGTCGCGGACAGAACAAGATCGACCTGAACCTGCGCCCGGGCTCACGGTTGCCCGCCTACTGCACCTCAATGGGCAAGGTCCTGCTTGCCAATCTTCCCGAGGCCGAGCAGCGCGACCTGATCGGGACCATGACGCTTGCGCGCCGCGGTCCGAATTCGATCACGAGCAAGAAGGCGCTGCGCACCGAACTCGAGCACGTACTCGAGGAGGGCATGGCGGTAAATGACGAAGAGCTGGCCCAGGGCCTGCATTCGATCTCGGCGCCTGTTCGCACCGAGTCGCGCGAGGTAGTGGCAGCCGTGAACATCGCGGCACACAGCTCGATGATCTCGCTCGAGGAGCTTGTTGACGCGCTCGGCCCCCATCTGGTCGCAACCGCGGACAACATCTCGGCGCGGCTCGGCTACCGCCGCGACGACGAGCAGAGCTGAGCTCAAGCCCTGGTGGGCTTCCGCCGGCCGGCGTACGGATCACGACACCGGTCGGCTGGCGTCAGCCGAACAAGCTCATCACGTCAGTCCAGCTAGCGTCGACTCAGAGCGCACGTCGACTCAGAGCGCATTGACCGGCGCGCTCACATACGCTACGGCCCGATGATCCCATCAGCGAGATCACTCACCGTCGCACTCGGCGCACTCGTGGTTGCAGTCGGCCTGGGTGCCTGCGGCGAAACGGCGTCGACAAGCAATTTCAAGGGCGAAAGCCATAACGTCGCCCAGACCGTCTCCAACTTCCAGAGCGACGCGACTGCCGCGGACCAGAAGAAGCTCTGTGAAGACGACCTCGCCGCAACGCTCACTACCCACCTGCGCAGCTCCGGCGGGTGTCAGACCGTACTCAAGAATCAGTTGCGCGAGGTCGACTCACTGAGCCTTACGATCGAGGCGATCAAGATCAGCGGCAAAAGCGCTGTTGCACAGGTCAAGAGCACCTATTCGGGCAAGAGCCGCGTCACGGCGCTATCGCTCGTCAAGGAAGGCTCACACTGGAAGATCTCCGGGGTGGGCAGCCGCTCCTCCTAAGCCGACGCGGGATTGAGGCGCCCCCGAGAGGTGTGCGGTGGCCGATAGCTTAGGCGAGCGAGCGGCCGTACTGGCGCTCGTAATAAGCGCGATAATCGCCTGAGCGGACAGGCTCCCACCACCAAGCGTTGTCGCGATACCACGCGACAGTCTGCTCCAGGCCCTCAGAGAAGCGCACGCGCGGCTCCCAGCCGAGCGCCCTGACCTTCTCCGAGGAGAGCGAATAGCGACGGTCGTGGCCGGGACGGTCGGTGACGTGCTCTATCAACGACTCGTCCGCACCGGTCAGCTCGATGATGCGCTGCACCACCTCGATGTTGGGGCACTCGTCGGGGCCGCCCGCGTTGTAGACCTCACCCACAACCCCGTGCTCGAGCACATGCCCGATGGCTCGGCCGAAATCGGTGGCATGGATCCAGTTGCGCACCTGCATCCCGTCGCCGTACACCGGCAGCGGGTCGCCATGGAGGGCATTGAGGATCATCAGCGGGATCAGCTTCTCTGGATATTGATATGACCCATAGTTGTTGGACCCGCGACAGATCGTGGCCGGCAGGCCATAAGTGTGGAAGTAGCCCTGTACCAGCAGGTCGGCGCCGGTCTTCGTGGCCGAGTAGGGCGAGGAAGGGCGTAGTGGCGACTCCTCGGTGAACGAGCCATCCTCGATCGACCCGTACACCTCGTCGGTTGAGACCTGCACGTAGCGCAGGTCTCGCTCGCGTGCGGCCTCCAACAGCACGTAGGTTCCCAACGCGTGTGTCCTCACAAACGCGTCCGGCTCCGCGATCGAGCGATCCACGTGTGTCTCAGCGGCGAAATTGACGATCGCTTCGATCGGTCCCGACCCACCTCCCTCGAGCGCGCCCGCGACCGCCTGCGGGTCCTCGATCGCCCCGTGCACGAAGCGAAAGCCGGGATCCTCAGCGAAGTCGTGGAAGTTCTCCTCACGCCCCGCGTAGGTGAGCTTGTCCAGCACCACCACCTGATCGCCGTTCTCGCGCAACCGCATACGGACAAAGTTGGAGCCGATAAACCCCGCGCCACCACAGACCAGAAGCCTCATGAGCCGATTATCCCATCCCTGGCTGCCAGATAGCCCGCGAGTCCATCCTGCCAGGGGCCCATCGGCAGCACATCGTCACGTTCGGTGTCCAGCACCGAGAACGCCGGCCTGGGAGCGGGGCGAGCCATCTGCGCACTCGAAATCGCCTCCACGCGGCAGTCAACCTCGGCCTGACGGAAGATCTCCTTGGCAAAGCCGTTCCAGCTGACACGGCCCGCACCGGTGAGATGAACAAGCCCGCTGACCCCGCGGTCGAGCAGTCCCACCACCGCCGGGGCAAGGTGTCCCGACCATGTGGGCGAGCCGATCTGATCGTCCACCACCTGTACCGCCTCGCGCTCGCCGGCGAGGCGTAGCATCGTGGCGACGAAGTTAGGGCCATCGGTCCCGTAGAGCCAAGCGGTGCGCACGACGGTGTGGCTCGGGGAGGCCGCCAGCACTTGGCGCTCGCCGGCGAGCTTGGTCTCTCCATAGACCGACTGTGGACACGTCATGTCGGACTCCACGTAGGCCCGAGACCGACCGCCCTCGTCAACTGGGGCCACCCCATCGAAAACGTAGTCGGTGGAGATGTGAAGCAGGGGTGTGCCAATCCCAGCCGCGGCGCGCGCGAGGTTGCCGGCACCATCGGCGTTCACGGCATGGGCCGCCTCGCGATTGCTCTCGGCCCCGTCCACATCGGTCCACGCGGCGCAGTTGAGCGTGGCATCGGGTCGCTCGCGCTCATAGAACTTGACAACGGCCCGCTCATCGGTGATGTCGAGCTCAGGGAGATCCACGAGGATCAGCTCATGCCCGGCTCGCTCGCCGGCGCGGCGCACGTCCGCTCCAAGCATTCCTGCGGCTCCTGTGACGAGGATTCTCAACAAGGAGCCCCCTGGCAACGCGAGCAGTTCATGCCCGCGCCTGCGTGTCTGCCGGATTGAGGCGCGCGTTCTCTGGGCTCACAGGATCGAGATATCCGAGTTGTCGCCCACCATGAAGCGATAAGCGCGCGGCTGGCGATCGCCACGGCGAACCGTCACGTTGCGCCCGAGCAGCGAGGACTCCATGCGCCCGTCCAGGTCGCACACCGAGGATCCCTCCAGCAGGATCGAATGCTCCACCTCGGCGTTTGTTATGCGGCAGTTCTCACCGATCGCCGTATAGGGACCTATGTAGCAGTCGCGCAGCTGGGCTCCCGCGCCAACGATCGCGGGGCCGCGTACCGTTGTCCGCTCCAGGCGCGCCCCAGCCTCGATCACGACACGTCCGTCGACCTGCGAGTCGATCAGCTCGCCCTCAACGCGCTCGCCCAAGTTGTCGAGGATCAGCCGGTTGGCCTCGAGCATGTCATCGAGGCGTCCGGTGTCCTTCCACCATCCACGCACGATGTGCGGCTCGACGCGCCGGCCTCCGTCGACGAGATACTGGATCGCGTCGGTGATCTCGAGCTCTCCCCGCGCGGAGGGCTCGATCGCGCGTGCGGCGTCGTGGATCTGCGCTGTGAACATGTACACGCCGACAAGTGCGAGGTCGGTGGCCGGCTGCGAGGGCTTCTCGACGAGCCGCACCACGCGGCCGATCTCTCCGGCTGACGCCTGCGCCAGCTCGGCGACGCCGAAGTTCTCAGGATCGGGCACTGGCGTGAGCAGGATCAGCGCGTCGGGGCTGTGCTCGCGAAAGGCGGCCACCAGGTCCGCGATGCCACCCTGCAGCAGATTGTCGCCGAGGTACATCACGAACGGGCTGTCGCCGAGGAAAGGCTCGGCTGTGAGCACCGCGTGGGCCAGCCCAAGCGGCTCGTCCTGCACGATGTACTCGATGCGCACCCCGAAGCGGGAGCCGTCACCGGCGGCTTGCCTGATCTCCTCGCCTGTCTCGGGCGCGATGATGATGCCGATGTCCCGCACACCCGCCGCCGCCATCGCCTCGATCCCGTAGAACAACACGGGCTTGTTGGCCACAGGCACGAGCTGCTTGGCACTCGTGTGCGTGATTGGCCGCAAGCGCGTGCCTTTGCCTCCTGAGAGGATGAGTCCCTTGAGCGAATCCATTCGCGCGAAGCCTATCGATGGGCTCACTCATACGAAGGCAGCCGTGAGCCGGAGGCCGAGTGGGGTGCGGGTGCGATACGGCGCGGGGTGTTGGCGCGGCGCGGCGCGGCGCGGCGCCGAATCAGTACACGCCCGCTAGCTTGCGGTGGTCCCAGCTCGCGCGGCGGCGCTCGACGAACTCCATCGCCACCCGCTTGGCGGCCTGCTTGTCCACCATCTCGGCTACCTCCGACGCAAGCGCGTCCACCGCAGGCTCACCGCGAGGGGCGGCATAGCGCCTGAAGATCTCCTGGCCGAGCGCCCCTACGGTCTCGATATCGCGGTGGACCAGTACATCGCACTCGAACATCACCCCACGCAACTCCTGATACTGCTCGGCGGCCTCGACCTGCAGCGTTGCGCGAGGATCGCGCTCCAGGTTGCGCACCTTTTGCGAGGCCGCATACGTCCAAGCCCAGATCCGCGGCCCCACCCCGTCGTCGGGATCGCGCAACACGTACCAGAGCGGCATCAGATGAGGCCACCCGCGCGGCCCCACCGTCGCGCACGTCACCGTCCGCTCTTCTGAGAGGAATGAGGCGACCTCCTCCTCGCTCATCCTGATCTGATCACGGCGGCTCATCGCGACGCGCAGCGGAGGAAGAGGGAAAGAGACCGACGTACCGCGCGCCGGCGCGAGCTCATGAGACGCCCAGCAAGCACCGCGCGGGAAGGATGCTCACGAGACGCCCGCGGGCACCGCGCGCAGACGGCGCACCGCCGCGAGCACCGCGTCGCGAGCGTCCTCGGGCTCCAGCACGACCGCGTCGCCGGCCTCCTTGAGCACCTCGCGCACAAGCCAGTCGGTGCCGGCGAAGCTCAGCTCTACGACGATCGACCCGTCGACGAGCTCGTCGACGACGCGCCGCTGCTCACGTGCCCACCGTGCCCGCTCCGGGGAGATCCACACGCGCGCCGTACGCGAAGCCTGTACCTCGCCCGTGCGCATCCAGCCGTCCACTTCGGCGATCGGATCGACCTCGGGGCGCGGCTCGAACGTCTCGTCGGTCACCTGCGCGCGCCTGATGCGATCGAGGCGGAAGTGGCGCATGTCGTGCTTGTCGGGATCGAATGAGGCCACATACCAGCCCTCCTGCCCGTTGGTGAGCGCGTAGGGCTCCACACGCCGCAGCGAGAACTCATCCTCGTTCTCCTTGTAGTAGTCGAGCTCCACCAGCCTGTGCTCGACGATCGCACGTGACACGATCCGTGCCACCTCGGAATCGTCGCTCGTGGCGTGAGCAACCTGCAGCCCTTGCTCCATCGGGTCCTGACCGAGCGCGGCCACGATCTTCTCGCGGGCGGAGGCAAGCGAACCCTCGGGAATGTGCTCGCCGACCAGGTCTATCGCCGCGACGAGCGCCTTAGCCTCGACGGGGAGCAGTCGCGCGGGGCGGTCGAAGTTGTCGCTGTAGGGCTCGGGATCGACGTCGATCTCGCCCTCCTCCTCAAGAATTTCCGCGTACAGCACGTAGGACCCACCGCCGAAGTTGACGACGTTCAGGACGTTTATGTCCTCGCGCAGCTCCTCGTCGGAGAGCTGCAGGCTCTCGCACACCTCGGCGATCTTCACGCGCTCGCTCCGCCTGCCAGCGTGGATCAGGATGCTCGCGAGCGTCACGAGCCGCGCAAAGCGCTCGGGGCGGATGGCCGCTTCGGCTTGAGGATCGCGCTCGGCGGCCGCGGCCCTGCGCCCCGCACGCGCCGCGGAGGCCGCACTGGGGTGGGCGGTGCTCCCGATCGGCTCCTCAAGCGCCGGTACGCTGTCGGCCAGCTCCAGCGCCTCGGAGTGGAGCTCATCCAACAGCGTCAGACGACGCGCAAGTTCCTCCACGAGCTCGGATGGGCCGAGCAACCGCGCGTGCTCACCGAGACCCAGCACCCATGAGGCGATCATGCGCGCGTTTGAGTAGCTGGTGCGCAACAGCCGGTCCCCCGGCGCGTGTCCCTCGCCGTCCGCTGGCACCATCTCTCCGTAGCGGCCGAAGTGGCGTTCTATTTGCCACGCGATGCGCTCGGATAGAAGCACCTCGGCTGTCCCCTGCTCCTCGCCGAGCTGCCACTCGGAGCGGTTTGCGTAGGCGCGCGGATCGAAGTCGACGGGGCGCCTGAAATCGTGCTCGGCCTTCGTGGCATAGGAGACCTTGCCCTGGATGCGCGACAGACGAAAGACGCGAATCTCCTCCCGCTCATGCGCGTGGCCGAGCAAATAGAACTCGCCGCCCTGGAACAGGAGGTGGTAGGGATCGACGCGGCGAGAACCGACCTCGTCGCGCGCCATCGTGTAATAGTCGAAGGTGATCGTCTTGTTGCGGAAGATCGCCGTCTCGATCTTGGCGAGACGAATCGAGAGCTCGTGCCCACCAGCCGATGCCGTGATACCCAGGGCAGCCGAGCGCTGCTCGGGCGCACGCAGCGGACTGGGGCGCCCCCAGGTGATCTGCTGCAGCGCCAGGCGCAGCGGCTCGGCGTAGGCGAACTCGCCGTCGAGCAGGTGCAGCGCGGCCTGTAGCGCGGCCAGCTCTTCGTCTGAGAACTCGATTGCGGGCAGATGGAAGTTCTCGGGACGCAGCGAGTAGTTCTCCTGCTCGGCCGCACCGTCGGCGGGGCGGTCCACGGTGAGCTGGATCCGCAACGACTCGAGCTCCGAGCGGTCGGCATAGAAACGGCGCGCGAACGCGTCCTCGTTCATGCCGCTGTAGCCCTCCACGTCGCGTCGGATCTCAAGCGCCGTGACCGGCCTGCGCTCGGCCATCAGGTATGAGATCAGCGACAGCTGGCGGATCAGCTTCTCTGTGTCCTTGGCCATCAGGGTTCGGGTCCGGATAGGTGGTGGGCTGATGTGGTCGGGCCGTGGATGCAAGGCGCCGCACGCAAGCGCAGCCGTGCTGGTAGCACGGCGAGCATTGCGGGTGGCGTATGGCGCCGCGGAGCGGGCGCCTCAGGCCAACAGATATCCGGACACGGACCCATAACCATCAAAGATAGAACCCGATGGCGAGACGTATTCGCCTGGGGAGCTTCCCGCTCGCTATTTGCGGGTTTTTGACGCCTCACTGGAGCCGCCTCACGCAGAGCCGGTCGGAGTCGCACCCATGCGCGAGGCTCAGGTCACTCCAAGGTCGCTTCCCGAGACAGCTTGCTCAGGCGGCTTCGCGCTCGGACTCTTCGGAGAGTCCGAGCTGCTCGCGCGCATTGAACCAAGCGCCCGATCCGATCGCTCGATCGAAGCTCGACCAGCGCGCACCCGGCGAGAGCTCCTTCTCGATCCGATCGAAGCTGCCGAGACGCCCGCCGAGGTTGTCGATCATGTGTACGAGCGTGGCCTCCCGCGTGCACGGCACCACGGGGCTCCCATGCTCGAGCGAACCGTGATGGGAGAGGATGATGTGCAGCACAGCCCACGCCAGCTCCTCCGGGAAGCCGTCGATGTCCTCTATGGCGCGGCGGACGCGGTAATAACCGAGCGGGATCTCCCCATGCAGGCGACCGAGGTCGGTGAGGTCGATGCTCTGGGAATCGTCCGTGTAGGCATCGAGCTTGCCGATGTCGTGCAGCAGCGCACCCGTCACCGCTACGTCACGGTCGATCCCGGGAAAGGTCGCCGAGATCGCGCTGACGCCTTGTGCCACTCCGAGGCAGTGCTCCAGCAGGCCGTGGCGGTAGGCCTGGTGGTAGTACTTGGCAGCGGGCGCCACCTCGTAGCGCGCCCACAGCGGCGAACCCTCGCCGAACACGTGCTCGAGCAGGACGCTGAGATGGGGATTGCGCACGGTTGCGAGCAACTCGCGCAGGTCCACCTCCATCTGCTCGGGTGAGCGGGCCGGACCATCGAGCAAGTCGTCGAGCGCGAAGCTCCCCGGCTCGGCCGCGGCGAGCGAGCGAAGGTTTATCTGTGGGCCAAAGCGCGGATGCACAGTGTAGCGACCGCTCACATGCACCGGGACACCCGGCGTCGCGAGGCGCTCCATCTCGACAAGCTCCTCCCACACCATCGAGACCACGGCGCCGGTGCGGTCGCCCAGCTGCAGGCGCAGGTACTCGCCACCGTCGCGGCGGGAGCGACGCTCGATCGCGCGCACCAGCAGGACCTGGTCGATCTCTGTGCCGTCTGTGAGCTCGTTGACGAGCATGACTTGCAAGGTAGAGCCGAGCGCGGACGGTATCCGGCCAAATCCCGGACACTGCTGCACCTAAATGTCTAATGGGGTCTCGTCGGTTTGTCCACTTGACCCATAGACGTTTCCATCTGCCTCACCTAGTCTGTGAGTTGTGTAGGAGGTAGTTTCCGGTTTTGTGTAGCACGCAGTTTCTGCTCTTGTGTAGCGACTGTTTTCCACGAGGGGTCTCCAACCAGGAGGATCGGGACATGATCGAGACAGACACAACACGACAAGGAGCCCGCAGCGGGCGCCAAGGGATCGCAACAGGGGGGTCGGGACGATGAGCACCAGCGAGCAGAACAGACTCAAAGTGATCAGCTGGAACGTGAACGGGATTCGCGCGCGGATGCCGCGCATCGCGGAGATGCTGCGTAGAGAGCGGCCCGACATGGTGTGCTTGCAAGAGACGCGCTGCCCCTTTCGCCACTTCCCCCACCAGCGCCTGGAGCAACTGGGTTACCGCGCCGAGCACAGCCCCGGACGACGCAACGGCGGCGTAGCGATCCTCGTGCGCTCAGACCATCGCGTCACACGCCGCTGCGTCTCGCTCGCGGGCAAGCACGACTTGGCGCAGGGCCGTTGGCTTGAGACCACATGCGCGGGGCTCACGCTCGGCTCGGTGTACGTGCCGGCTGGGCCAACCCGCCAGGAACTCGACGACTCGGGCAAGCTCGCCTTCCTTCAGGCCGTCGCCAACCAGGCCTGCCGCGATTACTACCACCCGCTGTTGATCGTCGGGGACTTCAACGTGGCGCCATCGGACCGCGATGTGTACGAGCCCACGTGGCTGGAAGGCTCCTACCACACGGCGGCGGCCGAGCGTGAGGATCTGCGCCACATCCTGCGCGAGGGGGAGCTGGTGGACGTCTACCGCCACCTGCACCCAGACGAGCACGGCTACACCTGCTGGGACCAGCGCGAGGGCCACTACGCGCGCGACTACGGGTTGCGCATCGACCTGGCCCTGGCGAGCAGCCGGCTGGCCGAGCACATCACCCGCTGCGAGGTCAAGCACGCCTATCGGCAAGGACGCCGACCCTCCAACCACGCGCCGCTCGAACTCGAACTAGAGGGCCTCGACGACGACATGGAGAGCGCAATTGCGGCCTGATCTCACAGGGCGGTCCGGCATGGACGCCGGCCACAGGAGCCAGCACTTCGCGAGCGCTCACCTCATTGGCGCCCGTGAAAAGGCGCTCGACGCGTCCCGCTGGCTTGGCGAGCAGCGACGGGGGCGATCGCACGGAGGCGACGCGGATCTTGTCTTCCCCTACTCCCACCGTCCTCGCCCCTCGGGGGCGGTGGGAGTCCCTAAAGACCTGTCTTCTATGGCTCCAGGCGGTTGGGCCCTCGATACAGGAATGTGACCTCGCGGACATTGTCTTGGCCGAGCATCTGCATCAACAGGCGCGTCAAGCCGAAGCCGAAGCCCCCGTGCGGCGGGGCGCCGTAGCGGAAGAAGTCGAGGTAGTACTGGATCGGCTCGACCTCGACCTTCTTCTCGAGCGCCTGGGCAAGGAGCTGCTCGTAGCGGTGCTCGCGTTGGGCTCCAGTGGTGAGCTCGATACCTCGCCAGAGCAGGTCAAAGCTCTTGGTGAGGGTTGGCTGGTCCTGATGGCGCATGTGGTAGAAGGGCCGCACCGAAGTGGGGTAGTCAGTCACGAACACAAACTCGCTGCCTGACTGCTCGGCCACGATCGCCGATAGCGCACGCTCACTCGGCGGGTCGAGATCGTGATCAGGGCCCGGCACGTCGTGGCCGTGCTTCTTCAAAAGAGCCTTGGCATCGGCGAGCGTGATGCGCGGGAAGGGCAGCTTCGGTGGGCCAACCTCAACCCCGAACGTGCTTGTGAGCTGCTCGCCGTGAGTCTCGGCAACGACGGAGAGCACATGCGCGAGCCAACGCTCCTCAAAGGCCATCACGTCCTCGTGCGAATCAACCCAGGCGATCTCAACGTCGACGCTCGTGAACTCGGTGTCGTGACGCGAGGTGAAAGACGGGTTGGCACGAAATACCGGCCCGATCTCAAACACCTTGCCGAAGCCACCGGCCATCGCCATCTGCTTGTAGAACTGGGGGGACTGAGCCAGGTAGGCGGTGCGCTCGAAGTAGTCGACCTTGAACAGCTCGGCGCCGGACTCGCTCGCGGAGCCCATCATCTTCGGTGTGTGGATCTCGATGAAACCCTGCTCGCGCCAATACTCGCGCATGGCGTGCTCGACGGTGGACTGCACCTCGAAGATCAGACGCCGGTCGGGACGGCGCAGGTCGATGTAGCGCCAGTCGATGCGCTTGTCGAGCGCCGACTCGGGCGTGACCGGCAATTCAGGCTCGGCGGGCGAGTCGACGGTGAGAGACGCAAGCTGGATCTCCAGACCGCCGAGCTTGACGCGCTCATCGGCTACGACGAGGCCGGTGACGGTGACTGCGGACTCCTGTGTGAGCGCAGAGATCGCCTCGTTGAGCTCGCTCGGGGGATCCTCCTTGGAGAGGATCAGCTGGGCAAGGCCTGTTTCGTCGCGCAGAACGAGGAACTGCATGCGCTTCTGGTCGCGTATGGCATGCACCCACCCACGGAGCTCAACCGTGCTGTCGAGGTGCGATTTGAGATCGGCTATCGAGGTGCGCGCCACAGGACGGGCAATGCTATTGCAGCGCTGCCCCCGTCTGCTGGTCGACCGCCTAGCGCAACGTTGCCTCGACCGACTGGTCGATCCGGCGATCTTGCACGCACACATCGCGCGAGTCGCGCTCGGAGCGGTGGGTGGGGCAGTAAATGCCACGCACACCGCCGTCGCGCGAGCCATAGGCAAGCCACACGCCGTGGCGCCACTCGAAGTTGAAGAAGCCCTCGATCGCACCGTTCAGCTGCATCTCGCGCTGCCATGCTTTGACGACAACGCTCGCCGGTATACGCGAGCGGCAATCGCGATCGTAGTGGGGGTATCCGCTCCATACGCACTTCAGCGGCTCGGTCGCCCCAGCAGGGCTGGCCTCGAGAGAGCTGGCCTCGGTGAGGTGCCGCCATCGCGACTTGGGAGAGTGTGGCTCGCTGTGCTGTCGTTGTTGCTTCATCGGCCTGTCTCCAACCACTCGGGCCCTTGCGGACGACGTGAGCGTCGTCCTTTCGTCCCTACGAGGTTTCTACGGCAAGCCTTCCCGGAAGGATGCCCCTATATGTCCACACTGGACGATTGTTCTAGACAATTTAGGTTTTACGCGTACGCGTAGGAACCGATCCAGCGGATCCGATCTCCGATCCCTCCCGGCCATGATCCCTCCCGACCCTGATTCCACCCACGACCATTCCACCCCGATCCGGGCCCCAGCTCTAGGCTTCGCCTACCCGCCCGACAATCGTGGGGCGACCGGAGAAGATCATCGACAGGAGTGCAATGAGCGATATAGCCAACGAGCCTGAGCCCGCCTATCACCTGTTCCTCGAGGCAGACGAGGTGGCGCTCACGGCAAGCGCACTGCGCCTGCTCATCTCCGACGAGGCCCACGAGCCGCAGATCCGCGGACTTGCCCGCGAGGTGATCGCGAGCCTGGAGGCCACACCGGATGAGCGCGGCAAACTGACGGTGGAGCTGGCACCTGAGCAGATGAAGATCACTCACACAGCGGTGAAACTGCTGCTCGACGATCTGCAGCGTGGGCAGGCCGACGAGCGTGAGACCCTGCGCCGTATCCTCGACAAACTTCCCGACGAGCACACGATGCGAGCGATTCAGCTGCCCTAAGTCACGCCCGCCGGGGCGTACCGTGCTTTCGTTGGCGGTGGCGTGAAGGCAAATTAGGCTGGACCCACGCGCGTGGGTGGGCCAGTCCAAGTTAGGCTTAGCTTGCCGATGAGTGCGAGCCAGCCTTTCAACGCAGACGAGCTCCGGTCGAGCTTTCTCGACTTCTTCGTCGCGCGCGATCACAGGCTGGTGGGCTCCTCGAGCCTGGTGCCCGAGCACCCGGCGGCGCCCCTGTTCACCAACGCCGGCATGGTCCAGTTCCTGCCGGTGTTCTTTGGCGAAGAGCCGCCGCTCTCCCCGCGTGCGACCTCCTCGCAAAAGTGCCTGCGCGTGCGCGGCAAGCACGACGACATCGAGATCATCGGCCGCAGCACTCGCCACCTCACCTTCTTCGAGATGCTTGGGAACTTCAGCTTTGGCGATTACTTCAAGGCGCAGGCGATCGAATACGCGTGGGAGTTTCTAACTGGGACGCTGGGTCTCGAGGGCGAGCGCATGTGGGCGACGGTGCACTCAAGCGACGACGAGGCGGCTGAGTTCTGGCGGGAGCTTGTGGGGTTGCCCGACGAGCGCATCCAGCGCATGGGCGAGGACAACTTCTGGGAGATGGGCACCACCGGGCCGTGTGGGCCATCGTCTGAGATCTTCTACGACAAGGGGCCCGAGCATGGCGCCGATGGCGGGCCCGCTCGGGGAGGCGAGGAACGCTACGTGGAGATCTGGAACCTCGTGTTCATGGAATCCAATCGCCTGGAGGACGGCAGCCTCGTGGCGCTCCCCCAGCGCAACATCGACACCGGCGCCGGCCTGGAGCGGATCTTGCCGATCGTGCAGGGGAAGTCCTCGGTGTTCGACACCGACGTGCTGCGCCGCCTGATTGGCTCGGCCGAGGAGCTCACGCGTTGCGCCTACGGCCACCACGAAGAGAACGACATCAGCCTGCGCATCGTGGCCGACCACGCGCGCGCTGTCACGTTCATGCTCGCCGACGGGGTGGTGCCCTCCAATCTGGAGCGCGGATACGTCCTGCGGCGCATCATCCGCCGCGCGATCCGCCACGGCCAGCGCGTGGGGGCACGCGAGGGCATGATGGCCGCGATGGCGGCGGCCGTCGCCGAGGTAATGGGCGGCGCGTACCCAGAGCTTCAGCGCTCGTTGGACATGGTCTCCGACATCCTGGAGCGCGAGGAGCATCGTTTCGTCGAAACGCTCACGCTGGGACTGGGCATGTTGGAGGATTTGATTAATGATGGCGTTCCCGTGGTGCCAGGGAGCGATGCCTTCATGTTGCACGACACGTACGGGTTCCCCGTAGAGCTAACGGCCGAAATCGCCGCGGAGCGAAAAGTAGGGTTGGACATGGAGGGGTTCGAGCAGGCAATGGCGCGTCAACGCGAGCTCGCACGCAGCGCCGCCGGGGTTGGCGCGGGTGGCGACGAGCAGGAGAGTCAGGCCGCGGGCCGTCTCGTAGCCGAGCTCGCGGGACTCGCTCCGACCGAGTTCCTTGGCTATGAGCAGGTGGAAGCTCCCAGCAAGCTGCTGCGCGTGCTGCGAAGCGAAAGCGACGACCCAGCCAACCCAACGCTCGAAGTGTTCGCCCAGAGCACCCCTTTCTACGCGGAAAGCGGCGGTCAGGTCGGAGACACGGGCACGATCGAGAGCGAGTCCGGGCGAGCCCGCGTGATCGACACCGACCGGCCCCTGGAGGGGATCATCCGCCACCGTGTCGTGCTCGAGTACGGCACGCTCGTCGAGGGCCAGGAGGCGATCCTGCGCGTCGATGTGGCCCGGCGCGATGCGATCCGGCGCAGCCATACCGCCACCCATCTATTGCACTGGGCGCTGCGCACCACTTTTGGCTCACAACTGCAACAGCAGGGTTCACTCGTGGAGCCGGACTACCTGCGCTTTGACTTCAACCACCACTCGCAGCTCGGCGACGAGGACATCGCGCGGATCGAAGAGCTCGTGATCGGCGACATCCTCAGCGACGAGCCCGTACAGACCACCGAGAGCACGCTCGAGAGCGCGCGAGCCGAGGGAGCGATGTCCTTCTTTGGCGACAAGTACGGCGACGTCGTGCGAGTCGTGCACGCGGGCGAGCATTCGGTCGAGCTATGCGGCGGCACCCACGTGTCCGCGCTCGGACGGATCGGGGGGTTCGTCGTGCGCAGCGAGTCTTCGGTCGGCGCCAACCTGCGTCGCATCGAGGCCCTTACCGGCAAGGCGGCGCACGAGGACCACCGCCGCGCGCGCGGGCTGTTGCACACGGCGGCCGAGTCGCTACACGTGGCGGCAGACTCGGTGCCCGATGCCATCGCTCGTCTGCAGACATCGCTCAGTCACGAGGAACGCCAGCGCAAGGCGCTCGCGGCCGACGCGGACCGGGAGCTGGCCTCGACGCTTGCCCACCGGGCTGTCGCGGGGAGCGTCGTAGCGCGGCTCGACGGCCGCGACCAGCAGGCGCTGCGCGTAATCGCGGCCGAGCTCGCGGGGCGCGCGGACATCACCGCGGTCGGCCTGATCGGCTCACCCGACGGTGAGGCAGTGGCAATCGCGGTGGCATTCGCCGGCGACTCGGGTGACGCGCCCGCTGTCGTGCGTACCGTGGCGAAGCTCGTCGGCGGGGGTGGCGGCGGCAAGGACCGCCGGCTCGCTGTCGGCGGCGGGCGCGATGTCGGCGCGATCGACGGCACGCTTGACGCGTTGCGCGAAGCGTTGAGCGACTCGCGCTAGACGTTCACCTAAAAGCAGCCTCGATTCTTGCCATCATGCCTCATGGCGCGACCCAGACTCGGACGCTGCGAGGCGCCGGGCTTCACGCCTCCTACTTCGGCGTCAATCGGCGACATCCGTGCGGATCAACGGCGAGGGCACGCAGCTTGGCGGCCGATACGCCCGAGAGATTGGGTGCAATCAGCCGCGTGAGCGCGTGAGCCGCTCGCCTCGCGAGGCTCGGAGGGTCGGAGCTCCCATAGGAGGAGATCACAACGGTCGTCTGGCCCGTGTACATCTCAAGCCGAGTCCCGAAGCGCCCATATTCGAACGCGGCCGTGGGGAGCTTGTAGCTACCACCCAGGAGGAACGACTTGCGCGGACTCAGAGCTCCGGCCGGCTCTACGACACCACCGTAGGAGCTGAAGTTGCGATCGCACTCGGGGTAGCTCTGAATCTCTAGCGGTGGATCGCAGGTCCCTTCGCTGACTTCTGGCTTACACGTGCCATAGGTCGCTTCGGAGATCCAAGCCACGGAGGCCGGTTCTCCGAGACGGTGCAGTGCCCTGACGGACGGAGCAAAGCAGGAGCGTTCCACGGAGGTGAGGGGCAAGCTGCGTCCGAGGTCGTAAGCCGTGAAGGCGGGGAGATGGCGCTGCTTCAAACGAGGCGCACATCGCACTCTTCCCCTCTGCGTCTCGACGGCCCGTGGGTCTCGTCGATCCAACATGTGCACAGGCTATCGGTCCTGGGACAGCGTCTCACTCCATCGCTCACCCGGCCATATTGGATGCACTCCTTCCCATGAAGGCGAGCGTCTGAGCAACCCTCCCCGATACGACCGCACCGGACGACAGGGACACGTCGGCTCGAACGCCGCCGTCTTCGCCGACCTGCTGCGGCTGCATGTCCCGTCCGGCTCGCGTCTGGGACCCGCTCGACGCCACTCCCGCGAGGTCGATGACAGGGTGTTCGTTAGAGCCGTAGGCTGGTGAGCATCAGTCCACCAGCCCAAGCCTGTTAAAGGACATGCACACACTCAAGATCATCATCGACATTGGTTGGGTCATCTTTTGGGTGTACTGGCTCGCGTCCGCTTTCGGTGCGAAGGAGGGCCGAGGCAGCAAGCGTCGCATCCCCCTGAATGGCGTGACCGCCCTGTCGGTCGTCATCCTGGTCCGTGTCTTTCGTGGCGGGAGCCTGGCCGTCCACAGCCCGCTCCTCGGAGCGATAGGGGCCATCGTATTCGCGTCTGGGATCGCGCTGGCGATTTGGGCTCGCGTTTATCTCGGGGGCAACTGGGGGATGCCGATGACGCAAAAGGCCGAGCCGGAGCTCGTCACGTCAGGCCCCTACCGATTCGCCCGCCACCCGATCTACACGGGAATCCTGGGCGGGGTGCTCGGGACCGCACTCGTGACGAATCTCATTGGCCTGATCATCGTCGCGATCCTGGGCGGCTACTTCTACTACTGCGCAACCGTGGAGGAGAAGAACCTCACCGAAACATTCCCGGCCACCTATCCGGCGTACCGGAACAGCACGAAGATGCTCCTACCCTTCGTCCTCTAATTGCCCACAGGCGCAGACCCGCGAACAGCTGGAACGACATCGCCGCGAGTCTAAGTCCATCGCCATGAGTGGGATGCACAGCACTCCGATCGCGAGCTCGGCAGGATGGGGTGGCTTACGCACGTGTAGCTGTGGAGGTTCCACATTCACCACCGCTCCGAGCGCGGCAGTCGCAACCGCATGAGCTCTCGGCGAGGCAGGCGAATCACCGGCCTCCCGCTGCGGGCACTTTGTTGAGCACAGCAGGCCTAATGAGGGTGGGTCCTCAGCCACCTGCGTGTGAGCTGACGTAAGGTTACGTCAGCTCACACATAGCTAGAGGCGGCTGCGGCGCCCTCGGTAGGGGCCAAAGAAGAGCAGCACAACGACGAGCAGTAGCAGCAGGACAAGCGGATTGACGAATGCGCCACCGGCGACGCTGAGAATGATCAGCGCGATGATGAGAAGTAGGAGGAGATCCATGAGTTATTTCCCGTCCCGATCGAGGGCGTCCTTCGCTTTCCCGGCGAGTTTGTCGACCTTGTCCTTGACGGAGGCCTTTGCCTGGTCGGCTTTGCCCTCGCGCTTGAGGTCCTCGTCACCCGTAAGGTTGCCAGCAGCCTCCTTCAGGCGTCCCTTGCCCTCATCCACGTTCTTGTTGGTAGGCATCAGCTTCTCCTTCCCGTTGAGATTTCTCGATTGTCAGACTTCTCTACCCGGTCCTGCATCCGTCAACCATCTGGGATCACCCCTGGATCGCGTGTACCCCATCGTCCGGGACATGCGAGTCGGGAGCTCTCACCAGACACGTGCCTGACGCGGCTCGGTTGATCCGCTCGATCTGAGCGCGATTAGTCTTCTCCCAGACGGGTATCGAGAGGTCAATGGCCATGAACGGGGGACTTTGGAGAGACGAAAAGAGAACACCCGGGCCGTGGCCGCAGGGCAAGCGTGCGCCACTGGCAATCATCGCGGTAATTGTCGCCCTACTCGCTTTTAGTCAGCTCCACAACAAGACAGTTCTCGCCATATTCGTGATCGCCATAGGGCTTGGCGCGTTCTACTGCGCCGCACGCCTGAATCCCGAACACCACCGCGACGAACGCTACACGCGGGGATCAGGTTGGTGGCTGGGTGTGATCATGTCGAAGCTGCCGATCGGTGTGACACGAGTGATCTGGGTCCTCATGGGCATCGGCATCTGCACACTCGGAGCCCTCGTGCTCCTAGGCAGCAAATAAATCACACCTAGCCCCCTCCCACGCGATGCTTTGAGCAGCGTGTCAGGCGGGCGCGATGTTGCCCTGGCGTCGGGAGGATCAGCGAGCCGTGTGAGCTTCGTCGCGCGCACCGAAGGGCGCTCACACACGCTCGCTACACACTATGCCTGGACGCCGCGCTGTAGGCGGTAGCCGAGGTAGAAGTGCAGTGCCGCCGGCGCAACCAGCAGCACGCCCCACCAAGAGCCGGAGTAGCACGTATACGCGGCAAGGGCGAGCAGCCAGATACCGACGCCAAAGCGTACACAGGCCTTGGCGCGATCGTGGCTATGGGTGTATGACGCGAAATCCTTCATTCATTTGCCTACCTGAAAACGGTAGCACCGCACACGGAGCGCTCGCGCGCTTTCGCCCGGATGCGAGCGCCCGTCAGCTCCAGCAGAAGCGGCGTGGCTGCTGTCAGCGCTGGTCGGCGTCGCGGTTTGGGATCGTGGACGAGCGTTAGCTCGGATTTGGGAAGCGAACCGTCACGTGGAGTCCGCCCGCGGCCTGTGAGCGCACGCTGAGCGTCGCCCCGTGCGCCGTTGCGATCGCGTAGACGATGGATAGCCCGAGGCCGTGCCCGTCGTCGTGGCTGATGCGGTCGGCGCCAAGCCGCTGGAAGGGCTGCTGAAGGCGGTCCAGCTCCTCGGCAGGGATCACCGGACCGTCGTTGGTCACCGACAGGATCGCCTGCCCCTCTCTAGTTGTGGTGCTGACATCAACGCGACCGCCGGCCACGTTGTGCTCGATTGCGTTGTCCAGGAGGTTCGCCACGAGCTGCTCTATCAGCTGCCTGTTGCCTTCCACGCGGGCACTGTCGAGCGTCGCATTGAACCGCAGGTCCCGGTGCTCGACCTCTTGACGGCGGGCGCCGATCACCGCTTCGGTCACCGCCACCAGGTCGACGGGCTCGCGGTGGTCGAGAGCCCGCTCGCTGCTGGCCAGGTTGAGCAGCGCCCCTATCAGCCCCTCGAGTTGTTGCTCTGCGACGAGCACGCGCTCGTGTGCGGCGCGGAGAGACTCGACGCTGGCGTCAGGGTCTGACAGGGCCACCTGAGCGAGGGTCTTCAGTCGGGCCAGTGGTGTGCGCAGCTCATGCGAGGCGTTGGCGACAAACTGGCGTTGGGACTGAAAGGACTGCTCCAGTCTTCCGAGCAGCCCGTCAAAAGTGTCGCCGAGTTCCTTGAACTCGTCGTCAGGGCCTTCCAAGGCGAGGCGCTGATGCAAGTTGGTCGCCGATATGTCCCGAGCAGTGGTCGTGATAGTCCGCAGCGGGCGTAGCACCCGCCCAGCGATGAGCCATCCGAGCGCCATCGAGACGGCTGCCATGACCGCGAGCGCGAGGACCGAGACGATCGCGAGCACCTGCAGGTCTGCGATGCGCTGCTGGGAGTCGACGATCGAGACTTTGACGTCCCCGAGACCTGGCCGTAGCTGAGGTGGCGCTGCTTGGGAGGAACTCGAGTGGATGAACGGGTCCGGGCCGACCTGTGTGTATGCGTGATGGGTGTGCGCGACGGCCGCGTAGATGAGCGCCAGAAGTATCGCGCCGGAGATGAAGAACACACCGCCGTAGAGCAGCGCGAGACGCAGGCGGATGGTGCGTCGCGGAAGACGGACGCGCACGGGCGATCTCAGATCCGGTACCCGGACTTGGCAACGGTCTCGATGATCGGCGGATCACCGAGCTTTGCGCGCAGACGGCTGACCGTGATCTTGACCGCATTGGTGAACGGGTCGGCGGCCTCGTCCCACACCCGTGCAAGGAGCTCCTCGGCGGAGACGCTGCGGCCCTGCGCGGCGAGCAACAGCTCCAACACGCCGAACTCCTTTGGTGCGAGCTCGAGTTGGCGGCCGGCGCGGAAGGTGCGGTGTTGTGCGGTGTCGAGCACGATGTCGGCATGGCGGAGAACCGGCGGGATCGCTGGCTGGGCACGTCGCGCCAACGCGCCAACCCGCGCAATCAGAACAGGAAAGTCAAATGGCTTTGGCAGATAGTCATCCGCGCCGAGGCCGAGCCCATCCACCAAGTCGTTGACCATCGCCGCCGCGGTGAGCATCAGCACCCGACTGCGACACTCGCTGTCCACGAGCCTGGCGCAGATCTCATCGCCGTGCATCCCTGGCAGATCGCGGTCGAGCACGATCACGTCGTAGTCGTTGACGAGCGAGCGCGCAAGACCGGCCGGGCCGTCGAGCGCGACGTCCACTGCGATGCCGGTCTGGCGCAGGCCGAACGCGATTGCCTGCGCCATCTCCTCGTCATCCTCGATCACAAGCACTCGCATATTCGCCCAGGCTACTTCCCGGCGGTTTCAGCACGGTTTCGCCGGCGGAGAAGTCCACCGCCCTTGGCGGCGATACCTTCGCGAAACCGTCGATGTCGTACAAGCAGCCCAGAGCACGACCTCTCAAGCTGCGAAGGAGACGACATGCAAGGCGATGCGAAACACACCAATGATCGAAACGGGACAGAAAGCGGCCCGCCGCTAGCGGTTTCCCTGACAGCGGCACTGGTTGCCCTCGGCGTGCTCGTGACGGGCTGCGGGGGTAGCTCGCCGACCGGGGGCGTCGCGAGCCTCGGGTCGCCCGTGTCCAAAACGTCCACGACGAGCTCAACGGCGGCCGGGGCAAGCGGCGGGACGGGTAGCTCGGCGTCGCCCGGGAGCCAGGCGGTGGCGTACTCGGCGTGCATGCGCGCACATGGAGTGACCAACTTCTCCAATCCAAAGATCTCCACCCACGGCAATGAAGTGAGGGTGGCAATCGGGGTTACGCCGGCCGTCACGGGCAATCCCGATTTCAAGTCGGCGCAGCGGGCCTGCAACAAGCTGCTGCCCGGCGGTGGTCCCGGAGAAGGCCCGAACCATCAGATGACCCCCCAGGAACAGTCGCAATACCTGAAGGCCGCTGCCTGCGTGCGCTCCCACGGCGTGCCCAACTTCCCCGATCCGACGTTCTCCGGCGGCGGCGTGCACATCGAGCACCAGGGACTGAACGAGAGCTCACCGGCGTTCAAGGCCGCGGTGCACGACTGCGAATCGCTGATCCCGGGTGGTGTGCACGGCGGGTCCGGCTCGGCACACGAATCGGCGCCATGACGCGGTCCTCAATTCTTTTGGGGCTGGTACTGGTCGCTGCTGTTGTGGTCCTGATCGTGAGCGACCCCTCTGGTGGCTCGACCAAGTCCGGCGGTGGCGTTAGAGATAACGCGAGCGCGACCTCGCTGTACACGGTGGCCCGCCAGTCGCTGGCTTCGCAGACGCAGGTGAGCGGGACGCTCGGCTACGCGGGCTCGTCGAGCATCCGCGTGCCGTCCGGCACGGCCCCGTCCGCGGTGTCGCAGGCGCAGCAGTCGGTCACGAACGCGCAAGGAATGCTGCAAACAGTCAGAGCGTCGCTGGCGGCTGACAGCGAAACGCTCGCGGTACACCAAGCGACTGTGTCGGCCGTGCGCGCGAAGGAGTCGGTCGACTGCGCTGGCGATGGGGCCGCGGAAAGCGCGTCCAGCGGCTCCCCCTCATCAGGTGGCGGGGGCTCGAATCTGTGCGCGAGCGATGCGCAGGCAGTCTCGACCGCCGAGCAGAGCTCGTCCGGCGCTTCGATGAAGGTCAAAGGTGACCGGGCACAGGTCTCCTCGGCCGAGGAGACGATCGTGACCGCCGAGACGAGTCTGTCCACGGCGCGGTCGGCGGCGGCGCTCTACGGTCAGAGCTCCACGTTCACGAAGCTGCCGTCGGCGGGCCAGGTATTCACGCGTGGGCAGAGCCTGTATGAGATCAACGGTCAGTCTGTGGTGCTGCTGTATGGCTCCGTGCTGCCAACGCGAGCGTTCATCGCGGGGATTTCAGCGGGATCGGACGTGGGCGAGCTGAACGCGAACCTCGACGCGCTCGGCTACGGGCAGGGGCTTGCAGGCGACGCGTTCAGCACTGCCACCAGTGCGGTGATACGTGCGTTTCAGTCCGCGCACGGGTTGACCGTGACCGGCCAGCTGCTGCTCGGCTCGGTGGTGTTCGAGCCCGGGCCAGTGCGCGTCACGAGCGTGACGCCAACGGTCGGCGCGACGGTTGTGCCTGGTCCAGTACTCGATATCACCTCGACCGCTCGCCAGGTCAAGCTCGCGCTCGACGCGGCCCAGCAGGCAAATGTCAAGAAGGGCGATCAGGTCACGATCACCCTGCCCGACGACCAGACCACGCCGGGGCGAATCACCTATGTCTCAAGCGTCGCGACATCGCCGGCGAGCAAAGCCGGTGAAGAAGAAAGCGCCCCCACGATCGAAGTCGATGCCGCACCGACCGATCCCGCGGCGACGGGTCGCCTCGACCAGGCGCCCGTGAACGTATCGATCACTACCGAAAGCGTCCAAAACGCGCTCGTGGTCCCCGTCGACGCGCTGCTCGCGCTCGCCAGCGGCGGGTACGCGGTGGAGATTGCCGAAGGCCGCGTGCACCATCTGACAGCTGTCACGCTTGGCCTGTTCGATGACGCCGACGGTCTCGTGCAAGTGGGCGGTCGGGGCTTGTCCACCGGACAGCGCGTAGTGGTGCCGGCGACATGAGCAGCGCTCGGGCAGCGCTCGACGCCGACTTCGCCGATGCGGGACCCGAGCCGGCGTTCACGCGCACCGAGAAGACGCCACCTGTGTTGGAGCTGCGCGCGGTGAGCAAGGTCTACGGTGCCGAGCCGCCCGTGTATGCACTGCGGGACGTCAGCTTCGCGGTGCGGGAGGGCGAGCTCGTGGCGATTGTCGGCCCATCCGGGTCGGGAAAGACCACGCTTCTGCACGTGATCGGGACTCTCGAGCGCCCGAGCGCGGGGGTCGTCTCGATCACGGGCCTGGACGCGGCGGGCCTGTCTGACCGCGAGCTCGCAGCGCTGCGTGCCACGCGCATCGGGTTCGTCTTTCAGCAATTCTTCCTGGCCGAGCACTCCACGGCCCTGGAGAACGTCGCCGAAGGACTCCTCTACGCCGGCGTCGCTGTCGCCGAGCGCCGTGAGCGAGCGGCCCAGACGCTCGCCCGGGTGGGGCTCGCAGATCGTGCCCATTTCCGTCCGAGCAAGCTCTCCGGCGGCGAGCGCCAGCGCGTCGCCATCGCTCGCGCCCTGGTTGGACGGCCCGCGATCGTGCTCGCCGACGAGCCTACGGGCAACCTTGACAGCGCGTCTGGTGAAGCGATCCTCGTGCTGCTGGAAGAGCTCAATGCCGACGGCGCGACGATCCTCGTGATCACCCACGACCACGATCTCGCCGCGCGCCTACCGCGACAGGTGCAGGTGCTCGACGGGCGCATCGTGACCGACACCACCGAAGCAGGAGCCGAGGGTCCATGACCGGGATGGCGCGGTTGGGAGGCGGTGTGCGCGCAGTGGGACTCGGACTGATTCTGACCGCGAGCTTGGGTGCAGCGGTTGGCATGCTTGTGGGTGACCCGGCGTTTGCCTCGGGGGAAACCGGCAGCTCGCCAACCGATACCGGGACCTCGCCAACCGACACCGGGACGTCGAATTGTCCGTCGTCCAATCCCCCGAACCAACTGACGCTCCTCGCGGGCACACCGCAGACGGCAATATTCGGGACGGCCTTCGCGACCGGCTTGCAGGTAGCGCTCAGCAACAGCGATGGCTGCCCCGTCACGAGCGCCGCAGCGGGGATCCCCGTCACGTTCAGCGCACCCGCCAGTGGCGCGAGCGGAGCGTTCTCCACCAGCGGGTCGAACACCATCATCGTCGGCGCCGATGTCTCGGGTAGCGTGGCTGCGCCGCCGTTTACTGCCAACAGCTCCGCGGGCAGCTACACCGTCACCGCTAGCTCGCAGTACGGCTCGGTCTCGTTCTCGCTGACGAACACCGCCGCGGGCGTCTGGTGCTCGACATTTGACAGGCGCTCATCCATATCGGCAGGGGAACCCGTCAACCTCACCGCGGGAGTCGGCTCGACGCAGTCCACTACCGCGGGAACCTCGTTCCCCATCCGGCTCGCCGTCACGGTCACCGATGCCGAGAAAAACCCGGTCCCGGATGCACAGGTCACGTTCTCAGCGCCCACGCGCGGTGCGAGCGGACGCTTCGCTGGCCGATCTTCGACCGGTCACTCTCACGGTGCCCACCACCATCGCTCCCACGTGTCCGATTCCTCCACGGTCACGGTCAAGGCGAACGCCTGCGGGATCGCCGTCGCACCCGCCTTCACCGCCAACCACCTGCCGGGTGGCTACATCGTCAAGGCAAGTGTCAAACACGCCAAGCCGGCGGCGTTCGCGCTCGTAAACGTTGCACCCGGACAGTCTTCGTGACAACGGCTGCCGATCTCGCTCCCAGGAAACTGCATCCCTCCGACCTCGCGCGTGTCGCCAGTGTGGGGTTGCGCACGCGACGGATGCGCGCCGGGCTCTCCGCGCTGGGGATCGCGATTGGCGTGGCCGCGATCGTGGCCGTGCTCGGCCTGTCCTCCTCCAGTCAGGCCGGACTGCTATCTGAGATCGATCGTCTCGGGACGAACCTGCTGACGGTCACCAACGGGCAGAGCTTCGCTGGCAAGACCGCCGAGCTGCCGCTCGTCGCGCCCGCGATGATCGCCCGCATCGACCCGGTCGAAAACGTCGCAGAGACCGGGAGGCTCAAAGGCAGTGTCTACCGATCTCCACTGATCCCCACTGTTGAAACGAACGCCCTGAGCGTCCAAGCGGCGAGCCTTGGCCTGCTGCACACACTCAATGTCACCGTCGTGCAGGGCCGCTATCTGAACGCGGCAACTGCCCAGGAGCCGGTCGCAGTGCTCGGCTCCGAGGCCGCACAGCGCCTGGGCATCGACCATATCTACCCCGGTGAGCGGATCTGGGTCGCAAACCAGTGGTTCTACCTAGTTGGGATCCTCGGCCCATCGGTGCTCACACCCGAAATCGAAAGCTCGGTGCTCGTTGGCTTCAGGGCCGCGGAACGCTACCTACAGTTCAACGGGCACCCCAACACGGTCTACCTGCGCGCCCAGAACAGTCAGGTCGCGGCCGTCCAGGCAGTGCTCGCCGCGACCGCGGACCCGGAAGCGCCCAACGAAGTCGACGTCAGCCAACCCTCCGCCACGCTCACAGCCCGCGCCGATGCCCAAGGCGCTTTCGATGGCCTGTTCCTCGGGCTCGGCGCCGTCGCCCTTCTGGTGGGAGCGGTCGGGGTCGCGAACATCATGGTCATCTCCGTCCTCGAACGCCGCTCAGAGATCGGACTGCGCCGCGCGCTCGGCGCGACCCGCGGGCAGATCCGCACCCAGTTCCTCTCCGAGGCGATCCTGCTCGCGCTAGGCGGTGGCGCGGTCGGCGTCGCCGCCGGCGCACTTGCTACCGCCATCTACGCCCAGGCAAAAGGCTGGGCGATCGTCATCCCCACGCTTGCCTGGGGAGGAGGGTTCGGCGCAGCGCTGTTGATCGGAGCGGTCGCCGGCCTGCTCCCGGCGCTGCGTGCCGCGCGCCTTTCTCCCACTGAAGCGCTGCGAACAGTGTGATTACCACAGACACGACGACTGACAACAGCCGTGTAGCGACTTAGCGCTCGGGCTTGTGCTCGTCGTCCATTGCGGGAGCGGGCCGCTGATCGGAGTCAACGCCCGCTTGGCATTCACTCGGGCTCCCCGGCGGCCTTACTCGACAGCCACTGAGGGGGGGTCCAGTCCCCGACTGGGTCGGTGGTTTGGCCCACCTCGATCAGATGACCGTCGGGATCGCGGATGTAGCAGCGGATCTCGTACTGGTGCTGCTTCGGCGGTGCCAGGAACTGAGCACCACGGGCGCTCCAGTCGGCGTACACCGCCTCGATGTCTTTGACCCGGATATTGAGGAAGCTGCTGACCCGGTCGAGGTCGCGTGGCGTCTGTAGGGTCACCGCCGGCTTGTCGTCGGTCGGACCTCCGCCCTGATTAATGACGATCCAGCTGTTGGCGAGCGCGACGTTGGTCGGTTCTCCGGAGCGTTTCAACGTGCCGCCGAGCACGTCGGTGTAAAAGCGCCGAGAACGCTCAACGTCGTCCGAGACGATGAAGTGGGTCAACACAATTCCCTCTGTGGGCGGTCCTGCCTCGGCCATCAGTCACCTCCACTTGGTAGGACTCATAACCCCCTTACAGGCGGGGTTTGTAGCCCATATTGTGATAATCGGGACTCTACCTCCTTCCATGGTAAAGCCCCGCTTCGCCCGGCACGAGCGAGCGTGTAGCGAATCGGAGCCGGCCGTGCGGTCCACCGAGATACCGACGGATACGTGCGGATTCCGGTGGGTTTGTGCCGCGATGCGGGGGCCTGCGACACAAACCCCCGGTGTCGGCCGAGCGGATGAAGGGACGATTTGCTCGCGCTCACTCCTTGGAGGTCAGCGCGCGGAGGAAGTCGGGGAAGCGGCCGGCCGCGAAGTCGAAGTAGCGGGCCCAGTCGGGGGCGATGCTGATCCGCGCCATGCGCTTCGGCGATCGCGAGTGCATCGATCACCGCGACTCGCCGCTCATCGCTGCGTTCGCGGCCGTCGCGGGTGCGCCAGCCTCGCGCGTCGTCGCTGCGCTCCAGGCCGGCGTGCTCGACCAGCCCCGAGGACGAGAGGGACGGGGAGGGTGGGTCGTGTGGGCAGTCCAGAGAAGCTCCGCGGTGTTTGTTCCGCAGACGGCTCGCTAGCCGGGCGTCCCGTCTCGCTCTCGTTTTTGGGCGAGTGGCTGGACTTGTCGTTCATGCACGCCGGGCACCCAATCGTACGCGGCCGCTGGACCGACCCGCGGATCGCTGGCATCACGCAGGGCATGCAGGTACGCGCGATCCTGGTCGATCCGTGTGTGTGCCTGATCAGCTCCACAGATGGACCCGTGACCTGGGATGACGACAAGAGTCGTTGTGCCGGGCATTAGCTGGACGCTGAAGAGCCCGTTAGGCACCGGCGAACTCACCTGATAGCGATATCGCCGTAGCAGTCGGCCCGTCAAGCGGACGGGCTTGCTCGCCAGGTAGAGGCCGCTCGGCGGACGACCGGTGCGCGCACCTCCGTGGCTCGGGTCATAGAGGTTGTAGTTGCCCACATAGAGCAGCCCCATCGGGGTCCACGTCGAGCTGAGGCGTCGAAGAAGTAGGCGGGGCCTGGACGGACGAAGGGGATCTGCCTGCCCGTTTCTAGGTCGATAATTTCGGTGTCATACACGATCGTCCCGTTCGACTTCCATGACAGTTCAGCTCCGCCGGCCTCAAGTCGGGTGTGGACTCGTCGAGGCATGCCGCCGGAGATCGGAACTGTGTAAAGGCTCGGGTTGCTTTGCCCTAGGTGAAAGTTGCCGTCGGATCCCTTTTCGGCGTGGTAGGCAGATCCGATGAATGCCACCGTCTGGCCATCGGGCGAGATAACGGCCATTAGTCGAATGTCGCGCCGAACGTTAGTTGCCGTACTGTGCCGGTGATGAGGTCGTAGACGAAGAGGTGGGTCTGTTCTGAGGGGACTCCGGGTGCAAAGTCAGGCCCGTCGACCTTGACGACGCGGACGATGTATTCGCCGGTCGGGGCCACAGCGAACACGCCCTCGGTGTCGTCTGAGGTGAGCGTCTCGTAGCTGAAGTCATCGACAGCAGGAGGAAGCACCGCCTGCGGGTCGCTCCCGTCAGGTCGGACACACCAGATTTCGCTCACCTCGCAACGCGGGCCGCCCGGATAAGAGACGTAGTAGATCCATGCTGGCGGAGCAGCGCCCGCGGCAGCCGAAGCAGGCACGATCGCGCAAGCGACTCCCGCCAAGGCGACGGCAGTGACTCGCCACAGCCTCGCCAGGATCACCGACGTGTTCGGCGCGCCGGCATCGTAACCGACGCCAACAACCGACCTTCGGCTGTGCCGCCGATGCTGCGCGCAGGCGGTCGTGCTCCTCAGCCTCCTCGCCGAGATCCACGCCGTCCAGACCCCAGGGCAGCAGCTGGCGCTCGACGCTCCGCGCCCACCAGCCAGACGAGCAGATCAAGCCGTGAAAGCGGTTCATGACGGCAACGGCAGCATCGGCGTCGAAGGCTACTCAGCGGCGGCGCGAGGCCAACTCCCCGCGGATCGCGAGCTGCCGTCAGTCTATATTGACAAACGGCCCACGTCAATCTAGACTGACGCCATGAACGTAGACGACCTGGCCGGGGCGGCCACTTCCGAGAACCCAGCAGTGGGCTTGCGCGCCACCCTTGCGCTGCGCCGCTTGGCAGAGCGCGTCGAGGCCAACCAGGTTGCTGTGGCGCGGCGCCAGGGCTGGTCGTGGCAGCAGATCGGCGATGCGCTCGGCGTGACGCGCCAGTCAGTGCACACCAAGCACGGAAAGGAGCTCTGAGACGCAGATGAGCAGAGCATCGAAACGGCGCGAGGCCCCAGGCGCGGGCGCAGCCGACAAGGGCTCGCGCCGAGCCGGCGAGGAGTACCACCCGTGGTCGACCTATGTGCTCGCGCGTGAAGAAGCGCGACGCCGTGGCGATCGCAGGATCGGCACAGAGCTCGTATTGGTGGCGCTGCTGAACGAGCCGTTGGTCGCCGGGGCGCTGGGCACAGATGCAGAGCATGCGCGCGCGGCGCTCGAGGCGATGGACAACGAAGCGCTGGTCGCGATCGGCATGGACCCGCCGCCCGCCGTGCCGCAGCTGCCGGCCCTCGATCCAAGCGCTGTGCCTGCGCGGCCGTCGATCAGGATGGTGCTGCGCAAACACCTGCGGCTCACGCCTTGCGCGAAGAAAGTGCTCAGCGAGTCCTCCAGGTCGATGCGCCGCGGGCACTCGCATCCAGGCCCGCAGCATGTGCTCGAGGGGATCCTCGAGCTGCCGGCGCCGGACCCCGCGGTCGAGCTGCTGGCCGCGCTCGGCGTCGAGCGTGGCGCTGGGAGAGCGCGCCTGGCGGATCGCGATCGTGCTGAGGATGCCGATGCGTGAACCGATGCCGATGCGTGAACTACTCTGCCAGCGTGAACGATTGGCTGTCTGCGGGCGAAGCGATGTGCGTGTGGCTGGCGTGGGGCAATGCGATCCGCGCGTGAGCTGGCGCCCGACGAAGCGATGAGCGCGTGACGGCAATCGTTCGCGCAGAGTCGCTGTCGAAGCGTTTTGGCAGGCTGACGGCAGTCGAGGATCTGTCGTTCGAGCTCGCCGCGGGCACGATCACGGGCTTTCTGGGCCCCAACGGCGCAGGCAAGACGACGACGCTGCGGATGCTGCTCGGCTTGGCGGTGCCGACGAGTGGCCGCGCGCTCGTGTTCGACCAGCTCTATGCGCAGCTGCAACAGCCGGCGCTGCGGATCGGCGCGGTGCTCGAGGCCACTGACTTCCACCCTGGCCGCTCGGGCCGCGACCATCTGCGCACACTCGGCCTTACTGCCGGCCTGCCCGACTCCCGCACCGACGAGGTGCTGGCGCTGGTGGAACTGAAGGATGCTGCCAAACGCCGCGTGAAGGGCTACTCGCTGGGCATGCGCCAGCGGCTGGGGCTTGCAGCGGCGCTGCTTGGCGATCCCGAGCTGCTGGTGCTGGACGAGCCTGCCAACGGCCTTGACCCCGAGGGCGTGCGCTGGCTGCGTGACTTCCTGCGCGCGTTTGCCTCTGGGGGGCGTACGGTGCTGATCTCGAGCCATGTGCTGGCGGAGGTCGCACAGACGGTCGACCAGGTGCTGATCATCAACCGCGGGCGGCTCGTTGTGGAGTCCTCGCTGGAGGCGCTGACAGCGCAGGTCGGCGGCGCGGTGCGCGTGCGCACGTCGGGCGTCGAGCAGCTGCGGCAAGCGCTCGAGCGCGAGCGGCTGCAGAGCACGGCAAGCAACGAGCATGTACTGCTCGTGCACGGCACCACCAGCGAGCATGTCGGCGACGTCGCGCTCGCTGCAGGGGTGCCGGTGCATGAGCTCGTCACCGAAGGCTCCTCGCTGGAGCAGATCTTCCTCGAGCTGACCGGTGGAGACGGCAGCGCTGTCAGCGGTGCGACCACGAGCGCTGCCGTCCCCCCCGAGGCGAAGCCGTGATCGCACAGGTCAAAGCAGAGCTCTTGAAGGTGCGCTCGACGCGCACCACGCTTGGTTTGGTGCTGGGGATGATCGCGCTGATCCTGCTGTTTGCGCTGCTGACGGGACTGCTGAGCAAAATCAGCGGCCTGTCCACGACCGAAGACCAGCGCACGACGCTCAGCTTGGGCAGCCTTGCGGGGATCTTCTCGGCGCTTGCGGGCGTGCTGCTGGTGACCAGCGAGTTTCGCTTTGGCACGATCCGCCCGACGTTCCTGTTCACGCCTGTGCGCTCGCGTGTGCTCGGCGCGAAGCTGATCGCGGGCCTGCTTGCGGGCCTCGTGTTCGGGGTTGTCGGCGAGGGTGTGGGCTTTGCGATCGGCTATCTGATCATCGAGGCGCGCGGCATCACGTTTGTGTTGAGCGGCGGCGAAGTCGCGCTGCTGCTGCTGGGGACGCTCGCTGCAACCGCCCTGTGGGCAGCCCTTGGCGTGGGCTTCGGCGCAATCGTGCGCAACCAGGTCGGCGCGGTGATCGGCCTGCTCGCTTGGGGCTTCATCGTTGACAACCTGCTGTTCGGCCTGGTCCCGTCGGTCGGTCGCTTCATGCCGACGCGCGCACAGGACGCGCTGATCGGGCTGAAGACCGAACACCTGCTTTCGCCTGCCGCCGGCGGGCTTGTGCTGGGTGCATGGGTGGTCGTGCTTGCGCTGATAGGCCTGCCGCTGGTCGCGCGCCGGGACGTCAGCTGAACGAGACAGCCCGGCGCACCGACAGAACAGCGCCCCCACGCCGCAATACGCCTGGACGCTACCAGCGACCAACGCATGCCTAGCGTGGAAGCGCGGCGGATCGTTACTGACTGTCGCGTGTTCGACCCGTGTCGCTTCCGCTTTTGCGTAGGAGCAGACGTCTCGATCAGCCTCGGCAGATGAGCGTCAGCTACCGCACGGACCTTCACCGCTAGCGAGCGCGGCATGGCCGGCGAGGTACGCCTCGCCGGCGAGGCGACAGGGGAGCGCCTGAAGGTCGAGGTCGACTGCGTCGTCATCCGGGACGCTGGCTACATGCAGGTCCCGGCCGGCACCGAGACGGTGTTGGGGATCCCGCCCCGCCAAGATCAGCCGAGCCTCGTCACAGAACTTGAGCGCTAGCAGTGACCGCAAATAAGGCTATTTGCAGGGCTTTCTAGTGGCGAGAGGCGGACTCGAACCGCCGACACCTCGATTTTCAGTCGTGGGGCGACCGACCCGATCCGCCATGCGGAACCTAGCAAAAAGGCCCGTGTTTGCTGGCGTTTCGCGCTGCCCCGGCGACAGCGGCGGGCCGCTCAACCCGCCGAGATACCCGCGGATACCCGAAGATGCCGGGGTCATCCACCACCGTGCAACCCCCTGTAGCGCCGGAGAGCGATCACGGCCCAGATCGCCTCCACGACGCCGAAGGGCCATGTTCCGGCGAGGAACCCGTAGGCGCTTGAGAGTGCGCAGCCGCACGCGAAGGCGAGGACGAACCCCCGGCCGCGGCTCTCCAGCGCGTACATGACCATCATGAAAGTGACGGCGGTGGCGCCGAAGGCGGTAAGCATCGGGGCTCAGTCTGACTGCTGGGGACGCCGCACAGTCATGGCTGTGTGCGATCAGTGCCGCCGCCGTGCTCCTCTGCATCCTTGCGAACGCCGTGCTCGGCTGGTGGTGGCTTGTCCAATCGCGGGCCTCGGGATCGCGGCTCCGGCCGTACACAAGGGGCGCAAGGCTTGGGCCGGTGGGGTCTGCGCCGACTGCGCCCTGATCGTCTTCGCGGCTGCGAAGGGTGCGGCGAGGAAGGCTGTTGTTAGTAGCGGACGGGTTGGTCGGGTGTTTTCTGTCTAGGCTTGCGCGACGAGAGACCATTGAGCCGGGAGGCGATTCGTCTGAGCGTGCTCGTTCCCATGCTATGCCTGGCGAGCTCGTCCATTCAGATCCGGGGCGGTGGAACACCACGACGGTCATTGCGAGCCGTGGCCGGGGCCGGTCGCGTCACCGCTCATCAGCCTCGCTCAACAACCTTAGAGATGGCTGGGGGTTAGTTGCCGGGGTGGCGTGCGACGTGTGCGAGTGAACTGTGGCCGTTTTGGTGGTCGAAGGCGATCGGGCCGGAGCCCTTGAGGATCGTGGCCATTGCGATCTCGGCCTCGTCGTACTCGAACCCACCCGGGATCTTGACCTGGATTGAGTAGTCGGTGGGTTCCTCGCCCATCGCTTGGATCGGCGAGGTGACGGTCTGCAGCGTGTCGCCCACCGCGCAGCTAGCACGGCGTCTCTCAACATCGATGTCGATTTCGATGTCGGCGATCACGGGGTCGTGGAAGGTGTCGATGATCTCCGCGAGGATGCCGTAGAAGGTGCCGCCGTTCTGGCCGGAGAGAATTGCTCCCATCGCCTCCATCTGCTCGGGTGACATCGAGGCGTCGAGGATTGGCTGGCCGGCGCCGTAACCTTCGTGCAGCGCGCCCGGCCACCAGTACTTAAGCGCCCACTTGACGCCGTCGAGGTTGACGTCGTCGAAATGACCCCGCTCGACGATCATCGCCGCCATTCCCTCGCAGTTGCCGTGCGTGGGGTTGGCGTTGAAGTCGCAGGGACAGCCGGGGACGCAGTTGCAGTTCTTCATGTATGAACCCTCGAGACGCCAGTCGGCCATAGCGTTGCCTCCTGGATAGCTTGAGTTGCTGCGTCGAGCCTATTGCGTTACCGTCGATCGTGCTATGGCATCCGCCGCGCAACACCCGGCCGCGCGGTTTCAAGCTGGCATCCTCGCATCGCTGCTCGGGCTGGCCGTCCTCGGCTGGCTGCTGACGCACGAACGCATGCTTGGCATGGACGCTGGACCCGGGACCGACCCTGGGAGTCTCGGTTTCTACGTCGTGTCGTGGGTAGTGATGATGAGCGCGATGATGTTTCCTTCGATCGTGCCGATGGTGCTCGCGTTCGGGTTCGTCCAGCGTCGCCGACGCGATCGCGGGACGATCGATCACGCCGTCTCCTCGTGGGTGTTCGTCGGCGGATATCTGCTGACATGGACAGCGTTTGGGCTACTGGCGTACGGTCCCTATGTCGGCGTGCGCTCGCTCTCGATCCCCGAGCTGTCGTGGCATCGCGGCGGCCCCTATCTCGCCGGTGGCGTGCTCCTTGCGGCGGCGATCTACCAGCTCACTCCCCTAAAGGACGCCTGCCTGCAACGCTGTCGCGGGCCGCTTGATTTCGTGCTCACCCACTGGCGTGACGGGCCCTTGGGAGCGCTTCGCATGGGCATGGTGCACGGCGCATGGTGCGTCGGCTGCTGCTGGGGACTTATGGCGGCGCTGTTCGCCCTCGGCGTGATGAGCCTGACCTGGATGGTCGCGATTGCCGGCCTGATCGCCGTCGAGAAGCTGGCGCCCCGCAAGGAGCTCGCAAACCGCCTGGTGGCCATCACGCTGGTCGTGCTCGGGTTCGGCGTTGCCCTCGCACCGCGGCACGTCCCGGGTCTCACACTGCCAGACTCGCCGCAGGCCAGGGCAGCGATGCGCACGATGCCCGGGATGCACCACGTAAGCGGAAGCGTGCCGGGGCGTGCAATGACTCCGATGAAGGGGAAATGAATGCCTCTCCGTAACCTTCTTGCGGCGCGTCTGAGGTGTGGTCGCGTCGGGTATAGACCATTGGGAGAAACGAGACATCATGAAAGTCATGGCCGTACACCCGATCGGGACGCGCGAGGAGCACGAGGCCGCTCGGCAAGAGCTGCTGAAGGAGGAGAAGGAGCTCACGCGCCTCGGCGACGAGCTGGCCCGCAAGAGGCGCGAGCTGCCCTGGGTCCCGGTCGAGAAGGACTACCGGTTCGAGACCGAGCACGGCACGAAGACGCTCGCCGGACTGTTCGACGGCCGCTCGCAGCTGCTCGTCTACCACTTCATGTTCGGGCCGCCCTACGAGGCGGGCTGCCCGGTCTGCTCCTCGATCGCGGACACGCTCGATCCCCAGGTCGTGCACCTGAAGGCCAGGGACACGACTCTGCTACTCGCCTCTCGCGCCCCGCTCGAGAAGCTGCTCGCCTTCAGGGAGCGGATGGGCTGGGGCATCGACTGGGTCTCAAGCGGCGGCAGCGACTTCAACCGCAACCTCGGCTTCCTGCACACCGAGGAGGAGCTGAAGCCGTTCCTGGCGGGCGAGACCCCGGCTACCGTTGAGCAGAACGCGCGTATGTGCGGGACGGACGCGGCGGGATACGTATCCGAGGGACCGGGCCTGAGCGTGTACTCACTGTCGGACGGGACCGTCTACCGGACCTACGTGACGACCGCCCGCGGCCTGGAGCCCGCAATGGCCTACTACGGCCTGCTGGACCGGACGCCGAAGGGACGCGACGAGAGCGCCACTGAGCCATTGTGGATCCGCCGACATAATGAGTACTAGAACAAAATAGATAAGGGGACAAATGGGAGAGCAGCGGATCGGTACGCGGGAGGAATGGCAGGCGGCCCGGGATGAGCTCGCGAAGCTCGAGGCCGAGCAAGCCGAGCTCGGCCAGAAGGCGACCGAGCAGCGGCGCCAGCTTCCCTGGGTTGCGGTGGAGAAGGAGTACGAGTTCGACACCGAGGATGGGAAGAAGACGCTCGCCGAGCTCTTTGACGGGCGCTCTCAGCTGCTCGCCTACAACATCATGTTCGGCCCCGATTACGATCTCGGGGCCTGCCCTGGGTGCACGTCCCTCGGCGACGGCCTCGACGGTTCGCTCGTCCACCTCAACCACCGCGACGTGACCCTGATCTGCTTCTCGCGGGCGCCGATCGACCGGCTCATCGCCTACAAGGAGCGGATGGGCTGGGAGTTCCCCTACGTGTCTACCTTCGACACCGACTTCCCCTTCGACTTCGGCCTTGCGATGACTGAGGAGCAGGCTCAGCAGGTCCCCGAGGTGAAGGCGATGATCGACAACCCGCCCGAGTGGCTCCAGGAGTGGTCGCGCCAGATCGGGGCCGAGCTCGAGGACGGCCTGCGCGAGGGGCCGGGCTGGATCGCGTTCGCGCGCGAGAACGGGACCGTTTACCACACGTACACGGTGATGGCGCCCGACCCGTTCGTCGCGCCATACTTCAACTTCCTGCTCGACCGCACGCCTAAGCCCCAGCCTGAGGAGCCTCGCACCTTCCGCAAGGACGAGTACCCGGACTGACCCGCGCGACGGGAGACCGCGGAACAGCGAGGCGATCCGTCTGGGCGTGCGCGCGATCCCTGTGCGATCCCTGGCCGCAACCGGTGAGCGCGAACAGACCCGGCGCCCGGATCTTGCGATGGTGTCCCAGCCACACCAGGGCGCCGGCGAGCAGCAAGTCCCAGATCAGCTCGTAGAGAAACGTCGGATGGAAAGTCGCGTACTGCACGTAGCCGACCGGACGATGCGCCGGGGAAATCTCAAGGCCCCACGGCAGGGTTGTCGGTCCGCCGAACAGCTCCTGGTTGAAGTAGTTGCCGACCCGGCCGATCGCCTGCGCGACGAGCGGCGCCGGGGCAGCCGCGTCCATGAACACAGGGACGTTCGCGCCACGGCGGCGCAACACCCACAGGCCCGCGAGGGTCCCGGCGGCGATCCCTCCCCATATTCCCAGGCCGCCCTTCCAGATTGCGAACACTCCCCACCAGTGCGGAGGGACTTCACTCCAGCTCGTGACGATGAAGTAGAGACGCCCGCCGATCACCCCAGCGGGGAATCCCCATAGGGCCACCTCGTAGACGAGATCGCGCTCACCACCCTCGGCCTCCCAGCGGCGGACGGTGATCGTCACGGCGGCGATGACCGAGACGACGTAGGCCAGCCCGTAGGCATGGACGAACAGTGGTCCCAAATAGAATCCGTTGTCCGGGGGGCTCGGGATAAAGGCGAAGATAATGCAGTGGCCTGGTCAGAGATTTCAGGCGTCGGAAGACGCGTCGGAGAATAGGCCAGTGGATTGCAGGACATGCTCGTCGTCCAGAGCAGGCGTGGGTCGGACCGAGACGAGACGCGTGCTTTGGACGGATCTCAAGCGTGAACGGCAAGACGTAAGCGCCCCCGCCTCCCCCGGGCGCAAGTGAGCGCGTAGCGAACCGAATTTTGCGTCGCCGTCGCGTATTTTACTTTCAAGCGGTTTCCTGCGGAGACCTCGTCAGTCGAAGAAGTGGTCGGCGACATCTGCGAGACGGGGAGCCTGGAAGATGTCGTAGTGCGTGCGGCTGGGCAGCACGGCCAAGCTCGCCGGCGAGCGGAGCGATCCGTCCCAGTGGGCGTCGCGCGTTCCGCCGCCGAGCAGCTCGTAGAACTCGGCGATATGGGTCGTCGGCACGCTGTCGGCGTCGGCGTAGATGAGCAGTGTCTGGGCGCAGAGGTCCACGAGGTCCCCACGCCAGTCGTAGTCGCTCTGCTGTAGAGCTCCCGTCTTGTCCATCAGCTTCGAGAACCCGCCTGGATCTGGTGCGACCTCGGCGTAGGCGGCGTAAAGGGGGGTGTGCTTCATGTGCTCAAAGCCGGCGCTGTTCATCTGGTCCATCGTTGCGAGCACCTCGGGGAACCATCCTTCGCGTCGGAATGGGATGGAAGCGATGGCGCGCTTTCGAATCCGCGTCGGGTGCTGGATGGCTGCGCGCAGCGCCGCACCGGCGCCGAGGGAGTAGCCCATGACGTCGGCCTGGTCGAGCCCGAGCTGGTCGAGCGCAGCGGCGATGTCGTCGCCGAAGGCCTCGTAGCTGAACGGGCGGTCGATGTCGGGAGTGTGCCCGTGTCCCTGCAGCTCCAGGCCGATGACGCGCCGGTTGGCCGCGAGCCGCTCGATGAGGGCGCCCGACATGCCGCCGATCTGAGGGTTGCGGCCTAGTGCGATCAGCCCGAAGCCGCCGTGCACGACTACCAGTGGCGTCCCTCCTTGGCCGTGGCTCTCCCAGTACATCTCCATGGGGCCGATCTGGACGCGGCCTGTCGCCGTTTCTGCGGGCATCTCTGTCTCCTTGTTCGTTTGGTCTGCAGCTGCTCACCAAGCCCGGCGGATGCTCGAGCGCTGTGGGGGGTCAGGGTAGGAGTGGTGCGAGGCGTGCGGCGAACTCGGCCGGGTGGGTGATCATGGCGGCGTGGTTGCCGGGGAGCTCGATCAGCGGTATGCCGAGCGCGGCGGCGAGCGCCTGTGCGCAGCGGTGGGGGTAGAACGCGCGTCCGTCCTCGCTGGCGGTGATGGCGATCCGGTCCGCGAGCGGGGTGATGTGGTTGAGGTCGAGCTGGTAGTCGGCGATCGCGGCGACGTCGCGGTGGATGAATAGCTCGATGTCCTCGCGGCGAGCCTCGGGCCGGTCATCTAGGCCGGTAAGCGAGCGAGCGCGGGTGACGCCGATGCTCTCGGCGATCTGGCCGAGCGCGCGACCGGCATCGTCGCGATCGAGCTCGACGTCGAAGGACGCTTGGTCGTCTGCGGGCACCAGCTGGCCGAGTGGCGGCTCATGGACGATCGCCCACGCGAGGGCGGCGGAATGAGCAGCAGCGACGAGCTCGAGCCCGATTAGCGCGCCGACGCTCGTCGCGAACACCGATGCGGGTCCGGCGCCCAGGTGGTCGAGGACGCGGCGGACGTCGCCGGCGTGCACGGCAATGCTCGCCGGCTGCGAAGGATCCTCGAGCCGGCTGCCGCGGCGGTCATAGGTGATGACCGTGTGGCCGGTGGCGAGGTGGCCGGCGAGCGTGTCGGCGTTGCTCGGCCCGCCGCCGATCAGCACCAGCGGCGGGCCGGAGCCCTCCGTGCGGTAGTAGATCGTCCACCGGGCACTGCGACGGAGTGCTCGGTCGCAGGCCCGAAGGACGGGACCGCGTCGTGGCTCATCGTGCAGCGGTGCCGCGGCCCGCGACGAGCCGCGGGTGACGCTTGCCGACGTAGCGGACGGCGCCGAGCGCGACCGAGCTGCCGCCGCCGAGGATCAGGACGGTCGTCGAGGCGCCGCAGGCGATGCCGATCGCGAGCAGGATCACGCCGGAGACGAAGCCAAGGACGCTGGCGACGCGGGGATAACGGTGACGGATGAGGAGCAACATTTGGTGTCCTTTCGGAGAGCGATATAAGAGGCAATACGTATCTAAACATATCTTGTGACAAGATGCAAGGTGTCTCCTAATTTTTTTTGCCATGGTTGCTCCGCAGCACCCCTCAGCACACTTCCCCGGTCGCCCGACGCCGCGGCGCAGCCCTCGAAAACGCCCTGCTCGACGCCGTCTGGACCCAGCTGCAGAGCGTCAGCTACGCGAAGCTGACGATGGACCGCGTCGCCGAGCGGCCGAGACGAGCCGCGCGGGGTTCGCTGCCGGCCGCGCGAGGGTGGTCTTGGTAGGGGGGAAGGTCATGGGTTGCGTAGGACGAGTGGGAGGAAGATGTCGTCGAGGATTTCCTCGAGTGTGTCTTGTGATGGGGGCTGGTGGGTGAGGATCAGCTCGTGGCGGAGCAGGTCGAGTGGTAGGCGGGCGACGCGTGGGCTGATGTTCTCGCGGCTTTCGTTTCGGCTTGCCGCTCTCTTGAGCACGCTCGACATCACGTCGCCGCCGCTGCGTAGGAGTTGGTCAAGGATCTGGTCGAACGCCTCCTCGTCTGAGAGCAGATCGCTCAGCATCCCGATGACTGTGTCGGGGCCGATCTCGACGATCCGCGTCGACGCGCGGCGCAGCACGGCGAGCATGTCGCCGCGCAGCGTTCCGGTGTCCGGGATCGCGCCGGAGAGCACCGGCTGGCGGTGGCGCATCGCGGCGATCACGAGCTCGGGGCGGTTGCGCCAGCGGCGATAGATGACCGCGCGGCTGGTGCCCGCCCGGTCAGCAACTCGCTCCATCGTCAGCTTGGCGTAACCGGACTCCTGAAGCTCCTGCCAGGAGGCGTCGAGCAGCGCGTGCTCGAGCAGCGCCCCACGACGGCGGGTGGCCACGGGGCGTTTCGGCTCGAGTGCGGGCTGCTCCACAATTTTCTTAGGAGAGATAGTGACTCTTATAGACTGGTCTATTTAGATGCGGATCGTCCCTTATCTTAGGCCCAGGAGTCATCACATGTCAACAATCCCCGATCGCTGGGGAGCCGGGGCCCCCCTCGCGCTGTTGGAGGGGATCGGGTGATGACGAGCCAACCCACGACCAACGATCACGACTACAGCGCACCGCGGAGACACCCGCGGATGACAACGGGTGATTCCGGTGGGTTTAGAACAACGGCGGGTGGTCGTAGTCCTACCCGGCCCCCGGCCAGGCGATGGCGAGAGGCAGACTCGAACCGCCGACACCTCGATTTTCAGTGGTGGGGCGACCACTCCGACCGGCCATGCGGGACCTAGTGAAAACGCCCGCGCCCGGCTCTGGCGGTTTGAAGGCGGCGCCCCGCCCCACCCCCACCGCGCGAGACGGACGCGTGCTCGACCCCCCCAAGCCATCGGAGGACCCTACCGCCCTCGGGCCTGCCCCAGGTTCGAGTGGTGGGGGCCGGAGAGCCAGTCCGCATCCGGCCCCAGACGCGCGTCGACCGGTTCCTCTCCCCGCCGCAGCGCGTCGATGTAGGCATGATCGGCGGCTAGGCGGGCCGCCACCTCGGGACCGTCCGCAACGGCGCCGTGGCCGGGGACCACGACCTCAACGTGCCTGGTGGCTTCTCCCAGCCGGTCGAGTGCCGTCTCGTAGGCGCCCACCTGATCGGGGCGACGAGCGTCGAGGAGAGGGATCAGGACATCGGAGAGCATGTCGCCGGCGAGCAGCACGCCACGGTCCGCGAGGAGGACCGCGGCGTGGCCGACGGCGTGCGCCTGATGCTCGATTATCTCGCCCGGCACGGGTCCGCCGTCCGCGGGCAGCGGGGTGACGAGCGCGATCAGCTCGAGAGGGATGCCCGACGCGCTCTCCGCCGCCATCGCCTGCGCCCGCTCGCGGGCTTCACCGGCAGCATTGGCGCCGGCAGCGGTGGCGTAGCGCGGCACATCACCGAACCGGGCATGCCAGAGCAGGTGGTCCCAGTGGGGATGGGTGGAGAACCCGGCGACCACCGGAATGCCGAGCCTGTCCAGGTCATCCGCGAGCTGGTTCAGCTCGGAACCATCGATGCCGGGATCGACCAGGACCAACCCATCCTCCCCGCGCACCACGATGGAATTGGTCCAGACCCACTCACTTTGCCGGACCCAGATGCCGTCGGCCACCTGAGTCAGCATCGGTTCATTCTGTGAGGTATCTCCCCCGGCGCAAGAGGATGATGGCCCGCGAACAGGGACCACAGCCGACAGAGTCGAGGAGTCGTGCCGCATGAGCGACCGCCAGAAAGCTGACGCCGCCCCAAACCGAAGATCGGCTCCTCACCCCGCCCGCCGGTAGCGGATGTGCGTGGCGAGCGGAGAGTGGAGCGCCTCGACCGGCTCGAACCCGAGGGACTCGACTCCGTCGAACAGCCGCTCGCCGGACCCGAACAGGACAGGGACCACGTCGAGCGTGAGTTCGTCGATCACTCCGGCGGCGAGCGCCTGACGGACGGTCGAGGCACCGCCCGCGATGTCGATGCCATTCTCGCCGGCCGTCTCACGCGCCTGCGCGTAGGCGGCCTCGAAGCCCTGGGTGACGAAGTGGAAGCTCGTGCCGCCCTCCATCTCGATCGGCTCGCGGGCGTGATGGGTGAGCACGAAGACCGGCGCATGGTAGGGCGGCTCGGAGCCCCACCATCCATCCCAGTCCTCATCCCACTCGCCGCGGATCGGCCCGAACATGTTGCGGCCCATGACATAGGCCCCGCGCGGTCGCATGAGCCAGCCCTCTGCCGTCGCGTCAGCGTCGTTCGCGCGCTCATCGCCGAGGTGCCAGCTATGGACCTCCCTGCCGCGATTCCCCAGCGGATTCTCCCGGCTCTGGTCCGGTCCGGCGACGAAGCCGTCGAGCGAGATCGACATGTGGCAGGTGGTGTCCGGCATCGGCGTCCTCCAAGTGATTGCGATTTGCAAGCGTCAGCACCGTACCGGGCCAAGCGGCCCGCCGGGCACCACCCCGAACGAGATTGTGGCGATGCTCGTCGAACGCGAGGGGTTTGTTTTCTGCGATCCGATACCAGCGTGAAGCTAGGCACTCAGTTTTGTGACTTGCCGCGAGATACCCCCGTCAGCCCTAAACCCATGCGAGGCCCTCGGGAGTCCCGATCCGGCGATGGCGAGAGGCGGACTCGAACCGCCGACACCGCGGCCTCCTACCCCTCGGTGTCCTCCACCTCGATTTGGGCGACCATGAGTACGTAGCCGTCGGGGTCTGTGACTTGCATCTCCTGACGCGGGCCGGGCGAGCCATCCTCGATCTACTCCCAGGAGTAGGGCCGTTCAAGAGCCCGGCTGCGAGGTAAATCTCTCCGTGACGCCGCCGCGGTCAAGCGCGAGTTCGTCAAGAGACTGGCTGGGGGCGGTGGGCCGGCTCATCTCGGGGCCTCGATTTCGCAAGCCGGCGTGTCAGTTGCGTGTTCTCGCCGCGTGGCCGAGTGACTTCTCGCTGGACTACGGCTCTCTCTTGGGCCATTGCAGGCAGGATGATGCGGAGCTTGTGGAGCCGGTCGATGACGAGTCGATCGCTCATGCGCTGCAGCGGTGCTTTGTCGTCTTGAGATATGGGCATGCGGTTTCCTCTGTGTTGTCGTTCGATAACTGGCACTTGATGAAGGGCGCGTTTCGAGCGCCCTCGGGCCTGGCCTATTCATGCGGGCGGGGCGCGAGCCCCATTGCACGAACCAGAGTGCAATGGGGCTCTAGGAGCGCGGTCTCCTTTTAGGCGAGGAATCCCTCGAGTTCCGCCGCGAACTCCGCGGGGTACTGGAAGAGGAAGCCGTGGCCGGCGTCGGGGTAGATTTTCAGTTGCGCGTTGGGTAGCCGCTCCGCGAGTAGGAACGTGTTTGGGGTGGGGACCATGCGGTCGTTCTCACCGTTGACGGCGAGCACCGGCTGCGTGATCCCAGCGAGCCGGTTCAGGCGGCTGGCGTCGGGGATGCCCCATGTCGTCACGGCGTCGAGCTGTGCATCGCGGGTTCTCAGGTCGGTGCCGACGTCGCGGTCTTCGGTGCGGGTGAAGATGCGCTCGACGAACTCCCAGCCCTTGGCGACGCTCGTCTCGCTGCGCTCGAAGAACAGCGCCAAGAGGTCCTCCGCTCCAGGTTCGTCAGCGACAGCGTTGCCGTTGACTTCATCGCGGTAGCCGTGCTGTTCCACGCCGCCCTGGGGGCCCGTGCCGGCAAGGATCAGGCGGCGGACGAGCAGTGGGCGGATCAGGGTGAGCTCCTGCGCGACGAAGCCGCCCATCGAGTATCCGAGGATGTCGATCTGCTCGAGGCCGAGCGCGTCGATGAAGGCCAGCGCGTCGTAGGCCATCGGCGTGACCGTGTGGGGCACCGTGCCGCTCGATCCGCCGACGCCGGCGTTGTCGAACAGGATGACCTCGCGTTGCTCGGCGATCGCGTCGACGAGCGCCGGGTCCCAGTTATCGAGGTTGCCGCGGTAGTGCTGAAAGCACACCAGCGGAAGGGCCGCGCTGTCGGTGTTGCCGAAGCGGCGGTAGGCGAAGGTGACGCCGTTGGCCGCCTCGATCGACTGATTCGGGGCGGTCAGGTTGGACTGGCGGGTGGCAGTGAGTTGGCTCATGCTGGCTCTCCTTGGGCTCGTTTGGTAAGAGCACCAAGGTCGCGCTTTGGGCTGCCGGTCGCGCACGTATAAGCCACTGGTTGGTGCCCTGGTCTGCCTTTGCGATGCACGTGCAGGCAGACTCAATAGCGAGCAGGAGGGCTAGTCGGGCGCCCGGGCGGTTACAGCTCGGGCGCCTTTCGCGGCCGCGCGGACTTTTCCCACGCGTGCGCGAATTGCAGCATTTTCGTCTCGCCCAGCGGAGTGCCGAGCAGCTCCAGACCGACCGGTAGGCCATCTGTGGTGAAGCCGACAGGCATGGTGAGTGCCGGCAGCCCGGCTTGCGATCCGATCACGGTATTGGTGGGAAAGGTGAGAGCCCTGTACTTCTCGGCAGCGAGCTGCTCACGCGTCGGAGGAATGACCTGCACCGTTGGGTAGACCAAGAAGTCGATTCGGTGTGTGGCGAAGATGTTTAGGAGTAGCCTGCGGAAATGCTCCTGGTTGAGCCGCCGGCGGAGACACTCGACGTCGCTCTCGATCGCGTCGGATCCGTTGGCGATGTCGTGGAACAGGTCGTTGAGCGGGTGGAACCGCCGGCTGTCGTAGAGCTCCATGAAGCTCGACACAGGCGCACGGGGACGCTTGGCGAGGAAGTCGTCGATGTCGGCCCTCGACTGCAGGGCATAGACCGAGGTGTCTGAAATCCACGAGGCGAGGCCGGAGATCTCGAGCTCCGGCGTAGTAGATACGCCCAGCTCGCCGAGGTGGCGGATCGCCGCTCGAACCACGCGATTGACCGGCTCGACGTCTGGGTTCGTGTCGGGAGCGAATCCCGTCTCCAGCACCCCGATCCGCCAGCTGCCGAGGGGCACTTCGATGTCGAGTGCTCGTGCATAGCTCCCCGCGCCGGGAGCGCCCAACGCGGTGACGGTGAAGGCGTCGTTCGGGTCGTAGCCGACGATGCTGTCGAGCAGCCTCGCGATGTCGGGAACTGTCCGGGCGATCGGTCCGGGGGTGTCCTGGAAATGCACAAGCGGCGAGAACCCGGAGCGGCTGATCAGGCCGGTGGTGACGCGCAGGCCGAATAGGTTGTTGAACGAGGCGGGAACGCGGATGGAGCCGCCGGTGTCCTCGCCGATGCCGACGAGCCCGAAGTTGGCGGCCACGCCCGCGGCGGTTCCCGCGCTGGAGCCACCGGACTCGTGGGCCGGGGCGTAGGGGTTCTTGGTGTGGTCTGTCATCGACGAGAACGAGAACCAGCCGGCCGAGAAGTCGCACATGGTCGTCTTGGCGAGGATTACCGCGCCCGCCTCCTTCAGGCGGGTGACCACTGTCGCGTCAAACTCCGGGACGTACTCTTCGAACAGGATCGAGCCGAAGGTCGTGCGCAGGCCAGCCACCTCAGCTTGGTCCTTCACGAGTACGGGCACACCGTGCAGTGCACCCGAGAGCTTGCCGTTCATGGCGAGGAAGTCATCCCGAGCGGCTGCTTCCTCACGAGCCCGGGGGTTCACCGTGACCACTGCTTGGATCTGCGCACCGGCATGGTCGTGCGCCCGGATCCTGGCGAGGTAGGAATCGACCAACTCGACGGCGCTCAGCACGCCCGCCCGAAGCGCGGTGTGGAGCGCGTCGATGGTCAGCTCGTCGAGCTTGTCTAGGTTGCTCACGGCGGAGCTTCCACTAGGCAGATAGGACTGCCCGCCCGCTGTCGGGCAGCGCCCCCCGGAGCTGCTTGCGGGAACTGATGTCAAGCTTTGCGAACACCTTGCGCAGGTGCCACTCCACGGTGCGGGGGCTGATGAACAGCTCGGCGCCAATCTCCGGGTTCGTACGCCCATCGCCGGCAAGCCGCGCGATCTGCGTCTCTTGCGCTGTGAGATCGTCGCGTGTCTCAGGCGTACGCTTGCGGACGGTCTCGCCGGTGGCAAGCAGCTCACGACGGGCGCGCTCGGCGAACCCCTCGACACCCATCGCGGTGAACAGCTCATTCGCGCTGCGTAGCTGCTCGCGCGCGTCGAGGCGACGGTTCTCCCGGCGCAGCCACTCGCCGTAGAGGAGATGAGCGCGGGCAAGCTCCACCCGGACGCGGGTTCGTCCGAGCCGGTCGATCGCTTCGCGATACAGCTCCTCGGCGGTCTCGTCGTCGCTGACGAGCGCCCGCGAGCGCGCCTCGATGCCGAGCGCCCAGTCGGTGCCGGCGGCACGAGTGCTCAGCGAGAGCCGCTGCAGCGCCGCGGCCGCGGTCTCGTGCTTGCCGCTCCGGGCTGCCGCCTCGATCAACTCCGTCAGTGCCCACGCCAGGACGCCGAGATCGTCGTACTCGCATGCCGACTCGGCGGCAGTCAAGGCGTCGCTGTAACGGCCGAGACCGTTGTAGAGCAGCGCGGTCGCGAAGTGACTGATGCCCAACCCCATGCCCTCGCCACGGCTCGCCACGTCCTCGACGGTGGCCTCGATCAGCCTCGAAGCCTCTACCTCGCTGCCGCGATAGGCGGCGAGCGCAACGCCGCCGTAGGCCGCGAGCCGGGTTCCGCTCGCTTCGCTGACCGTCAGCGCCTCCGCGCACAACGCCGCGCCCTCGTCGAGCTGCCCCCAGAACGCGTGCACGAAGATCCTTGAGCGCAGCGCGATTGGGAGTACGGTGAGCGCGCCGGCCTGCCGAGTGATGCGGACGTGTTGCGCGCAAAGCACCTCCCAGCTCTCGTCGTCCCATAGATCCTGGGATACGCGTCCTGCAAGCCACAGCCAGCGCAGCTCTTCCTCGGTGGAGATGTCCGCGCTGCGGAAGGCCTTCAGCGCTCGCTGCAGCAGGGGCGTGGCTGAGGCGCGGCCTTCGGTTATCAGAGTTGTCAGACCGTCGAGTAGGAGGTCGGCCGGGCGCGCAGGCGTCGATGCAGCAGGTGCTTCTCGCGCAGCCGTTGCTACCTCCATCAGATCCGCGCCAAGGGACAGGCGGCCAACTATCAGGGCGGCGGAGAATGCGTCCAAATATGTTTCGCGGGCCAGCCCGATGTCAAGTGGCTCGAGCTGCCTGGCAGCCCCGAGCAAAAGAGGGGGAGAGTCGTTGCCGCGTCTGACGGCGAACGCGATCTTCGCGCGCAGGAGGTCAACCCTGGCTCGCTGCAGCTCGTCAAACGGCCCGGCCTGTGCCATCGCCAGCAGTGCGAGCGCTGCCTCGGGTTCTCCGGCCTGATGCTTGGCCTGTGCCGCGGCCAGCGCGCGCCGTGCTCTACGCGCCGGGTCAAGTGTGAGCCGTGCGGACTCCTCGAGGAGCGCAGCCGCAGCGGCGAGGCCGCCACGCTCCTGAGCACGGCCCGCGGAATGCTCCAGCTCGCTGGCCACCGTCTCGTCGGGGCCAGTGGCCGCGTGGGCGCGATGCCAGGCACGACGGTCGGGGTCGAGATCGGGGTCGGTCACCTCTGCCAGCGCCCGATGTACCTCCTGCCTGTCTTTTGGTGACGCGGCTCGGTAGGCGGCCGAGCGGACCAGGGGATGGCGGAATCGCACCCGCGCACCGACCTCGAGCAGCCCCGCCTCCCCGGCCGGCGAGGCTGCGTCGCCGTCGATCCCGAGCTGCTCGGCCGCGCGCCACAGCAACGTCGCATCGCCGATCGGCTCGACGGCCGCCGCGAGCAGCAGCCGTCGCGTCTGCACGGGAAGCGGCTCGAGCCGCCG
>DATCDV010000003.1:0-2287 GCA_036510495.1 Solirubrobacteraceae bacterium
AACCAGTTCCGCCAAGCCGAGCGACGGTGCGGTAGATCCCGTGACGTCGCCCGGTGAATCGAGGCGTTAGGCTGGGCTGTCTCCGGGTGCTCCCGACAGTTGGGAGTTCGATAGGTATGTAGGTCGGACGGGTCCCGCCCAGGGGCGGGACCCGTCCGCGCCTGGGCTCAGGGTGCCTCCATCACCGCCAAGTGAATGGAGCTGAGCCTGATGACGAAGGATGACGTGCTGTTCGGCTACCGCCTGCAGTTGTTCGATCTTGCCGGGCGTACCTCGATCTCGCACGCTTGCCGCGTGTTTGGGGTGCACCGCTCGACCTACTACCACTGGAAGCGCCAGGTCGACCGCCACGGCCTTGAGATGCTGCGCCCGAGGGAGCGTCGGCGACCGCAGATGCCCAACCAGCTGCCCAAGATGGTCGAGGAGCGGGTACTGAGCTTCTCGATCGCCCATCCGGGCCTCGGGCCTAAGCGCGTCTCCTCGGAGCTGCGCCGCGAGAAGTGGGGCGCGATCGTCGTCTCACCCAACGGGGTCTGGAAGGTGCTCGCCCGTCACGGCCTGAACACCCGCGCGAAACGCTTCGCACTGATCGCGGGCTACGCCGCCCCCTACGAGCCGCCACGCGATCCTGGGCCTGAGCAGCACATTGACGTCGATCACCCGGGCGAGCTAGTCGGGATTGACTGCTTCTACGTCGGCAGGTTGCGCAAGACCGAAGGCGCGATCTGGCAGCTCACCGCGATCGACATCGCCTCCTCCTACGCCTGGGCCGAGCTCGTCGTCTGCAAACAAGGCAACCCGACCGCCACGCAGACCAGCAAGCTCGCTCGCCGCGTCGCCCAGGACCTCAAGGCCGCCGGCTGGACCCTCGAACGATTCCTCTCAGACAACGGCAACGAGTTCAAGGGCAACTTCACGACCGCCATCACGAAGCTCAAGGCCCGCCACACCCGCATCCACGCCGGACGCCCACAAACCAACGGCAACGTCGAAGCACTCCACAAGACGATCCTCGACGAATGCTGGCGGCCAGCGTTCGCCCGCTACATCTACCCAAGCCTCACCGGCCTGCAGCGCGACCTCGACACCTACCTGCGCTTCTACAACCACGACCGCGTCCACCACGGCCGACTCACACAACGACGCATCCCCGCAGACATCGTCTACCGTGCCCGAAAAATGGAGACCCGATGAGCCGAACCTGTCGGCACATCCCGGAGTCCGCCCAGGCTAAGCCTCTGACTCGAAGAGCTGGGCCTCGATCTTCTTCTTGGGGTAGGCGCCGATGACCTTCTTGACCGGGGCGCCGGCCTCGAAGAGGATCATCGTCGGGATCGAGAGGACGTCGAACTTGGCGGCCGTCTGCTGGTTGTCGTCGATGTTCAGCTTGACGACGCGCAGGTTGTCCTGATGCTCGACCGCGATCTCCTCGAGGATCGGCGCGACGAGCCGGCACGGGCCGCACCAGGGGGCCCAGAAGTCCACCAGCACCGGGGTCTCCGACTCGAGAACCTCGGCTTGGAAGTTGTTGTCGTTGACTTCGTTGAGGGTGCCCGGCATGTGTTCGCTCCTAGTTCGTGGTCCGCCTCTGCTCAATACTATACAGAATGAAGTGGTGGATTGAGCGTGCCGCGAACACGCCGGTCAGGCCGGCTCCGCCGAGCGCTCAGACCAGCGCGTGCAACAGATGCGGCGAGATGTAGACCTCGACCAGCGCGGCCACCAAGAGCATCGGCAGCGCGATCGCGACCGTGACCATCGTCGCCGCGAGCAGCTGATCCCACTCGCCGCGGCGGCTCGCGATGATCCACGCCGCCAGCGGCAGAAACAGCGCCGTGAGCTCGATCACCGCGTGGGGCAGGAGCACCAGCAGCAGCGTTCCCGGCGTCGTGTGCAGGGCGTGCGCGACCGAGGCGGTCTCACCGCCGAGCACGATCGACTGCGCCGACAGCGAGAACGTCGTCGCGGCTACGACGAAGACGATCGCGAAGCGCCCGCCGCGCTCGTGGATGATGCGCACGACGCCGTGGCGCTGCTCGGCCTGCATCGGCACCGAGGAGCCGGCGATGAAGCCCGCGACACAGGCCATCGCGTGGAGCGCGAGGACGAGCAGGTTGCGCTCGAGGATCATCCAGACGTTGCCCCAGCCGCCGACTCGAAACGGCGGCTGGATCGTCTGCACCGTGAAGCCACCCGAGCCGGAGAGGCCGGCGATCCCCCAGGTGGCGGCGAGCAGCAACAGCGCTGCGAACAGGCTGCCGGCGAACCAGCGGCCGAGCGCCGGCCA
>DATCDV010000004.1:0-250375 GCA_036510495.1 Solirubrobacteraceae bacterium
TCCCTATCTGCCGTGGGCGTTGGAGAATTGAGAGGATTTGTCCCTAGTACGAGAGGACCGGGATGAACGCACCTCTGGTGTATCTGTTGTCCTGCCAAGGGCATAGCAGGCTAGCTACGTGTGGATCGGATAACCGCTGAAAGCATCTAAGCGGGAAGCCGGCCTCAAGATGAGTTCTCCCATCCCCTAGAGGGAGTAAGAGCCCTGGTAGACCACCAGGTTGATAGGCCGGATCTGGAAGGACGGTAACGTCTGAAGGAGACCGGTACTAATCGCTCGAGGGCTTGACGGATTTTTTTGATTACCCCTTCGGGGGTAGTGGTATCCGCTGTGGCGCTGTGCAGTTTTGAAGGACCCCGAGAAGCGTGGTCTCTCGCTTTTTTCCGGTGGCTTTAGCGAGGGGGAAACACCTCTTCCCATTCCGAACAGAGAAGTTAAGCCCCTCAGCGCCGATGGTACTTGGCTCGCAAGGGCCTGGGAGAGTAGGACGCCGCCGGTTTATTACGCACACGAGCCGCCCCTAGGGGCGGCTCGTGGCGTTTATGGCCTTCGTGACCAGAGGCCCATTCGGTACTGTCTAGGGGTTCCTTGACGACCCCGACCTGCGCGCTACCTCCGCGCAAGACTTCTCCGGCGAGAAGGAGCCGCGCGACACTCCGGCGCGAGCTCGTCCGCCGACAGGACACAAGCAAACCTGCTCATGAGACGCAACGATCCCTGGGCGCCGCGCACCTAGTCGGCTCCTTAGAGCCAGCCGGTGTGGGTGGACATCGTCTCTGGCATCTTGCTGGCCATCGGAGTCCTCCCAGGCGGACCCGGGGGACTCCGTGTACTCGTCTGCGACCTCCCAGTCGACGCAAAAGTCATCCTCGAGCAACAGGAACGAGCGCACCAGCTGCAACGTCCTCACCAGAGTCCGCGGCGCTTCGGGTTTGCGTGATGAACAGAACATGTGTTCGTACAGTAGGACCCTGTTCGGACAGAACGCGTACGAACAGGTGTTTGTGCGCATTGACGGCCGCGACTTGACGCGCAAAGTGGCTTAGGCATGAGGGATTCTCGCGTCTCCGGTCTGCAACGAGAATTGCGAACGGAGTCAGTCTGCGAGCCCGATAGGCGTCCTGTCGGTGGCCCGATGAGCGCTTTTGGCGGTTGCCGCGGCGAGCGCCCCGCATACGCGCAGGGCAGGCGTTTTGGAAGGCCCTGTCCGCGTAGTGTCCTCTGCGCACGCGTGGGACCCCAGGCACGTTGCGGGAAGGGTCTGAGGGACGCCGCTCGAACTAAGTCATTGAGATGGCTGTTACGCTTGCCAGGCGCTCAATCCAGGAACCCGACAGGGCTTCTCGCCGGCGCATTCAGCTTATGGAGAAGTTCGTCATCGAAGGCGGCGCCCCGCTCTCCGGCACGATGATTCCGGCCGGGAACAAGAACGGTGCCCTGCCCATCCTCGCCGCGTGCCTGCTCACGGAGCAGGAGATCGTCGTGCACAACGTGCCCCGCATTCGCGATGTCGACGCGATGCTCGCGATCCTGGGGTCGATCGGCGTGTCCGTCGAGTGGCGGGGCGCGAATGAGCTCGCCCTGTGCGCCGCCGACGTTCACGACGTCGAGCTGGACCCCGAGCTCGCGGAGCAGATCAGAGCCTCCTTCTTGCTAGCGGGCCCGCTACTCGCGCGCTTCGGTCGCGCGGTGATGCCGCCCCCAGGGGGCGACGTGATCGGCCGCAGGCGCCTGGACCCACACCTGGATGCGTTTCGGGCGATGGGAGCGAGCACGGAGTGCAATCGCGAGATCGTCTTGAGTGCCCCCCGGGGACTGCGTCCCACCGACGTGTTCATGGACGAGCCCTCGGTGATGGCCACGGAGAACGCGCTGATGGCGGCCGCGCTCACACCGGGCACCACGGTGATCGGCAACGCCGCGTGCGAGCCGCACGTGCAGGACCTGGCGCGCATGCTCGTGAAGATGGGCGCGGATATTCAGGGCATCGGCTCGAACCTGATCGCGGTGGGCGGTGCGAAGCGGCTGCACGGATGCGAGCACAGCGTGGCGCCCGACCACATCGAGATCGGTAGCTTCATGGCGCTCGCGGGCGTCACCGGGGGCGAATTGCGCATCAAGGACACGGTGCCGGGGGACCTGCGCATCATCCGGCTCGTGTTCGAGCGCCTGGGGTTGCGCTCGGAGCTCGACGGCGATGATGTGATCGTGCCGGGCGATCAGAAGCTCGTGGCGCAGTCCGATGTGGGCGGGTACAAGTGCAAGGTGCAGGACGGCCCGTGGCCCGCCTTCCCCGCCGACCTCACTTCGATCGCGGTCGCGTTGGCCACCCAGGCCAGCGGCTCCATCCTCGTGCATGAGTGGATGTTCGAGAACCGCCTGATCTTCACCGACAAGCTGATCCTGATGGGAGCGGACATCGTGATGTGCGATCCGCACCGAGCGATCGTCACCGGGCCACGCCGTCTGCGCGGCGAGCGCGTGGAGTCGCCGGACATTCGCGCCGGCATGGCGATGCTGCTCGCCGCTCTGTGCGCGGAGGGACGCAGCGAGATCGGCAACATACGCCAGATCGATCGCGGGTATGAGCGCATCGACGAGCGCCTGCGTGAGCTCGGTGCTCGCATCGAGCGGGTTGCCACAGAGCCGGTACACGCCTAGCCGGCCGCTCAGCCCGGCCGCTCCGCCTACATCGTTGCCGTCCGCTTGAATGCACTCCGACCGATGATCCATCCGATACCCAGCGGCACCCGGGACGTGCTCCCGGATGAGACGCGCGAGGTGCGCGCGATAACCGACGCGTTGCGGGGCGTGTTCGAGCGCCACGGGTACGGCGAGCTGTACACGCCCGCGCTCGAGTACGAGTCGGTGCTCGCCCGGGCGGACATGGCCGAAGCGAAGCCCGCCTATCGCGTGTTCGACGAGTCCGGGGCCGCGCTCGTGCTGCGCTCGGACATGACGGTGCCGATCGCGCGCGTGGTGGCAACCCGCTACCCCACCGAAGAGCCGCCGCTGCGCTTCTGCTACCTCGCTCACTGCTATCGCGGAGTGCGCCCCCAGCGCGGGCAACCACGCGAGCTGTTGCAGGCCGGAATCGAGCTGATCGGGGCGCCCGCCCCGCAGGGGACCGCGGAGGCGCTGGGAGTGCTGTGCGCGGCGCTCGACACGGTGGGCCTGGAGGGCTACAGGATCGGCCTGGGGGACGCTTCGCTGTTCCCGTCGCTGATGGCCGGCGTGGACGTGCCCGAGCAGTCGCGGCCGCGGCTGCTCGAAGCGCTCGCCAACCGCGACTTCGTCGGCCTGGAGGAGGAGCTTTCGGGTCTGGGGCTCGCCGCACAGGACATGGAGCTGCTGTTAGAGGTACCCCAGCGCCGCGGGGGCCCCGAGGTGCTGGCGGACTCCGTGGGCGTGGTGGCGAGCGCGGTGGCGAACATGCGCGAAGTGCATGAGCTGCTCACTCCAGAGGTGGCTGAGCGCGTGATCTTCGATCTCGGCTTGGTCCGCAGCATCGGCTACTACACGGGTGCCGTGTTCGAGGTGTATGACCCCGCGCTCGGCGCCCCCATCGGGGGCGGGGGGCGCTATGACGAGCTGCTTGGCCGCTTCGGCCGCCCGCTGCCCGCGGTGGGCTTTGCGCTCGGAGTCGATCGCCTGCACATCGCCCTGATGGGCGAGGAGCGCGGTACGGGGGCGTCGCTGTGACGAGCGCCGCGAATGGCTCGCCGGACGCCGCCGGCGGCTCGCTGGGGGCAACCAGCGGTTCGCCAGGGCCCACCAACGGGCTTACGATCGCGGTGCCCCGGGGTGCGTTGTTCAACCAGACGGTTGAGCTGCTGAGTGGGCTGGGGCTCGATACCGCGGAGCTGCGCTCCAACGACCGCAAGCTGCTGTTCGAGGACATCGGGGTGATCACGATGAGGCCGTCGGACGTGCCCACCTACGTGGAGTCAGGCGCCGCCGACATCGGCATCACCGGGAAGGACGTGCTGCTCGAGCAGGCCGCGCAGCGCGGCGGCGAGGGTGGCCGTGAGGTGTATGAGCTGCTCGACCTGGGCTATGGGCGCTGCACGATGGTGCTCGCGAGCAAGGCGGGCCCCGATCCGGCCGCCGAGGCGTTGCGCAGGCTCGGCGTGATGCGGGTCGCGACGAAGTACCCCCGCATCGCCGAACGGTACCTGGAGGAGACCGGTAGGCAGGCGGAGATCGTCGAGGTGAAGGGGTCGGTCGAGCTCGCGCCGCTGACGGGCATGGTGGAGGCGATCGTCGACCTCACCGCCACCGGGACCACGCTGCGCGAACACGACCTGATCGTGCGTGAGGAGATCGTGGAGTGCACCGCGCGGTTGATCGCCAACCCCGTAGCTCACAAGCTGCGGGCGCGGGAGATCGACAAGTTGCTGGAGCGCTTGCGTGCCGCTTGACGGGACAGCGGTTGTTGGCGCCAATCGATTCCGAGTAGATGAGAGGGCGCATGCTCGTTGAGCGCGTGACGATCACTGACGTCGAGCGGCCCGGCGCCTCGGCGCTCGCGGCAGCCAATTTGCGCAGACTGGTGGGCGGGGTGGAAGCGGTCGAAGAGACGGTTGCCACGATCGTCTCTCACGTGCGCGCCGAGGGCGACGAGGCGGTGGACGAGTACACGCAACGCTTTGACACCGACGGGGTGCACCCGCGTGAGACATGTGTGCCGGCCAGTGAGCTCGATGAGGCACTCGAGCGGATGCCGCTCGACGTGGTGGCGGGGTTGCAGGTGGCAATCGCGAACGTGGCGCGCGTGGCGGATGCGTCTATAGGCCCAGACAAGGTGATCGTCGATCTCGCCCAGGGCCACACCGTGACGCTGCGCGAGCTCCCCGTGACGGCCGCGGCGGTGTACGCTCCGGGTGGCCGCGCCGCCTATCCGAGCACCGTGGTGATGGGGGTTGTGACCGCTCGTGCGGCGGGCGTGCTTGACGTGGCTGTGTGCACCCCGCCCGGCCCCGACGGGCAGGCTCATCCAGCGATCCTCGCCGCGTGCAGGCTGTGTGGGGTGGAGCGGGTGTACCGCATGGGCGGCGCGCAGGCGATCGCGGCGCTCGCGTTCGGCACCGAGTCGGTGGAGCGTGTGGATGTGGTGGTGGGGCCTGGCAACCTGTATGTGCAGGAGGCCAAGCGGCGGCTGTCGCACGTGGTGGGCATCGATGGCTTCGCCGGCCCGAGTGATCTGATGGTGGTGTTCGGCCCCGACGCGGACCCGCGGCTGGTGGCACTCGACCTGCTCGCGCAGGCCGAGCACGGCGCCGGCAGCCTCGTCGCGGGCGTGTCGAGCTCGCGCGCGGCACTGGATGGCGTGGCCGCGGAGATCGAGCGCGAGCAGACCGCATGGCCGCAACTCCAGCCGGATGCGTGCGTGCTGATCGAGACCGCCACCCCCGCGGCGGCTGTCGATTTGGCCAACGCGTTCGCACCCGAGCACCTGCAGCTGGTGGGAGCCGCCGAGGAGGCGCTTGCACACAGGGTGCGCGCGGCGGGGTGCGTGCTGCTGGGGCGCAACGGGGCCACGGCGTTCGGCGACTACACCGCGGGCTCCAACCATGTGCTCCCGACCGGCGGGGCAGCACGCTTCGCGTCGATGCTCTCGCCGGCGCACTTCCGCCGGCGCATGTCGGTGGTGGAGATCGGCGACGAGGCCGCCGCCAAGCTCGCCCTCGCGGGTGCGCCCATTGCAAGCGCCGAGGGCTTCCCGTTGCATGCCCGGTCGATGCTGGCGCGCATCCCCGACTCAGGCCCGGGCCCGGTGAGCAACAATGGATGAGATGGAGTCACAACAGACAGCTGACGCGACTGGCGAGCGCGGCACGAGCGGGATGTCCCGAGCCGCCACGATTCAGGGCGCTACCGGCGGGACGGCTAGAGCCGCGACGATCGAGCGCACCACCGGCGAGACCGAGGTGCGCTTGGCGCTCGCGCTGGACGGCACCGGCCAGGGTACGCGCGAGACAGGCGTGGGCTTTCTCGACCACATGCTCGACCTGCTCGCCCGCCACGGGCGCTTCGATCTCGACGTGCGGGTGACCGGCGACCTGCAGACCGGCGCCCACCACACGGCCGAGGACACCGCGATTGTGCTCGGCCAGGCGCTCGACCGGGCGCTTGGCGATCGAGCTGGCATCTACAGGTATGGATATGGGGTCGTTCCCATGGATGAGGCGCGGGCGAGCTGCACGATCGATATCTCCGGCCGCCCATTCACGCTGTTCGAGGCGGAGTTGCCACCCGGCTCGACAGGCGGCTTCGATCACGAGCTCACGGAGGAGTTCTTCAGGGCACTGGCCAACTCGGCAAAGCTCACGTTGCACCTGGAGGTGCAACGGGGCACGAACGCCCATCACATGATCGAGGCGGCCTTCAAGGCGTTCGCGCGCGCGCTGCGCCAAGCGGTGGCGCTCGACCCGACCGAGAGCGGCGTGCCGAGCACGAAGGGCACGTTGACCTCATGAGTCTGCTCGATGAGCCCGTGGAGCTCGCGGTGGTGGACTACGGCATGGGCAATCGCCGCTCGGTGGAGAAGGCGCTCGCGCACATAGGGGCGAGTGTGACGGTCACCGCCGATCACGACCAGCTGCGCGGTGCGGCGGGCCTGGTGGTTCCGGGCGTGGGGGCGTTCCCGCGGGGCATGGCCAACCTGCGTGAGCTCGGCCTGGACGAGCTGCTGCGCGAGCGGCTTGCACAAGGGACTCCCGTCCTGGGAATTTGTCTGGGCATGCAGCTCGGCTTCGAGCGCTCCACCGAGCAGGGCGGCACGCAGGGGCTCGGGGTGATCGCGGGCGAGGTGCGCGAGCTGGAACACGGCTCGTTGAAGCTCCCTCACATCGGCTGGAACGAGGTGAGCTTCGGCGCGAGCTCGCCCTCGTCAACGGGGAGTGTCTTCGCGAGCTCGCCCTTTTCAACAGTGGGCTTCGACGCGAGCTCGCCCCTGATCGAGGGATTGCCCGAGCGCTGCGCCTTCTACCACGTGCACTCGTTTGTGCCGGTGCCGAGCGCGCGCGAGGACATCCTCGGCACCGCCGTGTACGGCGAGTCGTTTGCGAGCGTGGTGTCCCACGAGAGCTTCTATGGCGTGCAGTTCCACCCCGAGAAGTCCTCGGCGGCGGGATTGCGCTTGCTGGCGAACTTCGCGCGCATCTGCGCCCGCTCGGCTGTTCCGGTAGGGCACTCCTCGTGAGGGGTGCCCATGCCGCTTGGTCCCTTCGCGGCAGGGGATCTTTCCTCTTTGGTCCGGGTGAGCTCGGCTCGTGAACCTGTACCCGGCGATCGACATGCTCGGCGGCAAGGCCGTGCGCTTGACAAAGGGCGACTTCGACGCCAAGAAGGTCTATGACGAGGATCCCCTGTCGGCGGCAAGCGGATGGGTGCAGGCGGGAGCGCGCATGTTGCACGTCGTGGACCTCGACGGCGCTCGCGACGGCGCTCCCGCGAACATCGCGCACCTGCGCCGCATCGCGAGCGAGCTCGGCGTTCCGGTTCAGTTCGGCGGCGGACTGCGCTCCATGACTGCTGTCGAGAGCGTCCTCGAAGCGGGGGTGGAGCGTGTGATCTTGGGCACAGCCGCCTTCACCGACCCGGATCTGCTCGAGCGTGCGCTTGCGGAGTGGCCCGGGAGGGTGCTCGTGTCGGTGGACGTGCGCGGTGGACGGGTGGCTACCGAGGGCTGGACAGAGACGATCGATGGCGGCATCGAGGACGTGATTGCGCGACTCGCAGAGAGGGGGGCAAATGAGCTTGTGTACACGAACGTGGATCGCGATGGGATGCTCGAAGGCCCCGACCTGAAGGAAGCGAGACGCGTCGCCGCCGCGGTTTCCGGAAGCTTCGTCTACTCGGGCGGCATCGGTGCGCTTGCTGATCTGGAAGGATTGGCGGGGCTGAACGCAACCACGCTTACGGGCGTGATCGTCGGCAAGGCGCTCTACGAGCGACGCTTCACCGTAGCCCAAGCCCAAGCTGCGCTTGGCGCTTAGCGTTTGCTCGTTACTAGCTTCCCCGAAGGGGAAGTAACGTACCAGCGGCCGCCGTTGCTGTGCAACCCTTGGCCGGTGGCCTCCCCCGGGGAGGTGTCGCCTGTGTAGGTGTGGAGCACCCTGCCCGCGAACTTGACGACGCGATCTCCAACATGGTGACCTTCCGGATCTGGTTCGGTACTGACCAGCGACTCGCTCAGGGCAGGCGACGTATCGATAGCGAGTTCGATTGTGAGTCTGATCGGTGGCCACGTCAAGGCGCATGAGTGTGTGCAGGCGCCCGTTCCGCCCCGGTCGGGCACGAACGCATAGAGCACGAAGCCTTTGCCATCGACCAATACCGCTCCCAGGTGCGGAATGTTTCTGACGATGACATGCCGTGTGTTGGCAGCGCTCACCGGCCCGTGGTGAACGTAGGTCGTTTCGACTGTTCCATCGACTGTTCTGGTGCCGGTGGATATGGTGCCGGCCGAGGTTGAGGGGCTGGTCGATTTCTCTGAAGCGGCGCCGCAGCCGACCAACAGTAGTACGACGAGCAGTGAACCAAATATCCAGAATAGTTTGGTCATACGAATAAGATAACGTAGGATCATGCCGGGATTGAGGATGAAGCGACGTTCAGATACGAAGCTGCTGCTCATGCTGCTCACAAGCACTGTGTTCAGCTTGGGCGTGATCGCCTGTGGGAGCTCGAGCAAAGGTAGTGGCTCGCCCCCCGAGGGCAAGTCCGGCAGCGTTGCATCCACAACGGGCGAACACGGGAATCAAGCCAGTGGCACGGCTACGTACGGTCATGAGGCATCACCGGCTGACAAGCGCGCCATCACCGCGCTTGTCAAGCGGTATTACGCGGCGGCCGCTGCCGATAACGGCGCTCAGGCCTGCACCTTGATCTATTCGATTTTCGAGGAAGCCATCCCGGAAGACTATGGTCAACCGCCGGGGCCGCCGGGTCTGAGCGGCAAGACGTGCACAGTAGTCCTGTCGAAGCTCTTCAGGCAGGTGCCCGGGCAGCCGGCCGCGGTGCTTGCCTCCACACAAGTGACAGGTGTGCGTGTCAATGGAAGAAAAGGGCTTGTGCTGTTGCACTCCAGGACCATGCCTGAAGGTGAGATCACGGTCGAGCGCGAACTCGGCTCCTGGAAGGTTGCATCTCTGATCGGTAGTCCGAGCCCCGGCTCGAGCTCGACATCGCAATCGTCGCCCACTACTACTGCCACTTCCAGCACTCCGACGACTGCTGTCGCTCCCGCACCTACGGGGCATCTCAAGGACTCCAAAGATAGTGACAGCGATCCCGAAAGCTATGACGACGAACCGATCTTGGACTACGGTCACGCTGCTTCCGCAATGGATCGGCGCATCATAACGGCGCTCGTGACGCGCTACTACGCTGCTGCTGCCGCCGACGATGGTGCCGAGGCCTGCTCGATCATCTATTCGGTAGTTGCCGAAGCCGTCCCCGAAAGCTACGAATCGGCGCCTGGACTACACGGGAGCACCTGCGCGGGAGTTATGACGAAGGTCTTCGGACAGCACCACAGGCAGATGGTTGCCGACAGCGCCGTGCTCAAAGTAATGAGGGTTCGCGTCGAAGGCGATAAAGGTCTGGCGACGGTTTATCTTGGCAAGACTCCCGAACCGTATGTTCTCGTGCACCGCGACCACGGAACCTGGAAGATGGAGTCGTTGTCGGAGGTCGGCCTGCCATAAGCGGGACCTCGAAGCGGCGCTGTTTTGGTTGCGCGCCTCGGAGAATGGTCGGTCGGTGCGCTCTAGGTTATGTGGCCAGCGCCTCGCCAGGAAGGGCGCGTTCAGAGCCGAGCTTCAGTCCGCGACCGGATTGGGCCACGAGCCCCGCTACCGTGAGCGGCGTGCACTACAAGCGCGTGATTCCATGCCTGGATGTCGCGGACGGCCGTGTCGTGAAGGGGGTCGAATTCCTCGACATCCGCGACGCCGGCGATCCCGTGGAGCTCGCCGAACACTATGACCGCGAGGGAGCCGACGAGCTCGTGTTCCTCGACATCACCGCCACCCATGAGCGGCGCGACACGATCGTCAAGCTCGCGCGCGACACCGCTGACGATGTTTTCGTCCCGTTCACGATCGGCGGTGGGATCCGCTCGGTGGCGGACGCCCAGGCGGTGCTCGACGCGGGGGCGGACAAGGTGACGGTCAACTCCGCCGCGCTCGCGCGCCCCGAGCTGATCGACGAGCTCGCCGGCGTGTTCGGAGCCCAGTGCGTGGTGCTCGCGATCGACGCGAAGGCGGCCCGAACCGAGAACGCCGGCATCACGACAGGATCTGTCCGATCGGGAGTGAGGCTGCTCGATGGCGACGGCGAGTCCCAGGTGGGTGGGGTCCGAGGTGGGCGAGTCCCGGGTGGGGGGTCCGTGCCTACCGCGGGAGCGAATGGCCCTTGGGAGGCATATGTTGCCGGTGGACGCACGCCGACAGGTCGCGACGCGGTGGAGTGGGCGCGCGAGGGAGCTTCCCGCGGCGCCGGTGAGATTCTGCTCACGAGCATGGACCGAGATGGCACGAGCGACGGCTATGACCTGCCCCTTATCGCAGCCGTCAGCGCGGCCGTGGACGTGCCCGTGATCGCCTCCGGGGGAGCGGGCGAGCTGCAGCACTTGGTCGAGGCCTTGCAAGCGGGTGCCGACGCCGTGCTGTGCGCATCGATCTTCCACTACAACCGACACACCGTCGCGCAGGCAAAGAGCCATCTCGCGGCGGCAGGCATCCCGGTGCGTATCGACTGACCAGTCGGGGAAGGAAAGAGGTCTGACGGTAGTCAACGTTCAGGAGCGACATGACGACCACCGACAATCACACGAACGGCGACGGAGAGCAGTCCATCGGCATGCCCACGATTGGGGAGCAGTCCCTCAAGGCGTCACCCGCCCGTGAGCAGCCTGCGATAGCGGTGGATCGCGGCGCCGTGGTACTGGAGTGCCTGCGGGAGCTGCCAGGCGGTAGCGAGCTGCTCGATCTCGCCCGAGAGCACGCCGGGAGCGTCGAGCTCGTGGGAGGCGCGGTGCGCGACATCATGCTCGGCAGAGCACCCAGGGAGCTCGACGTGGTGGTGGCGAGCGATGCCCGCGCATTCGCTGAGGCGCTTGCACGTAGGCTCGAGAACCTCGCGGGTGAGAGCCACGAGGAGGAGCGCGACGAACAGATCAGCAAGGAGTGCTGCGAGGTGATCTACCACGAGCGCTTCGGCACTGCGCTCGTGCGCTGGAGTTGGGGGGAGATCGACATCGCGATGCGGCGCACCGAGACGTATTCGTCGCCCGGCGTGCTCCCGGACGTGGCCCCGGGCACGCCCGAGGAGGATCTTGCGCGTCGCGACTTCACGGTCAACGCGATCGCGGTGACGCTGGCCGGAGAGCACGCCGGGGAGGTGCGGGCGCTGGCGGGCGCCCTTGAGGACCTGAGCGCCGGTCGCCTGCGCGTGCTGCACGACGCGAGCTTTCTCGACGACCCCACCCGCATCCTGCGACTCGTGCGCTATGCGACCCGTCTGGGCTTCGAGGTCGAGCCGCACACCGCCTCGCTGGTGGCGGCCGCGCTCGAGGCCGGCGCTCTGAGCACGGTGACGGCCTCGCGCTTGGGAGCAGAGCTGCGCCTGGCCTTTGCCGAATCCGATCCGGTGGCACCGCTCGCCGAGCTCGACCGCCTCGGCGTGTTCGCTGCGTGGGAACCCGGGGTCAGCTTCGACGAGCACATGGTGCGCACGGCGTTTGAAATCCTCCCCGAGGACGGCTCCAGGCGGCTGCTGCTCGCCGGCTCGCTCGTGCTGGAGCTCTGCGATCGGCTCGACGAGGAGGAGACGGAGCCCACGATGCGCGGATTTCTGCATGATCTGGAGCTGCCCGCGCGCGAAGGCGATCGCGCGTTCGGGGTTGCGGTGAGCGCCTCGTTTGCGATCGACCACATCGATGACGCCGACACGACCGAAGACCTGCTCGAGCTCGTGATAGGCACTCCGATCGAGTCGCTTGCGCTCGCAGCGGCGGTTCGGGACCTGGAGGACGGCCCCCGCTCCTACGGGAGGCGACTTATCGACGAGTGGCTCACCCAGCGACGGCACATCAGCCTCGAGGTCACCGGCGACGATCTTGTGGCTGCGGGGGTGCCCGAGGGCCCAGAGGTGGGGGTGCGCCTGGATGAGTCCTACAAGTTGCTGCTCGAAGAGCGGATCGAGCCCGGCCGTGAGACCGAGCTACGCGCCGCGCTCGAAGCGCGCGTATGAGCGCCACACGGGCTGACACGCTCGACGCGGAGCTGTACGAGCTGCCCGGAGGCGGTCGCGCCCTGTTTACAGATCGCTCTCATGGCAACCTCTCGAGTGTTGGCGGCGAGGAAGCCGAGCACGGCCTGCGGGCCCGCGAGCGGTTGCGCCAGTCGCTTGGCGTGCGGCGCCTCGTGCGTGGCTACCAGGTCCACGGGACCGTGGTGGGACGCGTGCCTGCGGACCGCGAGCGGCCGGGTCTCGATAGCGCGCTGCAGTGCGAGGACTCGGCTCGCCAGCCTGTCTTTGAGGCCGATGGCCATGCCGTCGCGGCCCCGGGCCTCGCGGCGATGGTTCTCACCGCCGACTGCATCCCCGTGGTGCTCGGGGCGAACGGTGCCGTGGCGGCGCTCCACGCCGGCTGGCGTGGACTCGCCGCGGGCGTGCTCGAGGAGGGCGTGCGTGCGCTGCGCGAGGTCGGTGGCCGGGGGGAGGTGGTGGCGCTTGTGGGCCCGTGCGCGGGCGCGTGTTGCTATGAGGTGGGGGAGGAGGTTCACTCCGCTTTCACCGCCTCCCACCGCAACGGCAGGCTGATCGACCTGCGGGCGATCGCTCACGAGCGACTGAGTGCAGCAGGTGTGGCACAGGTGCGAGACGCTGAGGCGTGCACCATCTGCGACGAGCGCTTCTTCTCCTACCGCCGCGAAGGCGCCCGCGCCGGGCGTCAGGCGGGCGTGGCGTGGATCGCGCAATGAGCCGCGAGCTCGCTGAGGCGGTCTCTGCCACCGCTTGCGCCACGTGGCGATTCCATTGCACGCGGTCCCGCGCTGGAGCTGCATGGTCCAGCTGATTCACGGCCTGGAGGTGGCGCGAGTGCGTACCAACTTGGAGGCCGTGCGTGAAGAGGTGGCCGCCGCTGCCGAGCTCGCGGGCCGCGACCCGAGCGGGGTGGAGATCCTTGCGGCGGGCAAGTACGTCCCCTGCGAGGAGCTCCCGGTGCTGGCCGCCGCCGGGATCGCGCTCGTCGGGGAGAACCGTGCCCAGGACCTCCAGGAGAAGGTCGCCGCCCATGGCGACCTGTTCGCGTGGGACTTCATCGGAGCGCTCCAGAGCAAACACGTGCGCGCGATCGTCCCGCACGTGCGGCTCATCCATTCGCTTGCCACCGACTCGGTGCTGCGCGAGCTCGAGCGTCACGCAGCTCTTGCCGGCCCGGGCCTTCGCACGCTGGTCGAGGTCAACCTCGCGGGCGATCCCGCCAAGAGCGGCATCGCCCCAGAACAGCTCGACGCTTTCATTGCGCGCACGCCCGTGCCCGTGGCGGGATTGATGACCATGCCGCCGCTCGCCGAGGATCCCGAGCAGAGCCGCCCCTGGTTTGCGCGTCTGCGCGAGTTGGCCCACACACGGGGGCTGCGCGAGCTCTCGATGGGCACCACTCAGGACTTCCTCGTCGCGGTCCAGGAGGGTGCCACGATCGTGCGAATCGGCACGCGGTTGTACGCTTAGAGCTCAAGGACGCGGGTCCTGACCCTGGACAGTGCCGTGACGGAATGCTCGGCACGAGCAGGGAAAAGCCCGTTCTCCACGAAAACGCCCTCTACCCATGGCATTTCGCGACTCCTGGCACCGCGCTCTCGTGTACTTCGGCTTGGCCGAGGAGTATCACGACGACTACGAGGAGCCTCCCCACGAGGAGGAGATATCCGACCGCTATCGCGAGCGCCCCAACGTGCGCCGGCTCTCACCGCGTCGCCGTCGCGACGAGTTCGACGAGATTTACCCCGAGGACGACCGGTCTGAGGGCGGCCAGCGTGGCCGTCCCACCACAGTCTTGCGTCCCGTCGGCCGCGGCAACGGCGAGGTGCGCGTGCACCTCGTCATCCCCAAGTCCTTCAACGACGCTCAGCAGATCGCCGACAAGTTCAAGGACTCGATCCCCGTGATCCTCAACCTGCAGGGCGCCGACACCGATTTGTCAAAGCGCCTGATCGACTTCGCAAGCGGTCTCACCTACGCGCTCGACGGCGGCATGCAGCGGATCGCCGACAAGGTGTTCATGCTCACCCCGCGCAACGTCGAGATCTCCGCCGAGGAGCGCGCCCGGTTGATCGAAAAGGGCTTCTTCAACCAAAGCTAGCCGGCCGACAGGGCCGGTAGCCTAATTTCCCTATGAACATCGGTCTAATCGGCTGCGGCAACATGGCTCGAGCGATGGCTCGCGGGTGGGGCAGGCCCGTGCTCTGCTTCGACCCCGTGGCCGACCGTGCGCGTTCGCTCGCTGAGGAGACCGGGGGAGAGGCGCTCGCCTCGGGTGCCGCGGTAGCCGAGCAGGCCGAGCTGGTCGTGCTGTGTCACAAGCCCGCCCAGCTCAATGAGGTCGCACGCGAGCTGGCGCCCCACGCCAAGGCGGTCGCCTCGATCCTTGCCGCCACTCCATTGGCCGATCTCAAGAGCGCCTATGAGGGTTTGCCCGTATATCGCTTTCTTCCCTCGCTTCCCGTTGAAGTGCGTGTCGGAGCGGTGGTGCAAGCGGCCGACCCTGAGCGCGAACCATTGGCCACGCTCACAGGAGACCCTGCCATTGACCTGTTGGTGGGTGAGATCTTCGAGCGAGACGAGGAGACGCTCGACCTCCGAGTCCACGCCCTGTTCGCCGAGCTCGGCACACTCGTCACGCTCGACGACGCACTCATCGACGTGGCCATGGGCCTGATGTCGTGTGCACCCGCCTACATCGCGCTCATAGCCGAGGCCCAGGTGGACGCGGGCGTGCGCCGCGGCATCCCGCCCGCCCAGGCGTCCGTGCTCGTCACCGAGACGCTTGCCGGCACGGCCGAGCTGCTGCGCCGTCGCGACTATGACACGCTCGCTGTACGCCGCGAGGTCACCTCACCAGGTGGCACCACCGCCCGTGGGCTGGCGGCCCTGGAGCGCGGAGGTGTGCGCGCTGCGTTCAGCGACGCGCTCGACGCCGTTCTCGGATATGGCAAGGGATCTGGCCGCCGCTCGCGCGGCCCCGGCCCCAGGGATGAGCGCCGATGACACTCGTGCTCGCCAGTGTGCGCACCGAAATCGCCGGCTACCTCTCGACGTTGATCTACGTCTACACGCTGCTCATCGTCCTCTACATCGTCACGCAACTGCTGTTCGCGTTCGGGGTGCGCCCGCCCTATTCGCGCGCGAGCGACGCCGTGCTCGGCTTCCTGCGCGACGTGTGCGAGCCCTACCTGCGCATCTTCCGGCGCATCATCCCGATGATCGGCGCGTTCGACTTCAGCCCGATCGTGGCCATCATCGTGCTCTCGCTCGTGGGCAACCTGCTCGTCAGCCTGATCCACGGTTGACCTCCATGAGCCTTGCCCGACGCCCCGCCCTGGCGTGGCTGTGGACCGCCCTCGTGATGGTGCTCGTGGTGGCCCTCGACCAGCTCTCCAAGTCCGCCATACGCAAATCGATCGTCCCTGGCGAAACCCGCAACGTGCTGCCCGGTGTCCAGCTCGTCAACACCCGCAACCAGGGCGTCGCCTTCGGCTTTCTCCCCGGTCGCCACGTCGCGGTCACGCTGCTCGTCGGGCTCGCGCTGCTCGTGCTGCTCGTCTACTTCGCCCGCCACCGCGACAAGCCCCTGATCTGGCTCCCCACCGGCATGCTGCTCGGCGGCGCGCTCGGCAACATTCTCGACCGTCTCCGCGCGGGCTCGGTCACCGACTTCGTCAAGCTCCCGCTCGGCTGGCCCGCCTTCAACCTCGCCGACGCCTGCATCACGCTCGGCGTGCTGTTGCTGCTGTTCGTCATCGAGGGCCCCGATCGTCACCATCAGCCTCCTCCTCGCTGAGGGTCCCCTGCTATCAGGCTCTATGGATGCCACTCAAAATGGAGACCGGCGCCAACGACAGGAGTCCCAGACGAGAGCGAAAGTGTCTCCCCCCAACACACCCCACCCCCAGTTTGAGATCGTGTGGCAGGACGACCATTTGCTCGTCGTCAACAAGCCCCCCGGCCTCGTCGTGCACCCCGCCCGCGGCCATCGCGAGGGCACGCTCTCCCAGCTGCTGGCCGGCACCGCCGCCGGCGGCGAGGAGCCGGAGCGGGCTGGGATCGTCCACCGGCTCGACCGCGACACCTCCGGACTGCTCGTGGTCGCGTGCACCGAGGACGCCCACCGACTGCTCCAGGATGCCCTGCGCGCGCGCCTGATCGAGCGTGAGTATCTGGCGCTCGTAGAAGGCCGCCTGCCCGCCCGCACAGGCACGATCGAGGCGCCCATAGGTCGCCACCCGCGCATCCGCACGCGCATGGCTGTCGGCGGCACCGCCAGTCGTGAGGCCCGTACCCACTTCACGCTGGAGCGGCCCCTGCGTGGAGTGTCGCTGCTGCGTTTGCGTCTCGACACCGGCCGCACCCATCAGATCCGCGTTCACATGCAAGCGATCGGCCATCCCGTGTGCGGCGATCCCGAATACGGCACCCCCGGCACGTTCGGCCTCACGCGACAGTTCCTGCACGCAACCCGCCTCGCCTTTCCCCACCCCATCACCGGGGAGCCCGTCGAGGTCACCGCGCCGCTCCCTCCAGATCTGCGCCAAGCCCTGGAGCGTGCCGAAGTCAAGTCCGGGCGGTAGCCACCGAATCCGCCTCCAGGCGGTAAACTGAGCGGTCGTACTCAAACTCAATGCCGTGCGACTGCGCAACGCGGCCCTGCCCGAGTCACGCCTGGAGCGTTCTCGGGTCCGCGACGCACCGTTCGGATCCAAGCACCATCACATAAGGGAGCACCCGTGAGTCAAGTTGGAATCGCGGACCTGCTGGAGGCCGGAGTTCACTTCGGCCATCAGACACGCCGCTGGAACCCCAAGATGCGCCGCTTCATCCATGGCGAGCGCAACGGCATCTACATCGTCGACCTGCTGAAGACCGCTGTGCTGTTGCAGCAGGCCCAGGAAGTCGCCGCCCAGATCGCCCACCGTGGCGGCACCGTGCTGTTCGTCGGCACCAAGAAGCAGGCCCGCGACGCCATCAAGGAGGTCGCCGAGGCCGCCGACATGCCCTACGTCAACAACCGCTGGCTCGGTGGCCTGCTCACCAACTTCCAAACCATCAACCAGCGCATCCGCCGCCTGCACGACCTCGAACGCTATGAGGCCGAGGGTCAGCTCGCGCTGCTCCCAACCCGTGAGCGCATGGCCGCCCAAGCCGACCTCGCCAAGCTGCGCTCCAACCTCGGTGGCGTCAAGAACATGCAGCGCACCCCCAACGCGCTGTTCGTGATCGACCTGAACGTCGAGGCCATCGCCGTGCGCGAAGCCCAGCGTCTACGCATTCCGATCATCGGGCTGGTCGACACCAATTGCGATCCCGACGGCATCGACTACGTCATCCCCGGCAACGACGACGCCATACGCTCGTGCGCGCTGATCACCAAAGCGATCGGCGATGTCGTCGCCCAGGGCCACGCGGTGTTCCGCGCCGAGGAGGAGAAGGCCCGCGCCGAACGTGCCGAGCAGGCCAAGCGCGAGGCTGAGGAGCGCGCCCGCCGCGAAGCCGAGGAACAAGCCAAGCGCGAGGCCGCCGAACAGGCCGCCAAGGAGGCCGCCGAGAAGCAGGCTGCCGCAGCTGCTGCCGCCGCAGCGGCTGCCGCGCCCGCCGAGCAGCCGGCGTCCCAGGCAGCACCCTCAGGGGGACAGGCAGCAAAGCCAGCGGCTCCGGCACCACCCTCGCCGGGGCAGGCCGCATCGCCAGCAGCCCCTGCGCAGGCGTCTAAGCCACCCGCGGCGCCCGCGCCCGCGGCCGCGAAGGCCCCACCTGTCACTCCGCCAGCGCCCCCGGCATCCCCAGCTGCTCCGGTGGCTCCCGCGGCGTCAGCTCCCCCGGCACAAGCGCCCAAGCCGGCAGAGCCCGCGGTCGCGAAGGCCCCTCCGGTCGCGCCCGCCGCGCAGCCCGCTGCTCCCGCGCAGCCCGCTGCTCCTGAGGCTGTCGCCGAGACGCCGGCGGCAGAGGCTCCTGCGGAGCCGGTCGCCGAGGCCCCCGCCGAGAAGGCACCGGAGGCACCCGCAGCGCAGGAGAGTGCATCGTGAGCACCCCCGAGGTATCCGCCAAGGACGTCAAGGCCCTGCGCGAGCGCACGGGCGCCGGGATGATGGACTGCAAGAAGGCGCTCGCCGAGGCCGAGAACGACATCGACAAGGCGATTGAGATCCTGCGCCTCAAGCAGGGCAAGAAGATCCAGGATCTAGGCGAGCGCACCGCCACCGAGGGCACCGTGCAGGCCTATATCCACGCAGGTGCCAAGGTGGGCGTGCTGATTGAGGTCGACTGCAACACCGACTTCGTCGCCACCAACGAGGACTTCGTCGGCTTCGCGCGCGACGTCGCCATGCAGGTCGCCGCTACTCCCACCGTCAAGTACGTGTCCCGCGAGGACGTTCCCGCCGAGGCCCGCGATGCGGAGGCTCGCATCTACGAGCAAGAGGCCGCTGAGAAGCCGGAGAACATCCGCGAGAAGATCGTAGCCGGCAAGCTCGACTCGTGGTACGGCACGATCGTCCTGCTCGAGCAGGAGATGCACAATCCCAAGTTCGACGGCAAGACCGTTCAGCAGTTGCGCGACGAGCTGACCGTCAAGACCGGCGAGAACGTCGTCGTGCGCCGCTTCACGCGCTTTGCGGTAGGCCAGTAGGTCGCCGGGCCGGATAGGCTCTGGCGCTGATGGGCGCCCCGGTCTTCAAACGCATCCTGCTCAAGCTCTCCGGTGAGGCCCTCATGGGCTCGCTCGAGTTCGGCACCGACCCCGAGCGGGTCGCGGCCGTGGCCCGTCAGGTGTGCGCCGTGCGCGATCAGGGCGTGGAGGTCGCGATCGTCGTTGGGGCCGGCAACATCTTCAGGGGCATGCAGGGCGCGGCGGAGGGCATGGATCGCTCGACCGCCGACTACATGGGCATGCTCGCCACCGTGCTCAATGCGCTCCCCCTGCAGGATGCGCTGGAGAAGACTGGCACCAACACGCGCGTGCAATCGGCCCTGGGCATCTCCGAGGTCGCGGAGCCCTACATCCGCCGGCGCGCCATGCGCCACCTGGAGAAGGGGCGTGTGGTCATCTTCGCGGCGGGCACCGGCAACCCATTCTTCACCACCGACACCGCCGCGGCCCTGCGCGCCGCCGAGATCCACGCCGAGATCATCCTGATGGCCAAGAACGGGGTCGAAGGCGTCTACAGCGCCGATCCCGCACTCGACCCCGACGCGCAGTTCATCCCCCGCATCACCCACATGGAAGCAATCGAGCGCCGCCTGCGAGTGATGGACTCGACCGCCCTCGCGCTGTGCATGGAGAACGGGATGCCCCTCAACGTGTTCAACATGGACGACGAGACCAACATCTCGCGGATAATCTCGGGCGCTCGCGTAGGCACGCTGGTGAGCGCATGATCGCGAGCGTCCCACGAGAATGCCGGTGAGCGCATGACCACGAGGAGAGGAGCTGAGGATGGCCGCTGAGATGATCGATGCCTTGCTCGACGACGCGCGCGAGCGGATGACCAAGTCGCTCGAGTCCACCCAGCACGAGTTTGGCTCAGTCAGGACAGGTCGCGCGAGCCCCGCGCTGCTCGAGCGGGTTGTGGTGGACTACTACGGGGCGCAAACCCCGCTCAATCAGATGGCAACCATCTCGGCTCCCGAGGCGCGCCTCGTCACCGTCCAGCCCTATGACAAGTCCTCGATCAAGAACATCGAGAAGGCCATCAACGAGTCCGACGTGGGGCTGAACCCCTCAAACGACGGCAACCTCATTCGCCTGGTGGTGCCAGAGCTCACCGAAGAGCGCCGCAAGGAGCTCGTCAAGGTGGTGCGCAATCTGGCCGAGGATGGCCGCATCGCGATTCGCAACGTCCGCCGCGACACGATGCAGCAGCTGCGCGACCTCAAGGTTGAGGGCGATCTCGGGTCCGATGACGAGCACCGCGCCGAGGTCGAGCTGCAAAAGCTGACCGATGGGCGCATTGCCGATCTCGACGGCGTGCTGAAGGCCAAGGAGGAGGAGATCCTCGAGGTCTGATGGTGGAGAGCGATTCTGGAAGCGCTCGCTACCTCGCGATCATCACCGACGGCAACGGCCGCTGGGCACGCGCTCACGGGCTACCTGTCAACGAGGGTCACAGCGCCGGGGCCGACAACGTCAAGGCGCGCTTGCGCGACGCCGCGGAGCTCGGCATCAAGGAGCTCACCGTCTACTCGTTCTCCACCGAGAACTGGTCCCGCCCGGTGGAGGAGGTTCAGGGCCTGATGGCCATGTTCGCCAAGCGCATCTCAACCGAAACCCCTGAGCTGCACCGGGAAGGGGTGCGAATGCGCTTCATCGGACGCCGCGAGGGAATCGACCCCGACCTGCTGCAGCGCATGAGCTGGGCCGAAGCTCTCACCGACGCCAACGCGCGCATCACGCTGTTCATCGCGTTCAACTACGGCGGGCGCGCCGAGATACTCGACGCCGCCCGCGCATTCCAGGGCGGCAGCGAGGAGGACTTCCACAAGCACCTGTACGCCCCCGAGATGCACGACCCCGACATCATCATCCGCACCAGCGGAGAGCGGCGCCTGTCCAACTACCTGTTGTGGCAGTCCGCTTACTCAGAGCTCGTGTTCCGCGACGAGCTCTGGCCCGACTTCTCACGTGAGGCGCTGGAGCAGTCACTCGCCGAGTTCTCCGAGCGTCGCCGCCGCTTCGGGGGCCGCTAGCGCCATGCCGACTCCTCGCACGGCGGCTCGCGTCGCTCCAGCCGGCAGCGCTCGCGGGGCAGGCGGTTCGGACATCGGCTCGCGCATCCTCTTCTCGCTGCCCCTGATCGCGCTCGCGCTGTTCCTCGTGATCGAGGGCGGCCTCATCTTCACCGCCGGGGTGTTCGTGCTCGGGTGCATCTGCCTGCACGAGCTGTACGGCATGTACGAGCGCACCAACCCCGTGCGCCTGGCCGGCTTCATCGCGCTTGCCGGCCTGCTCGCCGCCGCGTTGTACGGTGCCCAGGCCCAGGTGCTGCTCGTGGCTTCCGCCGTGCTCCCGCTCCTGTTCGGCCTCACGCTCACCCAGCGCCATCCCAGCGTCGGTGGCATGGCGATCACGCTGCTCGGCATCTACTGGATCGGCTTCGGGCTCGCCCACGCGGTGTTGCTGCGCGGGCTTCCCCACGGCGCCGGCATCGTGATCGACGTGCTCGTGGGCACTTTCCTTGGGGACACCGGCGCCTATCTCGGCGGTCGCCTCTTCGGCCGGCGCCCGCTCGCTCCCCACATATCGCCGAACAAGACCATCGAGGGACTCCTGATCGGGATGGTGTGCACGGTGCTTGGCGTGTGGTTTGCCGGGCGCTATCAGGAATGGCTGCCGGGTGCCCACGCGCTCGTGCTCGGGCTCGGCATCGCGGTGTTCGCGCCGATCGGCGACCTGTTCGAGTCGTTTGTGAAGCGCCAGGCCGGGGCCAAGGACACGGGCCGCCTGCTCGGCGCGCATGGCGGGGTGCTCGATCGGCTGGACGCCGTGCTGTTCACGGCGGTCGTGGGCTATTACATCTGGTTGGCGTATGTTTGAGTCGACCAATTCTCCAGAAGATCACGATGCCTAAGCGCCTGCTCATCCTCGGCTCCACCGGTTCGATCGGCACCCAGGCGCTCGACGTGCTGCGCCGCAGCGACGAGCTCGAGCTCGTCGGTCTCTCAGCCGAGCGCTCCTGGGAGGCGCTTGTGGAGCAGGCGCGTGCGCACGGTGTGAAGCGGATCGCGCTCGCCGACGAGCACGCGGCGCGGCTTGCCGCGGAGAAGTGGCCCGAAGGGGAGGTGCTGAGCGGCGCCGAGGGACTGGTGCGCATGGTCGTGGAGTCCGAAGCCGACCTGGTACTCAATGCACTCGTGGGCTCCGCCGGCCTTGGTCCCACCGTGGCCACGCTTGGCGAGGGCATCGACCTGGCGCTCGCCAACAAGGAGTCGCTTGTGGTGGGAGGCGAGCTCGTGGTGGCGCTTGCCGAAGCCACGGGCGCGCAGATCGTGCCGGTGGACTCCGAGCACACCGCGCTTCACCAGCTGCTCTCGGGCCAACCCCCGGGCGGCGTCGAGCGTCTCACGATCACCGCGAGCGGAGGCCCTTTCCGCGGCCGTTCACACGAGCAGCTTCGCGATGTGAGCGTGGATCAAGCGCTTGCCCACCCCACCTGGGCGATGGGGGGCAAGATCACGATCGACTCTGCCACCCTGATGAACAAGGGACTGGAGCTGATGGAGGCCCATCACTTGTTTGGTACGCCCTATGAGCGCATCGATGTGGTCGTGCATCCCCAGTCGCTGATCCACGGGTTGATACAGCTCGCAGACGGAGCGATGCTCGCCCACATCGGGCCGAAGGACATGCGCATCGCGATCTCCTACGCCCTGCACGGTGCCGCGAGCGTCGCGCTGCCGATCGTCCCGCTCGACCTCGTCCAGGTTGGTGCGCTCACCTTCGAGGCGGTCGATCTCGACGCATTCCCATGCCTGCGTCTCGCACGAGAAGCAGCCCAGGCGGGCGGCACGGCCCCATGCGTGCTCAACGCGGCCAATGAGATCGCGGTGCATGCCTTTCTCGCCGGGCGCCTGCCGTTTCTCGGCATAGCCGAGGTGATCGCGCGCACGCTCGACGCGCTCCCCGGCGCGCCCGTCCGAGCCTTCGAGTCGCTCTACGAGGCCGACCGCGAGGCCCGCGCGGTCGCGGAGGAGGTGTCCCGTTTGGTGGGGGTGGTCGGATAAGTGGATGTGGATCATCCCCGGTATTCATCCACCGGAAGCGCTTCTCTTTTGAGGACCACTCCCCTGGGCTTCCGCCGATCCAGACGGTATGATCGCGGTATGACCAAAGTTGCGAAGATCACGATTTCCCTTCCCAGCGAGCAAGCGGAGCAGGTGCGCGAGGCTGTCGCGCGCGGCGAGGCATCAAGCGTTTCGAGTTACATTTCGACGGCCCTGGCGGCCGTGGTGCCCCCATCGGTCCGCGAGGACGATGACACCCTTGCCGACCTCGTTGCGGACATGATCGCCGAGCACGGTCGCCCCTCTCCCGAGGCGTACGCGTGGGCGGACGAGGTTCTCGGTCTGACCGCGGCAGAGGATCCGAAGTGAAGGGTCTCACTCTGGATACCGGCGCGCTGATCGCACTGGAGCGCGGCGAGCAACGAATGATGGCGTTGCTCGATCGAACATTGGCTGTCTCCGGAGCCACTGTTCACATTCCAGCAGGGGTGGTGGCACAGGCGTTCAGGGACGGCACCTGTCAGGTTTACCTGAGGCGACTGATGAAGAAGCCCCAAACCAAGGTTGTAGCGCTCGACGAGCAGACGGCATATGTGGTGGGCTTGCTGCTCGGGTTGCGTGGTGCCACAGACGTGGTCGATGCAAGTGTGGTCGTGTGCGCCCTCCGCTACCGCCAGCCGGTGGTCACCGGGGATCCCGACGATCTGCGCCGGCTCGACGGGAACGTGAAGCTGCACGCAATCTGAGCGGGTCCGCATGCGCTGATGGCGGGCGAGACCGGGTGGCCTGCCAAACTGAGCACATGAGCTGGCTCCTGACGATCCTGGGGATCATGGCCCTGATCGTGTTGCACGAGCTGGGTCACTTCGCCGTGGCGAAGGCCGTGGGGATGCGCGTGGAGCGCTTCTCGCTGTTCTTCCCACCCCGGATCGCGGGGATCAAGCGCGGTGAGACCGAATACATGATCGGCGCGATCCCCGCGGGGGGGTACGTGAAGATCACGGGGATGAACCCAGAGGAGATCAAGAGCCTGCCGCCGGAGGTGGCCAGTCGCGCCTACTACACGCAGCCGCCATGGAAGCGCATCGTCGTGATCCTGGCGGGCCCAGGGATGAATCTGCTGATCACGTTCGTGCTGTTCTGGGCAGTGCTCCTCTCCGGCAGCCTGAGCGGGGCCGTGACCCTTACCAACCTCAGCCCGTCGGTGCGGACGCTCGTGTCCAACACATCTGTGCGTGCGGTCGAAAAGGGTGAGCCCGCCTACGGGGTCCTCAAGCCCGGCGATGAGATCCTCGCCGCGGACGGCCGTCGAGTGACGACGGAATCGGCCATGAAGACGATCGCCTCGCATCGCTGCGCGGGGCCTCCGCGTGAAAGGTGCCGTGCACAGACGCCCGTCACGCTCACGATCCGTCGCGCCGGACACGTGCTCACCGTGTCGGCCTACCCGCGCTACAGCAAGGCGCTCGGGCGGATGCTCGTGGGCTTTGAATTCGGGTACACCGCCAAGGCGTTCGGGGTGGTCGCGGCCGCCGGCACGGCGCTGTCGGAGATGTGGGGCGCCACCACGACGATGGTGTCGAACATCGGGAAGGCCTTCACGAGCTCGAAGGTGCGCAAAGAATTCCACAGCATCGTCGGGATCACCGTGATCGCCCAGGAAGCGGTCGTCGCCGGTCCCGGGTACGCGCTCGTGTTCCTCGGCTTCGTCTCGCTCGCGCTGGCCGTGATCAACCTCTTCCCGTTCCTGCCACTCGACGGCGGCCACGTGCTGTGGGCGGTCGCCGAGAAGCTGCGTGGACGGCGCGTGTCGCTGACGGCCATGTGGCGCTTCAGCTCGGTTGGGATGGTGCTGCTGCTGTTCCTCGTGGTGAACGGGGTCGGCAACGACATCACCCGCCTCGGGGGGTAGGCACACCGTCGCCCACGGGACTCGAGTCGTTGGAGTCAGGTTCCCGCGCACGTGCGTGGGTCAATGGTTTACGCGCCGGATCACTCCCCGGGCGGGCGCACGCAAACCCAGCTCTTGACGAGCGGCCCGACGCGCTCGGACAGCGCCGGCCCGAACAGCGCTTCGAGCTCCTGGCGGGAGAGCAGCGATATGTCCTCCCAGGCGCCAGCCGCCCCGAGGCGCCAGTAGGGGCGGCGCAAGCTCACGGGTAGCCAGTGGGCGAAGGGCAGCAGCGAGTGGGGCTCGACGGGGAAGGAGAGGGCGGGCGTTTGCACGAACCAGCCGCGGCCCACGCGGCGCACCTCCTCGGCGAACGGGACACGCCGTGCGGGCGGGACATGCTCGATCACGCTGGAGCTGTACACGAGATCGAACTCGCCGTCCGCGAACGGGAGCCCGGCGGCGGCGTCGGCACGCACGAACGGCCCCGGGTAGTCGGGTCGCTCGGCGAGATCCACGCCCGTTATGTCCAGTTCGGGCTCGAGCGCGCGCAGCCCGAGTGCGCCGCAGCCGACGTCCAGCACGCGCGCGCCCGCGGCGATCCCGGTCATCGAGAAGAACCGCTCGTGGCGCCGCACGCGAGCGCGGGCGGCCAGGGGGGAGGCGAGCCGTGCGAGCGGGCCGCGGGCGGTGGCGTAGACCTCGGCGGACGGGGATGCGGGCCGTGATGAGCGCTTCGGGGTTGGTGATCTTGGCTGGCGCACGCGTACGTGAGGTTAGGCCACCCGCCACGCACAGCACAGCGCTCCCGGACGTGTGGGGCGGGCCCGTTCACGGATGTGGGGAGGACGGGCCCATACAATGCAGCTATGGCTTCAAAGCGCCAGATCCACGTGGGGTCCGTGCCGATCGGGGGAGGGGCGCCCGTGGCGGTACAGACGATGACGAAGACCGAGACGGCCAACCTCGCGGCCACTATGGATCAGATCCGCACAGTGGCGGACGCGGGCGCGGACATCGTGAGGGTGGCGGTGCCGCGCGAGCAGGACGTGGAGGCGCTAAAGCAGATCGTGAAGGAGTCGCCGATCCCGGTGATCGCGGACATCCACTTCAACCACACGCTCGCGCTGAAGGCGATCGAAGCCGGGGCGCACTGCGTGCGGCTGAACCCGGGCAACATCGGCGGCCCCGAGAAGGTGGCCGAGGTGATCGCGCTCGCCAAGCTCCACGGAACCCCGTTGCGCGTGGGGGTCAACAGCGGCTCGCTGCCCAAGCACCTGCGGGACCTAGAGTACGAGAACCCGGTGGAGGCGCTTGTGACCGCGGCGGTAGAGACCGTCGAGTTGATGGAGCGCCTGGAGTTCGAGAACTTCAAGGTGTCGATGAAGTCCACGTCGGTGCCCAACACGATCGCCTCCAACCGACTGCTCGCCGAGCGGATCCCCTACCCGCTGCACCTAGGGGTCACCGAGGCCGGCACGAAGTGGTCAGGCTCGCTGAAGTCAGCCGTCGGGCTCGGCACCCTGCTCGCGGACGGTATCGGTGACACGATCCGCATCTCCCTGTCCACCTTCCACGCGGAGGAGGAGGTGAAGGTCGCCTGGGAGATCCTCAAGGCGTTGAAGCTGCGCGAGCGCGGCCCGGTGCTGATCGCCTGCCCCACCTGCGGGCGGTTGCAGTTCGACATGGACACGGTGGTGGTCGAAGTGGAGCGCCGTCTGGAAGCGTATGAGGATCCGATCGAGGTGTCGGTGCTGGGGTGCGCGGTGAACGGCATCGGTGAGGCCAGGCACGCCGACTTCGGCATCACCGGGGCAAAGGACATGGGGATGATCTACTCCAAGGGCGAGCCCCTGAAGAAGGTGCCCACCGAGCAACTGGTGGACGAGCTGTTCAAGGAGATCGACCGCTACTACGCCGCCGGCAAGACCGTGATGCGCGACGAGCGCGCGGCGGCCGAGGCACGCGAGTGGCTCGCCGCCAATGAGGACGCCACGGCGATGACTCCCGAGAAACTGGCTGCGCTCGAGGCGGCCGCGGCCGAGCAGGAAACCGAGGCGGACGCCGTGCTCGAGTCGATGCTCACGCCAGCCGGGTCATCCGCCGGAGGCAACGGCGTGGTCCTTGACGAGTCGGCCTCGCCGGTGGCGGGAAGGCGCTTCAATCGTGGCTGAGTCCCGGTTCGATTCGGCCATCACAGGTCATCATTGATCTAGTAGCAGCGCTGCGGCTCGGGCACGAATCGCGCGTGCGAAGTTCGCAAAGCTGAGATCCGCGGCAGGCTCGTGTATCGGTGAACGGTCGTCATTTGATGCAGTCACGAGACACGTAGCGTCGTAGAGGCGCTCGCGCACGAGACGCCTGCAGAGGATCTCGTATCGTCTCTTGTAGGACGCTCCGTGGAACTCAGGGTCAACCTCGAAGAGCGGCTGCTTGACGCGAACCGGCTTTGTGGATCTGGGAGCGTCCTCGAGCAAGAACAAGTACCCGAGCCATGGTCGGACGGTTCCAAAGAGGCCCTCGCGGTAGGCCGTCCAAATATCCACAGCGTTGCCGATGGCCTCCTCAGTGCGGTTGTTGTAGTTGTTGCCGAATGAGGGCCCCACCTGACTCTTAAACTCGATCGCGGCGGCGAGTACGTCACCGTGCACGACGACGAGATCCCACTTCTTCTCGGGACGGAAATAGCCGGGGAGCTCGACGGCCGAACGGCGGCTGATACTGGATGGAGCGAATCCGGCGTCGATAAAAATCGACTCCATCAGCTCGGCCATCGCGTCCATGTGAGCACCGCCGGTTACGGCGCCTCGAAGGCCAGCATCGAGCGTCCCGGAGTCATGCTGCTTCTGAGCTTGCCCCTCGCGCACTACCCAGTAGCGCCGCACGGCGGCCTCAAATGCATCCTGATCCATACCGCAGAGTACTTTCGCGGTCCTTGCGTAAGCTCCTACTCTGGGAGTTCTTCCAGGCCGTATGCGTCGAGTGCCGCGGCGGTGGCGCGCTCAACGTCGCGGGCCTCAAATGCGCGTACCAACTCGCGAGCGGTGCGTTGCGGAACCGAGTCGTGCCTTGGAACGCGAATCCGGCGTAGGTACTGCGCTTGGAAGCGTAGATAACCCCCGCGCATCTTTACGGCATAGCACTCGACGAACATCTGGGCCACACTCGACAACAACAGTCCACCGAGTACCTGTGCGTCCCACCGCTCGCTCATGACCCAATACAGGTTGTGGTGCGGATACAGGCCGCCCGGATCAAGCACCGGATGGATTGACGCCTTGATGTCTGGGATCAACAACTTTGGCTTGTCGGTGAGCGAGTGGGCCACCCGGTCGATCGTCCGATACCACTGCTGGGGTCGTCGGCCGGCGACGTTACGCCTTCGCAGGTCGGTCGCATTCTCGTCGAAGTACGCCTTTAGCTTTGGATAGTCCGCGAGCGACACGAGCGCTCCCGTGTCTCCGTCCCACGGATTGACAAGATGGTGACCGGACCACTGTATCTCGCCGCCTGCCGTGTCGCGTGCCATCGCCAAAGGCAACGCGCGATCGTTCTCGACCAGAGTCGGATCCTTCGTGACGAACACACGATCCGCACCAGTCGCGACGCCAATGCCGACCCGAGTTCTCGTGTTGCCGTCCTCTAGCGTGGGGAGATCGCGCTCCAGGCGAGCTACGACGGCCAGCCGCTCAGGCGAACCGCTTGGCCACGATGCTACGTCACCGAACCATGTCGGCAGACGCGCTGCCTCACAGGTCGGATCGCTCAACCTAAGATCCTTCTTGCGGCTTGCCCAGATGCGGACGCGGCGGGCGCTCGTCTCGTCGAACCCTCGCTTGGCGGTCGCGATAATCGCGGATCCCTGGGGGGCGCGGCGGAGCACTGTGACGGACGGGTAGGCGCTGACGTCCTGCTCGAAGGCCTCGACGTCGTGCATCTCGATCACTGTGTCGACAGAGAATCCCGCCGTGACCATGCTGCGCAGACGTTGCCCGTATTGGTTGCGCATCCAGCGGTCGGCACAGATGAAGCCGAGCGCTCCGCCGGGGCGCAGCGAGTTCAGCCCGACCTCGAAGAACCCGACGTACACGTCCGCCCGTCCACCCATCGTTAGGCACGCCCGCCGGTACGCCGCGTTCCGCGCGTCAGAGACCGCCTCGAGCCGGATGTAGGGCGGATTGCCGATCACGAAATCCGCGTCACCGAGCTCGTGCCGCCCCAGCAAAAAATCGTCGTGCTCCACCCAGTCCTGGGCAAGCGTTCGCGCATCTGACTTCTTTCGGCCGTCTGCGAGCAGGCGTCCTTCGACTACGGAGCGGCTCTCGACTACATGAGTCGGCTGGAGGTCGCACGCGCGGATCGCCCGTGCGGCATCGGAGATATGTCTGTCATGTAGCTGACAGGAGCGCGACAGGCGCTCGACCATCGGACCGAGGAACGCTCCGGCGCCGCACGCCGGCTCAATCGCTCGAAGCGCAGCGAGATCACGGTCGCTGGTGTACCCCACAAGGTCAAGAATCAGCTCGACGACCCAACGCCGTGTGAACACGGCACCGTAGTCGTGCCCATCATCAAGCGCTGAGGCAGCAAGCGACGCTGCGTGAGCTTCGACGCCGAGCGGCGGCTGTTGGGCGTAGGCCATGCCGCGAGCCTACAGACGACCTGCGACGGTTCTGTGAATTCGGTAGCCGAGCGCGACGAGGAGGCCATCGGTGAGCCCGGTGGTCTGCGTCCGCCGGCGGGCCGACCGAGCTGCTGGGCCGGCCCGCGTTGTGACGTTGCGCTTAGCTTGCGGCGGCGAAGCGCTCGGCGACCTTGCTCCAATCGACCGTGTTCCACCAAGCGTCGATGTAGTCGGGACGCTTGTTCTGGTAGGAGAGGTAGTAGGCGTGCTCCCACACGTCCACGCCGAGCAGCGGGGTGGAGCCCATCGAGATCGGGTTGTCCTGGTTGGGGGTGCCGACGATCGCGAGTGACGAGCCGTTGTGCACGAGCCAGGACCAGCCTGAGCCGAACTGGTTGACTCCGGCTGTCTTCAGCGCGGTCTGGAAATCACCGAACGAGCCGAAGGCGGAGGCGATGGCATCGCCGAGCGCGCCGTCGGGAGCGCCGGGTGGGTGGGCTCCTATTGGAGACATGGACTCCCAGAAGAGCGAGTGGTTGTAGTGGCCGCCGCCGTTGTTCTGCACGGCGGTGCGCTTGTCGGCCGGCACCTGGGAGAGGTCCTTGAGCACGTCCTCGATCGGGGTGTCGGCAAGCGGCGTGCCCTCGAGCGCGGCGTTGACCTTGTCCACGTAGGCCTGGTGGTGCTTGTCGTGATGGATTTCCATCGTGAGCTTGTCGATGTGGGGCTCGAGCGCGTCGTATGCGTAGGGAAGCGGCGGTACGGAGTAGGCCATCGGGGCTCCTCGTGTAGGGGACGGGTGCTGTATGTAATTCATAGCGTGCAATCGCGCCCGAGGCGTGATCGCACGGTTCGTGGTGGGACTGGGATTTTTTGGGCTACCCCGCTGTGGCGTCGCGCAACACCCACCGGAGCGGGACGCCGCATAGGATGTTGGACACGCCATGACACGACTGACCGAGTACCTGCTCCCCACCGAGAAGCAGGCCCCCGCCGACGCCGAGGCGATCTCGCACAAGCTGATGGTGAGGGCTGGGCTGATCAGGCAGATGGGGACGGGCATGTGGACGTGGCTACCGGCAGGTTGGCGCGTGCACCAGCGCGTGGTGGCGATCATTCGGGAGGAGATCGACGCGATCGGCGGCAGGGAGATGCTGATGCCGGTGCTGCAACCCGCCGAGCCTTGGCGCAAGACGGGGCGCATCGAGATCGAGGAGCTGTTCAAGCTGCAGGACCGCAAGGGCTCAGAGCTCGTGCTCGCGATGACCCATGAGGAGGCAGTGACCTTCCACGCCGCGCAGACGATCAACTCATACAGGGACCTGCCGCTGATCCTGTACCACTTCCAGGTCAAGGAGCGCGACGAGCCGCGCCCGCGCGCGGGGGTGCTGCGCACGCGTGAGTTCGTGATGAAGGACTCCTACAGCTTCGATCGCGATCAGGCAGGGTTGGAGGAGCGGTACGCGCTGCACGTGGGCGCGTATGACCGCATCATGGAGCGCACCGGGCTGCGCTTCTACCGCGTGGAGTCAGACGTGGGAATGATGGGAGGGTTGGGGGCGCACGAGTACATGGCGCCCTGTCCAGCCGGCGAGGACGAGGTGGCGCTGGCGCCCGGGTACGCCGCCAACATGGAGGTCGTCGAGAAGAGCCCGGACTTCCGCAAGGTCGGCGACGCGTACATGCTCGGCGAGCAGGAGCTCACAGTCGAGCCGGCGATCGAGATCGGCAACATCTTCAAGCTGGGCACGCGCTACTCCGAGCCGCTGGGCGCCACCTACCTGGACGAGCACGGGGCGGAGCTGCCGATTTGGATGGGCTGCTATGGGATCGGGCCGGCGCGGGTGGTGGCGGCCGCGGTGGAGCAGTTCGCCGACGAGCACGGCATCTCATGGCCCAAAGCGCTGGCGCCGTTCGCCGTGCACCTGGTGGCGGTGGGCCGTCCGGGAACGCCCGAGCGCGATGCCGCCGAGAGTCTGTACGAGACGCTGCGCGTGGGTGGAGTGGACGTGCTCTATGACGATCGCGAGGCGGGCCCGGGCGAGAAGTTCGCCGACGCCGAGTTGCTCGGGTGCCCCGTGCGCTTGACGGTGGGGCGGCGCAGCCTGGAGTCGGGTGAGATCGAGGTGCAGGTGCGGCGCGGGCGCGAGAGCGCTCCCGGACTGCCACTCGGCGGCGAGCCCACAGAGCTGTTGCGGGCGCTGGACGAGCTGTGCCAGAGCACCCCCTAGAGTCCGCGAACGACTCGCCAGACGCGTCCAGTTCCGCGCCGGGCGCTTCGCGCGAAGCGTCGTCCAGCGAGCGGCGCGCGGATAAGCCGACCGGTACGGGGACTCGACTGACGGTGCGTCGTTTTGTGGGCTTGGACCGCTCAGGTCCACCGCCGCCGCAAACGCTCACCGGTCAGCCGTTGCGGCCGTGGACGATCCCCAACGCGATCGGCTTCGCACGGCTCGCGTTGCTCCCCGTGTTCCTCGTGGTGGCTCTGTCGAGCAATGACGGGGTGGATGCGCTCTCAGCGACGCTGTTCGCGGTGATTGGCTGGGGTGACTATGCCGACGGGATCGCCGCGCGGGTAACTCGCCAATACAGCCGCCTTGGAACGTTGATGGACCCGGTGACCGACCGCCTGCTCGTCGTGAGCGGCGTGGTGGTGTGCTGGCGCTTTGACCTGCTCCCGCGCTGGGCGCTTGCGATCCTCGTGGCGCGCGAGCTCGCGATGGTGGCGCTCGGGCGCTACGGCCTGAAGCGGGGCGTTGAGCTGCGCATCAACTGGCCCGGACGCGTGGGGGTGGCGCCGCTGATGGGAGCCCTGTTCTTCGCGATGTGCGGCCTGGGGACGCTCGCTGAAGTGCTGCTCTACATCGGGCTGGTGCTGGCGCTCGTGGCCAGTGCGCTGTATGTGCGCTCGGGACGCGAACAGCTGCGCGCCGTGGTCGACAGTTAGCGTGCGACGTGTGCTTGAGACTGGCGCGCAGCTGTTCGCGCAGGCGACTAGCTGGCCGCCGCCGCTGCTCTCGGGGCGTCCTCGGTCCTGCGTTCGCGCCACATAGCGAGAAGTCGCTCGCCCGCGAGCCACGCCCCGATCGTGCCGGAGCAGATCAGGAGCGCCATCAGGCTGACGTTGTAGCGGGGCTGGTCGTTGAACGGGGTCGCAAGGATGGCCACGGCGAGCAGGACCGTTGCGCTCAGCACGAGCAGGAAGCGGCGCGTGAGCGCGATGCCGGCCAGCAGCCCAATCACGGCGAAGATCAGATAGATCTTGTGCTGGGCGGGACTCGTGTCGGGGTTGTAGGTGCCGTTGCCGCCGGTCCACGCGGTGGTCCACATCTTCCAGAACTTGGCCCACAGCATCGACGTGAAAGCGGCTGGTTTGCCGAGTGCGTATTTGCGCACGTTGGTGATGTTTTCCTTGGTGACCGCCGCGTTCTCGGACAGACCCGGGTGGCGTGCTTCGATCAACCGGAACACGGGTGCGGAGCTCTGCTGCCAGTAGCGTCCGCAATCCTGGGGGAAGTGGCGGCACACTTCGGGCGCGAGCTTCTCCTCGGTGGGCACGAGCTCGCCCTTGCCCGGCAGGTAGCTGCCGATGAAGAACGCGTCGGGTCCGGCGGTGGTGATCGGCACGAAGCGACCCTCCTTGCTGGAGGCATAGAGCAGCCACGGGGAGAGCACGAGCATCAAGGCCACCAAGTACACGCCGCCGCGCAACAGGCCGGTGCGCCACCCGGGCCGCTTGGTGAGTGTGAGCGCGAGTGCGATCACGGCCATGCCGATCGCCATGTCGCTGCGCGTGAGGCACGCGATGCCGCCCATGACGCCGGCCGCGAGGAGCCACAGCAGCTCGTTGCGGGTGCCGTAGCGCGAGCGGGCGAGCATCGCCGCGGCGACCGCGGCGAGCAGCACGAGCGCGCCGAGCGGCTCTGAGAGGAACGTGCGCGTGGCCTCGATCAGCGGCTCATAGCTGGCCACCAGCGCGGTGGCGATCACGGCGGCCCAGGGGCCGGCGAAGATCCACGCGAGCACGGCCACGAGCATGAGCGTGAGGACGCCCGCCGCGAGCTGCGTGTACTGGGCCGGGCCGGATGCGTGCGTGGTGAGGCGCAGCGAGTGGTGGCCGGAGAGTCGCGTCGCGAGCGCGAACGCGATCGACGTTCCGGGCGGCCACTTGAAGGTGGCGTAGCGTTCGTCGGAAAGGATCCGGTTGGCGTTGCCCACGTAGCCGTTCTCATCGGCCGAGAGGTGCGTGTTCGTTCCGATCGCCGTGTGGCGCGCGACGCCACCGGCGATCACGATCAAGACGATGAGCGCGGCCGCGATCGTTTGGGAGCGCGTGAATTTTGGTCTGGATACTCTCAAGCTCAACTTTACCTTTTGGTCTATACTCGAACGGCAGCATGGCAGCATGACCGGCAGCTCAGACCTGCATCCTTGCGCAAGAGGAGATGGCTCGCGATGGACACGTTCCCCGATCTTGGCTCGATGAGCGACAGTGAGCTCAAGGATGTGATCCGCCAGCTCACAGAGGAGGAGATGGAGATCTCCTACAAACGGCGCATCCTGCACGGGAAGATAGACATCCTGCGCGCCGAGCTCGTGAGTCGCTTGCGCGAGCAGCACAAGGACGGCGAGGCGGCGATCTCCGGAGACGACGTGCAGCGGCTGTCGGACATCCTCGCCAACCGCGCTGGCGGAGCCTCGATCGACGAGCTCTAGCCGTGACCCTTGTGGCCACAGCGGACATCCGGGAGTGCTCGCACGCAGGCATCGAGCCCGTGCACGCGGAGTCCAGAGAGTGCTCGCACGACGCCGTGAGGGAGAGATAGGTCGTGGCGTTGCATTGTCCCGAGTGCGGTTTCCTCAGCGACGAGGGCGCCAACTATTGCCCGCGTTGTGGCGGGCTGCTGCCGCGCGGGGAGGATGCCGCGGGCGAGCCCGTGACCGCCACCTACCGGATCGACGAGGCGGGGGAGCTCGTGCCAGTGGAGCTCGGAGAGGTGACCGCCCGTGGCCCGGCGCTCGTGATCCGTGCCGGCGGGGGGCGGGTGGGAGAGAGCTTCCCGGTGGACCGGGAGCGGATGAGCATCGGCAGGCGCCCTGACTCCGACGTGTTCCTCGACGACGTGACGGTCTCGCGCGATCACGCGTTGCTCGTGAGTCGCGGAGACACGTGGTACCTCGACGATTGCGGCTCGCTGAACGGCACGTACGTGAACCGCTCGCGGATCGACTCGCATCGCCTGGAGGAGGGCGACGAGTTGCAGATCGGTAAGTACAAGCTGACCTATCACGCACGCTGATGGCGACGCTCCCACAACAAACCGGGCGCCGCCAGACCGAGGTCGAGCATGCCGAGGCGCGGGCCGCGGAGGAGTCCAACGGCAGCGGCGACGCGGGCGGCGAGGGGGGCCGTCAGAAGGCGCTCACGATCGGCGCGGTGTGCAAGGCGCTCGTGCAGGAGTTCCCAGACATCTCGATCTCCAAGATCCGCTACCTGGAGGATCAGAAGCTCTTGACGCCGCGGCGCACCCCGGGGGGGTACCGGCTCTACACCCAGAGCGACGTGGCGCGCCTGCGCACGATCCTGCGCATGCAGCGCGATGAGTTCCTGCCCCTACGGGTGATCCGCCAAGAGCTGGCCGCCGGGCGCGCCGGCGACATGCAGGTGCCGCGCCCCGCCGGACGCGAGGGGGGTAAGCGTGCCTGGCACACGAGCGTGAGCGTGAGCGTGCGCGAGCAGGAGGGCGCGCTGTACTCGCTGGAAGATGTGCTGGAGGAGACCAACGCCGATGCGAAGCTCGTGCGTGAGCTCGAAGAGTACGGCGTGGTCAAGGGCGAGATGCGCGGAGGGGTGCGCTACTTCGATGAGACCGAGCGCGAGATCGTGAGCGCCGTGTCCGAGCTTGCCCGGTACGGCGTGGGCGGGCGCAACCTGCGCGTGTTCCGCTCCTCGGCCGATCGCGAGGCGAGCTTGTTGCAGCAGATCCTTGCGCCGGCGCTGCGCTCGCGTAATCCCGAGCGCCGCAAGGACGCCGTCGACGCGCTCGAGAACCTGGCGGCGGTCACCACGCACCTCAAGCACCTGCTGCTCGTTCGCGACTTGCGCAAGATCGTCCGGTGAGGTGGCCGGCCCGCCGCGGTCTATACCACCCCCTACCGGTACGTTTGCTGGCTGATTGGATGTCCCTCCGACCTCCAATCGGTCGTGCGGCGCATCCCATCCGTGGTCCGGTCAGCTCACGCCCGTGACTAAAGATCTGCGCACGCTGATCAGGGACATTCCCGACTTTCCCAAGCCGGGGATCGTGTTCAAGGACATCACGCCACTGATGGCGGATGGGGGGGCGCTCGAGCTGGCGGTGCGGGGGCTTGTCGAGTACGCGCGCCCGCTGAATGTGGAGTGCGTGCTGGCCGCCGAGGCGCGTGGTTTCCTGCTCGGGCCGGCATTGGCGCTCGCACTCGGCACGGGCTTCGCTCTGGCGCGCAAGCCGGGCAAGCTGCCGCATGAGACGGTGAGCGCCGAGTACGAGCTCGAGTACGGCGCCGGGTGCCTGGAGCTGCACAGCGATGCTGTGCGTCCGGGTATGCGCGTGCTCGTCCACGACGACCTGCTCGCCACCGGTGGCACCGCACGGGCGTTGTGCGAGCTGGTGGAGAAGGTGGGCGCCGAGGTCGTGGGCTGCGGCTTTCTCATCGAGCTCGAGGCACTGGGAGGGCGCGCGCGGCTGGCCCCTCACGCAGTGCACGCCCTGCTCTGCTACGAGGCATAGGCACACGATGTCCGCCAGTCCCAAGCGAGTTTTCACAGCAATTCTCATCGCGGCTCGGCCCGGCCTCGCCTTCGCCCGGTCAGGCTTCCTCTTGATCCGGCCAATCGTGGCCTTGGGGCGCTAGCCGGTGCCTGCCGTGCAACGCAGCCGCAGGATCGCAGCCTCCCGAGAGGAGTTGTGGGATGTGCTTGGCGACCCCCATCATCTCCCGCGCTGGTGGCCGCGCGTCAGTCGCGTGGAGGCGGTCGAGGGGGATGCGTTTACCGAGGTGCTGAAGGGCTCCAGTGGAAAAATCGTGCGCGCCGACTTCAGGCTGGTGGCCTCCGAGGGACCGCGCCGCATCGTGTGGTCCCAGGAGGTCGAGGACACGCCGTTCGCGCGCGTGCTGAAGAGCGCCGAGACGGAGATCACCCTTACGGCTATACCCGTAGGGCACACTGCAGGCGAGCTTGCCGACGTGCCCGGCGGCGATGGCCGGGAAACACAGGTGACGATCGAGTTGCGCCAGGAGCTTCAGGGCTTTCGGGGGGAAAGCGTGCTGTCGCTGCGCATGGCCGGAATTTCGCGCTTCGGCAGCCCGCTGGTGCGCAGGGCCGCAGCCTCCACGATTGACGAAGCACTCGACGGACTGGAGCGGATCGTTGGCCGCTGAGATGCGCTGGTGGGGCTGGGGCGATCCTTCCCACCCGCCGGGACTGCCTGCGCACGCTCTCGCCTTTCTACGCGACACGGTCGGCGTGGCGGCGACGCCCAGGCCCCCGGTGGCCCTCGAGAACGTCAAGCTCGACGCTCCATCGACTTCCCCGGGCACGCTCGCGGCGTTGCGCGAGATCCTCGGCGCGGAGCACATGCGCGACGATCACGGCGATCGTGTGCTGCACGCCGCGGGCAAGGGTTACATCGACCTCGTGCGCATGCGCCGTGGCCGACCGGCGGGCGCGCCCGACGTGGTGCTCTACCCCTCTACGCGCGAGCAGCTGCAAGCGCTGCTCGCTGCATGCGCACGCGACTCGCTCGCAGTCGTGCCGTTCGGAGGGGGCACGAGCGTGGTCGGTGGGGTGGAGCCGCTGCGCGGCTCCCACCGTGCGGTCGTGGCACTCGACATGGGTCGCATGGCAAGCGTGTTGGAGCTTGACGAGCGCTCGCTCATGGTCACCGTCCAAGCGGGCATGAGGGCGCGCGAGCTGGAGCGCTGGTTGGCTGCCCGCAAGCTCACGCTGGGTCACTTTCCCCAGTCCTTTGAGTACGTGTCACTCGGCGGCTGTGCTGCCACGCGCTCCGCTGGGCAGGCATCCAGCGGCTACGGGCGCTTTGAGCGCATGGTGCACGGTCTGCGCATGGTGGCCCCCGCCGGCGACGTCGAGCTCGCCGCGTTTCCTGCGAGCGCGGCCGGCCCCGGCGTGCGCGAGCTGCTCGTCGGCTCGGAGGGAGCGCTCGGGGTGATCGACGAGCTCACGCTGCGCGTGCGCCGCGCCCCCGCCGAGCGCATCTACGAAGGCGTGTTCTTCGAGAGCTTCGAAGCCGGCACGTTCGCGTTGCGCGAACTGGCCCAACGCCACTGCACGCCCGACGTCGCACGACTCTCAGATGAGCAGGAGACGCGCATGTCGCTCGCGCTCGCCGGCTCGGGCGGCGTGAAGGGACGGCTTGGACGCGTGTACCTGGGGGCGCGGGGATACGGAAGCGGATGCCTTGCCATCTTCGGCTTCGAGGGCGATGGCGAGGAGGTGAGCGCGCGCCGCGCGCGGGCGCACGCGGTGGTGCGCCGTTGCGGCGGGCTGCGCGTCGGCAGCTCACCTGGACGTGCCTGGCTTGCCTCGCGCTTCTCCGCTCCCTACCTACGAGATGACATGCTGACCCACGGCGTGATGGTCGAGACGCTCGAGACCGCCACGCGCTGGTCGAATCTGGAGGCGCTCCATGGTCGAGTGTGCACGGCCATCGACGATTCGCTGCGCGCGCTTGGAACGCCGGGCCTTGTCATGTGCCACGTCTCGCACCTGTATGAGACCGGCGCCTCGCTCTATTTCACTTTTCTCGCCCGTCAGAGCGACGGTGGGGAGATCGAGCAATGGCGGGCTGTGAAGACGGCGGCGAGCACTGCCATCGTCGAAGGAGGTGGCACTATCACCCACCATCACGCCGTCGGGCGCGATCACGCCCCGTGGATGGATCGCGAGATTGGCGCCGAGGGGGTACACGTGCTGCGCGCACTGAAGGATGAGCTCGACCCCGCCGGCATCATGAACCCGGGCAAGCTGCTGCCCTGAAGGCGGCTAGTGCAGCGAGAAGGGGCCGCTCAGCACCGTCGGGCCGGGGTGGCTCGGGTGGGTGCTCGTCTCCCGCGTGACGATGAACTTGGCGTAGTCCGCCGCGCTCGAGGGCAGCGGGTTTCCGCCCTCCAGGCGACCGTCCGACGTCACGTTGGAAGCGCGCCCAAGCGGCTCCGCGCTCGCTGGCGAGTTGTACAGCCACACCGCGTAGAAGAAGCCCGAGGAGGGAGGCAGTCCCTGCGCTGTCACATAGAACGCGCGCTTACCGCCCTCGGAGAGGACATATGCCGTGCCGCTGGCTTTGGCGGACGGTTCGGTCGAACTGAGCTGAATCGTCTTGTCGAGGCTGGGCTTGCCCGCACTCTTGCCCGTACTCTTGCTCGACGTCGAGCTTGTCGAGGTTGACGTCGACGACGGGCCGGTGGTGGCCGTCGCCGTGGGCGTCAAGCCTTTCCCGCCGCTGCTCGAGATCAGGACCACTGCCACGACGATCACCACTACGATCGCGCCGAGCAGTAGCGCCCCAGCCCTTCGCGAGCTCGCCGACGTACGCGCGGCGCGCGGCTCTCTCGCGCTTGGCGTGGAAGGGCTCGGTGTGCCGCCCGCGGCTGTCGGTGCGCCGGCTCCCGCCGCGTCGCCCACCCTCGATCTCGATGCACCAGCCGCGCCTGCTCCGGCCGCGCTGGCCCCACCCGTATGCGATGCGCGGGGTCGCACGGGACGTGCGCTCTGGGCGCGCAGGCCGCCCGTCATGGGGTCGCGCGCAAGCGCGTCGAGCGCCGCGTGCGCGCGGCCGCGCACGGTGCCCTCGGGTATCCCAAGCAGCTCGGCCACCTCGCCATAGCTCTTGCCGCGATCGAGCACGAGCGAGAGCACGGCACGTTGGTCGGGTGGCAGTCTGTCGAGGTCGGTCATGTCAATGCGCGGTCACACCGTCCCACCGGACGCTGGCCATCGCTCGTAGGCTATCGTGGCCGGCCGATGGCCATCCCACCCCCCGCCCAGCTCAACGAGTTCATGCTGGGCTTCGACCGTCTTTACGGACTCGAGTTGCTGGAGTGCTCGGAGACCGAGATGCGCGCTCAGGTCGTGGTTCGCGAGGAGCACAAGCAGCCCGCGGGGCTTGTGCACGGTGGTGTCTACGCCTCGGTCGCCGAGGCGATCGCGTCGATCGCCACGGGTCTGACTGTGCTCGATGAAGGGTGCATGGCGATGGGCATGTCCAACAACACGAACTTCCTGCGGCCCGTGACCGCCGGCACCATGCATGCGCACGCCACGCGCATTCACCGCGGGCGCACCACCTGGTTGTGGGATGTGAAGTTCACTGACGATGACGGTCGCACGTGCGCGATCACGCGCATGACGATCGCCGTTCGCCCGCTCCCCAACTGATCCAAGCGGGGACGTTCGCCGCTTCGAGTAACTATTCGCCCGGCACGGACGCAGGCAGGAGAGGTGTGCGGCGCGGACTCTCCGGCGGGATGGCCTCGGGTCGGGGCTCGGGCTATTCGGGTCCGCGCGGCACGCTCACGCCCGTGGGCACCTGGCCCGGCAACGGCACCCGATCGAAGCCGGTGTCGGGTAGTGGCGCCGGCAGCGGCGCGAGCGGCAGCCCCACTTCGTTGAGCGGAGCCATCGTCGTGGCCGCCGCCCTGGCGAGCGCCGGGAGGTCGGCGAACACGCTCACCACCACGCCCGCGGTGGGGATCGCAAGCGTGGAGCCGCCCTGGGTGGAGGTGACGGTCGCTCCCCTCAGCGACACCGGCCGCGCCGCGGCGCGGCCACCGGGGATGAAGCTGTTGTCGGGCGACGTCACGATCGACACGGCCGCCACGCACACGTACTGGCCGCCGAGCACGCAGTCGCCATAGCGGATCGTCACCGCTCCGCTCGGATCGATCGCCACGCCGCTGATCTGCATCCCCTGGTACTTCAAGCCGAGCCAGTACACCGGGAAGCGGCTACGCACGAGCACCGACTCGAGCGGCTGCGGCCCGATCGGCTTGTCCTGGAGCGTGTTCCCACAGGAGCCGAGCACCAGCGCACACGCCACGAGCGCGACTCCGAGCAGCGTTGTCGCGCGTCGCTCAGCCACGGTAGGCGTTGGTGATCGGCATGCGCCTGTCGCGTCCGAACGCGCGCTCGGTGATCTTGATGCCGGGGGGAGCCTGGCGACGCTTGTACTCGGCGAGGTCCACCAACCTCGTGGCGTGCTCCACATCCTCGCGCGGCAAGCCTTCCGCGATCAGCTGCTCGCGGCTGCGGTCGAGCTCGATGTACCCGTGCAAGATGCGGTCGAGCACCTCATAGGCCGGCAATGAGTCCTGATCGGTCTGGTCCACGCGCAGCTCAGCCGATGGTGCCCGCTCGATGATCGAGGCGGGAATAGGCCCGGGTGCAGGCGTGCGTGGAGGAGTGGGTGCAGCTGCGCCTGCGCCTGCGCCTGCACCTGTGCCGGTAGCTTTTGCGAGGGCCTGCGCGGCCGATGGATCATTGCGCCAGCGCGCGAGCCGGTACACGAGCGTCTTTGGCACGTCCTTGATCACCGCGAAGCCGCCCGCCAAGTCGCCGTACAGGGTCGTGTACCCGACCGACATCTCAGACTTGTTCCCGGTCGTCAGCACGAGCCACCCAAACTTGTTCGAGAGCGCCATCAGCAGGTTGCCGCGGATGCGCGCCTGCAGGTTCTCCTCGGTCAAATCGGCCTCGCGTCCCTCGAAGTCGGCTCGCAGCGCCTGCGTGTATGCGCCCATCACCGCAGCGATCTCCAACTCGTGCGCGCGTGCGCCCAACGCGTGCGCGAGCGCGCGTGCGTCGTCCTGCGTCGCCGCGGAGGAGTAGGGCGAGGGCATCACGGCCACGTTCACCCGCTGTGCTCCCAACGCGTCCACAGCGAGGCACGCCACGAGCGCCGAGTCGATCCCGCCCGAGAGTCCCAGCACCACCGACCCGAAGCCGTTCTTCTCGACATAGTCGTGCAACCCGAGCACGAGCGCCCTATACACCTCTTCCTCTAAGGAAGAGATAGGCGCACGCAGGCGCGTGTCGGGCTGCGTGGTGGCCTCATGCATGATCGCGTTGGTTTGAGTAGTGGTGGAGGTGGGTTCGCGTGAGACGGCGCCGGGTTGTGTTGTGCTCGAAATCGCTTGCCCCGCGCGCGCGGGTGGGGAATCGCCATTTGAGAGATCGATGTCGCACACGAGCAGGTCCTGCTCGAACTGAGCTCCCCGCGCGATCGTCTCCCCGTTCGGGTCCAGCACGAACGAGTGCCCGTCGAACACCAGCTCGTCCTGGCCGCCCACCATCCCGCAGAACGCCACGTACGCGCCCGTCTCGTGGGCGCGCTTGGCGAACAGTCGCTCGCGCTCCAAGCCCTTGCCCGCGTGATACGGGGACGCCGACGCGTTCACGATCACACGCGCCCCCGCTCCCGCCTCGGCCGAGGCGGGAGGCCCATCGATCCACAGATCCTCGCAAACTGTGACCCCGAGAACGACCCCAAATCCTCCCATTCCAAGCTCTCCTTGCGGCTCGTCGCTCGAGGTCCGCTCGCCCGCGTCCGGATCTCGCTCGTCAAGCAGCGCGCCCAGGTCGATCGTCATGCCCCCGCTCCCCGCCTTGAAGTACCGCTGCTCGTCGAACACCCCGTAGTTGGGCAGGTGCATCTTGCGATAGACCGCGTGCACCTCGCCGCGAGCGAGCACCGCCGCCGAGTTGTACACGCTGCCCTGCGCGTGCTCGGGAAAGCCCACGATCGCCACGATCCCCTCAACCGCGCTTGCCAGCTCGTGCAGCCGCGCCGCGGTGTCGCTGAGGAAGTGCTCGCGCAGGAGCAGATCCTCGGGTGGATAGCCCGTCAGCGCGAGCTCCGGCAGAACCACCACCTCCGCGCCCTCCCGCTTGGCGGTCTCGATGCCGTCGCGGATCAGCTGTGCGTTGCCGGCGAGGTCGCCGACGGTGGCGTTGATCTGGCAGAGGGCCAGGCGCACCCCGGTCCTCATCGCCGCCGTGTTCGGGTCACTGGTGTGCGGCCACCGCACGGGGGCGCTTGGCGCGACGCGGCTTCGCGCTCACACCGGCGGCCTTTGCGAGTGCCGCGATCGCACGATCGAGCGCCTGCGCGATCATCTCGATCTCCGGCAACGCGTCGTAGTCCGCGAGCAAGCCGAAGCCGAGATGCCCGTCATAGCTCATCACCGCGATCCCGAGCGCCTGGCGCCGTGCGAGTGGCACCACGGGATACAGCGCCTTCAAGCGACGGCCCATCAGGTACAGCGGGAACTGCGGTCCCGGCACGTTGGTCACGACCAGGTTGAAGAAGCGCTGGCGCGCCTGTAGGCGCGCCGCCTGGCTGAGGATCGTCGGCGGAGCGAACCCCGCGAGATTCGTCAGCACCTCCGCGCCCACCGCCTGGCCGGAGTCCTTCAGGTCGTCCATCTCCAGGCGCACCTGCGCGAGGCATTCCACCGGGTCCACGATGCCCACCGGCAGCGGTGCCCACATCGCCGCCACGCGATTGCCCAGTGCGCCGCGCTCGACGTCCGCTCGCACCGACACCGGCACCATCGCCTTCAGTACCAGGCCCTCGGTGTCATATCCCTGGATGCGCATGTGCCGTCCCAGCGCGAGGCTCACCGCGGTCAGCACCACATCGTTCAGCGTGCCTCCCAACGTGTTCTTGATCTGCTTGAACTGGGCGAGATCCGCGTCGATCCACGTGTACCGCCGGTGCGAGGTTATGTCCACGTTCAGCGGGCTCGGAGGTGCCGGCGCGTTGATTCCCGCGAGCGTTGTCGCGCCCACCCCCATAACCGCGTCCTTCACGTGCGCGAGCGCACGCCGCGGAGTTCGCACCACAGCACGCGCCCCGCGAATCATCTCCGCGGGCACGGTCGAGCGCTCCACCAGCGCATCCGCCAGCAGCTTCGCCGGTCCCGGCAATGGGCGCGCGATCCACGGCGCCGGCGGGCGCGACTGGACTGTCGGCTCGGGTGACACATCGAATAGCACCGTCGTGATGTCCACACCTGAGATCCCGTCCACGAGCGCGTGATGGGTCTTTGCGATCACGGCGAATCGTTCGCCCGCCATGTGCTGCACGAGCCACATCTCCCACAGTGGCTTTGAGCGATCCAACCGCTGGGAGAAGACGCGCCCCGCGAGCTGCTTGAGCTCTGCCACGTCTTCGGGGCGAGGAAGCCCCGTGTGGCGGATGTGGTAGCGCGGGTTGAAGTGTGGATCGTCGGCCCACACCGGCCTGCCCTGCCCCAGCGGCACGAACGCCAGTCGCTGGCGGTAGCGCGGCACCAGGTGCAGCCGCGACAGGATGTGCTCGACGAACTCCTCATACGCTGGCGCCTTGCCCTCGAACACCATCACCGACGCCACGTGCATGTGCGCCGAGCCGCCGGCCTCCAGGTGCAGGAAGGCCGAGTCCAGGCCCGTTAGGCGGTCAGGGTTTGTCATCGACTGCGATTGTCGCGGGTCCGGGCTCTGGCGTCAACGCCGCCGGCCCAACGTCGCTATTGCGCACCGTCTCGATCCCTCAGCGCGAGCCGCTGGATGGGTGCGCCACGAGCGAGTGCACGCCGAGCTCGTCCACGCTCGCGTGGCCCGACAACGCCATGTTGAGATCGAGCTCGGCCAGAAACGCGCGCAGCACGTCAATCACGCCCTGTTCGCCCCCGAGCGCCAACCCCCACGTGTACGGGCGCCCCAGGCATACCGCACGTGCGCCCAGCGCAAGCGCCTTCAGCGCATCCGCGCCTGAGCGAATGCCGCTGTCGAACAGCACCTCGCAGCGATCTCCCACGGCCGCCACCACAGGTGGCAACGCCTGCAGCGAGCCGATCGCACCGTCCACCTGGCGGCCGCCGTGGTTGGAGACGATGATCCCCTCGATCCCGTGCTCGACGGCCAGCAACGCATCCTCGGCGCTCTGGATGCCCTTAAGCACGATCGGCAGTTTCGTGCACTCGCGCAGGAAGGCGAGGTCCGCCCAGTTGACAGCCGGGTTTGAGAACTGCCACGCCCAGTAGGCCACCGCGCTCGGCAGGTCCTCCTCGGGTGGCTTGGGCAGGGCCGCGCGAAACACCGGATCCTGCAGATAGTTGATGTTGCCCTCGCCGCGCAGGAACGGCAGGAACCCCTCGGTGAGGTCTGCCGGGCGCCAGCCCAACAGCCACGTGTCGAGCGTCACCACGATCGCCTCATACCCCGCCTTCTCGCCGCGCGCGATAAAGCTGCGCGCGAGCTCGCGGTCGCGTGGCCAGTACAGCTGATACCAGCACGACTGCTCTCCCGCCTCCTGCGCGATCTGCTCGATCGTGTGCGACGCGGCGGTGCTCGCGATGAATGGGAGTCCTACGTGTGCGGCCGCGCGCACGCTCGCCAGCTCGCCTTCAGGGTGGGCGACGGTCTGCACGCCGATCGGGGCCAGCAGTACCGGCGCTCCCATCTTCGTCCCGAGCACCGTGCGCTCAAGCGACCGCTCGGACACGTCTTTGAGCATCCGCGGCACGATCCGCCATTCGTCGAAGGCCTCACGGTTGGCCCTGATCGTGTGCCCGCGTCCCGCCCCTCCCTGTATGTACCCGCGCGGCCCACGCGAGAGCATCGCGTACGCGTCGCGCTCCAGTTCGCGCCAGTCCACCGGCCGAGCAGGCTTGCGCCCGCCGAGCATCCCGGCGACGTAGATCTCGTGCTCGTAGTTGGAGTAGGGGGGTTGTGGGGGCATGTGCGGTCGTGGATGCTATTGGGGGCCGATTATCGCTGCGCTCGCGATTGGTGTATCTGTTGCTTGTGGATCGGCGGCGAGAGCGGTTGCCGGACTACCCAAACCATCCCTCAGGAGGACTCGGACATGCCATTCGACCAATCGAAGATAGGACAGGTGGTGGCGGCGCAGATGGAGGCGCTGGAAGGCCGCTATGGAGATGAGTGCGAGATCGGCAACGTCTGCACGATCGTCGAGGTGCTGGGGCCGCACGGCTCGGACGTGTCGGTGCGCTCCAGCGAAGCGCGCCCGCATACCACGATCGGATTGCTGCGCATGGCCGAGGCGATGCTGCTCAACAGGCTTGGGGCATCGCCGCGGGGGGATGAGGATTGAGGCCATCTTTCCGGCTCATGATCCGACCCATCTTGCCTGGTGACAGCGCACCGGTCGTTGAGAGCCTTTGTTGTTGGCTGTCGGAGAGCGGCCACTTGATGCCAACATAACCCGAATGCCCGCACCCTCAAAGACCCGCCTGCCTATGCATTCCAAGGAAGCCGTCAATCGCAGCGGCCGTCTGATTGCCGATCTACTTGTGGACTGGCGCCTTCCGGAGCAAGAGCGCATGGGAATCTACGAGGCCACACCGACCGGTGAGATCAACCAGGCGTTTGAGATGATCGATTGGTGGAGAGGGCTCCACGCGAAGCCGTTGACGTCCGTCAGTGCCAACCTGCGCCATTACGTCAAGCCGCACGGCCACATCTTGGTCACACAACGACTGAAGCGGGTGCCTACTGTGATCGACAAGCTGCTGCGAGAGCCCAAGATGAAGCTCAGTCAAATGGCAGACATTGGCGGTTGTCGAGCGCTGCTCTTTGACCAGGCGGCCGTCTACGACGTTGCAAAACGACTTCGGAAGAACTGGGACATCACCCGTACCCGAGACTATGTCGCCGAACCGAAGGCATCGGGCTACCGAGCGGTGCACCTAATCGTCCGCCGCAAAAGTCGTCTAATCGAGGTGCAGCTCAGGACTCCGACGCAGGACGCATGGGCGAACCAGGTGGAGGAGGACTCCCGTCGTGTAGGCCGCGACTTCAAGGGGGGGAAGGGCCAGACGGAGGTCCATGAGTACTATGTAGTGGTATCCGAGCTCCTCGCTCTCAGGGAACAAGGCGCGGAGCCCGATGATGAGCTTAGGCAGCGTCTTCTGCTTACCTACATGGCAGCACAGCCTTTTCTCACGACCGCCTCGGGAGAGAAACAATGAGCGATACCCCTATTCATCATTTCCTCGTCGTCTACGACATCCCCGCTCGTGAGGCGAATGTCGACGATCGCTTTGGTGATGACTACGACACGGCCCTGGCAGCCTATGCTCAGGCAGAGGAGACCTATCGGGGTCGCGACGATATTGAGGTCGTACTTCTCGGCGCCGACTCGATCGAGACGATCAAGAAGACGCACTCCAGCTATTTCAGTACCCGCGAGGAGGGCTTCGAGCGCTTCTTCTCGGTGAGAGACCTGCTCGCTACGACTGGTGACAAAGTCACCAGCTGAGCGTTTGGCAATCCCATGAGTTGGCCCCGGCGGCGGGAACAGCCCGTCGACGCCTGCCACGCTTCGGCTGATTGCGGCTAGCGGGGCCATCAAGCGTCTCCCGCTTCCAGTTTCGGTCACGACAGACGGCCGATGCACTGGAAGGTTCGATAGACCGTCGCGTCTAGCCAACGCGCGAAGCGCGGGGAACGCAGTTCCATGCTGGGACGAGAGGCGTAAGGGTATATGTGAGCTTTCTCACACATAGGGTTTCCAATAATCCTTTAGCGTGCCTCTGATTGCCTAACCCTGCCGAGTCGCTTTCGTGGATGAGAGCGAGCGGGGGACCCACTGCCGGGGCCTGACGCATGGGGCCCGGATGGGGCGAATCGGCCGCTGATGCGGCTGTAACGCCCGACTGGTGCACGTACGGATTCGTGCTGCCGGCGGGACGTGAGCCCGACAGCTAACCCCGTAGGCGGATACCCAAGGAGACCTCTTTGTCGAGGCCACACATAGCCGGGCGCGTTCGTCGTGCCCAACCGGTGCTGCTGGGCGCGAGCTTGACCTGTGCCGCAGCACTGACCGTCGTACCCACCGCCAGCGCCGCAAGCGCGCCCGCGGCGTCACCATCAGGCGCGCCCGCGCTCTCACCGTCGGGGCCGCCGACGCCGTCGCTACCGGGACTTCCCGCAACCCCGGTTGGGATCTCATCGCCGCTGTTCGGGGTCGATGCGCTCCCGGTCCCGCCGGTGCGGGTGAAGTTGCACATACGCAGAGTGCAGCTGAATGTGCTTGACGGGAGCACGGTGACCGTGGCGGGCAGGTTGCGCCCCGGGCTTGCCGAGCGAGCCGTCGATCTGCAGCGGCTCGGGCGTCACGGATGGGAGACGATCTCACACACGCTCACACGCCACGCAGGGCGCTTCGTACTGCGCTACACCCCGCACCGCCTGCTCAGCGAGCACGTGCGGGTGATGTTTGCCGGCGACTCGAGCGATCTCACGGCACACCGCACGCTCGGACGGATGACCTCCTATCGCCTCGCGGATGCCTCCTGGTACGGCGGCGGGGGGAGTCTCGCCTGCGGCGGCGAGCTCACCAGCGCGACGCTGGGCGTGGCGAACAAGACGCTGCCCTGTGGCACGCGCGTGACGCTGCGCTATGGCGGGCGCACGGTGCGCGTGCCGGTAGTCGATCGCGGCCCATATGTCGAAGGCCGCGAATTCGATCTCACCGAAGCCACCAAGCGCGCACTTGGGTTCGAAGGGGTGGGAGAGGTGTGGAGTAACCGCTAGCCTAGTGGGAATGAGCAAGCTGACAAGACATAAGGGCAGCAAACCATCCAATGGCTCGAGCCGCTCGAAGCGCCGCAAGGTGGCCGCCGTCGCGGTGGCCGCTGTGCGTTTGGCCCGTGTCGCGCGCAAGCTCAAGCGGGCCAGGCGCAGGACGCGCAAGGCTAGGCGTGTCGCGTTGGCTTCGGGGGCCGTGTCGGTTGGCTCGCTGGCCGTTGGAGCGCTCGCGCTTGGCGCGCTTGCGATCGGTGCGCTCGCGGTCCGGCGCCTGGCCGTCAAGCGCGCCACGGTCGGCTCACTCGAAGTGGGCGATCTGAAAGTCGGCCGGCTCGAGGTCGACGAGCTCGTCGTTCGCGCTCGTAGCTGACATGAGCGTCGCCGGCTTGGCCGTCCCCGCGGGGCCGTCGCGAGTCCTCGCAGCTGGCATAGTTGAGCCGACATGGTGAGCGACGCAATCTCCTTCGGCCGGTAGCGCGCGATGGACCTGACCTTCAGCGAGCGTGAGAGCGCTTTTCGCGAAGAGCTGCGTGGGTGGCTTGCCGAGAACAGGCCCGCTGAGGAGCCGAGCGAGGACAGCGAAGACGCCAAGTACGCTTGGCGCAGGGAGTGGCAACGCAAGCTGTACGACGCCGGCTGGGCCGCGCCGGCGTGGCCCGCCGAGTACGGAGGTCGCGGCGCGTCGCTGACCGAGTCGGCGATCTATTTCGAGGAGCTGGGCCTCGCCTGCGTACCGCTGCCGGCCAACGTGCTCGGATTGCTGCTCGGCGGACCCACGCTGATGGTGTGGGGGACGGATGAGCAGAAGGAGCGCTACCTCGCGCCGATCCTCTCCGCCGAGGAGATCTGGTGCCAGGGCTTCTCCGAGCCCGACGCCGGCTCGGACCTCGCCTCGCTGAAGACACGTGCCGTCAAGGATGGCGATGGCTGGGTCGTGAGCGGCCAGAAGGTGTGGACCAGCGGCGCCCAGTACTCCAAGTGGTGCATGCTCGTCGCGCGCACCGACGGCGACGTGCCCAAGCACAAGGGTCTCACCTACTTCCTGATGGACATGGAGCAGCAGGCCGTCCAGGTGCGCCCACTGCGCCAGATCACCGGCGAGGACGAGTTCAACGAGCTGTTCATAGAGGAGGCCCGCATCCCCGATGAGAATGTGGTCGGTGGGGTGGGCAACGGCTGGAAGGTGGCGCTCACGACGCTGATGAACGAGCGCGCGGGGCTCGGCTTCGCGCTGCAGGTTCGCCTGCGTCAGCTGCTCGACGACACGCTTGCGGTTGCACGCGAGAACGGGCTGCTCGAGAACCCGCTGTACGCCGACGCGCTCGCGGAGTTGCACATCCGCTGCGAGTCGATCCGCTTGCTTGCGTGGAAGGGCCTCACCGACATCGAGCGCTATGGCCAGCCAGGTCCGGAGGGATCGCTCGTGAAGTGGTTGTGGTCGGACACCAACCAGCGCCTCACCCAGCTTGCCGCGGAGATCGTCGGCCCCGCCGCGCTCACGGCCGGCACGAGCTGGAGCTATGAGCTGCTGCGCGCGCGTGGGAACACGATCGAGGGCGGCACCACCGAGGTGCTGAAGAACATCGTCGCCGAGCGCGTGCTGGGATTGCCGCGGCTGAAGGCGGTCGTGTAGGTGCTGGGGGAGGGGATTGGCTCCGCCCCGTCGGGGCTGCGCGATGGCGTTCTCGAGGTATTCGGGCGCCTCGGCACTCCACGAGCTGGACGGATGCTTAGCTGATGGACTTCGGCCTGAGCGACGACCAGCGCGAGATCCAGCGCACCGCCCGCGAGTTGCTGGCCGAGCGGGCGCGTCCGGAGCGCGTGCGCGAGCACGCCGAGAGCCATAGCTTCGACGAGCGTTTGTGGCGCGAGCTGTGCGAGCTCGGCTGGCCCGGGATCGCGATCTCCGAGGAGCACGGCGGGCAGGAGCTTGGGCTCGTGGAGCTCTCGACGTTGTGCGAGGAGCTGGGGCGCACCGTCGCGCCTGTGCCGATGCTGCCGAGCGTGCTCGCCGCGACAGTCATCCAGCAAGCGGGCTCGCCCGAGCAGCGCGAGCGCTGGCTGCCGGGGCTCGCCAGCGGCGAGACGATCGGCGCGCTCGGCACGGCGCGCCACGGCGTCGCCGAGCTGGTCGTGGGAGCGCCCGCGGCGCAGGTGCTCGTGCTCGTCACCCCGTCAGGGCATATCAAGGGGACATCCGTCGGAGGAGAGGGTCCCCCGCGCGTGCGCGTGCTCGCCCGGGAGGAGGTCGAGGTGGAGCCCGTCGATTCGATCGACCCCACACGCCCGGCCGCGCTCGTGCGCCTCGCCGATGCGGCGGGGGACACGCTCGATGGGGACACGGCCGGGGGGATCGACCGGGCGCTCGTGGCGATCGCCTCCGAGCTCGTCGGAGTATGTGAGCGCGCGCTCGACATGACCGTCGCATACGTCAAGGAGCGCAAGCAGTTCGGCGTGCCCGTGGGTGCCTACCAGGCGGTCTCTCACCGTTGTGCGCAGATGCTGCTCGATACAGAGAAGGCGCGCGCGACGACGGCGTTCGCGGCCTGGGCGGCGGATGCGGATCCCGAGCGGCTGGGGGAGGCGAGCGCGATGGCCAAGGCCGCCGCGTCCGACGCGGGAACGGAGGTCACGGCCTCAGCGATCCAGGCACATGGAGGGATCGGGTTCACGTGGGAGGCCGACGTTCACTGGCTCTACAAGCGAGCTCTGCTCGATGCCGCGATGCTCGGCGGCGCCAAGCGTCAGCGGGCACGGTTGGCCGGGATCCTCTCGCGGCGCTGATCGGTCTCCGCCGCACGGCTGGCCAGCAAGTTTCTCCGCCGTGCCTCGCACGCGTGCAGTTGATCCCTCCGCATACGTGCATACGTGATAACGTACGCACGTATGCCGGGTGTACGCGAGTGGGACGGGGCGAGCTACGATCGCATCTCTGGGCCGATGGAGGCGCTTGGCCGCGCGGTGCTGGCACGCTTGGAGCTAGCCGGTGACGAGGTGGTGCTCGATGCCGGGTGCGGTTCGGGGCGGATCACCCAGGCGCTGATCGAGCAGCTACCGCGCGGTCGTGTGATCGGGGTGGACCAGTCGCCATCGATGGTTGACGCCGCCAGGCAGCGGCTGGGTCCGGAGGCGGACGTGCGCGTCGTGGATCTGCTCGAGCTGGAACTGGAGGAGCCGGTCGACGCGATCCTCTCCACGGCCACGTTTCACTGGATCGCGGACCACGATCGCCTCTTCGCTCGCCTGCGTGCGGCGTTGCGCCCCGGTGGTCGGCTTGTGGCCCAGTGCGGGGGAGAGGGCAACATCGACATCCTGCGCGGCAAAGTCGCGCCGCTGCTTTCGCGCGAGCCGTACGCCGAGCACTTCGTCGATTGGCGGCCACCGTGGAACTATGCGGGAGCGGAGCCGACTCGTGAGCGCCTGCTCGCCGCCGGCTTCGCCTCGGCCGAGTGCTGGCTCGAGCCGGCGCCCCGCGAGCCCGAGCACCCGCGCGAGTTCCTTGCCACGATCGTGCTCGGTCCGCACGTACAGCGCCTACCCGATGACTTGCGCGAGCGGTTCATGGATGACGCGCTGCAGGCGATCGGAGAGCCGGTCGTCGTCGACTACGTGCGCCTGAACATCGACGCCGTCGCGTAGCGTCCTCGCGGCGCTTCGTGCGTCGCGAGAACTCGGCTCCCCAGGTGGGTCACAGTGGTGCCTCGAGCGGGCCAGTGGTCGATCGGCGCGGGACTGGCAAATCAAGCGGGCGGCGAATCAAGCGGGCGGCGAATCAGGCGGGCGGAAGCGTGTTCGCGAGGCGATGAGCGAGTGTGTCGATCGCAGGCGCCGCGAGTGGTCCTTTCGCGTTCACGCGGCGGGCCAGCGCTTTGCAGTGGACCAGGAGATTGTCGCGCATACTCAGCGTCCCAAGCAGCGGCAGGTCGGCGGAGGTGAAGCACAGCACGCCCCGCACCGGTACCTCATGGTCGGATGCGGACAGCGCCCGTTGCACGACCGATACCTGACGCTCGAGACCGTCGATCAGCCTGGTGCGGTTGCGCCCGGCGATCATCAGCCTTGACGGGCCGAACATGGGATTGGCGACGCGCACCTTCCCCGTGATGTTCTTTGCGTCGATCACGAACACCCCTGTCGGTGCGACGGCGAGATGGTCGATATTGCCGTAACCACCGGGCATGCGCCGGTCGTGCAGGATGATCGCGGGGCTCTCCGCCGTGCGTCGCTCAAGTGCCGCGGCAACCTCTCGCTCGCCGATCTCACCGCTGTGGAACGCGCGCTCGTGCTGCGGGGCCCCGCGCACAGCAAGCAGGAAGCCGCCGATGCGAGGGTGAGCTTCACGGGTGCGCACTTCACGGTTGCGCTTACGCCGCTGATACTCGCGCGCGACGCTCGCACCCGGCTGGCCCCGGTCAAGCTGGGGGGTGCTCGAACTCGAAAAGCTGCCTTCGGAGCTCACTTCTTGGCAGCTCGGGCAGGTGACCGTGCGTGTGGGCGCGTCCCACCATCCCAGCGAGCCCGCCGGCAACGCTGAGCCGCAGGCGCTGCACTCATCGGACCAACGGAGTTTGAGCATCCGAGATGCCATATCCCGGAGTTCGACCGGTGATCTTCTCAGCTTGAGCACCAGTCCCACATATCGGACGAGCGAACGGTTTGCGATCCTGTTGGCGATGACTTTTTGCTGCGCAAATGGTCCTTAGATCAGGTGACTTGACCAGGACTACAGGGGCATCTTCCGCGGTGGGGGCCCGCTCATCGCGTGGTTCACAGACCCCGCCGGCAACGTGCTCTCGGTGCTCCAGCAGTAGTCGCTCGTCTCGCCGTGGCCCGCGCTAGATTCGAGCGACGGTGTCGAGCACGAGCGAACAGTCGATGGAGCCCGCGGCACATGTCGGGCCTGCAAGGTCTTTTGGGCCTGCAGCTTTTACCGGGCCAGATGCATCCGAGCCAGCGTCCACCGGGCCAGTGGTGCCAGCTGCCGGCGAAGAACCATCGAAGCCCGGGACGTGCGTCGCTCACCTCGACGCCGACGCCTTCTATGTCTCGGTTGAGCTGAACCGCCATCCCGAGCTGCGGGGGCTGCCGGTCGTCGTGTCGGGGACCGGGCCGCGGGCGGTAGTCACCACCGCGAGCTATGAGGCTCGGCGCTTTGGCGTCGGCTCGGCGATGCCCGCCGCGCGTGCGCGCCGGCTGTGCCCACAGGCGGTGTTCATCCCGCCCGACGGAGCACACTACCGCGAGGTGTCCAAACGCATGATGGACATCGTGCGCTCTCACGTCGAGCGTGTCGAGGTGGTGGGACTCGACGAGGCCTATCTCGATCTGAGCGACCTGTACTCGCCACGTGCCGCGATGCGTCGCATCCTGGCGGACATCAAGCTAGCCACCGAGCTCGTGTGCTCTATCGGGATCGGGCCGAACAAGCTCGTCGCGAAGGTCGCCTCCGACGCGGAGAAGCCCGCCGGCTTTCTCGTGCTCACACGCGAGCAGGCGTGTGAGCGCTTCGTGGATGCCCCTCCGGGGCTGATCCCCGGGATCGGCCCGAAGACCGCGGCAAGGCTCGAGGCGATGGGGTTGCACACCCTGGGACAGCTCGCGCGTGCGCCCGAGCAACAGATGGTCGAGCGCTTTGGCCCCAACCTCGGTCGCGAACTACGTCGGCGCGCCCACTTCGAACACGACGGACAGGTGAGCGAGGCGCGCAAGGTGGTCTCCGAGTCGCGCGAGCGCACATTCGACAGCGACATCCGTGATCCAGCTCTGCTGCGTGACGCGCTCGCGCGGATGGCCGGCGAATTGTGCGCGAGCCTCGCCGCCCACGACAATCACGGGCGCACGATCGGGATCAAGGTGCGCTTGGACGACTTCTCCACCGTCACGCGCGCACGCACGCTGGCGGAGCCCACATGCGATGCCGAGCAAGTCACGAGCGTGGCGCTCGCGTTGCTCGAGCAGTATGCGCCTCCACGGCCTGTGCGTCTCTTGGGGGTGCGGGTCGCCGGTTTGGCCACACGGGGAGGGGCTACGGGAGGAGGCGCTACACAGGCCGAGGGTCGCGGTGGTGAGTCGAAGGCGAGGGGTGCCGCGGGACAACTCGAGCTGCCGGTGTAGGCTTCATCGCACGATGCCGCTTGCCAAAGCAGGGGATATAGATCTCAGCTACGACCGTGCGGGCGAGGGTCCGCCGCTCCTGCTGATCATGGGGATGAGTGGCACCAAGCATCACTGGGGCAAGCCGCTGCTCGAGGACCTGCGCCGTGACTTCGACACGATCGTCTACGACCACCGCGACGCCGGCGACTCCACCAAGACAGGCGAGCCTTTCACGATCGCCGATCTCGCCGAGGATGCCGCGGGGCTACTCGCGGCGCTTGGGATCGACTCGGCACATGTGATGGGCATCTCGATGGGCGGCATGATCGCCCAGGAGCTCGCGCTCGCGCATCCCGAGCCGATACGAGCGCTCGTGCTCGGCTGCACCTACAGTGGCGGCGAGGGCAGCGTGCTCGCAAGCGAAGACGTGATGCGCCGGCTCGCCGAAGGGATGTCCTCTGGCGATCGTCAGCGCGCGATCCGCACGGGCTGGGAGGTCAACGTCTCACCGGGCTTCGCCGCCCGGGACGACGTCTATGAGACGTTCTTGCAGACAGGCCTGAGCTACGGATTGCCTGTTCCCGTGATCATGGAGCAGATGCGCGCGATCGTCGGGCACGACACGAGCGGGCGCCTCAGCCAAATAGCCGTGCCCACGCTCGTCATACACGGCACGCTCGACCAGATGCTCCCTGTGCAGAACGCCCACATGATCGCCGAGCTGATCCCCGGTGCGCGCCTTGAGATCTTCGACGGCGTCGGGCACCTGTTCTTCTGGGAGGAGCCCGAGCGAACGGCAGAGCTCGTGCGCGAGCACGCCGCCGTGAACGCCTGAGGGCTTGCGCCCGACGTGAGCACCGACCCCGGCGGCGCTTTCCAGATCGACACCCCGCTCGGAGCGCGGCTCGCTGGGGAGCAGAGCGGCGAGGGCACCCCGATCGTGCTGTTGCACGGGCTCACCGCGACCCGCCGCTATGTCGTCATGGGCTCCAAGGCGCTCGAGCGCCGCGGGCATCGCACAATCGCCTATGACGCACGCGGACACGGCCACTCAGGTCCGGCGCCGAGCGCCGGCGCGTATACGTATGAGCTACTCGCCGAGGATCTGCAAGCCGTGCTCGACGAGCTTCAGATCGAGCGGGCGGTGCTTGCCGGGGCCTCGATGGGCGCACAGACGGCGCTTCGCTTCGCGCTCCACCACCCCGACAGGGTGCTCGCGCTCGGGCTCATAACCCCGGCGTTCGACCCCGACGTGCACGGCCACCCTGGCTCCTACGCATCATGGGACAGGCTCGCGCAGGGACTCCGAGAGGGGGGAGTGGAGGGCTTCGTCGCCGCCTACGAGCTCGCCTCGATCCCCGCGCGCTTCCGGGAGACCGTCGTGAAGGTGCTGCGCCAGCGGCTCTCCGCCCACGATCGTCCGCTCGCCGTAGCGAATGCCCTTGAAGCGGTCCCGCGCTCGAGACCTTTCGAGGATTGGGAGGAGTTGCGGTCTGTTGAGGCTCCGACGGTTGTGGTCGCCAGTCGCGACGAGGCCGATCCGACCCATCCACTCGCTGTCGGCGAGCGCTACGCCGCCGCGATTCCAGGCTCCAGGCTCGTGGTGGAGGAGCCCGACAGCTCGCCGATCGCCTGGCAAGGGGGGCAGCTATCTAAGGTGCTTGCCGAACTGGCATCGTCGTCTGTGCGAGGCTAGCCAATGACCAGCCGCTAACCGCTTGCAGGCCCAGCTCTGCCCGCTGCTTGCTACTTCCGTCGGGCCGAACTCCACCTACTGCTAGCGGCTTCCGTCGGGCCGAACTCCACCCACTGCTAGCGGCTTCTGTCGGTCCGACTTCACGCTGCCGCTAGCCCTCCCCGCTGGTCGCCTCTGCCACGACCGAACGGTCGAGCTCGGCCGTGCCAGTGGTGGGGGTAGGGCTCCAGGTCCTGGGGGGGACTCGCAACAGGCGGGCCACCGGAGTGGGGAACCACCAGTTCCACTTGCCCATCAGCGATACCAGCGAAGGGAGCAGTAGCGCTCGCACGACAGTTGCGTCCAGCAGGATGCCCGCACCCAGGCCCGTGGCCAGGACCTTGATGTCCGTGTTCGGCGCCGAGGCCAGCGAGGCGAACGCCAAGAACAGGATCAGCGCCGCGCTCGTCACGAGGCGCCCCGTGCGTCCAAGGCCCGTGATGACCGCCTGGTCGGTCGAGCCCGTGCGGTCGTATTCCTCGCGCACCCGCGCCAGGATGAACACCTCGTAGTCCATCGACAAGCCAAACAGGAATGCGAACACCAGGATCGGCACCCAGAAGGTGATCGCTCCCGTGGCGGGAATCCCAAAGATCGCCTGCGAGCCGTGGCCCTCCTGCCAGAACCACGTCATGAACCCGAACGCCGCGGCCATCGAAACGAGGTTGAGCACCACCGCCTTTACAGCCAGCACCACCGAGCGGAACGCTCGCGCCAACAGCACGATCGTGAGCAGCGCGATGATCGCGAACATCAGCGGGAAGTTGCCGAACACCGCGTGCTGGTAGTCGAGCACGCCCGGGCCCTCGCCCGCGATCCCAATCACCCCCGGACTGCCTTCGAGCGCGGCCCGGGCGGTGCTCACGGCGGCAAGCGAGGTGGAGTTAACGGTCTCTTCGCGCGGGACTCCCACGACGACGCTAGTGCCATCGTGGTTGCTGTCGGGCGCCGTTGAGCGCAGTGCGTCCACGATCCCTGGAACTCTCGCCAGGCGGGCCCGAACAGCGCTGGCCTGGGGGGCGTGCACCAACACCTCGAGTGGCGTGATCACCCCGCTCGCCGCGCCGCCCACCCGGATCCGTTCGTAAGCCACGTGCGCTGTCCCGGTGCGGGCCTGGGCGCTCGCGCTGGTTTCGCCGGTGGTCAGACTGAAGAAGGGCACGATCAACACCGCGAGAATGCCGATCGCCAGCGTCGTTCCCAGCCACTTGCGGCGCACCAGCGCCCGCGACCAGCCGGTCCACCCACGGGAGGCCTGATCCTCGTGGCGGATCCGTGGCCAGTCCACCCGTGGTCCGATGCCGCCAAGTAGCGCGGGCAGCAGCGTTAGCGCCACACAGGTCGAGACCAGCGGGATCAGCATTCCCGCGTAGCCCACCGACCGCAGCCCGGGCACGGGCAACACGATCAGAGCGATCAGCCCGATCGCGACCGTCAGACCCGACAACACCACCGCGCGACCGGCCGTCTCCATCGCCACTACCACCGCCTCGTGGTTCTCGCGCCCATGGGCACGCTCCTCACGCCAGCGAGTGACGATCAGCAGCGAGTAGTCGATTGCCACCCCCAATCCCACAAGCGACACCAGAAACTGCACGAGGAACGAGACGTTGGCTATATAGGTGAGCGCCAGGATTACCAGCAGCGTCGCCAGGATTGCCACGGCCGCGATCAGCAGCGGCAGGAAAGCCAGCAGTGACGCGAACACGAAGGCCAGTACGGCAAGCGCGCCCAGTCCCCCGATGATCGTCTCGAGGAATACCCCCGGCCCACCGTGGCTTGCTTCGCCCTCAGAGAGCTGCAGCAGGCCTGTCATGCTCGCCCGAGTGCCACGGGGGAGTGTCGCGTTCAGCACCCGCTCGGCGCGCTGTGGGATCACGGGCAGCGCCAAAGTTCGTTCCAGGGGCGAGAACAGGAAGGCATACGTGGTCCGTCCACCACGGCCGATCAAGCGCGGGTCGCCGGTACTCGCGAAGTCGACCACGCGGATCACCGGGACGCTCGTGCGCACGTGCTGGAAGCTCGCCGCGATCTGCCTCTGCTCCCCGCGGACCGTCTGTCCCGGGGGGACGGTGACCACGGCAATCGCCGGCGGAATGATGCCGCCGTTGCCGTAGGTCTCGATGATCTTCTGTGCCGTCGCATAGCCCGGCTGTCCGGGAAGCGAGAAGTCCAGTTGCAAGCGTTTGGAGACCTGCGGAGCCGCCGCCGCGCCGGCGAGAAGCACGACAAGCCATCCGACTATCACCACGCGGCGGTGGGTCAGTACGAAGCGCGTCAAGCGCGCGATCGTCGTTCGCTCGTCGCTGCTCGTGCCGTCGTCAGACGAGCCTGAGGTCTCAAGTCCGGTGCGCGGCGAGTCGGCGCCGCGAGGGTCGTGAGTGGCCGGTCTGGACATCTGGACCCGCTCAGGCTAGCGCCGCTGAGGGATCCGGGGTTGGTGGGTCTCGATTCTCCACGATCGCGCCCCGCAGCAGCGCCGCGTAACGGCCGTTCAGCTCCACCAGCTCCTCGTGGGTGCCGCGCTCCACGATCCTGCCGCCGTCGAGCACAAGGATCTGATCGGCGTCGCGAATCGTCGAGAGGCGGTGGGCGATCGCGATCGTGGTGCGTCCGCGTGAGAGGTCGTCAAGCGCGAGCTGCACCGCCCGCTCGGTCTCGGTGTCGAGTGCCGAGGTGGCCTCGTCGAGGATCAGCACCGGCGGGTTGCGAAGGACTGTGCGCGCGATCGCGATGCGCTGCTTCTCACCGCCGGAGAAGCGGTACCCGCGCTCGCCCACGGGCGTGTCATAGCCCTCTGGTAGGGAGGAGATCAGCTCGTGGATCTGCGCCGCGCGGGCGGCGTCTTCGATCTGCTCGTCGCTTGCCTCAGGACACGCGAAGCGCAGGTTCTCGCGGATCGAGGAGTGAAACAGATAGGTCTCCTGAGAGACGAGCCCCACCGTTGCCGCCAGCGAGGCGAGCGTCACGTCGCGTATGTCCGTCCCATCGATGCTCACGCACCCGCGCTGGGCCTCATACAGGCGTGCCACCAGGTAGGCGAGCGTCGTCTTGCCCGAGCCCGTCTCGCCGACGAGCGCCATGCGCGTGCCCGCCGGGATCTCCGCGGAGATGTCCTGCAGCGTCCACGGTGCGTCCTCCGCGTAGCGAAACCACACGTCTTGCAGGGTGACGTCGCCACGGACGCTACCCAGCTCGCCCGCCGCGCTGCGCTCCTCGATGTCCACGGGCAGATCGAGGTACTCGAAGATGCGCCCAAACAGCGCCAGCGACGTCTGCACTTCCAACCCCACCGACAGCAGCTGCTGCATCGGGAACAGCAGACGCGTTTGCAGCGTGGTGAACGCGACCACCGTTCCAATCGAGATCACGTCGCTGCCATGGGCGCTGCTGTACCCGGCGAACCAGTACACCGCCGCCGGCATGATCGCGAAGCTCATCTGCACCGAGGCCATGCGCCAACGCCCCGCCATACGCGCGCGCACCTCCAGGTCGGCAAGTTCACTGGACTCGTTGGAGAAGCGGCTGGTGAGCTCGCCCGAGCGGCCCATCGTCTTGCCGAGCAGGATGCCCGACACCGACAGCGACTCCTCGACAAGCGTCGACATATCGGCAAGGCGCCCCTGGCGCACCGACTGGATGCGGCGACGCTCGTTGCCCACGCGGCGTGTCAACCACACGAAGAACGGCAGCAGTACCAACGAGAAGGCGGTCAACTGCCAGCTGAGCGCGAACATCGCCGTGACCGTCGCGGCCACGGTGGCAACCGTCGAGACGGTCGAGGTGGCGGTGCTCGTGACCACGTCGTCGATTCCGCCGATGTCATAGGCGATGCGCGCCTGCACCTCGCCCGAGCGCGTGCGCGTGAAGAACGCGAGCGACATGCGCTGCAGGTGCGCGTACACGGCCGCGCGCAGATCATGCATCACGCGCTGGCCGACCTGGTTTGAGATCCAAGTCTGTGCCACGCTGATCACGCCGTTGACGATCGCCAGTGCGATCATGCCGGCCACCAGCCAGCTCAGCAATTCGAGGTCGTGCCCGACGATGCCCTTGTCGACCGCTTCGCGCAGCAGGAACGGCGAGGCGACGCTCAGGATCGAGCCGACCACGATCAGGCTGAGCAGGGCGCTCAGACGCGTGCGGTAGGGGATGAACAGCCGGCCGATGCGCCGCAGCGAGACCGGCCTGTCGGGAATGTCCTCGGGACGCAGCTTGGGTCGTGAGCCGCGACCGCCTTCGCCTGTGCGCCCCGGGGCGAAGGGCTGATGGCTCAAGAGAGACGTGCGGGTAGGTCACTCACGCCGCCGATTCTAGTGCTGGCACCCTCAGCCGTCCGGTGAATGCTGGTGGCGTCTAGCGTTGCCGGATCGTAGGATGGGAGGTCGATGGACCTATCCGCACCGGAGATTCGCGTGCTCGGCTGCCTGCTCGAGAAGCAGCGCACCACGCCCGACCACTACCCGCTGTCGCTCAATTCGTTGCGCCTGGCGTGCAATCAGGCGACCAATCGCGAGCCGGTTGTGGACTACGACGACGCGATCATCCGCGACGCGCTGCACCGCTTGGGGCGTCGCGGCTATGTGCGCCTTGCCGCGGCGAGCCGAGCGGCCAAGTACCGCCATCTGCTCTCCGAAGCACTGCCGATGTCAAGCGGCGAGCAGGCCGTCATGTGCGTGCTCATGCTGCGCGGCCCGCAAACGCCGGGTGAGCTCAAGCAGCGCGGTGAGCGCATCCACGCGTTCGCCGGACTGGATGAGGTGCACTCGACGCTGGCGGCGCTGATCGAGCGTGGTCTGGCCGCGCAGCTGGAGCGTCGCCCCGGCCAGAAGGAGGATCGCTACACGCAGCTGCTGGGCGCCGGCGAGAGCTCCAACGAGACTGCTGCGGTCAATGAAGCTCCCTCGATGCGAGTCGCGCCGCCGCTCGCCGCCCAGGAGCCCGACGATCTGCGCGATCGAGTGGCGCGACTGGAGCGAGAAGTGGCCGAGCTGCGCGCGGCGTTCGCCAAGCTGGGAGACGGAGGCTCGGTGGCCGGTGGGCATGAGTCGGGCGAGGAGTCTCGCCCTGAGGATGCCCATAGCGTCGAGCCGGCCTGGCACGAGGGGACGGCTCCGCCCGCTCCATGATCGCCACGCACCTCATGATCGCCGCGTCGAGCTCCGATACCGCGACCGGCGTGGGCATTCCTGTGGCGATCGCGGCAGGGCTCGTGTCGTTCCTCTCGCCGTGCGTGCTCCCGCTCGTGCCCGGCTATCTCTCGACGGTGATCGGCGTCGCGCCGGCGGATATCCAGCAGGCTGGGGCTAGGCGTGTGCTCGTGCCGAGCCTGCTGTTCATCGCGAGCTTCTCGCTGATCTTCATCCTGCTCGGGCTCAGCGCCACCCAGGTGGGCTCACTGCTGAGCACGCACATCGAAACGCTGCGCACCGCCGGGGGGATCCTGATCGTGCTGATGGGCCTTGTGTTCCTGGCGACCCCCTTCGTGGACGCGCTCAATTTCCAGTGGCACTCCGAGTCGCTCATGCGTCTCGCGGGCCGCGGCGGCCCGATGATCGCCGGGGCCGCCTTCGCGATTGCCTGGACCCCCTGCACGAGCATCACGCTCGCCGCGATTCTGACGCAGGCGGCGGTGTCGGAATCGGCCGCCCATGGAGCGATCCTGCTTGGCTTCTACTCCGTCGGCCTTGGGATCCCGTTCCTGCTGATCGCGCTCGCGTTCGAGCGCATGAGCGGCGCGCTCGCGATCGTCAAACGCCATTTTCCGGTGATCGTCGGCATCGGCGGCGTGGTGATGATCGCGCTTGGGCTGCTGATCCTGACGGGCGAGTTCACGATCCTCAACGCCCAGGCAAATACATGGCTGCACGACACCGGCCTCGACGTGTCGAGCATTTGATCCGCGCCGCCCGGCGCCGTTGCTCCGACAGGGAGGTCCTTGTGCCCGCGTTGCCGTGCGCGCGCTCCCCGACACAATCTACGAAGGGCCGAGCGCCGGTTGACCGGGGGCTCACACCCACGACGTACCCCGCCCCCGAACACGGACGCTCGCTGTCAGCTCACGGTCGGGGACGGTGATCCTCGCTGCGGCTCCTCCACGCCGCGCGGGCTCGCCCTCCTCTCCAGAAAACGCTTTTCCCACGCTTCCTGGTTGCGCTTGGCATCGAGCACGAATGGCGAATAGCCGATCGCCTTCACGATCAGCCTGTTGATCTGAGACCACGGCGAGGGTAGGGGGCGTAGCACGTCCACGAACAGCACGACCCGTGTCTCCCCGGTGTCGTTCCACACCTCGTGGTTGAAAGTGTCATCGAAGATGAGGCTCTTGCCCGTTTCCCAGTGGCGGATGTCCTCGCCCACCCTGATCCTGCACCGCTCGGCCTCGCGCGGCACGATCAGCCCGAGGTGGTAGCGCAGCACGCCCTTGTACGGGCCGCGATGGTCGAGGATGTGCTTGCGGGGAGAGAGGATCGAGAACATCGCGGTGGTCATTCCCGGGATCTGGCGCATCAGAGCCGCCGTCTTTGGGCATTCCTCGACTCCGAGCTTCGCCGCGAAGCCGTACCCGTAGAGGAAGTACGTCTTCCATTTGTCATCGTCGGTGATCTCGATCTGATCCTTGGATATGTCCTGGAAGTTCGGCAACGCGTCGCGGTCGGCGAGCACGCCTTCGAGCTCCTCGCGGATCGTCTCCCAATTGGCCTCGATCTGTCCGGTCCACGGGAAGCGCTCGTTGGAGAAGAAGGTGGCGTCGCCCACCAGGGACCGCTTGCCGATAAAGCGCTCCACCGGGGCCAGCACCCGTTCGCCTGCCGCAATGGTCAGCTCGACGGTCCGCTCCCACATCGACTTTTCCATCTGTCCCTCCTCGCGTCAGCCTCTGTCTCGGGAGATGTTGGCACACGTGTGGGAAGGAATCGGACCGGGGAGTGTCATAACGTGACGTAACCCCAACCGACGGAGGAACCAGCCGTGAGGCTCCACACCGCAAATCAAGCATCAGCTCGACGCGTCCCGATGTTCTCACTGCTCGCGCTCGCGGCCGGCGTCCTCGCGCTCGCGGGCTGCGGAGGCTCGAAAAGCACGAGCTCCAGTGAATCCACCCCCGCGACCCCCACCACGACGCCCGCCACGACCGCGCCCGCCACAACCTCGTCCACCGCGGCGCCGTCCACCGCCTCGAGCTCGCTGAGTCTCGCGGCAAATCCCGAAGGTCAGCTGAAGTACAGCACGAGCTCGCTGACCGCCACGGCGGGCAAAGTGTCGATCGCTTTCACGAACATGTCCCCGCTGGAACACAACGTGACCGTCGAATCGGCTTCGCACGCGGTGGTTGGCGCGACCCCGACCTTCAAGGGCGAAAGTAAAACGCTGACGCTCACGCTCAAGCCGGGCACGTACAAGTTCTACTGCTCGGTTCCCGGCCACCGCATGGCGGGTATGGAAGGCACGCTTGTCGTGAAATAGTCGAGCAGTGCTTACCCCACGCGACGCGCGCCTGTGCGCGCACGCGTGGGACCAGCAATCTTTAGGCGGCCTCGCGGAGCGCGGCGAGCTCGGGTGACTCGGCGAGCTTCTTCAAGGCCCGCTGCTCGAGCTGGGAGGCACGCTCGGCTGAGAAGCCCAGCCGCTTGCCGATGGCGGTCAGCGTCTGTGGCTCCTCGCGACCGGTCCCGAACCGCAGCGTGAGCACGGTCCGCTCGGTATCCGGGAGCTTTGCGATCGCGTTGTGCACGATCCGCTCGCGCTCGTTGTCCCAGGCGCTGTCCTCCGGTGCCTCGGCATCAGAAGGCAGCAGGTCACCCAGGGCTGTGTCGCCGTCGTCGCCGACCTGCTGGTCGAGACTCACGAGGGCGGCGCGCTGGTGGCGCACCTCCTCGACCTGCTCGATCTCAAGGCCGGTCTCCTCGGCCAGCTCCTCCAGGGTGGGCTCGCGGCCGAGCCTGACCGACAGCTCTCGCTCGACGCGCCCGACCTTGCGCGAGCGCTGAGCCACGTGCACGGGCAGCCTGATCGTGCGGCCCGAATTCTCGAGACCGCGTTGAATGGCCTGCCTGATCCACAGGGTGGCGTAGGTGGAGAACCTGAATCCCTTGCGCCAGTCGAACTTCTCAGAGGCCCTGATCAGGCCGAGCATGCCCTCCTGGACGAGATCGGCAAGCGGCAATCCCTGGTTCTGGTAGCGCCGTGCGTTGGACGCGACCAGTCTCAGGTTTGAGTTGATCATCATTTCCTTGGCGCGCAAGTCGCCTCGCTCGATCTTCTGGGCGAGCTCGATCTCCTGTTCTGGGGTGAGCAGGGGGTAGCGGCGCGAGTGCGCGAGCAACTGGTCGACAGACTCCGGGATGAATACCTCGGCGGTCATGTCTATGGTGGGGGTGGGAGTGGGCTTCGTAATGGCGTCTGGCATGAGCGTCTCTCTATTGGCTATGTCGAGGGACTTCGGCTCGTCGGCCCGCGGCCGGTCGCGCCACCCTCGTAATCCGATGCTTGGAGTCGGAATTATACGACGCGATAGTTGCGTTGTCAATCATTTTTGATGGATTGTTGCTCCGATCTGGTTCGACGCCTCCCGCACGGGAACCTTCCCCCGCAGGACATAACCCGCGAGAGCGCCAAAAGCTCCGCAATCGCGGCGTCGGGTCTGGAAGGGGCGCATGGGAGGCTCTACCCGCTCGCAGCCGTCGCATATCAAGCATCGGCCGATCCGGTCGCTTTGATTAGAGGTTTGGGTCGTGCCCGGGCCTCGAACGCTCTGGCGGATCCGTCTACGTCGTAAGCTCACTCGCATGACCACAGATCTCTCAAACCAAGTAGTTGCGATCACCGGGGCCTCCTCCGGTATAGGCGAGGCGACGGCCCTGGCGTGCGCACAGGCCGGCGCCTCGGTGGCGCTCGCGGCCCGCCGCATCGAGCGCATCGAGCAGCTGGCCGAGCGAATCGTCGCCGACGGCGGACGCGCGATTGCGGTGCAGACCGATGTCGGCGAGGAGGACCAGGCGGGAGCATTCGTACGGCGCACCCACGCCGAGCTCGGGCGCCTCGACGTGCTCGTGAACAACGCCGGCGTGATGCTGCTCGGCCCGATCGAGAACGCTCCCACCGAGGAATGGCGGCGCATGATCCACGCCAACGTGTTCGGCGTGCTCTACTGCACGCACGCCGCGCTACCGCTGATGCGCGCGCAGGGCTCCGGCCACATCGTCAACATCAGCTCCGTCGCGGGGCGCGTCGCGAGGGCCGGCTCGGGCGTCTACAACCTCACGAAGTTCGGGGTCGGTGCCTTCTCCGAGTCGCTACGCCAGGAGGCGATCCCGCTGAAAGTGCGGGTCACGCTGATCGAGCCGGGGGCGGTAGCCACGGAGCTTGCGATGCACAACCGCCCGGAGGTTCTCGGCCAGATGGCCAAGCGCTTCGAGGGTGTCACGCCGCTTGCCGCGCAGGACATCGCGGGGGCTGTGCTCTACGCGATCGGCCAGCCCGAGAACGTGAGCGTCAACGAGGTGCTGGTGCGACCTGCCTCTCAGGCGGGCTAATCGTGGGCAGTGATGAGCGGGAGCTCGCCGGCCATGCCGTCGGGGAGGCGCCGGCTGGCGACCACGACTCGAAGCTCTCCGCGGGCGACCCCGGAGATGGGCCCGCGGGCGTTGAGCGGACCCCATCCGGGGAGGCTCGCTCACGCCTGTTCTCGCCATCGCTGCTGGATGGTCAGGTGGCCATCGTCAGCGGCGGCGGCAGTGGGCTCGGCCGCGAGACGGCGCTTGAGTTGGCGCGCTGCGGCGCTCGCGTGATCGTCTGTGGCAGGCGCGAGGAGCCGTTGCTCGAGACGGTGGCCGCCTGTCCGCGCGAGCTGATCGAGGCACACGTGTGCGACATCCGCGAGGAGCAGCAGGTGGACAGGCTGGTCGATCAGGCGCTCGAGCGCCACGGCCGGATCGATCTGCTCGTCAACAACGCCGGCGGTCAGTTCCTGGCGCCCGCCGAGTCGATCACCCCGAAGGGCTTTCGGACCGTGATCCGCCTCAACGTGGAGGGCACCTGGCTGATGACCCATGCCGTGGCCACCAAGGCGATGATCCCCTGCGGGCGCGGAGGCAAGATCTTCAGCGTCACGCTCTCCCCGCACAACGGCATGCCGGGCATGGCCCACTCGGGCGCCGCCCGCGCCGCGGTCGAGAACCTGATGCGCACCCTCTCGGTTGAGTGGGCGCGCTTCGATATCCGCCTGCTGGCGCTCGCGGCCGGCCAGTTTGAGACGCACACGCTGCTCACGAAGTACCCCGCCGCGATCGTGGAGCGCATCGCGCACACGATCCCGCTTGGGCGGATGGGCACCGAGCGGGAGTTCGCGTTGCTGGTCGCCTACCTCGCCTCCTTCGCTGGGGACTTCTTCTCGGGGGCTGTGCTCACGATGGACGGCGCCCGCGACGACTGGCTTGGGCCGTGGCCGCCCGCGCAGGCCGCTGACGAGCAGGGGACGCCGCTCAGCGAGCAGCGGCGGGATGAGCATGCGGCGGATCGAGGCGGGTGAGCTTGCGACCCGCTCTAGCAAACGAGTCGTGGGCATTACTGGGGCTACGCCTCGCATCGATTTCTAAATGCGGCCCAACAAATGCTCATCGCAGGGCAACATGAAGGTGAGTAGTTTTGTGGGCGTAGGTTGCCCGCCCCCGCTAGCCGTGCCACTGAGCTGCGCCCCAGACCCCGATGTCCGAGCAAGACCGACAAGAGCCTGACGCCGTGCCTGATCGCAAGCAGGCGCGTGGACTGGATCCCAAGCGTCTGATCGATCGGCGCACGCTGCTCAAGAGCGGCCTGCTCGCCGGCGGGGCGCTTGCGGGCGGGGGCGTGGCGCTCGCCGATCTCATCGCCAAGCAGGAAGCCAGCTCAGCCGCAAAGCACGCGGGCAAGCACTCGGCTCACGAGCCCCACGCCACCGCCCAGGCTCAAGGTCAGGGCGAGATTGCGGCCAAGCAGCCGCCGGGCTCTCACAAGCGCTTCCGCCAGCCCAACATCCTCGTGATCATGGTGGACCAGTTGCGCACTCCGCAATGGTTCTCGGCCAGCGACGCCGCCACCGCCCTGATGCCCAACCTCGCGCGACTGCGCAACGGGGGCGTGTCGTTCGGGAGCCATTACACGGCCGCCAACGACTGCACGCCCGCCCGCGCAGCACTGGTGACGGGGCTTCACACCCACCAGACGGGTTGCATGATCACCGGCGGGAGCACGCTTGACCCCGGCTTTCCCACCTGGGGCACGATGCTCCGCGAGCAGGGCTATCGCACTTATTGGTATGGCAAGTGGCACCTCACCCACGGGGACAACCTGTGGGACTCCTATGAAGACGCGGGGGCGCTTGAGCCCTACGGCTTCACGGGCGGCACCTACCCTTCGCCCGATGGTGCGCCCGGACAGGGCTGGCGGCTGGACCCGCACATCGTCTCCCAGTTCGAAAAATGGTTGCCCGACGCACCCAAGCACGAGCCGTGGTGCACCACCGTGTCGCTGGTCAACCCGCACGACATCGCCTGGTGGTACCGCTGGAGTCAGCGCTTTGCCTCGGAGGCTCAGCCGCCGAGCGTCGTGGGCGAACTCCCGCCCAACTTCGAGACGCCCGAAGAAATGCTCGCCAAGCGCAAGCCGCAGTTGCAACGCTCACTACAGGACACGGCGCAGGCCTCGTTTGGCACGGTGCCCTACGGCGGGCCGGAACTCGAGCAGATGTGGCTCCCGTTCATGGACCTCTACCTACAGTTGCTCGCGGAGGTGGACGGTCATGTGGGCGCCGTGCTCAACACGCTCGCGAGTCGCCCCGACGTGGCAGCGAACACGGTCATCCTGTTCACCTCCGATCACGGCGAGTACGGCGCCTCGCACGGCATGCGCGGCAAGGGCGGAGGGGCATACGAGGAGGCGATCCGTGTGCCGTTGATCGTCAGAGACCTCCGCGAGCGCCAGATCACGCAGGCGCCCGCGCAGACCCGCACCGGACTCACCTCGAGCGTCGACGTGGCGCCGCTCATGCTCGACATCGCCACCGGCTCGTCCTCGTGGCGCAATGACAGCGTCTACTCGCACATCGCCTCCCGTCACGACGTGAGCGCGATGCTCGGCGATCCCCTGGCCCCCGGACGCGACTACGTGCTGCATACCACCGATGAGACCGTCACAGAGTTCGCCCTCGAACCGTATGCGGCAGACGCGCCGCTACATGTCGTGGCGCTGCGGACTCCCAAGGCCAAGTACGCGACCTACTCGAACTTCGCCCCGGACAGCATCAAGCTGCTGAAGGCCGGCCGCGAAACAGAGCTGTATGACTACAGCACGCCCGAAGGGCGCATGGAGCTGCAAAACGTTGCCGGGGAAAGCGCGCTTGAGGCTCAGCTGAACGCGCAGATGCAACGGGCGGTTCGCGACGAGCTACGCGAGCCGCTGCCCCAGCGCTTGTACGCCGCCCACAAGCGGGGCCTGCTCAACTACTTCAACACAGCAGGACGCGCCGCCAGCAAGGCCACGGAACGACGACGTGAACGAGCGGAACGGGAAACCGAAGAAGAAGTGCCCTTCGGCGAAGAACCAGGACTGACGACCGGTGCGAAACCTGGGGCGCGTGCTCACCGGCGCGCAGGCCGACGTGGGCCCAGACGGCGGCGGACAAGACGACTAGGTTGAGCGTTCGGCGGCTCGTAGGCCGAGCAGTGCCCACGCGGCGAAGATCAGGATGAGCGCCAGCGCGCACGCGAACGCCAGCCCGGTGTGTTCGTGCGCACCGGAGATAAGTCCGCGCCCCGCGCTGAGAAAGGCTGTCGCCGGGTTGACGCTCGCGACCGCGTGAATCCAGCCTTTGAGCAGGGACAGCGGCACGTATACCGGCGCCAGGAACAGGATCAGGAAGACCGGCGTCTGCATCAGCGGGCCGGCTTGGATCGAGCGGAACCGAAATGCTACCCCGGCCGCCCAGCCGTAGCCGACGAGCACGAGCAACATCGCGAGCCCATACAAGCCGAACACGTCCACGCCGTCGCCCGTGATGCGCATGCCCGCGATCAGGGCCACCACGGTCACCACGGTCAGCGTGATCGCGGCGCGCGTGAGCGCCACGAGCGCGTAGCCGAGCACGATCCCGCGCCGGTCGCCGGCCGCGAGCATCAACCGTCGCGCGAATCCGCTTTCAAAGTCAAACGCCACCGTGAAGCCGGTGAACAGACCGCTGAAGAGTGCCGACTGGGTCAGCACGAACACGAACTGGAAGGCGGTATACCCGGCCGGGAAGCGGAAGCCGGGCACCGAGCCGAGGGCAGAGAGACCGCCCGCGAAGCTCGCGAGGAACACGAGCGGGAAGACGAGTGAGGGCACGATCAGGTCGGGGCGGCGCAGGTAGGTGTGCATGCTGCGCCACGCGATCGCGCGCGCCACGCCCCACGTGCTCGCGCCCACAGGGTGGTCGGTCATGTTCTTTGCAGCCTTCCCCGTAGCGTGATGACGACCAGGCCCAAGCCCACCACCAGCAGGCCGATCGCCACCGCGAAGCCGCGCTCCAACGCCGTTGCATCCCAGCCGACGATGAACAGACTGCGAAACGCCTCGATCAGATAGGAGATCGGGTTCCAGGTGGCCACAGTGTGAAACCAGCCGGTCTTCAGCAGATTACGAGGCAGGTTGCTCGAGGACAGGAAGATGAACACGAAGAACAGCGGGAACAGGCCCTGCACGGCCTCCCCCGAGCCGGTTCGCAGCGCGGCCGCACAGCCCACCGCGCCAAAAGCGGTAGCCGCCAGCGAGCCGAGCACGATCGCGACGAGGGCACCCCCGACGCCCGCATCCAGGTGAGCCCCCGCGATCAGGCCGATCAAGATGTACACGCCCGATTGGAGCGCGCCGATGGCGGCCACCCCGACGAGTAGCCCGGCGATCAGCGCAAGGCGGCGCATGGGGGTGAGCGCCAGACGGTTGAAGAAGCCGCTCTCGATGTCCTCGGCGAGATTGGTGCCGGTGTTGATGAGCGAGAACATCCCGCCCTGGATGAACGCGACGGCGATCGCGAAGGAGACGTACGAGTGCGTCGGAAAGCCCGGCAGGCGTGTGGCGGACTGCAGCCCGCTCGCATTGACGGCGAGCAGCATCGCCGGGAAGAAGACGATCGGAAACATCTGAAACGGTTGGCGCAGCGTCTTGAGCATCGAGCGCCGCGCGAGCGCCCCGACCTGCGTTGTGAGCCCCGCGCTCACGCTACGGCGGGTTCGGTGGCCGTCTCGTCCTGACTCTCGCCGTCCGCGTTCTCGGCGGCGCCCTCGAGCGAGCGCCCCGTCTTGGCGAGGAACACGTCATCAAGCGTGGGGGAGTGCAGGCGCAGATCTGCCACCTTCAGGCCCTCCGAGTCGAGCACGCGCACGATCTCGGCGAGATCGCCGGCGCCTTCCGGCAGCTGAGCCGCCACGCCGCCCGCCGAGGCCGCCGTCTCTGAGCCGAAGCGGTGCAGCACACCCGCCAGACGCTCGCGGTCGCCGGGATCCCGCGGGATCGCTTCCACGGTTTGGCTTGCGATCTCGGCCTTCAGTTCGCTTGGAGTGCCCTCGGCGACGATCTTGCCGTTGTCGATGATGCCCACGCGATCGGCCAGCACATCGGCCTCCTCCAGGTATTGGGTCGTCAGGAACACGGTGACGCCCTCGTCGGCCAGTCGCCGCACCTCATCCCACAGCGCCGCACGGCTCTGTGGGTCAAGGCCGGTGGTTGGCTCGTCCAGGAACAAGAGCCGCGGGCGGTGAAGCAGCGCGAGCGCTAGATCCAGGCGGCGCTTCATACCGCCGGAGTAGCCGCCCACCTTGCGCGCGGCGGCCTCGGTCAGTCCCACGCGCGCGAGCAGTTCGCGGCCGCGAGCGTCGCGCTCGCCCTTGGGCAGGCCATGCAGGGCGCTCTGCAGACGCATGTGCTCGCTGCCGGTGAGAAATGGATCGAGCGCGGACTCCTGCAGGGAGACGCCGATCGCACGCCTGACCTGAGAGCCCTGGTGGACCACGTCGAGTCCAGCCACGCGGGCACTGCCCGAGGTGGGCGGGAGCAGCGTGGTGAGCACCAGCACGGTGGTCGACTTGCCGGCGCCGTTGGGTCCGAGGAAGCCGTAGATCTCGCCCGGCGCCACACGCAGGTCGATCCCATCGACGGCTCGTACACCGCCCTTGAAGACGCGGACAAGGCTCTCCACCTCGATTCCGTTGTCGGCGTCGCTCATCATCCGGACGTTATAGCCGGCGCACGACAGAAGTCTGGCTGAGCTAGACGAAAAGTTCGTCGGGCGAGAGGATAATGCGCAGGTGCTCGCCGATGCCCGCGATCGCGAACAATCGTTGGACCTGATCGGTACCGCGTGTGAGGGCGAACTCTTGGCCGTTCTGCCGTGAGCGCTCGTGCGCGGCGAGGATTATGCGCAGGCCCGCGGAGTCGATGAACTGGAGATCCTCGAGGTCGAGCACCACGATTCCGCTCGCCTCGATCTCCGCGCTCTCGATCTCCTGTTGCAAGAGCGGGGCCCCGAGCAGATCGAGTTCGCCGTGGAGCGCGAGCACGATCCTGTCGGGCTCACTCCGGACATCTATTCGAAGATGCTCGCTGGTGGGCGCCACGATTGGGATGTTAGCGCCGGAGGAGCTCTCAGTGTGATGTCCGTAGGCCCAATAGCGCAAGGTCATCACGCAGCCCGTGCTTGGCATGCTCGAGCGCCACGCTCTCGATGTGCTCAAGCAAGCCGTCGAGATTCAGGCGTGGCGCCACACGACACAGCCTGATGAGGCCGTCCTCGCCGAGCTGTGCACTCGGGCGACCGGCGTCGGGTACCCCGTCGGTATAGAGCAGCAGCGTCTCGCCGGGGCTCAACTCGGCCTGGGTCTCCGTGATCTCGATCGGGTCGAGCACGCCCAGCAGCGTCCCCGGTCGACCGATCAGCGTGGCCTCTCCCTCGCTATCGATGAGCAGCGGCGGCGGGTGGCCCGCGAGCGCCACCGTCAGACGCATGAGGCCTCGCAGTTGGCGCATCGCGACGAGGCACACGGTGCACAGATCGGCTCCGGGGGGCTGGCGGCGCAGCGCTTGATGCAGCGTTCCCAGCATCTCCGTGGGCGACTGGCCGCTCATCGCCGCGGCGCGCAGCGTGTGGCGCGCAAGCGCGGTTACCCCAGCTGCTCGCGGACCCTTGCCGCAGACATCGCCGATCAGGAGCATCCAGCCGTCGGGGCCATACTCGAAGACGTCATAGAAGTCGCCTCCCACTTCGCCCAGCTCGCCAGCGGCGCAGTAGCGCGCCCGCACCTCGGCATCGGGGATCTCCGGCAGCGACTCCGGCAGCAGGGCCTGCTGAAGGGTGTGGGCGATGCGCGATCGCTCGGTGTACAGGCGCGCGTTTTCAACTGCCGTGCCGGCGCGTCGCCCGAGCCGCTCGACAAGTCCTAGATCCACCACAGACAGACGGCGCATTGACTCGGCGGAGACGAGCGTGATCGCCCCGATCGGCCCCGTGGCGCCGATCATCGGCACGATGATGACCGCGGTGGCACCGATCGCTCGCAACAATTCGAGGTGCTGGTCGTCACGGGCATAGGTGGCGAGTGCGCCGGGATCGATGTCGGTGAAAATGCGCGCCTGTCCGCTGCGGATCACCTCGGGAACCCCTGCGGGCTCGTCAAGGGAGGGGCGGTAGTCGCGGTTGAGCCGCTCCGCCAACTCGACCATCGCCGGGTCGAGATGGTGGACCGCGACCCGTTCGATCTCGCCTCGCTGGCCAACCAGATCCACGCCACACCAGTCCGCGAGTCGCGGCACCACCAAGCGTGCGACACGGCTGAGCGTCTCGCCGTAGTCAAGCGAGGAGGCAAGCACCCTGCTGGCCTCGGCCATGAAGCTCTCGGCCATCTGCGCGCGCTTGACCTCGGTGATGTTCTCGAACACATTGACGGCATAGAGCACGCGGCCGCTGTCGGGATCGAGTATTGGCGAGGAGCGCACAATGATCCAGCGCTCCTCGCCGCCGGTGCGCACGATGTTGCGCACGAGCAGCGGCTCTGGTGCCTCGCCATCGAACAGCCGCCGGCCCGGCATGCTCTCCAGATCGAGCTCACCCCCCCGCTCGTCGAGGACCAGGAAACGCGACATGATCGTGCCCGGAGCGGCGCCGGTGAGCTCGCTGGGATCGGCCACGTGAAGCAGGTCGGCGGCAGCCTGGTTCGCGAACACGGTATTTCCCTGCTCGTCCACCACGGTGATCGCCTCGGCGAGGTTGACGAGGATCGCCTCCAGGCGTCGCTCGACGCTTCGCGCCTGGGAGAAGAGGCGGGCGTTGTCGATTGCCAGCGCGGCGCGGCGCGCGAGCTCGCACACCAGCTCCAGATCCTTCTCGTCGTAAGGGTCTCCGCCGCCAAGGCGCAGGACCGACAGCGCACCAAAGGTGCGCTGTCGCGCGAGCAGCGGAGCGACCACGGCCGAGCGATAGCCGTTGTCGATCATGAACTCCGCGTGCTTGGAGCCTTGCGCGAAGGAGCTGAGCAGTGCGCTCGTCATCTCGGGCAGCAGCACGGCCTGTCCGCTGCGCAGCACCTGGGCGACAGGATGCTCCCCGTTTGGATCGAGTGGATTGCTGGCGCGTAGCCGCTCGAGTTCCAGGGCGAGCCCCTCGTCGCTGGAGGCGACCCCGACGTCCCTGATCGAGCCGTCCTCGTCGCGCAGGTCGATGACGCACAGGTCGGCGAGGCGAGGGATAGTGAGGCGTGCGACCTGACCCATCGTGGTTCTCTCATCCAGCGAGCTGGCGAGCACGGCGCCGGCCTCTATGAGCAGGCTCACGGCGACATCCCCCACCGGGTGGGCGTTGACGCTGGTTGGCTGCCCCTCCGTTGGCTCTGACATCGCGTGTGCCCGGCATCGTTGAGATCCGCCTGTGCCGCTCGACCCAAATGCCAGACAGGGCTCAGTATCGCAGCAGTGCCTACGGTTCAGGGCAGGCGCAGGCTCAGGGCAGGTGCATGTGCACGCGCACGACTGTGCCCGTGTGGGTGGAGCGAATCTGCGCGAGGTCGCACAGGTGATTGACTATCCACAGGCCGCGACCTGACGGCTGTGCGGGTCGCGGTGGATCGCGGCCCACCAGTGGCTCGGTGATGTGCCCACCGTCGTGCACCTCACACAGCAGCGTGCCGTCCTGCCTCCACATCCGCAGCGTGCCGCTGCCACCTCCATGGCGCAGGCTGTTGGTAGCGAGCTCGTTGACGGCGAGTACCAGGTCCTCGGTGCGGGAAGGCTCGAGTGAGACCTCGGCGGCAATCTGGGCCACGAACCAGCGCACCGTTCCCAACTGATCGATGGTGAAGGTGAGCTCCTGACAGGGGCCGCTGGGGGCGGGGAGCTCGCCGTTAAAAGGCCCCGCCGTCTCGTGTCCGTGCAAGTAGGCGTCACTTATGCTGGTTGCGCCGCCCTGTGCGAGAAATGGATGACTGCGTCGGGCCGCCTCGATCACGTCATCATCTAGGGCGTTCAGGTCATAAGGGCAAAGCAGCTGCCAGGCCTGACCATCGTCGAAAGCGACGTTCAATAGTGCCTCGTGGCGTTGGCACTCGGTGAGCTCCGCTTCGCTGCGCCCGGCCCAGATCGGTTCTCCGATGCCGCGCACGGGACGTCCGTCTGGGGCATGATCGGCGAGGAAGCGTCGCCAAGCGGGGATGATCCGAGCTGGATTGCTGCCGAGCACGTGCATATCCGTGAAGTGGACCTGCTCGGCGGAGCCTCCGATGATGTCCTTAAGGAGCTCGATCCTCGAACCGGACACGGCGATGAGGATCGGCTCCTCTGCCGCCACCGCCTCGCTGATGAATGGCATTGTGCCGTCGATGAAGCCATCCTCACCCGTGTAGAAAAGCGTGGCGTGATGAAAGCAACCCTTTGTGTGACCCGCGGTCCCGTGCTGGCCCATCGGGCCAGTATGACATTCGAAAGGATGCAGTCCTACAGGAATATCAAAGGTCTGATGGGCCATTCACATGGGGTGTATCTGTCCTGTAACAGCGTTCCGTCGCTCTATCAGCGTCCGTACCAGCGACGTCCGCCACCGACCGGGGCTCCGCCGATGAAGAAGCCGATAAGCCACAGCAGAAGCGCCACGATCAGCACATACCAGAGAACGTGCACGGCGAAGCCCAACCCGCCAAGCAAGGCCAAGATGAGCACCAAAGCGACTAGAGCAACCATGTTCAACCCTCCATTTGTAGGCACCGATGTGGTGCGCGTCTGTTGCTCTTCATTACCCACCCTTGTGCGCTCTAACCTTTCACGGCTAACAAGCTAACGAGGATCGCTGAGCCCCAGTGTCAGTGTCTCGTGGGACCCGGCAGCCACGACTTCATGACGATCGGTGAGCTTCTCGATCACACGTCCAAGGCCATCGAGCTCGGATTCTCCGATCAGTTGCTGGGCACGTCCCACATGCAGTGGTGAGATGTGCAGCTCAAGGTCACGCGGCTCGATGACGACGTCGATGCTCAGCTTGTCGCCGCTCACCGCCCCGTGAGCGTGTGCGACGAGCGCATCGGCGAGCATTTGGGCGTCGGAGATTCGATCGGTTGAGAAGTGAGCGCGTGCTGCGAGAGCGATCACCAGCCGCGGAAGGATGGTGCGCGCGAGACCGATTGGGCCGATGCAGATTGTCGTCGTGGGCGCCCCCGGCAGGGCAAGCGTAGGAACGCCCGGCCGACCCTCTGGGGGCAGCGCCAGCGAGCCGGCGTTGGCAGCCGCGAACTCCATCCACACCTCGGTCCCGCCATCCCCGCCATCGCTGAACTCAACGCCGTGCGCGAGCGTCTGAATGACGTGCAGCCCAAGTCCTCCAGCGTCCAGCTCAGGAGACTCGGGTTCTCCTGGGATCCCGACGCCGTGATCGCGTACGAGAACGCTAAGCGTTCGCGGAGTGAGATAGACCTCGACCTCGAGTGGGCCCTCCTCGCCCTCATAGGCATGCAGCACGACGTTGTTGCACGCCTCGGTGACGGCGATCCGCGCGTCGTTCAGGTCGCTGCCATCGAGGTCTATGGCCTGCGCTATGCCGGAAAGCATCTCCCGGACAAGCACCACGTTCTCCGGGGTGTTAGCAAGGCTCAGGCGAACATTTGGGGGGGACTCGGCCATCGGGGGGTTGGACGATCCGCCGCGGAATCGCCGGGTTGTGCTGTTCGCCTCTCAAACGTTTTGTGAAAAAACGATAGCGGCCGCTGGCGGCCTACACCTCGCTTGCGTCGCGCGTCAAGGCCCGCAGCTGATCCAGCGAGCGGCGCAGCAGACGCGAGACTTGCATCTGTGAGATACCGACGCGCGCAGCGATCTCCGTTTGCGTCAGTTCCTCGATAAAGCGCATGCGCAACATGGCGCGCTCCCGCGCCGGAACGTGCTCGAGCGCGGCGACCAGGGTGGCGTCCAGCTCCACGAGCTCGTAGCGCTCGTCCTCATGGCCCATACCGTCGCCGTAGGTGATCGATGAGTCGTCCTGCGCCCCTGGGCGAGGAGCATCGAGCGACAGCGCTTCATACGCCTGAGTCGCCTGCAGAGCGTCGATCACCTGCTCGGTGTCGAGTTCCAAGTACTGCGCCAGCTGGCTGACGGTGGGGGAGTGACCGTGTTCGTTGGTAAGCATCTCCTGGGCGTCACGCACCTTCAGCGCGCGCTCCTGGTCACCGCGGGGCACGTGAACCGACCAACCACAGTCGCGAAAGTAGCGGCGCATCTCGCCGAGGATCGTCGGCACCGCAAACGAAGCAAATGAGTGACCGCGCTCGGGATCGAAGCGGTCGAGTGCCTTGAGCAAACCGACCGACGCGACCTGCAGGAGGTCGTCGAAAGGCTCCGAAGAGCGGTCATAGCGCCGCGCAAGACTACGCGTGAGGGGCATGAAGCGCCTGACCAGTGCCTCCCTGGCCGCCGGGTTGCGGTCTCCCTGCCAGTGGGCGAACAGCTGGTCGAGGTCGTCAGTGGTGCCGCAGTCAAAGCGCAATCCCGGCGTGATTGTCACGGCTGACACCATCTCAATCTCCTCCACGGTCTGGTTGATAGGCCCCTAACGACGCCTCCGATTGGCGCCTGCATCAGGCTCTACCCCCATCCGCGCGGATGTATGCGCCTGATTTGAGATGGAATGCGTCCGAGTTGAGATGGATGGCCCGGCGCTCGGGTAGATGGATCGCTCGAGTTGAGATGGACCTGGGTTGATGAACCTGGGTTGAGATGGATCGTCCGGCAAGGACGATTGGACGATTAGGTATTCCCGAGACGTTACGTAGGATCTCCGCGGTACGTAGGATCTCTGGTTATGCGCGATGGGCTTCGCGGCAAGTTCGATTGCGCCCCATGCTCGGGGCTTCCGAGAGGCGTATCCTGCCGGCGTATGGAAGGCACATCCCGGGTAGCGCAATAGTCATGCCCCGCTCGCTTTGGAATGGCACGATTGCCTTTGGCCTCGTACGCGTGCCCGTAAAGCTGCACTCGGCCACCGAGTCAAAGACGATCTCCTTTCGCGAGCGCCACGTCACCGACGGCGCGGCGATCGAGCACAGGCGAGTGTGCGTCAAGGAGGACCGCGAAGTGCCGTTCAGCGAGGTGGTCAAGGGATTCGAGGTCAGCTCTGACTCCTATGTGGTGCTCTCCAAGGAGGAGATCGCCGTTGCCGACGGAGCAGAGGCGCACATCATCGACGTCGAGCATTTCGTTCTCGGAGAGGAGATCGACCCCGCCTACTACGAGCGTGCCTACTACCTGAGCCCTGGGCGGCTCGGCGATGAGGCCTACCGCATGTTGCACGCCGCCCTAAAGCGCTCTGGACGGGTGGGGATCGGACGCTTCGTATTCCACAACAAGGCCCATCTCGTCGCAGTGCGAGCACTCGAGGACGTGATCGCGTTGCACACGATGCGCTTCGTGGACGAGTTCGTGTCAGAGCGCGAGCTGGAGGTCGTCGCGCCCGACAAGGAGCCCACGAAGCTAGAGGTCGACACCGCCCAACTGCTGGTGGATCAGCTCGCGGCGAGCTTCGAGCCGGACACCTACGAGAATACTTATCGCGACGCCGTGCTCAACGTGATCGAGCGCAAGGCCCGGGGCGAGGCGATCGATGCTCCCCAGAGCGAACAGTCCAGCAAGGAGGGCGAGCTCCTCAGCGCGCTTCGCGCAAGTCTCGAGGAGCACGGTCGCGGCCATAGGCGAGCCGGTAGCGGCGCTCCGCACTCCTCGGGTACCGCTCCTCGCAAGCGCAGCCGCACTCGAGGGGGCGCCTGATGGCTCGCTCACTATGGTCGGGCTCCGTGAGCTTCGGTCTGGTCAATGTGCCGGTGCAGCTCTACAGTGCGGTGCGCGACCGCGGCGTGCACTTCAAGCAGCTACACGAGCCGGATGGCTCGCCGATCGAAACGCGTCGCGTGTGCGCCCACGACGAGAAGGAGGTGCCGTGGGATGAGATCGCCAAGGGCTATGAGCTCGACGACGGTCGCTGGGTCCTGCTCAGCGACGCGGACCTCGACGCCGCGGCGCCCCGCAAGAGCCACACGATCGACATCGAGTCCTTCGTCGAGGAACGCGAGATCGACCCCATCTTTCTCGAGCGCCCGTATCTATTGGTCCCCGCGAATGAGAGCGCGGCCCGCGCGTACGCCCTGCTGGGCGAGGCGATGCGCAGTTCTGAGAAGGTGGCGCTCGGCCGCTTCGTGATGCGCGCCAAGGAGCACTTGGTGAGCATCCGCCCCCGAGGCGACCTGCTCACGCTAACCACGATGCGCTTTCACGACGAAGTCCGTGCGAGCGCGGAGATCGCGGAGAGTATCGACGCGGCCGCGGAGCCCACGCGCGAGCAGATTGAGAACGCGGTGGCGATCATCGAGGAGCTCGAGGTTCCGTTTGACCCCACGCTTTACCGTGACGAGCACCGGGCTCATCTGCAGCGCGTTATCAAGCGCAAGCAGAAGGGCCAGAAGATCGCCGCCCCGCCCCCGCGCTCCAGGCCCACCCCGACGGCGCCGGACCTGATGGGCGCCTTGCAAGAGAGTCTCGCGCGCATCAGGGGCGAAGCGGCCGGCAAGCAAGCGGAGGGCGCGACAGCGAAGAAGCAGAGCAAGAAGGCGCGCTCGGCGCCACCGGCCTCGCGTCCGAGCGGCTCGCGCGCCAAGCACTAGCCGTCAGTTCCGGTCGCTGCTGTCAGTTTGCTGTGCATGGGTGCATCAGTTGGTCTACGGCGCGGGTCGGTCTACGGCGCGGGTTGGTCTACGGCGCGGGTTGGTCTACGGCACGAGTTGGTCTACGGCACGAGTTGGTCTACGGCGCGGGTTGGTCTACGGCGCGGGTTGGTCTACGGCGCGAGTTGGTCTACGGCGCGAGTTGGTCTACGGCGGGTCGGTCCGCGGCTCGACTGGACCGTCAGGGCCTGGGCAGCGTGCCTTCGAAGATCTGCTTTTGCGTAGCGCCCGGACCAGGTCTCAATCTGAGGTCGCCGCTTTGGATGGTCTCGCCACAATGGCCGCAGTGCATTTGCGGGTTGGCGTCGTGGCCGCACGTCGTATGGACGGGCACGCGCGGTGGCCCGGCCTCTGGGGCAGCGTATCGATCTCCCCATTGCATCAGGGCGATGATCACCGGGTTGAGCTCCACGCCCTTGCGGGTGGGGACATATTCGTAGGACTCGGGGTGCTCGCTGTATAGCTTGCGCCGCAGCAGTTCGTGCTCCACGAGCATCTCTAGGCGATCGGTGAGGATGTTCGATGCGACGCCGATGCTGCGCTTGATATCGGCGAAGCGCCGGCGCCCAAGGAGCACGTCCCGCATGATCAAGAGAGTCCAGCGCTCTCCTACGATCGACAACGCGCCGGCAATCGAGCAGTTCTGATCTGTAAATGGCCGATAGGGCAAGCGCTTATCGTAGCCCACCTGGTTGCATTTTGAAAGTGGCCTGTGCTAGCGTCCCCATCAACTTGCAAAACGCAACCACCTGAGGAGGTGGGCAGATGCAACGGCGATGGAAGGTCTTGACGTTGGTGTCGGTCGGAGCGTTCATGGTCAGCCTGGATCTGTTCATCGTGAACGTCGCGTTCCCGAAGATCGAGGCCGACTTCCACGGATCGAGCATCTCCTCGGTGTCATGGGTGCTGAACGCCTACGCGATCGTGCTGGCCGCCCTGATGGTTTCCGCGGGGCGCATGGCCGATCGTCACGGGCGCCGGCGAGCCTTCCTCGCGGGTCTTGCGATATTCGTCGTCGGCTCGGCGCTGTGTGGCGTGGCTCCCTCGGTCGGCACCCTGGTCGGAGCACGCGTCGTGCAGGCGGTTGGCGCGGCGCTGTTGCTGCCGACGTCGCTGGCGCTGCTGCTGCCCGAGTTCGAGCCGGTCGAGCGGCCTGCCGCAATCGGTATCTGGGCCGCCATCGGAGGCCTAGCGGCCGCGGCGGGACCTCCGCTTGGCGGCCTGCTCGTTCAGGTGAGCTGGCGGCTTGTGTTCCTCGTCAACATTCCGATCGGGCTCGCCGCACTTGCCTACGGTCTTCATCTACTCAACGAGAGCCGCGACGAGCGCCAAGAGCGTCCCGACTTGCTTGGCTCAGGGCTGATTGTTGTGGGGATTGGGGTACTCGCGTTGGCATTGGTCAAGGCCCCAGCTTGGGGATGGGGGAGCCCCCGCGCGGTCGTTGCGTTCCTGATCGCATTCGGCGGGCTAGCCGCTTTCTGGAGGCGTTGCCTGACCCATAGCTCACCTGTGATCGACCCCGCCATGTTGCGTGTGCGCTCGTTTGCGATGGCCAATCTTGCCTCCGTGCTCTTCTCCGCTGGCTTCGCCGCCTTTCTACTGGCCAACGTGCTGTTCATGACAGAGGTGTGGCACCGCTCCGTCCTGATCGCGGGGCTCTCCCTCGCGCCGGGTCCGGCGACAGCCGCGATCTTCGCGGCTAGCTCTTCGCGCTACATCAATCGTTTCGGGGCGCGTACGCTCAGCGCACTGGGTATTTCCCTGTTCGGCATTGGCTGCCTGTGGTGGCGGCTGCGGGTCGGTCAAGTGCCGGACTATGCGGCCGAGATGCTCCCGGGTCTGCTGATCAGTGGCGTCGGCGTGGGCCTTGTACTGCCGAGCCTCGCCAGCGCGGCCTCTTCCTCGCTGCCGCCGGCACGCTTTGGGACCGGCTCGGCCGCTTTCACCATGACCCGTCAAGTTGGCTTCGTGCTCGGCGTATCGATCTTGGTCGCGGTGCTCGGTACGCCCGGTGGAGCTCACCCCGTAGTGGCCTTCGATCACGGCTGGGTCTTCATCATCATCGCAAGTGCCCTGGGCGTGCTGGCGGCGCTCTCGATCGGCGTTGTCAAGCGCGCGCCCGCCCCGGGCGAAGTGACGGCGAGCGTAAAGCGGCGGATCCCGGTTCGGGCCTAGAAGCGTCTCAGTGACTTCCTTGTGCTTGGACCAGCTCGTTTCTTGTGCTGGACCAGCTCGTCGGTGGGTGCAGATCCGGGAGTGCTCCACGAATAAAGAACCTGCTTGGACGGCAATTGATCGCAGGAGCGCATAGGCTCATTTTCGTTGAGCTTCGAGACCCTCCTGGTAATTGTGTTGGCCGGCCTGGCCGGTCCGCTTCTCGGCGTAAGCAGACGTCGTTTCGTGCCGGTGGTAATTGGGGAGATCCTCGCCGGAGTGCTCGTGGGACGCACCGGTCTCCGGGTTGTCGATCCAAGCAACGCGACCGTCGCCTTCCTGGGGACGGTGGGCTTTGCGATGCTGATGCTGACCGTCGGCATGCACCTACCGCTGCGCGACAGGCGGTTGGCTCGCTCGCTACCCGCTGGCCTTTTGCTCGCAGGGATCGTGTGCGTGCTCGCACCGCTCGGGGGGCTCGCCGCCGCCACGCTCGCCGGAACCGCCCATGCCGCCATCTACGCGGTTGTGATCGCCTCCGGGTCCGCCGCCGTGCTGCTGCCGGCGCTTCAGGAGGCCGGCGCGAAGGGGCCCGATGCGCTGGCTGTAATGGCACAGGTCACGATCGCTGACGTTGTGACGATTCTGTCGGTCCCGATAGTGCTGGCTCCGGGGCGGACCGTTCACGCGCTGCTTGGCAGCGCGCTCGTCGCGCTCGCCGTGCTCCTGCTGCTCGGTGTCGCACGACTGCTCGCAGCCCAGCCGTGGGTGCACGACGTGCGCCGCCTCTCAAAGCAACGCCACTGGGCACTCGACCTACGCCTGTCGCTACTCGTGCTTTTCTTCCTCGCGTGGATCGCGGATAAGAGCGGCACGAGCGTGCTCATCGCAGGCTTCGGCGCTGGGCTGATGGTCGCCGTGATCGGCGGCCCCAAGCGACTATCTACGCAGGTGCGCGGGGTAGCTGACGGGTTCTTCATTCCGCTCTACTTCGTCGTGCTCGGCGCCCAGCTAGACCTACGCGGCCTCTTTCAGCATCCATCCATGCTCTTGCTAACCGCGGCGCTTGTGATCTCGAACGTGCTCGTGCATCTGCTCGCGGTCGTGCTTGCGCGTCGCCCGCTCAGCGCCGGCATGGCCGCCAGCGCGCAGCTCGGCGTGCCCGCCGCTGTCTCTTCGCTCGGGCTCGCCGAGGGCGTGCTGTCGGCCACCGAGGCCACCGCGATCGTTGCGGCCGCGTTGGTCAGCCTTGTGGTCTGCACGCTTGGCGTCGAGTCGCTGATTCAGCGCGAGGAGGAGGCGCGACCATCGTCGGATGCAGTCATTCCAGCGCACTCTTGAGCGCGAGGAGCACATCGAAGCCATCGCCGCCGCTGGTGCTCGACTCTGGCTGGGCGCTTGACGGTGCTCGAACGCTCGTCCTTGCGCTCAAGTCATAGAGCGGCGCTAGCCGTCTGAGCGTGCAGCCTCAACGGCTGCACGCACGCTCGGATAAACGCTTGCCCGAGATATGTCCTCCCCGCTCATGCGCAGGACATCGCGGACCTGACCGATATCACGTGCGAGCGGTATGCACTCCGTCTCGCTTCAGCTCTGTGGCCAGCTCGTCGAGCATCCTGGCCGCGCTGACGTCGATGAATGGGATCGTCTCCGGGTCGAGCACGATCGTTTTCGTTCCCGGTCTCATAGCGGCTTGCGATAGCTGAGCACGCACCGATTCGATGTTGGCAAAGAAGAGCCCCGACTCGATGCGTAGCACCACGATGCCCGGCACCTGATGGCTGTCCGACCGCCGTCGATATGCCCGACGATCTCTACGCCATGGTGGCTGAGGTCGAAACTTCGACTGCCGCTATGCCGAGAAACCTGACCAGCAGTGATGCTCAGTGTCCGGTTTTTACGTTTTCGCGGCGACAATGACCAGCACGAGCAGACCGAGCAGAACGCCGATCAAGGCCATGGCCGTGATGAAGCCCTCCTCGGGTGGAGCGAACTCGCCGCGGGAGATTGCCTGCTCGACACGCCTATGACGCACGAACGCGTAGCCGATGAAGATCACGCCGACACCCGCGAAGCCGATGCCCGCGATCGTATAGGGCCACTGAACACCAGCAGCCAGCGCCGGGACGAGCTTTCCGGCGCCGAGGCTCACTGCCAGAGAAGCCAGGCCTGTTCGCCACCAGGCCAGCTAGGTGCGCTCGTTCGCTAGACGAGTACGGCACGTGGCGTCTCCGGCCTTGTCAAAGCTCCCACCGTTAGGCGTTCCCGGCTCCTGGAGCCCTGAGCTCATTAGCGCATAGAAGCAGACTTTTCGACAAGCGGGCCTGTTCAAGGACCGATCTAGTCAATCTGTCCAGGGTGCGGCTGTGCGAGGATGCGGGTTATGCGTCGACTGCGGTTGCCGATCCTCGTTTGCGTGCTCGGTCTGCCCGCGCTCATCTCTGTACCCGCGCTCGCCTCTGTACCCGCGCTCGCCTCGACGTCGGACGCGCAGCTGTGGATGGCACTGGGCGGGAATGTCACTTGTGGCATCGCAATCCACCCGCTCAACACGCCTCCTGTTCAGGTGCTCTGTAGCGCCAGGCATGTGCCAGCTCCCAAGGCCAAAGGCATCGGCGATCCAGGCTTCGTATTCCTCGGATCGATTGGGCATCCGTCGCTCGCGCGACTCAGCCAGGACTCCTTTGTCGGCACGAGCCCGGTGGCGCTCAAAAGCGGGAGCAGGTGGGGCGGCATCGGCCCGATCAGCGTGAAGTGCACGATCAGCGCGAGATCTGTTCGCTGCACAAATCGGTCGCATCATGGCTTCACGATCACGAAGAGCTCCTACCGCGCTTTCTGAGGCTCGGCGGCGGCTACGAACTTCCACCGATCGTCCGCCGTGACCCCGCGGCGCGAGGATCGGGCGTCCCACGCGGTCTCATCCGAAAATGAGACCACCTGCATCTCGGATCAGTCCTCTACCTGTACACCTTTCCAAAAGGCAAAGTGATCCTTGATGTTTGCCGCCGCGTCCTTCGGGTTCGGGTAGTACCAGGCGGCGTCGGCATTGGACTGCCCAGCCACCTCGATCGTCCTGTAGCTCGCCTCGCCCTTCCATGGGCACGTGGTGTGCGTGTCGCTGTCGGAGAAGTACTGCTCATGAATGCTCTCTGGTGGGAAGTAGTGGTTGCCCTCGACCACGACCGTCTCATCGCTCTCAGCCAGTGTGGCCCCGTTCCAAGTCGCCTTCATGATTTGCTCCCGTCACTTGTATTTGATCGTGCATGCTCTGCCCAGAAGCCGACTGTCTCGCGCTCGTGGCGCGTACCGAGATCGAGCGCGAGTCGTGGGCCAACCGGGCCGAGCTCGGCAGTCTGCTCGAGCAGCGTCTCGTATTCGGAGAGCTTCTGGCGATGGGTCTCGAGTTGAACCTCGGCCAGTTCACGGGCATCCGCTCCAAAGAAGAGCTTGAGCAGGGCAAGATCGCGTAGCACGTAGGGCTCGGGCGTGAGGACTCCAAGCCACCGTTCGTGTGCCTCCCGGCCACGATCGGTGAGCGAGTAGAGCTTGCGACGCCTGCCGCCGTGCTCGCGTTGCTCGGTCACATAGCCGGCGTGCGCAAGGCGCGCGGGCTCGGCGTAGAGCTGTGAGTGGGGGAGCGTCCAGAAGTGCCCGACCGTGGCTGAGACCATTTGCTTGAGGTCATATGGGGTGGCCTGCTCGCAGTTCGAGAGTAGGCCCAGCACTATGTGGGAGGTGTGTGTGAGCTCTATCTCCTTGCTCATGCGAACGACCCTTGACTCGATCCGTTTCGGATGGTATGTTTCGGACTATAAGGCGTATGTGCCGAGGCGGAGACGAGCATAGATGACCAAAGCAGGTAGACGTAGAGCATGGATCTGTCCGGTGTTGGCTGTTGTGGCGGGCTTCGCTTTTGCCGCAAGTGCCGCGGCGATGCCCGCGGTTACTCTCAAGGTCACTCCCGTCCCGATCCCAGGCTTCGCGGGGACGGGCGACATCCTGGGCGCGGGCACCGACGTGGAAGTCCACGTCACGATCAGCGGCAACGAATATGGGGGCTTTCCGTCTCCTCTTACCGGGATGGCCTTTTACGCCCCGGCAGGGGTGAAGGTGGCTCCCACAGGGTTTGTCGACTGTGCGCCGGTGGTGCTCGAAGCCAGCGGGGCGGCGGGATGCCCGAAGAACTCGAGCGCCGGTCCGACAGGTGAAGGATTGGGCGTCGTAGCCTTCGGCGGCGACCGCGTCAATGAGAAAGTGTCGATCCAGGATTTCTTCGCGCCGGAGGGTGGTCTCACCTTTTACGTCGAAGGTAGTACGCCGGCCTACTTCCAAGTTCTCGAAAAAGCTCAATGGGCTACGGCGAGTGCCCCATACGGACCCGAGCTGGTCGTCGAAGTGCCGCTGGTCGAAACGGTGCCCGGGGCTGACGATGCCTCTATTCTCTCTTTCAAAGTCAAGGTCGGCGCCGCGTATAGGAAGGCCGGGAAGACGGTCTCCTATCTCACGCTGCCAAGAAGGTGCCCCAGAGGTGGGGCACCTTTGAAGGCCGAATTCAAGTTCATGAGCGGCGAAACGGTCACGGTTGCCTACAAGCAGCCGTGCCCCAAGCGCAGGTGAGATCCCCTCGATAGAGCGTCGAGGACGCAATTCGCTTTAGGCGCGGACGGGCGTCACCGGCCGCGGCTCCATAGGATGGATGGGTGGCGTTAATGCTCCACCCACGCTCCAGGGCATTGATCGGAGCCACCTGATGGTGCCCACGACGCGTTATGCGCGCAGCGGCGATGCGACCATCGCCTACCATGTCGCGGGGGAGGGGGCGCTTGACTTGTTGTTCCTTCCGGGATGGATCTCCCAGATCGAGCAACTGTGGGAGGCATCGGCGGTGCGTCGCTTCCTCGAGCGCTTGGCCGTGTTCAACCGCCTGATCCTGTTCGATCGTCGCGGAAGCGGACTGTCAGACAGCGCCGGCGAGTCCCACACCCTCGAGCAGGAGGCGCGCGACGCGCTCGCGGTACTCGATGCGGTGGGCAGTGAGCGGGCCGCTCTGCTCACCTACGGGTTGGGTGGACCTGTCGGGGCCCTGCTTGCAGCCGATCACCCGCGGCGTATCGGTGCGCTGATCATGTACGCGTCGATCGCGCGTACCTCGTGGGCCGCCGACTACGACTGGGCGATGACGCGCACGGACCGCGCGCAATGGACCGAGCGGACCGTTGCGGCCTGGGGGGAGCCCGGCGGCCCCGGGCTTGCGGTAATGGCACCCTCGATGGCCGAGGACCCGGCGCTGGCAACGTGGTTTGCGCGCTTGCAGCGCCTGGCGGCAAGCCCGAGCGAGGCTCGCATATTGTTGAACGCGGCGGCCGACCTCGATGTACGTGACGTACTGCCACGCGTCCGTGTACCGACGCTGATCATGCACCGATCTGGGGACACCGCCTGGGATCCGCGTCACTCACGCTACCTGGCCGAGCATATAGCCGGTGCGCGCCACGTCGAGTTGGAAGGGGCGGACTCGCTTCCGTTCGTGGGCGACAGCGACGCGATCGTCGAGGAGATCGAGGAGTTCCTGACCGGTGCGCGCAGTCGTGGGGAGCTCGCGCGTGGATTGCTCACCGTGATGTTCACGGACATCGTCGACGCGACCTCGCGGGTCGCCGGGTTGGGAGACGGGCGCTGGCGCGACCTGCTGGCAGACCACGACGCGCGGGTGCGCGCCCAACTTGCCCGCTTTGGCGGTCGCGAGGTAAAGACGGTGGGGGATGGCTTTCTTGTCACATTTGAGGGGCCTCCATCGCGAGCGTTGCGTTGTGCTTTGGCGATCACCGCCGCGGCGCGAGAACTCGGGATCGAGATCCGCGTTGGCGTTCACACGGGGGAGTGTGAGCTGATCGGTGAGGACGTGGCTGGCATGGCTGTCCACATCGCATCACGCGTGGGCGCGCTTGCCGCACCCGGCGAGGTGCTCGTCTCGGGAACCGTGTTCGGAACGGTCGTTGGTGGTCCGTTTGCGTTTGAGGACCGCGGCTTTCATGAGCTGAAGGGCGTGCCCGGCCACTGGCCGCTGTTCGCGCTACGTGGTTGAGGTAAACATGGTCCACCAGCCGGGTACGCTGGGGCCCGGTCTGCTAAGCCGCCAAGCCGCCGGTCTGACGCTGCGTGGGCTACGCTCGGAGACGATGAGCATTCACCTTTGCGTCCTGCTCTGGCCCAACGCGGGAACCGAGACGGCACTCGTCGCCTACGAGGACCGCGTCCTTGAGTTGATGGGGGATCACGGAGCCCGGGTGCTCCAGCGGGCGCGCACGGATGGGGCCAGCGGCTCGCCGCTTGAGATCCAGCTGCTCGAGTTCCCCTCGCAGATCTCGTTGGATGGTTATATGCAAGACGAGCGGCGCACGGCGCTCGCCGATGAGCGCGACGCCGCCATCGCACGGACGGATGTGCTTCCGGTCGATCTGGTCTAACGCTCGTCACGATGCAGCGTGCAGGCGGTGTCGGTGCAGGCGCGCCTGAGCCGGCCGGCGGAGATCGTTTGGACTAGCCCGGCGATCCAGCACGTCGGGCAGCCGCGAAGCGCGACCATGCCGAACGGTGCGAGCAGGAGCGAGGTCGGGCCGAGGCTCGGAGTCAGTGCCAGTGCCGCGCCGATTAGCCCGAAGCCGATCGCCCCACGCGTAAGGTGACGAGGGACGGAGGTGCTGGCGAGAGCGCTTCGGCCATGGTCAGACATCTTCGAGGCCTGCGGAGCTGGTTGTTTCATTCGGCGCCCTGAGTCGCGAGCGGAGTGTTTCGCGTCCGCGATGCAAGCGTGACTTCATTGCTGGGCGGCTGAGTCCCAAGGATTGAGCCGTGGCTGTCCCCGACAGACCTTGAATGTCGCGTAGAACGAGCACCGAGCGCTGCTCAGGGGGGAGTTCTGCGATGGAGCCGACGATACGCTCGACTTCCATGCGAGCGAGGGCGGTGTCTTCGACGGAAGGCTCCGCCGTGGCAGCGGAGATCGGTCCGCGAAAGGCAAGCCGCGATCTGCGAATGCACTCGTGGCGCACGATTTGGAACATCCACGACGCGAGAGCCGCGGCAGCGCGCAGCGTCCCGATCCTTTGGTAAAGGACGATCAGCGCCTCCTGAGCCGCATCTTCAGCGTCCTCGGGTGTTGAGCAGAGGGAGCGGGCAAAGCGGCGCACGTGCGCGTGCGAGTCGTCGAGGAGGGTCGCGATTGCGTGGGGATCGCCCTGCTGGGCCGCGCTGACGACCTGCTCGGTGGGCCACGACCTGCGCGTATCAGTCACGAGAGCGAATTCTCATGATGAAGAAGAGGCAGCCACAGATCACGACCGCGGCTGCGATGAGGTAGATGGCGATCGTCATATGAGCCTCCCGTTCTCGTCGATCGAATGTCGCACGTGGATGAGAGGCATGTCGGCGCGAAAAGGATTCTCCCGAAGTGGTCTGGATCTTCGAGATGGCTTCCCCGAAGCCAACACCAAGTTGGCCCCCGCACAGCGTGAGCTGCCGGGGGCCGTGACATCGGGAGGCGAGCCCCGACGTACAGAGAGCCTATCCCTGCCCCGGTTTCCGATCGGGGACGCGCTCAAGGCCCTCAGCGCGCTGAGTCTGCAGGCCACACCAGTACCGGGCCACGGACGCCGAGCCTGACGGTCGACTCGGGGGACAGCCGAGTGTCACCGAGTGTTCGCACGAGCAAGAGCTGCTCGGTCTCCTGCTGCCCGATTTGCACGTGCAGGGTGACATCGTGTCCGTGGTACCCGGTTCGCACGATCCGTCCGGCGAAGCCCTCCTCGTCGGTGAGATGCGGATCTATCTGCTCGGGACGGACCAGGACAGTCACGGGGCAGGGTGTGGGCAGCGGCTCACCGTGCCAGAGCGCTTGGAGCTTTCCGAGCGAGGTCTCGACGAGCGTGCCATCGAATACACCCGCAATCAAGTTGGCCTCGCCGACGAACCGTGCGAGCTCGTTGTCGAGCGGACGGGCATAGAGCTCCTGTGGCGTTGCGTACTGGGCGATCCTGCCGTCCCGGAGAACCGCCACGAGATCTGCGAGCGAGAGCGCCTCGTCCTGGTCATGGGTTACGAGCAGAGTCGTCGTCGCCGATGCCCGCAGGATCCGCTGGACCTCCTCGCGCACGCTGACCCGCATGTGCGCGTCCAGCGACGCAAACGGCTCGTCAAGTAGCACTACCTCGGGTTCGACCGCGAGCGCTCTCGCAAGGGCGACGCGCTGCTGCTGGCCGCCCGAGAGCTGATGGGGGTAGCGGCGCGCCAGATCCGCCAGGCCCACGAGCTCGAGCAGGTCGTCCACCCGTCGACGGCGGGCGGTCCGGGAGAGTCCGAACCCGACGTTTGCCGCGACCGTGAGGTGGGGAAAGAGGCCTCCCTCCTGGGGGACATAGCCGATCCGACGGTGCTCGGGGTGGACGTGAGCGCCCTTCCCATCAACGATCCGCTCGCCGATCTTCACCGTCCCCCGGTCCGGTCGGTCAAAGCCCGCCAACAGTCGCAGCAGCGTCGTCTTGCCGCTCCCCGAGGATCCGAGAATGGCCGTCAGCGATCCCGCCGGCACGTTCAGATCCAGGCCAGCGAGCACGGGGTGGGTGCCGAAGCCCTTGTGCAGGTCCACGACGGCGAGGCCGCTTGCCTGCTCAATGTCTCCCGCGAGTCCGCACTCTCTGGCGCCGTCACCGCTGAGGTGGCTCGGCTTCTCACCGGGTCCGGCACGAGCGCTCATCTCGCCATCCTCCCTCGGGATGGTAGGCGGTCAAAGAAACGGCCGAGCACGAAGCTCGGCAGGGCTGCTATGGCGATCATCGCCAGCGCAAACGGTGCGGCCTGTCCATAGGAGAGGTTCTGCTGATAGGCCCAAAACTGGGTGGCGAGCGTCTGCACACCGGTAGGGATCAGGATCAGCGTGGCGGTGAGCTCGGTCACGGCCGAAAGGAACACCAGGCAGAAGGCGGCGGCCAGGCCGGGGGAGACGAGTGGAAGCGTGACCCGCCACAGCACAGACAGCCGCGGCCGGCCGAGCGAGCGGCCGACCTCCTCCAGGCCGACCGGCGCCTGTGCGATCGAAGCACGCACACCGATGAGGGCGAGGGGGAAGAACAGGATGGAGTAGGCGATCACCAGCAGCGGGGCGCTCTGGTAGAGAAATCCGTTGGCGTAGCGCTCTGTGAAGTAGGAGAGCGCCAGTGCGATCACCAAGCCGGGCATTGCCAACACAAGGTAGGTGCTGCGCTCGAGCAGGTGGTGCACCCGCCCGCGGTGGCGAATCGCGAGCAACGCCACCGGTAGCGCCATCGCGGTGGACAATGCGGCCGCGATCCCACTGTAGAGGGCCGTGTGCCAGATCGCATCAAGCAGCGATACCCCGGTGAGGAAGGCATGGCCACCCCTGAGAAGCCAGTAGACGCTGGAGCCGATTGGGACGCCGAGCGCCAATCCGACGAGTACGCCAAAAGCAGTGAGCACGGGCAGCCTCGCGCGGCCCAGTTGGTGAGGTGGGGCGAGGCGCTGGGCGAGAGGGCCTGACCTGCTGAGCCGACCTCGACCCCGTGCCAAGCCCTCGCCCGAGAGGACCACAAGGCTCATGAGCACCAATACCAGCGACAGCGCCGACGCCGTTGGCACATTGAACGAGACGTTGAACTCCGTGAATATCTCTGTGGTGAAAGTCTGATAGCCCAGGATCTCAAAGGCGCCATACTCCGCCAGCAGCACCAGCGCCACCAGCAGGCAGCCGCCGAGGATTGCCACTCGGGCCTGTCCGAGTGTCACTCGCCAGAACGTTTGCAGCCGTCCCACCCCAAGGCTGCGCGCCACCTCCTCCTGGCCTGGATCGGCATTGCGAAAGCTGGCCGCGACCGGTAGGTACACGAGCGGGTATACCGCCAGCGTCATCACCAGCACCGCTCCTCGAAACCCCTCGACCCAAGTGCTGAGCGACGCCCATCCGAAGCTGACCACGAAGTCGGGAATGGCAAGCGGCACGACAACCAGCACGGCCCATACCCGGCGGCCCGGAAGGTCGGTCCGCTCGATGAACCACGCGGCAGCGGTGCCGATCACGGCGCACAGCACCGTGACCACGACGGTGAGCCTGACCGTGTTCCACAGCAGGCTGGCGGTGAGCCCTCGGAAGATGAGGTGCAGGATCGTCGAGGTCCCGGCTCCGTGCGCCTCGAAGAGCAGGAAGGCCAGGGGTGCCACCAGAACGATCGCCACGGCCGCGCTGAGTGCAAGCAGCCCCCACGGCCGCGGGGCAGAGCGGGGTGACGCAGGCCCGCCGAGTCCGGGTGACGGCACAGGTTCAAGGACGCTGCGTGCCGACACCTCCATGTCAGGAACTCGGTCGAGCGTTGCGTCTCACAGCAATCCCGCTTCACGGAGCAGTGCGATCGCCGTCGACCCGTAGCCGAGCTCCGGGACCGTGATCGAGTTCGGCTGGAGCTCCCCGAAGGGAGTCTCGGGCGCGGCGGTCTCGATCCCTGGGACGATCGGATACTCGAAGCTGAGCGAGTGGGCGATTATCTCCTGACCCTGTCGGCTCACCAGAAATGCGAGGAACTTCTGAGCGGCGCTCTGGTTTTTGGATGACTTAAGGATCGCCGCCCCCGATACATCGATCACGTAGCCAGGGTCGCGCGGGGCGAAGTAGGCGAGCTTCGAGTGGATGCTCCCCGCGCCAAGCTCAGCGCGCATGCGATACCAGTAGTACTGGTTGATCACCCCAAAGGGCACAGCACCACGGTTGACCTCGCTGGAGATCGTCTCGTTGTCGGGGTAGATATGACTGCCGGCGTTTGCCTTGATCCCTTCCAACCACTTCAGCGTCGCGGCTCGCCCCTCGCTGTGGGCGACAGAGGTAACGATCGGCTGGAAATCAGTCTCTCCCGCCGCGAATGCCAGCTTGCCGCGATACTTGGGATCGGCCAACTGGAGGACTGAAGTCGGCAGTGCGCTCGCGCCGATGAGGCTCGGGTTGTAGATGAGCACGCTGACTCGCGCCGAGACCCCAAGCCAGTTGCCCTGCGGAGAGTTGAATCTACTCGGAGTGCTCGCGAGTGTGGTGGCATCGACCGGAGCGAGCAGGTCCTTGCCCTGGAGGTACTCGAGCGCCGGTGAGTTCTCCGTGTAGAGCACGTCAGCCGGCGAGTTAGATCCCTCGGTGACGATCTCATCGGCGAAAGTGTCCTCATCGTCGCTGCGTACGTTGACCTTGATGCCGGTCGCTCGTTCGAAGGCGGCGACGAGCGTGTCCGTCGTCTGCACATGCTGGCCGTTGTAGAGGGTGATCGACCCGCCCGATTTCGAGGAGGAGCTTCCGCAGCCGGCGAGCAGGCCGCCGAGGAGAATGAGCATCGTGGTGATGCACGCCAGGCCGCGCATCCTCGAGGTATGGCCTCGCATTGCTATATCGCCTTTGTTCACGGGACGCTGACAATCGTGCTGGCGGTGGTTGTCGCTTCTTTGCCCGGACGGCCGCCGACGTCCGCCGAACAGACGCCGCAGCAAAATCCGACTTGATGACTCGGGTTTCATGGCGGGCACCCTACCACAAGATTAGGGTGCCCTAACTATATGAGCTGATTCGCCTTTAGTCCCAGCGTCATTCAGCTGCGCTTGGCGTGCCGACCACTTTGAGCAGGTCGGTGTGGGATGGTGATGGTCGCTAAGCGTGTAGCGCCTGGACGAGGCTGATGGTGATGTAGATGAGGAACCCCAGACCCAGGGAGCGGCGGAACCAGTTATCTCCACGTCGTGCCTCATCGTAGGCCCACACGCTCAGGGCCACGTAGAAGACCGATAGCGCTATTCGGTGTGCTGCGCCCTGAGCGAGATGTCCGGTGGCACTCGCGAGCAGGGCGATGATGAGCGGCGGGTTTGGGAATTGGACGATGGGAGAGCCCGAAGGCCATCCCCATCCAGTTATACGCCTCACCGCCGGTGAGATATCGAGCGATCTCAACCGGCGGTCTACCTCGATGGCTCGGTGTGAACCACGACGTCAACGATGTCTGATACCTGCTGGTGTATCTGATCCTCGAGCTCGCTTGCCAATCGGTGAGCGTCTACCAAAGAGGCATCGGAGTCCACGGTGATCGTGAGAAAGACGATACGGCCGGTCTCGGTGGAGAAAAGCCTCACAGCCAGCGGCTCGATGCCAGTCCGCTCGCGCACCAGGCGCTGAATCTCATGAACGGTTTGTCGGTCTGTTTCACCGTCGGCCGGACGGCTCACGAGGGTTTGCTCCAAGGGCTCGAGATGGGTCTGTACCTGGGTCACCCCGGGCCTCGTGCGAATGGCTCGCTCGACGCGCTCGGCCGCCGCCTGAGCTGTCCGTAGCTCCAGGTCGGCCGGGAACTTCAGATGCAAGGAGACACTGATGGATCCATCGCGCTCGAAGATCGCTATGTCGTGCGTTTCCCTTACCAGTGGCTCGGCAAGAGCGACGGCCAGAACGTGGTCGCGAAGCTCCAGGCCATTGCGGCGAGGCTCGACGTGTACGACGACATCGCTGCCGGGTAGCGCGACCTCGACCGCCGCCTCCACCAGGCTGGCCGCTTGGTGGCCCTCGATGACCGCCTGTCCGGGCGCCACGGCAGCGACGACATCGGCGAAGTAGCGCCCGGCGGACTCGCGCAGGCGTAGTCGCCGTAGTTCGATATCCGGTTCCAAGCCGGCGATAGCCCGTTCGGCGGCCTCCATCGCCTCCGCGGGGGTGCGATCCATCAACACGTTGGCGTTCTCCGCGATCAGCCGCCCCGCGGCGACGAAGACGATCGCCGCGATCGCCAGCGCCGCGACCGCGTCACCCTGGGCAAACCCGGCGCGCACGAGCAGCAACCCGACCAGGACGGCCATGGAGCCCGCCAGATCACCCGCGAAATGAAAAGCGTTGGAGCGCAGCGCAGGGCTCCCATAGCGTTGGGCGGTGCGCAAAGAAACGACGGTACGGCTGAGGTCCACGACCACTGCGACCGCGATCACCAAGAATAGATACCAGTGAATGTCAGGCGGGCTGCCCGCGCTGATCAGATGGGCAACAGCTTGAATGCTGACGACTATTCCCCCGGCCAGCAGGATCGCGGCCTCTCCCAGTGCGCCAAGGTTCTCGGCGCGACGGTGGCCGTAGGGATGCCCGGGGTCGGCGGGCCGTCGGCCCAGCCGCACGGCGAAGAACGTCAGGATCGCGGCCACGACATCGCCGCTTGACTCGATACCGGCTGAGACCAGCCCGAGGCTGCCGGTCACCAGACCCACCCCCAGCTTCAGGACCACCAGCACGCCGGCCGCGGCGATCGAGACCAGCGTCGTGCGTCGCTGCACGGCGTTGCGCTCGTGCTCGCTGGGCTGCGTCATCCCCACAGACTATGTAGTTGGGCGCTCCGTGTTGGGTGGCGTCTTACCGATTTGAGACGCAACAGCTAGATGGCGACTGAGCGTGTCAGCCCAGGAAAGGATGTCTGCGGATCGGCGAGAATGTTCTCGGCGCACGCGAGCCCATGCCACGCGGGAGTGGCATTCCGTCGGTGGCGCGCTGTCGTGGCATGATCACAACCAATCATGAAGAGCTTCAAGAGCTGGGATCAGACCGAGATCGTCTACCAGGAATGGGGCGAGCAGACATCTTTGCCGCCGGTTGTGCTGCACCACGGATTCGTTGTCGATGCCAACGCCAACTGGGTCGCTCCCGGTGTCGTCGATGCACTGGTGGACGCGGGAAGGAGGGTGATTGCCCCTGACGCCAGGGGTCACGGCCGGTCGGGGAAGCCACACGATCCAGCCAGCTACGGCGAGCAGCGCATGGCACGAGATCTCGCTGTCCTGCTCGAAGTGTCCGGTGAGCCGCAGATCGATCTTGTCGGCTACTCGATGGGAGCGATCGTCTCGCTGATCTTCGCGAGCGAGGACCAACGCGTGCGACGGCTTGTCGTGGGCGGTGTCGGATCTGGAGTGATCGAGTGTGGGGGAGTTGACAGACGCGCGATTCCCAACGACACGATCATCGAGGCGTTGAGCGCTGAGGATCCCTCCACGATCAGCAAGTCTGGGGCGATGGCTTTCCGTACGCTCGCGGATGCCCTGGACGCCGACCGTGAGGCCCTGGTCGCACAGGCCTCATCGATTTATAGGGGAAACATCGCACTGAGTTGCATATCGGCACAGACGCTCGTTCTTGCCGGAGAGGCCGATCCACTTGCGATCAGACCCGAGGTTCTTAGCGACGCGATCCCAGGTGCGACGCTGAAGACGCTCTCGGGCGATCACATCGGAGTCATCGCCGACCCTAGCTTCACACAGTCCATCGTCGACTTTCTCTCCTGAGCGTCGCAGGGAGTATTTGCTTCTCTGTCGAGCGGGCGAAACTGCGGGTATCATGTAGCCGTGGCGCAAACGATCAAGCAATTCAAAGAACGCTCCCCCGCAGAGCGGTTTTGGGTCCTTGTGCTCGTCGCCGTATCGCTTGGACTGGTAGCGGCAGCGGAGCGCGACATCCAGCGTCGCCCGACCGATCAGGTGCGGGGTAGGAAGTTGTTCTGGCGTTTGGTCTGCCTAAATGCCCTCGGCTCGGCGAGCTACTTTCGGTGGGGGCGTCGAGCAGCGCAGCAGTGAAGCTCGTCGCTCAAGCTCGACAACCGCCGTCGCGCTTAGAGGCTGCCCACGATCCAGGTGCGGCGTTTCATCCATATGAGACAACTCGATCTCACTCATATGAGACTGTCTGCGCCTCATCCATTGAGACTGGCGAGGGCTGGCGCTGCGCTAGTCAGTGGCGATGGTGGCTGCGTACCGTTCGCCAGCTCTCGCGGGTGATGCGCAAGATCACGAGGGTCATGCCTAGGCCGATAACGGGATCGAGGATTGGGGCCCCCGCGGCGATGGCGACAGCGCTGGCGATGACGGCGAGCGAGACGTATGCGTCGACGCGGGCGTGATCGCCGTCTGCGATCAACGCGGGACTGTTCAGCCTGTGCCCGGCACGGCTTCGTACCCGTGCGGCGAGCCAGTTGCCGGCGAACCCGACCATGCCGGCGAGTGCAAGGACGAGTAGGTGGTCGGGGGTGGCTGGATGGATGAGGCGCAGGATCGACTCATACGCGGCAACGCAGGCGGAGATGAAGATGGCCGCCACGACAGCCAGGCCAGCTAGGCGCTCGGCGCGTGGGGAGCGCAGCGCGAACGCGATTCCGAGGGGGATCGCGGTCAACGCGTCTCCGCCGTTGTGGATCAGGTCGGCCAGCAGCGCGAGGCTGCCCGTGAGGGCGAACACGAGCGCCTGTATCGCAGCGGTGATGGCGAGGATGCCAAGCGCAAGGGTGACGGCCCGGACGCCCTCGCGCGAGCGCTTGATGCTCTCGTCGAGGAGCCCGTGAGAGTGACCATGCGTGTGCTCGTCATGATCGTCGTGGGGGTTCTCATGACGGTGGTGGGAGTGATGCTCGTGGGGCCCGGCGTGCGGGTGAGTGTGGCGCAGGGCGTCGTGACGGTGCAGATCGCCTTTGAGGAGTTCGTAGGTGGTGGAGGGCATGGTCTTCAGGTTAGGTGGGTCGGGCGTGCTCTTGGATGGTTGAGCGATGGCGCAGCGGAGTAGCGTTCCTTCTCATGTGACCCGAGATAACCCTCAACAGCCTATGCGCACAGATGCTCCTACATAGCAACGGGCGTTAGGATGAAGTGGTGTCGGATGATTGCTGTGACAGGATTCGGGCCAGACTCGGTGATCGAGGGCGCCGCGAGGTTGTGACTGCGATTAGGAGTTCGGGGTCATTGTGAGTAGTGGCCATGCGCACGGTCGCGCTGGACATTCGCATGGCGTGAGCGCTGACGCGGCCGCGGGAAAGCTGACCGTCGCGCTTGTATTGATCTTGGGATTCATGACCCTTGAGGTAGCAGTCGGGATAATTGCTCATTCCCTCGCGCTGCTCTCGGACGCTGGGCACATGCTCACGGATGCCGCCGCGATCGGCCTGTCGCTCCTCGCGGCCCGGCTGGCAGTTCGTCCGGCGAAGGGGGCTTTGACCTATGGCTTCAAGCGGGTGGAGATCCTTTCCGCGCAGGCCAACGGCGTAACGCTGCTGATCCTCGCGGCGCTCATTACCTATGAGGCGATCCGCCGTCTGTTCAACCCGCCGCACGTACAGGCCGGGTTGATCCTGATTGTCGCGCTGATAGGCGTCGCCGTGAATCTCACGGCGACGTGGACGTTGGCGAAGGCTAACCGTCAGAGCATGAACGTAGAGGGATCCTTCCAGCACATCCTCACCGACCTTTACGCCTTCATCGGGACCGCGATTGCCGCCGGGGTCATCTTGCTCACTGGCTTTGAGCGTGCGGACCCGCTCGTCTCGCTGCTCGTCGCCGCTCTGATGGTGCGCTCGGGCTACGGGCTAGTCAAGGCATCCGGGCGAGTCTTCCTAGAGGCCGCGCCGGAGGGACTTGACCCTGAGAAGATCGGTCGGGCATTCGTGCGCGAGCCCGGCGTAGTCGAGGTTCACGATCTGCATGTCTGGGAAATCACATCCGGTTTCCCCGCCCTCTCGGCACATGTGCTCGTGGGCCCCGAGAATGACTGCCATGCTGCGCGTCGTGGGCTTGAGCGAATGCTGCACGATGAGTTCGATCTGCACCACACGACCCTCCAGGTAGACCACCAAGGCAACGATTTGCTCGATATTGATATGCCTGAGCAACACGCCACATCCCTGCATCCACTAGGCCGATGACCGCGCTTGGCTGGGTCGCCTCGCATTAAGGCCACCGAGCTGTCCCGAGGATGTGAGGGTCGGGTGGGAGGAACGGGGCGGGGCTGAATTGGAAGCGCGCGCACGTCTCTATCTGAAAGCCGACGCGCTCGATAGAGCTCTTGGTGTCGCGCGCCATGTGGCAACCCCCGGCGAGGTGTGGCCAGATCGTGGCGTCGGCGACGCGCTGGAATCGTGCTTGGCCGGGTGTGTCGGCGATGACGTGCTCGTAGAAGCGCAGCTCGCCGCCCGAGCGGATGACGCGGTAGAGCTCCGCGAGCGCAGACTGCTGGTCGGGCACGGTACAGAGCACCAGTGCAGCGACCCCGGCATCGAAGGACCCTGCCTCGCCGGGAAGCAGATCGGCACCGCCCTCCACGACCGACACGGGCACCGGAGCGTCGGTCGCTGCGCGTTGTGCGCGCTCACGCAGGTAGCGCTCGGGCTCCACAGCGATGACCTCGCTAACCGCCGGGGGGTAGTGGGAAAAATTCGCACCCGTGCCGGCGCCTATCTCGACCACCCTGCCACTCAACCCCGCGAGCAACCTTTGACGATGCTCGGCGCTACCACGGCGCTCACCGATCTCTGCGACTCTTGTATAGATCCGTGCGAATACGGGATGGGGAGAGTGCTCAGGCATTACGCCAGCGTCCAGCTTTTGTGGTGAGCGGCCTGCTTGCGCGCTGCGCGAGGAGGCAGTACGCGACAAGGCCTGCGCCAGCGAACGGAACAGCACAAGTGAGACCGCCGAGAAGATCGGCGCTGCTCACCCCCGTGCCAGTCGCTTGGTGCACCGCAGCAGGGCCGCCGAAGCTGGAAACCGATGCGAGGAACGTCGTGGAGAACAGTGCTGCGCCCACGAGCGAGAGGGTGGCTGCTCTGAAGCTAGGCACAACGAGCTTCGGTTGCTTGCCGCGCTCCAGTTGCGCGACGCGAGCATCCAACAGGTCGGGCCCTCCGATCGCTGCCGCAACTTCAAGCTCGCTCCATTGTGGGCCTCGAACCACCTTCAGAAGCGCACCTGCAAGGGGACGGCGACCGCATGCCCTGACCGCACGACGGTCGGCCGCGAGCTCACGTCCGGCGACATAACGCAACCGCAGAGAATCCAACGCTGGCAAGAAGAAAAACGCGGCCGAGAGTGTCTGCACCAATATGGTCTTCAGCGGATCGAGATTGCATACGTGGTAGCGCTCGTGCTCGAGCACGGCTCGAAGCTCCACAGCAGAGACGCCCTGCAGCAGGCCACTGCTGACCGCGACACGCGGAGTAAGGACACCATATGCAAAGGAGAACCACTCCGGTGAATCCAGAAGCACCACGCGCCCACCCAAGCCGACATCGGTGGCCACTCCTGCTAGCTCCTCGGGGGGAGCCAAAGCCAATCCGCGCACCCGCCGCGCAAGACGGTGAGAGGCAAGGATCTGCCGAGCCAGCGAGCGGGCTCCGAGCGCTAGACCAACAGCAACCAGGACGACGAACAGGAGCACAGGCAGCAACGAGCCAGCGTTGACCGCAAGGCCGCGCAGCCCATCTTGGGAGACGCGGATGAGGACGAGCGGAACGAGCACACTTCCCACGGCGCCGCAGAGCACATACATCCCCAACAGCAGCGCGAGGATCATCAGAGCGAGGAAGCTGCGATTGGCACTATCGAGTTTCATGCGTCCCCTCTAGCAAACCTCGCAGTCGGCGCAACACATCGGGGTCGGCTCGAGCTTCATCTAGGAAGTGCGCGACCGCGGCGTCGCCGTAGGTGCGAAGCACGTCGCGTACCGCGAGCCCGGCGGCGTCCGCCGCTGTCGCTTCATACACGTACTTACGGCGCGCACCGTGGCGACGCAGCACGTTCTTCGTGGTGAGCCGATTCATCACGGTCATCACAGTTGTATACGCCAGCGGTTCTGCCCGGCGCTCGTTAAGTACATCAACAACCTCACGAATCGACACCGGATCAGTGGCAGCCCACACGGCATCCATCACTTTGGACTCGAGGGGACCAAGCCCACGGCTCGCGTTGCTCGGTCTCCCTGCCATCGACGAAACACTACTACATTATCGTCGTGTATGCTCGACCTATGACCACTACTCAACACGACTACGCAGCACAAGCACGACAGGCGATCGAGATCGTCTGCGCCGGGGACCTCTCACGGATGGAGGAGTTCTTCAGTCCCGACTTCGTAGATCACGTCAACGACATGACCTTTCACGGCTACGAGGGAGGGCACGAATCGATCGCCTTCTATCTCGCCATCTTCAAGAACCTGCGGATGGGTGTCGAGGAGCAGGTCACCGAGGGCAATCGTGTTGCGTCCGGGTGGATCCTCAATGGCACTTACCATGGCCGCCCCGTCGTACTGCGAGGCATCACGATCAGCCGCTTCGGCGAGGACGGGAGAACCCTCGAGGATCACGGGCATACCGACACGATCGCCCTGCTTCGCCAACTCGGCCCGATCCGCACACTCGTCCTTGGCCTAGAAATCCTCACTCGCCGCGTCAAGCTACCCAAAGGCGTTCTCAAAGCGAGCTGAAACCGTAAGGTCTGCAGTCATGGCGAGTTCTCAGCGAGCTACACGCGCCGTCTCACCTATGTGAGACGGCCAATGTCAGAGTCGTCCGTTGTCGCGCAGCCAGGTCAACGCGCGCAGCGTGACGTTGCCGCGCCAGTCGGTCGTCTGGGCCGGCGACCAGGCCAGCCAGTCGAACATCCAGCCGCCGTCTTGCTGCTGCTCAGACTCGACGGCGTCGAGGTGAGCCTCGATCTGGTCCTCGCTGAAGAGGTCACGTGACCGGCTGCCTGGGAGGGGGGAGAGGTCGAGCGGGCGCAGCGCCTCTCCCTCGACGCCGCCTACGGGCGCGACCGCGGAGATCTCGACGCGGGCGGTGAGTGACGCGATCGCCGCACGGGCACGCTGCTCGTCGGGAACCGCATCGAGGAATGCGCAGGCGAACTTCAGCCAATACCCGCCTGGCTGCTTGGTCGTCTCGATTGACCGCCAGCACCAGTTCGTGGCGCGGTCAAGCCACGCGTCGTCCGTCACGCCGCCGGCGTTGAGGGCCGCAGCCAGCGCGAGCGTCAGAACGGATCCGGGCCCAGGCTGGAACCACGGCGCGTGCGGGTAGTCCTCGAATCCGGGCAGCACGGACGGGATGCCGCCATCTGGGGCAGCGATCTGCGCGATCCAGCCCCGCGCGTCGCGGGCCAGCTCGCCGTCCGCCGCGCCGGCCTCGTTGAGCATCTCGAGGGCGTACAGCGTCGGAGCCGGCTGGCTGGCCGGGCAGCGCAGGTCGGGCTCCAGCGCGTGGCCGAAGCCGCCGTCCGGGTTGCGATAGCCACGCAGCGCCTCGACGGCCGGCCCAGCCGGCCCGTCGGCGAACAGCATGCTGTAGCGGTGGCGGTCCACCAGCCGGGCAGCGGACCAGATGAAGTTCTCGGCGGCGCGGTGATCGATCGACATGCCCGACACGCTACGCAGCGGTGGGTGTGCGGTCTTTGAGAAATCGGACAGGAGAGAGGCCGGCCAGTTGTGTGACCTCGGTGGTCATGTGCGCCTGATCGGCATAGCCGGCATCGAGCGCCAGCTCGACCAGCGGAGCCGGCGCGAGCGCTTGCAGCCGTCGGAAGCGCAGCACACGCTGGAGCATCTTCGGCCCGTACCCGACTGCATCGCTGACGCGACGGTGCAGCTGACGCGCGCTGACGCCAAGCTCGGCGGCGACCGGGCCCACGCGTGCGCGCGGGCGCCCGAGTGCCACGACTGCGGCGCACACGAGCGGATCGAGCTCCGCGCCGCGCAGCTGCAGGGCTTGCAGCAGCAGAGCGTGCGGGTCCGAGCCTCCCGCAAGCTCGTCGAGCAACGCCGCGACGACATCGCTTCCCAGAACCTCGGCGGCATCCGGCGAGACGTCGCACAGCTCCGACACCGGCAGCCCCAGGATCGCGCCCGCGGTGCCCGGCCGCAACCGTGCCCCGACGAGCCGCGAGCCCGCCGCCAGCGTTACGACGCGAGGCCGGGTATCAGGCCCGGCGACGGTCAGCCGCCCGCCCGACCAGATCAGGTCCACACAGGCGTCCGGCACGATGTGCTGCTCGTGCCGAGTCGTGGTGGCCTGCTCCCACGTGCAGGCCACCAACGGCGAGACGACGAGGCGCTCGACGTAACTCATAACCCAACGCTACCGAGGCCGGGCAGTGCCAGCCACATGGATGAGATTTGAGCGCGCAATCACAAGAGCCGCAGTTAGCATGACCGCCATGGACATCACCATTCACGTGAGCTTCCTCCCGCACGGCGACCCGGACGCATTCATGGCCTTCTATCGCGACCGCCCAGAGACGGTCCCAGTGATCTTCTGCTGGGTGGGCCCGGCCGAGACGAGCGGCCAACGCGAAATCGCCACCCGGGCAACCTGGCTGTCGATTTCCAGACTTCCCGTTCGTCTTAAGCCAGACAATCCAGACCAAACCCACGACTTTAGGAGTGATCATGACCGGCTCTTCCACACAGGGAATCAAGACCGTGCTGCATCCTGTGTCCGACCTGGCGGCCGCCAAGGCGGTGTACGCGGCCCTGCTCGGCGTCTCGCCGCAGGCCGACGCGGACTACTACGTCGGCTTCGACGCCGAGGGCCAGCACATCGGGCTGGTGCCGGGCGGTGGACCACAGGGCATGACCTCGCCGGTGACCTTCTGGCAAGTGCCGGACATCGAGGCGAAGCTGGCCGAGGTGACCGCTGCGGGCGCCACCGTGAAGGAACCCGCGCACGAGGTCGGTGGTGGCCGCCTGGTTGCCACTTTCACCGACCCCGATGGCAACGTTCTTGGACTGCTTCAGGACCGATGAGTGCCGGGCGGGTGAGGATCCGATCCGGCGCTCAGCGTCGGCCCTGCCTGACAGACGGAGACCGATGAGCATGGCCAAGAGGACGAACACGCAATCGCCTGCGCCACACGCTGCCGACAACCATGAGTCGATCCGCGTGCATGGCGCCCGCGTCAACAACCTCAAGGACATCAGCATCGAGATCCCCAAGCGCCGGCTGACCGCGTTCACCGGCGTCTCCGGCTCGGGCAAGAGCTCGCTGGTGTTCGGCACGATCGCCGCGGAGTCCCAGCGGCTGATCAACGAGACCTACAGCGCCTTCGTGCAGGGCTTCATGCCGACGCTGGCGCGGCCCGAGGTCGACGTGCTCGAAGGGCTGACGACCGCGATCATCGTCGACCAGGAGCGGATGGGCGCCGATGCTCGCTCCACGGTCGGCACCGCCACCGACGCGGGCGCGATGCTGCGCATCCTCTTCAGTAGGCTCGGCAAGCCACATATCGGCTCGCCCCAGGCATTCTCCTTCAATGTCGGCTCGATCTCGGGCGCCGGGGCGGTCACGATCGAACGCGCTGGGCGCACGACGAAAGAGAAGCGCAGCTTCAGCATCCTGGGTGGCATGTGCCCGCGCTGTGAAGGCCGCGGCTCGGTATCCGACATCGACCTCACTCAACTGTATGACGACAGCAAGTCGCTGCGCGAAGGCGCGCTCACCATCCCCGGCTACAGCATGGACGGCTGGTACGGGCGGATCTTCCTGGGCTGCGGTTTCTTTGACCCGGACAAGCCGATCAAGAAGTACACCAAGAAGGAACTAAATGATCTCCTCCACAAGGAGCCAACCAAGATCAAGGTCGACGGGGTCAACCTGACCTACGAGGGTCTGATCCCGCGGATCCAGAAATCGATGCTCTCCAAGGACGTCGACTCGCTGCAACCCCACATTCGCACCTTCGTGGAGCGGGCAGTCACTTTCACCACCTGTCCCGAGTGCGCCGGGACTCGACTCGGCCCGGAGGCGCGGTCGTCGAAGATCAAGGGGATCAATATCGCCGATGCCTGTGCCATGCAGATCAGCGATCTCGCTGCGTGGGTGGGCAAACTCGAGAACAAGTCGGTCGCGCCGCTGCTCGAGGCGCTGCGGGCGACGCTCGAATCGTTCGTGGACATCGGACTGGGCTACCTCTCGCTCGAGCGGCCCTCGGGCACGCTGTCGGGCGGTGAGGCCCAGCGCGTCAAGATGATCCGCCAGCTCGGGTCCTCGCTCACCGACGTCACCTATGTCTTTGACGAGCCCACGATCGGATTGCATCCGCACGACATCGAGCGGATGAACAAGCTGTTGCTGCAGCTGCGCGACAAGGGCAACACGGTGCTCGTCGTAGAGCACAAGCCGGAGACGATCGCGATCGCCGACCATGTTGTGGACCTCGGCCCGAAGGCAGGGACCGACGGCGGCGAGGTGATGTTCGAGGGCACCGTCGAGGGGCTGCGAGGGAGCGACACGATCACCGGCCGCCATCTAGACGACCGGGCCACCCTCAAGGACGAGGTGCGCTCGCCGAACGGTGCGCTTGAGGTTCGCGGCGCCAGCACCCACAACCTGCGGGACGTCGACGTCGACATCCCGCTCGGCGTGCTGGTCGTCATCACCGGCGTGGCCGGCTCGGGCAAGAGCTCGCTGATCGACGGCTCGCTTGTCAAGTCCCGTCCGCCCCGCGACGGGGTCGTCTCGATCGACCAGGCAGCGATCAAGGGCTCGCGGCGTAGTAACCCAGCGACGTACACCGGGCTGCTCGACCCGATCCGCAATGCGTTTGCCAAGGAGAACGGCGTGAAGCCGGCGCTGTTCAGCGCCAACTCCGAGGGCGCCTGCCCGAACTGCAACGGTGCCGGCGTGATCTACACCGACTTGGCGATAATGGCCGGTGTCGCGGTCCCCTGCGAGGTGTGCGAGGGGAAGCGCTTCCAAGCCGAGGTGCTCGAGTACAAGCTCGGTGGCAAGGACATCAGCGAGGTGCTCGCAATGCCGGTGGTCGAGGCCGAGAAGTTCTTCGGCGCCGGCAAGGCGAAGACGCCGGCAGCGCACAAGATCCTGGATCGGCTCACAGACGTCGGGCTCGGCTACCTCAGCCTCGGACAGCCGCTCCCCACGCTCTCCGGCGGCGAGCGCCAGCGGCTCAAGCTGGCCACGCGGATGGTTGATAGAGGATCCCGCCCACCCGACGTCTACATCCTCGACGAGCCGACCACCGGTCTGCATCTCGCCGACGTCGAGCAGCTGCTCGGTCTGCTCGACCGGCTCGTGGACTCCGGCAAGTCGGTGATCGTCATTGAGCACCACCAAGCGGTCATGGCGCACGCCGACTGGATCATCGACCTCGGCCCCGGCGCCGGCCACGACGGCGGGAGGATCGTCTTCGAGGGCACACCCGCCGAGCTCGTCGCCGGGCGGGGGGGAGGGCGGGAGGGAATCCCATCTCTCACCGGCAAGCACCTCGCGGCCTACGTCGGCACCTGACCGAGGCCCTCGCGGACACCGTGGGCAACTTCCCGGGCCGGTGGGACACAATGTCTGGCGTGGAGGATGATCGTGCCACCCTCAGCTCTAGCGGATTCGTGCTGATCGACCAGGGATTTGGCACGATTGCCGAGGCTTTTGAGCTCGCGCGCTGCGTGATCGAGGGCGGCTATTGCGAGGACGGCCTGGGCCCGCTCTTGATCATCGGCGACTTCGTGCTCCCACCCGCAGAGGGACCTAAGACTCGCGATTTTCAGACGCTGCATTTCGACTTCGGCTTGCCGCTCGATCCCAAGGTCGACCAAGACGTCGCTCGCTACACCGCGCTCTACGTTCCCGCCAGCGCCCCCGACGTTTCGGCGATCACGAGACTCGTACCGCTGGGCGCACTGCTGCAGCAGCGGACCTGGCCGGTGCGCCCCGAGCTGCTTGAGAACCTCCTGGCCTACGGCCGAACGCACGGCGCGTGGGACGACGCCCGAGGATACGTCGAGGGGAGCCTCGCGCGAATCGTCGAGGCTGCAGCCGGATCCCAGCCGGATCTCCCGAGCGTGAAGCTAGACAGCGACTTCCTCTGTGGGCTGGAGTTCGGCAGCCTGCGCGCCGAGGTCGCGTTCTTCGCGCACCACGGCCTTCGCGTCGAGGACGTCGCGATCGACGTCGCGCTCCGGCCCGGTGAGCTGTTGGTCTTCGACAACTTCGCCCTCGCGCACGGCCGATGCGGCACACGAGCACCGGGAGAGCTGCGCCAGCGCGTCTTCGGACACAGAGGGCTCGCTCCGGCGGCTCAACGCGAGCTCCGCAGCCGCATCCTAAGCGCGTTCTACGCCACTCCGCCGGTGGAATCGCTCTCGTCCACATCGATGCCGTAGGCGGGCTGCGAACTGGCGTCCGCGGCGTCGAGTCGGTGTGCAGCGCCATGTTCTAGGAGCTCGGTTTGGCGTAGCCGTGCGGGATAGGGCCGGGGCGGGGGCTGATTGGCCTCAACGCTGGCCGTGACTCCATTGCGTCGCCTGGCTTCATCGAGCTTCGGTTTAGCTCGGAGAGCCTGGGTCAACTGTGGCGACGGATCTGGGTGGCGGCGAGCGCGGCTCCGACGAGGGCAAGGATCGCGGCAGCCAGTAGGCCGTCGTGCATCCCGGAGATGAACCGTTCGGCGTAATCGGAGACCCCGGACGCGGCTGGGAGCATCGAGCCAAGGATCGCAATTCCGAAGACGCCGCCGATCTGGCGTGCGGTGTTCACGGTCGAGGACGCCATGCCCACGCGATCGGGCGGCACGGCGCCAAGTACCGCGGCGGCCATCGGGGTCGAGGTGATGCCGTACCCGATACCGATGATCAAGAACGCCGGCCATACCGTGTCGTAGCCGCTGTGGGCTCCCAAGCGCAGCAGTAGCAGCGTGCCGAGGGCAATGAGGGCGAGGCCGCCGGCCATCGGCGGCCAGTGCCCGGTGCGGTGGATGTTTCGGCCGATGAGTGGGCCAGTTATCGCGAATGCGCCGCACAGCGGGATGAAGCGCAGGCCGCCCTGAAGCGGCGAGTCGCCCGCAACTTGCTGGAAGTAGAGCGCGAAGATGAACAGTAGGCTGAACATGACGAACCCCATGATCAGACCGGCAACGTTGGCCGTTGCGTAAGCGCGGTTGCGGAAGTAGCCCAGCGGCAGCATGGGCTCCGGGCGCAAGCGCTCGACGAGCAGGAATCCGGCCAGGGTCAGCATGCCGCTCGCCAGCAGTGCAACGGGCAGCGAGGTAGAGAATCCGTGTCGCTCACCTTGGATCGCCGCAGCGGCCAGCAGCGCGAGGCTCGCAGCACCGAGCGCCTGCCCTTGCAGATCCATGCGCCCCGCGCTCCGCTCGTGTGTCTCGGGCACGGCAGCCAGTACCAGCATGGCGGCGGCGAGCGCGACCGGCAGGTTGACCAGGAACACGGCAGGCCAGGTGAATGCTCGAAGCAACAGACCACCGAGGACCGGACCGAGGACCAGCGACAGACCGCCCGCGCCTGCCCAGATCCCGACCGCCCGGGCGCGCTCGCGCCCATCCGGGAACGTAGCGGTGATCAGCGCCAGAGTCGCCGGCAGCATGATCGCCGCGCCGATGCCTTGCAGCACGCGGAAGCAGACCAGCTCCCCGGTGGTACTGGCAAGCGCGCACAGCCCCGACCCGAGCGCGAAGACCCCCAACCCGACGAGGAACACGCGCTTGTGCCCCGAGCGGTCACCGATGCGCCCGCTGCTCAGCAGCAAACTCGCAAGCGCAAGGATGTAGCCGTCGATGACCCACTGCAGGCCACTGGTCGAAGCGTGCAGGCTCCGCGCGATACTCGGCAGTGCCACGTTGACGATCGTAGTGTCCAGTTGCAGCATGAACTGGCCCGTGCACACCGCGGTCAGCACCAACGGCTGACGCCAGCGAGACACCCAGCTCGAAAAAGCGCCGGCCCGCACGCTCGCGGCTGCACCCCTTTGTGTCGTGGTCATGGTGCGAGGTTACACTTGATATTGCTCAATTCCCATTGAGCTATTCGACGCCTATCCTGTAAGTATGCTCGCCGATGCCGACCTCGCCGTTGTCGCCGCCCTGATGGGCGACGCCAAGCGCGCGAGCATGCTGCTGGCGCTGATCGGGGGCGGGGAGATGACTGCCCATGAACTGGCCGCCCGCGCCAACGCCAGCTCGTCGCTGGCCAGTGCACATCTCGCAAAGCTGATCGATGGAGGGCTGCTGCTCGCCGAGCGGCGCGGGCGCAACCGCTACTACCGGCTCGCCAACCGCCAGATAGCCGAAGCGATCGAGGGTATGCTCGCGATCGCCCCCGCGCGGCGCGCTCGAAGCCTGCGCGAGTCAAGCCGCGGCAACGCCATCCGCCACGCACGCACCTGCTACGACCACCTCGCCGGCGAGCTCGGCGTGGCGCTCATCGACGCGCTCAGGCACCAGGGACTGGTCGGGGGCCACGACGAGGGTTACCCACTCATGCTCGCCGGCCAGGACCGCCTAAACGGGTTGGGGATCGACATCGACGCACTGCAGCATGGACGCAGAACGCTCACCCGGGCGTGCCTGGACTGGACAGAGCGCCGCCCGCACCTAGCCGGCTCGCTCGGCGCCGCGCTCGCCGCTCGTCTGCTTGAGCTCGACTGGATCCGCCGCAGCACCGACACGCGCGCGGTGACCGTCACCGATGTCGGACGCCGCCAGCTACGCGCCGAGCTTGGCATCAACTTCTGACCACAAGCGAGAACTTCACATCGGTTCATTCTGGTGTCGTCTTACATCCTCACTCATCTGAAACTACTGCCCAAGGGTCCCGAGCTGCTTGATTGCTCCCTGCCAAAACTCGATCGAACCGGGCGTGCATGCGGGTAGTCCCCCGCTGTTGCTTTGGCGTGCCGCTCAGGCGGTGATCCCGCGGATGTCGAGCTTGGCGACCAGCTCGGGGTCATTGAACACGTCGATCGTCAGCGCCCGGTCGCCGATGACCGTGAACGCCAGTACCGCGAACGGCTTCTCGCCGTCGAACGCGACCACACCGGCAGCGCCGTTGATGAGTACCGGACGAACGTACGGCGCGAAACGCCGTGCCGTCATCGCCCCGCGCGCCACCCGCGCGGCCCCGTTCAGCTCGATCGGGTCGCCGTCGCGGCGGTGGGCTCGAAGCACGACGTCGGGGTCGAGCACCGTCACCAGTGCCTGCAGGTCGCCCTCTCGGGCGGCGGCGAAATAGGCGTCGACGACCGCCCGCTGGCGGGTTAGGTCCGGGTCCGGCGGCGGCGCCGCCTCGCGCACGCGGCGGCGGGCGCGGCTGGCGAACCTGTTGGCTAGTTCGAGTTCGTCCATCGTTGTCACACCGTCCGAGTCTCGCGGGTCATGCCCCATAGACCCCCGAACCCCACCCTATGTGACAGGAGTTTCCGAAATGGCACGCATTAACGGAGTGCAGCAGGCTGATGCCGGCCTCAAGGTCAAGCTCGTCTACAGGCTCGGACCGAGGATGATGAAGAAACTGACCGGCCGCGAGCCGCAGATCGGCAGCGGCCTCGAGCCGATGGAGATCTGGGCCTACCAGCCGAAGATGATGTTCGGGATGGGCAAGTTCAACCAGGCGGTGCGCAAAGGGAAGTCCGTCGAGAAGCGGCTCAAGAACCTGGTCGAGCTGAAGGGCGCGCAGATGATCGGATGCGAGTTTTGCGTCGACCTCGGCTCGCAGATCTGCCGCCACTCCGGCTTCTCTGACGAGGAGCTGCTGGCGCTGCCGCGCTACCGCCAAAGCGACCTGTTCACCGAACGCGAGAAGCTGGCGCTCGACTACGCGGTCGCCGTGATGCGCACGCCGGTCGAGGTCACCGACGAGCTGGTCGCCCGGATGAAGGAGCATTTCAGCCACGAGCAGCTCGTCGAGATCACCGCACTGCTGACGGTCATCAACCTCGACCGGTTCAACGCCGCCTTCGGGATCGGCTCGGCCGGGTTCAGCGAGGGGATGGTCTGCGTGCCGCCCGACCGCCCCACCGCCAGCCCCGCATTGGCGAAGATCGCTTTCAGCTTGCCACAATGACCGCTGCATGCGACGATGAGGCTCAGTTACACCAGTCGCAGGGAAGGGGACGGAGATGTCTGAGCGGATCGGGGTCCGAGTCGACGATCCGTGCAGCGGTCGGCAACCAACCAGTCATGAGCGGCGGGCGGGTCAGCCCTGGGATGCGTCGTACCTCGATGGCCCGGCGCCCTGGGACGTTGGACGACCACAGCCAGCGATATTGCGTCTGGCGGGCGAAGGCGCATTCGCCGGCGCAGTTCTCGATGCAGGATGCGGGACAGGCGAGAACGCCCTTCACGTCGCCTCTCTGGGGCTGCACGTTGTGGGAGTCGATGTGGCCGAGACCGCACTGTCGATCGCGCGGGAGAAGGCCGCGGGTCGCGGCATAGACGCTGACTTCGTGGTTGCCGATGCCTTGCACCTGGACCGTTTGGGGCGAGTGTTTGAGACGGTGCTCGATTGCGGGTTGTTCCACACGCTCGACAGCGATGAGCGGCGAGACTATGTGGCGGGTCTGGCGTCCGTGACGAGTCGTGGCGGGGACCTGTACGTGCTCTGTTTCAGTGATGTCGGACCTGATACCGGCCCGCATCCCATCAGCCAGGAGGAGCTGAGGGCAGCGTTCAAACGGAGCGGCGGCTGGAGCGTTGCCTCCGTCAGTCCGGATCGGATCCAGACAAAGTTCGACGCGCAGGGTGCACCGGCCTGGTTGGCGAAGATCGAACGGATCTAGTCAAAGGATTGAGACCCGGTCGACGATCCATTCTGGGACGGCGTCACGGCGCTGTCGCGGCGGGTGACGGTCGCGTTACTCAAGGCGGTAGTCGCGCGAGGCTTCTTCGCGCGTACTCAGTCGGTGCGCTCGGAAGTCGTCCGGAGCGATACCACAGCGTCAGTCGCTGGAGGGTGTCGCTTGTTCGTGGAACCGGCAGTGCGCCGGCCCAGCGGTCAGCCAACACGTAGCCGTCTCGCGTGTCTGCCGAGTGCTGGGTAGGTCAGAGACCGAACCAGCGCTTGCGGCGGCTGGAGCCGAAGTGCTCCTTCTTGGCCATCAGGGCGGCTGATGGCGCGTTGAAGACGCCTGTTCGCGAGGGACCGGACAGGAAGTCGATGTCAACGCTCCCGATCCTTCCCCGGCCGAACTCGATGTAGCACGTGCCGCGCCCGAGGTGAGGCCCCGGCGGCTCGCCGCCTCGCAACTTGTGGATCAGCGTCTGTGCCACCACGCGCGCGGCTCCCTCGGCGAAAACGCCGGCCTTCGGCACGCCCGCCGTGGCGACATCACCAACTGCATAGACGCCGGGAAAGAGGGTTTGGAGCGTGGCCGAATCCACCGGCACGTAGCCATCCTCTGTCATGCCGCTGTCGATGACCACGTCGGGCGCACGGTGCTTCGGCACGCCCAGAAAGAGATCGAACGCCAGCTCGACGCCGTCGTCGAGGACCGCGACGCTGTGCTGTGGATCGAGCGAGCTGACACGACGCCCGGCGATCAGCGTGATGTCGCGCTCGGCGAACTCCTTCACCAGCGCGGCAGAGGTCTCGGGCGAGGGCGGCACGGGCGTGCCCAACGGAATCACGAACGAGATCTGGCACGCATCACGTACCCCGCGCGCAATGAGCTCGTCATGCAGCAGCAGCGCGCACTCGCTCGGCGCCGGAGGGCACTTGAAAGGCGCGCCACACACGCCGATGACCACATGCCCTTGAGAGAAGGTGGGGATGATCGCGGCGAGCCGTTCGGCGCCGGCGAGGGAGTAGAACTCGTTGCCGCCCTCGGCAAGCCCGGGCGTGGCATCCATGTCGTAGTCGGCGCCCAGTGCGATCACGAGGACATCGGCCTCGTGGACACCCGCATCGGTGGTGACGCGTCGGGCCTCGGGGTCGATCGCCGTGATCGTCTCCCGCAGCACGCGCACGCCGGGCTTGGCGATGTCACCGTATGCCAAGCGGATGGCGTCGGCCGGGGTACGACCGAACATCACATCGAGCTTTGAGAAGCCGAACACGAACGAATCGTTCTTGTCGATCAAAGTCACGTCGACCGTGTCGCCGAGCGCCTCCGACAACATGGTCGAGAGCTCAAGACCGCCGAAACCTGCTCCGAGGATGAGGATACGAGTTGACATTTCAGTCAACCCTAACCCATCGATACTCGTGGCATTCGCCAAGGCTTCGCATAGGAGGTCGCCGTGGCCTGGGTGAGTGTTCTCGACCTCGATACGCCGGCGGCTCCCGCTTCGCGCGACGAGCGAGCGCCCCCTCCCCGACACCTGTACGAGCTCGCTTCGGACGAGCTCCGAGCGTGAGTGAAGCGCGGCGGACCAAGCACTCCCGCTGTACCGGTGCAAGCGGTCTGCGGTACCCCAGAGTGGAGTTGGCAGCGCGGCAGGGATACGAGTAGGCTCGCTCGTAGTGCCCGAATGCCCTGCTCGCCTGTGTGGGATTGCGCTGTCGCCCCCTGTCCTTGCTGCGCGTGGGATGCTCGACCGCAAGGGGCTCACATATCGCTACGTCGAGCTGCTCGGCGGTGCCCACCCGTTGAGTCTTTTCGCGCTCGGCTTTCGTGGCGCGACGGTGCCGGCGATGAAGCTCCCGGACGGCCGCCCGTGCCGGCGCTTGTCGGCATCCTGCTCACCCCGGTTGTACCCGCATTCGTGTGGCGAGCAGGGGCGAGCGACGAGCGCGTGCGATGCGATCTCGCCGAGTTGCCCGAACTGCTGGACGAAGTCGACCGCCTGCTTGAGATCGGCGTGATCGGAGGCGAGGAACTCGGGGCCGCCGACTTCCAGATCGCCTCCACAGTACGGATGCTGCTCGCAATGGGAGACGTCAGGCGTCTCGTGACCGGACGTCCCGCCGAGCTCTTCGCAGAACGGGTTGTGCCTGACTACCCAGACATCCCCGCCGCGCTGCCAGCGGACTGGCTGCCTACTGTGGCCTGATACACGCCGCGGCCTGGTCGCGTGTGCCCTAACAGCTGCCCGAGCAGCTGCTCCCATTGCTCGGCCAAGTCGACGAACCGCGGGAGAGGTGATCGCACGCGCCAGTCCGCCGAATACGCGCGGGGACTTGCGAGCGAGACCACTTAGATAGTGGTGGACATTGAGTGCCGCTCATACAGCCCGAGGGGCCTTCAGGGTTCGAGTACGCCGAGTAGCCGGTGGGTGGGGTGGCGGTTGAGGCTGGTTCGATTTTTGTCGTCGCGGCGTGCTGTGCGCGGATCGGCGTGGCACGCTGCGTCTTGACGTCGCGCAGCGAGGCGCCTTCGTCGAGTGAGATCGTCACGAAGCTGTGTCGCAGGGTGTGGGGGTGAAGGGAGGGGAGACCTATCTGCTCGCCGAGGCGCTTGATCAGCTTCCCGGCGTGTCGGCGAGTGAGGCGAGCGCCGGTGGCGGTGATCAGTGGCGGGCGGTGGGTGCGCCCAGCTCTAGTCTGGTCTTTCTGCTCTTCGTCGAGGCGGTAATACGTGCCGTGGGCAACGGCGTTGCCGTTGTGTGCCGGAAGCTCGCGCGGTGATCTCGCCACGGAGCGTGCCGACGGCACCGATGAGTAATGAGGTGACGCGAAGTCATTATCTACAGAACAATGTGGTCCAACCGAAGGAGGACCGTGATGCGGAAGCTGATCTACTCGATGACTGTGTCGCTGGACGGCTTCATCGCCGGACCCGATGGCGCGATCGACTGGTCGGTGCCCGACGAGGAGCTGTTTCTCCTCCACACCCGGCAGGTACAGGAGATTGGTGTGCATCTCTGCGGACGGCGACTCTACGAAACGATGGTCTACTGGGAGACAGCTGAGGAGAGTCCGCTCCCCGCGGAGCACGTCAAGTTCGCCCAAATCTGGAAGGCCCTGCCGAAGGTCGTGTTCTCCACGACGCTTCAGGGCGTGGTGGGCAACACTAGGCTGGCCAGGGATGGTGTCGGCGAGGAGGTCTTACGGCTCAAGGAACAGCCCGGAAAGGACATCGCCGTCGGTGGCGCCGGCCTCGCCCGTGCGTGTATGAAGCTGGGGCTGATCGACGAGTGGCGGCTGTTCGTCAGCCCGGTCCTACTCGGCGGCGGCACGCCCTACTTCCCGACCCTGGAGGAAAGGATCAAGCTGGAGTTGGTCGAGACGAAGACGTTTGGCTCTCGCGTCGTTTACCTTCGCTACAGGTGCGTGCCAGACAGCCTTGCGTGACCCCGGTCAGACGCGTACGCCGTAGTGGAGGTGAACGTCACAGGCGCAAGCAGCCGGCGCGACCTCACCGATTAACCGCATGATCGTTCGTGGGGTATCTACTCCGGCTACTTCCGCGATCCCGACGGACATCTGTGGGAGGTCAGCTGGAATCCCCGCGCCGGGCCGTAACCAGACAAGCGACGACGCTCGAGCGGATCGACCGCCCAAGCCGCTCGTGCAGGGTCCGATTCGCGCTCTCCATGGCCTCGCGTTGCTCAGGCGAGAGTCGTGACCAGAACGACATCGTGCCAAGCAGGGCGCCCAGCTCGGCGGCCGTGTGTTCCATCATCGTCGGCGCCACGGCGATCTGCGCGTCGTCGAACAGATGGGCCGCGTACTCGCGTGCCATCGCGTAGCCGCCAAGCCAGGCCCAGATCTCTGAGATGTTCTCGCGGCGCTCGCGAACGCCCGCGAGAGTGGTCTCGAGATCCCGGTAGTGCGGCCAGCTTGCAGCGATCTCGGGCGCGATCGCCGTCATCGCGCTCAAAAGTGTCTGCTGGTCATCGGCGCTGCGCGGCTCGTGCAGTCCGAAGTACTGGATGAGCGCAAGCGTCCCGCCGGGCACGAGCGCGTCCGCTGCGCGCTGCCAGCCGACATTGGGATCGACCCAGTGGATCGCAGAAGCCGAGAAGACGGCCCGGAAGTGCTCGTGGGGGAGTCGTGCGTCCTCGAATCGGGCGTTTACGAGCTCCAGCTCGCCCGTGCCTCCAAGGCGCTGCTGGGCGAGCCCCGCCAGCTGAGCGCCCGGCTCAATCGCCGTGACGCGCAAGCCCCGAGCCAGGAGGCTGTGGGTCAGCTGTCCAGTCCCACAACCGATCTCAAGTACCTGGTCGCCGCGCTCGAGACCGGCAAGGAAGCAGGCGAGATCGACCAGCTGCTCGGGGTAGGTTGGACGGTGCCGGTCGTACTCGGCCGCCACCTGATTGAAGACTCTGCCATAGCTGCGCTGCAATGTTCCGTCCGGCACGCTCACAAGGTAGGTGACACGGCCGACGGAGCGCTCCTGGACTCAACTGCCGTCTGGGTATGCGGCGTCTGACATCGGTGAGACGCGGCACTGGGGTTTGCGGCGTCTCACCGATGTCAGACCGGCCCGTCCCATTCATCTGAGAGCGTGGGCGTCTCTTCCATGTGAGACCGAAAAGATCTCGCCTGAACGGCGGCTTCTGGGTGGAGGCGTCGCTAGGCCTGCTTTCCGCGCTGAGCAGGCCGTGTCCAGCCGGACGAAATGCTCGTCGTCGAACGAAAGCGAACCTCACGGCTGAGCTGCTAGATCCGGTCCCGAAGAGGTCTAGTCGGGCGAGGCGGACCGCCGAGACTTGCCGAGGTTCGCGTCTCGAGCCCGTCGGAGATCCGCTGGGCCAACGGTATGGCCGTACGCGGCGCGCCGCGGCTTCGCGAAGAGCTCATCCGGCTGCCGCTGACGACGGGGGAAAGGAGGTTACCCGCTCCTCTCTACCTCCAATTTATACCACGCACGGGGCCTTCATGAGACCCCGGGTTGTGCTGTAAAACCGCTGGCCAAGACCAGTACCTACGGAGATGGGAGTAGCGAAATGCGTGTGTTGTTATCGACGTATTCGACGGGAGTGTGGCTATGACCGGGCATGCGGTGGTGATCGCCGGAGGCGGTCCGACGGGGATGATGCTGGCGGCTGAGTTGGCGTTGGCGAAGGTCGATGTCGCGGTCGTCGAGCAGCGTCCCGATCACGTGCTGGTCGGCTCACGGGCCGGTGGTTTTCACTCGCGCACGATCGAGGTGTTCGATCAGCGTGGGGTCGCTGATCGGTTCCTCGCAGAGGGTCAGGTGGCTCAGGCCGCGATGTTCGCCACGACCGTGTTGGACATGAGTGACTTCCCGACGCGTCATCCGTATTCGCTCGGGATCTGGCAGAACCAGATCGAGCGGATCATGGCCGCCTGGATCGCCGAGCTGCCGGTGCGGATCTATTACGGATGTGAGGTGACGGGCTTCGCACAGGACGACGCCGGGGTTGATGTTCGGCTGTCCGGCGGCGAGTTGCTGCGGGCGCGGTATCTCGTCGGGTGCGACGGAGGACGCAGCCTGATCCGTAAAGCAGCCGGCATCGAGTTCCCGGGGTGGGATCCGACGAGGAGCAGCCTGATCGCCGAGGTCGAGATGGCCGAGGAGCCGGAGCTGGGCGTCCGCCGCGATGACAAGGGCACCCATGGCATCGGCAGGTTGGAGTACGAGATCCGCGACGGCAAGGTGGTCTACATGGATGGGGGGCCGGTGCGGGTCGTCGTGACCGAGCAGCAGCTCGGGCCCAGCAGCCAGCCGACCCTGCGCGATCTGAGCGAGGCGCTCATCGCCGTCTACGCCACGGACTTCGGGATCCACAATCCCACCTGGATCTCCAGGTTCACCGACATGACACGTCAGGCAGCGGCCTACCGCGCGGGACGAGTCCTACTCGCCGGCGATTCAGCGCACGTGCACTACCCGGCAGGTGGACAGGGCCTCAGCCTCGGTGTGCAGGATGCGGTGAACCTGGGATGGAAGCTGGCTCAGGTAGTCAACGGAACCTCCCAAGAGGGCCTCCTAGATAGCTATCAGGACGAGCGCCACCCCCTTACTGCCCGCGTGCTTCAGTACACGATGGCCCAGACCACGCTCCAGCGCCAGGACGCTCGGATGAAGGCCCTGGTCGATGTGGTCTCGGACCTTGCGAGCATGGACGAGCCTCGCAAGCGGCTCGCCGGGATCGTCTCCGGACTGGACATTCACTACGACCTGGGCGAGGGCCACCCCTTGCTCGGACGCCGGATGCCCGACCTCGACCTCGTGACCGCTGATGGCCCGCTCCGAGTCTTCGAACTGCTGCACGACGCCCGGCCCGTGCTGCTCAACCTCGGTGAGCCCGGCGGCTTTGACATCACTCCATGGGCCGACCGGGTCCAGCTGATCGACGCGAGCTACAAGGGGGAGTGGGAGCTCCCGGTACTCGGCGCGGTCGTTGCTCCAACTGCCGTCTTGATCCGGCCCGACGGATACGTCGCCTGGGTCGGAGAGCCAGCCGATCCTGGGCTCCCTGAAGCGCTGACCATCTGGTTCGGACCGCCGACTGCGACTGCTCGATCTCACTGATATGAGACTGGCGAGGGTGGGCTCTCGTGAGTTAGTGGTGGTGGCCGCGTACCGTGAGCCGGCTCGCGTGGGTGATGCGCAGGGTCATGGCGGTCGGCTCTCGGTGATCGCTGCGGGCGAGATACGCCGCGCTCACTGCCATCGCACGCGGTAGCGCCTCTGGCGGCGCAACAATCGCGACCGCGCAGTCGTAGGGAACGTTGAGCCACTTGTGCGCATCGATGGCCCAGGAGTTGGCCCGGCCCCTGCCGACCACTAGCGTCCCAGCCCGTTCGCCGTAGCAGCTCGCCGCGCGCAGCCGCCAGGCAGCTGAAGTTGGCCATCTGCGCGCCAGTGACGAAGCCAACGCTCGCGCTCCGGGGGAGACCAAGCAACTCCAGCACCCAGCCCGCTGCGACCTCCTCGGCGACCGCTACCGCTGGCGATGCGCTGTACATGCCGCACATTTGGTCCCACGCGGAGACAAGCCAATCAGCCCCGAGCGCGACCGGGAGCGACCCGCCGACGACAAATCCGAAGTAGCGCGGCCCAGCGGATGGGCGGCCAGACGGTGGCTGACGGGCGTGCGTAGACTCTCCCGGCGTGTCGGCCACGGGAGACTCTGGGTATGCGTTGAGCTCGTCCAGCGGGGAAGAGCATGAGCGGCTGGTCCGCCAGGCTGACATGTATGCGCCGTTCACGCGCCGTCTGCTGGCGCGCGCGGGGATCGAGCCAGGGATGCGGGTACTTGATGTGGGCTGTGGGCCGGGCGATGTCAGTTTGCTTCTGTCAGAGCTAGTCGGCGCCGACGGTTCGGTGGTCGGGGTCGAGCGTGACGAGCAAGCGCTCGCGAGGGCGCATCAGCGCGCGGCCGAGTCTGACATCGAGAACGTCGAGTTCGTGCTCGGTGACTTTCGCGACGTCGAGCTCGCCGGTGACCCGTTCGACGCGTTGGTCGGGCGGCTCGTGCTGATGTACCAGGGTGACCCGCCCGCGGCGGTGCGGGCCGCGGCACGCCACGTACGCCCCGGTGGGGTGGTCGTGTTCGCGGAGATGTGCATGCGCACGGGGTCTGCGATACCGCAAAGGTTCTTGGTGTCCTGGCCGCATACCCCAGCGTCTGAGCGGCTCAGCGAGTGGATTGATGGCGCTTTCGGCGGGATGGGCACGCAGCCGGACATGGGAATGCGGTTGCCCGCGACGTTTGCCGAAGCCGGCCTGCAGCCCAGCCTGGACCTCGACAGCGAAGTCGCGATTGCTGTTGGCGAGGAGGCGGTCTCCGAGGCCGTGGATTTCGCCCGCAGCTTGCTGCCCGGGATCGTGGCTGCCGGGGTAGCCACCGAAGAGGAAGTGGACATCGACACCCTCGCCGAGCGCCTGCATGCCGACACCGGACCGGTCGGACGCATCTCGTTCTGGCCGACAATCATCGGCGCCTACGCGACAAAGCCACAGTAGCGCTACTACTCGCGCGACCGACCAGACACCTGAACCACCGCACTGATGCCCAGAGCGCATCGCGAGCGTGGGAGAAAACCAGCGTGACGCTATCGCAACGGACGAAAAACGCGCGTTGTCGGGGATGCGGAGCTGATTTAGGTCGAGCGCGGGGCCGGCCGTAAGCAGCGCTCGGACACGCAGCCCGGCCACGGCGTCGAGGACACGCTGGGCGAGCGCTCGCTGGTTCATGTAGCTCGTGCTGAAGCTGATCAGCACCAGCGGATCGGCGTTCTCTGAAGGCCACAGTGACTCCCATTCCTTCTCGAATGGCTCGAACGCGGGGCCGACGTAGCGGACATTCGGCGGGAGCTCGGCTGTGCTTGAGAAGTCGAGCTCCGGGGCGGTCATCACGTAGATCGCCCGCACGCTGCGGATCTGGTCGTTCCAGTCCTCAAGCGGCGTGAGCCCATGCTCGGCACGGACATCGTTGAGCATCGGCAGCCCGGCTGCGGAGAAGCGACGGGTCATGACATTGAGCAGGCCATCGCGCGCAGCACCTACCCGACCCGCCATCGGCTTCTGGCCGCTGAACAGCGGCGGCGCGCCACGAACCGGGAGGGGATACGGGCAGTGAACGAGCGCGACCGCGGGTATGCCTGCGTGCTCGGCAGCGACTGCCGCGGCGACGAAAAGCCAATCGAACATGACCACGTCGGCGCCCCAGTCCCCGAGTAGTTCGACATTCTCCCGTACCGCATCCCGCAGCGGTGCGATCGGAGCATCGCGCATCCGCTTCGCGGCGCCAAGCGGTGTGCGCGCCTCCCAGTCGCGTACCGGGTCGTGGTGGGGTATGCGCGAGATGGAGCGCCGCGACGCGGCTCCAGTCGATCACCTGCCCGACGCGGTCGCCAACGTGTTCGACCACTACGAGGCGCACGGAACGGGGATCCTACGCATGCTCTCCCAAGAGGACCGCATCCCCGCCATCCGCAACCTAACGGACAAGGGGAGGGCCTACCACCACGATTGGGCAAACAGAGTCTTCCAGCAACTCCTCGCCGGCCTGCCGCGCGCGTCCAGGGAGCGCCGGCTCACAGCCCTCGTGCTCGCGACCGACGTGCTGGTGTGGAAGCAACTGCGACTCGACATGCAGCTCCGCCGCCCCCAAGCGGAAAAGATCGTCCTGGAGATGATTGAGTCCTATTCGCGGCGATCGAAATGAGCGACCGGCCGTGACCGACGCTGCGTGAGCGCTTCGAGTACCGGGGGTGCTGGGATCGCGGATTGCAATGCCTGTGACTATCGCGATGGCGGCGAGTGAGACCGTATCCGCCGATGTGCTCGCTGGTCGATATGAGACGCTACGGGTGTGGGGATCCGACGTGCGGTGCTTTTCGATGTCGACGGAACCCTGCTCGACGTGCTCCCTAACTTGCGTCGAGTGTGGGCCGAGTGGGCACTGCGACATGACTTGGACCCCGAGCTCGTCTGGCGAACCGCGCTCGCTACTCCCCCGTCAGAGACGTTCGCTGCGGTCGCGCCATCGCTGGATCCAACCTTGTGTTTGGCGGTTCTCCACGAGCTCGAGGATGAGGACGCGCGCAGCGGTAGCTACCTGGCGTTCGATGGAGCCAGCCAGCTCTTGGCCGCGTTGGAGCCGACGGACTGGGCAATCGTGACTGGCAACTACGCCCATCGTGTGCGCATCCGGTTCGAACGGCTAGGTCTCCAGCTGCCGCGAGTCGTCGTCGACGCGGAGTCTGTGACACGAGGCAAGCCACATCCCGAGGGCTACTTGAAGGCAGCGAAGGCGCTGGGGCGTCGCCCCGATGAATGCCTATCGCTAGAGGACGGAGAGTCCGGCATAACAGCTGCACGTCGCGCCGGCACCACGGTTTGGGCCGTTAACGTCAAGCCGGATCAGGCCGGCATCGAGCTTGCGCACCGCGCCTATCCAACTCTGAGCCTGGCCGCGAACGATGTCATCGAATGGCTCGACATTGGCTCGAGCCGAGCACATTCATGAGTGTGCTCAGCGCGATCGTCCTGCTCAGATCGGGCTGGGAGTAGCCTTCGACGTGTGCCTGGTTGACGTTGACCACTCCCGTATGCGGCCTATCCTCGTCTGCCTCCCTGGCGGTGCATTAACGCTTGCCTCTAATGCACCGAGACCACAGAGAGGATTGAACGAACATGGCCGAGATCAGACTAATTGCCGATGGCGAGGGCAAGAAGGTCGCTGCCCTGTGGGACGAGCAGAACCGGACGGGTGTGGACGGCGCCCCGTTGAGATCGCGGGCGCCGCAACATCGCCCGGATGCTCGACATGGCGGCATGGCATGAGCGACAGCTGTGCCTCGTCGGTATCAGCACGGGCATTGGCCTGTTGCATGGCGTGACCGGCGAGATCGACGCGCTGTATCCCGCGGTTTGGGTGATGTGAACCGGAATCGGTGTCAGGGCTTCAGTCGCACGGGCAGCGTCTTGTGTTGGTTGGCGAATGCTGACTCGACGTGTGTGCACTCGCCGGCGATCTGGATCTCGGGGTAGCGTTCGAGCGTCTCCTCGATCAGGATCCGCAACTCCAGTCGCGCGAGCGCGGTGCCCAGGCAGAAGTGCCGCCCACCGGCACCGAACGCCTGGTGCTCGGCTTCGCGCGTCAGGTCGAAGCGGTCGGGGTCCTCAAAGCGCGTCTCATCGCGGTTGGACGACGGGTACCACATGACCAGCTTCTCGCCCTCACGGATGCGCTGCCCGTGCAGCTCGGTGTCGTGTGTGGCCGTGCGGGCGAAGTGCGCGAACGCCGGGAACATACGCAGTGACTCCTCGACCGCCGCCGGCACCAGCGAGGGGTCCTCGAGCACCATCCGTCGTTGCTCGGGGTTTTCCATCAGCGCGCGCATGCCGCTGCAGTAGGTCGCCTTGGTGCTGTCGTTGCCGGCGGCCATCAGCAGTAGGAACCCCATCACGATCTCGTGGTCCTCGAGCCGCTCGCCGTCGAGTTCCGCGTGCACGAGCACGCTCGTCAGGTCATCGGTCGGCGCCGCGCGTCGTTCGGCGATCAGCTTGCCGCAGCGCGCGAACACCTCGGGCACCTCACGCTCCATCACGCTCTGCGCACCCTCCGGCGTCGCGTCCGGATCGCCCGCGCCGACGATCGCGTTCATCAGGTTCGCCCATGCCTCATCGTCCTCGGGCGAGAGGCCCATGAAGCTGCCGATCACCCGCGCTACCACAGGCTGGGCGACGTCGCTGACCAGATCGCAGGTCTCCCGGGCGGGCGGGCCTTCCAATTTATCGAGCACCTCGATCGTGATCGCGCGGATCGCGTCCTCGTGCTCGGCGATCCGCTTCGGCGTGAAGCCACGCTGGAACAGCGCCTTCAACCGGTCGTGCTTGGGCGGGTCCATTCCGATGAACATCGCCTGCTGCATCTCCAACGACAAGCCTGCATTGGATGCGGTGAAGCCGCCGACTTCGGAGGAGTAGGTCTGCCAGTCACGACTGACCTCGAACACGTCCTCGGCGGTCGTCACCGACCAGAAGCCGGCTTCGTCGGGAAACTCAGCGATGCCGCTTGACCAGTGAACCGGACACTCAGCGCGCAACCGCCTGAACAGCTCCAGCGGCGGCCCCTGCTGGAAGTGGGCGCGGTCAGCGACGCCCAGCTCGTCAAGCGGCGTCTGATCCTCGCTTGTTGTGCTCAAGTGTCCTCCCGTCTTGACTTGGCTTGGTCTACAGACGCAGCCTACTCCTCGGGCTGGCCGCCGCCGTCAGGTTTCGGCGCGCTCCCAGTTGCTCGGATCGACCGAGAGGGCGATCCTGGTTCTTAGCCTGGCGACAGCACAGCGCCCGGCATCGCCCGGTCTAGGCGGTTGACTGCGCCTCGACGAGCGCGGCTGCGCGCTCCTCAAAGAGGCCGAAGCCGTGCTCGCGGGAGAGCTCGAGCGCGCGGGCGGCGTGCTCGCGTGCTCGAGCAGCATCGCCTCGCCGTGCGAGCGCCTCCGCCCACCCGAGACGGGCGCGCGCTGCCCATAGAAGCAGCCCGTGGGTCTCCTGGAAATCGCACGCGAACGCCAAGTGCTCATCGGCCTGCTCGTGCTCTCCAATGCAGGCCGCGAGGAGGCCCAGCCACATACGGGCGTGTCCGTAGCCGATGATGCCGTTCCAGACGATCTGGTCGGCCCACGGCTCGATGAGCTCGTAGAGGATCGAGGCCGGGCCCGAGCTGTCTGTCAACACGGCGGCCTCGGCATACAGCGCCAGCGCGGTCAACGTGGCCGAGTCTTGCGCGATGTGCTCGAAGCGGTCACTCGCGGCCTGTTCGAGGATCTTCGTGGCCTCGACTCCTCGATCCAGATAACACAGGGTCGCCGCCAGGCCTGCTCGCCAGGCCGCGATCGCCGGATAGGCGCTCACGCTCTGCTCCATCATGTCGATGATCTCCTGCGCGCGGCCTTGATAGATACGCGCTTGCTGCAGCGCGGCGGCGTAGACAAGGACGGCGTCGGGTTGTCCCGCCTCCTGCCCGATCTGGAACGCGCTCTCGAATAGGCGCTCGGCGGCGACCAGATCGCCGTGCATGAGCTCCCAACCGGCCGTGGTGTACGTGGTGAGCCAGTTCATTGTGGGCTGGTCGAGCTCGTGCGCGATCAGCTGTAGCTGCTCGTGTGCGAGCTTTGCGCGCTCGAGGTCCCCCCGCTCGAAGCAAGTTTGCATCTCGTTGTTGTGCGCCCAGAAGCTAAGCGCAGGATCACCTATCTCGGCGGCGCAGAGACGTGCCGATCCCGTGAAGGCCCGAGCGAGCAAGTGAGGCTGACGAGGTCACACGGCTCGGGTTGCCCGCCAGTCTCATATGAATGAGATTCTTAGGCTCATCGCCAGTCTCACATGGGTGAGACAAAGCCGTCTCACATCAGTGAGATTCCGGTCTCAGATGAATGAGACGCCGCATCAAATCCAAACTGATGCACTACCGACGATCTCGTCTTCCCCTCACGCGCCGCGCTGTACTTGGATCACATAGTCGCGTAGACGTTCCGCGCGGGCGCGTTGCTACCCTCCGAGTTATGCCAGACCGCTCACGCAAGCGCCCGCGCGACCCTAACCAGCTCGGCAAGCTCATTGTCGAGCTTGCCACCGGCGAAGCCGACGAGACGCCGCCCGAGGACACCAGGGACCCCGCTGCCGTCGAGTTGGGTCGCAAGGGTGGCTTGAAGGGCGGCAAGGCACGCGCTGCCAAGATGACTGCTGAGGAACGCACGGAGGCGGCCAGGCGTGCGGCTATTGTGCGTTGGGGGCCTCGTAGTTCCTGAGAATAAATCGCCCCAGGAGCGGCACCGCAAACGAGTACTTGCCGAGCCGGTTCTTGTAGATCATTCCCCGCTCGGCCATACTTGCGAGCATCTGATTCGCGTGGCTAGGTGAGAAGGTTTTGGCAAGTAGTTGTTTGCCCTTCTCTACCAGTTCTTGAATAGTGAATTCTTCATCCGAGTGATCCAGGTTTGCAACCACCCAGAGAAGTTCTCGCTGACGGTCGGTGATTCTCTCCCATCGTCCTGCGAAGAAATCCGCATCTAGCTTGCGCTGGATCGCGTCAACGGGTACTCCTCCGAGCTCGTCTTTGGAGTGCTGCTGAATGAAGACATCAAAGACCTCGCGACAAATGAATTGGATGAAGTACGGATAGCCACCGGACTCGTGACAGATTGTCTCGACAGAATCTGGATGAAATTTGATGGGACAGTTAGCGACTTCGATTGGCCTTAGGATTGCCTCACGGCTCTTGTCGTCCTCGAGCTTAGTGAGAGTGACGACTCGAAACATGCGCTCTGCGTAGGTTCGTGCGTCAACAACCCTGGGGAAAAGGGTAGGCAGACCCGTCAGGACCAGCATGAACGGTATGCCCTTCTTCTGGATCGATTGAAAGACATCTAGGAGTACGGATAGCGGGAACTGCTCCTTCTCTGCGTGATCCGACAGATTCTGGGCCTCGTCGTACGCAAATATGACACGACATGGCTCCTGTTGGCTGAGATGCTGCCAGGCGAATTCGAGCGTAGTCTTGATCTTGTCCGAGATCAATCCGGGGGTCGATTCGTATACAGACGCCAGAACGTCGTGCGACAGTGGTATTCGGCGCGGCTCGCTAGGAGCAGCGAAACCTGGGGGATTCTGCTGGCTCTCTTCTACGGTTATCGATGACGTGATCAACGATAGGTCGGCAAGAATACGTTGCGCAAGCGCTGTCTCGCTGATGCTTGCTGACTCGGATAGGTCTGCTCCAGCCCAGAGCCAACCACACTGCATGGCTCGGGGCTTAAAGGTCTCCAGAAGCACAGTCTTGCCCACGCCTCGAAGACCCGTCAGGATCAGGTTGTCGAGGATTTCGTCCTGCTTTAGGAGCTTTTCGAATTCCTCGTACTGGCGTTCGCGACCGGCGAGGTGAGGAGGCATATGTCCAGCGCCGGGTCTATAGGGGTTCTTGAACTCGGTGGTCGAACTCATTGGTCATTAGCTCCTCTGCTAAATTTACTTACAGTCATAAATTTAGCAGACTAGCTAAGCACCTGTCAACTAGAGTGTTCTGTCCCACCGCTCACGCATATGTTCAGTATGAACCGACTGAGCACAGAGCGGCGAGCGCAAATTCTGTCGATGCTTGTCGAGGGCAACAGCCTTCGCGCGACGGCCCGTATGGCTGGCTGCTCTTTCAACACGGTGTCGAAGCTCATGCTCGACGTGGGCGAGACGTGTGCGGAGTATCAGAGCCGCGTTCTGGTCGATCTGCCATGCACGACGATTGAGTGCGATGAGATCTGGAGCTTCTGCTACGTGAAGGCCAAAAACGTGCCCGACGAGCACAAGGGCACGTTCGGCTACGGCGACGTGTGGACGTGGGTGGCGATCTGCGCGGGCACCAAGCTCGTTCCGGCGTGGCTCGTTGGCCAGCGCACGAGCGAGGACGGTCTCGCGTTTATGTACGACCTCAAGGGTCGGACGCCCGAGCGAATCCAGCTCAGTACAGACGGACATCAGGCGTACCGTGGGAGCGTCCCATACGCCTTCGATAAGGATGAGGTCGATTGGGCGCAGATCCACAAGATCTACAAGAGCCAAGCGGTCGCTCCGGGCCGCTACAGCCCGCCAGCCTGCACCGGAACCAAAGTCACCGTGCGTCTGGGTGATCCTGACCCGAGTCGGATCAGCACGAGCTACGTGGAGCGCCAGAACCTCACGATGCGAATGGGGATGCGCCGGTTCACGCGGCTAACGAACGGGTTCAGCAAGAAGATCGAGAACCACATCGCATCCGTCGCAATCCACTTCATGCACTACAACTTCGGCCGCCCGCACAAGACGCTCGCCAACCCATACCCACGCACTCCCGCGATGGCCGCTGGCGTCGAGGATCACGTTTGGAGCCTCGCCGAGATCGTCTCACTCTCAAACTGATCCACTACCAATCAGCGCTCGATAATGTATGTTATGTCAACCTGAAAGAGTCAGGGGCCTGAAGTCGTCTACCGGTCTCGCCCGCCGTTGACTATCGCTTCTTGGACTACGGCCGGTACGCAGCCCAGTCCAAGCACGCCAGCGGCGGCGCGCGACGCGAGCATCTCATCGTGCGGCGCGCGTCCGGCGAGTTGGATGACAAGGCCCTCCAAGGCACCGATGAAGGCGAGCGCGATGACTTTGGCCGGCGGGCCGGCTGGGATCGTCCCCAGTCTGCGCCCGGTATTGATGAGGCGGGTGCAGCGTTTGACGAGACTTGCGGAGACCCGCTCGAGGTGATGCCCGACTGGGTGATCCTGACCGCTGAACTCGAGTCTTAGTGCGATCGCCACGCGGGCGACGTCTCGCCGGCAGTAGACAGCGTGACCGCGCGCCATGACGATCAGTGCGACGACCGGATCGGGCTCTTGCTCGATGAGCCGGCCGACCTCCTCCCTCCATGTCTCATCGACCCAATCGATTACGGCCAAGGCGAGGGCTTCCTTGTCCTTGAACTGGTGGTAGAGCGCCCCACGGGTGTAGCCGGCCTCACTCGCCACCCGCTCCAGGATCAGGTTGCCGTAGCCGTAGCGGGACAGGCCCCTCGCGGCTGACTCGAGCAAAGCGCTACGCGTGCGTGCGCTCCGGTCGGCCTGCGTTGAGCGTCCGCCGCTCGCGGACGCCGTCGCGCTGGACCGACTGCTGGCCTTGCGAGTTTGTACATGCATGCATGTATGTTATCTTGTCCGGGCACGGACTTCGTGTGGTGCCGTATGACTCGAGACTGATATGAGGCTTTCGAATAGCGAGCACGAATCTCACGCCTGGCGTATCTGCGAGGTCGCACCCGACTTCAGGCTGGAGGATGTCTGGGCACTACCGGCACAAGGCGGTGCCGGGGACTTTGCGACATTGCTCGAAGTGATGGCCTCCCTCGATCCGGCTGACGCGGAGTCTCGTGCGACCCGCGCGTTGTTCAGTATTCGGTATCGGATTGGAGGATGGTTCGGATGGGATGACGTGCCGCGCCCACTCCTCATCCCGGACGACACCGAATCTAGCTTGAGCGCGCGGCTCCCCGAGGACCTGCGCAACACCGCCACGGGCCTGGATCTTCGCGTAACGGACTTTACCCCTCTGTACCGCACAGACGCGGAGTGGGCGGCAGAGCTTTCGAACCGAACTGTTCACGCCGTAATGCATCTGGCCTGGGTCGAGAAGGGCGAAGACCTCTATCAAGGACAGATGGGTGTGTACGTCAAGCCGCGGGGAAGGTTCGGGACGGCGTATATGGCCGCGATCGCGCCGTTCCGACATCGAGTCGTCTATCCGGCGCTGATGCGACAGATCGAGCGGGCCTGGAACGCGCGAATGGCGCAACAGCGGGGGACCGATACGTCCACCACACCCTCATCTCGTTAGGTCTGCATCGCGACGGGTGAGCTCGAGCTGGGCTAACGCCAATGGCACACCCGCGCCCACATGTCCTCCACCTCTCCTACCTCGCTGTCCCTCGGACCGTCAAGCTCATATTCGCGGTCGCTGGAGGCGTTGAGCGCTGTGCCGGTCGGTGTGCCCTCGCCCCACTTATGGGTCGGTAGAGCTATGGCGAACCGCGCCGAGCGGTAGTAGCATCGACTGCATGTCTTTGTGGTTGCTGCTTGGACTGATCGTGCTCATCAAGCTGGTCATCGCGTCGCTGATGCTGTGGCTGCCATATCGCTCGGACTCCGCTATGAGCGCGCTCGGGGATCAGAGTGAGTCCGACTCCGGCGAGGATGAAGGTGGCAGCAAGGCTCTCCCCGGATCCCCCGCCGAGCCGCACCCCAGGCTTCCTCTTCCCCACAGGCCCCGTCGCGGTCCACACGGATCGCCGAGCGCCCCCTCCCCCTCACGCGTGCGCACCCGCTCGCGCCGCGTGGTGGCACGCTCGCTTATGCATCGATAGCCACTCAGCGGTTTCGCTTGCGCTGCTGGCGAGCTGCCTTGGCCTTCGAGCGACGCTTGCGCCGGCGAGCTGCCTGGTCTTGCGCGGAGGGGCCGCTGGCAAAGCCGTCGCCCACCGGGGCGACGTTACGTGCATCGCGCACGATAAAGAAGGCGATTCCGCCCAACAACAGGACGCATACGATCAGGACCGGCACGACCACGCTCGTCGATATTCCACTCGAAGCCGCCGCCGTCGAGGTGGTCGCAGTAGTTGAGGTGCTCGCTTCTTCTTCTTCCCCTTTACCGGTCAGGTTCGAGAAGGATTCAGAGGAGCCAAAGCTCCCGCTGGAGGCTCCCGCAGCCGCGCTGTTCTGAGTGCCCGCACTGGTGCTCGCGCCCGCGCTCGTGCCTGTCTGGGCTTTCGCGAGCGCTTCCTGCACGGCCTTGTCGAGGGCCGCCTTGTTCACTGTGGGGCTGCTCGCGCCGGTGGCCGCAGTCGCGATCGCGGCCACCGGGCCGGCGAAGCACACGGCTGCGAGCACTGCGATCAGTGATATGTGCGAGGTGATTCGACGCATAAGCTCTCGAAACAGCTGGGAGCAGCGAGAATAGCGCCTGAGGCTCGGCGCGAGCCCCCAACAAGGGCAACGCCCATAGAATGAGCGGCGATGGCTCCCAAGCAACGACAGGTCCGCATCGAGCAGCGTGGCGCGCAGGCTGCGATCGAAGCGCTCGAGCAGCGCTCCGACGAGGAGCTGGAGACAGAGACGAAGTACAAGTCGGCGGCGCTTGCGATACTCGGCGCGCGAGCGTCCGAGCGCTTCGATGCAGAGAAGGCGCGCGCGTACTTCCAACGCGCGATCGCCGCGGCGCGGCCCCAGGAACGGATGCAGCTACGCCGTATGGCCGACGCCTCGCTGGCGCTCGCCGAGCGGCGCGCAGGCGATCTGAAGAGTGCCGTCGAGCGTCTGGGGCAGACTCCGCCGACAGGTCGCCAGATGTTCGCGCTGCGGGCGATGGGGCTGTTGATCCCCCCCGCCAGCGCTGGGATTCTCGCGCGCGTGCGCGGGGTCCTGCTGATTCTCGCCCTGATCCTCGCGCTGTTGGCCCTCGGCCTGGGAATCGTGGAGCTAATCGCGCTGCCGTTCGGTGGACTTGGCCTTGCTCCGGGGATCCTGCTTGGCTTCTTCCTAGCTATTGCGGGCGTGGCGGTCGCTGCGATGGTGGGACGCAGGCGTCGCGATCGGGCGACGGCCGCGGCGGCCAAACCCAGCTCTGCGAAGCCTAAGTAGAGATCAGCTCGAGGAGAGCGTCGCCTGGCTGATGACGACGGGCGTCGTCGGGGCGCCGTCCTGCGGTGGATCGGTGGGCAGCTTGGATATCGCCTTCACGCTCGCGAAGCTCCCCACCACGTTTCCGACTACGGCGTACTGCGGCGGTAGCGCCGCGTCCTGAGTCGTGACGATGAAGAATTGGCTGCCCGAGGCGCCCGCGGGATCGGTGCCCGTCTTGGCCATCGCGACCGTCCCGAGCGTGTAGCGCATGTTGCTTGGGGGCGGCTCCACGATCCTGTAACCGGGTCCACCGGTGCCGTCGCCATTGGGGTCGCCGCCCTGGATCACGAAGTCGGCGGCGATGCGATGGAAGGTGAGATCGTTGTAGAAGCCGCGCTTGACGAGATAGGCAAAGGAAGCGGTGGTGCGGGGCGCCTCGCGTACATCGAGCTGAATCTCGATCGTGCCGCAGTTGGTGGTGAGGCTCACGACATACCGCTTGGCGGGGTCGAGCGTGAGCGTCGGCTTGGGGATGTGCTGTGCTCCCTTTGGCGCCGGCGCCTTCGTGGCAAGGCATTTGCCGGTGCTCAAGGCTGAGACGGGCTTTGTGGCAAGCGTGGACTTGCCATTTGAGGGTCGGGTCGTGCTTGACGTCGTACTGCCGCCGGCGGTGGACCCACATGCTGCAAGCGCCAGCCCGAGGGTCGCCGTGGCAGCGCAGGAGGAGAGGCGATGCACAGCGTTCGAGCGGACGAACATCGGCGCAGCATAGTTGCGCCTCCCCTCGAGCTGAGCCATGTTCGCGGATTCTTAAGCATCCTTCCGCGATTCCCAATACTCGTGCTGCGGATGCCCGCCGGCCGCTCGTGCGCCGGCTCAATACGCTTGGGCGGTGACCGCACCCGTGAGCCTGATCGTGAATCCCTCCGCCGGCGGCGGAAAAGCCGGTCGTGTGTTGCCCGACGTGCTGGCGGCGCTTGAAGGTAATGGTCTTCAGGTGCATAGCGAGCTGACGCGCGATCTTGATCACGCGCGTGAGCTCGCGCGCTCCGCCGCGCTTGCCGGGGAGGTCGTCGTGTGCTTGAGCGGCGACGGCTTGGTGGGCGCTGTCGCCGACGTTCTGCGCGAGACTCCGAGCGCCCTGTTGGGTGTGCTGCCCGGAGGTCGTGGCAATGATCTCGCGCGTGTCCTTGGCATCCCGGGGGATCCTGTGCAGGCTTGTGCCGTGATCGCGGCTGGCTTCTCGCGCAAGCTCGATCTCGGCGAGGTTGGTGGGCAGGCGTTCGTGGGGATCGCGAGTGTGGGCTTTGACAGCGAAGCGAACCGGATCGCAAACCAGGCGCCGGCATGGCTGGGTGGGCTTGTGTACGCCTATGGCGCGCTACGGGCTTTGCTGTCGTGGCGGCCCGCTCGCTTCGAGATCGAGCTCACCGGTTCTGTTAGCTCCGGCAGCGGGAGGCAGGCATCCCCTGAGGCGCCTACGCGCAATGGGCCGGTCGAGCGTCACAAATTCATGGCTTATACCGTTGGGGCCTGCAACTCGAGGACCTATGGCGGCGGGATGCGCGCGGCGCCCGATGCGATGCTCGACGATGGCCTGCTCGACGTTGTGGTGCTCGAAAGTGTCAGCAAGCTCAGATTTCTGACGAGGATCTTGCCGAAGGTCTTTAGCGGGGCTCACGTGCATGAGCCGGGCGTGAAGGTCTTTCGAGCCCGTGAGGTCTCCGTTAGCGCCGATCGCCCATTCACGATGTATGCCGATGGCGACCCGATCGGCGAGTTGCCGTTGCGCGTCAGGGCGGTGAGCGGCGCAGTGCGGGTGCTCGTGCCCGCGGACGGCGTGGGTGGGGATGCCTTCCTCGATGGGCCCGCCGGCACGGACGCAGCCGCAACCGGGCGATGAGCGCTCTGCTCGAGCCGAAGCTCGCGCTTGCGCGTGTCGTCGGCGCCGTCTCCCGTGTGCACGGCGGGGGCGGCACGAGCCTGCCAGGCAAGCTGCTCGTGAGGATGGACCCGTCCGCGATCGGCGTGCTGGCGGCACGCTTGCCCCGGGGCAGCGTGGTCGTATCCGCGACCAACGGCAAGACCACGACAGCGACGATGGCCGCGAGCATTCTCGAGCGCGCGGGCATCTCGCTCGTGCATAACCAGGCCGGAGCCAACATGGCCGGCGGGATCGCCTCGACGTTGCTCACAGCGGCTGGCCGGCGCGGAACGATTGCCGGCGAGCTGGGCCTGTTCGAGGTGGATGAGCTGTGGCTCGACCGGCTCGCGGCGCAGCTTCATCCACAGGCGATCGTGCTCGGCAACCTGTTCCGCGACCAGCTCGACCGCTATGGCGAGCTGGACACAATCGCCGAGCGCTGGACTACCGCCGTCAGTGCGGGCGGCACAGCCGCGCGGGCGCGTCTTGTGTGCAACGCGGATGACCCGCTCGTTGCGGACCTAGGACGCGATCGAGCCGACGTCGTGTACTACGGCGTTGAGGACGACACGCTTGAGCTCGAGGGAATGGCACACGCCGCCGACGCAAAGCACTGCCGGCGCTGCGGGGCGCCGTACACATTCGACGCGATCTATCTCGGTCATCTTGGCCACTACCACTGTCCCTCGTGTGGGCAGCGACGGCCCTCACCCACCGTGCTCGCCCGCTCGGTCGTCTTGGAAGGCGTGCGCTCGGCACGCTTCCGGTTGAGCACGCCCGAGGGAGAGGCGGATGTGAAGCTCGCGCTGCCGGGCCTGTACAACGTGTACAACGCGCTCGCCGCCGCCGCGCTGGCCGTTGCCTTGGAGATCCCGTTGGCTGACATCGTCACGGGACTGGAAAGCACCAAGGCGGCTTTCGGCCGTGCGGAGACTGTGACCGTGGGTGGGCGCGAGACGCGCATTCTGCTCGTCAAGAACCCGGCGGGTGCCAACGAGGTACTGCGCACGCTGGCGCTTGAGCCCGGCAGCCACGATCTGCTGGGGGTGCTCAACGACAATACCGCCGACGGCCACGACGTATCGTGGATCTGGGACGCCGACTTCGAGCTGCTGGCTGGGCGCGTGCGCAGCGCGACATGCTCGGGCACGCGGGCTGCGGAGCTGGCACTGCGCTTGAAGTACGCCGGAGTTGAGCCCGAGCGGATCACGGTGGTTGAGGACCTGTCGCACGCGCTTGCACGGGTGGCCGATGATTATTTGGATGAGGGTGACAAGCCGCCCCTGTACGTGCTTCCGACATACACTGCGATGCTGTCGTTGCGAGAGCTGCTTGTGGCACGCGGAGAGGCGAACAGCTCATGGCGGTAAGCGCGACCGAGGGACGTGTGCTGCGGGTATGCGCGCTGTACCCAGACCTGATGAATATCTACGCCGATCGCGGCAACCTGTTCGTGCTGCAGCGCCGCTGCGCCTGGCGCGGCATCGATTTCCAATTGAGCGGCAGCGGGCTAGGTGAATCACTTGACGGCGGCGCCCACGACATCTACTACCTCGGCGGCGGTCAGGATCGCGACCAGCAGCTGTGCGCCGAGGACCTGGTCGCCGGCAAGCGCGAGCCACTGTATGAGGCCGCTTCGCGCGGGGCGATCGTGCTCGGCGTATGCGGTGGCTATCAGCTGCTCGGCGAGTCCTACACGCTGGGTGACGATCAACTCCAGGGCGTCGGCCTGCTCGACGTGCGCACCGTCCGTGAGCCAGGTCAGCGACTGATCGGCAACGTCGCGATCGAGGTCCACCTCGATGGTGACGTGCACGTGCTCGCGGGCTTTGAGAATCACGGCGGACGCACTCATCTCGGATCGGACGCCGCCCCGTTGGGACGCGTGCTCAAAGGTCACGGCAACGACGGGCGCAGCGGCTTTGAGGGCGCACGCGCGGGCAACACGATCGGTACCTATCTCCATGGCCCCCTGTTGCCGAAGAACACGTGGTTCGCCGACTGGCTGATCTCCACGGCCCTTGGCATCGATACTGGCGCGCTCACGTCGCTTGACGACAGTTTCGAGAGGGAAGCTCATACGAGCGCCCGTCGCGCCGCCGGGGTCTGATGCCAAGAACCATCCGATGGTTGTAGTACAATTGTCTGCGACGGCGGGTGTTGCGTCGCGGTCGACGTGAACGATTGTCAATCGGGAATTCGGGTAGCTCCCGGATGGAGTTCGACTCTCCCGCCCGCCGCCAACAAAGCTGCTGGACCCGGTCTTGACAGAGTTTGCAATTGTCACGCGCTCGCGGGATAGCTACCCGTCTTGTGTCAGGCCGGGTTCGCAGGTTCCCTGGTATTCTGTGTGACATTGACAATCGTTCGGAGGTAGCTCCTCCACACCCACACTCGACCCGCTCCGGCGGGTCGAGTTGTTTCAGAAGCCATGGATCTATCTGAGTATCAACGCGAATCGCGTCGTACGGCCGAGTATCCCCGAGAGGCGTGGCTTGCGTACCCCGCGCTAGGGCTCGCGGGCGAGGCGGGCGAGGTGGCCGAGCATGTCAAGAAGGCGATCCGCGACGACGCCGGCAAGGTCAGCGACGAGCGCCGCGCGGCGATGTCAAAGGAGCTTGGCGATGTGCTCTGGTATGTCGCTCAGCTAGCCACGGAGCTTGGCCTCGACTTGAACGAGATTGCCGGCCAGAACCTGGAGAAGCTTTTCTCCCGCCAGCAACGAGGTGTGCTCTCGGGCAGCGGCGACGATCGCTAGACGTTCTCTGGGCTGCGCGATACTGCGTCTTCGCTCCCTTGTGTGCTGAGCACACTGCGGTCGCTGCATCCTTGTCTCGCTTGCCCAGAGAACGTCTAGACGCTACGCGACAGCAAAGCGCGCGTAGCGCTCCGCCAGCCGCGCCGGCACCAGCGCGCGTACGAGCACGCCCTCAGGCGTGTCCTGGCGGCGCAGGTCACCGGCTATGTCGTGTAGCTCGGCGAGACTGCCCCCTTGGGAATAGGGCACAAGCAACTCCATCGGGCGCAGCATGTGGCGCAGCTCCTGCTCGATCCGCTGCTCGAGCTCCGGCAGGCCATCGCCGATGACACCGCTGACGAGCACCGCGTCTGGATGAGCCAAGCGCAATTCCTCGCGAGCCTCCTCGTCGAGTAGGTCGGTCTTGTTGAGCACGAGCACCCTGGGGCTCTCGCCGGCGCCGATCTCCTCGAGCACCTCCTCGACTGCTCTGCGCATCGCGATCTGGTCGTGCTCGGGGGCTGAGGCATCGATTACGTGCAGCAACAGGTCGGCCAGACGGGTCTCCTGTAGCGTCGCGCCGAATGCATCCACTACTTGGTGAGGCAACTTGCGAATGAAGCCGACGGTGTCGGTGAGCAGGTGGGCGCGTCCGTCGATGCGCGTCATGCGCGTGCTCGGATCGAGTGTGTGGAACAGCCGGTCTCGCACCCCCACGTCCGAGCCTGTGAGAGCGTTGAGCAGCGTGCTCTTGCCCGCATTGGTGTAGCCGGCGAGCGCGATGCTTGGCAGTGCCGCCCGCTCGCGCTCGGCGCGCATCACCGAGCGCGTGCCCTTCACGTGCTCCAAGCGCCGGCGCAGCGTCGCGATCCTGTTGCGCGCGAGGCGCCGGTCGGTCTCTATCTGGGTCTCTCCCGGTCCACGTGTGCCGATGCCACCGCCGAGTCGCTCAAGATGGGTCCACAGGCCGCGCATACGGGCGAGGTTGTACTCGAGCTGGGCGAGCTCCACCTGCAGCTTTCCCTCGGCGCTCGATGCATGCGTCGCGAAGATGTCGAGGATCACGCTCGTGCGGTCGATGACGGGCATGCCGAGCGCCTGCTCCAGGTTGCGCTCCTGACGAGCGCTCAGCTCGTCGTCGCAGACGATCACATTCGCGTCGCACGCAATCGCGGCCTGCTTGGCTTCGCCCACCTTGCCTGGGCCCAGGTAGGTGTTCGGGTGGGGTTGCTCCCGACGCTGAACCATCTCCCCCACGACTTCGACGCCGGCCGTGCGCAACAGCTCGCGCAACTCGTCGAGGTTGTCCTCGTCGGGGAGCGCGGCGATGCAGAACGCGCGCTGGCGAGCGCGCTGGGCGGGTTGGCTCATCCAGTTCGAGTGTAGATCAGCCGCCGAGTGAGGCCAAACGCTCCACAGCCTCGGCCAGGCGCTCGTCGGGTGTGGTCAGGGCTATACGAAACCAACCCTCCCCGCTCGGCCCATAGGCGCTGCCGGGTGAGACCACAACCGCAGCCTGCTCGAGCACGTGCTCGCAGTAAGCCACCGAGCTCCCAAAGCCTTCCGGGATCGGAGCCCACACGTAGATCGTGCCCTTGGGCGCGTTGACGTGCACACCGGCCTTCGCGAGCGCGTCGCACACCAGGTCGCGACGGATGCGATACAGCTCGTTCATCGAGGCCACCTCGGCGTCGGTGTCGGGCGCGAGCGCCGCGATCCCCGCGAGCTGCACAGCCTCGAACAGGCCGGAGTCGATGTTCGTCTTCAAGCGCCAGTAGTGTTCGATGACCTCCGCGTTGCCGAGCACCGCCGCGCAACGCCAACCGGTCATGTTGTAGCCCTTGGAAAGCGAGAACACCTCGATGCCAACCTCCTTGGCCCCGGGCGTTTGCAGGAACGAGGGCGCGCGGTAGCCGTCGTAAGTGGTCTCGCTGTAGGCGTTGTCGTGCACCACAAGGATCTCGTAGGTCTTGGCGAAGTCCACCACCAGATCGAAGAAGCCGGGCGGCACGATCGCCCCCGTGGGGTTGTTGGGGTAGTTCAGGAACATCAGCTTTGCGCGGCTGGCCGTCTGTTCGTCGATCGTGTCGAGGTCGGGCACGAAGCCGAGCGCCGGCACGAGTGGCATCACGACGGGATTGCCGCCGGCCATCAGCGGGCCGGCCGTATACACCGGGTAGCCGGGGTCAGACGCAAGCGCCACATCGCCCTGGTCGAGGAAGGCGAGGTTGAGGTTGAAGATCGCCTCCTTGGCCCCGATCGCAGGGATGATCTCGCTTGAGGGATCGAGCGTCACGTCAAAGCGGCGAGCGTAGAAGTCGCTGAGTGCCTGGCGGAAGTCGCCACGCCCGCGGTTGGAGGGATAGCGGTGGGTCTCAGGCTCGGTGACGGCCTCCTGCATGGCCTCCACGATCAGGGCAGGGGTGGGCCTGTCAGGATCGCCGATCCCCAAACTGATGACGTCAACGCCCGCCGCCTGCTTGGCGGCGATCTTGCGCTCCAGTTCGGCGAACAGGTATGGCGGGATACGACTCAGGCGCTCACTCGGTCTCATGCAACTCCTCCGTCTGTGTCAATCAACTCTGCTACGAACTCGTCGCTGAGTCTCCCTGCGAACACAGGTCGCGCCCAGCCTGTCAGGTTGACGTGGCAATCCTCTCCGACCTCAACGTTCAGCTCTCCCCCTTCTAGCAGCACGGTTGCGTGCGCGGGCCCTCCGCGCAGATGGTTGGCCACCGCGGCGCCCGTGGCGCCGGTGCCAGAGGAGAGCGTCTCCCCTACCCCGCGCTCGAAGATCCGCGCGCGGATCGAGCCCACGCTCAGGACCCGCTCCTCGTCTCCGCCGTCGCCTCCGTTCTCGGGCCCACCATCGCCCTCGCGCGTGACGGACCCTACCTGCGTGTACCACGACACGTTCGTGCGGTTTGGGAACAGCTCGTGCGCTTCGATCGCAGGCCCGATGCTCGGCAGGTCCAGCGCGTTCAAGGTAGCCAGGTCCTCGACGTGGATGGCGCACTGGGGATTGCCGATCGACACGTGCTGAAAGCTCCACGCACGGCCGTCGGCGACGAGCTCGCCACGACCGTCCGCGGGGCCGGCAGGGAAATCCTTGGACGTGAGCCGTGCGTGGCCCATATCGACCCGACACGTGTCGGGGCCCGTGATCGTCGGGCGTATCTCCCCTGCGGCGGTCTGGATCGAGAAGACGTCCTGGTCTGTCCAACCGCGCCGGCGCAGATAGAGGATCGCCTCACGTGCACCGTTGCCAGATAGCTCAGCCTCGGAGCCATCGGGGTTATAGATGCGCAGATGGGCAACAAAGCGCCGGTCCTCGGAGGGGGCGAGCAGCAACACCCCGTCGGCGAACACGCCGAAGTGGCCCGCGCACAGCTTGCGGATGCGCGCAGGTGTCAGCTCGAACGGCAGCTCTGCCCGCTCCACGATCATGTAGTCGTTGCCGAGTGCTTGCCACTTCTCGAACCTCATGTGACACACCACCGGTTCATGTGATCCGCGGGGCAGGCGGGGTGGGGCGACATCTGTTGAGTGCGAGTTGCCATGCGGCGCGAGAGTCTAGGCGCTCGACCCATCAGACCGTGACCCCAGCCTGGGCGCTTGACCCTTCAGGTCGCGACTCCAGGCTAGGCGCTCGACCTTTCAGACCGTGACCCCAGCCTAGGCCCTTGACCCTTCAGACCGCGACCCCAGCCTAGGCCCTTGACCCTTCAGACCGCGACCTCAGCCTAGGCCCTTGACCCTTCAGGTCGCGACCCCAGCCTAGGCCCTCGACCCATCAGACCGCGACTCCAGCCGGTCCAACGCAAGGGCTATCTCCCCTGCCGCCTCCTCGGCTGTGCGCTCACTTAGGTCGAGCAGATGGACCCCAGCGAGCTTGCGCATCCACGTGAGCTGGCGGCGCGCGTAGTTGCGCGTGTGGCGCTTCATTGCCTCCACGTCGTCTGAGAGCAACTGCTCGAAGCCGAGCGCCTTGCGTGCCGCCGCGCTGGCTCCGGCCGCGTGTGCGCGCAACACCTCCTCGCGCACTCCCGCGGCGAGCATCGCCTCCACACGTGCGTCTATGCGTGCGTACAGCGTCTCTCGTTCCATCACCAGTCCCATCAGCAGCGTGGGCTGGCGCATGTCCTCGGTCCACAACTGCGATGGTCCGCTGGGTGGCTCCAACTCACCCGCGTCGAGCAGCTCGAGTGAGCGCACGATGCGCTGGCGGTCGTTCGGATCGATTCCCTGCGCCGCCCACGGCGCACGCTGCGCGAGCTGAGCGTGCAAGGCAGGTGCACCGTAGCGTTCGAGCTCAGCCGTCCAGCGCTCGCGCACGCCCTCCGGCGGCGGTGGGCGCAGGTCGAGCTCGGTGAGCGCCGCGCGCAGATACAAGCCGGTCCCTCCGACCACTATTGGCCTGCGGTCTTCGGCGAGGGCGTCGTCGATCTCGGCGTGTGCCAGATCCGCATACTGCCCGGCGCTGAAGCTCGCGTCGATCGGCAGGAACGACACGAGCCTGTGCTCGAGCTTGCTCTGCTCGGCCCGTGTGGCCACCCCCGTGAGCGTCTCGATGCCTTCGTAGACCTGCAGGGCATCCGCCGATATCGCCACGGGCCGCTCCCCGCGTGCGCTGAGACGGCTCGCGAGAGCAATGGCCACGGCCGTCTTGCCGACGCCGGTCGGTCCGAACAGTGCGATCACATGCGCGCGCGAGGACATTGCCGTAGGCTTGCAGCTCATGCAGATCTCCGGCTCCAAGGTGCTCGTCACCGGCGCGACCGGTGGCCTCGGCCACGCGATCGCCCGCGCCCTGTCCGCCCAGGGCGCCCAGCTCATCCTCAGCGGACGGCGCCTGGATGTGTTGGAGCCGCTGGCATCCGAGCTGGACGCGCGTGCTCTTGCGGTGGACCTGAGCGACGCCGCGGAGGTGGAGCGCCTGCTTTCAGAGGCGGGCGAGGTCGACATCCTGGTGGCCAATGCCGCTCTCCCGGGCAGTGGCAAGCTCGACTCTCTCACGCTCGATCAGATCGACAGCGCGCTTGAGGTCAACCTGCGCGCTCCGATCGCCATGGCCCATGCCTTGGCACCCGAGATGGTGGCGCGGGGCCGCGGCCACCTGCTGTTCATGTCCTCGCTCTCGGGTAAGGCCTCGACGGCGGGCAGCTCCATTTACAACGCCACCAAGTTCGGCCTGCGTGGCTTTGCCGGTGCGATGCGCGCCGAGCTGCACGGAACCGGCGTGGGTGTGTCCGCCGTCTTCCCGGGCTTCATCCGCGAAGCGGGCATGTTCGCCGACGCGGGCGTGAAGCTGCCGACGGGCGTGGGCACGCGCAGCCCGGACGATGTCGCCAAGGCTGTGGTGAGAGCGATCGAGCAAAATCGTGGTGAGGTGGATGTCGCGCCGATCGCGTTGCGTCTGGGGTCCACCTTTGCCGGTATCGCGCCCGAGCTCTCGGCCACGTTCACGCGCAAGTCCGGCAGCGACAAGATCGCATACGACTTGGCCGACGGCCATAAAGCCAAAGCCTAGGACGCTCGCTGAGCGGCGCCATGCTGCGCCCGACGTTTCAGGGTCCCCCGGGGCGGGGAGCATAAGAAAGCCTCCTACAAAGTCCTTCGCTTCTACTTAGACGCGCGTTCCCGTCGCCTTAGGGATGGGCCCCAGGATGGTTGGCGTAACCCGCACCCACCCACCGGAGGTTCGCGTATGAAAAGCAGAGGCATTATCCGAGTAGGTCTCGTCGTGGGCGCTCTCGCCACGGGCGGAGCTGTTGCCGGCATCGCCGGTGCCGCGGCGGCACCGAGCTCCACGACGCCCACGTCCACCAGCAACACGGCGACGCGGCCGTCCACGACGACAACGCCATCGACCGGCACGGCGCCCTCGACGACGCCACCGTCGGGCTCCTCGGGCCACCCCTGCCCGAACATGGGCGGCAAGTCCGGCTCGTCGGGGTCCAGCTCGGGCTCTGGCTCGAACTCGGGCTCGGCCTATGAAGGCGGCGCCCCGGCAGGTGCCACGACCCAGTAATCACGGCCCCGTGGGGCTACGCGAATAGAGCCTCCCGGGCGGGATTGTCCCACCGCCCGGGAGGCTTTCGCTATCCACGTTTGCCTCGACTGCGCTGTCAGGCTGCTCGCGTGTCCGCCTCTGCCTCCACCGGCTCTGGTGCTACTACTGCCAGTGGGGTCTCCGTGCCTTGGATCGGCCTGACCTTGTCGGCCCCGATTCCCAGCGCCGCGTACACCTTGCGCTCGATCTCACCGGCGATCGCCGGGTTCTGGTCGAGATAGGCCTTCGCGTTGCCACGGCCCTGGCCGAGGCGGTCGTTGCCGTAGGAGAAGAACGAACCGGACTTCGTGACGATGCCGTGCTCGATCCCGAGGTCCACGAGGCAACCGGAGGTCGAGATGCCCTTGCCGAACTCGATGTCGAACTCGGCTTGGCGGAAGGGGGCGGCGAGCTTGTTCTTGACCACCTTCACGCGTACCCGGTTGCCGACCGCCTCGGTGCCGTCCTTCAGCGTCTCGATGCGGCGGATGTCAAGGCGCTGGGAGGCATAGAACTTCAATGCACGCCCACCGGGCTGGGTCTCGGGCGAGCCAAACATGACGCCGACCTTTTCGCGGATCTGGTTGGTCAGGATGCAGAGCGTCTGGGTGCGGTTCAGGTTGCCGGCGATCTTGCGCATCGCCTGGGACATCATGCGCGCCTGCGCCCCCACCGTCTGATCGCCCATCTGGCCCTCGAGCTCCACGCGCGGGGTGAGCGCGGCGACCGAATCGATCGCGACGACATCCACGGCCCCTGAGCGCACGAGCATGTCGGCGATCTCAAGCGCCTGCTCGCCATAGTCGGGCTGGGAGACAAGCAGCTCGTCGATGTCCACGCCGATCTCCTTGGCGTACAGCGGGTCCATCGCGTGCTCGGCGTCGATGAACGCGCACACTCCCCCGAGCCGCTGGGCTTCGGCGAGCACGTGGTAGATGAGCGTTGTCTTGCCCGAGGACTCCGGGCCGAACACCTCGACGATGCGCCCCTTCGGTACGCCGCCGATGCCGAGCGCCAGGTCGAGCGATAGCGCGCCCGTGGGGATCGCGTCCACGCGCACCTGCGCGCCCTCGTCGCCCATGCGCATGACCGAGCCCTTGCCGAACTCGCGCTCGATCTGGCCCAGCGCGCCCTGCAGGGCCGCGTCGCGCGCCTTTGCGGCCTTCTCCTCATCGGTCACGGGCATCGTCTTTGCTCCTCCTGTCGAAGTTGGAGGCTACAAGCTAGAGGGGGCGCCGGACGGAACGATACGAACACGCGTTCGTGTTCTTTGCGGGCGGGCTCCAGCCCCCACCGCGTCCGCCGCCGGCTGTCGGTGAGTCCCCTGTACGACCGGCCCCCCGTGCGCGCGCGGACACCCTCTTTCGCGACCATCACAGCCGACTGCCTGCGCCGCCGGCGTCGCTTTCGCTCAGCCGATGGCGCGGGCCACAAGGCTCTCCTCGCCGGAGAGGGTCTGGCTGGTGGCGGCCGTGATCTGCACCTGCGCGAACTCTCCGGGGGCCGCGAGTCCCGCGAAGTTGACGGCCTTGTTGTGGCTCGTGCGTCCACGCTGGCGCTCGGGATTTGTGCGTGAGGGGCCTTCGACCAGCACCTCCACCGTGCGACCCACGAAGCGCTGGGCGCGCTCCAGGGCACGCCGCTGGACCACCTCCAAAAGGCGCTCCATGCGCTCCACCTTGACCGGATGGGCCACGATCCCCTCGGTTATCTCGGCCGCCTCCGTGCCCCGGCGGGGCGAGAACACGAACGTGAACGCGCTGTCGTAGCCCACCTGCTCGGCCACCGCAAGCGTCTGCTCGAAGTCATCCTCGGTCTCACCCGGGAAGCCGACGATGATGTCTGTCGTGAGCGACACGTCGGGCACGTGCTCGCGAATCAATGCCACGCGGTCCAGGTAGCGCTCACGATCGTAGGTACGGCGCATTGCCTTCAGAATGCGACTCGAGCCCGATTGCAGCGGCAGGTGGATGTGCTCGCACACGCTCGCGAGCTCCGCGTGCGCCCGGATCACATCCTCGCGCATGTCCTTCGGGTGCGGGCTTGTGTAGCGGATGCGCTCGATCCCGTCGATCGCGTCGATCGCGTGCAGCAGCTCCGCGAAAGTGCGGGAACGGCGACCGCCTTCGGCTCGTGGTCCCCCCGCGTGCGCAGGGGGCGCCCCGTTTAGAACGTCAAGGCCATCGCCCTGGGGCACCCCTACCCCATTACGAGCCACGAGTAGGTCGCGTCCGTAGGAGTTGACGTTCTGGCCGAGCAAGGTCACCTCGCGCACGCCATCGGCTGCCATCGTGCGCACCTCGGCCACCAGCTCCTCGAGTGGCCTCGACACCTCGCGCCCGCGCGTGCTCGGCACGATGCAATAGGAGCAGCGGCAATTGCACCCCACGCTGATCTGCAGCCAGCCCTGGAACGCACGCGCCCGCTTGGCGGGCAGGTGGCCGGTGAAGCCCTCGAACTCGAAGTAGCCCTGCGCCGTGAGCGAGTCGCTTGTCAGGAACTCGGCGAGCTTGTGCGTCTGGCCAGGGCCGAACGCGACGTCGACGAACGGGAAGCGCTCGAACACCTCCTCCTTGACGGACTGCGCCCAGCAGCCGCCCACGCCCACGACGCGCTCGGGCTGTTCGCGCTTCAGGCGCTTGGCCTCCCCCAAGTGCGCCACGAAGCGGCTATCCGCCGTCTCACGGATCGAGCACGTGTTGAACAGGATCAGGTCGGCTTCGCCGCGCTCGGGCGCCTCGCTGTAGCCAAGCGACTCGAGCATCCCCTTCATGCGCTCGGAGTCGTGCTCGTTCATTTGACAGCCGAAGGTCGTCAGGTGGTAGCGCTTCATGGTCCACGAAGGGTAACGCGGCGTCGATGGAAGTCAGCCGAGCGCTTGAGCCGCGACCGCTTCATAGCTTGCGCCCTGGGGTGAGAGCCACGAGCGATACAGCACCACTTCGCGGGGGGTGAACGAGGCCGAGGGGGTGGGTGGCAGCGTGCGCTGTCGCGGAGCCGTGCCACGGCCCAGGCGGGCGACGGTTACGTGAGGGTGAAAGCGTCGCTTGGCGCCCGTGGCGCTCACGCCTGTGTGCGCGGCGCCGTTCGCTTGCCAGCCGCTGACCTGTTGCATCGCGGTCACGACCTCGGCTTGCAGCTTGGCAAGCCTGCCGCGCTCGTCGTGGAGCTCCACAGCCAGCGCGCGCGGGCTGCGCTCGGGCAGCCACAGGGGCGCGCCAAGCGACAGCTCGCCCGCCTTTGCGCCGCACACCGCTATCTGCTCGGCGAGCATGTCCATCTCCACCACCGGCCGGTTGCCGAGGAAGCACAGGGTCACGTGCAACAGCTCGGGGTCGAGCAGGCGCAGCGACGCGTTTGTGAGCTCGCGATCACTGCCTGCGCCCGCGGCTTCGCGCGCCCACGCGCATAGCCGCGCGCGCACCTCCTCGGGAGGATCGACCGCGACGAACAGGCGCGCTGTGGGGCTCCTGATCACATTCTCAGCGTACCCCGGAGCGAGACACGCTTACCGGGGCCCGGCCGGCGTCGGCTGGGGCTCGCGCTCACCGTCCCGCTCACCGTCGAGAAGGCGGCGGAGCATGTGCATCGCGACGAGCGCGGCCCGTTCGCGTATGTCCGCCCTGGCGCCCGGCAGGCGCACAGAGCGCGTCAGGCTCGCGCCCTGGGGAGCGGAGACGCAGATCCACACGAGTCCTACCGGCTTCTCCTCACTGCCTCCGCCGGGGCCCGCTATTCCGGTGATCCCCACCCCGACATCCGCGCCGAGCTTCGCTCGCGCGCCATCGGCAAGCGCTTGCGCCACCTGCTCGGACACGGCGCCGTGCTGCCCGATCGTCTCACGCTCCACGCCCACCTGGGCGATCTTGGCCTCATCGGAGTAGGCCACGATTCCGCCAAGCACGTACTCCGAGGCGCCCGGTGGGTCCGTCAAGCGGGCCAACAGCAAACCGCCCGTGCACGACTCGGCCACGGCGACAGTGCGCGGCATCCCCGTCGAGCTGCTTCGCTCGGCGTCATCGAATCGATCGAGATCGGCCGGCGCGACTCGCTCGCCGCGCAGCAGCGCCGCCACCTGCGTGTCGATCGTGGTGCCATCGGTCGAGTAGAGCGTGTCGGCGTGGCGCGTCGCGACGATCTGTGCGAACTCGTCATACGTCTTCTGGGCGTCGGGCTCATAGCGCGTGACGATCTCGATCTCACCGCTGCGCAGGCAGGTCGTGATCTCGAGCCGGCCCAGGTCGATGCCCTCGCGCTCGGCGGCGCGCAGCGTCTCCGCGATCTCGGACTCCGGTATCCCGAACAGGCGCAGCATCTCCTGGCGATAGGCGCGCGCGCCGGCGACGGCCGCCAGCCACGCCTCGGTCCTCACCGCCTGGTGCCACATCGGCTGCAGCTCGCGCGGCGGGCCCGGCAACACGACGATCGTCGGGCCAGTGCGCCCATCGGCAGGGGTGACGAGGAGGCCTGGCGCGGTACCCACCGGCTCGAGCACGGTCGAACCACGCGGGATCGTCGCCTGCTTGCGATTGCCGTGGGCGATCGCGTCGCGGTCCAGGTTGGGGTAGCGCGCGGCGAGCGGGCGCAGGATCTCGGCGATGCGACCCTCAAGCGCCTCGTCCAGCACCATCTCGCGGGCCTGGAAGGCGCCCACGACCTCGGCAGTCAGATCGTCGGCCGTTGGGCCCAAGCCACCGCTCGTGAGCACGACGTCAAGGCCCTCCTGCGCCATGAAGCGCAGCGCACCCTCGAGGTCCCGCGGCCGGTCGCCAACGATCGCGATGTGGGCCAGGTCGATCCCGGCCTCCAGCAGACGATCGGCAAGCCACGGGCCGTTGCGGTCGCGTACTCGTCCACTCAGCACCTCGGTGCCGGTCACGAGGATGCCGGCGCGCGGGGCGTCGCTCATCCGCACGAGGGCTGCTGGCTGGCCGTCAACGTATGACGCCCCGCGCTCGTGATCGAGTAGCCGATCGGCTTGCCCGACGCGGGCACGGTCAGTGCTTTGCCATCGACGTACATCGTCACCGCGTTATTGCCGAGCACGAGCTCGAAGCGCGTCGAGTGATAGGTGCGGGGGGTGTAGGCGCCCGGTTCGATCGTCTCCCCCGGAATACGCTTGCTGCCCGCGGCGTCTATGAGGCACACGTACACGGGCCCTGTCGGCTTCAGCACGAGGGCGACCCGGCCGCTCGCGTCGCTGCGCACCGATGACCTCGAATGCGTCGCCCCGTGGCTGCTGTGACTAGGCTCGTGGGAGGGCTGGGTGCCGGTCGAGCTCGCCTGGGTCGAGGAGGGACCGCCACCCCCTTTGCCGGACAGCAGGCCCACGAGCAGCAACACGATCAGCACCGCGAAGACCGCCGTGGCGATCACATAGCCGCGCGAAAGCCCTGGTCTACCCCTACGTGGACGCGAGGGGGTGCGCCGCGGAGGCGACATCACAGGCTGGTGCTCGAGCTCGCTCGGGCGCTCATAGTGCAAGCGGTATTCGTCGATCAGCGCCTTGGCGTCCAGGCCGAGAGCCTGAGCGTAGGTGCGCAGGAAGGAGCGCACGAAAGTCGGGCCCGGCAGCAGGTCCCACTCTTCGTTCTCGAGCGCCCGCAGGTACTTGGCGCGGATCTTCGTCTCGGCCTCGATCTCCGACACGTCGATACGAGCACGCATCCGTGCCTCTCGCAGTGTCGCTCCGATCTCGGCCATATCAGTGCAACAGGCTAGTGATTGTTGGCCACAAGAGCGTTATCCGCACACGCGGTTGCGCGCGGTTGAAACACGAACCGAGCCCTTGCGCTCGCACGCAACCTGATGCCCGAGGCGAGCTGTCAGCTGTTGACGTGAGCGGACTCATTCGTCGCCTGCGAGCCGCCAGGCTCACCAACCATGGCGAGCACCCGCGGAACGTCCCCCTCTCCAATCAACACTTGACGTGGCTTGGATCCCTCATAGCCAGAGATCACGCCGCGGCGCTCGAGCATGTCGATCAGGCGGCCGGCGCGCGTGTAGCCAAGGCGCAGGCGTCGTTGCAGCATCGAGGTGGACGCGGTCTGCATTTCCGCCACGAGGCGGATCGCGTCGCTCAGCAGCGGATCCTCGTCGGGATCGAACTCGTCGTCTGAGCTCTTCTCGGGCTCGGTGGGCTCGACCTCCTCAAGCAGCTCCTCGCGCAGTTCCGGCTCGCCCTGCTTGCGCCACATGTCGGTCAGCTTCGCAATCTGTGCCTCGTCGATGTAGGCGCCCTGGATGCGCTGCAAGCGCGAGGAGCCGACGGGGCTGAACAGCATGTCGCCCTGCCCCAGCAGCGACTCCGCGCCGTTCTGGTCGAGGATCACGCGCGAATCGGTCTGGCTTGAGACCGAGAAGGCGATTCGCGAAGGCACATTGGCCTTGATCATGCCCGTGATCACGTCCACGCGCGGGCTCTGCGTGGCGAGCACTAGATGGATGCCAACCGCGCGGGCCTTCTGGGCGAGGCGGATGATCGAGTCCTCCACGTCAGCGGGCGCGACCATCATCAGGTCCGCGAGCTCGTCGATCACGCACAGGATGTAGGGCAGCGGCGCTTCCGAGCGCAGCGCGCGCGCCTTGTTGAGCTCCACCAGGCTGCGCGTGCGCGCCAGCGACATGATCCCGTAGCGCTGCTCCATCTCGCGCACCAGGTTCTGCAGCGCGTTGGCTGCCATGCGCGGGCTCGTGATCACCGGCGTCAGCAGATGCGGGATCGACTCGTAGTGGTTGAGCTCCACTTGCTTTGGGTCCACCAGCACGAGGCGCAGCTCGTGCGGGGTCGCGCGCAACAGCACGCTGCACAACATCGCGTTGATCGCGCCCGACTTGCCGGCGCCGGTCGTGCCCGCCACGAGCAGATGCGGCATCTTCGCAAGGTCGGCCCCAATCGCCTTGCCGGCGACGTCCTTGCCGAGCCACACCGTCAGCGGCGACCAGTCCTTCGGCGGCTGTTGGAAGACATCGCCGAGGCGCACCATGCGGCGCTTGGCGTTCGGTACCTCCACGCCGACGGCCTGCTTCCCCGGGATCGGAGCCAGGATGCGGATGTCGGTCGCGGCGAGCGCGTAGGCGAGGTCGTCCTTGAGCTGGGCCACCTTGGCCACCTTGGTGCCCGGTGCGAGTCGCAGCTCATAGCGCGTGATGTGCGGACCGGCAACCGTGCCGATCACCTTCGCCTGTACGCCGAAGTGCCCGAGCGCCTCGACCAGCGCCGTTGCTGTGCGCTCCTGTCCGGCGGTGTCCGGGCGTGCCTGCTCGGCGGTGGAGCGCGTCAGGATGCGCTCCGCTCCCGGTAGCTCCCACACGAAATCGGGGTCGTCGGTGACCACGTCGCGCAGGCGACCCTGGGGTGTCAGCAGCGACTCGTCGATCGGCTCGCCGTCGTCCTCCTGAGCGGCGTCAGGCTCTCCCGAGGCGCGAAGATCGACCGCGGCAAATGAGCCCTCCTCATTTTCTTTGGATATGGGGTCGTTCTCTTGGTCTGACTCGCTCTGCTCCGCCACATCATCTGGGCCTGCATCCCATGGATCAATCGCGCCGGTGACCGGCGGGTCGCCATCGACAGAAGGCGCCTCCACGTGCGTGGCGCGCACGATCAGCTCGTCCGGCTCAGGCTCAGGTGGCTTTATCGGCTCGTCCTCGCCGTCGCGCGATCTCGCCCGAGCGCGCTGTGCCCGCTCGTCCTGAACGGTCTTGGAGGCCCGTTCGAGCGCGCTCGCACGGGCACGCAGCACGCGACTTGTGTCGACCAGCCCATTGCCGGTCGCGCGCAGTATCACCGCAAGCGACGCGCCCGTCAGCAGCACTACGCCCACCACCAGCAAGAACACGACCAGGATGTCCACGCCCACGGTCTGCACGAGGCGGTGGGCTACCCAATACAGCCCCTGTCCGAGCAGCCCGCCGTGGGACTGCAAGAAGGCCGAGCGCCACTGCTCTGAGGATGGTGCGTGCATGGAAGTGCCGCTGCTCACGCCCAGCGTTCCCGCGGCAAGCGCGAGCGTGACGGCCGCGAACAGGCACAGACCTCCTGTGCGCAACGGCCTGCGGGTGGGCATCAGTTGAGCGAACAGCAGCGCGCTGCCGCCGACGACCAGGGCCACAGGGGCCAGCACTCTCGCTTCCCCCACGCACCACCCGAGGGCCGTTGCCAGGCCGTGCCCGACTTGCCCCCCGTCCCAGTGGCCGTAGAGGACAAAAGCCATGAATACGCCCACCGCTACGAGGCCGAGGCCGAGCACATCACGCTGGCTCTGGCTCAGCACCGGCCACTCCAGCGAGAAGCCGTCGAGCAGGCCTGCCGATCCACGACCGCGCCCACGTCGCGAGCGCGACCGAGCGCTTGACGTGCTCGACCGTCGCCGAGCTGTCTGCTTGCGCGCGGGCTGGCGCTTCGGACTCTTGCGGGCGGCTGGCATCAAGCCAGGCTTCGACACGCGGCGCCGCGCACCTGCTTGCGAACCCGTGAGAAGCTGTCGTGCGAGGGGCTCCTTTGGGGTTCTGGATGCGCGCGAAGCCCCCGCTGCACGCACTCTGGCCTTACTATCGCTTTAGTGCACAGCGATACACACAGTGGTTGAGATGAACGAATTCACCCGTGCCCCCCGCGTGCTGGTCGTCGAGGACGACGAGGACATCGCCCAGGCGCTGCAGCGCTCGTTGCGCATGGAGGGCTATGAGGTGCGCGCGGCCGCCGACGGCAACGCCGCTCTGGAGCATGGGCGCACGTTCGCCCCCGACCTTGTGATCCTCGATCTCGGCTTGCCCGAGCTCGACGGGATCGAGGTGGCACGCCGCCTGCGCGGGGACGACGACGTCCCGATCCTGATCCTCACTGCCAGAGACGCTTTGGAGTCTCGCGTGGAGGGACTTGACGCAGGCGCCGACGACTACCTCGTCAAGCCATTCGAGCGTCAAGAGCTGCTTGCGCGCATGCGCGCATTGCTGCGCCGCCGCCCTCCGCGCGGTTCGGCTCCGCTGCGCGTCGGCGACCTCTCTTTGAACGTCGACACGCACGAAATCAGTCGCGGCGAGCGCCCAATCGAGCTCACTCAACGTGAGTTCGAGCTGCTCGAGTACCTGATGCGCAACGAGCGCATCGTCATCTCCCGCCAGCGCCTGCTCGACGAGGTGTGGGGCTATGACCCCTTCTCCACCACCAACACGATCGAGGTGTTCGTCTCCAACCTGCGCCGCAAGCTCGAGGCCGAGGGCGAGCCGCGCCTCTTGCATACCATCCGCGGAGCCGGCTACGTCCTCCGAGCCTGACCGGCCCCTGACGCGGCGCGGGATCACCACGTGCCGTCTTGGATGTACTACCAGTACGTCCTGCGATGCCCCGCGGCGCCCAGCTTGGTCATGAGACCGTCAGGATCGCTCAATAAGCTCGTCGAGCGCGTCTCGGTTGCGTTCGATCGCCTGCCGATACGCACGCGCCTCGCTGGCGTCTCCGCGCTGCTGACGTTCACGATCCTGTGTGCCTTCGCGCTCGTCGTCGGCTCGCTCACGGTCCACCGCATCCGCTCCAATTTCAATCGTGAAGTGACAGCCGACACGGCGAACTTCGCGAGCTTCCTGCAGGTGAGCGTTACCGGCAACGAGGCCGAAGGCTTCACGTTGCACGTCGTCAACCCGCCCAACCTCAACCGCTTCGCGAGCTCCGCGCACGCGGCGATTCGCATTCTCAGTATCAGCGGCGGGGTGCTCACCTCCAGCGCCGGTGCACCCAACTTCGGTGGCGCCAATGAAACCAACACCGACGGCTATCGCGTGGATACGCGACTGGTTCGACTCGACGCTTCGGTCGGAGGGGAAATCGTCGTTCAGTACGGCCGACGCCTGTCGGACGTTGAGGGCACGGTTGCGCGCGTCGAGCTGCTGCTCGTCCTTGGTGTACTTGCCGGTACCGGTCTCGCACTGCTCGCGGGCGTGGCGATCGCGCGACGCGCCATGGCTCCGATAGCAGAGCTCACTAGAACCGCCGAGCAGATCGCGCGCACCCGTGACCCCAGCCGCAGCGTGCCCGAGCCGCTTGCCGACGACGAGGTGGCGGAGCTGGCGCGCACGCTCGGCGGCATGTTGCGCGAGCTTGACAGCGCCCACGCGGAGACCGAAGCCACCCTTGCCCGCCAACGGCAGTTCGTCGCGGATGCCTCGCACGAGCTGCGCACGCCATTGACGAGCGTGCTTGCCAACCTCGAGCTGCTAGCCGAGTCGTTGCAGGGCGAAGAGGCCGACGCGGCGCGCTCTGCCCTGCGCTCCTCCCAACGGATGCGCCGTCTCGTCGCCGATCTGCTGCTACTTGCGCGCACCGACGTCGGACGCGTCGTGCGCCGCGAGCCGTGCGACCTGGCACAGATCGTGGTCGAGGCCGCGGCCGAGCTAGGGCCCGTCAGCGCCGAGCACGACATCTCCCTCGACATCGGACGGACGGGACCGGTTCTTGTCGAGGCCTCGCGCGACGAGCTGCATCGCCTAGCCCTCAACCTGATCGAGAACGCGCTGCGTCACACTCCGCCCGGCACCGAGATCCGTATATCGACAGCGACCGAGGGGGCCGGCGGCGCTCGTTTGCCCGCCGGCGAGGCACGTCTAATCATCGAAGACGATGGCCCGGGTGTCCCCGAGCGCCTCTCCGCGACGCTGTTCGAGCGCTTCGTCCGCGGCGCCGGCGACCGCGGCGGCTCCTTTGGCCTGGGTCTCGCCATCGTGCGCGCCGTCGCCGAATCCCACGGCGGTAGCGTCTCGGTAGAGCAGACGCACCCCGGGGCCGAGCGTCCGGGAGCGCGCTTCGTCGTGAGGCTCCCGGGGATCCCGGCAAGCACCGAAGGATCGTCCGCGAGCGAGAGCGCCAAGATCGAGGCCTAGGCTGGGCTGTGAGGTCCGCAACGGCGTCCGCCGCGGTTTGCCGGCCGCGCCGTCACAGATAAGAGAGCTAGATGTAGTTCCTAGCTACGTTGGACTACAGCTAGACCTCGACCACGACGGGAAGCACCATCGGGCGGCGCCTCAAGCGGTCATAGACCAGTTTCGCCAGGTCGTCGTGGAGCATCTGCTGCAGCAGGTCCACCTCGCGGATTTGCTCCTTGGCGGCGCGCGCGAGCGTTCCGTCGACGGTGGAGCGGATCTCCTCAAACAGCTTGCCGGCCTCCTCGGTGAACGGCACGCCCCGGAAGATCACCTCCGGGTCGGCCACAGAGCGCCCGTCCTGCTCGGCGATCGTGACCACCACGATGAAGATGCCATCAGCGGAGAGCATGCGCCGGTCGCGCAGCGCCACGTCGGCCATGTCGCCGATCTCAACGCCGTCGACGAACACCATCCCGGATTGCTCGTGCTCTTTGAAGCGCGCGCCCCGCTCGTCGATGTCAAGCGGCAGCCCATTCTCGCCTTGGAAGATGTCGTCCGGCTCGATGCCCACGGCTTCGGCGAGCTGGGTGTGCAGGCGCAGGCGCTTGAAGTCGCCGTGAAACGGCATCACGTAGCGCGGTTTTGTCAGGTTGAGCATCAACTTGACCTCCTCGGCATAGCCGTGTCCCGAGGCGTGCACGGGAGCGTCGCGCGCGGTCACCACGTTGCAGCCGATGTGGTAAAGCCGGTCGATCGTCTCATTGACCGCGCGCTCGTTGCCGGGCACGGGAGTCGCCGAGAACACGACCGTGTCGCCGTGGCGCAGCTTTACCTGTGGATGATCGCGATAGGCCATGCGCCGCAGCGCCGACAGTGGCTCGCCCTGGGAGCCGGTCGAGATGATCACGATCCGCTCGTCGGGGAAGTCTTCGATCTCGCGCGTGCCCACGAGGATGCCCTCGGGTACCTCGACGTGGCCGAGCGTGCGCCCGATGCCGACGTTCTTGCGCATCGAGCGACCCACCAGCGCCACCTTGCGCCCGAGCGCCGCCGCGGCGTCGATTACCTGTTGCACGCGGTGGATGTTCGAGGCGAAGCTCGTCACGATGATGCGCCCCTCACAGCGCGCGAACGCCTCCTCCAGGTGTGGGCCCACCAGCGACTCCGATGGTGAGAAGCCCTCGCGGTCCACGTTCGTGGAGTCCCCGCACAGCAGCAGCACGCCCTCGCGGCCCAGTTCCGCCAAGCGCGACACGTCCGCGGGCCGACCGTCAACGGGAGTCTGGTCGAACTTGTAGTCGCCGGTGATCAGCACCGTGCCGAGATCGGTGCCGAGCGCCACGGCGCTCGAGTCGGGGATCGAATGGGTCATGTGGATCATCTCGAGTGAGAACGGACCCAGGTCGAGCATCTCGCCGGGAGCGACGTCGCACAGCTCCACGTCGCGCAGCTTGTGCTCCTCGAGCTTGGAGCGCGCCATCGCGATCGTCAGCGGCCCGCCATATACGGGCGGCACGTTCTGCTGGCCGAGCTCGCGCACCACCCACGGCAGCGCGCCGAGGTGGTCCTCGTGGCCGTGGGTCACGACGATCGCCTCGATCTCGCGCGCCCGCTCGCGTAGGTAGGTGAAGTCTGGCAGCACGAGGTCGATACCGACCATCTCCGGCGTCGGGAAGCGCAGGCCGACGTCCACCACGACGATCCGCCCGTCGTACTCAAGGACGGTCATGTTCTTGCCTATCTCCCCCAGGCCGCCGAGGGGCAGGACACGCAACTGGCTCATTCCGCGGACTCCCCGAGGAGCAGGGCTGCTAGAACGCTCACGCGCGCGCCGGGGTGGGTGACGTCGGCAGGAGACCGTGGCGCGCGAGCACCGCTCGCACCGCCTCAAGCTCCTCCTCATCGGCCTCGATCAGCGGCAGGCGCAGACCACCGACTTTGTGGCCGAGCAGATTGAGCGCCGCCTTGGTGCAGGTCGGGCTTGCGGTCATGAACAGGGTCGCGTACACGTCCTGCAAGCTCGCGTCGATCTCAGCGCGATGCTCTGGCTCATCAACGATGCGGCGCATCTCATCGCCGACGATGTGGCTTGCCACGAGGATGCCGCCGGCGCCGCCGATGTCGAGCGTGCGCGCGAACGTGGAGTCGTCGCCGGAATACAGGTCGAGCCCGTCGATCAACTGCAGCTCGGCTTCGTTTGCCTGCTTGACGGCGCTCACGTGCTCGATCTGGGCGAGTCGCGCGAGCAGCTCGGGGCCGATGTTGACGGCCGTGCGACCCGGGATGTTGTAGAGCAAGATCGGCCTGTCCGTGGCCTTGGCGACCTCTTCGTAGTGGCGTACGATCCCGCGCGGGCTCGGCTTGTTGTAGTAGGGAGTCACGCTCAGCGTCGCGTCGACGCCAAGCTCGTTCGCGACCTCGGTCAGATGTATGGCGTGCTTCGTGTCGTTGGAGCCGGTGCCGCCGACGATGGTCGTGCCCCGCGGGCGCTCGCGCACAGCCAGGCCGATCAAGCCCAGGTGTTCCTCATCGGTGAGCGTGGCCGCCTCGCCCGTGGTGCCACACACCACGAAGCCGTCCGAGCCGTGCTCGGCAAGGTGGTGCATCAGCGCGACGAACGACTCCTCGTCAACGCGGCCCTGCTCGTCGAAGGGCGTAACGATTGCTGTGAGAATCGTGCCGAGGGAGCTCATCGTGTGCAGTATTCCACGCTCATCGGCCGGCGACGGCGGTAGGACGCGATCCCCGCGACGGTGCGACTCGTGCGTATGGCGCTGCGATGCCGTCGCTCATGAATCTTCGAAGAGGATGTGCTCGAGCCCGACGACGGGGGAGCTCTCAAGTGTTCGGACACCCCGAATAGCCAGTAGCACGCCGGGCATGAACGACTCGCGACCGGTGGTGTCATGACGGATCGTGAGCGTTTGGCTGAGGTCGCCGAGGATGACCTCCTGGTTGGCCACGATCCCCGGCAGGCGCACCGAATGGATCGGCGGCGGCTCGCCGCCGGAGGCCTCTGCCATCAACTGTGCCGTGCGGGCCGCCGTGCCGCTGGGCGCGTCGAGCTTGCGGTCGTGGTGCAGCTCGATGATCTCGGCCTTGGCCATGTGCCTTGCGGCCTCGGCCGCGAAGCGCATCATCAGGACCGCGCCGATCGCGAAGTTGGGCGCTACGAGCACATTTGCCGGCTGCTCTGTGGGTGTTCGATTCGGCTCTTCCCCCGCGCGCGCGGGAGGCATCGCGCTTTTTTGCAGTGTCCGCAGGCCCTCGGTCAGAGCATCCAGATCGAAGCCGGTGGTGCCGATCACCACGTGCGCCCCTGCTTGCACACACTGCAGCGCGTTCTCCAGCGCCGTGTCAGGCTGTGTGAAGTCGACCACCACCTCTGGAGCGGACTGCTCGAGCATCTGCGCGAGCGTGGCCTCCAGCAGCGGATCGGCGCGTCCGACCAGATCCATGTCGCTTGCTCCTTCGACGGCGGCGCAGACCGTCTGGCCCATTCGTCCAGCCGCGCCCGCGACGCCGACTCGGATCACAACCTCGCCCCCGTGCCGATCGCGATGCCGCCACCTTGCGAGCGGACAAGCAAGCCAAGGCGCATCACGACGCGACTGCCTCGAGCGGGGCGAGCGCCTTTTGGAAGACACTCTCCTCGGTCCCGACGCCTGCCACCGAAAGTCGCTCGCCGGCAAACAGCTCGATGGCCAGCTCGTGCAGGTCGCTCGCCTTGACGGCGTCGATGCGCTCGATGATCTCGTCCACGGAGAGGATCGGCAAGTCGCTGAGCACCGAGGACCCCAGCCGGTTCATACGTGCGGCGGTCGACTCCAGCGCGAGCACGATGCGTCCCTTGACGTTCTCGCGTGAACGCGTCAGCTCCTCCTCGCTGACGGGCTCCGCCACGAAGCGCTCGAGCTCGCCGGCGATCGTGGCGATGGCCTCGCTGAGATTGTCCGGACGGGTCCCCACGTACAGACCCACCTCGCCGGTGTGGGCGTGCAGATTTGAGAAAGAGAACACCGAGTAGGCGAGGCCCCGCTTCTCGCGCACCTCCTGGAACAGTCGCGAGGAGGATGTGCCGCCGAGTACCCCTTCGAGCACGCGCAGCGCGAAGCGACGCTCGTCGTGGCGGGAGATGCCCTGGCCGCCGAGGCACACGTGGTACTGCTCGGTGTCCTTGCGCAGAAATCTCACTCGCCGCTGGAAGCTCGGCGTCTCCATGGGAGACCCGATCGCCGAACCGTTTTGACTTGTCGTGCTTGATGGGACCGCCTGATTGACCATGCTCGCCAGCTCGTCATGGTCGACCGAGCCCGCCGCGGCAACGACGATGCTCTGTGGCAGGTAGCGCTCGCCGTGGAAAGCGTGCAAACCGTCGAGCTCGGCTGCCCGCACCACCTCGGCGCGTCCGATCACGGCGCGTCCGAGCGGGTGATCGCCGAAAACGGCCTCTCCGAGCACGTCGAACACCCTGTCCTGGGGATCGTCTTCGTACATAGCGATCTCCTCGAGCACCACCTCGCGCTCGGCCGTGAGCTCTTCGAAGCGGGGATGCCACACCATCTCCCCCATCACATGTAGCGCACGCTCCAGATGGCGGTCGAGCACGCGCGTGAACAACGAAGTGGTTTCCCGGTCGGTGCCCGCGTTGATCTCCGCGCCCATCGCGTCGAAGATCTGATCGATCTCCTCCGAGCGATAGCTGTCGGTCCCGCGGAAGAGCATGTGCTCGAGCAGGTGGGAGAGGCCCGCCTGCTCATGTGACTCCATCGCCGAGCCGGTGGCGATCCAGAAGCCGAGTGCCACCGAGCGCACGTTCTCCATGCGCTCGGTGATCACTCGCACGCCGCTATCCAGCGTGGTTATTCGATGGGGTGTCAACCCCTTGGGGCCTATGGCCTTAGTCGCGGTCGCGGCCGCCGTGGCGGGGACGACCCGAACCACGGTCACCGCTGGGACGCGGTGGGCGGCCCTCGCGTCCGTTACGGTCACCGCTGCGTGGCGGACGACCGCCGCCGCCGCCACCACCACTGCCGACCGTGGCGAGCTCCTCGACGCTCTTGCCCGCGATCTCCGGGTCGTCGGCGAGGCGCAAGCCGATGCGTCCGCGCTCGCGGTCCACCTCGACCACGCGCACGTTGATCTCATCGCCCTTGTTGAGCACATCCTCGACCGTGTCCACACGCTGGCCTGGTGACACATTGGAGATGTGCAGCAGCCCGTCGGTGCCCTTGGAGAGCTCGACGAAAGCGCCGAAGGTGGTGGTCTTTACGACCTTGCCAGCGAACTCGTCGCCGACCTCGACCTCCTTCATCATCGTGCGGATGCGCTCCACCAGGGCGTCGCCGAGCGTGCCGTTGGCCGAGTAGACCAAGACCTGGCCCTCGTCGTTGACGTCGATCTGGGACTCGAACTCCTCGGAGAGGCCGCGGATCGTTTCGCCGCCCTTGCCGATCAACATGCCGATCTGCGACGGATCGATCTGGATCGTCTGGATGCGCGGAGCGTGCTCGGAGAGCTGCTCGCGCGGGCCCTCGATCGTCTCGGCCATCTTGCCGAGGATGAACGTGCGCGCCTTGTGCGCCTGTGTGAGCGCGTCCCTGAGGATGTCGAACGTGACGCCCGATATCTTGATGTCCATCTGCAGGGCTGTGATGCCCTGATCGGTGCCGGCCACCTTGAAGTCCATGTCTCCCAGATGGTCCTCCACGCCCGCGATGTCGGTGAGCACGATGTAGTCATCGCCCTCCTTGATCAGGCCCATCGCGATACCAGCCACCGGGCGCTTGATCGGTACGCCCGCGTCCATCAACGACAGCGAGGAGCCACACACTGAGGCCATCGAGGACGAGCCGTTTGACTCGAAGATGTCCGAGACCACGCGGATCGTGTAGGGGAACTCCTCGATCGAGGGGATCACCGGAACCAGCGCACGCTCGGCTAGCGCACCGTGGCCGATGTCGCGGCGCTTGGGGCCGAGACGCCCTGCCTCTCCGACCGAGAACGGCGGGAAGTTGTAGTGATGGAAGTAGTACTTCTTGGTCTGCAGTCCCAGCGTGTCAAGGCGCATCTCCTCCTTGAGCGTGCCCAGTGCGGCGGCGCTCAGTGCCTGGGTCTGACCACGCGTGAACAGGGCCGAGCCGTGCGTGCGCGGCGTGACGCCAACTTCGATCGTGATGTCGCGGATCTCGTCCTCCGCACGACCGTCGGGGCGCTTCTTGTGGATCGCGATGCGCTCGCGGATGATCGCCTTCTCGAGCTTGTCGAAAGCGAGCTGCGCTTCCGCCCTCCTCGCCTTGGCTTGCTTGGCCGCCTCCTCGCCGGCGCCCTCGGGCGCGGCAGGGCCGTACTGCTCGAGGATCGCGCCCTCGACTGCCTTGCACGCGTCCTGGCGGTCGAGCTTGTCCTCGACCTGTGTGGCCTCGTCAAGCGCTGCGCCGTGCGATGCCTTCACTTTTGCAAGCAGATCCGGATCGACGCTAGGCGCGGTGATCGGGGTCTTCTCCTTGCCGACCTTCTCGGCCAGCTCGTGCTGCAGCGCGCAAATCTTCTTGATTGCGCTGTGGGCGATGTCCAGAGCGTCGAGGATCTCAGCCTCTGAGATCTCGTTGGCGCCGGCCTCCACCATCAGGATCGCGTCCTCGGAGCCTGCGACGACGAGGTCGAGATCGGAGCTCTCGAGCAAGTCCTCCTCGTTGGGGTTGACGACGAAGTTGCCGTCGATCTTGCCGATCCGCACCGCGCCGACCGGGCCGGCGAAGGGGACATTGGAGATCATCAGCGCCGCAGAAGCGCCGTTCATCGCGAGGATGTCATACGGATTGACGTGGTCCACCGAGATCGGGATCGCGACGAGATGCGTCTCGTAGTTCCAGCCCTTGGTGAACAGCGGGCGCAAGGGGCGGTCGATCATGCGCGCGGTCAGCGTCGCCTTCTCTCCCGAGCGACCCTCGCGCTTGAAGAACGAGCCGGGGATCTTCCCGGCGGAGTACATCCTCTCCTCCACATCCACTGTCAGCGGCAGGAAATCCACATCGCGCTGGCCACCTGCTGTGGCGGTTGAAAGGACCATCGTGTCGCCTTGACGGACGACCACTGCGCCGGAGGCCTGCTTGGCCATCCTGCCGGTCTCAAACGAGATCTCGCTACCTGCAATCTCCACGGAGACCCGTGTAACGGCGTTGCTGCTCATATTGAACTGCCTTCCCTCTCCACCCGTCGGTCGGCGGAGCCGTTTTCTTTTATCCTTGTATCCGAACGTGTGGAGCTTAGCGGACGCTAGACGTTCTTCAGTCCGCCAAGGATCATGTGCACGGGTGGAAGGTCCGCGGGCGATGGTGCCTGATAGCTCCAGCGCACGACGCCGTCGTTGCCGACGATCACAAGCGCACGCTGCGGGAAGCCGCCGGGATGCAGGACACCGAATACGGTGCAGGCGGCGCCCTTCGGCTCGAAGTCCGACAGCTGCGGGATGCTCACGCCGAGCTTCTCACGAAACGCTTTCTGTGACCAGCTGGAGTCACATGACACGCCGTAGATCTCGGCGCCCTGCGCGGCGACCTCCGCCAGCGACTTCTCATATATCTGCAGCTGGTCGGTGCACACCGGGCTGAAGGCGAACGGGTAGAAGACGAACACGGTCGTCTTGCCTTGCAGGTCGCTTTGAGTGAACTCCTCGCCGCCTTCGGTGGCGAGGAGGAAGCCGGGCACCTTCGTGCCCGGGGCGAGCACGGTAGAAGCTGAGTCGGTGGCACTCATCGCGGCACCGCCCAACCTACTTACGTAGGCCGAGCTCCTTGATGAGGGCGCGGTAGCCCTCGAGGTCCTTGCGCCGCAGATAGTCGAGAAAGCGGCGACGGCGTCCGACGAGCATCAGCAGACCACGGCGCGAGTGGTGATCCTTGCTCTGCTCGCGCAGGTGCTCGGTGAGGTGGTTGATGCGCTCGGTCAACAGGGCCACCTGGACCTTGGTGTTGCCGGTGTCCTGCTCTCCGGCGCCGAACTTGGAGGCGATCTCTCGCTTGCGCTCTGTGGTGATCGTCATAGCGGTCGCACAGGCTAGCAGCCCCGGGTGCCACGGGCCGCGCGCGTCGCGCGGGACAGCCTCATTGCGATGCCCCTGGCCCGGCGCTCACGAGCCGTGAGCGGCGGCGATCTCGCGCGTGCGCTCCACGTCACGGTGCATCTGCTCGACCAGATCCTCGGCCGAGGCGAAGCGCCGCTCGCCGCGCAGCCGAGAGAGGAAATCAAGCCGCAGCTGCTTGCCGTAGAGGTCGCCATCGAAGTCGAGGATGTAAGCCTCGATCAGCTCTCCGCGGCCCGTCACGAACGTAGGGCGCACCCCGATGTTCACCGCGGCGGGAAGCCCGTCCGCCAGGCATGCGTAGACGCCATGGCCGGGGCACACGAGCGCGTCGTCGGGGATCAGATTGGCGGTCGGAAAGCCCAATTCGCGACCGCGCTGATCGCCGTGCACGACCTCGCCGCGCAATTGGAAGGGCGCACCGAGGAAGCGGGTTGCTTGCTCTACCTCCCCGGCGAGCACGAGCCCTCGGATGTGGCTGGAGGAGACAATCTCTCCCGCGACCTCGAGTAGGGCGGCCACGCGCGTCGAGAAGCGCTCGTCTTCGGCGAGCATCTGCGGATCGCCCTTGGCGCGGTTGCCGAAACGGAAGTTCTCGCCCACCGACACGTAAGTGGCGCCAAGCGAGTTGACGAGCACGTCATCGATGAACTCCTGGGCGCTGCGCTTGGCAAAGTCCGCGTCGAAGGGAATCACGATCAACTCCTGAGCCCCAAGCGCCTCCACCAGCTCAGCCTTGACCTCCAGGGAGGTGAGCAGCTTTGGCGTGTGCTGTGGCGCCACGATCGCTGACGGGTGAGGGTCGAACGTGAGCACGCTATCCGAGCCACGGATCACCTCGCGGTGGCCGAGGTGGACGCCGTCGAAGGAACCGACAGCGACACGTCGCTCCTTGCCCTCCACATCGGGCAGCCGAGTGATCTTCACGCTTGCAAGCCTATGTCACGGATGGCCTGTGCGCTTGGAAAGCCCGAAGGACTGCCCCCCGAAGCGCTCGGCTTGCGCAAGCGCGTGCTCGATGCTGAGCAGCGGTGGCTCATCCCACGCGGTGTCACGTGAGGGTGGCGGTGGGACGGCCGCGTCAACGTCGAAAGGGCCGATGGCGGTGCGCCTGAGCTCTTGGCAGTAGGCGTCGCCGAGGTCGGCGATCAGTGAGCGCACGTATGTCCCGGAGGAACACTCGATCAGATAGGCGGCCTGGGCCGGTGCGCTCGCTGTGGCCTGCTCGCGCCATAGCTGCTCGAAGCGGCCGACGGTGACGATCCGCTCGGGCATCTGAAAGCTCTCGCCGCGCCGCGCCTTGCGATAGGCGCGCTCGCCTTTGACCTTGATGGCCGAGTAGATTGGCGGACGCTGGCGGATCTCCCCGGTCGGCAGCAAGGGCGGATCGGGCGGTACGAGCCCCGTCTCGACGATTTCGCCCTCCGGGTCTCCGGTGCTGGAGCGCGCCCCAAGACGGGCGACGGTCTCGTAGCGCTTGGGCAGCTCCATGAGGTGGCGCTGGATACGCGTGGCGCGCCCCACGAGCACGATCAAGAGCCCGCTCGCAAAGGGGTCGAGCGTTCCAGCGTGGCCGGTCTTCGCTCCCGCGAGCGAGCGGCGCACGCGCGCGACGACGTCATGGGAGGTGATCCCCACCGGCTTGTCGATCAGCAGGACGCCGTCCATGTCGGTTCTGGAAGCCATGCGAGGATCTTGACGCGCAGCCGCGGCTGTGCGATGTGGAGTGGCCAGGGGAGCGCTCAGGCGAGCGTGGGGATCGCCGGTCCGTTCGGCGCCGGGTGCAGTTGCACGGCAATCTCGTGACGCAACAGCGCGATCAGCTCGGGCACCTCGAGCGTGGTTGAGAAGCCCGCCGCACGACGGTGGCCGCCGCCGCCCTGGGTGCGTGCGATCGCCGAGACGTCGACGTCGTCGGCTGTGGCGCGCAGCGAGACCTTGCGCTTTCCTGCGCTCTCAGGGGCTGTGAGCTCGCGGACGAGCACCGCGACCTTCGTGGCAAGGATCGAGCGCAGGTGATCGACGATCCCCTCGGAGAAGCTCTCCTGGGCGCCGACCCGCTCAAAGTCCTCCGCGGCGAGCGCCACGAGCGTCAGGGCGCCGTCGTCGAAGCGCTGGATGCGCTCGAGCGCTACGCCGAGCAGCGTGAGCTTGGCGAGCGGCAGATCCTCATACAGGCGTCGGTATACGTCGGCCACGTCCACGCCTGTTGCGATCAGCTCAGCGGCCATGCGGTGTGCGCGGGGCCCGGTGCTCTCGTACATGAAGCGGCCGGTGTCGGTGACGAGCCCGATGTACAGCGCCTCGGCGATGGCTGCCGTTGGCGCGACGTCGAGGCCGTGCATCAAGTCCCACACGATCTCCGCCGTGCACGACGCGGAGGGGTCGACCAGGTTGACGGTACCGAACAGCGTGTTGTCGTGGTGGTGGTCGATGTTCAGCAGGTGCGCGCCATGCTGCAGCACGGCGGCTGGGTTACGGTCGATGTTGCCGCAATCGAGCATCACGACCGTGCGCTTGCCGATGTCCTCGGGGGTCACCTGGATCGCGTGCTCGAGCGCCGGGCAGCGGTACTCGCGCGGAAGCGGCAGGTCGCTATCGGAGATGAACATCTCCGAGTCCTTGCCGAGCGCGGTCAAGAGTCCGTGCATCCCGATCAGCGAGCCGAGCGCATCGCCGTCAGGGTTCTCGTGTGTGGCAACGACGAAGCTCGTGTCGCCACGGATTCGCTCGAGCACGAGCGCACGCGCACGCTGGATCGACTCGCCGGTGCTCATGCCTGCCCGGCGCCTGGCTCGGCGTCGATCAAGGCGTCGACGCGCATCGCTCGATCGGTCGTGTCGTCGTAGGAGAACTCGAGCGTCGGAGTGCGCTTCAGATGCAGCTCGCCGCCGATCCGCCTCTGCAGATACCCGTGTGCGCTGCGGAGGCCCTCAAGCGTCTCCTCACGCGTGTGCAGCTCGCCGAGCACGCTCACGTATACGCGGGCATGGCTCAAGTCGGCGCTTGTCTTGACATCGGTCACGGTCACGAATCCCACCCTCGGGTCCTTCAAGTCTGACGCCAGCGCATCGCCGATCACCTGCCTGATCGACTCGTCCACGCGGCGCATGCGCTCTGAGCTCATCCTACCCGTCCATGCCCCTCGAAAGATTCGACTTGCACGGCCGCTTGCATGAGCATCCCCTCATGCCTGTCCACACACCTAACGAGTTTCTGGACCTGAGATGGGCTAGGGCCAAGCGAGACAAGGACGCAACAAGGACGCAGCGAGTGCGGTGTGCTTTGCACATAAACGAGCGAGGACGCAGTATCGCGCCAGCCATAGCCTATCTCAGGCGAGCTGGCGCTCTTGTAGGCGTGTCTCGTACGTCTCGAGGATGTCACCCTCGCGCAGGTCCTGGAAGTTGGTGAGCACGATTCCGCACTCGTAGCCGGCGCTCACCTCGCGCGCGTCCTCGTTGAAGCGGCGCAGGCTGTCGATCGTGGTGTCATAGATCACGGTGCCCTCGCGCACCACCCTCACGCGTGCCCCGCGGGTGACCTTGCCCTCGCTGACGTGCGAGCCGGCGATCACGCCGATGCGAGAGGCCCTGAACAGCTGGCGTACCTCCGCCTGGCCTAGCGAGGTCTCGACCTCGGTCGGCTCGAGCATTCCCTGCATCGCGGCGCGAAGCTCTTCGATCGCGCGGTAGATGACCGAGTAAGAGCGAATCTCGACGCCCTCACGGTCGGCGGCCTGGCGGGCGTCCCCGACGGGGCGCACGTTGAAGGCGAGGATCAGCCCGGAGGAGGCGGAGGCGAGCATCACGTCGGACTCGTTGATGCCACCCACACCGCGGTGGATGATGTTGACCGAGACCTCGTCCTGGGGCAGCTTTGCGATCTCGTCCTCGATCGCCTCGAGCGACCCGGCGACGTCCGCCTTGATGACGAGGCTGAGCTCCTTGACGGTGCCTTCCTGAGCAAGCTTGAAGACGTCCTCCAGCGACACCTTGCGTCCAGAGCGGCGTGCAAGCGCCTCGGTCTTCAGACGGTTGGCGCGCTCACCGGCGAGCTGACGGGCACGGCGCTCGTTCTCCACAGCGCGCACGAATTCTCCGGCCTCGGGCACTCCGTCGAAGCCGAGCACCTCAACCGGCTCGCCCGGTTCCGCTGTCTTCACGCGAGCGCCGATGAAGTTGTGCATCGCGCGCACCCGGCCGAAGCTCGCGCCGGCGACGAGCGCGTTACCCACTTCCAGCGTGCCACGCTGGATCAGGATGCTCACGACCGGTCCGCGGCCGGGATCGAGCTTTGACTCGATAACCGTGCCAGAGGCTGTGGCGTCGCGGTTGGCCTTGAGCTCCTCGAGATCTGTGACGACCTGGATCATCTCAAGCAGGCTGTCGAGGCCCTCACGGGTCTTGGCGCTGACGTCGACGAACTCGGTCTCCCCACCCCACTCGGCGGGTTGCAACCCAAGCTGGGTGAGTTCGGTGCGGACGCGCTCGGGCTGGGCGCCCTCCTTGTCGATCTTGTTGACCGCCACCACGATCGGGACTTCGGCTGCCTTGGCGTGGTCGATCGCCTCCTCTGTCTGCGGCTTGACTCCGTCATCGGCCGCCACGACGATCACGGCCAGATCGGTCACCTGCGCTCCACGAGCGCGCATCGCGGTGAACGCTTCGTGGCCGGGGGTGTCGAGGAACGTGATCACCTTGTCGCCGTGATGGACCTGGTAGGCGCCGATGTGCTGCGTGATGCCGCCCGCCTCCCCTGCCGCCACCTCGGTCTGGCGAATCGCGTCGAGCAGCGAGGTCTTGCCGTGGTCGACGTGGCCCATGATCGTGACCACCGGAGGGCGATCGACGAGATCCCCCTCAACGTCCTCGAACACGGGCTCGACTTCGACGTCGTCGGCCGCATGGACGATCTCGATCTTCTTTTCGAATTCGTCGGCGAGCACCTGAATCGCGTCGTCGGAGAGCGTCTGTGTGAGCGTGGCCATCTCACCGAGCATCATCAGCTTCTTGATGATCTCCGGGACCGGCACGCCGAGATACTCAGCTGCGTCCTTGACGGTCGAGCCCGAGTTGACGCGGATCAGGTCGGTGGCCTCCATCGCCGTGGTGTCGATCGGGGCGATCGTCTCGTCGTAGGTGCCCCTGCGCCGGCGCCCGCGCCGCGGGCGGCGCACGGGCTGGTTGGCCGGGCCGCCCTGCTGGCGACGCGAGGCCTGCGAGTCGATCACGACGCGACGGCGCCCTCCCGCGCCCGTGCTCGCCGGTGTGCGCTCACCGGTGCGCGAGTCGCGCGTAGGGCGCACCCGCTCGCCGGCTTGGCCACCAGGCGCGTCAGGGTTGGGAGCGCCCTCCGCGACGGGGTCGGCCTGGACGGGGCCTGTCGAGGCGGTGGCTTGCCTCGCGCTGGGCGTAACTTGACTATCGACAGGGGTAGCTTGGCCGTCGGCGGCGCCCCGATCATTGGGAGTGCTCTGCGCAGACGTCGCCGGAGTTGACGTAGCTTGAACGGACGTCGCTTGGGCCGGTGTCGTTTGAGCTGCGGCCTGAGGCGGCGCTCCGTCCGTCGAAGGCGTGGCCGTCGGGGCCGGCTTCGTGGCAGTAGCCGTTGGGGAGGCGCCGGCGCCGTTGCCCGCAAGCGCGCGTAGCGCGTCGGCCTCCTCGACCGAGGACGCAGCCGCCTTCGCGGCGACGCCGGCGGCTTGTAGCCGCTCGAGCAGGTCCTTACTCGAGAGGCCCTGCTCCTTTGCTATTTCGTGAACTCGCTTCTTGCTCATCGGTCAATCAGATCCTGAGGGGCCCGACCGAAGTCGCTAGACACTCGCCTTCGGCTCGCGTCCCCGTTTCGGCCAGCCGGACTGGTGTCCGGCTGGGCCACTCTTGTATTCGATTCTAGGAGCTCGACGGGAACCTCGACCGCGCGGCGAAAGGCGCGCTGTAGCGTGCCCCTCCTGGTTGCGAGCTTCATGCACTCTCGGCTCGGGTCCTGCAGGGACTTGGTGCGACAAACATACGCGCCGCGTCCGGGTAGCGTGCCGGAGCGATCAAGCGTCGCCGTGGGGCGACGCTCAGCTCCGACGGCGATGCTCGCCAGACGAATCAGCTCGGGCTTCGGCGCCAGGCGCCCGCACCCGACGCAGCGGCGTCGGGGGACATGGGCGGCTATGACGCTTGCCCCTCGGCGGCCTCGCCGACGTCTGGGGCCTCTTGTGTAGCGACGGTCTCCGCGAGAGGCGCAGGCTCCGGTTGCTGCTCACCGTGCTCCGACGCGGGGGGCGTTTGCTCCTGCGCTGCGCCGTCCTCCAGGGCAGACGCCGTCTGCTCCTCCGCCACCGGGGGCTCAGCTGAGGGGGTCTGCTCCTCTGAAGGCTCCTCGTCTCCCTGCCCACCGGCTTGCGGTGAGAGATCGGCGACGTTGTCGCTGTCGATCGACGCGAGCGCCTGGTGGGTATCCAGGCCGCAGTAGCGCGATCCTGGGAGCGAGGCGTTCGGGCAACGCCGTCCGTTTGAGAGGACCGCGGCGCAGCGACCTTGCAGCTCCTCCTCCTCGTAGCCGTGCTCGGCCTCCTCGGCAGCGAACTCGGTCTCTGAGCGGATGTCCACACGCCAGCCCGTGAGACGCGCTGCGAGACGGGCGTTCTGACCCTCGCGGCCGATCGCGAGCGAGAGCTGATCGTCGGGGACGATGACTGTGGCCTGCTTGGCCTCGTCGTCAACCAGCACCTCGCGCACCCGTGCGGGTGAGAGAGCCTTGGCGACGAAGCGGGCGGGCTCGTCGTTGAACGGAATGATGTCGATCTTCTCGCCGCGCAACTCTGAGACGACCATGCGCACACGCGAGCCGCGGGGCCCGACGCAGGCGCCGACCGGATCGACGCCGTCGGCATGGGATATGACGGCGATCTTCGAGCGATAGCCGGGCTCGCGCGCAACGTTTGCGATCTCCACGAGACCGTCTGCGATCTCGGGAACCTCGAGCTCGAACAGCTTCTTGATCAGCTCCGGGTCGCGCCTAGAGACGATGATGGCCGGTCCCTTGGTCGAAGGAGAGACCTCCTTGATGACGGCCTTGATGCGCTGAGAATGGTCGTAGCGCTCGCCGTCGACCTGCTCTGACTTCGGCAAGAGCGCCTCGACGCGCTCGCGCAGCTGCACGAGTGTGTAGCGCGAATCAGACTGCTGCACGATGCCGGTGATCAGCTCGCCCACGCGGTCGCGGTACTCCTCGAACATCATGTCGCGCTCGGCCTCGCGAATGCGCTGCAGGATCACCTGCTTGGCAGTCTGCGCAGCGATGCGGCCGAAGTCCTCGGGCGTGACGTCGCGTTCGTCGATCTGGTCGCGGTACTGCTCGAACTTGGCCGGATCGATTTCCGGCTCCTCCGGTTCGCGCAGCTCGCCCGTCTCAGGGTCTACGACCGTGCCCTCGTCGATCGTCTCGACGATCAGGTGGGCCTCCAGGCGCTCGGGAATGATCAGTTCGATGACGCGGAAGTCGGCGGTCTCACGGTCCATTTCGACACGCGCATACTTGGCCGATCCCGGCTGCTTCTTATAAGCCGAGAGCAGCGCGTCCTCGAGTGCGATCATCAGCTTCTCGGGCTCGATGCCCTTCTCGCGCGCAAGTGCATTCATGGCTTCCAGGATCTCGCGTGACATCAGCGGTTACTCCTCCACGAGGTTCGAACGACGGATCTCCGAGTAGGGGATCGCGATGACCCCACCGTCGGCGGCCAGTGTGATCTCGCTGTCGGTGACACCGACGAGCTCTCCGGTGAAGCTCTTGGCGCGACGCTCGCCGCTCGGAGTACCGGGGCCTGCTACCGGGACGGGGCGTGGCTCACGAGTGCGAACGCGGGCACGGCGACCGACGAAGCGGCGAAAGTGGGTGGGCTTGCTCAGCGGACGTTCGGCGCCGGGCGAGGAAACCTCAAGTGAATAGCGCTCGCGCAGATCGGAGAGCTGCGCGGTGACGCGCTCGCACAGTGCGAGCGTGACGCCGTCGGGGTGATCGATGAACACGCGCAGGGTGCCATTCGGGAGCAGCTCGGCGAGCAGGACATCCACGTCGGGCTCGCTTGCGGCCAGGCGCTCCTCTATCTCAGACTGCAGTGTTGACATCGACTGGATGACTCTCTTCCCGATACGAGGCGTAAAAAAGAGTGGGCGTGCGCCCACTCTCGGTACTGCAGCCGCCGCGTACGACGACTCGAAAGCTGTCAGTCGAGAATAGCATCGGGCCACCTCTGCGGCTGCACGGAGGTGTGTCGGTGGCGCTCGGAAGAGTGCCGCTCATGACCTCGCGGCGTCGCGACGCGCACGGTCACGGTAGAGGCGATAGTCAGCGCGAGCGGGCCGCATCGAGCTGGCGACCGCGAGCGGGTGACAAGCCTCACGGTGGCGACCGAGCAACTGCATCGCACGACCCAGACAGAAGAGCGCGTAGTCGTTCGTGGGCGCCGCCGCGGCGATCGCCTGGAACTCATCGGCGGCACGCTCGTAGCGTTGCGCGTGGAACAGAGCCCGTCCCAGCGCCTCGCGGATGGAGGCCTTGGTCGGCTCGAGCTCGCGGGCGCGCGTGAGCGGCACGATCGCCGCCATGTGGTCGCCGTGCTCCAGCAGCTCACATCCACGCCGGTAGAGCTCGTACACGCTGTCCATGCGTCTATTTTAACCGAGCCCTCTCAAGGGACTTCCAGATGCTCAGACAGGCTCGCGCAGGCGCTCGACCGCATCGAGGATCGCACCGGCGATGCTCTGCTTGGAAGCGCGCGGGAGCAGCTCGTCACCGGCGTCGGTGAGGATCGTGACCTCGTTGAGATCGGACTCGAAGCCGATGTCCGCACGCGAGATGTCGTTGAAGACGACGGCGTCGACGCGCTTGGCCGAGAGCTTCCCGCGCGCGTGCTCCAGACCCAGCCCGTCCGAGCCGTGCTCGGCGGCGAATGCCACAAGCGTCTGGCCCTGCCTGCGTTCGCTGGAGAGCCCGCAAAGCACATCGTCGGTGGGCTCCAGCTCGATCGTCAAGTGCTTGCGTCCCCCCTTCTTGATCTTGCCGGCGACGGGCGCTTGCGGGCGAAAGTCGGCGACGGCGGCCGCCATCAGCAGCACGTCGCAACTCGGGAACTCCTGCTGGCAAGCTCGCTCGAGCTCGGCGGCGGTGCTCACCTCGTGAACCGCGACGCCGGTGGGCGCCTGCAGCGCGACGTTGGCCGACAGGAGCGTCACCGTCGCTCCGCGCGCGTGCGCGGCTTGCGCGAGCGCGAATCCCATGCGCCCTGAGGAGCTGTTGCCAATGAAGCGCACGCTGTCGATCGGCTCGCGTGTGCCGCCCGCGGTGACGAGCACGCGCAGGCCATTCCAGTTGCTGGGATCGAGGGTGTCTGGGTAGCTCGCGGCGTCGTTTGGGTCGCTCGAAATGACGTGCCCCGCGCGCGCGGGGGGAGGATGCTTTTCCAGAAGCTCCTCACACGCGTCGAGTAGCCGCTGTGGCTCGGCCAGGCGCCCGACGCCCTGCTCGCCGAGCGAGGCTAGGCGCCCGACATCTGGCTCGACGATATGCACGCCGCGGGCGCGCAGCAATTCGATATTGGCCTGCGTCGCCGCGTGCTCGTACATGTGGTTGTTCATAGCCGGCGCGACCACCACGGGGCAGGTGGCGGCCAGCGCGCAACTGGTCAACAGGTTGTCCGCAAGCCCGCCGGCGAGCTTTGCCAGCGTGTTCGCCGAGGCCGGCGCGATCAGGTAGAGATCCGCGTTGGCGACGAGTTGCAAGTGGTTGAGCGGCTGATGAGCAGGAGACTCCTGGCCGGGGAAGGCTCCGCGCGCCGGGTCGTGCTCGAACTCGTCGGTGAGCACAGGAGCGCCCGTAAGAGCTGCGAAGGATGCCTCCCCAACGAAGCGTTGGCTGGTGGGCGTCTGCACGACGCGCACTGAGTGCCCGGCGTCCGTCGCAAGCCGTATGAGCTCCAGCGCCTTGTAGGCAGCGATGCTGCCGCTGACGCCGAGCAGGATTCTTGCCATGTTGACTTCTTAGGCGCCGCGCTGGCTCATCTCAAGCGCTGGTCGAACGCTTGCGCGCCAAAGGGCTACCGATAGTGGTACTTGATCTTGCCGGCTGCGACTTCCTCAAGAGCGATCGTGAGGTAGTTCTTGGAGGCGGTCTCGATCATCGGCGGCGGGAATTCCTCGAAGGCTCCCTCACCGAGGTTGTGGTAGTAGCTGTTGATCTGACGGGCACGCTTGGCGGCAACGAGCACGCTTGCGTAGTTGGAGTCGACATTGTCGAGCAAGCGGTCGATGCGGGGTGAGGTCATCATGGTGTTTGAGAGTGCCTTTCCTGGTGGACTTGCAGTGTAGCCAGTCGCTCCCATGTTCGAGACCGCAGCGAGTCTTTCGAGCGAGATCGACGCGAGCCTTAGAGTTCGCCCACGCGAGTCTTTGAGCGAGTGCTCAGTGTGTCCCCATTAAGCGGGAGGAGCCGCGTCTGGCCAGATTGGCCGTGTCCAATCGCGCTAGCGTCCAATCGGGCTGGGACGCATCTAACCGAGCTCGGCAGCAACGATCGCCACAAGCTCGTCGAGGGCATCTTCGAGCCGGTCGTTGACGACGACGTGGGCGAACTCGTCGCGCGCGGCCAGCTCCTGCTCAGCGACCGCGAGGCGGCGCTCGACCTCCTCGCTGCCATCGGTGCCGCGCCCGATGAGCCGGGTGCGCAGGGCGTCCAGTGACGGTGGAGCGATGAAGACCTGGACCGCCTCGGGCATCGCGGCGCGCACCTGCCGCGCGCCTTGGACCTCGATCTCGAGCACCACGGGCGCACCGTCGGTGACTCGCTGCTCGAGCTCGCGGCGCAGCGTGCCGTAGCGCCGGCCGGCGTAGTCGGCGTGCTCTACGAAGTCGCCGGCCTGCACGTGGCGCTCGAACTCGGGGCTTGAGAGGAAGTGGTAATCGACACCGTCCTCCTCCCCGGGTCGTGGCGAGCGTGTGGTGGCCGACACCGACAGCTCGAGCTGAGGGATGTGCTCCATCAACCCGCGGATGAGGGTCCCCTTCCCCACGCCGGATGGTCCGGTGATCACAAATACGCGTGCCACGCGCGAGACCCTAATGTCGAGAGCGGCGGGAGGCTCTTAGCGGCGCAGTAGGGAGACCAGCTCGCTGCGCTGGCGGTCTGAGAGCCCGCCGATGGTCTTGCTCGGCGAGATGCGGCAGTGGGCGAGGATCTTGTTGACCTTGACGCGCCCGTACTTGGGGACGGCGAGCAACATGTCGAAGACCTTGGCGGTCTCGACGTACTCGGGCGGGTGCAAGAGCAACGTGTGGATCGACAACCGGCCGGCCTTCAGATCGCGCTTGAGCTGTGCCCGCTCAGTGCGGATGCGGTTGGCTCGCGCGAGCGCGTCCAGGCGCTGGTTGAGCGATCGCTCGGGAGCTGCGGACGGCTTTGAGATCATGGTCGAAGACATCGGGCCCGTCGCGGTTGGCATGGGCGGCGAGTCTACAGACCCGCGCGCCCCGTTCAAGGCTAACCCGGCTAATTCGTATGAAGCTCAGGTTGAGCTTTACGTATGTCGAGGATGGTGGATGGTGGCGTTGCCTGTTTGCAGGGGTTTTCCAGCCTCTAAACCTGACCTGTGCTGAGGTTGGGTACACCGCCTGTGGATACTGGACAGCCACGTGGAAAGCACGGCCGTAGCCCGCATATACGTCATTTCCACTACGCGGGCTGGCGCACAAACCCCAGCTCGGCGGCGACGCGGGTAGCGAAGGACGGGTCGCGAAAGCTCTCCGTGCCGACCGCCACGAGCCGTGCGCCGACGTCAAGAAATTGGCGGGCGTGGGCGGCGCTCTGGACGCCGCCCATTCCTACCACGGGAATCGTGACGCGCTTGGCCACGGCCGCAACCTGAGCGAGCGCGACGGGGCGTATGGCGGCACCCGACAGCCCGCCCGTGCCGCCCCCAAGCCACGGGACCGGTCGCGCGGGCTCGCCGGCGTGCGCGGTAGCTGGCGCAAGCGCTGTGGCGCGCAGCGTGTTGATCAACGAGACGGCGTCGGCGCCGCCTTCCTGCGCGGCCAGGGCACACGCGGCGACATCCGCGCAGTTGGGCGTCAGCTTCACGATCAGCGGCTTGCGCAGTTGCGCTCTGACGGCGTGCAAGACACGCTCGAGCGCGACTGGGTCGGCGCCGATGTCAAGGCCCGTGTGCACGTTCGGGCATGAGACGTTCAACTCCACCGCGGATATCTCCTCGTGGCTGTCGCACGCTTGCAGCAGCACCGCGATCTCCTCGGCGGTGGAGCCCATCACGTTGGTGATGAGCGGGACGGGCAGCCGCGCAAGCTCTGGCAGATCCTCTGCCATGTAGCGCTCGAGGCCCTTGTTGGGCAAGCCGATCGAGTTGACGAGGCCGGCTTGAGCCTCCCACAGCCGAGGCGGAGCGTTGCCGGCGCGCGGGGCGAGCGTGATCGTCTTCGACACGAAGGCCGCGAACGGGAATTGCTCATCGAGCGCATCGCCGAAAGCGCGGCGCGCGGCGATGGCGTCGAACGTGCCGGAGCCGTTGACGATCGGGTGAGCCAGTTGCAGACCGCAGAACTCGATGCTCATCCCGATGCCCCGGCGTGATGGGAGACCCGCTCAAGCTGCTCGGCGCGGACGACGGGACCGTCGATGCACACGCGCAAATAGCCCTCGCGCGCCGGCACGACACAGCCGTAGCAGGCGCCGAAACCGCAGGCCATGCCTGCCTCCAGGGCCAGCTGAGCTGGAACCTCGCGCGTGGCACACAGCGCGCGCACGGCCTCGAGCATGGCTGGAGGCCCACATGCGTAGACCGTTGCGTGAGGGTCGCGACCGAGCTCCGCGCACAACAGGGCTGTGACGAGGCCGTGATGGCCGATGGCCCCGTCGTCGCTTGCAAGTAGCGCGTCGCTGAGCAATGCCGCTCCCTGGGCATGGGCACGGTCGCGGAAGCCCAGCAGCACGGTGGCAGGCACGTCCTTCGAGGAGAGCGCGTCCTGCCAGATGGCGAGTGGAGCGATCCCGACTCCCCCACCTACGAGCAGCGCGCGACGCTCGTGCTCCGGTGCTGTGAAGCCCTGCCCGAGTGGGCCGAGCAGCCACAGTCCATCGCCCTCCCTGAGCTCACACAAGCGGTGGGTGCCGGGGCCGACGTCCTCGAGCAGGAACTGGGCAACGCCAGAGTCCCAGCGGGCGTAGGAGAAGGCGCGTGGTAGGTAGGGGCGCTCATCGATGCCCGCTCCCCAGCGCTCGGCTGCGGCAAGCATCGCGAACTGACCGGGACAAGGTATCCCACGACCCCACCCACTCGGTTCGTCCTGGTCGGCGACCTTGAGGACGCGATAGGCGCCGAGCTCTTCGTTGGCGGTGACGGTGAGTAGCCGTCGTCCGAATGGGGCGAGTGTGCGCTCGGTGCGATCCGTGCCCGTCGACGCGGCCGACTCCCGCTGGCGCTCGAGAGCGCTCACGCCAGCTGAGCCTCGCTTGGGCTGGCGGAGGAGCGCAGTCCCCGGTGAAGCTCTTGCAAGGCGAGCACATCGGGCTCGCCGAGCTTGATGGCCTGCGCGATGGCGCGCGCGGCGGAGACACCCGCGGAGAGGGTTGTGAGGCACGGGATGCCGTGGGCGATCGCGGAGCGGCGGATCTCCCAGCCGTCGCTGCGTGCACCGGAGCCCGTGGGGGTGTTGACGATCAGGTTGACCTCTCCCCGCTCGATCCAGTCGACGACATGAGGCGAGCCCTCGCCGATCTTGTTGATCGTCTTGACGGGCACGCCCATGCGCGCGATCGCCTCGGCGGTGCCGCCGGTCGCGAGGATGCGAAAGCCGTTGTCGTGCAGGATCTGGGCGACCGCGAAGACACCTGGCTTATCGGAATCGGTGACCGTGATGAAGGCGGTACCGGCGCTCGGCAGCGGCGAGCCGGCCGCGGCCTGCGCCTTGGCGAAGGCGGTCGGGAAGTCGCGTGCGATGCCCATCACCTCGCCGGTTGAGCGCATCTCGGGCCCGAGCAGCGAGTCGGCGCCATCGAAGCGGTCGAAGGGCAGCACCGCCTCCTTGACCGAGACGTGCTCGCCGAAGCCGACGCCCTCATGCCCGGCTGGAAGCCCGAGCTCTGAGATGCGCTCGCCGAGCATGATGCGACACGCGAGCTTGGCGAGCGGCAGACCGACCGCCTTTGAGACGAATGGGACGGTGCGCGATGCGCGCGGGTTGGCCTCGATCACGTACAACCGACCCTCGTGGATCGCGTACTGCGCGTTCATCAGCCCGACGACGCCGACGCCGAGCGCGATGTCGCGCGTGGCGACCCTGATCTGCTCGAGCATCTCCTCGCCGAGCGAGTGCGGCGGCAAGACGCAGGCAGAGTCGCCCGAGTGCACGCCGGCCTCCTCGACGTGCTGCATGATGCCGCCGATCCATACCTCGTGGCCGTCGCACAGTGCGTCCACATCGACCTCGACCGCGTTCTCAAGGAAACGGTCAAGGAAGATGGTGGGTCTGGGCGGCGCCCCGCTGGTGTCGGGCGCCTGTTGATCTGGGGGATTTGAAGTTCGTTCCCGTCGAGTGTCCGTCGCGGGTGTCTCTCTACGCAGGTAGTCGGCGAGGCCGTCGCTTGAGTAGACGATCTCCATCGCCCGGCCGCCAAGTACGTAGGAGGGACGCACGAGCAGCGGGAAGCCGACCTCATCGGCCTTAGCGAGTGCTTCTTCGACCGAGCATGCGGTCGCATACGGCGGCGCTTGGTAGCCGAGTCGATCCAACAGCTCGCCGAAGCGTCCGCGGTCCTCGGCCAGGTCGATCGCATCGACGCTCGTGCCGAGCAAGGGCACACCCGCCTCGACCAGACCCGCGGCCAGCTTCAGCGGCGTCTGGCCTCCGAACTGCACGATCACACCGATAAGCTCCCCACCCGCCCGCTCGACCTCGAGCACGCCGAGCACGTCCTGAAGCGTGAGCGGCTCGAAGTAGAGGCGGTCGGAGGTGTCGTAGTCGGTGGAGACGGTCTCTGGGTTGCAGTTGACGATCACCGCGTCGCGGCCGGACTCGCGTACGGTCATGGCGGCGTGCACGCAGCAGTAATCGAACTCGATGCCCTGGCCGATGCGGTTGGGGCCCGCGCCGAGGATCACGACCGATGCGCGCTCACCCCTGGTTATCTCGTGAGCCGCTTTGCGCTCCCAGCCGGAGTAGTAATAAGGGGTGCGGGCGGGAAACTCGGCGGCGCAGGTGTCGACCGACTTGAACGAGCGCTCGCCGGCGAAGCTGGCCTCGGGGTCTCGGGCGATCTGCTCCAGCTCGCGCAGGAACCACGGGTCGATCGAGGTCAGCTCGTGAATCGGCTGGATGCCGACGTGGCGAGCAAACAGCTCGAGGATCGTCTCGTAGCGGTCGGCCGTCGGTGTGATCAGGCCGTCGAGCAGTTCCTGATCGGTGAGAGCGCCGAGGCGCGGCGGCTTATCCAGCTCTCGCGAGCGCAATGCCTTGGCAAAAGCCTGGGAGAAGGTGCGCCCGATCGCCATTGCCTCCCCCACCGACTTCATGTGCGTGGAGAGCGTGGGCACGGCGCCCGGGAACTTCTCGAAGGCGAAGCGCGGCCACTTGACGACGACGTAGTCGATCGTGGGCTCGAAGCTCGCTGGGGTGACGCCGGTGATGTCGTTGGTGATCTCCTCCAGCAGGTAGCCCACGGCCAGGCGCGCCGCGATCTTGGCGATCGGAAAGCCGGTGGCCTTTGAGGCCAGCGCCGAGGAGCGCGACACGCGCGGGTTCATCTCGATTACAAGGATCTCCTCGGTTGAGGGATTGACCGCGAACTGCACGTTGGAGCCGCCCGTCTCCACACCCACGGCGCGAATCACCGTGATCGCCTGGTCGCGCAGCTGCTGGTAGAGCGAATCGGTGAGCGTTTGCTGGGGGGCCACTGTTACCGAATCGCCCGTGTGGACGCCCATCGGGTCGATGTTCTCGATCGAGCACACGATCACGACGTTGTCGGCTTTGTCGCGCATCACCTCCAGCTCGAACTCGCCCCAGCCGATCACGGACTGATCGATGAGCACCTGCCCGATCGGCGAGGCCTCGATGCCCCGCCCGGCAATCAGCTCGAACTCCTCATGAGTGCGCGCGATGCCTCCTCCCCGGCCGCCGAGCGTGAAGGCGGGCCGTACGATGCAGGGCAGCCCGAGCCGCGGCAGCGCCGCGCGTGCCTCCTCCAGTGTCGTGGCGATCGCGCTTTCAGGCATCTTCAGGCCGGCGCGGGACATCGCGGCGCCGAACAGATCGCGGTCCTCGGCGCAGGCGATTGCGTCGTGGTTGGCGCCGATCAGCTCGACGCTATAGCGCTCGAGCGTGCCGTCGTCGTGAAGGGCCATGGCGAGGTTCAGCGCGGTCTGGCCCCCGAGCGTCGGCAACAGCGCGTCAGGGCGCTCGCGCTCGATGATCTTCGTGAGCGGTCCGGGCAACAGGGGCTCGACGTAGGTGGCGTCAGCGAACTCCGGGTCGGTCATGATCGTGGCCGGGTTGGAGTTGACCAGCACGACCCTGTATCCCTCCTCCCGCAGCACCTTGCACGCCTGTACGCCTGAGTAGTCAAACTCTGCGGCCTGACCGATCACGATCGGTCCGGACCCCAGGATCAGGATCGTGTGGATGTCATCGCGTCGTGGCATTCACCAGCCCCCGACACACCGCGAGCACGCCCATCCAGGACCCCCGGAGGGGGTCCCCTCCCTCAAAAAACGGGTAATCTCGCACACAGGCCTCACGCGGTCGCGATCCGCTCTAGAAAACGGTCGAACAGGTGCAGGCTGTCGTGCGGGCCCGGGCCCGCCTCGGGGTGGTATTGGACCGCACCGCCGGGAACGTCCAGCAGCTCGAAGCCCTCGACGGTGCGGTCATACAGGTTCACGTGCGTTAGCTGAGCAGCACCAAAGTCGGTGTCCCAGCGCACGGGCTCGTTGCTGTCGAGCGTGCGCTCGCCGCCCGGCCCAAGCACCGCGAAGCCATGATTCTGCGAGGTGATCTCGACCTGGCCGGTGTGCAGGTCCTTAACCGGGTGGTTGGCGCCGCGGTGGCCGAAGGGCAGCTTGTAGGTCTCAAGGCCAAGCGCACGGCAGAGCAGTTGGTGGCCGAGGCAGATGCCCCACACGGGCTTGCGACCGACGATCTCGCGCACCGTGCTCACGACGTAGTCGAGCGCCGCGGGGTCGCCCGGGCCGTTGGCGACGAACACGGCGTCGGGGTCGTCCGCGAGCAGCTGCTCGGCCGAGGTGGAGCACGGGTAGAGCGCCACGCGCGCCCCCCGCTCAACGAGGTTGCGCACGATCGACAGCTTGATGCCGGTGTCGAGCACCGCAATCAAAGGCCCGTCCTGGGCGTCTGTCGGGTGCGCTCCGTTTGTCCTTGCGCCGCGGTCGCCGTGAACGCTCATCCGATCAGGAGTGACGACGGAGGCGAGATCGAGGCCGCGCATCGACGGCTCCGCGGCGATCAGCGTGCGCGCCTCGTCCTCGGTGATGCGCTCGGGAAAGATGCCCCCCCGCATGGCGCCCGCGTCGCGGATGTGGCGCACGAGCGCGCGTGTGTCCACCCCGCTGATCCCCGGCACGTCGCAGTCCCGCAGCCAGTCCAGCCAGCCTTGCTCGGCCTCGGGCGCGTCCTCGCGGTTGCACGCCTCGCGCATGATCACGGCACGTGCCCAGACGCGCTCTGACTCCATCGCGCGCGCGCTCACCCCGTAGTTGCCTATATGGGGGTAGGTGAATGTGATCAGCTGACCGGCGAACGAGGGATCGGTGACCGACTCCTGATAGCCGGACATGCCGGTGGTGAACACCACCTCCCCGACCGCGTGCGCATCGGCGGCGCACGCCTCGCCGTCGAAGCGGGTGCCGTCCTCGAGCAGCACGTATGCCTCGCGCGAGGCCATCAGATGCTCCATTCCGACACCATGTGCATTGCACGCGAGGCCATCAGACGATCAGCCTCTGCACTTGCTTGAACTCGGGCGTACCCGCTCGCTCCAGGAGCTCGAATAGCACGGACTCGACGGTGCTCACGACTGCCCCGGCGCGCTCCAGGCGCTCCAGGCCGCGCTCATAGTCGAGCTCATGACGTGAGCCGACGGCGTCGGCGGGCACGTGTACTTCGATCGCCCGGTCAAGCAAGTCGTGGACAGTCTGTGAGACGCACACGTGCGTCTCGATGCCGCACACGATCGCCTGCGTGCGGCCGCTCAGGTCGAAGCCATCCGCACGCGCGGCCGAAAACACGGTCTTCTCGATCCGTGGCTCGTCCTCCAAGGCGACCTCGGGCGCTGTGTGGCCGAGACCCTTTGGATACTGCTCACTGACGATCCGCGGCACATCGAGGATGCGACCCGCGCGCACGAGCTTCGAGCAGGCTTGCGCGACCGCCTCAAAGGACGCGTATGAGCGAAAGCCCTCCTGCACGTCCACCACGACGAGCACGGTCTTCTCACGTTCGAGCAGGCTCATGGTCCTTCCCTTCTGGTACTCATCGGCCCATGGCTCATGCGGGCACCACCGAGAATGCGGGCTTGCGGTAGGCGACCGCGCCGGCCGCCACGGTCATCAGGACGCGCCCGGTCAGACGCCGACCGGCAAAGCAACAGTTCTCCGAGCGACTCTCCCAACCGTGCTCGCCGGCGACCCACTCAGCTGAGAGGTCCACAAGCGTCAGGTTCGCGGGCTCGTCCACCGCGATACGGGGGATTGGCAATCCGAAGAGCTCCGCACCGACGGTCATTCGCTCAACGAGCAGCGAGAGCCCGATCGTGCCCGGGAGCACAAGCTCGGTGTGCAGCGCCGCGAAGGCCGTCTCCAGACCCGTGGTGCCCATCGGGGCCTGCTCGAAGGGGACCTCCTTCTCGTGCGGGGCATGCGGGGCGTGGTCGGTCGCGATGCAGTCGATCGTGCCCGAGCGCAGTCCCTCGATCAAGGACAGACGGTCGGCCTCGCTTGCCAGTGGCGGGTTCATCTTCATGCGCGTGTCCATACCCCTCACATGCTCGTCACAGAGCAACAGATGGTGTGGTGTCACCTCAGCGCTCACTCGAAAGCCACGCTCCTTCGCCGCGGCGACCGCGTGCACGGAGGCGGTGCAGCTGAGGTGTTGGAAGTGAACGCGCCCGTCCTCGTAGCCGGCGAGCTCAGCGTCACGGGCGACCATCGTGGACTCGCTCACGCTCGGGATGCCACCGATACCGAGCGCCGCGCTGACGGACCCCTCGTGCATGCTGCCGCCGCGCGAGAGCGAAGGATCCTCCTCGTGCAGGGTGAGCACACCGCCGCACAAGCGCTGGTACTGAAGCGCCTTGCGCAGCATTCCCGCGCTTGCCACGGGGCGTCCATCGTCGGTGAAGCCGAGCGCCCCCTCCCCCATGAGCTCCGCCATCTCGGTCAGCTCGACGCCGTCCAGTCCGCGCGTGATCGCCGCCAGGAAGCCAACCGGCACGCGCGCCTCGCGTGCCGCCGCCTCGCGTAGCGAGCGCAGAAGCGGCGCCGAGTCAATCACGGGATCTGTGTTGGGCATCGCGATCACCGCGCAAAAGCCGCCTACGGCAGCGGCGCGGGTGCCCGTTTCCAGATCCTCCTTGTGCTCCTGGCCAGGACTGCGAAGGTGCACGTGCGGGTCTACGAAGGCGGGCAGCAGGTGCTTACCTTCGCCCCGCACCAGCTCCATGTCGTCGTCCGCGCTCAGCTCGCCCGCGGCTGCCACCTGGGCGACCATTCCGTCGCGCACCAGCACATCCGCGGGAGCGTCGAGACCCGTGCGTGGATCGAGCACGTGCGCGCCGGAGATCAACAGGTCGGCGCCAGGCAGCGCGCGGTGCAAGAGCGATGCGACAGTCATCGAGCGCGGGTGAGTTGGGAGCGGCGAGTCATTGCGGAGCTCACTGGAGTGGAGGCCTTGGGGAGGGACGTGGTGCAGGGAGTCATGTCGCAGATACTCAGGCGAGTTGGGGCTCGGGGAGGGGACGGAAGGCGCGTGAGCCCGACAGCAGCTCGTACAGGACCGCCATGCGTACCACGACGCCTGCCTCCACCTGTGCGGTGATGAGGGCCTGCGGCGAGTCCACCACCTCGCCGGAAAGCTCCACCCCGCGGTTGACGGGACCTGGGTGCATGAGCAGCTGTCGTGGGGATAGGCGGCGCGCGTTCACTTGAAAGCAGGCCGCATACTCGCGCAGCGAGGGCACCCACGCCTCGTTCATGCGCTCGTGCTGCATGCGCAGCGCGTACACCACGTCCGCCTCAGCCAGCTGCTCGAGCGAGTAGCGCACTTGGCAGCCAAGCGCCTCGATGCCGCGAGGGATCAGCGTCGGGGGGCCCGCCACCGTCACCTTCGCCCCCATTCGCTGGAAGGCGAGGATATTCGAGCGCGCCACGCGCGAGTGGGCGACATCGCCGACGATCCAGATCGAGACGCCATCGAGTGAGCCGAGGCGCCGATGCAGCGTGTACACGTCGAGTAGTGCCTGGGTTGGGTGCTCGTGCTTGCCGTCGCCCGCGTTCACGATCGCCGCGTTCGTCCAGCTCGACACGAGCTCGGCCGCGCCCGCCCAGGGGGTTCGGATCACGATCGCGTCGGGCTTGTGCGCGCTGAGTGTGAGCACTGTGTCCTTCAGCGACTCGCCCTTCTCGACGCTGGAGCCGCTGGAGACGAAGTTCACCACGTCCGCCGACAGGCGCTTGGCGGCGAGCTCAAATGAGCTGCGTGTGCGGGTGGAAGCCTCGTAGAAGAGGTTCAAGACCATCCTCCCGCGCAGCGCCGGCACCTTCTTGATCTCGCGGTCGGACACCTCGGCAAAGCGCGCTGCCTGCTCGACGATTCGCTCGATCGCTTCGCGGTCCAGATCCTCGATTGAGAGCAGGTGGTTCACGTGCTCGCCCCCACCGTGCTGCGCCCGATCGCCACCTCGTCGATGCCATCGAGCTCCTTCACGCGCACACTCACGTGCTCCTCGCGGGAGGTGGGAAGGTTCTTGCCCACGTAATCGGGGCGGATCGGCAGCTCGCGATGGCCGCGATCGGCGAGCACCGCCAGCTGCACCCGCTCGGGACGCCCATAGTCAAACAAGGCCTCGATGGCCGCACGCACGGTACGGCCGGTGTAGAGCACATCGTCGACGATCACGATCGTCCGTTGGGAGAGGTCGAAGTCGATGTGCGAAGCGTGCACCACCGGTGCCTGCGGTCGCGAAGCGACGTCGTCGCGGTAGAAGCCGATGTCGAGATCCCCGAGTGGCACGTCGGTTTGCAGAAGGTCTTCCAACAGCACCTGGAGGCGCTGAGCGAGGATCGCGCCGCGACGGTGGATGCCGACGAGAACTACCGCTGAGGAGCTTGTGTTGCGCTCGGCTATCTCGTGGGCGATCCGCACCAGCGCTCGCGCCACCTCGTCCTCTCCGAGGACGATCTTCCCGTCTTGCATGATTTCCTTCCTGGCCTCACCGGACCGGGTTAAAGGAGCAGGGCGACTGTATCAAGGAGCGCTACGGAGCCTTTTGCGGTGGGTGTATGCACCGCTGAGCCAGGCCAATGCCTAGGGCGCCGTCACGGGCTCTGTCGTCTCGGTCGCGGAATCGGCCGCTGTCCGCTCGCGCCGGCTCGACCAGCGGATCAGCTCGGCCGGCCCCTTCTCGGGGAACGGGATGTCGATCGTGTCGAAGTCGCGCGGGGCCTCTGTCGCGGCGAACACGGCGCGGGCCTCCTCACGCAGATCGCCACCCGGATAGCGCGTGGAGATATGGGTCAGCGCAAGCAGTCGCGCCTGCGCGTCATGCGCGACCTGCGCCGCTTGGCGCGCCGTGCTGTGGCCGGTCTGACGGGCCCGCTCGATCTCCTCCTCGGCGAAGGTGGCCTCGTGCACGAGCAGATCCGCTTCGTGTGCGGCGACCGTGAGCATCTCGCAGGGTGATGTGTCCCCCGAGAGAACGATCTTGCGACCCTCGCGCGTGGGGCCCATCACCTGCTCAGGGCTCACTCCGGCGACGGTCTCTCCGCGTGTGAGCCTGCCGAAGTCGGGACCTGGCGTCACGCCGAGCCGCGCGGCGAGCTCTGGGTCGAGATGACCCGGGCGGGAGTCCTCGACGATCGCGTACCCGTATGCGTTGTTGCTGCGATGGCTCACGGGAATGGGTGCCACGACATAGCCGTCAAACGCCACGTCATCCGCGGGCTCGAGCTCGACCACCCGCAGCTCGTACGGGAGTCGGCCGTAAATGAAGTGTGTCTCGTCCATCATCTGGCGTAGCCCCCGAGGCCCATAGATAGCCAGCGGCTGGTCGCGTTCGCGCAGGGCAAAGGACTTGAGCATCCCGGGCAGCCCGAGCCAGTGATCGGCGTGGAAATGCGTGATGAACACGCACCCCACATCCGCAAGCCCCACCGAGCGCGTCAGCTGACGTTGCGTGCCTTCGCCGCAGTCGAACAACAGCCGGTCTCCTCCCCTGCGCACGAGGATCGCGGGCAGTCCCCGTCGCGGACTCGGCACAGAGCCACCTGTGCCGGCGAAGAACAGGGAGAGGTCCATGGGCGCAACGGTATCGATCGCCGCTCGACACGGCGATAAGCTCTGCTGGCGAAGGCTGCCCCCGTGGCGTCTCTAGCGCCCGTAGCTCAGTGGATAGAGCGTCCGCCTCCGGAGCGGAAGGTCGCAAGTTCGAATCTTGCCGGGCGCGTTGCTGGATCCCACTCAACTGTGCCGATCCTTGCCCTAGGGGCACACGTTTGATAGTCGGGTCTTATGTCAGACCAGTGCGCAACGCGAGCACCTTGACGCAACGCCCGCTGCCCCGCTCAGACCGGACCGTCGGCTTGACCGGATGTTACGTTTGATTGCCCTGCTTTATGGGAATTGCGGAGCTATGGGGGGGCGTGCCAGCATGGGAAGCATCGCATTCGCGGTCACGGTATTGATGCTTGCGGTGAGCGCGTCGGCGAGCAGCGGCGCCTCGGCCTTCGTCCAGCAGGCAAAGATCCAGGGCGACGGTGGCGCGTTCGGCGGCGCGGAAAGCAACAGCGTGGCGCTGTCCTCCGATGGCAGCACCGCGCTCGTGGGCGCCCCCGAGGAAGAAGGCGACGAAGGGGGATCGGTCTGGGTGCTCACGCTCTCCGGCTCGAGCTGGACCGTGCAGGCCAAGCTCAAAATGCCGGGTACATGGGGGGTTGCCGGGGGAGGCTTCGGCGAAAGCGTGGCGCTTTCCGCGGATGGCAACACCGCGCTCATCGGCGACGGCTTTCAAAACGGCGAATACGGCACGGCGTGGGTCTTCACCCGCTCGGGCACCAGCTGGAGCGAGCAGGAAGAACTGACGGCCACCGAAATCGGCGACGAAGAGCAGGGCAGAGGCCGCTTCGGCGCGAGCGTCGCGCTCTCGGCAGACGGCGACATAGCCCTGATCGGCGGACCGCGCGACCAGCCGGAAACCCAGCAAGGAGCAGCCTGGATATACGCGCGATCGGGCTCGCGCTGGATCAAGCAGGGACCGATGCTGAAGGGTGGCGGCGAGCTGAGCGCTCCCGGCAGCTCCGCCACCGAAGCCGGCTTCGGCTGGAGCGTCGCGCTGTCCTCGAGCGGCGACACGGCGTTGGTCGGCGCGTGGCGCGACCACGATGCCACTGGGGCGGCCTGGGTGTTCACACGCTCGGGTTCCAGCTGGATCCAGCAAGGCGCGAGGCTCAGCGCGGACGACGAGGTCGGCCAAGGAGAATTCGGCACGAGGGTCGCACTGTCCTCCGAAGGCAATACGGCGCTCATCGGCGGGTCTACCGACAACGATGGTGTCGGGGCGGCCTGGGTCTTCACGCGCTCAGGTGAAACGTGGACTCAACAGGGCGCAAAGCTCACCCCCAGCGACGAGATCGGGCGCGGCTATGGCCAGTTCGGCTGGAGCGTCGCGCTCGACTCCGACGGCGACACGGCGCTGATCGGCGGCTCAGCCGATGGCGCGGACGAAACCGGAGCGGCCTGGGTGTTCACGCGCGCGGGCTCGACCTGGACGCAGCAGCAGAAGCTCACGGGCGAAGGCGAGCTGGGCGGCGCCCGCTTCGGCCGCAGCGTCGCGCTGTCCTCGAGCGGCGCCACGGCGCTGATCGGCGGTCCGGAAGACGACGTCAAGCTAGGGGCCGCGTGGGTGTTCACCAATCCGGAACCCTACGTTCCCCTCGAAACAGTCTCGTCCGGGCAGAGCGCGACTACCGGTGCGGGAGGCATGGCGGGCGGGATGGTCATAGCGCCGATCGTCGCCGACGGGACAGGCCCCGCCGGCGGGACGGTCACGGCGCCGATCATCACCGACTTGAGCCAATCCGATCGCGATTGGCGCGCGGGGAACGCGTTCGCGAAGCTGGCACGCAACCAAACGCTGGCGCCAGTGGGCACCAGCTTCTCCTTCACACTCAACGAGGCAGCGAGCGTGAAGCTCGCGTTCACCAAGCATGTCCGTGGACGCGAGATCAATGGCATGTGCGACATAGAACCACGCGGGCGCCAAGGGAGGATCTGCACGCGCACGATCACCAAGGGCGCCCTCACGCTCAGCGGTCGTGCGGGGAAGAACAAGCTCGTATTCCAGGGACGCGTGACTGCTTCGGACAAGCTCGGGCCCGGCAGCTACACCGTCGCGATCACGGCCACGAGCTCCGCCGGCCATTCGGCTACCCACAGCCTCGACTTCACGATCGTGACGCACTGACGCTAGATTTTCGTGGTATTTGGACTCACGAGTCTGTCCATGTGGAGGGAGGTACTGGTCATTTCTGATGAGGTTGTTCCCCCCGGTGCGGGTCCTGATCTTGGGCTTCTCGGTCCGAGGACCCGGCACTTGCTGGCGCTTGAGTTTGGTTCGCGGGCTCAGTTCGATGACGACCGCTTGGAGTGGCGCAGGCTTTTTTCCGAGATGCTGGGCACGTTCATGTTGGTGCTTGTCGCCGCGGGTGGGGGGATTCTGCATGGTGAGGGTCAGATCAGCTTGGCTGCTGCTGTGGTGGCACCTGGGCTTATGGTCATGGGGATCATCCTGTTCATGGGCGCGGTCTCTGGAGCCCACCTGAATCCCGCTGTCTCGCTCGCGTTCGCGTTGCGTGGTGACTTCCCGTGGAAGCGCGTTCCCGGCTACATCATCGTCCAGCTGGTCGGTGCCACCCTGGCGTGCCTGTTCCTGTACGCGGTGTTCGGCAATATCGAGCACCTCGGTGCCACCGTGCCCGGCCCTGGGTATGCGAACTGGCAGGCGCTGCTGATGGAGATAGTCCTAACCGCGACACTTGTCAGCGTCATCTTGGGGACCGCCTCGGCAGCACAGAACGTCGGTGCGATCGCCGCGCTGGGCGTCGGCGGGTACATAGCGCTCGCTGGCCTGTGGTCGGCGCCCGTGAGCGGCACCTCGATGAACCCGGCGCGCTCGTTCGGGCCGGCCCTTGTGAGTGGCGACTTTACAAGCTACTGGGTGTACGTCGTGGGGCCACTGGCGGGTAGCCTGATAGCGGTTGGGTGTGCGTTCGTGTTGCGTGGCAGAGGTGGCGATGCGATCTCCTACGCGGCTGGCTCTGGTGCCCTTGACGAAGGCAGTCTTGCCGCGAGACAGCGGCTCTCAGAGGCCATCGACCGGGGCGAAGTCGGGCCGTCCACCACCACCGACACGCACAGGAGTGACCTGTGACCGACACCTCCTCGGAGCTTGAGGAACGGTCCCGCCAAACACGCCATCGTTGACTCCTGAGTCACTTCCGTGAAGGCGAGGTCAGCCAGATAGCTGGAGCGCGAGTGTCATTTCGCGTAGCCGAGCCCGCCTGCCGGCGCCGGAGTACGAAGGGCTCGGTACGCTGTCGGCATGTGTGTCGGATGTGCCATGGCAGCCGCCTCTGCGGCCAGCGGGCTACGTACGTGGCTGCAGACTCACAACCTCGGCTGGCTGACCCCGAAGCGCTTGCGTGCGATCACCATCACCGCTATGTGCGCGGCTGGGCTCGTCTCCACCATTGGCGTCAGCGGCTCGACACCGCCCAGCTCTCATACCGTCACGCCCACGCAGCACGCGACCCATGTCGTAGCTCGCTAACCCGCCTGGCCGTCGGCCCACGTCGCGGCTCGCTAAGCCCGCGCCAACCCAGCTTCGCCGTCAACCTCACGCGTCTCACCCGAAGGACTCGGGACCGAACAGGCCCGTGACGCTACCCGCCGGCGACCGCGGGCAGGATCGTCAGTTCGGCGCCGTCGTCAACCGGGGTGTCCAGGCCGTCGAGAAAACGAATGTCCTCGCCGCTGAGATACACGTTCACGAAGCGGCGCAATGAGCCGCTGTCGTCGGCCAAGCGCTCGCTGAGGCCGTCGTAGCGCTCATACAGGCTGTCGAGCACCTCACGCACCGTCGCGCCTTCGAGCTCCGCTTCGCTCTCGCCGCCGGCAGCGGCGCGCAGCTGGGTGGGGATCTTCACCGTGACCGCCACCGTCATCGGCTCCCCGCGCCCGCGAATGCGACCGGCGCGTCCGTCGCACCGACCGGTGCGTTCTCGACGAGCGTCTCGAACTGCTCGACCGACGGGTCGATCTCGTGCGACTCGAATGTGCCGCGCACCGCATCGAGCGTCTTCAGTCCCTCGCCGGTGATCACGAGCACAACGCGCTCGTCGGGATCGATGTCCCCGCGCGCCGCGAGCTTTGCGAGCACCGCTGTCGTGACGCCGCCCGCCGTCTCGGTGAAGACGCCGGTGGTCTGGGCCAACAGCGCGATGCCCGCGCGGATCTCCTGGTCTGAGACAGAGTCCACGCCCCCGCCGCTGCGACGTGCCTCCTCGATCGCGTACGGCCCATCGGCCGGGTTGCCGATCGCGAGTGACTTGGCGATCGTGTTGGGCTTCACCGGCTTGCACACGTCGTGACCGGCCGCGAACGCTGAGGCCACCGGTGAGCACCCGTCGGCCTGTGCGCCGTTCATCCTAGGTAGCTCTCCGTCGACCAGCCCGAGCTCACGCCACTCGGCAAACCCCTTGGCCACCTTCGTGAACAGCGATCCCGAGGCGATCGGAACGACGCAGCGGTCGGGCAGCTCAAAGCCGAGCTGCTCGGCGATCTCATACGCGAGCGTCTTTGATCCCTCGGCGTAATAGGGGCGCAGGTTGACGTTCACGAACGCCCAGTCGCGCTCGGCTGAGAGCTCGGTGCAGAGCCGGTTGACATCGTCGTAGTTGCCCTTCACGGCGACCAGTTTCGTCCCGTAGATGCCTGTCGCGAGGATCTTCTGCTCCTCAAGGTCCGCGGGGATGAACACGTAGGACTCGAGACCCAAAGCTGCTCCGTGGGCTGCGACAGAGTTGGCTAGGTTGCCCGTGGAGGCGCACGCGATCGTCTTGAACCCGAGCTCACGCGCACGGGTCACCGCGACCGACACGACACGATCCTTGAAGGAATGGGTGGGGTTGGCGGCGTCGTTCTTGACCCACACCTCGCGCAGCCCAAGCCGCTTGGCCAAGCGGTCGGCCTTGATCAGCGGCGTGCACCCGGCCGGTAGGCCGGTGCGCGAAGCTAGACGGCCCGACGGCCCGGGAGGACCGTCCACCACTGGCAGGAAGTCGGCGTAGCGCCAGATGTTCTGCGGGCCGGCCTGAATGCGCCGGCGCAGCCCGTCGATGTCGCCGCCGAGGCGGCTGTGGTCATAGGCGACCTCCAGCGGGCCGAAGCAGCGCTCGCATACGTACAGCGCCTCAAGGGGGTACTCGGTACGGCACTCTCTGCATCTAAGGTGTGTGACAGCCACGGGGGGCTCCTTCCATGAATTCGTCTTCGCCGGTGAACCGTGTGGCAAAGACTGGAAGCCCGCCACACATCTCTCTGGAATTGGCACCTGCCGCTATTACACGGTGGTTGTCGGGGGTTCACTGGGCCAGGTCCCTCCACCCCTCTGGATGTGTTCAGCTATGCGAGGGGGGAGTATACGAGGCTTGGCGGCGGAACACAAGACCCCGTCGTTGCCGCGCGCACGAGCGATCGGCGAGGACTCAGCTAGCTCTCGACTAGGGAGTAGGGAGTTCTCGCGGGCAGGCCGGTAACGCAGGTGGGCTCGTGGTGTACGGGCTTGCGTGAGCATCCGCGTAAGTCCTGAGGAGACTCGTGAGTAGAGCGACATGAACGCCGAGCAGACAGCAGGCTCCAAGAGGACGGACCCAGGCTCTGAGGAGACCGGCGCAGCTTCCGAGCACCGAGCCCCTGTCCAGACGCCCGACATCTTCGAGCCGCTTACGCCAGGAACGAAGAAGCGCATGCTGATCATCGTCAACCCATACGCCACGACGGTCTCCGATCGCTTGCGCCACCTCGTCGTCTATGCCCTCCAGGGCCGTTACGAGGTCGATGCGGTTGACACCGAGGAGCGCGGTCACGCGATCGAGCTGTGTCGTGAGGCCGCCCACGAGGGCTATGACGTGGTGGTCGCCTTCGGTGGCGATGGCACCGTCAACGAAGCCGCCAACGGCCTGTGTGGCTCCCCCACTCCGCTCACCTGCCTGCCGGGCGGCTCGGCCAACGTGTACGGCAAGATCCTCGGCATTCCCGGCGAGCTCGTTGACGCGACCGAGCACCTGCTTGCCATGGCCGACGATTGGCGCCCCCGCAAGGTAGATCTAGGTGTCGTCAACGGCCGCTGCTTCACCTTCGCCTCGGGGCTCGGTCTGGATGCGAGCGTCGTCCAGCGTGTCGACTCCAATCCGCACCTGAAGGCGCGCTTCGGCGCTTACTACTTCACGTGGGCGGCCGTGAGCACGTTCACGCGCCGCTACATCCTCAAACCGCCCCACCTCACGGTCGACCTCGACGGGGAGCAGTACACAGGGGTCACCGCCATCGTGCAGAACGGTTCTCCATTCACCTACTTCAAGGATCGGCCGATCGAGATAGCTGAGGCGTCGGAGCTCGACTCGGGCTCGCTGCAGACAAGTGTTCTGCGCAGAGCACGACCGTTCGACATGCCCTCGATCGCCTTTCGCGCTTTTTCACGGCGCGCACGGGTGACTCGCCATCGGCAGGTAATCCCGCTGGCCGAGACGCTAGAGCTGACCGTTCGCTCAAGCGACGAGCAGCAGCTGCCGCTACAGGTCGATGGAGATTATTTGGGTGAGACGCTGGAGGCGCGCTACTCCGTGCTTCCGCGTGCGCTCAGCGTCATCTCCTGACGGTGGTGCATCTGGGTGGGACCCCGGCGGGTTTGCTGTCTGCGTGAGCTATCCCGTTCCGCCCGGGGTCACCCGGTAGGCGTCAAACACCGCGTCGGTGTTACGCAGGCGCGAGATCGCGCCCTTCAGGCTCTGCGTGTCCGCGAGCTCCACCACGAAGCGGTTCTTGACCATCGGGGGGCTCGACAGGCAACGTGCTTCGAGGATGTTCGCGCCGGACTCGGAGAATGCCCGCGATAGATCCTCGAGTAGCCGATGACGATCCCAAGCGTCGATGTGAATTTCAACGACGAACGACGTCGCTTGCTCACCCTCCCAACTAACGTCGGTGAAGCGTTCTGGATTGCGCTGCAACAGCTTCGCGTTCGGGCAGTCCTTGCGGTGGATTGTGATCCCGCGCCCGAGCGAGATGTAGCCCACGATCGGGTCGCCGGGCACTGGGCGACAGCACTTGGCCAGGCGCAGCATCACGTCCTCCACCCCATCCACTCTGATTCCGTACTGCCCGGATGAGCTTGTCGGTCGCTGACGCGGGCGACCAACCTTCAGGAGGTCGGTCGCCGTCGTCGTCTCGCCATCCGCCGCCTCCCCCTGCTTCAGGCGCTGCAGCACTTTGTTGACAACAACCTTCGGGGAGATCTTCGCGCCGCCGAGGGCAATGTAGAAATCGTCCGCCTTGCGATAGCCCATCTCGCGGATCACGTCGGCGAGCAGCGCCGAGCCAGTGATCTTCTGCGCGGGCAGACCCTGCTTCTTGAGATGTTCCTGTAGCAACTCACGGCCGGTATGCTCGGTGCCCTCGCGCGACTCCGCCTTGAACCACTGCTTGATCTTGTTGCGTGCTCGGGTCGTCTTGACGACTGCCAGCCAGTCGCGTGAGGGACCGCGCTCGCGCTTCGCGGTCAGGATCTCCACGATGTCGCCTGAGCTCAGCTCATAGTGAAGCGGCACGATCTTGCCGTTCACGCGCGCCCCCACACAACGGTGGCCGATCTCGGTGTGCACCTCATAGGCGAAGTCCAGCGGAGTGGCGCCGGCGGCGAGCGACTTGACCTCGCCCTTGGGCGTGAACACGTACACCTCATCCTCGAACAGGTCGATGCGTAGGCTCTCCATGAACTCCTGCGGGTCTGACATCTCCTGCTGCCAGTCGAGCATTGAGCGCAACCACTTCATCTTCGCGTCCTCAGGTGCCCCCGAGCCGCCGTCCTTGGCGCGAGGACGCTCCTTGTACATCCAGTGGGCCGCGACCCCGAACTCCGCCATTTCGTGCATCTCCTGGGTGCGGATCTGGATCTCCAGCGGCCGTCCCTCGGGTCCGATGATGGTCGTGTGCAGCGACTGGTACATATTGAACTTTGGCATCGCGATGAAGTCCTTGAAGCGGCCGGGCAACGGCTTCCACAGCGAGTGGATCACGCCGACCGCGCCGTAGCAGTCCTTCACCGAATGGACGATCACGCGCATCGCCGTGAGGTCATAGATCTCGTTGAACTCGCGGCCCCGCTTGGTCATCTTCGAGTAGATCGAGTAGAAGTGCTTGGCTCTGCCCGCGATCTGCGCGGAGATGCCGAGCGTCTGTAGCTCCGATGCCAGGTAATCCCCGGCCTCGGCCACGTAGCGCTCGCGGTCCTCGCGCTGCTGGGAGACCAGCTCCTTGATCTCGCGGTACTTGCGAGGGTGAAGCGTCGCAAACGCGAGATCCTCAAGCTCCCACTTGATCGCGTGGATGCCGAGCCGATGAGCTATCGGGGCGTAGATCTCAAGCGTCTCGCGCGCCTTCTCTAGTTGCTTCTGCTTGGGCATCGCGTCGATCGTGCGCATGTTGTGCAGCCGATCGGCGAGCTTGATCAGGATGACCCGCACGTCGCTGGCCATCGCTACCATCATCTTGCGGTAGTTCTCCGCCTGCGCCTCGTCGCGCGACTGGAAAGTGATGCCGGTGAGCTTCGTCACGCCATCCACGATTCCGGCGATCTCCTCGCCGAAGCGCTCGCTCACCTCCTCGATCGAAGCAGAGGTGTCCTCGACCGTGTCATGCAACAGCGCCGCACACAGCGTCTCTGTATCGAGGCGCATACCGGCACAGATGCGTGCCACGCCGACGGGGTGCACGATGAAGTCCTCGCCTGACTTGCGTCGCTGCGCCGCGTGGTGCTCACAGGCGAACACGAACGCGTCTTCGACGCGCGCGCGGTCGATCTCCACGACCGCGTCCGCGGCATGCTCTGAGACGATCGCAAACAGGTCGTCGAGCAGCCGCCGCTCGAGCTCGCTCAGCTCCGCGCGGCGCCCCCGCGGCTGGCTCGGCGGCCGCGGCGCGTCTTCGATCGAGCTGTGGGTCGCCTCAGACATTCATAAAGCGTAGCCCCCAACGCCGATGTTCACGTCTAACGGGGCGAAATCGCCACTATTGGCGAAGGCGGACGCTCAGAAGAGCACGAGCTCGCCGACGTCCTGCTGTGCCGGTGCCGGGGGTGGGGACTCAACCGGCGGTAGGGGCTCGACCGCCGGCTTGATGCTTTGCACAGCGGGCGCAAGGCTTTGTACCGCAGGCTCCACCTCTGGCGGTTGCGGGCGGGCGGGCTGAACGTGGCGAAGCACGAGGCGTGGCTCGCTGACCCCCCTCCATTCGTTGACCTCGAGCACGACGGTCGCATCCACCGGCTCGCTTTCGGCCACACCGAGCTTGCCGTCGTTTCCGAAGGCGACCGCGCGCGCATGCACGCCACCGGATTCGATCGTGAAGCGTGCGTGCTTGCCCTCGCCCATCGGCCGCACGTCACGTAGAGACGCGCCCTTCATCATGAGCGAAACGACCGGGTTGCCCTTACCGAACGGGGCCAACCTCGCGAGCTCCTCTGCCAGCTCCATGCCGAGCTGCTCGCCGCTCACGACCGCGTCGACGCGCTCACGCTCTACCAGGTCCTCTGGGCGCAGCGTCCGTTTGGCATGCGTGTCGAGTGCGGCGGCGAACGCCTCCACGGCTCCCCGCTCGAGCTCCACGCCGGCGGCGGCGCTGTGGCCGCCATAGCGCACGAGATGCTCGGCACACGAGGTGAGGCCTGCGAGCAGATCGTACCCCTCGATGCTGCGGCCCGAACCGCGTGCGCTCTCGCCATCGAGCGATATGAGCACGACGGGCCTGCGATGGCGCTCGGCAAGCCGCGAGGCCACGATTCCAATCACGCCACGATGCCAGGCCTCCCCGGCAAGCACAAAGGCCGAGCGCTCGTCGCTGCGCTCGAGCCCGGCGATCTGCGCTTCGGCTTGCACACGGATGGCAAGCTCCGCGTGCCTGCGCTCGCTGTTGGCGCGGTCGAGCTCCTGTGCGATCTGCGCGCCCCGCACCGGGTCCTCGGTGAGGATCAGCTCGAGCGCGGCATCGGCCCGGTACAAACGCCCGGCGGCGTTGATGCGCGGGGCAAGCCCGAAGCCCACGGCTCGCTCGTTGACCTTGCCGGGCTCCACGCGCGCGGCTGCCATGAGCGCACGTAGTCCGGGCTTGCTCGTACCCGCCAGCGCCCGCAGTCCGCGACGGACAATGCTGCGGTTCTCACCGAGCAGCGCCACCACGTCAGCGATCGTCGCAAGCGCCACCAGATCTAGATCCTCGTCTGCCTCGTGCGGGTCACGCCCGGCGGCCTGAAGTGTGGCCTGGGCCAGCTTGTGGGCAACGGCGGCCGCGCACAGCTCGCCGCAGGGGTACCCACATAGGACAGGGTGCACGATCGGCGCAGCGGGCAATACCCCGTCGGCTCTCGGCAGATGATGGTCGCTGACGATCACGTCCATCCCCAGGGAGCGAGCGAGCGCTACCTCCTCGACAGCGGTGATCCCACAGTCGACGGTTACCAGCAAGCCGGTGCCCCGCTCTGCCAAGCGCCGCACGGTGGTGGCGTTCAGCCCATAGCCATCCCCGACGCGGTCGGGTAGGTACCAATCGACCTCCGCGCCGAGCTTTCGCAGAGTGCGCACGAGCACGGCCGTGGAGCACACACCGTCGACGTCATAGTCGCCGTGAATCGTGATCCGCTGTCCGGCTAGAACCGCGGCGAGGATCAGCTCGGCGGCATCGCTCAGGCCCGCGAAGGACTCGAGCGGGTGTTGCTCATCGCCCGCGAGAAACGCTTGCGCGCGCTGAGGGTCGCCGTAGCCGCGGCGTACCAGCACCTGTGCGAGCGCGTCGCTCACATGCAGCTCTCGACGCAGCCGTGCGACGCTCTCGGGATTGCAATCGGATATCTCGAAGCGGATCATCGCCCGGCAACCCTAAGGCTCCCACTAGACGGAACCACCGAGAGGGCGCCCCGAAGAGGGAGAGCCCTGTAGGCAAACCCGCCTGCTTCAGCGGCGCGGGCCTAGCCGGAATTGTCTCAGGCGCGTAGCTCTTCGACCGGCGCCGACTCGCGGCGGATGCCCTCGAAGTAGACCGCGGCAATCCCGAGCAGCGCGCCTGGAACCGCATACAGCACGATCGCGATGTCGGTCGCTTTGATGCCCGGCACTTGAAGCGATCCGCTCTTCACGCTGTAGATCAGGAGGCCCACGAGAATCGCGCCCACGAGCGAGCCGATGAAGGCCCCGACGATCCCACCCCAGAAGCGGTCGGGCAGAAAGATCGTGAAATGCCAGATCGACAGTCCCATCATCACCCAGCCAAGCATTCCCATCAGCGGCTTCTCCCATGTCTGCGGTTTCGCGTGCGTCGTGGCTTTGCCTGGGGGGCTCGATCCTTCATGACGAGGTCCTCCGGGGTCAAGTCTGCTGTGGGATCGCGCGCTGAGGGATCCTCCACCGGAGCCTCCTCCACCACGTTGCCATTCACCTGGTCGGGCTTCGCCTTTGCCCTGGCGCTACCACGCCCTCGCTTGGAGCCCACGCTCGTCCGAGCGCGACCAGACTGCTGCTCGGCGAGCTCAGGGCCGATCTCGCGCACGAGATCATCGAACTCCTCCTTGGAAAGCTGCTCTCCGGCGTCCTCTCCGATCGGCGCTACGGCGCGGCGGCCACGCCTGGTCTTCCCGGCCGGCTCCACATCGATCGGGGCCTGCCCGATCGCGGTCGCGTAGGCCGGCACATAACCAAGGTCGCGCGCGATCCGCGCGCGACGGTTGCGGTAGATGCCCTCGCGCTCCTTCCAGTGCGTCAGCACAGGCGAGGCGATGAAGATCGACGAGTATGCCCCCGAGGCGATGCCGATTAGCAGCGCGAAAGCGAAGTCCTTCAGTGTGGACCCGCCGAACAGCAGTAGCGCAAGCACGGGCAGCAGGGTGCAGAAGCTCGTGGCCAGCGAACGGGTCAGCACCTCCGACATCGAGCGGTTGACAATCTGGGAGAAAGCGGCGCGCGGCATGCGCGGCACGTTCTCGCGCACACGGTCGAACACGATGATCGTGTCATACAGCGAATAGCCCAAGATGGTCAGCAGCGCGGCCACCGTCGCAGTCGTCACTTCGCGGCCGGTGAGCGCATACACCCCGGCCGTGATCAGCAGGTCGTGCATCAGTGCGATCAGCACGGGGATCGCGTACTTCCACTCGAACCGAAGCGCGATGTAGATCGAGATCACCAGCAGCGAGGCGATGATCGCGATGATCGCGCTTTTGGCCACCGTTTGGCCGAACGTGGGCCCGATCGAGGTGCTCGTCCAGTCCTTGGTGCCGGGTGAATTGGGCCCCGATCCGAACTTCGCGTCGAGTGCTTCCTTGACTTTCGCCACTTCCAGGGGACGCAGCTTCTTCAGCGATATCTGATACCCGTTGCCGCCGATGCTCTTGTTGGAGAATTTCTGTACCTCGGCGGTCGGATATCCGATAGCGGTCATCTCCGATTGCAGCCGACTCTCGCTGACCGACTTGACGAATGCCGTCTGGACGCGTGTGCCGGATTTGAAGTCGATGCCGAAGTTCAGGCCCTTGCCCCCGATCGCGAGCGCTCCGATCATCAGGATGCAGCCCGACAGCGAGAAGAACCAGCGCGAGGCGCCCATGAAGTCGAATGTCCATTTGCGCGTTCTCTTGCTTGCCCCCAAGAGCGCTGGATGGGAGACCGCGCGCGAACGACCCATCGCGCCGAGCGCCGCCTGCGTGGCGAGCACGGCCGTGAACAGCGTCAGCAGCGTGCCGATCCCCAGCGTGAAGGCGAAACCCTGCACTTCAGCGGTGGCGAGCGCGAACAGGATGAAGGCGGTCATGAACGTGACGACGTTGGCGTCGACGATCGCCGCGAAGCCGCGCTTGTAGCCGGTCGCGATGCCCGCCGCGATCGAGCGCCCGCCGCGGATCTCCTCCTTGACGCGCTCGAAGATCACGATGTTCGCGTCCGCGGCGATGCCGATCGTCAGGATCAAGCCAGCGATCCCGGGCAGCGTGAGCGTGATCGGGATGAGCTTGATCAACGCGAAGAAGTAGATGCTGTAGACGACCAGCCCAGCAACGGCGATCGCGCCGAGCACGCGGTAGAAGGTGAGCAGGAACAGGCACACGACGAGGAAGCCGACCAGCATCGCGATCAGGCCCTGATTGAGCGCGGTCTTGCCAAGCGTGGCTGAGACCTGGGACTCGGAGATCAATTCCAGCTTGATCGGCAGTGCGCCCGACTGGAGCTCGTCGGCGAGGTTCTGGGCCGAGGTGAGTGTGAAGCCGCCCGAGATCTCCGACCCGGTGGTCGGGTCGATCCCTTCCGGGTTGGCCGTGTAGTCGATGAAGGGCGCCGTGATGATCTGGTTATCGAGCACGACCGCGAAGTGCTGCTCGGCGTTGGCCTTGGTTACGCCGGGCAGCTGTGCCTGTTGGCCGCGTTCGGCGATTTCGCGCGTCACACGCTTGAAGGTGGCGATCCCTTTCGAGTCGAATTCAAACGTGACATTCGGCCCGCCGCCGCTGCTGTTGGTGCTCTGTGTGGGGTTCTTGATTTCCTGGCCGGTAAGCACAGGATTGTCGTTGAGCACGAACCAGCTTTCGGGAGAAGGCTGCGTAACCTGGCCTTCCTTGCCAGTGATCGGCTGCGCCTGGGCGAGCACCGTGCCGGGATTGACGCGTACCGCCTTGGTCTTGGCGCCGGGCGGTATTTTGTAATCGGAGGTTAGGTCCGCCTCGGTGTCCTGGAAGCCACGCAGCACCTTTTTGTGCTTAGTGTCGAGCAGGAACCACTCGCCGTAAATGCACCCGCCCACCTGCTCGGGCGTGCATCCCTTTTCGTAGGTGGTGTTGTTCTTGCGGATGATGGCGGGCCGCTTGAGCGCACGCTGCACCGCTTCGTACTCGGGAATCCCCACTTCAGCCGACGCGGGTTGCGCGCCTCCCGTGACCCTCGGTTCGGTGGGCGCAGGCTGACCGTCCGGCCCGATCACGTTGGGCTCCCAGTCGTAGAAGAACAGCTGGGCGGTCTCGCCGACCTGCTCCTGCGCGCGCTGCTCGTTGGTGACATCGGGCAGCGCTACGTCGACTTCGCTCCCCCCGGTGCGCTGGATTTCGGGTTGAGCAACGCCGAGCTGATCGACGCGCTTGCGCATGATGTCGATCGCGCGGTTCAGCGATTCGGGCGTGACCTTCGCCTGTGCGGTCGCGCGCCCCTGGTAGATCAGCTGCACCCCGCCTTTCAGGTCGAGGCCCAGGCGCGTGGGCTTGCTCACGATCACAGCGAGCGACGCGATCACAAGGCCCGCCACTATCAGCAGGACGAGGGCGTTTCGACGACGGTTGGCCATAGCTTTAGAGCCTACTTGTCGGGGGTGAGCACGAGCAGCAGCCCACCCTCGTCGTCGTATGCCGGGAACATGTCCGCCTTTGCGCTGGCTTCGACGTCGCGCTCGCCGCTGACGCGCACGGGCACGTCGAGTGCGCGTACTCCCCACTCCAGCACTGTTTCAACTGGGTCGTCGCCGCTCGCGAATGTCAGGCCGAGAACCTGCTCGACGCGCTGGCCGATCACGCCTTCCTCCTCGAGACCGGTGAAGGCGAATGAGTTCTTGCCGCACCCGATCACGCGACCCTCGCCGTCGCATACGAAGAACGCGGCGTCGGGTGCGGGGTAGTAGTCGTCGAGCAACTCGAACAGGAAGGCGAAGCCGCACTTGGCGCAGCCCTTGCGCTGGCGCGTGAAGCCGATATTGCGGTCGACCTCGCTCGTGCGGTGCCCGCAGTTGGGACAGATGAACGGATGAGCCATCGGACTTCACAGAGTAGGGGAGCCGGCTGCTCGGCGTGCGACCGCCATGCCTCGGGGTGGCGCTCCCGGCGACGATGTGGCTCGCCGGACCGGTGGGCGCCCCGCCTGCGGGCTCCTCAGAACAGAGCGCTCGTGCTCGTGGGTGCGCTCGGCGGGTCGATGCCAAGGTGTGCGAACGCGGCCGCCGTGGCGGTCCTGCCACGTGTCGTGCGCTTGATGAGTCCCTGTTGGAGCAGATAGGGCTCGTACACGTCCTCGATCGTGTCCTGCTCCTCTCCGACCGCTACGGCAAGGGTCGAGAGCCCGACAGGCCCCCCGTCAAACTTGAGGCAGATGGCTCTGAGTATCTCCCTGTCGAGTCGGTCGAGGCCCTGCTCGTCCACCTCCAGCAGCTCAAGAGCTCCCTGCGCGGCATCGGCGCCCACGATTCCGTCGAGGCGCACCTCGGCGTAGTCGCGCACGCGCTTGAGCAAGCGATTGGCCACGCGGGGAGTCCCGCGACTGCGGGCGGCGATCGCTATAGCTCCGTGCTCGTCGATGTCTATCTGCAGGATCTCGGCTGAGCGTCTGACGATCCGCGCAAGCTCGTCCGTGGCGTAGTGCTCCAAGCGTGCCTGGATACCGAAGCGGTCGCGCAACGGCGTGGTCAGCAGACCCGCCCGAGTAGTGGCTCCGATGAGCGTGAACTGGGGAAGCTCAAGCGTCACCACGCGCGCTCCCGCTCCCTGGCCGACGGTGATCGGCAGGCGCCGGTCCTCCATCGCTGGGTAGAAGGTCTCCTCGAGCGTTCGCGGCAAGCGGTGGATCTCATCGACGAAGAACACGCTGCGTGGCTCCAGCGCAGTCAGAAACGCGGCGATGTCACCCTTGCGCTCCAGTGCCGGTCCGGCGGTCTGTATGAACGGCACGTCGAGCTCGGCGGCGACGATTTGCGCGAGCGAGGTCTTGCCAAGACCGGGCGGTCCTGCGAGCAAAAGGTGGTCGAGCGCCTCACCCCGCGCGCTTGCCGCCTCGATCGCCACCGACAGCTGCTCGCGCAGAGTTGCCTGTCCGATGAACTCGTCGAGCGCTCGGGGGCGCAACGAGCGGTCGATCTCGTCCTCGGGGGTCAGGTATGGAGTTTGAATGCGCTCGGCCTGGGTCATTTGGAGTATGTGTCCGGGGCCCTCACGCCGCACGCGCGGTGCGCAGCGCTCCGGCGATCAGCTCCTCGGGGGTATCCCCGTCGAGGTTCCGCAGCAGTTCGTCGGCCTCAAGCGCGTTGTATCCGAGCGCCAGGAGACCCTCGTGCGCGAGTGCGCGAGGACCGTCATCTGAACGTGTCCCAATGCCCACACTCTCAAGTTTGCTCTCCACTCCGACCTTCTCGCGCAACTCGACGATGATGCGCTCGGCCGTGCGCTTCCCTATTCCAGGGACGGCCTGGAAGCGGGCGGCGTCAGCACCCGCGATCGCGGCCAGGAGCTCGCGCGGCGAGCCGCTGGAGAGCACGGCTACCGCCACCTTCGGGCCGACCGCCTGGACGGAGATCAGCATCAGGAACAGGTCGCGCTCCTGTTCTGAGTAAAAGCCGTGCAACAGCAGCGCGTCGTCGCGCACCACCAAGTGCGTGTGCAGGGTGCTCTCCCCGCCGATCGCCGGCACGTGGCGCAGGGTTTCGCTGGATACGGCCATGCGATAGCCCACGCCGCTGCACAGCAACACGACGTGGTCTGAGCGGCGGATCGCCACCTCGCCGCGCACCAGAGCGATCATGCACGTGCTCCCGCGACCTGGATCGCCTTAGCGACCGCGTCGGCGAGCGGGGTGCCGTTGAGATGGCACACTGCCACCGCCAGCGCATCTGAGGCATGATCGTCGGTCGGCATCTGAGGGAGCGCGAGCAGCGCCTGCACCATGCGTGCCACCTGGTCCTTCGCGGCGCGTCCATGGCCGCACACCGCTGACTTGACCTGCTGGGGGGTGTAGGAGAAGCACGGGATCCCGCGTTCGCCAGCCGCCAGCATCGTCACACCCCGCGCCTGGCCGACCGCGAAGGCGCTGTGAACGTTCTGGCCGAAGTACAACTGCTCCAGCGCCATCGCATCGCACTCGTATTTGCTCAGCAGCTCGCGCACGCCGATCGCGATCTTCGCGAGCCGTCGCTCGATCGCCAGTCCCGGGGCTGTCTCGATTACCCCGCCAGCGAGCGCGCTGAGGCGCGTCCCCTCGCGTTCTACGACGCCGTAGCCAGTATTGGCGAGACCTGGGTCTATTCCGAGCACGATCATGGTTGAAGGATTCTGCGCGGAGCTCCGGACGCCTGCCGGGGGAACCCATGTTCGGGAGGAATTTCAAGGCGCGCCACGAGGTGTTGCTACCACATGCGCCAGGGCGCTTGGCCTGACTCCCACAGATCGTTGAGGGCCACCGCATCCTTGTAGGTATCCATGCACTCCCAGAAGTCCTCGTGGCGGTGAGCCCGCAGCTCGCCGTCGGCCGCCAGGCGCTCGAGTGGGTCGCGCTCGAGCACGCTATCGCGCTGAATGTAGTCGAGCACGCCCGACTCAAAGCAGAAGAAGCCGCCGTTGATCCAGTGCTCGGAACGTGGCTTCTCGTGAAAGCCAAGTACCCGCCCATCGCTCCCGTCGAGCTCGGTGACGCCGAATTGCAACCGTGGTCGCACGACCGTCATCGTCGCCAGGTGCCCGTGGCGATCGTGGAAGGCGAGCAGCTCTGAGAGATCCACACGCGCCACTCCGTCCGCGTAGGTGGCGCAGAAACGCTCTCCCGCCAGGCGTTCCTCGAGCAGCTTTATGCGCCCGCCCGTTGGCGTATCGAGGCCCGTGTCCACGCACTCCACCCTCACGTGCTCTGGCCATGACGTGTCTCCAGTGAACCGCTCGATCAGCTCGCCCTTGTAGCCCGTGGCGAGCAGAAAGCGCTCAAAGCCCTGTACCGCGTAGAGCTGGACCACGTGCCACACGATCGGCAGACCGCCTATCTCCACGAGTGGCTTGGGGATCTCCTGGGTGTGCTCGCGCAAGCGTGTGCCTCGGCCACCGCAGAGGATCACCACCGCCGGACGGGTGTCACCCGTCGCACTCACGCGAACAGGCGCTGGCGACGCCGCGAGGCCTGTGCCCAAGGCGGGCGCGCCCTCTCAAACCAAGGCGGGCGCGTCCTCTCAAACAGGAGTCGCCGGCGGGGCCGGCGGGTCATCCCGCGACACGCTCCAGCACGTCGGCCGGTGCGTCGAAGTTGGCGTACACCTCGTCCACGTCGTCGAGTTCGTCGAGCGCTTCGATCAACTTCATCAAACGCACCGTCTGAGATTCGTCGATCGACACGAGGCTCTTCGGCCGGTAGGCGAGCTCGGCGCTCTGGATCTCGATGCCCGCCTCCTGCAGCGCCCCACGCACGACGGCGAAGTCCACGAGCGGGGTGACCACCTCGAAGATGTCCTCGTCGGTCAAGATGTCCTGCGCGCCGGCCTCCACCGCCACCATCAGATCGTCCTCGGAATAGGCGCCCGCATCGATCGCGATCGTGCCCTGCTTCTCAAACAGGTATGCGACCGAGCCGGGCTCGCCGAGGCTGCCGCCCTGCTTGGAGAACGCATGGCGCACATCCGCGCCGGTGCGGTTGCGATTGTCTGTGAGCGCCTCCACGAGCACAGCCACCCCGCCCGGTCCGTAGCCCTCGTAGAGGACGGTCTCGATCGCGTCGGCCTCGCCCCCCTCTCCGGTGCCTTTGGCGATCGCCCGCTCGATGTTGTCCTTGGGCATCGACGCCGCCTTGGCCTTGGCGATCGCGAGCGCGAGCGGCGCGTTGCCGATCGGGTCGCCCCCGCCATCGCGCGCGGCGACGGTGACGGCGCGCGCGAGCTTGGTGAAGTGCTGGCCGCGGCGGGAGTCCACGATCGCCTTCTTGTGCTTGATGCTCGCCCACTTGGAGTGTCCTGACATAGCCGGAAAGGATACTTAGGCGGGGGCCACGGGCAGGCGAGGGCGGACGCCGCGGAGGGTCCAAGGTGAGCCGGCCCAGAGCGCGAGGCGCGCCGGGGTACCCCTTCAGAGAGCCACGCCTCTAGGATGAGCGCGCAATGGCAATCGACCCCGCCATCTTCAAGGCGTATGACATTCGCGGCCTTTATGGCGAGCAGATCGACGGCCACACGGCCCTAGCAATCGGACGCGGCTTCGCGCGCGTGCTGGCGAAACTGTCGGGCAAGCCCACAGACGAGTTGAAGGTCGGCCTCGGTCGCGACATGCGACTCACCGCCCCCGAGCTCGCCGCGCGCTATCGCGAGGGGCTTCTGATGGAGGGAGCGGATGTGCTCGACGCAGGTCAGGTCGGCACCGAGATGCTCTACTTCCTCGTGGGCTCGCGCGAACTGGACGGCGGCCTGATGTGCACCGCTTCGCACAACCCCAAGGCCTATACGGGCGCCAAGCTCGTGCGCGAAGGTGCGATTGCGCTCTCAGGCGACGCGGGTATCCAGGACATCCGCCGCGAGATCGAGGCGGGCCTCGACGCTCCGAAGGGAAGCGACGCGGGGAGCGCTCCCCGGCTTGGCACCCTTCAAGAAGTAGACGTCTATGAGGAATTCCAAGCCACCGCGCTCGCGATGATCGACCCGGATGCCGTCAAGCCTTTGAAGGTGGTTGTGGACGGCGGCAACGGCATGGCCGGCCCGATGGTGGGTCCGCTGCTCCAGCGGCTGGGCCTCGACTTGATCGAGACCTATTGGACCCCGGACGGGAGCTTCCCTGACCACGAGCCAAACCCGTTGCTGCCCGAGAATCGCAAGTTCGTCATCGAGAAGGTGCGCGAGACGGGAGCCGACCTCGGAATCGCGTGGGACGGAGACGCGGACCGGTGCTTCTTCATCGATGACACGGGCGAGTTCGTCGACGGCGACTTCCTCACCGCTCTGCTGGCCGAGTCGTTGCTGCGCAAGAGCCCGGATCCCACCCATCCCGCCGCGATCCTGTACGACGTGCGGGCCAGTTGGGCGGTGCCCGACACGGTCAAGCGCGCGGGCGGCACCCCGCACATAAACCGTGTGGGGCACGCCTTCTTCAAGACCCGCATGCGTGAGGAGGGCTCGTTGTTCGGCGGCGAGGTCTCGGGCCACTACTACTTCCGCGACTTCTACTGCGCCGACTCGGGCACGATCCCGGCACTGCTGATCCTCGAGCAGCTGTCGCTGCAGGGCAAGCGCCTCTCGGACCTACTGAAGCCATATCGCGAGCGCTACTTCATCTCCGGTGAGATCAACAGCGAAGTCTCAGACCAAGAGGTCAAGATGAAGGAGATCTCAGAGCGATACTCCGACGCCAAGCAAAGCTGGCTTGACGGGGTGTCGATCGACTACGAGGACTGGCACTTCAACGTGCGTCCGTCCAATACGGAGCCGCTGCTGCGGCTGTGCCTGGAGTCGTTGCGCTCGCACGAGCACATGGAGGGCGCTCGCGACGAGGTGCTCGAGCTGATTCGCTCGGCTGCGCCGACCGGGTCGCGCGGCCCAACCGGGTCGTGAGCGCCGACAGGGTCGTGAGCGCCGACAGGGTCGTGAACGCTGAGGAAACGCTCGCGCAGGCCGCTACGGGCGGTGTCCACTGCCTCGCCATACCCACACCCTTTGCGGTAGGGCGCGTCAACTGCTATCTCGTCGAGGACGAGCCGCTCACGCTGGTGGACGCCGGGCCCAACTCCGCCACCTCGCTCACGGCGCTGGAAGCTGCGCTGGACACGCATGGACACCGCGTCGAGGACCTGCAACGGATCGTGGTGACCCACCAGCACATCGACCACATTGGTCTCGTGGATATTCTTGCCAAGCGCTCCGAGGCTGAGGTGTGCGCGCTTGACCGGCTCGCGCCGTGGCTTGCCGACTACAAGCGCGAGATGGAGGAGAACGACAGATTCTCGGCGGCGATCATGCTGCGCAATGGCATACCTCAGGACGTCGTGCACGCACTTCGTGCGGTGTCGGCGAGCTTTCGGGCGTGGGGAGCGGCCGCGCAGGTGACGCGCCCGCTCGCCGAGGGTGCGCTGCTCGAGTTCGCCACACGCAGCTGGCGCGTGCTGCGTCGCCCCGGCCACTCCCCCTCGGACACCGTCTTCTTCGACGAAGCCTCCGGCGAGCTGTTCGGCGGGGACCACCTGATCAAGCGCATCTCATCCAACCCGCTCATATCCAGGCCTTTGGATGGCGACGCTGAGGAGCGCCCGCGTGCGCTGATGACCTATATGGACTCGCTGCGGCTGACGCGCGAGATGAATTTGAGCATCGTATTCCCTGGCCACGGCGAGCCGGTGGAAGATCATCGCGTGTTGATCGACGAGCGCTTTCGCATGCACGAACGGCGCGCCGACAAGCTGTGCGGGCTGATCGCGAAGCGTCCGAGCAACGCGTATGAGCTCGCCCAGGAGATGTGGGGCAACGTGGCGGTAACCCAGGCATTCCTCACGCTCTCGGAGGTGCTCGGCCACGTGGATCTGCTGATCGACGAAGGGCGCGTGGTGGAGCGCGAAGCCGACGGTGTGGTCTGCTTCGAAGCCTCTTGAAACAGTAGAGTACAATAAACTCCATGACTCCTAGCAAGGAGGGAGGGTCATGGAGAGCACCACCTCGAATCCACACCTGAACGTGTTCGAGCCCTATCGCGAGCTCTCGCGCGGTCACGAGGACCAGCTCACGCGCGCCGCGATGATCGTGCTGCGGCTCGTGCCGCTCGCTCGGGAGACGTTGCTGCACGCGATCGGCGAGCCATCGCAAAGCCAGCTGCCCGACTGCATCGTGGATATGCAGGCCACCAACATCGTCGACCCCTCCGAGGAAAACTTGGCGACCGGCGAGGTGGAGCGGGGACGGCTGGTGAGCGTTTTCCTCACGCCCGACACCGAGCCGTTCGAGCTGGCCGAGGAGGTCACCGACACAGATGACAATCAGCGCTTCGATGGGGTACTGCGCTTCGACCCCGACCTGGTGGTGGTGCTCGAGAGCAAGGTGTGCCGTCGTTGGGCACGGCGCAATGGGCACCGGGTGGCCGAGCTCAACCTCGGGGGGACTCGCTTCGCCGAGCGGCGCACGAGCGTGCTGCGCTGGCACGATCTGCTCGAGTCGTGGTGGCGACTGGTGGAGCTTGGGGTGCTTGGACCGGCGGAGCAGGCGATCGTCAAGGACGTGCTCTCCTATGCCCATCAGGACTTCGGCCAGCTGCTTCCGTTCGGGACCTTGCGCCGCGTCGGCAGCGATCCCGTCAGGCGCAAGTGGCGGCTGCGGTCGCTGTTGCGCGAAGCCACCGGAATCCTGCCAGAGCGGGCGGGCCTCGTACACGTGCGCCTGGACGTGGCTCTCGGGGTGCTCTCGCTGCAGCGCGCGGCCCTGGATATTGAGGAGGAGCGCCTCACGCTTCACATATGGCCGGGGGAGCTGAAGGCGCAGGCCGAGCAGCTCTACGCGGGGGGTCGCGCGGAGGACTTGTGCGAGCTGCTGGGCGAGGACGGACCCGGAGCGTGGCAGGTCAAGCCGCAACCGCTGCTCGGCTTTCGCAATGCGCCGGTACGTACCCGCGTGTACCTCACGTGCACGCTTGACCCCGCGGAGTACGCGCGGCGCTGGCAGGGAGAGGACTGGAAGCGGGTGGGCGCCCATCACCGCAATCACATCCTCCCCGACCTGTGGCCGTGGCTGCTAGAGCGTGGGTACGCCTCAGAGCGCGACCGTGCCCGGCTCGACCCGTTCCTGCACGCGCTCGGGAGGCGCTTTGCGCACCTGCGCCCGAGCATCCACGTGTCGCGTTCGTGGGATTGGAACGAAGCTGAGCGCCTCGACGACGAGGGCCTACTGGGCGGTGAGATTCACGACGCGCTCAACCGCGTGCTCGGCCTGCTCGGGGAGCCAGAGCTGCCGCTCATCCTTCAACCTGTGTCAGAGGCCGATCCACCCGCTCTCCCGCCGCCGCCGTTGCTCGCCGCGACATCCGAGAGGAGGAGCCGGTGAAGGCGATCGTCGCGCCCTAGCTCGGTGTGAAAGGCAACGGCCGTCACGCGGCCCTGGCGAGCGGCGACCGGATGGCCGTCCACCTCCGCCAGGATTTCGACGCCTGGACCGTGCTCGGCGATCCACGGGGCGCGGATGAACACGCCACGGAGCGGCCCTCCCTCGATGCCCTTCACTGTCACCTCTGTCTCGAAGCTGCGCAGCTGACGGCCGAAGGCGTTGCGCTCGGCAAGCATGTCCACGATCCCGAGATGGTCGCGGTCGAGCATGATCAGCCCGGCGCACGAGCCGAGAATGGGAATCCCCCCCACCCCACCGCGCGCCGCGAGCTCCCGGAGCGGCTCAGCAAGCCCCTCCCGCTCCACGCCAAGGGTCATCGTCGTGGACTCGCCGCCTGGGATCACGAGGCCGTCCAAGCCGTCGAGGTCATGCGGCGCACGCACCTCGCGCACCGTGGCGCCGAGGCGTTGCAAGACACGCCCATGCGCCTGGAAGTCCCCCTGCAGCGCAAGCACGCCGATCGTCGGTGCGACAACTGCCACGTGCGGTTAGGGGAGGGTGGGTAGGACGGTCGAGGACCAAGCTGAGCTAGGACGCTGGCCGAAACGGGGATGCGAGCCGAAGGCGAGTGTCCTCCCGGCTTCGGTCGAAGGCTTGGTGGTGCCAAGTCGAGGCCGAGGACAACGCTCAGCGCCGGTCATCGGCCGTCCTACCAGCCGCGCTGGGACAGCAACTGCTCATCGGCGAGCTTGGAGCTCTCAAGGCTCACCATCGCCGGACCGAGCCCGCGTGAGGCGGCGGCGATGCGCTCGGGGTCCTGCCAGTGGGTTGTGGCCTCGACAATCGCCCGCGCCCGCGCAGGCGGATCGTCAGACTTGAAGATTCCAGAGCCCACGAACACGCCTTCGGCTCCGAGCGCCATCATCAGCGCCGCATCGGCGGGAGTGGCGATGCCGCCGGCGCAGAACAGCACCACGGGCAGGCGGCCTGCCTGGGCGACCTCGCGCACCAGGTCGAGCGGCGCCGCGTGCTCCTTGGCGGCGGTGGCAAGCTCTGCCTCTTGGAGCACTCCCAAACGACGAATCTCCCCCGTGATGCCACGCATGTGGCGCACCGCCTCGACCACGTCGCCGGTGCCGGCCTCGCCCTTGGAGCGGATCATCGCGGCGCCCTCGCCGATGCGGCGCAGGGCCTCGCCGAGGTTGGTGGCACCGCACACGAACGGCACCTTGAAGGCCCACTTGTCGATGTGGTTGCGCTCGTCCGCGGGCGTCAACACCTCAGACTCATCGATGTAGTCCACCTCCAATGCCTCCAAGACCTGCGCCTCCACGAAATGGCCGATGCGCGCCTTGGCCATCACCGGGATGCTCACGGCCTCCTGAATCCCGGAGATCATCTCCGGATCGGACATCCGCGCCACTCCCCCATCGCGGCGGATGTCGGCGGGCACGCGCTCCAAGGCCATGACTGCGGCGGCGCCCGCGTCCTCGGCTACCTTGGCCTGGTCGGGCGTGACCACGTCCATGATCACCCCGCCCTTGAGCATCTCGGCCAGGCCGCTCTTGACTGTGAATGTCGCCTCGTCGCGCATGTTCATGATCTTATCCGGGGCGGCGCATATCGGCTGGTCTCGCCGTACATGCCGTGTCTCAGCCTCGTAAGCCGGCGCAGGGCGAGCCCGTACATGTACTTGTCTCTAGCGCATACACCGACCGCGCATACGCAAGCCGGCTGGCTCGTACATGTACTTGTCCGAGCCTCTAAACCGACCGGCACATGTGCCGGTCGGCCGGACCGTACATGTACGGTCCGGGACAGGGTCGCATGCGACCCTGTCTTCCTGAACTGGGAAGGAGAGAACTGGGACGGGAAAAGAAGAGATGCGCTCTGGCCCGACTACTTCAGGCGGAAAGCCTTGATGCGGTCGTCGTATTGCGCGGTGTCCTTTGCGTACACGCCATACGCGAGCGCCTGGATCAGGCTCAGCAAAGCCGTGTGCGAGCGCACGTAGGCGGGGCTGTTCGAGGAGTAGTACAGCTTTATCTGCGCCAGCTTGGCCACCTCGGAGAGCGTGGCGTCGGTGATCGCGGCGGTACGCGCCTTGCGGTGGCGCGCCAGCTTCATCGCGCGCACCACCAATGGATGGGGACGACCTGCCGACAGGCCGATCACGAGTGTTGTCGAGTCAATCCGCCCCAGCCGGCTGAGCGCCTCCTGGGAAGGACTGGCGACGACATCCACACGCAGGTCGAGCAGCATCAACAGGTGGCGCAGGTAGCTGGCGAAGAAGGCCATCTGGTCGGTGCCCGCGACGAGCACCTTCTCGGCGCTCACGATCGCCTCGGTGAGCGCGTCCACGGCCGGTCGGGAGACCTTGCGCGCGGTCTCCTCCACGTTCAGGTGGTCTGCGGCAAGCGCTGTCTCGAACTCGTTCTGGTCGAGTGAGAACAGCGGAGCGGAAGTTTCAGAGGGACCTGTGGACTGCGGGCGGGCGTGAATGCGCCGGTACTCTTCGCGCGCCGCCGCCTGCAGCTCGGGGAAGCCCTCGAAACCGAGTGCTTGGGAGAAGCGCACCACGGTCGAGCTCGACGTGTTCGCGCGACGCGCCAGCTCCTCCGCGGTCTGGAAAGCGGCCTCGTCAAGATGGTCCACGATGTACTGCGCCACATCCTTCTGCGAGCGCGAGCACTCCTCGAAGCGGCTCTGGATGTAGAGCGAGAGGCTCTGGTGCTCACCGACGCCGCTCACCGGCGGCTTCTCTGGGGCAGTCGCTAGTCGTCTCATCGGCGCATTTGTTCGACGGCTCCGCCCCACACTCCTTTATCGCGCGAGCTCCCTCTGAAGGGCTGGGGCCGCTCAGGCCGCGCCCTCCGTGTGCTCACCCTCCGCGCTAAGGCGTGTCGCCATATCCACGAAGTAGCCCAGCGCATGAGGGTTGGCAAGCGACTCGATGCTCGCCGCCTCACTAGGCACCGCCCCCATGAGGATGCGCTTGACGGGAACCTCTAGCACCTTGCCTGAGAGCGTCCGCGGCACCTCCGAGATCTGGAGGATCTGGTTAGGGACATGGCGCGGCGAGCAATCCTCGCGGATGCGCTGCTTGATCCTCACCTCGAGCTCGGGGTCAAGCCGCGTCCCCTCGCGCAACACCACGAATAGGATCATCCACAGCTCCTCGGCTCCCGCGCGGGGGATGTCGACCACGAGCGCGTCGGTCACCTCCTCGACCTGTGCGGTCGCGCGGTAGAGCTCGCTGGTGCCCATGCGCACGCCCTGACGGTTGATCGTGGAGTCCGAGCGACCGTAGATGACAGCGCCGCCGCGTGGGGTAATGCGTATCCAGTCGCCGTGGCGCCACGTGCCTGGGTACATGTCGAAGTAGCTATCGCGGTAGCGCTCCCCGTTGGGGTCCCCCCACAGGAACAGCGGCATCGACGGCAGCGGCTCGGTGAGAACAAGCTCGCCGAGCTCGTCGGTGAGCGACCTCCCGTCCTCGTCCCATGACTCGACCGCGCATCCGAGCCCGCGGCACTGGATCTCGCCCTCGTACACCGGCAGCAGCGGGCAGCCACCTACGAACGCGGTGCACACGTCAGTGCCGCCGCTCGTCGAGAACAGCCACAAGTCCTCCCCGACATGCCCGTACACCCAACGAAAGCCCTCGGGCGGAAGCGGCGAACCGGTCGAGCCGATGCTGCGCAGCGCGCTCAGGTCGTGGTCGCGAGCTGGCTCTACCCCCGCCTTCTCACAGCTCATCAATAGGCCCGCGCTCACGCCCATGCAGGTGATGCCGGTCTGCTCGGCAAGCGCCCACAGCGCCCCCAGATCGGGGTGCCCGGGGCTACCGTCATACAGCACGATCGCCGCGTCGCTGAACAGGCACCCGACGAGGAAGTTCCACATCATCCAGCCGGTCGTCGTGAACCAGAACATGCGGTCGCCCTCGTGCAGGTCGAGGTGCAGCAGGCTCTTCTTCAGCTGCTCCACCAGAATGCCGCCGTGGCCGTGCACGATCGCCTTCGGCAGACCGGTGGTGCCCGAGGAGTAGAGCACCCACAGGGGATGGTCGAATGGCACCTGCTCGAAGCGCTGGCCGACTCGGCCCTCCGGACCGTGCGCCCCCGATCGGTCACCGCCCGCATCGCCGCTCGCTCCTCCACGAGCGATCAGCTCATCCCAGCTGAGACCGCCCGTCAGTCCCGCGGCGCTTGCAACACTCGAGAGATAGGGCAGCATGACCGTGTTGGCGAGGGTCGGCAGACCGGCTGAGATCGTCTGCAAAGCATCGGCGCGGTCGAAGTCCTTGCCACCGTGGCGGTACCCGTCCACCACGAACAGCACCTTCGGCTCGATCTGGGCGAAGCGATCGACCACGCTGCGCGCGCCGAACTCGGGCGCCGCACACGACCAGATCGCACCGATGCTCGCGCTCGCCAGGAACGCGATCAGCGTCTCGGGAATGTTGGGCATGTAGGCGGCGACGCGATCACCGCGTCCCACCCCGAGCGAGCGCAGGCCCTCGGCGAGCGCCGCGACCTGCTCGGCGAGCTCGCCCCAGCTCAGCTCTCCCAGCGGGCGTAGCTCCGACGCGTGCAACACCGCCGTGCTGGTGGGGTCGCGCTCGCGCGCCAGCATGTTCTCCGCGTAGTTCAGACGCGCCCCCTCGAACCAGCTCGCCCCTGGCATCTCGCGCTTACAGATCGGGGATCCCTCCGATCCCCGATCTGTAAGCACCTGCTCGTATGGCACGGAGGCTCGCACCCCGCAGTACTCCCAGATGTCCGCCCAAAAATCCTCGACCTCGCTGACAGACCACTGCCATAGCTCGGAATAGTCGGCAAACGTCCGTCCGTGACGCGCGCCGGCCCACTCCATGAAATCGGTCATCCGCGCTCGCGACACCATCTCCGTGGTTGGCGTCCACAGCGGCGCTTGATCGTGCCCATCCGACATCGTGCACCCCATTTCTAACGACTCTTTGCACAGCGGCGCCCATGCCCCCAAGCGTCGCTGGCTTCCACGGTGAGGATCTGACGGGCAGACCCTGAGCGCTCCAGCGGCTAGTGCAATTGATACCGGGTCTTACACATCGAGCGCAAGGCTCGCACCATCGCGCCCGCGGCGACCGTCCCGTGCGCGTATCCCTATGCTGCTCGCTCGTGGGCATCGAGACGCTGCGCGAGGAGTTCCCGGTACTCGAGCGGGTGGCGTACCTGAATGCCGGTACCGACGGCCCACTGCCCGCCACTGCGGCCCAGGCGGGCGCAGAGGAGCTGCTCGGTGAGGCGCGCCGTGGCCGCGCGGGCGAGCACTTCGAGCGTCACCACGCTCTGGCCGACAGCCTGCGCGAGGCGTATGCACGTGCCCTCGCGTGCGAGCCGCACGAGCTGGCGCTCACGACGTGCACGAGCGAAGGGCTCGCGAGCGTGATCGACGGTCTGGATCTGCGCTCGGGCGACGAGATCCTCACAAGCGAGGAAGAGCATCCCGGTTTGCTCGGAGCACTCGGTGCCGCGCGTGCACTGCGCGGAGTGTCCGTGCGCGCGGTCCCGCTCGCACAGCTCGCCGAAGCGGTTGCGCAGCGCACGAGACTGGTGGCGTGCTCCCACGTGAGCTGGATGAGCGGTGGGGTCGCGCCCGCGGAGCTCGCGCAACTGGAGGTGCCGGTCGTGCTCGACGGCGCTCAGGGCGTCGGCGCGGTGCCCTGCGACGTGCACGCGCTCGGCTGCGACGCCTACGCCGGTGCCGGCCAGAAGTGGCTATGCGGCCCCGATGGTGTCGGGATGCTCTACGTCGCCCCGCCCCTGCTCGAGCGCCTGAAGGTAAGCCGCCGGGGCTATGGCAACCTGCTCGATCCGAGTGCGGGCCTCGACGCACAGGTGCACGAGGACGCACGACGCTTCGACGCCTTCTCCCTGAGCGCGGAGGCGCTTGCGACCGCGCTCGCGGCGGTGCACACACTGGAGCGCGCGGGCTGGGCCGCGGTGCACGAGCGGGCGCTCGCGCTCGCCGCACGGCTTGTCGAGATGCTGTCGGATGCCGGCCGCGCGGTCGTGCCCCGCGGGCACTCCACGCTGGTCTCCTTCTCCAGCCTCGATCCGCTTGCCGAGCGCGCTCACCTGGCCGAGCTGGGTGTCGTCTTGCGCGACATTCCCGATCGGCCATTGCTGCGGGCCTCGGTCGGCGCGTGGAATGACGAGGCCGATCTCCAGCGCCTACTCGCCGGACTGGACATCTGAGCTCACCGCATCACGCTCGGCCTCGACATGTCCGAGTCCAATGCCCAAGGTTGACGAAAGACGGAAGCCCGACCCGCGCGAGGTGGCGTGCGTGCCACCGGGCCATTCCCCGCGAGCCGGCAACACGTCGCCACCGGGCTATTCCCCGCACGAGCCGGCATCACGTCGCCACCGGGCCATTCCCCGCACGAGCCGGCATTACGCCGCCAACAGGCCATTCCTCGCATGCATAGCACGACTTAACGTGTCCTTAGCACGCTTTTGCGGTTTGCTTCTACCAGCGCGACTGCCGATTGCCGACAGGGAGTGGGCGCCACAACCATGAGCGCAACTGACCGCACGACTGCACTGAACGCATCCGAGGCGTCCGTACCTCTCGTGAGTGTGCCGGCCGACGCCGAGGGGCGCTCGCTGGGGTCGCTGCTGGAGCGCACTCACTCCCGATACGTCGCCCTCGCCGGGATCCTTGCGCTGTCGACGATTCTCAACACGCACAGGCTCGCCCAGAACGGCTACGCGAACACGTTCTACTCGGCGGGCGTGCACTCGATGTTGAAGTCGTGGCACAACTTCTTCTTCGTCTCCTTCGACGGCGGGGGGCTCGTCACGATCGACAAGCCCCCATTGGGGGTGTGGGTACAGGCCGCGAGCGCCCACCTGTTTGGCTTCTCCCCTCTCAGCCTGCTGCTGCCCGAGGCGATCATCTCGACGGTCGCGGTCGCGGTCCTCTACCGCATCCTCGCCCGCCGCCTGGGTGCGCTGGCGGGGCTCGCGGGCGCGCTGGCGCTCGCCGTGTTCCCCTCATTCGTGGCGGTCTCGCGCGACAACGGCGTCGATCCACTGTTGCTGCTGCTCATGATCCTCGCCTGCGGAGCGGCGCTGGGCGCGATTGAAGATGGACGCTGGCGCTGGCTGCTGGCGAGCGCGCTGCTCGTTGGGCTCGCGTTCAACACGAAGACGCTTGCCGCGTATCTGATCGTGCCCGGGATCGCGCTCGCCTACATGGTGGGTGCCCCGGGACGGTGGTATCGACGGATCGGGATGCTGGCGGTGGCGGGACTCGTCATGGGGATCGCATCGTTCGCGTGGATCGCCGTCATCGAACTCACCCCGGCCTCACAGCGACCCTATGTGGGCAGCTCCACCAACAACACCGAGCTCGGGCTCACCTTCGAATACAACGGCTTGGGGCGTGTCGAAGGCGAGGTCGGCGGGCCGGGGCGCATACCGGTCGCCGAAGGCGGACTGGTTCGCACCCCTCCGGTCCATCATCACCACCCTCCCTCCCATCCGCTCAGCCCCGCGCAGCGGGCCCGCCTCGCGGCGAGCGCCCGCCGCGAGGCGGCACGTCACGCGCTCGACATCAAGCGGGCCACATCGACCTACCTTCCCAACGGCCGCCTGCGCGACGCGATCGCCTTCGGGGGCGAGCGCAGCCCGCTGCGCCTGTTCGAAGCGCGCCTGGCCGATCAGGGCTCCTGGACGTTGCCGTTTGCGATCGTCGGCATGCTCGCGCTTGCGCTGCTGCTGCTGCTCGGCAAGCGCATCCGGCGAGATCCCCGTCTCGCGCTGCTGATCGTGTTCGGCGGCTGGCTGCTCGTGGAGCTCGCGATCCTAAGCCTCTCCGGGGGCATCGTCCATCCCTACTACATCTCTGCCGTGGCCCCTGGCGCGGCGGCGATGGTCGCAGCCGGCGTCTATGCGTTCACACGCCTGGCCAAGCAGCGCAGCTGGGGCGTGCTGCTGCTGGCGTGTGCGGTGGCTGCCACGGTCGTGGCTCAGGTCGCGGTGCTCGACTACCAGCACTATTCGCGCTGGCTCATCCCCGTGCTGATCGCGGGCGCGGCGATCCTGGTCGTGGCGATGGCGGTACGCCGGCTCGTCGTGCCCGCGATGGTCCTGCTCGTGGGCCTGCTGCTGCTTGCCCCCGCGCTCTATGCGAAGACGACCTGGCTCGCCCCTGTGGAGGGCACCTTCCCGGCGGCGGGGCCCCGCCAAGCCACCGGCGAGGGCGGTGTGGGCCTGAACGCCGTCGATCTGCGCATCTACAGCAACCTCGTTCGCTACGTCGACACGCACCACCCGGGCACGCGCTGGAGCGTGCTGACCGTCGCCGCGCCCACCGCTGCGCCGATGATCCTGCTCGGCTCCCCGGCTGGCGCGATCGCCGGCTACAGCGGCATCGACCCAGCACTCGACGGGCCCGGTCTGGCGCACCTGGTCGCTAAGGGCCAAGCGCGCTACGTGGTGCTCGGCGGCGCGTACGCCTCGCGCGGAGGCAATCTCGCGACGAAGGCCGTGCTGCACGTTTGCCGACTGGTGCCGTATCAGGCTTGGCACGGCCCTCACCCGTCCACTTACGAGCTGGCCCTGTTCGATTGCGCCGGACGCGAGCGCGCGCTCACAGCGCAGGCGCACATCAAAGTCGCGAAGGTCCGTCTCGTCGACTTCTCACGCCCGGCGTTGGGCTCAGGCGGTCCGGGCTCCTGACAAGTCCTCGTAGGCCGCGCGGGCGCACGTGGAGAGCTCTCTCAGGCAGCCTCTGCCACAGGCGGAGCTCTCAGGCAGCCCGAGCGCCCGAGGACGCCAGCACCGGTTCCACATACCGGCGCACGAGTTGGCGTTCGAAGAAGATCCCCTCGCGCAGCCCTGCTCCCGTGACCTCGAGTCGATCGAAGTCGCCGGCGCGCATTACGCCCTGGATGACGAGCGCCCCGGCGAGCACGATGTCGGCGCGCGCCTGTTTGATGCCCGGCACTTGGCTGCGCTCCGCGGCGGGCAGCGCGGCCAGGCGCGCGATCAGATCCTCCAGGGCGTCGCTGCCGAGCATGAATCCTTGAACCTCCTCGGCCGGTAGACCCGCCGCGCGCTCGGCCGCGGCGGCGAGATTGCGCACCGTACCGCCGAGTCCAACCAGGTGCGGACCGGTGGCCTGGAGCCACGGGGCGCGCTCGAGCTTGCGTGCCACATGTGCCTGGAGTGCTTTGAGCTGGTTGCGCTTGGCGGGACCCGGATCGGAGAGGAAGCGCTCTGTCATGCGTACCGCTCCCAAACGCCAGGAGCCTGACTCCCGCGCAAGACGTCCCGCGACGCGCACGAGCTGCAGCGAGCCACCCCCGAGATCCAGCACGCACCCATCGGTGAGCGTGGTCGAGTTGACCGCCGCCAGATACCCGTAGCGGGCCTCCTGCTCGCGACTGAGCACACGTGGGTCCAGGCCGGTGTGCAAACGCACCCGCTCCAAGAACTCCCCCCCGTTCTCGGCCTCACGGATGGCGCTCGTCGCGACGGCGTCTACCGAGCGCTCATCCAGTCCTTGCCGCTCGCACAGCGCCGTGAATGCCTCGAGCGTTTCCAGCGCCCGCATCATCGCTGCCTCGCTCAGTCTCCCGGTGCTGGCCATGCCCTCGCCGATCCGGACCGCCGAGGAGAGCTCATCAGCTCGCTTCCACGAGCCGTCCGCGGGGGCGAACACGACCATCCGAAACGAGTTGGACCCGAGATCGATGACCGCGACGCGCTGCTCGGGCTCTGGGTCCATGGTTTAAGCGTAGTGGGCGGGTCGGAAGCTCACCGGTGCAAGCGCGCTCACGAGGTATCACCCGGCAACCAGCTAGTCAGTGTCAGGACTCTCGCTGCCCTCTCCCAGCAAGCGGGCAGTGACCCCTTCGATCGTGTCCTCCCCATAGTCCATTGAGGGATCGTCCTTGGTGAGCACGGCCATTGCGAACGTCTCGTGGGATCTCTCAAGGCGCGCGACCTGGTTGACGAGGCCTTCGATTTCCGGCAGCCACCCGCCCTTGAAGAACACCTGAAACCTGAGCCGCCCACCCCGTACGACAGCGGGGATGCCCCAGCTCTCGCTCGGTTCGATGTTGGAAAGCAGCCAACGAGCGTAGCCTTCAAACTGGTGCGGAATCAGCGGGTCCTGGATCAGGAAGAAGCGCGCCATGTCGGCAGCCGATATCTCGGTGAAGCCCCACACGCCCTCGCCCGACTCGTAGTCGGTCATGTGCGCCTCACGAGCCACACGGGCCAGACCGCTCTCGCCGACGATCGCGAACACGGCTGAGGCGGCTTCGTTATCGGAGGAGTGGATCATGGGATACAGCAGCCCGGTCGAGAGGTGGTCGAGCTGGCGGTGTTCGTGGGCAAGCGTTTGAAGGTAGGCGACGAGCAGCATCGACTTCACCACGCTCGCCGAGTGGAAGCGCATATGCACCGCGACACCCGCGAGCTTGCGCTTGTTGTCAATGACCGCAAAGGCCTTCACACCGGCCCGCCCGGCGAGATAGTCAGCGGCGGCGATGACGCTCTGTGAGGCCGGAAAACGGGCCGGCGACTGAGGATGGGCCGAGGGGACCCTGCGGGCAGCGGCATATCTCGATGGCTTGAGCCCTGATGGCGAGCAAGTGGCCGGCCCCGTACACGCCGCGGCGAGCGTCGCGAGACTGACCAGTGCGACTCTGACTGTCACGCAGTTTTGCTCGCTGTCGTTTGAGCTTGCGATTGGCTCCCGCTACTCAAGGACTACAAATTATTGGGCCCCGCGGCGGACAGGCGGGGACTTCGAGCCGACTTCTCGCCTTGTCCACCTGATCTGCCACGAGCTTCAAGTCGTTCAGTCCCTTGAATCGGCGATCGTTACCAACCCCAGAAAATGGGCCCGATTTGTTACACGGGGGCGATCCGGCCAGTCGCTACGGGGCATGGCCATAGAGGTTGCCTTCGCTCTGCCTCCGACATTTTGGCGCTGTCTGGAATGACCGCTTGTCGGCTGAGTTTGCCGACCGGACGCTACGGCAGTATTTGTGTGGATGCCGACAATAAGCCGCTTCTTTGGGCTCACGATCACGATGTACTTCGATGACCATGGGCCTCCCCACTTCCATGTAAGAGCCGCAGGGCACGGCGCGAAGGTCTGCATTGACACGTTGGAGGTGCTTGTGAGCGATCTACCCCGTCGTGAGCTTCGGCTTGTGCTTGCCTGGGCAGAGATGCACGCGGCAGAGCTGGATGAGAACTGGCGTCGAGCGCGCGAAGGTGCCACACTGCAAGAGATCGAGCCACTGAGATGATCGGACTGACCCCAGACATAGCCCAGGCGAGTGTTCCGCAACACGGTGTCTTGCGGCTCACGTTTGCCGATGGTGTGACCGGCGAGGTCTATGTGCTCGACCGTATGCGCGGCCCGGTGTTTGAGCGTGCCAGGACTTCCGATGGCTTTGCCGAGGTCAGCGTCGATTCCGAGAGCGGCACGGTCTGCTGGCCGGGCGGGGCCGACCTTGCACCCGATACGTTGTACGAGCGCATACGGACCGGCGTCTGGCCTGGCCAGAGCCAAGCCGCATAGCTCCCCGCTGCGCGGCGACGAACTCACGGCTGCCTCCGTTCCGCGTCTGTGAGCGAGACGACAGCCGAAGGCTTGCCGGTGGTAGCCCGCTTGATGCGTTCGCGCGCCAAACGCTCGGACGGGTGGCCGTAGAGCCGTTGCACGAGTGCCCCACCATCGGTGTGGCCGAGCTGGTGGGCTACGTCCTGGGCGGGTAGTTCGAGGTCGTTGAACAGCCAAGAGCCGCAGAAGTGACGCAGCTCGTAGAAGTCCATCGAGGGCTTGCCGAAACGACAGCGAATCGGATGCCAGTAGTAGTGCTGAGTGCGGCCGGTTAGGACGCCGCCCTTCTTGCCTCGAAAGACCATCGCCTCACCGTCCACTGGCCGAGGCATTGCGAGCAAACCCGCCTTTGCCGGCGCGGTGAGCACAATTGTGCGTGTCTTGCCGTTCTTAGGTAGCTCGAAGCGGCGGGTCAAGGCCGAGTATTGGCGTTGGACGTGGATCTCATCTGCACGGATGTCGATGTCCGACCAGCGCAACCCGTATAGCTCGGCCGGGCGCATACCGACAAAGGCAGCCATCAGGATGAGTGCGCGAATCGTGAGGGCCACGTTGCCCGACCAAACCTCGTCTGCATCTGGGTGTCGAAGGTGCCGACGTACCGCTTCTGGCTCTTGACAGCCGGGTCGTAGATCTCCACCGGCCAACGCTTGCCGCGCTTGCGGATTGTCATTGCTTCGCTCCCATCCACGCCTCACACGCGGAAACACGGAAACGGATCGCACGTCTACTGAGCCGCAGGCACGGCATCCCCTTCGCGACCAGTCGCTCGATGGTCTTCTCGTGAACTTGGAGATGCGCTGCCAGTTGAGCCTTCGTGACCCAAGGCTCGTGATCCTCGGCGAGCGGGAGGCGAAGGACCCGAGCACGCTGGGCCGCTCGTGTATCAAGCTCAACAAGTGAGCGCCTTGGCTGGCTCGGTCATGTAGTCCCAGACTAGCGACTACCGACCACGGATAACAGCGTGATCTACGGGATCAAGTCGTCATCAGAATACGTGGGCAGCGGTCCATCCTTGTATTACTTCAGGGTCATAACGCCAGACTCGTTGGCTAGGTGCCAGATCTCGTTGGCACCTTCATTCCACTTGCCCTTCGCGGCTTCTAGCTGCGTTGTGAAGTGCGCAAGGGTTGCGGGGTTCGGACTTCCCGTATAGGCGACCAACGCTCCCATTGCATTCTTGAGTTCGTTCGCGCCTTCTTGCAATTCGAGTGTTGCGGAAGAGACCTTTTCATTGCCTCCCGACTTGAAAAGTTCGCTACGAATATTGTCGAGTTCATCATGTGCTTCCTGAGCGACCTTGGCGAGTTCGTCTACAACGGTTTCGCTTTCCCCTCCCGATTTGCCTAGGAGCACAACTAGGGCGGCGACGTGTTCGTAATCAACTCTCCCATCGTTGATCATGGCGCTCTTCTGCTTGATGTATTCGCGCGCTTCAGTCTGTGTGCTCACGGAGCTTCCACTTTTGCCACCGGCGATGGCTGCGATCACGGCAATAACGACGATTATCAGGACAAGGCATCCGCAGCCTGTCCGCGTTTGATTGCTCTTTTGCCCAGCAGCTGTTGAGCCTCCTGCCGTGGATGCCATCCATTCGCCTCCTCAGTGTCCGTGGCTTGAGGCGGGCAGTCTAGTCTTTTGGTTCGATCAGTTATCTGGCGAAGATCTCCCTCGCTTTGCGGCGGCAAGCCCTCATCGCTTCACCGTGCCTCCCACAGGCAGCGCGACAAGCTGCCGGTCGTTTCTGACCGCGCGCGAGCGCGCGGCGGAGGCGGGCGCGGCGGCCTTACGGCCGGTCGCGTCCGCCCGCCCCCGTGCGTCCGTGCTCAGACAGTCCGGTGCCCCCACCTTGCTCGCGGGAGCCGACCGTTGCTCAAAGGTCGATTTCGTCGAAACGCAATGCGGCTCGCGTTGCGAACACAAACTCGTTACAGCGATGTACGAGACCGGCGGCTTGGAGCGCTGCCAATGCGTCAACGGTCTCCATCCGACGACCGATCTCCGCGACCAACTCGTCTAGCGACCTAATTCTCTGTCCGTCGCCCAGCAGCATGACAAGGACAGTCTGCTCGGTGCGGTGGTCTTGCTCCGCGGGTGTCTCGTTACTCTGATCCTGCATAGGAAGTACCTCCTGTGCCGGCCCCGGGCGGCTACCACCGCGCCGGGGCACTTTGTTTGATTGATCCGCGACGAGCAGGAGCCCGGCGCGCTTGCTCACACGCCCTGCGGCGGCGCCCGATCCGGACTGCCTGGAGCGACGAGTTCCGCGCCGGGGAACGCCTGCAAGATCATTGACACGGCCCGAACCTCCTCGAACGGCAGGGTCGCTCGCCACACGTAGAAAATCGCTCGCTTGAGGCGTAGCGTCCGCATGGTGCAGCCGGTCTGTTGGGTCAACTTGACCGACACATGCACGATCGAGCGCGGCATCGCCGGTGAGCGCGCCGACTCCCACAATGTCTCCTTCCCGCGTTTGCCCTTCACGAAGTACGACGACAGGTACGCGGCAGCGTTCTGGGCCGGTTGGGGCTTGACGTGCTTCGGGCTGTGGTGAACGAATCCGAACCCATATTGCGGCGCAAGCTCGGCAAGTCGGGCGAGGTAGCAACGGGCTCCGACCATCTGCCGCGCGGTCCCATACGCGAGCACCGGGTGAACATGCAAGACGCCGCGTGCCTGCATCTCCCACACACGCGCCACCAAGAACACGGATCGCTTTCCTGCACGTTTGACGGCATCCTGATACGCCCGTCTGTGTAGTCGCCGCCAACGATCCGCCGCCGACTCGTTCCACTCGCGTGCTGACGCTCTTCTCACGCGACACCCGAGCTTGCCTGAATGCCGATGCTTGCCCAGAGCGGAGCATTGCTGCGTATCCCAGGGGAGCACTTCCGCACCGGGAGCCGTGACCGCGCTCAGCAGGATGTCGCCCGGCAACGTCTCCAGATTGCGGAACAGCTTCTGGCGCTGATCCCCTGCCCAGACAGGGCCGTACTCCGGGCACCTCCGTGAACGACACACATTCCCACGACCAAACAGTTGTCGTCCACAACTGCGGCACCGACGGATCGTGCTCTCGGCGCGGCGTTCCTCCACGCGCCGCACGGCTGCGCTCAGGGTGTCCCCACGCGCGCTCACCCCTCGATTCCCCGCATGGCGACGTTGCGACCGGGCGACGGGCAGCCCTCACCCGACGCTCCGCTGGCTTGCCTCCGACTCCTGCCTCCGAACCGAGGGGCCTCTGCCTCCGAGTTGCCTCCGTCACTGCCAATGAGTGCCGCGAAGTCCAGTATCTGTGCGACTGCTCCTGTCGCCCAAGGTCCTCTGCTTTTTAGGCGAATGTCCCGTACTGGCGGGACGTGTCGGCGACAGAGGCCGACCTGAGAAAAATGGGCCCGCCAGGACTCGAACCTGGGACCAACCGATTATGAGTCGGCGGCTCTAACCAACTGAGCTACGGGCCCGCGTCGCGCGCTGCGCGAAGCATTTAGAAGCTACCAGCGTCGAGGCCGCACGCGCCTGAGCATCCTGGGATGGTTTGATTCTCTGGTCAACCAACGAGGGGAGCGGCAATGGCGCAGCGTGCAGCGATCGTCACGGGAGCATCGAGCGGTATCGGCTTGGCGATCGCGCGGATGCTCTGCGAAGAGGGCTTTGGCGTCACCATGGCCGCCCGGCGGCCCGAGAAGCTCCAGGCCGCTGTCGATGGGCTTGCCTCTGAGGGCTTCGACGTCCATGGTATTCCCGCCTCGCTCGCGGAGGAGACCGAGATCCAGAAGGTCGTTACCGCTCATCGTGAGCGCTACTCCCGGCTCGACGTGCTCGTCAACAATGCGGGCGTAGGCATCGGCGCTCCTGTGGGAGAGATCCAAACCAAGCATCTCGACATGCAGATCGACGTCAACCTGCGCTCGATCGTCCTCTTTTACCGCGAGTGCCTTTCCATGCTCAAGGAGGCCGGCGCCGAGCACTCAAACGCTTTGGTCGTCAACACTTCCTCCATCTCGGGCAAGCGCGCGGAGGCATGGCTATCGGTCTACTCGGCCACCAAGCACGCGGTCGTCGGTTGGACCGAAGCGATGAACAAGGAGCTCGGCTCCTCCGGGATCAAGTCCACGGCTCTCTGCCCGGCCTTCGTGGATACCCCCATGACGGACTTCGTCAAGGGCCAGGTCAAGGCCGAGGACATGATCCGACCTGAGGACATTGCCGAGGCCGTGCGCTATCTGCTGCGAGTATCCCCTGCGTGCGTCATTCCCGAGATGATGTTCGTGCGTCCCGGCGACGCGCTGTAGCACCTACCCAGTCAGCTGAAAGGAACACCACATGAAGCTAGGCGTGCACATCGGCTACTGGGGCCTCGGCCTCAGCTCCCAAGACCAGCTCGAAATCGTCCAAGAAGCCGAGAAGCTCGGCTATGACTCCGTGTGGACCGCCGAGGCCTACGGGTCTGACGCAGCGACTGTGCTCTCGTGGCTTGCCGGGCAGACCTCCACGATCAGGCTCGGCTCAGGCATCTTTCAGATGCCGGGGCGCTCTCCCGCAATGACGGCCATGACCGCCGCCACGATCGACCAGCTCTCAGGCGGCCGCATGATCCTCGGCATCGGCTCCTCCGGTCCACAGGTGGCTGAGGGCTGGCACGGACAGCGCTTTGCCAAGCAGCTGCAGCGCACCCGCGAGTATGTCGCCGTCGTACGCAAGGCACTCGCCCGCGAACGGCTCGAGTTTCATGGCGAGACGCTCGAGCTGCCCTTGCCCGACGGTCCCGGCAAGGCGCTCAAGCTCACGATTGCTCCCGTCCAAGAGCACATACCGGTCTACCTCGCCGCCATCGGTCCTAAGAACACTGCGCTTGCCGGCGAGATCGCCGACGGCTGGATCCCCACGCTGTTCTCACCCGAGCATGTCTCCGAGCTGCGTCCCCTGTTGCAGGAAGGAGCCGACCGCTCAGGTCGCTCGCTCGATGGCTTCGATATCGCCCCCACCGTCAATGTCTTCATCACCGACGATCTCGCCGGCGCGCGCGACGCCATGCGCCCGTTCATCGCGCTCTACGTCGGCGGCATGGGCTCGCGCAAGCAGAACTTCTACAACAATCTCGTCTGCCGCTACGGCTTTGAGGCAGAGGCCAAAACGATTCAGGACCTCTACCTCGAGGGCAAGCGCGAGGAGGCGATGGCCGCGATCCCCGACGCCCTGATCGACATGGTCTCCCTGTGTGGGCCCAAGGACGTCGTTCGTGAGCGCCTGGCCATCTACCGCGACGCGGGAGTTGGGACACTCGGGCTAACACCCATCGCCTTCAACAAGGACGATCGTCTCGAGCAGTTGCGCCTCGTCGCCGAGCTCGCCGCTTAGCGTCCACGCTCTCACGCATAAGGGTACCCGTGTCCGTCTCTCCTGCTGACGTCGTCTCGCAGGGCGCTCACTCGCGACCGCCCTCGCTGCGGCTGCGTCTCTTGCTGGGCGCCTTCGGTGACCCCGGCCATGCATTTCCGATGATCGCGCTTGGTCGCGCGCTCCTCGCGCGCGGCCATGACGTCACGCTGCAAACCTGGGAGCGCTGGCGCGCACCGATCGAGGCGGAAGGCATCGCTTTCACCCCTGCCCCCGAGTACAGCGCGTTTCCCATCGGCGATGGGCCGCTGGACTTCTACGAGGCTGTGGTTTACGCCACCCGAGACACACTCCCGCTCGTGCGCGAGCTGCAACCAGACGTCGTCGTCCACGACATTCTCACGTTGGGGCCCTCGCTGGCCGCTGAGCTCCTCGACATCCCGCACGCCACACTCATCCCCCACGTCTTTCCAGAGGCCGGCCCGGGCTTCCCGATCTACTCGTTCGGTGCCCGCCTACCCCGCACCGGTGCCGGCCGCGCCTTCTGGGAGCGCGCCCACCTGCCTGTTCGTCGCGGTCTAGAGAGCGGGCGCCTCGCGCTTAACCACACGCGTGCGCAGCTCGGCCTGCCTCCCCTCTCTCGCGTTCACGGCGGCACCAGCCGCGAGCTCGCGCTCGTCGCCACCTTTCCCCAGCTTGAGTACCCCCGTCCCTGGCCCTCCCACGTCCATGTCGTCGGGCCGCTCATGTGGGAGCCTCCCACGGAGGAGGTCTCGCTGCCATCCGGTGACGCCCCGCTCGTGCTCGTCGCCCCCTCCACTTCCCAGGATCCCGACCATCGCTTGCTCCACGCTGCTTTGCGGGGGCTCGCCGACGCTCCTGTCCGCGTGCTCGCGACCTATAACCGGCGTCTCCCCTCGCGTCCCTTGCCCGTACCCGACAACGCGAGCGTCGTCGACTGGGTCTCCTATACGCGCACCCTCCCTCACTGCGACGCCATCGTCTGCCACGCCGGCCACGGGACGCTCGTCCGCGCGCTCTCCTGCGGTGTTCCCATCGTCGCATGCCCGGTCGCCGGCGACATGAACGAGAACGCCGCCCGTGTCGCCTGGGCCGGCGCCGGGGTGCGTCTGCCGCGCCGCTTCATCTCCCCGCGGCCGCTTCGCCATGCGGTTGAACGGGCGCTTGGCGAGCCGTCGATTCGGACGCGGGCGCGGGAGCTTGCCGCTTGGGCTTCGGAGCATGATGCTGGTGCTCGCGCCGCGGTACTTGTCGAGCGGCTCGCTGGGTCTACGGGATCATCTCTTGATCACGCCTCTGCTGCTGTGACCGCACTCGGATAGACCGGTTCAGAAAGCTCCGGGGGTGGGACTCGAACCCACAACACCACGGTTAACAGCCGTGTACTCTGCCAATTGAGCTACCCCGGATCGATGTCTCTACCCAGGAGAATATCGGTGTAGGGCGTCGTCCGGCAGCGATGCGATGCCGTCCTCGATTTCGGCGTGGCAATTGGAGCACACCAGCACACACTTCTTTGCCTCGTTTCTCAAGGTGTCGAGCGAGAGGGCGATGCCCTTGGCGTTGATTTCGATGCGCTTCTCAGATGGGTTGACGTGATGGAAATGCAGCGCACGCATGTTGCGGTGGTAGCCGCAGAGGCGACAACACCCACCCGCCTCGTGAACGAGAATGGACTTGACCTTCTGTCGTCGGCGCGCGACGGCCGCAGACCTGCATCGTCTACAGCGGTAGTAGCCACGCCCATCGAGAACAAACTCGGTGTGTCCATGTCGTCCGCAGCTCATAGCGACCACAGCTTGTCCCGCTTCCTTTGCGGTACGGGCACAGTCCGAAGGGCGGCGTCCACGCGCATTGCTGGTACGAAGGCCATATCTCATCAACCAGTGTCGAACTGTCGCCTTGCTACAACCCAGCGTGGTGGCCATCTCCGCAAGCGAGGCGCCGCTTTCGGTCAACCGCTGCAAGTCCTCGCACCGCAGTCCACCCCTCGCAATGTGCTTATCACGGTGCGCGGCCTGCAGACCGTGCTTCTTCACCCAATAGCCCACAGTCGATTCGTGCAACTCGAAGCGCCTTCCAATCTCGGCGAGCGAAAGTCCCTGCCCCAATAGTCGCTCTAGCGATGCGCGATCCATGCACTGCATTGTCTACTATGGGTCGGACGGAAAAGACGAACGAGTGTTCGTCCTGGTCTCCGTGTGGTGGCGCCGCCACGCATCCTCTAGCCGCAGCTACCCTTCCGGCCCCGACTCCGCCAGCGCCTTCTCCTGGGCACGGTCGAAGTCGCGCTTGACCTCGCCGCGCAGCCGCGCCAGGTCGCTAACCTCACCGATTCCCTGTGCGCGCGCGGCGTGGATGCGGCGGTCGATCCATGCCAGCTGCAGCTGCAATTGCTGGACCTCCAGCATCGGCGGCTTGGTCGAGCGGGCCGACACCGGCCAGCGGCCCGCTTCCACGGTCAGCTCGGCGAGCAAGCTCACCAGCTCGCGGTCCTCGGCGTCGACGTCTTTGAGCGGCTCGGCAAGGTGCCCCGTCTTCAGGTGTTCCGCCGCGCGACGCATCAGCTCGCTGGTGAACACGCCGTCGAGCTCCACCTCTTCCAGCGCGGGCTCCCCGTATTGAGGCGTCGCGATGCACAGCGCTAGAAACGCGCGCTCGGTGTCCGCGCGTGCGGAGAGCACCCTGCTTGCCCGTGAGTCGCCGTTTCCGTTGGGTGCCGCCCCCCGCCCCGCCCCGCGATCCGCGTCGGTGCCGATGCCGCTGGGGCGCCCCGTGCCCGCAGCAGGTCGGCTGGCGCCCTCGCCATAGCGTGTGGGTCGCTCACCCGCTCGGGCCGTCCCCCCACTGGACGCAAGCAACGTCTCCGCCAAGCCCTCGCTCAAGCCGAGCTTCCCAGACACCATGCGCGTCAGCTCCATCCGCATCGCGCTTGGTGGCAGCGTCTCGAACACCGGCCGCAACTCGGCGATCATGCGATCGCGACCCTCGGCGCTTGAGTCCTCGCCATTCGCGAGCACTCGCTCGACGCGGAAGCGCACGAATGGCACAGCGCGCTGCACCGCGGAGGCGATCGCGTCCGCCCCCCCCTGCTGCACTAGCTCCGCCGGATCCGCTCCAGCCGGCAGCTCCACCACGCGCAGCTCGAGCTTGCGCCGCGCCGCGAGTCGTGAGGCCTTCAACATCGCCTCCTGCCCCGCGCTGTCGGCGTCGAGCGCCAACAGCACGGTTTGCGACATGCGTCCCAGCTCGCCCACCTGTTCCTCAGTCAGCGCCGTGCCCATCAAGCCCACGGTGTTCTTGAAGCCCGCTTGGTGCAGCGCGATCACGTCTGTGTACCCCTCGCACACGATGACCTCCCCCGCCTTCGTGGCTGACGCGCGCGCCAGGTCCGCGCCATAGAGGTGGCGACCCTTGTGGTAGACGTCGTTGTCGGAGGTGTTCAGGTACTTCGGTCGCTGCCCCTCGCGCATCGCGCGCGCGCCGAAGCCCAGCACCCGACCGCGCAGGTCGGCGAGGGGAAACATGATGCGCGAGCGGAAGCGGTCATACAGCTCGCGCCTCTCCTGCGAGCGCTGCGCGAGCCCCGTCTCATACAGCTCCGCCTCGGAGAACCCCCCGCGCCGCGAAGCGAGCAGCACACGATCCCACGCGCTTGGTGCATATCCCACGCGAAACTCCTTCAAGATCGCCTCGCCCAGCCCGCGTCCCTCCAAGTAGCTCCGCGCTTGAGCCGCCTCCTCGGACTCCCACAGGTAGCGCTCGTAGTAGGCGCAGGTGCGTGTGAGCAGCTCGAGCAGCCGCTCCCGCCGCGCGCGCCGCTGCGCTTCTTGAGGATCCTCGCGCTCCAGCTCCAGCTCGATGCCCGCTCGATCTGCAAGCAACTCCAGGGCGCCCTTGAAATCCACGCCCTCGGTCTCCTGTACGAACGTGAACACGTCCCCGGATGCCTGACACCCGAAGCAGTAGTACACCTTCTCCGTTGGCTCCACGCTGAACGACGGCGTCCGCTCGTCGTGGAACGGGCACAGCCCCTCGTAGCTGCGCGGCCCGGCCCGGCGCAGGTCGGTGCGCGTGGACACGAGCTCCACGAAGTCGATCGCGTCGCGCACACGGTCACGCGAGTCTGGTGTGTAGCGGGCCATCGAAGGCTACGCTAGCCGCTCCGCCGGCCATCGGTGCGCCCGACCCCACGGTCTGGCATGCCTCGTCTCCAGGGCGCTCTCAGCGAGCGAACACGCGCGGCACTTCCAGGTCGGTGTACTCGCGGATGCAGTAGCGGTCAGTCATTCCGGCCACATAGTCGGTCACCCGCTCGCCGAGCTCACCCTGGATAGCTCCACGGACACTGTCGGCGGAGCCAGGGTCATCGCCGGCAAAGCCGGCGCTCGGCAGCAGCTCGGGGTGCTCGACGTAGTGCTCGAACAGCTTGCGCACCACGTTCGCGATGCGGGCGTGCTCGGCACGTACCGCCTCACCGAGATACACATGCTCGAACATGAACTTGCGCAGTTCTCCCATCGCCGGTCCCGCCACGGGGCCCTGCACGATGTCTCCTGCCTGCGCCGAGTGCTCCACCATGTCATGCACCAGCGTGTCGATCCGCTGCGACCCCGTAGCTCCGAGCGCTGCGATCGGCTGCTCCGGTAGCTCGTTCTCGCTGAGCAGCCCCGCCCGTATCGCATCGTCGATGTCGTGGTTGATGTAGGCCACACGATCGATCACGCGTACGATCCGTCCCTCGAGCGTCTGCGGCAGTGGGGCACGGCTCGAGTGAGACGCGATTCCGTCGCGCACCTGCTCGGTCAGGTTCAACCCGGCGCCATCGCGCTCGAGTCGATCGACCACGCGCAGGGAATGCTCATAGTGGCGGAACTCTCGACCAAAGTGCTCTTTCAAGCACTGATCCAACGCCTCCTCGCCGATATGCCCGAAGGGAGGGTGGCCGAGATCGTGGCCGAGCCCAATTGCCTCGACGAGATCCTCATTGAGCGCGAGCGCGCGCGCAACCGTGCGTGAGATCGTGGTCACCTCGAGCGTATGGGTCAGCCGTGTCCGATAGTGGTCGCCCAGCGGCGCCACGAACACCTGGGTCTTGTGGGTCAAACGACGAAAGGCCTTGCAGTGCACGATCCTGTCGCGATCGCGCTGAAAGGGGGTGCGCAGTCCGCAGTCATCCTCGGCTTGCGTCCTGCGCGCCGGATAGGAGCGAGCGGCGAGCGGCGAGAGCTCGGCGTCCTCAAGCCTTTGGCGACGAGCGGCAAAGGCCGAGGCCACCGACTCCGTATCGCTTGGGATAGTCACACAGTCGATTGTGGCAGCGAGTGCGGCCGGTGTTGGCCGCTCCGCGCTCCCGGCGATCGCCGAGCGGTCGCCGGCATCAGGCGCACGTGCGCATGGTGCTCGAGCATCTCAGAGACAGCGTGCTCGACCTGGCCGAGCGCCCGCTCCTCGCTCGCTGGTGACTCACTAAGCGGACGTCCAAGCGCCTGCGTCATGAACTCATACGCCTGCTCGTCGAGTGGAAACGCGGCAGCCTCGCAGGAGCTGCAGACAACGCCACCAGCGGCGCCTGAGAAACCGACAAGGTGCTCGCATCCTCCACAGCACGCGCATGCGCCAAGCTGCGGCGCAAGGCCCGCGGCGACAAGCAGCTTCAGGCGAAACGCGAGCGCGCTCGCGCGCGACGCGTCGGCCGGGCTCTCATCGAGCAGCGACAGCTTGCGACAGAGCAGGTTGAACACGCCCGGATGGGGCTCTGAGGTCTCAAACAGACGTCCCACCGCGTCACATGCCCGCGCCGCGGCATCGAGGGTGCGGGCATCGCCGCGAAGGCTTGGATGACCATCGACGGTCTGTGCCCCCGTGACCGTCAACAGCTCGCCTCGGCCCTCGTGCATCTCAATCTGCAGACGAAAGAACGGCTCCAGTCGTCCGCCGAAGCGGCTGCGCGCGCGCCGGACCCCCTTTGCGATCGCGCTCACACGGCCACGATGAGGCGTATACACGTGCAATATGCGATCGGCCTCGCCATAGCGCATCGAACGCAGCACGACAGCTTCGGTCTTGACCAGTCCGGGCATTCCCTTGCGAGTCTAAGATCATGCTCGGCGGAGCCGGTCGGCAGGCGAGGTGACAATTATTTGGCTCTCCATTGGTCCTTGCGATCGCCTGATTCGCGTTGCTATACTTTATGAAGTAATGAGCCAGACTGAGCCTCAAATCACCGTTTACACCACTGAGCCGTGTTCTTTCTGTGCGCGCGTCAAGGGTCTACTCAAGGCGCGTGGAGTGCAGTTCTCCGAGATCAACCTCTCGAAGGACGCCACAGGGCGCGTCGAGCTGGCGAGCCGTACCGGCATGATGACCTTCCCTCAGGTGCTGATCGGCGATGAGCTGATCGGCGGCTTCTCCGAGACCCTTAGCGCCGTTGAGAGCGGCCGTCTCGACGAGCTGCTCGCCGCATAGGCCACCCTCTCTCGACCCACCTGGCGCTCCCACAAGCCCACGCGTGCGGGGCGCGCCACAGGTCCACTCCCGCACGCGCGTGAGTTGAGACTTACGGCGAGAGCACACCGGCGCTAGCGATCTCTCCGAGGTGCCCGCGGAGGCGGTTGACAGGTCTCACACACGTACGTCCCTCGGCCCCCCACCACCATCTTCACGATCGTGTTGCCGCAGCGCGCGCATGGCTCGCCCTCGCGCCTGTGCACCTGGAAGCGGTCCTGGAAGGAGCCCCATACGCCATCGACGTGGCGGAAGTCGTCGATCGTCGCACCGCGCGCCTCAATGCCGGCCTCCAGTGCCCACACCACGGCATCTCGCAGCTGCGCATACTGCCCCGCGCTCAAACGCCCCGCCTGGCGCCGTGGGTGGATCCGCGCGCGGTACAAAGCCTCATCGGCATAGATGTTCCCCACGCCCGCCATCCGTCGCTGGTCCAGCAGAAAGGCCTTGATCGGCGCTCTGCGCCCGTGCGCAAGCGCGCGCAGGTGCTCGGTGGTGAAGCGCTCGTCAAGCGGCTCCAAGCCGAGGCGGCCCTCGAAGAAGGCATCGAGGGCGTCGCCGCCGAGCAGCAGCTCGCCCGTGCCGAAGCGGCGTGGATCGACGATTGCCAGCTGGCCGCCTCCGTCCAAGTCGATCCGCACACGCACGTGCGTCTGGCCCGGATCGGGGTCGCACAACACCGTCCCGCTCATGCGCAGGTGCTGGGCGAGGTGCACGTCCTCGCTGAGGCTCCAAAGCAGGTACTTGCCACGTCTGCCCAGCCTCTCTACCTGTCTGCCTTCCAGCGCGTCGGTCATTTCGCCAGGGGCGAGCGGCCGGCACCAGCGGCCGTCGAGGATCCTCACGCGCTCGAGCGTGCGTCCCTCCACCAGCGGCGCCAACTGGCGCCTGATCGTCTCGACCTCGGGAAGCTCGGGCATACGGCGTCCCAGCATAGAGACGCCGTGGGGCCACCAGATGGGCCCTCATGCAGATAGGTGCGCCCGTGGTCGGGCATGCGCGCGCGGGTGGGCGTCGAAGTAGGCATCCTTGAGGCGGTCAGCCGAAAGATGGGTGTAGACCTGGGTTGTCGCCAGATCGGCATGCCCGAGCATCTCCTGCAGGGAGCGCAGATCGCACCCTCCCGCAAGCAGATGCGTAGCGAAGGTGTGACGCAGCGTGTGCGGGGTCATCTTCTGGTCGAGTTCCGCGCTGCGGGCATGGCTCTGGATGATCTTGTACAGACCCTGGCGCGTCAGACCCCCGCCACGGTGGTTGACGAACAGACACCTCTCCACGCGCACGCCGACAAGCGCCGGTCGTCCCCGCGAGCGGTATGCCTCAAGCGCGCTGACGGCCCTGCGCCCCACGGGCACCACCCGCTCCTTTGAGCCCTTGCCGCGCGCGCGCAACATGCCCTCATCCAGGTCCACGTCGTCAAGCCCAAGGCCTGTGGTCTCCGATACGCGCAGCCCACAGGCGTACATCAACTCGAGCAGCGCCCTATCGCGCAGTGCGAGCGGCTCGCTGCCCTTCGGCTGGGCGAGCAGCTTCGCCACCTGCTCGCGCGAGAGTACCTTGGGCAATCTCTGAGTCTTGGGCGGTCCTCGCAAGTCGGCCGTCGGGTCATGCTCTATCGAGCCTTCGCGGCGCAGATGACGGTAGAAGGAGCGTAGACACGCCGCCTTGCGCTGAAGCGTGGCCGGTCCCACCGGTGGACGATCCTCTCCTCCCACGGCGAGCGCTGCGAGAAACGCGGCGAGATCGCTGTGCTGTGCCACGAGTGGCGACACCCCGCGATCAGCGAGAAACTCACCGAGTTGCGCCAGGTCGGACTGGTAGGCGTGCAACGTATTGCGCGACAACCCGCGCTCGAGCTCCAGGTAGGCGAGGAAGTCGAGCGTCAGCTGCTCGATGCGCGTCGCGCTAGGCGCCACCGGCGCCGAAGAATTGCTCACCTCTCAGACTTCGCCTCGACTCCTCTCGCTCCTTGGCCATGCAAGCGGGCTCTCAGCGTGCTTGACCGTCGACCTGGCCCTCCAGCCGGCTCTCTAACCGTCTCTCCACCAAGCCCTCGGGCGGCTCGCACAGGTCGGCTAGCACCGTGCCACCCGCGAGCGCCGCGCCGAAGAACAGCGGATCTTCCATGAGCAAGCGACCCATCGTCTCGGCGGGCAGACCGCTTGCCAGGTATGCGGGCATGTCGACCGGCGCACGACGCCAGTCGTGGCGGGCCATTCGTGCAGGCCGGTCCACGTCGAGCTCCATCTGCGGCTTGGTGCGCTCGTTGGCCGACCCATACACCGAACCGAGACGCGCCCGCAGGTCCGCGCCCGCAGGTGAGCGTATGCCCGCAGGCAGCGCCACCGTCACTGGCTCGAGCAGCAGATCGAGCACCGTGAGCGTGTGGTGTGAGATGCCGCGGTGACGCGGGCGCCCGTCGGCTGAGGACATGCGCGCGACCACGAGTGTCGAGGCGCCGAGCGCGATCGCGGTGTGAGCCGAGTCGAGCGCATGCATCCCCCCGTGGCCGAGCGATGAGCTCGAGCCGACGATTCCCGGGCCGGGCCCGCACACCGCCGCGTCCCAACCGAGCGTGCGCAAGCCGTGATGCAGCGCTCCCGCGGTCGTGATCGCCTCTTGCTCGCCTCCGTATGTAGCGCCGGCCGTGAGATGTCCCGCGAGCAGGCCGCGCTCGCGCAACATGCGCACGATGCGTGAGTGGCCGCCCGGTAGCGCTCCCCCTGGCGTTTGCACGAAGCCGAGGCGTCCGCCCGGCCTCGCCTGCGCGAACGCCCATGCCACAGCAGCGAGCTGGCCGTGCAGCGCGAGCACCGCGACGGGTCGCTCGAGCGTCAGCCCCAAACCCTCCTCCTCGACCGGCTGCACCGCGTGCTGCAGACTCGTGTAATTGAGCTTCATCACGTGGGCACCCTGGACTCCATCCGCGGACAGGCCGCGAGTGAGGTTCACGTGCACGATGTCAAAGCCGCCTGAGCCGAGGTGGAGATCGCGCGCCTGCACGTTGACGATCACCTCATCGCCCTGCCGGCTTGGACCGTGCAGGCCCACATCCGCTATCGCGGGGCGGCGCTCGCCCTCCAGCGAGATCGTGAGCTCCTGCTCGGGCCCGTCAGCGGGTCCCGCCTGAAGGACGGTGGCTCGGCGCAGCTTCAGCATCGGCGTCTTTAGGAGTTTGGAGCACGCCCGTGCGGTGGCGCGCCGCTGGGGTCCACGGGAGCGGATGAAACTTTGAGCGGCGAGGTCTCGACGCTCACATCCACATCGCATTCGCACTCGGGCAGGTTGGCGATCTCGTACGCTCTGTCGATCAACTTGGCTGCCACCGTCTGCGCCTGGCGCTCGTCGGTGGTGTGGAAGAGGACCTGGACGCGTACCGCTCCCGTCGCGCCAGTCGCGACGTTAGACCGAAGATTGGTGCTCACGAGCGACCCGCGAGCGTGCGGTCCTCTCCCGTGCGCGTGGCAGATCTCTGCAGAGAGGCCTCCACGAAGCTCCGGAACAGCGGCGCCGGGCGCTCCGGACGCGACTTGAACTCGGGATGGAACTGCGAGGCCACGAAGAATGGGTGGTCGTCGAGCTCGACTACCTCCACCAGGCGCTCATCGGGCGAAGTTCCCGAGATGCGCAAGCCGGCGCTCTGAAGGCGCTTGCGCAGCAGGTTGTTGACCTCATAGCGGTGGCGGTGGCGCTCGTACACGACCGCCTCGCCATAGATCTCCCTCACGCGAGAGTCCTCGTGTAGCTTGATCGGGTCGGCGCCGAGGCGCATCGTCCCGCCCAGATCGGATACCTCCTTCTGCTCGGGCAGCAGGTCGATCACCGGATAGGGCGTCTCGATGTCGAACTCGGTCGAGTTGGCGCCCTCCATTCCGGCCACGTGCCTGGCGAACTCCGCCACCGCGATCTGCATCCCGAGGCAGATGCCCAGGTAGGGAATGCGCTGCTCGCGTGCGATGCGCGCCGCCGCGATCTTGCCCTCGATTCCCCTGCCCCCGAATCCTCCGGGGATCAATATCCCGTCGGCACTCTCCAGCAGTTCGTGTGCACTGCGAGGGCCCTCCCCGTCGGCCGTGGCGACGAGCTGGGGATCGGCCGGATGGGGATCCTCATCCAGGTGCTCGGAGTCGATCCAGTCGATCCGGACCCGGGCTCCCTGAAGCGCCGCCGCATGGCGCAGCGCTTCACAGACCGACAGGTATGCGTCCTCCAGCTGCACGTACTTGCCCACGAGCGCGATGCGCACCGTGCGCTGTGCCTCCTCGGCCCGTTCGATCGGCTCCTGCCACTTGACGAGATCCGGCGCTGGCGCCTCCATGGCGAAGTGATCGAGGATGAAGTCGTCCACTCCCTGCTCGCGGAACACGAGCGGGACCTTGTAGATGTTGTCGACGTCGCGCGCCGAGACGATCGCGTCGACTGGCAGGCTTGCGAACAGCGCGATCTTCTTGGGTATCTCCTGCGAGAGCGGACCCTCGGAGCGACACATGAGCATGTCGGGCGCGATTCCGATCCTGCGCAGCTCGTTGACCGAGTGCTGCGTCGGCTTCGTCTTCAGCTCGCCCGCATGACCGATATAGGGGACGAGCGTCAGATGGATGAACATGCAGCGACGCCTGCCCACATCCACTGGAAACTGGCGAATCGCCTCGAGGAACGGCAGTGACTCGATATCGCCGACGGTGCCGCCGATCTCGGTGATCACGAAGTCCACGTCGGTGGACTCGGCGATCAGGGAGATCCGCTGCTTGATCTCGTCGGTGATGTGCGGCACCACCTGCACCGTGCCGCCCAAATAATCTCCGCGGCGCTCACGACGGATAACGGTGTCGTAGATGCCGCCGGCGGTGACGTTGGAGGCACGGCTCGTGTTGGAGTCGGTGAAGCGCTCGTAGTGGCCGAGGTCCAGGTCGGTCTCGGCGCCGTCCTCGGTGACGAACACCTCCCCGTGCTGGTAGGGGGACATCGTGCCCGGATCGACGTTGATGTAGGGGTCGAACTTCTGCAACCCCACCGTCAGTCCTCGCGCCACGAGCAATCGTCCTATAGACGCGGCGGCGATGCCCTTCCCCAGCGAGGACACGACGCCACCGGTGACGAAGATGAACCGGGTCTTGGCCGGAGCCTGTGCGTGGCGGTCAGAGTGGGGTGAGGTCATCTTGTGAAAGGCCATGCGGCCTGCCCCAGGAGTCTAGTTGGCGCAGCAGCGGAATCCGGTCCACGAGCGTCGAGATCGAGCGCAGCTCCCCGTAGACCGTCACAAGCACGAGTACTCCAAGCGCCACCGCCTGCCCGAGCGTCGACAGTGTCAGCACGAGCCACAGGCCCGCGAGAGCTCCGAGCAGGTTGGCGCCGGTGTCCCCGAGCATCGCGCGTTCGCGCAGGTCATAGAGCCCTGCGAGGAGCGCCGGTCCCACGAACAGTCCAAGAGCCCACAGCGGACGCACGCTGGCCGCCCCAATCGTGAGTCCCGCCCCGAGCGCCACGAACACCTTTGTCGCACGACCCGGACGCAGGTCGAGCAGGTTGAAGACGTTCGTGGCGAGCACAAGCACGGCGCTCGCGAGCAGCCAGCGTCCCGTCGTCAGGCCCATGTAGCTGATCGCGTACAGCGCGAGTCCAAGCGATCCCACCGCCTTCAGCACGCCGGTGGAGAGCCGCATGTGCAGCAGCGCCCTGCCGTGGCCGCGCCAGCCCCGTGGCTCGCCCCCGAGCGTGTCGTCGAGGAGACCGAGAAACGATACGCCGAGCACATACACGGCGACTGCCGAGGCCTCCGGATAGAACACGTCCGTCAATTTCAGCCGTTGCACAAGCGCCAATGGGATCAGGGCTACCAGTGCACCCGCGACGCTCAACACGCCAAACGGAAACGCGACGCTTCGATCTCGATAGTTAGCCCTGACGTGCCCGCCCTCGATCAGCGCGCGCAACAGGGCGGGCGCCATGATCGCGGCGGCGAGCGTCGCAAGCGCGAAGGGCAGGGCATGCACGTCCGCAAGTTAGCGATATGCGCGGACACGCGATCGCGGGAGCGGTTGGCCTCGCGGACTCCCGTGCGGCCGCCGAGCCGTCGTGGCCGGGGTGCCGCCCACCACCGCCGCGCACGGGTGCCCTACGGCTGCGTGACCGCGCCCGCGACATGGGGCAGCAGCGAGTTCGCGGTGGGCTTCACGCCATAGGCACCGTGGTCGCCCGCCAACGCGAAGGCGAGCGCCGCCTGTCCGGCGGGCGCGTCGAGGTCATCGACGCTCGCCATGTTTTCAGCCTTGTACCACGGAATCTGAGACGGTTCCGTCGAGGTCAGCTCGACTCCCACGGTTGGTACGCCAGCAGCGGTCGCCCCCTCGATCAGGCCCGACTCGAATTCACCCGTGAGCTTCGCCGCTTCGCTACTCATGCCGGTTGGTTGGCTGCGCATCACCACGAGCCCGTCGAGCTTGCCGAATTCACCGTCATAGGAGCTGAGCAGCCGGGGACGCACGTGCCCAAGAAGCTGTCCTCCGCCGACTAGCTGCTCACCCATGCGCACGCCGAACTCCTTCACGAGCGCGGGATTGGTCGCGAGTGCCGTGTATTGGGTGCCCGTCGCCTGGCTCGCCAAGCCCTGTAGGTCCAGCGGCTCGCGCACCGCCGCCACCATGTTCAGGTTCCCTCCAGCCTGGGTCACGCCATTGCGAACCAGTTCGTCGATCTGATCGGAAGACCCTCCCAAGAACACCAATCCAACGCTCTTGTTCGTCAACAGACCGTGAACCGCGATCGGATACAGGTCCCCCGCAAAGGTTTCCTCGGAGGAGAGTTGACCGGCGAGTTCGTTGGTCTTGTGTTGCGAGCTACTCACTTCCGAGCGCAGGTTTTGCACGATCCCATCCTTGGCTGAGGACACGAGGTTCGAATCCCCGATCGCCACGCCGATCAACACGCCGACGGTTAGCGCGAACAGGACGGCGGCTAGCGAAAGCGCGTGATAGCGGTAGTCGAACATCCGGAGAAGTGGGGCCCTTGGGGTGCTGTCGCCTTCAGTTGCTGGATCCGAGCAGCAGCTGAAGCTTGAGCCATAGTAGATCTACGACGTCGCGCAGTGCCGGGGTCAACCACACAACGGCGATCAGCGCGACCAGCCCGGCCGCGATCACCACCACCAGCGGGGCGAGCCCCGGCATGGGTCGATACAGGCGACTGACGCCCTTGGCGTCGACCAGGATCTCCCCTATGCGCAGACGCGTGAGAAAGGTCGAGGACATGCCCTCGCGGTTGCGATCCAGGAACTCGACGAGGTTGAACTGAGACCCCACCGTGACGATCAATCGCGCGCCCTTCTCAGCGGCGATCAGCATCGCCACATCCTGGCTCGTCCCAGGTGCCGGCACCAGCTTGAATGGCACGCCCAGCTCTTCCAGACGATGCCTGCCGGGAGCGCGACCATCCGGATAGGAGTGCACCACGAGCTCCGTCTTGCCATCGCGCGCCGCAAGCAGCGCCGGCTCGCCCGCCGAGTCCATGTCGCCGACGATCATGTGGGGTGTCAGGCCGGCCTCGAGCAGCGCATCCGCCCCGCCGTCGACCGCGACCAGGACGGGGCGCGTGTCCCTGATGAATGGCTTCAGAGCGCGCAGGTCACGCTGGTGATCGACGCCGCGCACAACCACGAGCGCTGAGCGGTCGCGAAAGTCGGTGCGAAAGCGGGGCAGGTCGATCCGCCCCGCCAGCAGTTCGCGCTCCTCGCGCATGTGCTCGATCGTGTTGTGGGCGAAGCGCTCGAGCGCATCGCCGATCTCGCGCCGGCGCGCCTCGGTCTCGGCGCGCACGCGGGCCACGTCGAGCACCACCCCAGAAACGAGCGGACGGCCGCGGTAGAGCACCTCGCCGCGCGTGTCCGCAGACGCTACGCGCACGGTCACCGGGTCGCCGTCTGAGAGCGAGTGAAACAGGGAGTCATCAGGCAGGTCTAGGAGCAGGACACCGGCTTCCACGAGCAGTTGCGGCCCTAGATTCGGGTAGGTCCCGCTGGTCGAGGCGCGACAGTTGAGCACCGCCGCGGCACCCGCGGCGATCAGCTCCTCCGCGGAGACCCGGTCGATGTCCAAGTGATCTATGACGGCGATGTCACCGGCGACGAGGTGCCTGACGAGCAGCTTGGTCTTGCGCCCCAAGCGCACCGGGCCGCCTATCTCGCGTGGCGGCGTGGGCAAGACCCCGAAGGCGGGCGCGGTCGTGCCAGGCGGCTGCCGGGTTGCGGCCATCGACTTCGAGGTTAACGCTCACGCACTGATTATGTGCATCGGACTTCTGAGACCCACAGCTCTCTGAGACGGTCAAGGATCAAGCCTCGCAAGGACGCAGCGAGCGAAGTGTGCTTTGCACCCGAGCGACTGAGGACACAGCAAGGCGCCGATCCTCGACCGTCTCAGGCGGCGCGGCGCAAGCCGCGCGCATGACTGCGCGCGGCTTGATCCTGCTCCTCGGCGCCGAGCATGCGCACGAGCTCGGTGACGACCTCACCCTCGGTGAGCTGCGTCACGGTCGCAAGCGTAGGCTCAGCCGAGGTGTCCTTGGTGACCGTAAAGTGGCGGGCGGCGAGTGAGGCGATCTGCGGCAGGTGGGTGATGCATATGACCTGTCTGGCTCGCGCGAGCGTCTGCAGGCGCTCACCCACCGCGCGTGCGGTATGCCCGCCGATGCCCGCGTCGACCTCATCGAATACGAGCGTTGACTCGGAGGAGCCGCCAGTTTTGCCGCCTTCGTTGCTGGCGCTGGTGAGCGCGAGCATCACGCGCGAGAGCTCGCCGCCCGAGGCGATCTCGCGCAGCGGAGCGCCCGCCACGCCCGGGTTGGGGGCGATCACGAACTCCGCCGTATCGCCCCCGTTGGCTTTCGGCTCGGTTGGCGCCAGCACGATCTCGAAGCTCGCGTCGCCCATGGCGAGCGCCGCGAGCTGCTCGCGCACCCCTGCGGCCAATCGTGTGGCGGCGGCTTGCCGGGCGGCTCGCAGCGCTTCGACGTGACGGTGCAGCGTCGCCCGCTCAGCGACGAGCAGCTCATCGGTTTGCTCCTGAGCCACCGCCGCGCCGAGCAGTTCCTCGCGACGAGCGCGCCCGTGCTCGGCTCGCTCGAGCACGGCGGAGATCGTGCCGCCGTGCTTGCGCAACACCCGCTCGAGCTGCGCGAGCCTCTCTTCCACCGCCTGAAGCGAACCCGCTTCGGCTTCGATTCCCTCGCAGTAGTCGCGCAGCGCGCCCGCAATGTCTTGAGCCTCGATCGCGAGAGTCCTGGCGCGCTGGGCAAGCACGTCCAGCTCCGGGTCTATTCCGGCGACACCGTCGAGCTTCGCGGCGGCGCCGGCGAGCAGGTGCGCCGCTCCGGGCCCATCGGAGGACTCGGGCGCGAGCGCGTCCGCGGCCGAGCCGGCGCTTGAGTGCAGGGCCTCCAGCCGGCGCAGTCGCTCGCGGCGCGCGATCAGCGTTTGGTGCTCGTCCTCGTCGGGCGCCAGCTCGTCTATCTCTGAGAGCTCGTGCTCGAGCAGCTCGAGCTCCTGCTCGCGGGCGAGCGCGAGCTCGCATAGCCGCTCAAGCTCGGATTGGAGCCTGCGAGTCTCCCGATGGGAGGTGGCGCACGCTTCGAGCAGTCGCGGGTGATCGGGCCCGCACACCTGGTCGAGCATCTGAAGCTGAGCGCTCGCGAGCACCAGCCTGCGATGCTCGTGCTGCCCGTAGAAGAAGATCAAGCGCGCTCCGAGCTCACGCAGGTCCCCCACGTTGGCTGAGCGCCCATTGATATAGGCGCGGGTGCGCCCGTCGGCACCAACGCGACGGGCGAGCACCAGATCCTCGCCCTCGAAGTCGCCTCCACGCACGTTCTCAGGCAGGAACGCGGCTAGCTCCGCGCGCATGTCATCGGGAACCGAGAAGACGCCCTCGACATATGCCTCTGAAGCGCCAGGCCTCACGACTGCGGTGCGTGAGCGGCCGGGGCGGGCGAGGCCTCCCATCAATAGATCGAGCGCGTGAGCCAGCACCGTCTTGCCCGCGCCCGTCTCGCCGGTGAGGACATTCAAGCCTGGCGCCAGCGTGAGCTCGGCCCGCTCGATCAACAGCAGATTTTCGACACGCAGCTCGCAGAGCACAGGACAGGTGTACCAGTGAGCACCGACGGATCGCACGAGGATAGGTCCCTCATCTCCTCTGCGGGATCGGTCGATAATCTGGATGTCCCGGCGAGAAATGGCCACCGAAGGCTTCTCGACCCACGCTTCTCGACCACAAGTTCCTCCCCCTCCCCTCTTCATCGGCATGGTTGCCAACAACTCCCAGAACTTTCCCCAGACCCCGCGAGGCCCACGCGACTGTCTGTCCTCGGCGGAGCTCGCGGCGCGCCTGGATGAGGAGGTCAACCGTGCCGGGCGCCATCGCACCGAGCTCAGCTGCCTGCTCGTGAGCCTCGACGACGTGGAGCACCTCTCGAGTGTCCATGGTGAGGAGCTCCCCTCGCAGGCGCTTGCCTACCTAGGTGTGGCGCTTGGCCGTGAGTTGCGTCGCTTCGATCGTGTTGGGCACTCGGCGGAGGGCGAGTTGCTCGTGGTGCTTCCCGGCGCCGATGAGCGCCGCGGTGAGATCGTGGCGCGGCGCGCGCTCGGCAGGCTGCACGCGGTCAAGATCGAGTCCGAGGGCAAGCGCCAATCCCTACGGATATCGGTGGGAATAGCGGCATGGCGGGAGGGTCTGACGGCCGAGGCACTGCTCGCCCAGACGCGCTTGGCGGCGCGGCGGCCGGGCCCGCTCGACCGTCAGTCGGCATGGCCCCCCGAGCACCCTCCGGCCGACACCGGCGAGCAGTCGCTGCTGAGAGGTTCGGACCTATCTCGATAGGGATGTGCGGCTGAGGAGGTCGAGTGTCGAGCGAGACAAGCATCAATTCCCGCCCACCCGGGCCTGGTGGCGCCAAGTCGAGCCCCGAGGACGCAGCATCGCGAAGGGGGCACACAGCCCGGAGAGCTGGGTCGGCCTCAACCAGACGTGCAGTCCTATCGAGATAGGTCCATAATCCCACGCCGTGCTCTCCGGGTCCGAGCTGTGGTTGCTGCGTCTGATGGCCGATCGAGGCGCGGCGCTGCTCGACGCCTCGACGCTCTTGATGGTGGTGGAGGAGCGGCGTGAGCTGCGAGTAGCGGCCTCAAGCGGTCGTGTGTCGGTACGCGTGCGCGTGCTCCCGACGGAGGGCAGCGCGCTCGGGGCGCTCTACAGAACCGGTAAGTCGCTGTCGCTCGAGCGGCCGCGCGGACAGGAAGCGACCTGGCTTCACGAGTTGGGACTCGAAGCACGGGCAGTTCTGGTGGAGCCCTTCAGCCTGGATGATCAAAGCGGCGGGCTGGTGATCGCCGCACGTGAGGACGGCGGCTTCCGCGACCCGGACCGGCGCGCCTTGAACGCGTTCGCGGCAAGCGTTGCCCAGCGCCTCGCGGCCGAGCGCTCAGTGGAGATCGAGCGACTGCGCTTCGGGATGGAGGCGCGTGAGCGCGAGCGCACCCGCTGGGCCAGGGAGATCCACGACGAAACCGTGCAGGGGCTTGGGGCTCTGCGATTGCAGCTCGCGAACGCTCGCGACCTGGGCGATCAGGCGGCGCTGAGCACGGCGGTGGACACAGTGCTGGAGGGCCTTGGACAGGAGATCGATGGGTTGCGCCATCTGATCACCGAGCTTCGTCCCGCCGCCCTCGACGACTTCGGCTTGGTGCCCGCGCTGGAAGCGCTTGCGCGTCGCGCCCAGGCGATGGACGGCCTTGAGATTCGCACCGAGATCGAGCTCATCGATGGTGAGCGACGCCTCGACGCGGAGCTCGAGAGCACGCTCTACCGCGTCGTGCAGGAGGCACTCACCAACGTCAGTCGCCACGCCAAAGCCACGAGCGCGGTAATCAGCGTGAGCGAGCGCGACGGCAAGGTCACCGCTGCCGTGACCGATGACGGCGAAGGCCTGCCCGATGGCGGACCGTCGAGGCCGCGCACGGCCGGCGAGGAACTCAAGGGCGGCTTTGGCGTCTCAGGCATGCGTGAGCGAGCCGAGCTCGTCGGCGGCGAGCTCGAGCTGGTGCCGGGTCCGGGTGGGGGCGCGACGATGCGCTTGACCGTCCCGTTGGCGGGCCGTCCGTCCCCTGCATGAGGGACGCCCCCACGCATGCGTGGGACAGCGGTCTGATACGTGCGCCCCCTGTATGCGCGGGTCCTGGCCTCAAGCAGCACCTCACTCACTTTCTCCATGGAGGACATGCCCGCATATCGGCCGATAAGGGGGGATCGCGTCTAATTTCCAATCAGTCGGTGATTCCGTCGATCATCGACCTGTTACCTCGGATGGCGCATGCGCCATCCGACCGGGCCGCACATGTGCGGCCCGGCACCAAGCCGTGCATGCACGGCTTGGCCGACCGGCGCATGCGCCGGTCGGAACAGCACTGGACGCCTACTCCACCAGGCCTAGCTTGCGCGCGTAGGCGGTTATCTCCGCCCGTGAGGAGAACCCCAACTTCTCGATCGCGCGTGCACGGTAGGTCTTCACGGTGCGCTCGGCGACGTGCAGCTGCTCTGCGATCTCCGGATTGGTGAAGCCGTTGGCGATCAGCCGCACCACCTCGCGCTCACGCTCACTCAGCGCGACCCCGTCCTGGGAGTCGCCTTCGCCTGTCACCATCAACGCGCCGAGCCGTGGGTGCAGGTAGTTGCGCCCGGCCACCGCCAAGCGGAACGCTTGCAGCAGCTCGGCGGGCTCGGCCTCCTTGAGCACATAGCTGCGGGCACCGGCACGCAGCGCCTGGCGCGCGTACTCGGGATCCTCGCGCATCGTGAGGATCGCCACGGCGAGCGTGGGATGGGCCACGAAGCAGGTGGGCAGAGCCGCGAGGCTCGAACCGCCCGGCATCGTGAGATCGAGCGTGAGCAGATCGGGCTTGAACTCCCTGACCGCCCGGATCGTCGATGGCACATCGGCCGCCTCGGCCACCACTCGGAACTCGCCGGCCTCCCGCTCCAGTACGGCGCGGATGCCATCGCGCACGACCGTATGGTCGTCGGCGATTATCACGTCGATGGGCCGCTTCTGCCCAGGATCTTCGGTAGACATAAGGCGCTAACCGTATCGGCTGCGCTGGCGGCACCGCGGAGAGCACCGCGCGCGCCAGAGATTGGCCACCACCCTGCATTGTGGCCCCGATCTGGTCGCTCGGCCCGGTTGGGACGACACGCGTTGCACCTTTAGGACTACAAGATCGGCACCGTTTGCCCTACAGACAAGCGACCTTACGGACATCATCATTGCATGAGCGATGCCACAGCCTTTCCATAGTCACCAGTCGCGGGTTCCCGCGAGCAGGCGACCGGAGCGCAACGAGTGGAGAGTGCGATGATCGACCTTGGGGTGGCACTCACGTGGGCCGCGATATCGGCCGCTAGCGTGAAGGGCCTGACGGTGCTGGCTCGGGCCGCGGTGACAGGTGACCGCGAGAACGAGTCGGCGTCCTTGGCCAGCGACGCGAGCATCGTGCTCCCGGGTCTGCGCTCGATCGGCGCCCCACCCGCCCGGCGGGCCCCCATGAAGAACCTCGGCGCTTCGACTGATGCTTCACCTCGTGCGCGAGCGCGGCTATAACCGACGAGCAGCGTGCGACCGGACCGAGACGTCGGGGTCATTCGAAGTACCGTCGGGGCTCCACCCTACAATGCCGCCCACCCGGCTACCAAACGCGAAGCCATCGCCAGCTTCGAGAGGCGTCCTTGCTTTCCAAGTCTCCCCGACTGCGGAGAATCCTTCTTGCCTACACGATCAACGAACTGGGAACTTGGTTCGGCTATGTCGCGCTCGCCCTGGGCGTGTACGACCACACCCACAGTGCGATCGCGACAGCCGGGCTGTTCGTCGCGCGAGGGTTGCTGCCGGCGTTGTTCGCGCCGGTACTCGTAGCCCGCATCGAGCGCTCCGAACGTCGCGGACAGCTTGCGTGGCTGTACCTGCTGGAGGCCACCCTCACCGTTGCGCTCGCCGGCTTGCTGTGGCACTTCTGGCTGGTGGGCGTGCTCGTGCTTGTCACGCTCGACGGTGCTGTGGCGGTCGCGGCAACCGCCTTGGTGCGCGCTTCGGCGACGCGGATGGCAGTCCAGGACGCGATTTCCGAGCATGGCTCAAGCCTCGATTCCGCCGAGCGCCAGACTGTGACCGAGGCCGCCCAGCGGCAGGCAAGCGCGGCATTGAACTTCGCTTTCATGGGCACTTTCGCGCTCGGACCCGCAATTGGCGGTCTGCTGGTGCACGCCGTCGGAGGACCGGTAGCTCTGCTGCTGGACGCGTTCACATTCATGGTGTGCGGCGGCCTGCTGTTGCACCTGAGCACGTACATCGCGGAGACGAGCGGAGATTCGATCCGTGGGCGGCTGATAGCCGCCCTACAGCACCTGCGCGCGATGCCGGACTTGCGCGTGCTGTTCCTCTGCGAGGCGCTGGCGATAGTGTTCTTCGCCTCGGTGGAGCCTGTCGAGGTCCTGTACGCCAAGTCGACCCTGAACGCTGGCGACCTCGGCTACGGACTGATCGTGGCGGCCTGGGGCGTGGGTGCCGCGCTGGGCGCCATCGTGTTCGCTCGCTCGGTGCGCCGCCCGCTGGGGCCGATGCTGACCGGCGGCACGCTTCTGGTGGGGCTCGGATACCTGGGCTTCGCGGCTGCCCCGACACTCGCTGTGGCCTGTGGCGTCGCGGTGGTCGGAGGAATCGGGAACGGAATTCAGTGGCCGTCTTTTATCAGCGCCATCCAGCAGCTCACACCCAGCTCCCTGCAAGGACGCCTGATGAGTGTCGTCGGCTCCCTGAACGCGCTGTGCCCCGCGATCGGATTCATCCTCGGGGGGACCATTGTCGCCGTGAGCTCGCCGCGTATCGCCATGGTCGTGGCGGGCGCGATCGCGACGCTTGCCACACTTGCGTTCGTGCGCCTGCCGATTCGTGGGCTGCGCTCCAGCGCCGAAGAGGACGAGAGTGGCTTGGCGGCCGAGCGGGGACTCGCCACGACCGCGCAGTAGAGGGACCCTTAAGTACGACGCGTTGTCGGCCGTTAAGTACGACAGGCCCATGGCAATCAATCCGATGAATGTTCTGCGGCGAAACCGCGAGTCGCTATACAACGCGAGCCAGGTGCTCCTACTTGTCGGCTGCCTCGCCGCGGCAGTGCTCACCTCGACCGCATCCGACTGGAGCCCGCTAGAGCTGGTGGGGCTGCTGCTGGTCTTGGGCGTGCTCGGCGAGCGGCTGGAGCTCACAGTGGGCAGCCAGAGCTTGTCGGCCGGATTTGTGGCGCTCGTCTTGGCCATGACGCTGCTCGGACCCGCGCCCGCCGTGGCGATCGCGATCGTGGCGATCGCCTTCGACTCGCTCTCTCGCCGTCCTGCTCTCGCGGTGTGCTTGTCCAACACGGCCACCTATGTCGCTTTTGCCCTGTTGGGAGGGGTGCTTGCGCGGGCGGTGATCGGCAACGTGCACGACCTCGATCCGAGCGTGCGAGAAATCACGTTCGCCCTGGTCGTGTTCGGCACATTCGTCGTCACGAACATCGTCAACTTCGCACTGATCGCGATCCAGAAGCGAGTGCTGCAGGATCGCGGACTGGTCACCCAGGTGCGAACGCTGTTCATACCGATGCTTCCAGGGCAGTTCGCCGCCGCGATCCTCGCCGCGATCCTCGCCGTGGCCTACACGAACCTCGGCTATCCAGCGCTGGTGGGGGTCGTCGTCGTGATCCTCATCTTCCAGTACCTTGCCCGAGCCCTGCTTCGCTCGGAGGATCGTGCCGAGCAGCTGGAGGCACGCTCGGTGAGACTGGCATCGATGCAGCTCGGGGTGCTCGTGACGCTCGTCGAGACGCTTGCGTTGCGCGACCGTATGACAGCGCGACACGCGGCCGCCGTGGCGCGCTATGCCCGTGCGCTAGCACGAGAGATGGGCTGCGACGAGGCCGACCAGGACCTTGTGCACACTGCCGGGTTGCTCCACGACATCGGCAAGTTCGCGCTCCCGGACCGCATTCTTCACGCTGAGATCCTCTCCGACGAGGACTGGGCGGTGGTGCGCCGCCATCCGCAGGAGGGAGCCACACTCGTAGGGCGCTTGGACGGGTACGGCCCCGTGGCGGATGCCATCCTCTATCACCACGAGCACATCGACGGCAGCGGTTACCCGGCCGGCCTCATAGGCAATGAGATTCCACTTGCCTCACGGATCCTCTCCGTGTGCAACGTGTATGACACGCTCACCGCGCGAGACTCCTACCGCTCGCCGATGACCCCTCAAGACGCGATCGCCGAGTTGCGCCGCGTCGCGGGACGTCAGCTTGACGGCGAGATCGTGGACGCGTTCGTGGCGATGCTCGAGCGCAGCGGTCCCGTGACCTTCGCGCATGGCGACGACGCCGACTTCGAAACGGAGCTCGCATTCGAGCGCCGGGCCCGCGCGCTCGCCGAGCCGGCCACCCGCTAGGGCATCGCACTCGCGCTCTAACGATGGCCAAACGCTCATGGAGGGCGGCTGGCGCGGACGACGGACGGCTGGCCGCTAGAGCGCCGCGGCCGAGTCGGCGTAGATGCCCGCGGCGTTCGAAATGTCGCGGCGCGTCCTTAACGAATCGGGGCGCCGCCCAAATGGACAACGCCCCGACACATGCGGGCCGTCCTTACTTCGACGGCCAGTTGACGCTTCTGTCTAGCCTTTCCAACCCATTGAAAGCTCCTTCCGTCACTCAGGCGGGTCAACGCCCTCGTGCGACGGCTCCATCCTCAGCCAAGCACGACGAGTGTTGAGTAGGTTTAATGAGCATAGTATAGGTACAGGGCGAATTGTCCACTTCGTCCAACCGGCTGCATGATCGCTTGCATCTAGAGGGCTCGCGCGGTGGCGATCGACGGCTTTTCCCTGCAAAACTGGGTCTTTGGGCCCTCTGAAGCACTTGACGTATGCGGGTGTCTTTCTAGACCAAAGGTCCACAAAACTGGCGCGCCCTCATCTTTTGGCTCCAATTTGTCGAATCTCAACGCATCCGGGGCTTCCCAATGCGTCCAGTTCCGGGGCAGGCGCCACAAGGCGAGAACTCCACTGACAAGAGGCGAATATGCCCATCACCCCGAATCCAGGTCACGAGCATCAGCTCGTGTTCACAAGCTCACAGGCCGCCCGCTACCTTGGCGTGTCGCTCGCCACGATCCGTCGCTGGACGGACGCGGGCTACCTTGCCGGCTACAGGACGCCGGGAGGACAGCGGCGCTTCTCGCGCGAACAGCTGGACGGCTTCATCGAGTCGCTGCAGCGCACCGACCAGGCGCCTCAGCGCACTGACCGGGTGCCCCAGCGCAAGAGTGGCGTCGCCTAAGCTGGGCAGCCTAAGCGCTCAGCGCGCGAGACGGCCGAACTTCTCGCGCAGCCGGCGATAGAACGATGAGCCCGGCAGCTGGGCGATGATCCCGGCGTCATCGACGAAGCGTGCGTCGATCGCCGCTCCCGGAGCTATCTCGCCGACGGGTCGTCCATCGACTGACACGTCGAGCGGCTCGCGCGAGAGGTTGTGGATCGTGAGGCGGTCCTGTGGAGCGGCCACGAGCGTGCGCGCGGTAAGCGAGTGCGGCGCGATGAACGACACCACGAAGCCCTTCACCCCCCACGCCATGACGGGCCCGCCGTTGGCGAGGTTGTAGCCCGTGGACCCGGCGGGGGTGGCTACCACGAGCCCGTCGCAGCGCACGCTGCCGAGCTCCTCCCCGTCGAGCACGTAGGCGAGCTCGGCCACGCGCTCGCCCACCTTGCGGTGGATGGCGATGTCGTTGAACGCGCGCTCCCGTTTTTTGATGTTCCCGCCCACCCCGTCGAGCACGATCGCGGGCAGCCGCAAGAGCTCGAACTCACCCCGGAAAGCGCGCTGCACGCCGTCGGCGAGCTCCTGGGGCTCGATTGTGGCGAGGAACCCGATATCGCCGAAGTTGACCGCGAACACGGGCACACTGGTGCCCGCATATCGACGCAGGGCGCGCAGGATCGTGCCATCGCCGCCAAGCACGATGCACAGGTCCACGTCATCGTCATCAAGGGCGTCCACGGCAACGTGGCCGCGGGGAGAAAGCTCATGCTTGGCCGCCTCGCTCTCCTCGAAATGAAGGGTCACGCCCGCCGTCATGGCGGCCTCGACGAGCGTTTGCAGGGCCGCGGTCGTCTGGGCGGGACGGCTGTGGGTGAGTACCGACACCGTGCGCACGGATTTCACGGGGAGCTCGGGCAAACCCGTCGCCTCTCCTGGAGCGATGTCGCTCGCCACGGCCCGCCCGCGATCGTCGACCCGAGCGCCACTATGTCCCATGCTCTCACGGATCACGGCTTCACCTCACGAGCCATGCTCTCACGGATCATCGCTTCACCTCGGGCCGTGCTCACGGCTCCACCTCACGGGCCATCCTCTCCAGAGCCGCAAGGTCCTGTGCGCCTCCCGCACGCCCGTGCTCGCCTAGCCATATGAAGCTCTCGAGGTTGCCCTTGGGGCCGGGCAGACCGGAGGAGCGGTACCCGAGCACGCTCGCCCCGAGCTCCAGCGCGGCGGCGCCGACATCGATGAGCGCCGAGCGGCGGTCCTCCGGCGCTCGTACCACCCCACGCTTGCCGACCCGCTCGCGTCCAACCTCGAACTGGGGCTTGACGAGCGCGAGCACGTCGTAGCGCTCCGCGAGGCACCCGAGCACCGCCGGGAGCACCTTGCGCAGCGAGATGAACGAGACATCGAGCACCGCGAGCGTGGGTGCGTAGGGGAGCATATCCCGGGTCATCGAACGTGCGTTCGTGCGCTCCAGTAGCGTTACCCGTGGATCGGTGCGCAGGCGATAGTCGAGGTCGCCGTAGCCGACATCCACGGCAACAACCTCGCCAGCGTCGTGTTGAAGCAGGCAGTCGGTGAACCCGCCTGTGGAGGCGCCCACGTCGAGCGCCTGGCGCCCCCGCACGAGGACGGCGAAACCGTCCAGAGCATTCTCGAGCTTGAGTCCGCCACGAGAGGCGAAGCGCGCGCGCTCGCGTACGCTCAGCTCGGCATCGACAGCCACCATCTCGCCTGGCTTGCTCGCTCGCTTCCCGTGGTGGCCGATAGTGACCTCACCTGCCATCACCGATGCCGCCGCTCGTGTCCGCGAGGGAAACAGGCCGCGCTCGGCCAAGAGCGTGTCCACACGTTGCTTAGTCATGCAGAGACGGTATCTGCTGAGCGGCCCCCGAGCCTGGTACTGGCCTCATAGTTCAAGCAATTTAAAGGATTCGGGGTAACTGTGATGGACGTCACATATGGGTCATCTCTGTATAAGCGCGCTGGCGGCTTGTCGTCCCAAACTACGGATCTTTGGGTCTCTGGTCCAGGCAAATGGGTCGATCATTCCGACGGCATCCAGAGCCAGTGCTGGAGTCGGAAACGAGAAACGTAACGGTGACGGTTGTGCCGATTATGTCCGGGATAGCCCGCGAAACGTGGACTTTTGCAGGGCCTTTAGGGGCGATTTTTGCGCGCGCGCAACTTGGCGCGCGCGCTTTTCCGTCCGGGAGGGGGCTAATATGGCGCACAGAAAGTGCATTGAGGCGCGAACTGACGCGACCTATGCACAGGAAACAGGACATAGACGTATCGAGCAAAGAGCGAGCAGACGGACTCTGCCTAACGCGGGGCCGGAGGGTTTTTGGGGATGAGTAGCCCGCGCTCGCCGAACACCAGATGACGACGATGAGCTTGCCCAGGAAAAAGGAAGCCACCCCGACCCTGCTTGCTAGGCGTTTGGGAATGGGTCGAGGTGACTTCGGTTTGGCCGAGTGGCCGGGGAAGACTGCCAGCGGCTCCAGACGGAAAGCTGGAGCCGCTGGCGCTTTCCTAAGCCGCCTTGGCGAGTTCGCTTGGTATGGCTACCAAGACGTACCAGACTGGCGGCTCGACATCTGTCGCTGTGACGAGCGGCAGACGGTCTCCGACGTCGAACCACAGAGCAACCCTGACGGGTTCGCCGTAGTGGCCGACGACGTTGTACGAACCCGAATGAATCGCAGTCTCGCCGGGTTCGTATCGATGCACAGGGGGCATGATTCTGCCCTCCTTTCGTACTGATGTGTTCCCGAGTCGCTGCGATTGAGGCGCGGCGACTCGGGGCCATCGATTGCGATAGCCGCTGAATATTGAAAACCCAGCACCGGACGAGTACCCGCGCGCTAATCTGGAGCAATGGTTAAAAAGGGCGCAGAACCGACTCAGATGATCCCGGCGAAGGATGGTGATCTAGAGGTTCCGATCCCGTCCCGTGGTGACTTTTTGAAGACGGTTAAGAAGGTTGCTGGCCCAGGGCTTCGTAAACAGCCTGACGAGACAGACCGGCCTCCTGAGCAATCCGCGTCGGACTGACGCCCGCTGTATGGGCGTCCTGTACGCGCTTTCGTAGTTCGGCTGACGCGGCGTGGCGCTCGTCATCGGCGGCTTTGCGGCGTTCGGCTGCCCGGTGTAGGGCTTCGATGACCTTCGCTTCGCTCATTTTGCGCACGCCTGCTCGACCAGTTCAGCGAACATCGACGGGTCGCGTTGGTAGCGCAGGTTGTAGCGCCACGTGAACTCGTTGAGATAGCCCTGTAGCCACTTGTGGGACACCTTCCTGTAGGTGCCCTTGATCGACGGCTTCAAATGGCCAAAGAAGCCCTCAATCGTGTTTGTGTGCGTGTCGCCCTGCACGTAAATACCGGCGGAGTGGTTGATCCGACTATGGTCGATGAAGTGCGCGTCCAGGCCGTTGTACGCGGCCCACTCGTCCGTGATGATGATCGACTCGGGCTCTACCCACTCGATCACCTGACGCTTGAGTTGCGGTCCACGACGCGACGGCAGAACGGTCGCCTTGATGCGCCCGCCGCGTTCCACCGCCGCAAACACAGTTGCTCTACTACGTTCGCGGAGCTTCGCGGCTTCCGAGCGCCGAGTAGGCGTCGTCGCTAGGTAACGATGCTGTCCTTGAGGCTTGCGTGGCCTGCCGTCCACGGACGCCTCATCGACCTCCACATCGCCCCTTAGCGGCTCGTCGTCCTCGACCATGACTTCGTTGCGGATCTTGTTCAGCATCCGCCACGCCGTCTTGTAGGTCACGCCCAGCGAGCGCTCAAGCTGCTTGGCGGATATCCCGCAGCGAGTGCTAGTCACGAGATACATCGCATAGAACCACAAATGCAGCGACGTTGAGGACTTCTCGAAGATCGTCCCGGCGGTCGGATGGACGTGGTGGCCGCAGCCGGTGCAGGTCCACGACTGGCGACCCTGCGCCGTCGCGTACCGGCGAAAGACGCGCTCCTGCTCGCACTTCGGACACGTCGCGTGTTCGCCATCCGGTGTGTAGCGCGAGCACCACAGGTGCTCAAGGCATGCGGCATCGTCGGGGAACTCCCGCATGAACTCGATCAGCGAGTACGTGGACTCGGACGAGTCCGCCCGACGTGGGGCGTTGCGGTCTACCGGAGGCATAGCGTAAGGCTACCTTACGCCTTGACACTTGTCAAGTAACCTTACGCAAAGATTTGGGACGTCTAAACTGGAGGCTTCGTCGCATGAAAACAGACTCGCAATCGGAGGCAACGTCCCAGAATCTTTCGCGCGTGCTCGACATAGCACGAGCGACGCTAGACAGCGAGCTTGAGCGCGCGAATCGCTGGGACGAAAAGGCCAGGGGACAGGCCACGCTCGCTGGAGCCTGGTTCGCGGTTACCCAAACCGTTGCGGCCATCGCTCTTGGGTCCAGCGCGCCGAAGGGCTGGGTGATCGTCCTCTCTATCGGTCTAGCCCTCCAAGCTGGGGCTTTGGTCATGGATCTTGTGCGGGCTGCTCAGGTATGGGCGCCCCAAGACCGCGACGAATTCGGGCGCGAGACGCTAGAAGCCCTTGAGGGCCGTATAGACGAACCCGTTGCGCAGATCGCAGCGGCGCTGATCGGCTTCTACACGACTGTCCTCGACGAAGCGCAACTCGCCAACGAAAACCGTGGCAAAGCGTTCGATAAGGCGTCTTTCTGGTGGTGGCCAGTTCTTGGGATAGGGCTAGTGGAGATAGCCGTAGCCCTACTGTCTCGGGTCGCCTAGCGCCCTTTGGTGCTACGGCTAGGTGCCTCTTTGATTTTTTTGCCGGGCAATGGCGGTTTAGGTTGGGCTGTCTCCGTGTGCTCCCGACAGTTGGGGGCTCGATAGGTCTTTGAGGTTGGACGGGTTCCCCAGCTGGGGAACCCGTCCGTGCCTCGGCTCAGGCTGCCTCCTTCACCGGCAAGTGAAGAGAGAGGACTGAGCCTG
>DATCDV010000005.1:0-166244 GCA_036510495.1 Solirubrobacteraceae bacterium
CGGCGATCGAGACGGCGCGCGCGCGGACGACTTGGCCGCGCACGGTGCCGGCTGGATCGAGCGGGCCGAGGCGGCGCTCGCCGAGGCCGGGCACAAGCGCGGCGGTGCCCGGCGCGCGCTGCTGGAGCTGCTTGATGGCCAAACGTGCGCGCTCACGGCAACGGAGATCGAGGACGCGCTGCGTGCTTCTGAGCGACGCGTGAGCCGCGCGAGCATCTACCGCATCCTTGAGGAGCTGGAGGGGCTGCGGCTCGTGCAGCGCGTGGAGACCGGCCAGGCGATGGTGCGCTACGAGCGCGTGTGCGCCCACGACGAGCACCACCACCATCTTGTGTGCGACGGCTGTGGCCTGGTGATGCCCTTCTCCGACGACGCGCTCGAGCAGGCGATCGTGAGCCTCAGCCGGAGGGTGCCGCTGACGGTGTCCGAGCACGAGATCGTGTTGCGGGGGGAGTGCCGGGACTGCGCGGCGTAGCGACCGCGGCGTAGCGACCGCGGCGTAGTGCCGCTACTTGAAAGCCACCGGCGTGCTCTGCTTGGCGGTAGCTCCCACATTGGTGGGGGCGGCGGGTGAGGGGCGTGCAAGCTCAATTGTGGGGCTGGCCCACAGGTAGCTGAGCACGCAGCCGAGCGCGAGCACGGCGACGACCAGCAGGACGGGGCCGGAGTCCTCGGTCAGGGCGCCGATCACGCCAGAGGTGAGACCGCCGGCGAGCGCGGCGAGCCAAACGGGATCGGATGACACCGGGGCGAGCACTCGATCTCGGTTGCGGACCGCGAAGATCGAGGCGAGCAGCGCGAGCGCGGTAGCAACGGGCATCAGATGATTCTTCAGCTCGTCCCATGCCGCCGTGTAGCGGCGCACGACGATGTCGCGGATATCGCCGGGTGAGCGCGCATCGAGCACGCTGCCTGTGAAGTGACCGCTCCCGTGGGCGGTGGCGAGGTCGATCGCGGCGAGTGCGATTAGCCCCACGACGGGCGCCGCCATCACGATCAGCACGCGCTTACGGTTGAGGGTTCCCGGTAGCAGCATCACGGTCCCCACAGCGGCGCCGGCGCTTACGAGGATCACGCCGCCGACCCCCGCACCGATGCGCGCGGAGCCCTCGACGATCGCGAGCACGATGCCTGTGCCTGCCATCGTGGCAGCGGCCCGGCGACTCCGCACGGCTGGGTAGAGCGCGGCTGCCACAGCGCTGAACACGAGCACCGCCAGGCCCGACTTCAGCTCGTTGCCGATTCCATAGAAGCGTGCTCCAAATGCGGGGCTCGGTCCTAGCAACGAGCGCATCAGCAGCTGTGTGCCCGCCAGTGCGTCTACGGTCAACGCGATCACCGCTCCCGCCGCCGGCACGAGCGGGGCGCGTGGCCAGGGCAGGAGCCGGTCGGTGAGCGCTCCGAGCAGGAAGCATGTCGCCACGATCACCGCGAGCTCGACAGTGCGACTCGGCTCAAGCGCTGCCGGGACCAGCACCGCCACGGGAGACCACAACATCGCGATCGCGCCGCTGCGTATCGCCCACGCGGATCGCCTTCGGCGATTGCCTCGCCAGACGGGCAGGCGCACGGCGGTGAGCAGCAGCGCCCAGGCGAGCATTAGCCACGCGAACGCCGGCAGTCTGCGCGAGTCGATTACGACCAGGCGCGCCTTCAGCGCGCGCAGGCTGGCACCGTCGAATGCGCCGTCGAGGCGCACCGGCTTGCCGCGCATGTCGGCGGGTATCGAGAGTCCGAGGTGCTCGAGAATCGTCGGTCCGATGTCGATCGCGGCGATCATGCCGCGCTGGTTGGTGGTCTGAGAGGTGAGGGTGTCGCCGCCGGGGCCGAGCCCGGCGAAGGCGCTCCACAGCAGTTCGTGGCCGGGTACGCTGGGGGCGCGCTGGATGACTATCAGCAGCTCGCTGGCCGGGCGTGTGGCGGCGAGTGTGCGAAGGTCGGCGCTGCCGGGCGCGCCGGAGGGCAGATCCGCGACGACCAAACTGTGGGTGGCGCGTAGCTCGGCGATACGCGCGAGCAGCGTGGCCGGTGCTCCTAGAGAGACGGCGGCTATCTTGCCGGAGCGATTCGCTGCAAGCGGACCATCGGGATTGCTGTTGGCGGGGATGCTCACTATTCCAGGGAGGGCGTGCGGGCCGCCTGCTGCTGTGCTGCTCGCCTTCGTGTCGCTTGTCTCGGCACCGCCTGCTGCTGTGCTGCTCGCCTTCGTGTCGCTTGTCTCGGCACCGCCTGCCACTGTGCTGCTCGCCTTCGTGTCGCTTGTCTCGACACCGCCTGCTGCTGTGCTGCTTGCCACCGTGCCACTTGTCTTCGTGTCTCCCGAGCCGAATATGCCCGCGTAGGCAGCCCCGCTGGGGATCGAGGCGGCGAGCAATCCTGGGTCGAGCAGTTGCGGGGCGTCATCGGCGCGTTTGAGCACAGCCGCCCATGGTTGTACCTGCCCGCCGCCGGAGCGACCGAGCGCTGTAAGCGAGAGCGCGGGCGGGTAGGCGGGGCTGTAGGCGGAATAAGACACCCGCGCACCCTGCGTGACGTCGAGCAGCAGCTGGGCGGTCTTGTACGTGCCCTGTGTGGCGCTCAGGATGCCTGTCGAGAGCGCTGGTATCGAGCTGAGCTCGGCCTCGATCGCATCGTCTTCGGAGTTGCCATGATGCAGTGGCCCGGGGGCGACGAACACGACGAGCGCTGAAGGCTCCCCGGTTGCTCCTGTATCGACTGCTCGCGCCGGACTGGCCTGCGCTTGAGTGACCCGGGCTGGGCCGAGCTGGCCTGGTCCGGCGTGGCCTTGAGCCGCGGCGGGAGAGAGCCTTTGGCGTGGTCCTGCGGCTGGCGCGGTTGTCGGCCACCAGCCCGCCACCGCCGTGCACAGCAGGGCCGCAAGCAGCCCCCCGCGCATATTGCTCAGCCCTCTGTCCCCCCGCGCGTGCCGGCAGGCACTGGCTGCTCTTCGGAGGCGAACGTCGCGAGCTCGGCTTCATCTGCCGGGCTCAGGCGGGACGCGCTGCCCTCGATGTTCAAGCGCGGAAGCAATCGATCGAGGCGAGCTGGGATCGCCCAGGTGGCGTTGCCCAGGATGTTGAGCACTGCCGGCAGCAGCAGGCAGCGTACGACGACCGCGTCGAGGAACACCGCCGAGGCCAGGGCCAGTCCGAACTCCTTGATGACTCTGCTTTCACCGAGCATGAACGACAGGAACACGCAGATCATGATCGCCGCGGCCGCCGTCACGACACGTCCGGTGAGTGCCAGACCCTCGCTGACCGCACGGCGACTATCGCCGCTGCGAGTCCACTGCTCGTGGATGCGCGAGACCAGGAAGACCTCGTAGTCCATCGACAGCCCGAACACGATCGCGAACAGCATCACCGGCACGAACGACTCGATCGGGCCGGGTTTGACGCCCATGATCGAGTCGAGCCAGGCCCATTGGAAGACGACCACGATCACCCCCAGCGATGCGCCGATGCTGAGCAGGTTCATGAAAGCCGCCTGCAGCGGGATCACGAGCGAGCGGAACACGATCATCAACAGCAGCGCCGAGAGCAGCACCACCACGCCGATGAACAACGGCAGCTTCTTGCCGAGCACGCCCGCGAAGTCGACTGCTCCGGCGGTAACACCGCCGACATACACGTGCATGTCGGTGCTCGCCACCACCGGCGGAATCACTTCGTTTCGCAGTTGCGAGACTAGCTGTGTCGTGGCGTAGGCCTGTGGGGAGGAGCGGGGATACACGGAGATCGTCGCGACGTCTCCTGCCGGGTTGAACTTGGCCGGAGTCACCGCCGCGACCTCCGGGGTGCCGGCGATGGCCACGCGCAGATCTTCCACGGCCGCCTTGCCGGTGCTCGAGACGGGCGCCGTCGGCGGCACGCCCTTCTTTGCTACTTCCCTGGCGGGGGCGGTGCCCGGGACCTGCGCCACTACCTGCAATGGTCCGTTGAAGCCTTGGCCAAAGCCCTCGGCGAGCAGCTCGTATGCCTTGTAGGTGGTGAAGCTCTCCGGGTCATTGCTCGCGTCGCTGGATCCGAGCCGCAGGGCGGTCGCGGGCGCCGCGATCACGAGCAGGATCAGTGTGGCGGCGAGCGCGATCGGCCACGAGTGGGCCTGCACGAACTGGCTCCAGCGCAGCCACGCCTTTCCGTGTTGGACATCGGTGGCCTGAACGCCCCGACGCCGCGCGCGTCGTCGGGGTCGCACGACGCGCTTACCCGCGATCGTCAGCAGTGCTGGCAGCAGCGTGAGCGAGGCGAGCATCACGAGCAGCACCCCGATCGAGGCGGAGATCGCCACGCCGTAGAGAAAATCCACGCCGAGCAGCATCATCCCGAGCAGCGCGATCACGACCGTGCAGCCGGCGAACAGCACCGCGCGCCCGGCGGTGTCCATCGCCTGCACGACCGACTCGCGCACGTCGCCGAAGCTCGGGCCGGGCGTGGCGTAGGCCTCGCGGAAGCGGGTCACGATAAACAGCGAGTAGTCGATCCCCACCCCAAGTCCGATCATCGCGGCGAGCTCGGAGGAGAAGTTGGGCGTGTCGACCACGTGCGTGAACAACGCGATCGCACCGAGGCCGGTGCCGAGGCCGAGCAGCGCCGTGAGGATTGGCAGGCCCATCGCAATGAGCGACCCGAAAGTGATCAAGAGCACCACGATCGCCGCCATCAGGCCGACCGCGGTAGTGACCCCGAAGCCTTCCTGCTCTGTCTGCTCGATCGCTTGCCCGCCGAGCTCGATCTGCAGGCTTGGCGTGCGCGCCGCCTCGGCCGCTTTGACCACGCCTTCGCCCGCGCTCTTGGGTAGTTCGTTGGCCTTTTCGTTGAATACCACCGTTGCGAACGCGATGCGCCCGTCGGCCGAGATCGCCTTGCCGGCCTGGCTGGCGGCGTAGGGACTGATCACGCCGGAGACGTGTGGCAGGGTGGCCACTTTGGCGAACAGCGCGCTCATGTGGCTCTGTACCGACGGTTCGCGCACGTTGCCCTGCCCCACCTTGAAGACGATCGTGTCGCGGTCGCCGGCTTGTGCCGGGAAGCTGTGCGCCAGCAGATCGGAGGCTCGCTGCGCGTCGGAGTTGGGCAGCGTGAAGTTGTTCGAGTAGGCCGCCCCTCCGCTTGACTGGGAGATGACGTTGACGCCGATCAGCAGGATCACCCAGCCGATCGCGATGTATAGGCGGTGCGTTGTGGACCAGCGGGCGAACTTGAGCATCGTGAGAGCTTAGAACGATCGGGCCGGGATTACGGTCGGTGTATGGGCAACGCTGCTGAATGGAGCGTAGAAGCACGGTGCGAGGACTCCGTTACGCAACTGAGAACAGTGTCGCGGCTAGACCGATCGAATCCGCGCTCGTGTTCCCGCTGCGTCGAGCAGGCGCTTGATGTCGTCCGGGTCGCTCGTGAGGAGCGTGTCGCCGTCCTCTACAAGCAGACACACGGCCGCGTCGGCAATGTCCTTGGTTTCGCTGTGGCCCAACAGCGTGCCGCAGTCGCGTGCGCGTCGCGCATCCAGGTCGCACTCCACAAAACCGGGGAGAGCGCGAGCGAGCCTGGCCTGGCGAGCAGGATCGCGCCATACCTGAGCGACACACGTCGAGGACGTTATTGCCTCGGTGCCGCTCTCGGCGGCTGCTACCAGCATCGCCGCGATCGTGCGATCGCCCCGTTCCAGGGCAATCAGTGCGCCGGCGTCGAAGACGAGGGCAGCCATTGGCGAGCCTCGATGAGCTCCTGCTCGGTGAATGGTCCCCCGGTCTCATGCGCAATCTCCTCGGCCACTGCCAGCAACGCGTCGGTCCGCAGACGCGCGGACGCGGCCGTCGCGAGCCAACCTGACACGCCCTCAGAGCCGGCGGCGCCACGCACCTGCTGGTAGAGACTGTCCTCGAGGCTCACACTTATCTTCGCCATCTTCGACATGGTAGTACCGAGAGTACTACCGGGGTCGGCGGGAGGGTCGGGGTGGGTCAGTTGAAGCATGGAGAGAGTGTGACGGCCACTTGGGACGGTACTCGGCGCCGACCCCCCGTTATCCTGGCTGCAACGCGCAACTAAGCCGAGGCGAGGAGTTGGAAATGGCCAAGACACCACGAGTGGGGGAGCAGGCGCCGGACTTCGAGCTGCAGGGCACCAGTGGCCCGTTCAAGCTCTCCGATCATCGTGGTGAGCGGGTGGTGCTGTTGTTCTATCCGGGCGACAACACGATGGTGTGCACCAAGCAGTTCTGCTCCTACCGCGACCGTGCCGAGGACTTCGCCTCGCTGAACGCTACGGTCGTGGGGATCTCCTCGCAGGATCTCGCCTCGCACGAGCAGTTCACCGCCAAGCACTCTCTCAACGTGCCGCTGCTCGCGGATGTCGACAAGGCCGTGGCGAAGTCCTATAGCGCCGTGATGCCGGGCATCGGCTCGACCGCGCGCGCGGTGATCGTGATCGACGAGCAGGGGGTCGTGCGCGACCGTCACGACCATCGCCTCGGGCTCGACTACCAGACGGTGGATGAGCTCAAGGACGCGCTGAGCTCACTGGCGTAGGCTCGCGCTCGGCGGGGCGTGCCTCCGCGGCCCGTCGCGCGTGCAGCTCCATCAGCTCGAGTTGCATGTTGCGCGGGCGCTCGCCGGGGCCGGGGGACTGTCTGCGCCATGCCCCATCCGCGTGCAGTTCCCACGAGCTCTGGTTGTCGGCGAACGCGCGTTCCAGCGTGTCCATCAGCTCAGCGCGCAGCTCGGGTGAGTCGATCGGCGCGGCAAGCTCCACACGATGGTCTAGGTTGCGCGGCATCAGGTCCGCGGAGGCGATGTACACGGTGCGCTCTCCACCCCGCTCGAACGTGTACACGCGCGAGTGCTCGAGCAGGCGGCCCACGACCGACACCACGCGGATGTTCTCGGAGATATCGGGGACACCGGGGCGCAAGCAGCAGATGCCGCGCACGTTCAGATCCACGCGCACACCCGCCTGAGAGGCGCGGTAGAGCGCGCGGATGCAGTGGCCGTCGACCAGTGCGTTCATCTTCATCGCGATCCGTCCCGGCGACTCGGGCGAATGCGCCGCGATCGTGGCGTCGATCTCGGCGATCAGCCCCTCGCGCAGGTGGGCTGGGGCGATCAGCACCTTGCGGTTGCGCAGCGGGCGGCCGTAGCCTGTGAGGTTGTTGAACATGTCGGCGACGTCGGCCCCGATCTGCTCATCGATCGTGAACAGGCCGAAGTCGGTGTACAGACGCGCCGTGGCAGAGTGATAGTTGCCAGTGCCCACGTGCACGTAGTTGCGCACCCCGTCGCCCTCTCTGCGCACGACGAGCACGCACTTCGCGTGAGTCTTGAGGGCGGGCTGGCCGTACACCACGTGCACGCCCGCCTCCTCCAGCGCCTTGGCCCAATGGATGTTCATGCGCTCGTCGAAGCGCGCCGTCAGCTCGACCAGCGCCACCGCCTGCTTGCCGCGCTCGGACGCCGCGATCAGGTCGGGCACGAGCGGCGAGTCGTCGCTCGTGCGGTACACGGTCTGCTTGATCGCGAGCACGTTCGGGTCGGCCACGGCCTGCTCGACAAAGCGCTCCACCGAGGTGGAGAACGAGTCGTAGGGGTGGTGCACGAGCACGTCGCCCTCGCGCATCGCGGCGAACACGTCAGGGCGCTCGCCCTCGTGGCGCAAGAGGCGCGGATGGGTGACCGGCGCATATGGCGCGTTGCGCAGCTCCGGCATCCCGGGGAGCTTCACGATCTGCCACAGGGCGCCCATGTCGAGCAATCCCGCGACCGGATAGACCTCGTCCTCGCGCACGCCGAGCAAGCCCACCAGCTCCTCGCGCAGGCGCTCCGAGCAGCTTGTTCCGATCTCGACGCGCACGATCTCGCCGAAGCGCCGGCGGCGCAGCTCGTCCTCGACCGCTTGCAGGAGGTCGGCGGCGTCGTCTGAGACCTCCAGATCGGCATCGCGGGTGACCCTGAAGACGTCATAGTCGACAATCTCCATTCCCGGGAAGAGCGCGTCGAGATGGTGGGCGATCACGTCCTCGAGCGGCACGAGCGTGATGCTCGTGAGTTGCGGGCCGTGGCCTCCCGTGTGCGACGGGCTATGGCCTCCTGTGTGCGATGGGCTATGGCCTCCGATTGGCGGCGCGTCGCGGCTCCCCGGGGGCGAGGCGTCGGCGACGCTCGGGGACTGCGCCCCAGCGGCCTCCCCGCCCGGACTCTCGCCTGCGGTAACTGTGGGGCCAGCTGAGCGCACCGCCACAAAGCGCGGCAGGATCTCGGTGGGCACCTTCACGCGCGCGAACACCGTCTCGCCGCCCGCGGGGTCGCGTACGAGCACGGCCAGGCTGAGCGACAGGTTGGAGATGTAGGGGAATGGCCGGCCTGGAGCCACCGCCAGTGGCGTGAGCGCCGGAAAGATCACACGACGGAAGTGCTGCGCCAGATAGGCGCGCTGCTCTTCATCAAGCTGCTCGAAGCGGACGACACTCACGCTCTGCTCGGAGAGCGCAGGGCGCAGGTGGCCTTCGAAGCAGTCGCTCAGGCGTGTCCCGAGTGCGAGCACACGATCGCGGATGCCGGCGATCGTCTCCGTCGGTGTGCGCCCATCCTGGCTGGGGTTCTCCACGCCCGCATCGATCTGGTCGTGCAGCCCCGCCACGCGCACCATGTAGTACTCGTCGAGGTTGGTGGTGTAGATCGCACAGAACTTGACGCGCTCGAGCAGCGGTATGGACTCGTCCTCGCCGAGCTGAAGCACGCGCTCGTTGAAGTCGAGCCAGGAGAGCTCCCGATTTATGTACAGCGAGGGGTCATTCAGTGGCAGGTGGTGTGCCTGGTCCTCTCTACGCTGCTCAGGCTCATGCTCCGCGTGAGACCGATGGTCCTCGTAAGACTCGCGGCGCTGCTCGGGCCGATCGCCCTCGTGATGGTCGTGCTCGTGCTCGTTGATCATCGCATGGCTCTCTTCTATGCTCGCAGAACCTTATGGCTATGGCCCGTCAGCTCTGGCTGCTCCGTCACGCCGACGCAGAGCCCCACGGCACGCGTAGTGACGCAGCGCGACAGTTGACTGAGCGCGGCAGGCGCCAAGCCCGCGTTGCGGGTGTGGCGCTCGCGCGGATGGAGGTCCCCTTCGGCTCGATTCTCGCGAGCCCGAAGGCGCGTGCTCGCGAAACCGCCGAATTGGCATTGGGGCAGATGAGCGAGTCCCAGCGCGACCTGCTCGAGCTTCACCCCGCGCTCGCCGGTGACGTACACGCGCGTGAAGCGCTCGAGCTGCTCGACGGCGTGGGCGCCGACGGCCCGCTGCTGCTCGTGGCTCACGAGCCCGACCTGTCAGGCATCCTCGCTGAACTCACCGGAGGTCGTGTGGACCTGAAGAAGGGTGGTCTTGCAATTCTGCGGCTAAGCGCCGGTGGCGCTGAGCTCGTACTCCTGCTGCGCCCCGCCGAGCTCGCCCTGATCGCGAACGTCGCGGTCGCCGAAGTCTGATCCGGTCGGCCTGCCACTGCTGTCGTGGTCTGAACCAGCCGTCTTGCCATCGCTGTGGTCTGAACCAGCCGTATCGTCATCGCTGTGGCCTGAACCAGCCGTATTGTCATCGCCACGGTCTGACGGGACAGCTTTGCGATCGCGGATGCCTGACCCGGCAGTCCCGCTGTCGCTGCGGTTCGAGCCGGTGGTCTTGCCGTCGCGCTGCTCGTCCTCCGATATCGTCGCGCCCGCCATCTCGGCGGCGAAGCGGTAGCCGATGCCGAAGTGGGTGTGGATGTAGCGCCACCCCGGCGAGGCCTTCTCGAGCTTCTGGCGCAGCTTGCGCACGAACACGTCCACCGAGCGGTCGCCGCGCACCATCGCGTACCCCCACAGGCGTGAATAGATCTCCTCGCGCTCAAGCACGCGACCTTCGCCGCCCGCAAGTAGCTCGATCAGCTCGAACTCGCGCCGTGTTAGCTCAAGGCTGCGCCCGGCCACGAACGCTTGGAAGCGGTCGGAGCGGATCTGCACCTCGCCGGCGGACACGGGCTTTGACTCGGTCCGCGCGGTCGCGCGCCGGCGGCGCCTGACCAGGCCTTGCACGCGTGCGATGACCTCCTCGGGGTGGCACGGCTTGGTGATCCAGTCATCCGCCCCCAAACGCAGTCCGCGCACTCGCTGAGCGACGGTGGAGGGCCCGGTGCAGACGACGATCCCGAGCTCGGGCAACGCTCCACACAGACGCTCCAGCCATTCCCAGGCGGGCGGCCCGAGGACGGCGAGGTCGACCACCAGCGCGCTGAGGCGCATCGAGGCGATCGCATCGGTCGGCACCGGGCTCGCGAGCACGCGATGCTCCCATCCGAGGCGGTCCATGCGCTTGCCCAGAACCTGGATGAAGCCGCTATCGCGGTCGAGCACCGCGATCCGCAGGGAAGATGTGCTCCCGGCGCTCGAAGCGGCCCCTTCATCCGTGGAGAGGATGCCCGTCGTCATCTCAGCGCAGTGTATATGCGCTTTGCGTCGGAATGACAAGCCGCGCAGACGATAGTCACAGGATTTTCACAGGCGCTTGCCGCTGTTTGCGGCGGTGCGCCGCCATGCCGTGTGACGTCGAGGTCCGCGGTTGTGGGCCACGAAGGGGCGCCGTCGCGGAGGGCGCTCAGTTCCCGAGCGGGTTCGTCTGATCGGAGAACTCGCGGAACAGGCCGGTGACGACGAACGCCACCTGCTCGCCTACGTCGACCGCGTTGTCGCCGATGCGCTCGAGCGCGCGCGCCACGAGAATCATATGCATCGCCCACTCACGCGTGTCCGGATCGTCTCCGATCTCAAGCGCCGTGCGGAAGATCTCACGGTTCAGGCGGTTGATCTCCCGATCCTGGCGGGCGAGGTCTTCGGCGAGGCCGACATCGCGACCGGAGAAGGCCGCCTTGCACTGCACGATCTCCGAGCGCGCGTACGCGCCCATCTTCAAGATCAGCTCCAGCACCTCCGGGCGAACCGGCGGCTCATAGCCCGACAGCGGGATCAGCTTGGCGATGTTCACGCACTGATCTCCCATCCGCTCCACATGCACGATCACATGCAGCAGTGCCGCCACCAGTCGCAGGTCGCCGGCCACCGGAGCCTGTGTGGCCAGCAGGGAAAGGATGCCCTGATGGACCTCCAGGTAGCGCCCGTCCACGCGATCGTCGTCGGCGATCACCATCTGAGCGAGCTCGACGTCCTGGTGGGCGAGCGCCTCGAGCGTCCGATCGAGCTGCTCGATCACCACGTCGAGTCCCCCGAGGGCGCGCGTCTCCAGCTCCTGCAGTTGCTGCTGGAAGTGCTGGCGGCCTTGCTGGGCGGTCAATGGCACGGCCTGTCCCGCGTTGACCTCAGAGCTCATGGCCGATCCTTGGCGTGGGTCGCGCTGCTGGGAGAGGTTGGTTCATGCATCGATGCCTAGCCAAACTTTCCTGTGACATATTCCTCAGTCCTCGAGTCATGCGGATTCGTGAAGATCTGCTGGGTCGGGCCGACCTCGACCAGCTCGCCGCCGAGCATGAACGCGGTCCGGTCAGCCACGCGGGCGGCCTGCTGCATGTTGTGAGTGACGATCACGATCGTCACCTTCGCCTTGAGCTGGTCGATCAGCTCCTCGATCTTCAGTGTCGCAATCGGATCGAGCGCCGAGCAGGGCTCGTCCATCAGGATCACCTCGGGTTCCACTGCGAGCGAACGTGCGATGCACAGTCGCTGCTGCTGGCCGCCCGAGAGGCCCGCGCCGGGCTCTGAGAGTCGGTCCTTGACCTCTTCCCACAGGCCCGCGCCGCGCAGCGCCGTCTCCACCTTGCCATGCAGGTCCCCGCGTCCCCGCGAGGCCAGTCGCAAGCCAGCTGCCACGTTGTCGAACACCGACATCGTGGGGAACGGATTCGGCTTTTGAAAGACCATCCCGATCGCGCGCCTCACGGCCACCACGTCCACGCTCGAGTCGTAGACGTCGAAGTCGTCGAGCAACACCTTGCCCTCAGTGCGCGCGCCTGGCACCTCCTCGTGCATACGGTTGATGCAGCGCACCATTGTCGACTTACCGCACCCCGAGGGCCCAATAATCGCTGTGACCTCGTTCGCGTGGAAGTCGAGATCGATGCCCTTGACCTGCTCGGCGTCGCCGTAGAAGGCGCGCAGCTTCTCGAGCTTGACGGCAAGACCGTCGCGGAGGCTCGCGCGCGCGCTCGCGCCGGCGGACGGTGCGGGCTGTGTGGTCTTGGAAGGCTGGCTTCGGCTGGGTTCGAGCATCTCTGTGGGCTGTGCGTCGGGGCTCATCGTAGGCTCATTTGCACTCATCGTGGGCTCCTCCGGGCTTATCGTAGGGTTCTCCACGCTCATCCGAGGCTGCTCCTGCGAGCGAGCAGTCGCGCGAAGAGGTTGAGCAGGAGGATCATGACCACGAGTGTCAGGGCCGCTCCCCAAGCACGGTTTACCACTGCTGTGGTCGGAGATGTGACATCCGTGTATATCTGGATCGGCAGCGAGTTCATGAAGCCGTTTAGTTTGAACTCGGTCTTCATCGTCACGCCGGCGGTGAACAGCAGCGGCGCGGTCTCCCCGGCGGCCCGCGCGATCGCCAGCAGCACGCCCGTCAGCAGTCCCGGCAGCGCGGTCGGCAGCACGATTCTGAAGATCACCTTCCAGCGCGGCGCGCCGAGCGCCAGCGCCGACTCGCGCAGCGAACCGGGCACCAGTAGCAGTACCACCTCGGCCGAGCGCGTAACCACCGGCAGCATCAGCAGCGCGAGCGCGAACGCGCCCTTGTAGGCGGCATAGGAGGTCCCGGTGCCCACGATCAGCGCGATGTAGATGAACAGCCCGAACATGATCGAGGGCACGCCCGTGAGCACGTCCACGAAGAAGCGCACCGTGTGAGCGAAGCGACTCGAGCGGCCGTACTCCACGAGCCACACCGCCACGCCAAGGCCGAGCGGCACCGCGAGCACCGATGCGATCGCCACGATCTCGATCGTGCCGAGGATCGCGCTCTTGATGCCACCGATCGAAGAGGCCGCGAAGAACGTGTTGCCGGTCGGGTCGGTGGTGAAGAAGCTCGGGCTCCACGAGCCGAGGCCCTTGCTGAGCAGGTAGTACACGATCAGCACGAGCGGTATCAACGCGACGACGGTGGCTGCCACGACAGCGCCGCGCGCGATGCGGTCTTTGCGCCTGCGGCTTGGGCTCACCGAGAAGCGCTCGAATGTCTGGGCGGGTGTGCTCATGCGCTCGGCACCGACCCGAGTGGCTTACCCGACTGGGCGAAATCCGCCGCGGTGCGCCTTGGCCTGGTGGAGCGCGCCGCGCGCAGCACCAGCAGGCGTGCGATCGCGTTGACCAGCAGTGTCAGCACGAACAGCACCAGGCCCGCCGCGAACAGCGCCGAGCGGTGCAGTTCCTGGGCTTCGCCGAACTCGTTGGCGATCGCCGCCGCAAGGCTGTACCCCTGTCCGAACAGGTGACTGCCGAGTTTCGGATCGTTGCCCACGAGGATCGTCACAGCGATCGTCTCGCCGATCGCGCGGCCCAGGCCAAGCATCGCCGCGCCGGAGATGCCGCTACGGCAGTAGGGCAGCACCGCCGTGCGGATCATCTCCCAGCGAGTTGCCCCGAGGCCGAGCGCCGCCTCCTTGTGATCGGCGGGCACTGTGCTCATCACCTCGCGCGAGAGCGAGCTCACGATCGGCAGGATCATGATCGCGAGCACCAGTCCGGTGACGAAATAGTTGGGGATCGTGGCCAGCCCGCCGCCGACGAACGGGACGAACGAGAGCCGGTCGGCGACCCACTGCTCGGCCGGCAGCAGCTTGGGCGCGAGGAAGAAGATCCCCCATAGCCCATAGACCACGGAGGGCACGGCCGCCAGCAGCTCGACCAGGATCGTCACCGGGCCACGGATCCGCAGCGGGCACAGCTCGGTTATGTACAACGCTGTAGCGACCGCCACCGGCACGCCGATCACGAGCGCAAGCCCCGAGGTTATGAGCGTTCCCACGAGCAGTGCCAATGCGCCGAAGTGGTTGGCGCTCACGTCCCAGTTGTTGCCGAACGTGAAGCCCACCACGCCGAACTTGGAGAACGCCGGACCCGCTTCGCCGACGAGCTTCACGAAGAAATAGACGATCAGCGCGAGGATCGACGCGGCCACGGCCGTCAATCCGTAGCGCAGCGCCCGGTCCGGAAGGCGCGCAAGCGGCGAGCGCTCGAGGATCGAGTGCCCGCCGCTGGAGAGCGATGCTGCCTCCACGTGCCTGCTCCTAGCCGCCAGCCGTCGAGCCACGCTTGGCGTGGCTCGACCCCATCGTCACCGTTTTACCCACGATGAGCGGGACTCTATTTGGCCGCCGGCTCGGTGTCATGTCAGCCCGAGATCGGGGCTCCGTTGCACTGCAACCCCGCGAGCGCTTCCTTGGACTTGGCCAGGATCGCGGAGGGGAGTGCGGCGTAGTCGGCCTGGCTGAGGATGCTCTGCCCCGAGCTCAGACCGTATTCCAGGAACCGCACGACGCCCTTGGCGGCCGCTTCGCCGCCGGGCACGCCCGCCTTGCACATGTCCTTGTAGACCACCACGAACGTCTGCGAGGTGATCGGATAGGCCGCCGGCGATGAGGGGTTTTTGATCTTGATGCCGAGATTGGCCGGCACTTCGATCCCTTCCGCCGCCGCGCTGGTCGAGGCGAGCGTCGGTTCCACGTAGCTGCCCGCCGCGTTCTTCACGCTGGCGTAGGTGAACTTGTGTTGCAATGCGTAGGCCTGCTCGACGTAGCCGACGGCGCCGGTCGTCTGCTGCACGGCGCCAGCGACGCCGGCGTTGCCCTTGCCGCCCGTGCCGGTCGGCCACGGAACGGTCTTGCCTTCGCCGACCTTGCTCTTCCATTCGGGATCGACCGAGGCGAGGAAGCCGGTGAAGCCAGCCGTCGTGCCCGAAGAGTCCGAGCGGTGGATGACCGTGATCGGCGTGCTCGGCAACGATACGCCCGGGTTCAGGGCCTTGATCGCCGCGTCGTTCCACGTCTTGATCTTGCCGAGGAAGATTTCGGCGATCGTCGGGCCGTCGAGCTTCAGACCACTCTTGACCCCGGGCAGGTTGTAGGAGACGGTGATCGCGCCCAGGAACATCGGGATCTGCTGCACCGGTCCGACCTTTTCAAGGCTCGCGAATTCGGTGGGCTTCAGCGGCGGGTCGCTGGCGCCGAAGTCAACAGTCTTGCCTTCGAGCGCTGTGATGCCTGCCCCTGAGCCGACCGGCTGGTAGTTAACCGTCAAGCCCGATATGCCCGAGCCCCACTGCTGGTAGACCGGGGCGGCGAACGTAGAGCCGGCGCCGGAGATGGTCGCGGACGAGGAGCTCGTCGAGGCGCTGGTCGAGCTGCTGGAGCTCGATTTCCCGCACGCGGCGAGGGTGACTGCGAGCAGCGCGCAACTTGCTAGCACGCCGATCCTGTTCTTGTTCACAACGTCTCCTATGACTGGATTTTTGGACGGCCAGGAGGGTGTGCGGCCTCCTTTGCCGGCTCAGTGCAATGGCAGTCTGCTCAATCGGCCATACCCCCGTTGTGAACATCTCGTGAAGGCCCAGCGACGAGAAGACGGGGAGATCGCGAACACCTGAGTGGCGAATGTCGGACGCCGCATGCGAGCGTTCCGGGCCGTCATATCTCCATCGAAGAACTGGTCGGCTGTGGCTGAAAGCGATAGCCGAAGCCCGGGTGGGTGTGGATGAAGCGTCGATCGGGCATCGCCAGCTCGAGCTTGCCTCGCAGCTTGCTCACATACACATCCACGGAGCGGTCCCCACCGCGCAGCTCGCCGCCCCACACCGCGCCGAACAGCTCGTCGCGCGTCACGATCGCACCCGCCCTGCCCGCCAGGGCCACTAGCAGCTCGAACTCGCGCACCGACAGCGTCAGGGCGCGCCCGCTTGCGAGCACCAGGCCCTCGCTGAGCCTGATCTCGAGCTCACCCGCATACAGGGTGCTGAGGTTGTCTTGGTGCACGGCCACCAACCCTTAGGGTGCCGCCAATCGGGACCCCACGGAGTTGCGAACTCGTGATCGACTCGTGAAGAACTCGTGAAGCGGATGACGCGAGCGCGACCGTGTGCATACCCTTGTCGGATGGGCTTCCTGCGCCGCTCGGCCGACCCCACCCTCGTCACGCTCGTCGAGAACGCGGGCAGCAACATCCTACGCTCGGGCCTGCTCTTGCGCGAGCAACTTGCCGAGCTGCCCGAGCGCTCCGGACTCGCGGACGAGGTCAAGGCCTTCGAGCAGGAGGGCGACCGCATCACCCATGACATCATCCACCGCCTCAACGGTGGCGGGCGTCGCCTGAGTCTTCCCTTTAACGCGGGCGACGGCTACGCCCTGGCTACCGCGCTCGACGACGTTATCGACCACACCGAGCAGACAGCCGCGCTGCTGCACCTCTATGGCGTGGAAGCCCCGATGGAGCAGGCCGTCGAGCTGGCCGACGTGCTCGTCGGCGCCGACGAGCAGATCGTCAAGGCGCTCGAGCGGCTCGGCGCCGGCGGCGAGCCGGGCCCCTACCTGGTCGAGATCCATCGCCTGGAGAACGAGGGCGATCGCCTGCTACGCGACGGCGTCGCCTCGCTATTCGCCGGCGGTGCGGCCGACCCGATGTTCGTGATTCGCTGGAAGGACATCTTCGAGTCGCTCGAGGCCGCAATCGACGCGTGCGAGACGGTCGCCCACGTGATCGAGGGGATCATGCTCAAACGGGGCAAACGGCACTGACGCGTGGTCTCCGCGGGGAGCCCGCCCCACAACGGCGGGCACTGAGACCTGGCCTCCGGTCGCGAGTCCAACTCGCAAAAAGCGGTTCCCCACGCGCGCGCTGGGCTCTGGTCTCAGAACGTCGTAGCCGGCGCGCTCGTCTGGATCTGGGCGCCGCTGGGATCGCCCACAAAATAGATTTGGAATGGCACGTTCGTGGCGCTGTTCGTGCCCGCTGGAACTTCCGGCAAGACCGCCCGCCCCGCCGCCACGATCTTCGAGCCGCGGCGTGCCACCGCATACACCACGAGGTTCTGCTGGGCGGTTTGCGAGCGGTTGGTCACTGTCCCCGACAGCGTCGCTTCGTTGCCCGTTTCAGCGCTTAGATGGGCTCCCGTCAGATTGAGCTGGGGGATGGATCCCGATGCCTGCACTCCTTCGCCCACGAGCGCGCTCGCGGAAGCCGGCACACCCGTCGTCTCCACCTGATCGTCCACCCACGTCGTCTGTGCGCCAGGGGGCAGCAGCGAGATCCTGGTCAGCGAGGGCTCGAGGCCTGGCTGGTTGTTCTGGAAGAGCACACCTCCGTGAGCGTCGCGCACGGTGATCTCGATTGGGGCGTTCTCGAGCGTGTGCGTCGAGGTGTTGCGGAGTGCCACGACCACCGCGCTCCCGCCGCTGGAGTGCACCACCGTGCTCTGCACCACCTCCACGCTCGCACTCTCCTTGTGCACTGAGGCGCTCTGTGCGGCCAGCACGTCGTGCTTTGCCTGCCCGCGCAGTTCCGCGCTGCGCTCCTGCGTGCTCTCGCAGCCGCTCAGCATCAGCGCGCTCACAGTGACGCCGAGCGCCACCGGCACAATGCCGCGACGCCCGGTCGCGACAGCGTCACCCGCCGCCTGAGCGACTCGGGAACGACCCATCCTCCCCCAAAACGGCAAGCAAGCGAGCCACCCGACGCGCGGGTGCTTGCCACCGGCGCCCAATCTCACCCGAACGCCCCGCTCACGTACTCCCGCGTGCGCGCTTCGCGCGGGTGCCCGAAGATCTGCTCGCTCGGCCCGTACTCCACGAGCTCGCCCAGGTGCATGAACGCGACGTGATCGGCCACGCGCATCGCCTGCTGCAGGTTGTGCGTCACGATCACGATCGCCACGCTCTCGCGCAAGCCCACGATCAGCTGCTCGATCGTCGCGGTTGAGATCGGGTCAAGCGCCGAGCACGGCTCGTCGAGCAGCAGCACCTCGGGACCGACCGACAGCGCGCGTGCGATGCACAACCGCTGCTGCTGGCCTCCGGAGAGGCGCAGCGCCGGATGGTCGAGGTTGCCCGCCACCTCCTCGTACAGTCCCGCGCGCCGCAGCGCATCCATCACCGCCGGCATCAGCTCGTCGCGCGAGCGTCGTCGGCGCCTGCGCGCGCCCTTCTCGCCGTGCTCCTCGCGCAGCGCGTACGCCACGTTCTCGAAGATGCTCATCGGAAATGGGTTCGGCTGCTGAAAGACCATCGACACGCGCCTGCGCAGCGAGTTCACCTCGATCTCACCCACCTCCTGCCCATCGAGCGTTATACGCCCCGCTCTTGTTGCCCCGGCGGTGATCTCGGTGAGCCGGTTCAGCGAGCGCAACAGCGTCGTCTTGCCTGAGCCCGACGCCCCGATCAACGCCAACACCTCGCCCTTGCGCACTGGCAGGCTCACGTCGCGCACCACCCATCGGTCGCCATATGCCAGCCACACGCCCTCCATGCTCATCCGCTCAAGCGTCTCTGCGCTGCGGGGGCGCTCGGCGTGACCTGCTCGCTCCAGCAGGGCGCTCGTGCCCAATTGGGTACTCCCCGCTCCCGGCTGGACCGTCGCGCTCGCGCCCGCCCGCGCTCCGTTCGGCGGGACGCCCACCACGGTTGGCTCCCGCTCGAGCACGATCCGCCGCACGGGCGGAGGCGTCAGCGGATCCACGGCAAGCCCCCTCTCAGTGCCCTCCACCGACTCGACTTGTCAAGTCTCTCTCCTGAGCTGGCCCTGCTGGAGTTGAGTCGCATTACGACCACGTTCAGCGCCAGCACCATCAGCAGCAGCACAAACGCCGCCGCATACGCCTTTTCGTGCGCGTTGCCTTCGCCCGCCGGCGAGTTGAACAGCACATAGCTGGTCAGCGTTCCGCCCGTACCGCGCAATGTCGAGAGCCCAGGCGCGCCGCCGGCACCTTCCAGGCGGATCGTCGCGCCGAGCAGCACCACGACAATCGCGGTATCCCCGACGATGCGCCCGACCCCCAGCGTCACGCCGTTGGCGATGCTTGGCCGCACCGACGGCAACAGCACTTTGCGGATCGTCGTCGCCTTCGTCTTGCCAAGCGCATATGACGCCTCGCGCACGTGCCCCGGGACCTGCATCAGCGCCTCGCGCGTAGAGGCCACCACCAGCGGCAGCGCGAGCAGCGACATCATCGCCCCTGCCGTCAGGAACGAGCGGCCGAACACCGAACCCCCCGCCGAGGTCTGCGAGAGGAACGCCAGCGCCGGGCGCGCGAACAGCACGAGGCCGAACATCGCCAGCAGCACGCTCGGCGCTCCCGCGATCATCTCCACGCCCGACTCCACCAGCCGCGCCAGCCACGCCGGGCGCTGGTACTCGCTCATCCACACCGCCAGTCCGACCCCCACGGGCGCGCCGATCGCGATTCCCACCGCCGTCAGCAGCAGCGTGCCCTCGATCGGGTCCAGGAATCCGCCGGATGTCGCCTGATTCTGCGATGGGCTTGGGTGTTCCGCCAGCAGGCTCGGGCGCAGGTACGCGAGCCCCTTCACGAACATGAACAGCACGATCGCGCCCGCCACCACGCACAGCCCGATTCCCACCGTCCAGCACAGCACGTACGCGACGCGGTCGCTCAGTGGCCAGCTGCTCACCGAGTCGCGTTTCCCGCTCGCACGGATCGTGCCCGCCGGCGGCTTCAGGAGCGGAGAGGGGAGGGCCTGCGGCGCGCTTGCCATCAGGCCCGTATCCCGTAGCGCTTCATCGGCTGCTTCGCCGCCCACCCGGCCAGCGACAGCAGCGCGCACGAGACGAGCAGCACGGCCGCCATCGCATACAGCGTCTGTGCCACAGGCACGATCGACAGATCGTCGATGTAGTGGATGATCGTCGCGGCCAGAGGCCTCACCGGCTCGAAGAAGAATGTCACCCCATCGAGTGGGTTGGGCGCAAAGCCGCGCGAGCCCGCCACCATCGCGAGCATGATCGCCTCGCCCAGCGCGCGCGCGGTCGCAAGCACCGCGGCTGCCACGATCGCCGGGCGCACCGTGCGTAGCGACACGCGCCAGGTCGTGCGCCAGCGATTGACCCCCAGCGCCGCCGAGCCCTCTGTCCACGTGCGCGGCACCGACTCGAGCGCGCTCGCGATGATCGCGACCATGATCGGCACGATCATCACCGTCAAGATCAGCGTCGCCACGCTCAGGTTGGCCCCGGTCAGCTGCACCACGTACTCCACCGAGCGCTTGCGCTGATTTGAGATCAGGTGGTGTTCCACCCAGGGGGCGATCGCCAGGATCCCGATCAGCCCGTACACGACCGACGGCACCCCCGCCAGCAATCTGATCACGGGGTCGATCGCGCGCTTGACCTGAGCCGGCGCGAGCTCCACGACGAACACCGCCGCCAGGATCGAGATGACCATGCCGAAGATCACCGCGAGGCCCGAGGTGAGGAGCGTGCCCCAGATAAGCGGCCACGCCCTGAAGTGGTACACGTAGTGTGCCGGGTCCCTGGACCCGTTGATCATCGCGTTGAATTGCGTGTCCACGTCGCCGCCACTGCCGAACCACGCGATGCCGTTGTGCGCGAACGATGGCCACGCTTTCGTGAACACGGTGATCGCGATGCCCGCGATCACCACGAGCACGCCCATCGCGAGGGCGCGCAGCGCCAGCTCCGCGCGCCGCTCGGCGGCGGCCGCCCCGCCGCCGAGAAGGCTCTTCATCAGTGGATTGCGATCCACTCGGAGTTGATGATCTTGCGTGCGCTCGCGTTTTTCGAGCTGGTGACCCATTCGATGAACTTCGCCGCCGCGCCTTTCGGTGCGCCCTTGGTGACCATCCAGAAGTTACGCACGCCCTGGTACTGCCCCGACTTGGCGTTCTGCAGTGTGCACGGAATGCCCTGGTAGCCGACCGCGTTGACGCCGCTCGTGAACGCGAATGACACGAACCCGATCGCATCTTCGTCGGTTTTGACCTTGTTCTGCACCAATCCGTTGCTTTCCTCGGCCTCGGCGCTGGGGGAGATCTTCAGGGCTTCGCCGAGGAAGATGTCCTGGAAGGCGGCCTGCGTGCCGGAGGAGGCGATGCGATCCACGAGGTCGATCGGGCCTGAGATCTTCGCGCCCGGCACTTCGCTCCATTCGCGCACATCTCCGGTGAAGATCGCCTGCACCGTCTGCTGGTTGAGGTTTCCGATCGGGTTCTTCGGGTTGGTGATCATGCACACGCCGTCGCGCGCGATCTTTGTGAACGTCAGGCCTTTTGGATCGCCTTCTTCGGGGTTGCGCGACACGTCGCCGATGTCCACGCGCCCGGCCGCCACGTCGGACACGCCGACGTCCGAGGTGCCCTGCCCGACCTTTGGGGTGGGTTCTTTGGTCGCCTTGTGGTACGCGGCGGCGAGCTGTGTCATCAGCGGGAAGACGGAGGTCGAGCCGTCGATCAGCAGGGCGCGCGCCCCGGCGACGGCGGGGACCGCAAGGGTCAGCGCGGCGATCAGCGATACGGTCAGGGTGCGGGTGCGCACGTGGGCTCCTTTGCTGGTGTATGCGGCGGGTGCGGACGCCTTGGGGCATACTCGCCCCAATCCCGGCGTAGAGCGCCAGTGTCGAGGCCCATCCGCGCCCCTACGTGAACAGGACGTTTTCAAGTTGAGAAGAATTGGTGAACATCGCCGCCGCAGGCGTGCGCGAGCTCTCGAGTTCTCAGCTCGTTCACAAGTCGGGCGCTCGCGGCGATCAGCCTTGGCGAGTGCTCCGCGCATTGTGCGTCTCGATAGCCGTGCTGCTGCTGTGCGCGGTCACGGCCCACGCCGAAATCTCACCGGTCGTCCCGATCGACGGGCCGTCCTCTGAAATTGTCGAACTCGGCGGTGCCGCGATGGCCGCTGACGGCAGCGGTGGGATCGTCTATCGCAAGCGCGTCGAAGGTCGCGCTCACATTTTCGTGGCGCAATACGTCGAAGACAAATGGGGTGCTCCTCAGCGCGTCGACACGGGGGAGAAGTTTGAATCCTCCTTCCCCGCGATAGCCGCAGGCGAAGGAGGACGACTCGTGGTCGTGTGGGCCAACCACTACTCCTCCACCACCGACGGCCTGTTCGCCGCGACGATCGATCCGGGCTCCTCCGGTTTTCAGCCGCCGATCCCCATCGACCTGAACATCGGCCAGGCCACAGGCACCTACCCCTCTGTGGCGATGGACCTCTCCGGCGACGCGTATGTCTCCTATCGCGTGATCACGGCCGTCAGCGGACCCTCGACGCCCAACATCCCGCCCGGTTATGTGCAGGACGAAATCCGCATGGCACGCTTCGACGGGCAGTACTGGACTTCGCTCGGGCAGCCGCTCAACCGCGATGTCGCGCAACCCGTCCCGCAGCCCACGGCGCTCAACTCGCCGCAGGTCGCGATCGATCTGACCGGTGAAGGACTGCTCGCCTGGCAGGAGCCCGATGACTCGTTCGTCAACCGCATCTACGCGCGGCGCATCTTCGGCCTCGTGCCCGGTGACATCCTCGACGTCAGTCCCACCACGTTCGATGGGCACCCGCTGAATGGCGCCGCGGACGAGCTGTCCGTCGACTTCGCCGGCTTCGGCGAGGGCGCCATCGCTTGGCGACAGGAGCCCTCGCCCGGCTCGGGATTCACGCACGCACGCGCGTTCGTCAGTGAGATTCCCTCCTCGTTCTCTCCGAAGGGATCGGCCTTCGGAGTCGCCAAGCCGGTCGATGGACCGGCCGCCGGCGAAGGCCCCGCCGAAGCGCTCGGGCCGTTGAGCATGGCTGTGGACGCCGAAGGCGCCTTCGACGTCGGCTACGGCACGGGCGATCAGAGCTTCGACGGCAACGGCTCGGAAACGGCCGTCGGCACCCCGATCAGGCTCGACACCGGCTCGGAAGTCCCAGGTGATCCTGTGCTCACGCGCGCCGACAACGGCGCGCTGGCGGCCGCGTGGAAGCTGCAGGTGCACGGCGCGGGCGGCGTCGCCGTACTCGAACGACGCGCCGACGGCACCCCCAATCGCGCGATCGTCGCCGCACCGCACGGCGGCGCCGTGCAGCAGCTGGCGCTCGGCTCCTCCCACCGCGGCGATGCGATCTTCGGCTTCCTACAGGGCGCCGGCGCCAATGCCCAAATAGCTGCCGTTGTCGTGCGCGCCCCCCCGGGTGAGTTCGTCACTGACGCTCCCAACGGCTGGGTCCACGCGGCTCGTGTTCCGCTGCAGTGGGAAGTCCCGCTCGCGGGCGCCGGCAAGATCAGCTACTCGATCCTCGTGGACGACCGCGAAGTCGTCGAAAGCCTCAGCGGCGACGAATACCCGTTGAACCGCGAACAGCTCCCTGACGGCGTCCACGCGATCCAGGTCGAGGCGACCGACTCGCTCGGGCAGGTCGTCGACTCGGTGCCCGCCACGGTCAAGATCGATCGGACTCCGCCGCGTGTGCGCATCGGCGTGCACGGCGCGAGCGTCACCGTGAACGTGAGCGATGGGGTCAAGGGCGAAGTGTCGGGGGTGAACGGCGGATCGGTCAAAGTGCGCTTTGGTGATGGGCGCCTGGCTCACGGGCGCGCGAGGCTCAAGCACACGTTTGCGCGCGGAGGCTCATACACGATCGTGGTGAGCGCATCGGATAACGCGGGCAACAAGATGACTTTTCACAAGGTGGTGCGGGTATCGTGAGGACCGCGTCCGTGATTGCCTCGCCCCGCTCGTGGCTTGCCGGTGTCCTCTCCGCGTCGCTGACACTGGTGTGCTTGCTCGCGCTTGCCTCCTCGGCTCGGGCGATCTACGGGCCTGCCGCGGGGGGCTTCGGGGCGGACATCGTGTCGGTTGACCATGCTTCTGACGAACAGGCCAACGGGTCGACGATCGACGCGGTCACCTCGGCCAACGGCCAGTACGTCGTGTTCCAGACCCGGGCGACCAACTTCTTCGAAAACGACCGGGGCGTCGAGGGGCCGCATGGGGTCGAGCTCGACGCGGAACCGCCTGGCACGCTGCGCGAAGGCGGCATCTTCCGTTACGACCGTGCGACCGGGGAAATCCAGCTCGTTGCCGACGGAAGCGAGATACACACCGAAGGGCCTGAAGAGGGCAAGCTGATCTTTCGTGGCGCCCAGAATCCTTCGGTCAGCGCCGATGGGCGCTACGTGGCTTTCTCCACCGCCCAGCAGCTCGTCCCACAGGACAACAACGAAAACATCGACGTGTACGTCCGTGACATGGACGTGCCGCTCACCGTCGCTCGCCAGGACTCGGGCGCTTACACGCTTGTCTCGGCGAAGGACGGCGGGGACGAACCAGCAACCTATGCACCGCGCGATCCGCCACTGAAAGGCGATGAACCGGGTGCGGAGGTGTGGCCGAACACAGCCATCTCCGCTAACGGCCGCTACGTGGTTTTTCGCACGACCGAACCTATGTCCGATTTTCCCGACCAGGCCACGGTGGAAACCCCGAAGGAACAGCTGTTCGTGCGCGACCTGCAGGCCCAGACGACGACATTGCTGAGTCGCGATTCCGAAAACGGCGATCCGGCCGGTGGGGCAATCGGGCCGGCCACTATCAGCGCCGATGGCTCGACTGTCGCATGGGTCGCCACCAATGCGCCGGAACAAACAGTGTTCCTGTCCAGCGAGGAGCCCAGCAAGACGACTGCCTACTACCTGTGGCGACGCTGGCGGGAACCCAATGCCAAGACGCGACGAGTCACGGGAATCGCCGATCCTGAAGACCCCGAATGTCCACCAGAAGGTGGCGTTGAAGCTGCCAATCACACTGCCAGCGGCCCTTGCTACGGGCCGCTCACCTATCCAGAGGGGCAACTGGCGCCGATCGTCGGTACCGCTCCCGGTCTCAGCGAAGACGGCTACACAGTCGCGTTCCTGGCCGCGGCCGCACTGCGCCCCGACGTCCTCAAGGCGACCGGTCTCGATGCCTTCGTGACGAGCATGGCGCCAGGCGTCACGCGCAAGGCCGGCACGCGCGAGCTGACACTAGGCGTTCCCTCCGGCGCGCAGGGCTCTACGCAGCCGATCGAATCGATAGCGATCTCGCCCGACGGCTCGACGATCGCCTTTACCACGCCGCGCGACAGCTTCGTCCTGCCTGAACCGGTACCGATCGGCAGCTTCCGTCCGTTTCCAACCGGGAGCGACCTGTACATCATCCATCTCCGGGAAGACACGCTCGAACGCGCCGTCCTCAACTACGAAGGCGGTGATGTCGAAGGGTCGATCTCGGTCAATCCAACGCTCACCCAAGACGGGTCGACCGTCGCGTTCACCTCGTCCGCGTCCGACCTGATCCCCGGCGACGCAAACCAAGCGTCAGACGCCTTCACCGCGACGCTCGAGGTCCCAACCGGCACCGCTGCGCTCCCCGCCGGCTTCAACTCCGTACAGGGCGGCTTCTCGCTCACAGGCACAGGCTCGCCCGAACTTGGCCTCAGCGTCAAGCGGGCGGCCAACGGCGCCCTGCTCCTGCTCGTCGAGACGCCCGGAGCCGGCAAGCTGACGGCGCGGGCCGAGGGGACGATCACGACAAGGCGCGGCAAGAAGACACGTAAGAAGAAAGTGATGCTCGCGCGCGTATCGGGCGCCACGCATGCCGAGGGCACCGTGACACTTGTCCTACGTATGGCGGCGAAGTACGTCAAAGATCTCGAGAATGCCGGCAAGTTGAAGGCGCTGATCGCGGTCGCCTTCACGCCGCCGCCACCGCTTGAAGCGCTGTCTGCCGAAGCGAACGCGACATTTGTGGTGACGAATGCGATGAAGACCACCAAAGTCGTCAAAGCCAAGGGCAAAGCCAAGAAGGGCTGAGTGCGAAGATGCTCGCTATATCCAAGGTCATGGTCGATTGTTGTTACGGACCCGTTACCAGGCCGAAATCAATTCGTGAAACATCTCCCCAGATCGCTGACGAACATGTTTCACTGCTGTGACCAACATGTGTTGCTTCTGTAAACAGGGATTGCGCGCGGGCGGCAGTGCTGTGAGACTCGCGGTCGTTCATCGATTTTGCTTTGAACGTACTCCGAACCTCTTTGAAAGGACATCCCACGCTCATGCGCGTAAGTCTTTCTCCGACCGCCGAGAGCGGTTATCTCCGTGCCGCCTTGGCGGCACTATGTGCGGTGGTGGTGGCCGTGGTGGTCGCGGCCGGCATCCCGTCCGCGGCGCACGCCGAATTCACCCTCAAACACTGCGAAGGCGGCCCGGTTCAGGGTGAGGGCTCCTCATTTCAAAATGCCGCTCAGGGAGAGCTCAAACTCGTCTTCAACAGCTCCTTCGGCTGCGAAGGCTCGCTCAGCAGATCTCCGGTGACCTACGTCTCGGACGGGAGCGGGTGTGGGATCGCCTCGATCGGCGGTGGACCTTCCACCGGCAAATGCTCTGACTTCGAAAGCGCAGCGGCGACGAAGGGTTACCGCGACGCGAACACGCGCTTTGGCGGCAGCGATGCGCCGCTTACTCCCGAACAGCAGGCCACGGCAGATGCTGAAGGCGGCCCGCATCCGGGTCTCATCCACATCCTGCCGATAGCCGTTGGCGCGACGGCCGTGATCGTGCACTTCCCGGAAGGTTGTCAACTCGAAAACCCAGGACCCGGTCCGGCCAGCGCGAACGAAGACACAACAACGGGTGGCCCCAACGATCCAGGCGCCGACGACAGCTCGGGCGACCTCTATTCCGAAGGGACGCTGCGCCTGCACATCCCGGCCGGAACGCTCGAGGAAATCTGGAGCGGCAAGCCGATGACATGGGGAGAAGTCACCAAAGATCGTATGACAGGCAAACCGACCAATGCGCTGGAGACAGAAGAAGGGTTCACCAGCTCCTGCGATGAAGTGCCGGTGCGACGCGTTGTCCGCTTCGACGGTTCCGGCACTACGTACAACTTCAAGGCGTACCTGAGCCTGCTGCCCGTTGGAGTTGGGGGCAGCACGAACAACCCTGTCTGGGAAAAATCGCCTGTGGTAGGCACCAACACGACATGGCCGCTTACAACTAGCAGTACGGGTGTGCCAAAAGCTGTGCCCACTAAAGCCGGTGCCAAAGAAGTTGTAAACGAGTGCAACCTAACGGTGAGCGGTCCGGACAGGATCTGCACCGGGTCAGCCAACGGTAACCCCTTTGTAGCCGCGGCGGTCGCCGCTACCGACGGCTCGATCGGGTACTCGGATCTGGCAACCGCACGTCAGAACGGGTTCACGATTACGCCGAACAAGGAAGCAGTAGCCAAACCGGGAAACGACGACCTGACCTATTGGATTCCGCTGCAGACGGTCAATCCCGAAAAGCCGGTCAGCGAACGAGTCGGCGCAAACTACGCCGAGCCGTCGGTCAGCCCAATATCGAACATCGGCAACGGTACGGAAGTGAGAGGCTCTAATTGCACCAATGCCGACTACCGGGGTATCCCGGCGGTGACCGCAAGCGACCCTGACCCGACACTGGGCGACTGGGCGAATGCGATCGGCACAGGAAGCAAGGACACGAGCACCTATCCCAACTGTGCGATCACCTACGACTTCGTGTGGGATGACGATGCGCCGGTCTACGGCGACACGCCGGAAGAGCAGTCCAAGGCACGCACGGTCAAGGATTACTTCGAAACCGTGGAGTCCGAAGGAGGCCAGCTCAGCCTGCAAGGCGAAGACTATGGTGCTCTGTCGCCGGGAATCATAAAGATCGCGCGTATCGGCGTGGAAGCGATCGGTTGGGACAAGGCGGCCGGGTCGAGCAAACCAGAAGAAGGTAAAAAAGCGGCGACCACGACTACCACGACGACTACGCCGACAATCATCACCCCGCCGGTCATCCCAAGCAATGCCTTCTCGATCGCAGGCGCGAAGGTCAAGGGCAAGGGCATCGTCCTGTCGCTCGTGTTGCCGGACGCCGGCACGGTGCAGGTCAAGGCGACTGGCGGTGGCGTGACGGTTGGGGGCGCGAGCGCCAGCGTCTCCGGCGGCAAAGGGACGGTGACGCTTGCCATCTCCAAAGCCGCGCTGAGCAAGCTCGCCAAAGCCAAGGGGCACAAGCTCAGCGTGAAGATCACGGTGACGTTCACCCCGACCGGCGGTACGGCGGCCAGCCAGACCAAGACGCTGACCGTCACGCAGGCGGCCGTCACACCGAAGAAAAAAGCAAGCAAAAAAGGCAAAAAGAAATAAGACGACAAGCGGGCAGATAGCCCAAACCCTCGGGCCCCTGGCGGCGTCCGGCATCCGTTTGCGGTGCCGGACGCCGCCTTTGGTCTGGGCGGCGGCCGGCGCGCTCTGAGGAGACATGACAGACGACGAAAACACAATCCCGCCCGCGTCTTCGCAGGGCAACGGCCGTTCCACCGCGCCGTTCCGCCCGCCCAAGGGTGGCCAGGTGCGCTCGGGCCTGGCGCACAAACGCAACCCGGCGCTGGTGGCGCTCGGCGCCTTGGCGACCGGAGCACGGCGCGTCATCTTCCGCGACAAGATCGCGCTGTTCCTAGTGGTCGCCTCGGCTGGACTGCTGATCACGTTCTTCTCGTTGCTCGGAGCGATCGGGCCGAACACTCACGGCTCCGAATTGCCGATCAGTCGGGTTCTGGAGCTTGCGCAGCACAAGCAGATCGCGACGGCCACGCTGTATGACCACGACAACCGCGTCGAGGTCACGCTCAAGCAGACATCGGGCGAAGCCTCTGGCTCGACGCCGAGTGGCAGCGCGACGCCGGTGCCACTTGAATACTGGGCCGCTTATCCAGCCTCGGGCGTGCAGACTCAGCAACTGCTGCAGAACCTCGCCGCGGCCGGAACTGTGGTGACGGTCAACCAGCAGCCCGGTAAGGCCCAGCGCGCGATCCTCGTGCAGTTTCTGATCCCGATCGTGCTGCTCGTGTGTCTGTTCGCGCTATTCATGCGCTTTGGCGCCGACGGCGGCGCCGGCGGTATCGCGGGCTTCTCCAAGTTCACCGGCAAGGGCAAGCGCAAGGGCAAGGGCACGCTTCACCAGGTCACGTTCGCTGACGTGGCGGGCGCCGGCGAGGCCGTGGCCGAGCTGCGTGAGATTCGCGACTATTTGGCCGACCCCTCGCGCTACCTGAAGGTGGGCGCCGCGGCCCCAAAGGGCGTCTTGCTCGTTGGGCCACCCGGCACCGGCAAGACGCTGCTGGCCAAGGCCGTCGCCGGCGAGGCTGACGCTGCCTTCTTCTCGCTGTCGGGATCGGATTTCGTGGAGTCGCTTGTCGGTGTCGGCGCGGCGCGCGTGCGCGACCTGTTCGCCAAGGCACGCAAGACCGCTCCCGCGATCATCTTCATCGACGAGTTCGACGCCGCGGGGCGCAAGCGCGGCGCCGGCATCGGGCAGGGCAACGACGAGCGTGAGCAGACGCTCAACGCGCTGCTGGTCGAGATGGATGGCTTTGGCGGCGACGGCGGCCTGGTCGTGATGGGTGCCACCAACCGCCCCGACATCCTCGATCCGGCGCTGCTGCGTCCGGGGCGTTTCGACCGTCAGGTCACGATCGATGTGCCGGATGTGCATGGGCGCCTGGAGATCCTGCGCCTGCACGGCAACAAGCGCCCGATGGGACCCGATGTGTCGCTCGAGGAGATAGCGCGCCTGACGCCCGGCTTCAGCGGGGCCGAGCTCGCCAACGTGATCAACGAGGCGGCGCTCCTGTCCGTGCGCGACTCGCAAGAACTGATCGAGCAGGCGACGCTCGAGGAGGCAATCGATCGCGTCGTCGCCGGACCCGCCAAGAAGCACATCCTCACCGAGCAGGAGCGCTGGCTGATCTCGATCCACGAGGCCGCCCACGTCGTCGTGGCCGAGGCACTGGGCCAGGCATCGGTGAGTCGCAAGGTGTCGATCGTCGCGCGCGGGCGCACGCTCGGCACCGCCGCGCACATGCTCACCGACCGCGACCAGCTGATCCAGACCGAGCCCGACCTGCAGGCGCAGCTGACGGTGATTGTGTCCGGCACCGCCGGCGAGCGGATCGCCTTCGGCCATCTGTCAAGCGGTGTCAGCGACGACCTGCACGCCGCCACGAGTCTCGCGCGCACGATGGTCACCTCGTTCGGGATGTCCGACGCGCTCGGGTCGGTGACGATCGGGGAGAAGGGCGGTGAGGTGTTCCTCGGCGCATCGCTCCAGGACCTCGGCTCTGTCGGCCCATCGACGCTCGACACGATCGATCGCGAAGTCGAGCGGCTCGTCGGTGACGCCGAGGCGAAGGCCGCGGCGATCCTCGACCGCAACTGGCAGGCCGTCGAGGAGACCGCGCACGCGCTGCTCGAGCAGGAGACGCTCTCCGGCGTGGCACTCGACGCGGTGCTCTCGACCGTCCATGAGACAGCTCTGAGCGATCTGCGCGAGATCACCGGGCGGGCATCGCAAGAGGACCCGGGGCACGGGCCTTGAGAGTGCGGGCGACCGGGACTCTGCTGGCTGGGGTCGCCGTCGTCGTTGCGGTGGCCTCGGCCGGCGCGGGCATAGCCCGCGGTGAAGCGACGTGGCGCCTGGAACAGCCGGCGCCGCCTGCCGGCGTGCCCTTCAAGGTCCCGCTCGGTACGCCCGATGACATGGAGTTCTACGCGCCCAACGAGGGGCTCTTGAGCGTCGAGGGCAACGCAGCAGTTCCCACCGGGCTGCTCTTCTGGAATGGGCGCACTTGGCATCAGCTCTCGACAGTATGCGGTGGTTCAGGCGAAGCGTCGCGGATCGCATGGGCGGGCCCTGACGAGTTCTGGACGATCACAGAACCGAGCGAGCCGCGCGTAGGGTCGGGGCTCAGCCTGTGCCATTTCAAGGACGGTCAGGTCGTCGGCTCCTATTCGACTCCTTATCAGTCCCCCGAACCCTTCCGCCCGATGGACGCCGCCGCTTGCAGCGGACCTAATGACTGTTGGTTCGCCGGAATCGGCAGCGAGGATCCCTCGGGCCAGCACATTGGCGCGTTTCACCTGCATTGGGACGGCACGAACCTGACGAGCTCCTACCAGCCTCAAGGGCGCGGTGTCAGCGGGCTGGCCTACTTCGACGGCCACGTCTACGAGAGCACGTTCGAGGGCACTCAGGCGGGCGACACGACCGATCCCGTGACGCTTGCGGCGCCCGAGCCGTTCGGTCCGATCCTGATACACGAACTCGTCGGAAATACGTTCCGAGACGCCCCCTTCCTCCCCGAAACGAGCCCCGGGGTGCCGACCGATGGCATCGAGTTGCTATCGGCCAAAGCCGACCCGACCGACCTGTGGTTCTCCGGAGGCGGCGCCGCCTCCGGTCCTGCCGGACCACACGAAGGCTCCTTCGCGAGCCCGCCGATCGCTGTCCACTACAACGGCACGTTCTTCCTGCTGGCCCACATCGACCCGTCGCTCCTCGGAGAGGAAGGCCGCTTCGTCGACATCTCGCCGGTGCCGGGGACGGAAAACGCCTGGGTCGCCGACCAGGCACTTGCCGAACGCGGCAGCTCGACGGATAGGGCCAAGGTCGCACTGATCGGCGCCGACGGTAGTGCCACAGTTGAAACGCTGCCCGCCTCTGGCGCCGGGCGCGGGAGCGCGCAGCTCGTGGCCGCAACCGGACCCGAAGAAGCGTGGCTGGCGACATCTGCCGGCTGGCTGTTCCACTACAGCAACGGGACGATCCTGCCCGAAGATAGCGACCCGAACTGGGCCGGGACGATCACCATACGCCCGAACGAGTCGATCGAACAGTTCGTCTCGGACACGCCGCCGCCGGATGACTCGGAACTGTTCGCGCCGCCGCCCGTCCAGGTCGAAGCGAAGGCGACGGAAGTCCCCGCGGCGGAGGTGATTCCGGCGCTGCTTAAGAATGTGAGCGTCGCGCGCCACGGGCTGACGGTCACCGTCAGCTTTCAGCTGACACGTCTGGCGGACGTGCAGCTGGTGGCCAAGCTCCACGGGAAGGCGATCGCGCGCACACGTGATGAGCGTCTGAACGCAGGCAAGCACTCGCTCTCGCTGCGTCTGCAACGCAAGCGCTGGCCGAGCGGGCTGAGCTTCCAGACCAAGGAGCTGACGACGCCGAAGCCCGTGCCCGCGACCGGCTCGGAAGGCTCGGTCGGAACCGGCCCCAACGCGGTCACCACGAGCGTGCACCGTTGGGTAAAGCCTCAGGTTTGATGCCGCCGCTTCGGCCGCGGCTCATACTCGCGCTCGCGGCTGGTTTCACCCTGGTCGTGCTCGGCGTCACGCAGATCACCGGTCACGGCGCGCGCGCGGCCGCGCCAGGAGGCGCAGCTCCAACGCCCCAGCCGGTGCTGGGAACGGCCGACTCGAGCACAGTATTGATGGGCGCCGCGACTGCCGGTGCGCCTGGCGAAGCGTGGGCCTACAGGGTGCTCCCGCTCGACGTGCCGCCGCCATCGAACGCCTCCGGGCTCGCGGCCTTCGCGACGTCCTCCTCCGGTTCCGGCGGCAGTCTGGGGCAGCTGGTGTTCGAGCGTGCGAGCGACGCCGATCCCGACTGGGCCATCGCGGAAACGCCGCTCGACGGTGAAGGGCAGCTCTACCGTGGCATGGAACCGGATCGACTATCGGCGCGGATCACGCCGCGCGGCGGTGGGCTGCTCGTCGGGCACGACTCGACGCGGCCGAACGGCAAGCAGACGGTAGTGCTGGCGCGCGATCCGGGCGGACGCTTCCACGTACTGCCCGAACCGTCGGCTGGTGTTCTGCTCGGTGCCGGTGAAGGCGGCGAAGCGGGCGAAAGCGAACCGAAGGTCGAGGCGCTCGCCGAAAGGGAAGGGGCGGGGGCAGTTGCCGACGGGGCGGTCGAGAATGGAGGTCACACCGAAGCGTACTTCGGCGCGCTCGGGCGCACGCGCGAGATCGGCGTCGCGCGCTGGGACGGCGAAAAGTGGACGCGCGAGCCGGTTGACCTGCCCGCCGGGTACTCGGGCGGCTTCGCGATCGTGGCGATCGCCGGCACCTCGCCTCAGAACCTGTGGCTGCTGGGCGAACCGAGCAAGAGCAGCGGCCTCGGGATCATGCTGTTCAAGCGCGATGAAGTAAAAGCCGGCGAATTCCGCTGGGAACCGGCCTCGCTCGGATCGACGCTGTTCTCCCAAAGCGAAACGCCCGTCCGTGGCGTCAGCGAGCTTGGTCCGCTCACCGGTCAGGCACAACCGCTGACCGTTACCGAAAAAGGCGTCTGGATCGACGGCAATCTGCAGTCGCCCGGTGGCGGCGCTGACGGCTACGACTTCACGCTGTATTACGACATCGCGGAAGGCAAGCTAAGCGGCAGTTGGTGCGATGCCCACGACAGCTCAGGCGTCGCGCTCTGCGAACACCCGCTCGGCGCGCGTTTCGGGCGGCAGGCGGGCTACCGCAGCTTCGCCTTCGAAGGCCCCGGCTACGGTACGCGGATCGTCACCGATCCACTCCAACCCGGTGGCGAAGACACGACGAATATGGGCAGCTATCTGAGCTTTGAAGGCGACACCTTCAAATGGATGCCTGGCGCCGGGGCCGACAACGCTCCCGGTGGCGCCTTCTACACGCCGACGGACGGCTGGCTGGAAGGCCCGGTCCAGATAACCACCACGCAGCAGCCCGCGCGGTTGGTCGGCTGGCCCGTCTCCGCGCGCGCGCCGTTCACGGCGGTGGCGCCCGCGCCGGGAAGCGCGCCGGGCGACTTTGGCGCGCAGGCGCTGGCCGTCGGCGCCGATGGCGTCGTCGCGCGCTACACACCCGGGCACGGCTGGGAACGTGAGTTCCTGCAGACCTCCAGCGGCGCGGTCAGCTCGCCGACGCTGCGCGCGGTCGCATGGCCCGAATCGAACCGGGCGTTCGCCGTGGGCGACCTCGGCGCGATGTGGATCTGGCGTGTGGAAACGGGTCTATGGGAGAAAGACCCGGCGGCGCCGCTCGATGGCTTTCAGGGCAACCTCGACGGAATCGCATTCGACCCGAGCGAACCGGCAATCGGTTATGCCGTGGGGCAGGGCGGCGTGCTGCTCTCCTACGGCAAGAGCTGGACCCAGGAAGAAGGATTGCCGTCTGGTTTTCAGGAAGCCAACTTCACCTCCGTCACGTTCGCCGGCTCGGAGGCGATGGTTGCCGCCGAACACGACCTGCTTGTCAACGAAGGCTCAGGCTGGAAGGTTGAACCCGAAGTTCAAGCGCTGCTGGCAAGCTTGCCGAACGTTTCGCAGCTCGACGTCGTTGCCGGTCTGCCGAACGGCGGCGCCGTGCTCGCCGGGCGCGACGTTGTGCTCGAGCGCGACAGCGCCGGAGCGCCGTGGCACTTCTCAGAACAACCGATCGTCGACGAGACGGCTGTCGCGGCTGCTCCGCTGCTCGAAGGTTCAAAAGTGCGTGCGCTGCTATCGGTCGTGCCCGGCTTCGAATACCCACCGCGGCTCGTGTTGCCGCCCGTCGATCCGAATACGCCGCCGCCGCTGATTCCCCCCAATCCGCTGCCCGGCGATGGCTACCTGCTACGTGAAACAGCCGGCGGCTGGGAGGACGAGGAGCGTGCCGCCTACGCGGGCGATAGTCAGGACAAGCCGCTGAAGGCAGACCCGATCGCCGCACTCGACGTTGGCACGTCGGACGCCGGCTGGGCGCTCGGCGGCTGGAGCGGCGAGGCCGACGACGTGGGACGCGGCAGCGCCGCAAGTGGCGGCTCCGGCCAGGCGATCCGCGAAAACGTGCAGACGGCGGGCATCTACAGCTACACGCTGGCAGGCAATCCCCCCGCCCCAACCGGTGAGACGGTGACGCCCATTCCCATGCAGAGCGGCGTGGCGACGTTCGCCGTCGGCGGCCACGCCGACTGCGCCGAACCTTGCGGCGGGCTCGCTGACGAGGCGATCGCTCCCGACCGCAACCTCAGCGCGGCGCTCGGCGCTCTCGACGGTCTCGCCGCCGAGCCGAACGGTCCACGCATGCTGCTCTACACGGGTGGGCGCGAGACTCCCGGCGAGGGGCCCGAGTCGCCCGCCGAGGCCGACCGCTACGCGCAACTTATGTCCGCGGGTGGCAGCCTGCCCGTATACCCGGCGGTGTCGGCCGGGGATTCCGAAGGGGGGGAGGCGGAAGCGTTTGGCGCCGCCTTCGCGGGCTTCAACGCCCCGTTCGGCGAAGGCGCCGCGCCGGCCGGCGTGGGTACCGCGGACATCCCGGCCGGCGCGGCGTCGCCGCGACCCGGCGCGCGCACCCACTATGCCTTCGACAGCACCGGTCCGGCGGGCACGGTGCGCGTGATCGTGATCGACAACTCGCGCGGGTCGCTGGCCGCGTCCGATCCCTACCAGAACCCGGCGGAAGCGCAGGCGCCGTGGCTCGAACGCATGCTCGCCGACGCCAAGGCGCGCGGCATCCCCGCAATAGTGGTGGGCAGCCGCGAGCTGAACCCGAACCTGCCGCCGGCCCTCAACGTGGCAACGGACGCGGCTGAAGAGGCGCAGATCATGGTGGCCGGCGGAGCCTCCGCCTACCTGTACGAACGCCCCGAAGAAAGCCGCACAAGCCAGATCCCCGCCGGTGGCGCGGTCACGATCCCCGAGCTCGGCACCGGCGCGCTCGGCTACCGCTCCGCGATCTCCGACTCGTTCACACCCGGCCAGCCCGACGCGCTGTTCGGCACGACCGGCTACCTGCTCGTTGGCGTCGAAGTCGCAAAGCGCAATCCCGCCACCAACATAGCGCCCGTAAATGCGCGCCTGATCCCGCTTGTGCAGGAAGTCTCGCTCGACCCGGTCGACGGCACGCTGCTGCGGCGCAGCGCACCCGCGCTGTTCACCGGCCTTGGACGGCGCCCGCTGGCCGGTGACCGTTGGGGGCCGGTGTCGGCGTCCAGCGACAGCCCCACTCCGCCCGGCTCGGACCCCTACGCCGAATTTCCCCCCGCCCTCTGCCGCCAGTCCGATTGCTCGAGCGCGATCGAACCGGAATACACGTTCACCTCCTCAGAACCTGAAATCGCCAACTTCGTCGAGCAGGACCCCAACTCGACGAACCTGCGCAAGCCGCTGCAGGACTCCTCAGGTCACGTGATCCCCGACTCGCACTCGAGCATCCTGTGTGCCTTCAATGCGGGCACCACCACCGTCACCGTCTCCGCCGGTGGGCTCTCCTACTCGATCCCGGTCACGGTGCAGGGCGGCAGCGTCGAGCAGCCCTGTGGCACCGTCCCGCTCAGCCCGAGCCACTTCAAGCTGGCGGCCTCTCAAAATGCGGTCGCGCCGGCGGCGCCCCCACCTTCACCCGCACCCGCCCCCGCACCAATCGCGCCGCCGCCCGCGCCGCCCACGCCCGCGCCAACACCCGCGCACGTGGTGAAAGTCGCGCCGAAGCCCGCGCCGAAGGTAGCGCTGCCACTCGCGATCCTGCCGATCGTGAAGTTGCCCGCCGTCGGGCCGGTCCCGGCTGTTCCGCCGCCGCCGGCAGCCTCGTTCGCGCGTCCGATCCCACCGGGCGGCGCGACCGTGCGCGTGTTCGAAGAAAAACGCGAGGAGGAGGCCGCGCCCGAGCAGTCCCAAGCGTTCGCGCGCTACCTGCCGGACGACTACGGCCTACCGCTCGGCGTGCTTGTGTTGCTGGCGGCGGCCGGTGCTTCGATCGGCCGTGGCAGGCGCCGACCGGGCCGCACCGCGATGGCGCACCTTTCCTCCTCACCGCAGGACCCAAACCAACGCCCAAGGAGGCGAACATGAGAGAGTGCAGCTCCCGCCGCAGCGGTCACGCCGCGCTGGCGATCTCGATCGTCGCGCTCGTCGGCTCGAGCACCGGGCTGGCAAACGCGGCGCGCCACGCCGTCGTGAGCGCGATCGACGGACATCGGATCAGCACCAAGCCGCATGCCGGCGGTGTGTTGCTGCTCGGCAAAAACAAGAAGTTCGCCGCCTCGGCGATTCCGACCGTTAGCAACGCGACGCACCTCAGCGGCAAGACGCTGACCGATATCGAACCGAGCTGCCCACCGGCGACCGTCAACCTCGGGACGTGGTGCCTGATGGACTCGCCCTACCCGCTCACGAACGCCGAGGCGGGCCAGAACGACTACTTCTGGGCGTCCAAGGCGTGTGTGAAGGAGGGCGGCTACCTGCCGACGGCGGCGCAGTTGATCGGTGCCGCCGACCGCGTCAAGCTGGAGTCGACGATTCACGACTCGCAGCTCACCGCGACGATCCCGCTCGACCCGAGCGTCGGACTGAAAGACCAGCGCGAGATGAGCGCCACACTCGTCACGACGGCCGCCGGCTCCGATGCCGCGGGCTCTGAGGGCGTGAGCGTCGGCTCGACCGGCGACCCGCGCACCGGTGAACCGAACCCGGTGCCGCTACCGGCTGTGCCAGCCCCCTCGACGTTGCAGTACGTGACGGTCTACTCGAACGGCACGAAGGGCGGGTTCGCCGGCTCTGAGCCGGTCTCGCAGCCAGAGAACTTTCGCTGCGCGTTCAACGAGATTTCGGGCGCCAATACGAGCGAAGAAGGGTGACGAGGTGAGGCGTAATTGTTCGTTCACAGAATCGTCACGAGTGAGGGGGCGGTGAGGGTGGACGATCTCGGTGTGATCGAGCCCGCTGCAACCAGCGAGCCCGCGACGGCCATGACCCAGCCGATCCCGGTGATCGCCGAGGCGTGCTCGCAATGCGCCGCGCCGCTCGCACCCGACCAGCGCTACTGCCTGCATTGCGGTGCTCCGCGCGCGCATGTGAGCGGGCCGATCTCGGGTGGGCGCCCAGCTGGACCGCCGCCGCCGGCGATCGCGTCCAGCGGGCCTTCGAGCCCTCCCTCCGTGCCGCCGGCGGCGCCTGTGGGACCACCCGGTGGCTCGCTCGCGACAGCTCAGTCGCCCAGTCCCAACAACACGCTTGCCCTGCTTGCGGGTATCGGCGTGCTGCTGTTGGCGATGGGTGTCGGAGTGCTGATCGGGCGCGCCGGCGTTGGCTCCGCCAAGGCCCCGCCCGCGCAGGTGATCTCGGTCGGCGGATCGGTCGCGGGCGCCACCACGACGGCGACCACGCCCACGAACGCAACCCCGGAAACGCCCGCCGCCAGCACCGCCAAGAAGGCGCCGAAAGCGAAAGCGGCCTCGTCCTCGGCCACGGGCTCCTCGATCAGCAAACCGGCGCCGCCGACCGTGCTGAAAAGCGTGAGCAAAGGTCAGAGCGGATCGAGCTACGAGCAGAAATCCAAGAACCTGCCCAACGTGGTCGAAACGGGATGATGAGCCCCCCCGGCGCACAACAGCCCGACTCGCGGCTGCGCCACCGTCGCGACCAGCTCGCGGACGAGGTCGCCGAGCTGCACTGGAACCTCGGTGGGCTCGCGTATGAGATGGCGATCCGCGACCACTTTCGCCTCGACGTGCTGATACGGCGCGCCGCGATGCTGCAGGAGCGCGACGCGGAGCTGGCCGAGGTCGAACGCATGTTGCACATGCAGGAGAGCGGGTCGGCGGGCAATTGCTCGAGTTGCGGCGCGGTGCGCAGTCGGGGTGCTGTCTTCTGCTGGCAGTGCGGCGGGCAGGTGATGGAGCGCATGGCCGTTAACGGCAATTTTGGGAGACAAGATCCGCTGGATGACCGGAGGGCGCCCGCGTCGCCGGTCGCCGCGCCGGTTGGTCGAGACAGCGCATTTGACAGCGGGCAAGAGGAAACCGGTCACGACCCGGAGACCCGCTCGATCGACGAGCGCGATCTCGGCCGCCCCGTTTACACGAGCTCGTGAGCCTCGACCCGCTGCGCCGCTGGGAGCGGCACTTCGGCGCGCTGGCGCTGCCCTCGCCACTGATCTGGGCGGTGCTTGTGGCCGCGTTCCTCGGGTTTGGCGTTCTGATGGGTCGCGCCACCGGAACCAACGCCGTCGATGCGCTCGCCTCCTTGCGCGCGCCGTTGAAGGTGCTTGTCGCGCGGGGCGCCGGGAGCACGGCGCCTGCCTCTAGCTCGACCCCCGCCGCGATACCGCCGCCTGCACCCGAAGCCGAAACAACGCCGGAACCCGCTCCCGCTCCGGCGGCGTCTCCGGACCCTCCAGTGTCTGCCGCGCTCAGCAAAACGACTCCTCCCTCGAAATCCTCGAGTGGCTCGAAAGAATCCTCGGGCGGCAGCGAAGGCGCCTCATCGAAAAGCAGCGCCAAGCTCCCGGCGATCAAGCATGTGTTTGTCGTGATGCTGGACGACGAGCCCTACGCGACTGCGTTCGGGCCGGCTTCGCCCGCCAAATACCTGACGGGGACGCTCGAGAAGCAGGGGGAGCTGCTGTTGCGCTACTACGCGGTTGCCCACGAAGGGCTGGCAGATGGGATAGCGCTGCTCAGTGGGCAGGGGCCCACCGAAGCGACCGCAGCCAACTGCCCCACCTATGCCGACATATCGCCGGCGAGCGTCGGTGCGGACGGGCAGGCGCTTGGCCAAGGCTGTGTCTATCCGTCTTCGACGCAGACCTTGATGGACCAGCTCACAGCCAAGCACCTGATTTGGAAGGCATACGTTGAAGGGATCAACGAAGGTGCGGGAACGCCCGGCGCGTGCGCGCACCCAGCTTCTGGTGCGCCCGACTCGAGCGCCGCCGCGCTCGCGGCCGGGGCGAGCGCTCCCGCCTATCAGACGTGGCGCAACCCATTTGTCTATTTCGCTTCGATAGCCGGATCGTCTGCATGTGCCTCTGAGGATGTGGGGATGAGCGCACTGAAAGGGGACCTGGCAAGTGCAGAGCGCACGGCAAGTTTCTCCTACATTTCCCCAGGACCATGCGCCGACGGTAATCCCACACCGTGCGCCCCCGGCAGGGCCTCGGGGATGACGGCGGCTGACGCCTTTCTCCAAAAGGTCGTGCCGCAAGTCCTCTCCTCCAAGGCCTACAAGAAGAACGGGCTGCTTGCGATCACCGTCGATGACGCTCCTTCAACGGGCGAATACGCCGATTCGAGCTCGTGCTGTGGGCAGCCGCACTTTCCCAATGTGCCGGCGCCCATCGGCGCCGCGGCACTCTCGGGCGGTGGGGGCGGGCAGGTCGGACTGCTGATGCTCTCGCCCTTCATAAAGAAAGGCGGCGGTCTCGCGCAGGAAACGTATAACCACTTCTCGCTGCTGGCCACGGTCGAGCAGGTGTTTGGGTTGACGAAGCTCGGCTATGCCGGGCTCTCGGAAGTGAAGCCGTTTAGCGCTTCGCTGTTTTAGGGCAGCTAAGGATCGGAAATCAGGCCGTCTGTGATAGCTGGGTCGGTCGCGCGCTCTCCGCCACCTCGGTCGGCAGAAACAGTGACAGCAGACCGGCCACGAGCACGAATCCTGCCGATGTCCACAAACATGCGGTCAGTCCGTGCCACTCATAGATCAGTCCCGACAGCACTGTTCCGGCGAGGCGTCCGCATGCGTTGGCCATATAGTAGAAGCCGACGTTCATCGCCACCTTGTCGTTGTCGGCGTAGGCGAGAATCAGGTACGAATGGACCGCCGAGTTCATTGCAAATGCCACGCCGAACGGGATCAGGCCGGCGATGATCGCGATCGTAGGGTCGGCATGCGCGGAGAGGGCGATCGCGATCGCGGCCGGGCACAGCGCGAGTCCTAGTGCCAGCCACATCGCGGTCCTGCCATCGGGCTCGCCGCTTGGTCCCTGTCCCCGGCGGCGAACGAAGCGCGGCGCCGCTGCCTGCACGCCCCCGTAGCCGATCACCCACACCGCTAGCAGCGTTCCGACCTGCCAGAAGGACCAGCCCAGGACGGAATAGAGGTAGAACGGCAGGGCGACCACGAACCAAACGTCACGGGCCGCGAACAGGAAGATGCGTGCCGCGGCAAGGATGTTCACCGCGTGGTTATTGGAGAGTATTTGGGTGAACTTTGCGGTCTTGTCGGGGTGGCCGAGATGACCGTGCATCAAGCTCGAGGTCAGAACCAGGGCGATCAGGACCATTCCCGCCAGCGCCAGCGCCGCGGCCTGGAAGCCGAATAGTGTGAGTAGCAGTCCGCCGAGGAAGAATCCAATTCCCTTGAGGGCGTTCTTGGATCCCGTAAGGACTGCGACCCAGCGATACAACGCGGAATCGTCGTTTTCGGGGGCGACCAGCTTGACGGCGCTCTTGGAGCTCATCTTCGTCAGATCCTTGGCGACGCCGGAGAGCGCCTGGGAGACCATCACGTAGGTGACCACCAGCAGCGACTCCGGTGCGAACCCCAGCATGAGCAGCGCGAGTACCTGGATGACGAGACCCATAAAGAGTGTGATCTTCAGTCCCAATCGCGCCGCGAGCCAGCCTCCGACGAGGTTCGTGACGATACCCGCGATCTCATACAGCACGAACAGCGAGGCGACCTGGAGCGGGCTGTAGCCGAGCTGATCGAAGTAGAACAGCACGAGCGTTCGCGTCGCCCCGTCGACGAGCGTGTCGGTCCAGTACGCCCCGGTCACGAGCGCGTAGTTGCGCAGGTCGCCGCTGCGCCGCGGTGCCGTTCCTCCGGCGAACATTGCTGCGTCGCTAGCCATCTCCAGCCCCGGAGGAGACGGTGCTTTCCTCCTGGCTCGCGAGCTTGTGCGCGACGGTGCGGGCGAGCTCGACAAGCCGATTTGCGTAGCCCCACTCGTTGTCATACCACGCGAGGATCTTCACCTGCGTTTCGTCCGTCACCATCGTAGAGAGGGCGTCGACGATTGACGAGCGCGGATCGTCCTTGAAGTCGACCGACACGAGCGGCCTGCGCTCGTAACCCAGGATGCCCGCGAGTGGTCCGTTGGCCGCTGACTCGAGCAGTGTGTTCACCTCCTCGACCGTTGTGGGGCGGGCTACCTCGAACACGCAGTCGGTCAGCGACGCGTTGAGCAGTGGAACGCGCACCGCGAGACCGTTCAGCTTGCCCTCGAGCTCGGGGAAGATGAGCCCGATCGCGGTCGCAGAACCCGTCGTCGTCGGGATCAACGAGACGTTTGCAGCACGCGCCCTGCGCAAGTCCTTATGTGGTGAGTCGATCAGTGTCTGCGTGTTCGTCATGTCGTGCAAGGTGGTGATCAGCCCGTGCCGGATACCGATCCCCTCATGGATCACCTTCACCACGGGCGCGAGGCAGTTGGTCGTGCACGATGCCGCTGTCAACAGATGGTGGCGTTGCGGGTCGTACAGATCGTCGTTGACGCCGACCACCACGTTCAGCGCGCCCTCCTTCACGGGCGCAGCAACGATGACCTTGCGCACCCCTTGACGAAAATAGGCGTCGAGCAGCTCCGGCGTGCGGAACCTACCCGAGCACTCGAGCACGATCTCGACCCCAAGCTCACCCCACGGCACATCACCGGGCTCGGCGGCGCTGCTATAGCCAAGCTCCGTCCCGTTAACCCTGAGAACATCACCGTCTCCCTGCACGTCCTCAGACCAGCGACCGTGGACAGAGTCGAACGTCAACAGGTGGGCAGCCGTGCTCGCGTCGCCGGCCAGCTCGTTGACGTGGGTGAAAGCAAACTCTGGCCAGTCCCACGCGGCACGCAACGCCAGCCTACCCATGCGACCGAAGCCGTTGATGCCAATACGCGTGCCCGTGTCTATGGTCGGGCTCATGAAGCCACCGGCCTGAGTAGCTCGCAGGTGTCCTGGCGAAGGCAATCGCGGGTCTGCCGATACGCCAACGTGAGGATGTGAGAGCGCACACGCGCCCCGTCAAAGCCCGCGAGAACCGCGTCCGCGCAAGCGCGGATTTCCTCGGCGGGCTTGGTGTCGGCGAATTCGTCATCGAGCATCGTCAACAACATCCCGAGTCGCATCTCGTGCGCGGTGCGGTCGGTGCGGATCGCGTCGAGATGCTGACCGATCAACTCGCGGACGTGCTCCTCGATTCCATCGCGAATCGCACGCACATCCTCGATCGGTCTATCTACAGGGTCGGGAATGTCCCACGCTTCCACGACGGTGGGGACATATGGGCAGGCATCGCCGCAGCCCATCGTGATCGCCCAATCCGCGTGGAGCTGCATCTCGATTGTGAGCCTCGTGGGGCGTCGTCCGGCTATATCGAGCCCTACCTCGCGCATGGCCTCGACTACGGCCGGCGAAATCTCTGGGGCGGGTTCGGTGCCGGCAGACTCGGCGCGCACGTCCTCGAGGCCGTAACGCTCAAAGAATGCTTGGGCCATCTGTGAGCGCCCGGCGTTGTGGTTGCAGACGAACAGCATGTAGCGGATCGGTTGCTTATCCGTCCGTTGCTCTGTGGGGGACTCCTTGTCGATGGTCATGGCTCAGATCGTATTACATTGACGGGCGTGAGTGTTATTGATATAAGTAGATTGATGTCCGTCGATTTGGAGCTGGCCCCCAAGCAGAAGCGAGCCGCCGGTGAGCGCTGTTGCGAGCCCGTCGTCTACCCCGACGTGCAGCGCGATCACGCGCTCCGCATGGCAGAGGTCGCAAAGGCTCTTGGCGATCCGATCCGCTTGCAGCTCGTGGACGTGCTGCGCAAGCACGCCGGGAAGGTCTGCGTCTGCGAGCTGGTGCCGCTGTTCGACATATCTCAGTCCACCCTCTCCCACCATCTCGGCAAGCTGCGTGCCGCCGGGATCGTGGACTCCGAGCGTAAGGGCCTCTGGGCCTACTACTACGTGATCCCCGACGCGGTCAAGGAGCTATCCGCATGGCTGAGCTAACCACCACTGCTGACACCACCGCGAACTCCTGTTGCTCGCCCGAGAAGCAAGCGACGTGCTGTGAGCCGAGCGCCAAGGCCGACTGTTGCGACCCTAGCCACGGGGAGGGCTGCGGCTGCGCCGCCGGCAGCGACCCGACGCGACCGAGTGACGTGCGCGAGCAGGTGCGCGAGCGCTACGCTGCCGCCGCCGTCCAGGTCACAACTACCGATCCCGGCGCCGGCTGCTGCGCCCCGAGCGAGACCTTCGACGGAGGCAGCGAGGTATTCGGCGCAGCTCTCTACGCTCTCGGCGACCACGAGCAGCTACCCGACACCGCGAAGCTCGCCTCCCTCGGCTGCGGCAACCCCGCCGCCGTCGCTGAACTGCACGAGGGCGAGACGGTGCTCGACCTGGGCTCCGGCGGCGGGATCGACGTTCTGCTCTCCGCCAAGCGCGTCGGCCCAACCGGTAAAGCTCACGGCCTTGACATGACCGACGAGATGCTTGCCCTCGCCCGCGAGAACGCCCGCAAGGCCGGCGTCGAGAACGTGCAGTTCCACAAGGGCTACATCGAGGAGATCCCGCTGCCCGACGCAAGCGTTGACGTGGTGATCTCAAACTGCGTCATCAACCTCTCCGCCGACAAGCCCAAGGTCCTGCGCGAGGTCGCAAGGGTCCTGCGACCGGGCGGGCGCTTCGCGGTCTCCGACGTGATCGCCGACGAGGACATGGACGACGCGACCCGCGCCGACATGCAGGCATACACCGGCTGCATCGCCGGGGCTCTCACCCACGCAGAGTTCAGCCACGCGCTCGCAGACGCCGGCTTGGTCGATGTCGAGATACGCGAGACCCATCGCGTCCACGCGCAGGCCGCCTCGGCGATTGTGCGCGCACGCAAGCCAACGGGACGCTCAGTACGAGCGAAGTGAGGATTCAGCCTCTAATCGCCTGCGCCTGGCGGACCGCTCGGCCCGTTCCTGAGATATTCGTCAGTATCTGCTCGCCGACAGCGCGGATATTGGTCTGGATCTGAGCCGTTATAGCCTGCGGCAAGCGTCAGCTTGGTGGACATCGGCGATCCAACTATTTGCGCCGCAAAGTTGGATCAGGCGGGGAGCATCCAACTCCGGTTGGATGTTGCGCCCACGTCGTGATCGCGCAGGCTACAGCGTCCAGCGCGAATAGCTCTCGTGGTGGCCCTCCGCTCAGATGCCAGCCTTCCTCGGTGCTCCGGAGCACACCGCGGCGAGAGAGCTCTGACAGTGCGCTGCTGACGGTTGGTCGCCGCGCCGCGATCAGGTCCGCGAGCACGGAGTGGGTGAGGCGCAGCGGTAGCAGCACCCCGTCTGCCCGCATGCGTCCCCAGCGTCCGGCCATGTGTCAGAAGAGCGTGTGCAGGCGTGTGTCGACGCGAGGGCAGTGGACGATCGCCATCAGCACACTGAGATTGCACGAGCGATTCATCGTCCTAGCCACGAGCTCTCCGGCGATCTGCGGATAGCGTGCCGCGCGCTCGGCAAACGCCAGATCCAGGATCGCGACGCGCACGGGGGAGAGCACCCTGCGGTTGGTGCTCAGTGCAACGCGTCGCGCTTGCGTTCGCGCTCGTCGGGCGCCCGTCGCTGCTGCTGTTCGACGAGCCGCTGTCCTCGCTCGACGCCAACCTGCGCGAGCGCTTGCGCATCGAGATCGGCACGCTCGTCCGAGAGATCGGCGCGAGTGCCGTCTACATCACCCACGACCAGGGCGAGGCGTTCGCGCTCGGCGACCAGGTCGGCGTGCTCCAGGACGGACGGCTCGTGCAGCACGACACTCCCGAGGGGGTCTACAGACGCCCGGCCACCGCTTTCGTTGCAAGGTTCACAGGGCTCGCGGGCGAGCTGCGGGGGAGAGTGCTCGCCATGTCCGATCGGGATGGCGCCACTCGCGAGCGGGTACGGGTACTGCTCGACCCGGCCGGCGGTGCGCGCGCCAGCGAGTTGCTTGCCTCCTGCACAGCGCCGCTCGCGCCCGGGGCAGCCGTTCAGGTTCTGCTTCGCCCGGCGGCGGTGACACTCTGCGACCCCACCGATTCGAGCGCGAGCCTGCGCGGAGAGGTCCTGGACAGCGCGTTTCGCGGACGCGGCTATGACCACGTCGTCAAGTTGCCCGACGGCTCCCTGCTCAGCGAGATCTTCGCCTCCCACAGCCACCGTCGCGAGCAGGCAGTCGGTCTGCGCATCGACCCCGACGGCTGCCTCACGTTCCCCGCCGACGCGGCCGCTGGCCCCCTGGCGACAGCCTCGCATGCCGCGATGCGCGCACCCGGGCAAGCGGCCCCGGCCCCGGCGTCGGCGCAGACGAGCCACAATCGTCAAGACCAACAAGTAGGAGCAACACCATGAACCTCCAACAACGAGCATCACGAGCATGAGCGGCGCCGAGCTAGGGCTGGCTGTCTCTGTCTTCCTCGCCTGCACCGTCGAGGCCGTCGAGGCGCTGACGATCGTGCTCGCGGTCGGCACAACGCGCAGCTGGTCCTCGGCGATGAGCGGCGTCGGCGCCGCGACGCTAGCACTCGCCGCGATCGTGGCGGCATTGGGCCCAGCGCTCACCTCGTTGCCGATCGGCGTCCTACGAGTGGCCGTGGGCGGCCTGCTGTTGATCTTCGGCTTGCAATGGCTGCGCAAGGCGATCCTGCGCTCCGCCGGCCTGAAGGCCAAGCACGACGAGCAGGAGACATTCCGCGAGGAGACCGAGGCGGCACGCGCACTCGGCGTCAAGCCTGCCGGCTTCGACGGCTACGCCTTCGCGATCTCCTTCAAGGGGGTGCTGCTGGAGGGGCTCGAGGTGGCATTCATCGTGCTCACGTTCGGCGCCAACCAGAAACATGTCGCCTTGGCCGCCGCTGCTGCTGCCGCCGCCGTGCTCGCTGTGATCGCGGCGGGCGTGGCGGCGCGGGCCCCCCTGGCGAAGGTGCCCGAGAACACGATGAAGTTCGCGGTCGGGGTGATGCTCAGCTCGTTCGGCATGTTCTGGGGCGCAGAGGGCGCCGGCGCGAGCTGGCCGGGCGGAGATGCCGCTCTGCTGGCGCTGATCCCGAGTGTGCTGATCGCGGCAAACGCGATCGTGTGGATGTTGCGCCGCGCGATACCTGTGGCCGGGGGCGAGGAGCCGGTTCCCGCCGAGGCCCCCGAGTTGACGGGGGTGAGCGCATGAGCCGCGTGCGGGCGTTCTGCCTCGGCGTGTGGGACTTCATCGTGGGCGATGATTGGCGCACCGCGCTGGGAGTCGTGCTCGCGCTTGGGCTCACCGCGCTGATAGCCGACGCGTCCATCGCGGCGTGGTGGGTGATGCCACTCGCGGTGCTCGGGCTGCTCGCGCTGTCGATCAGGCGCGCGGCGAGGGGCGCCGCGCGCAGCGGCTGAAGCGCGCGTACGTCTACCCTTCCTCTCTCGCCACCGACCGTTGGCGTCGGTCGGTGGAAATCGTCGCGGGCAGCGGAGCCGTCATTCACATCGATCCCTACATCGTTCTTGGCAGCGCGATCATCGGCTTCCTGGTCGGAATGACCGGCGCCGGCGGCGGCGCGTTGATGACGCCGATGCTGATTCTGCTGTTCGGGGTGACCCCATCCGCGGCGATCTCAAGCGATCTCGTGGCGGCGGTCGTGATGCGCCCGATCGGTGCCGGTGTGCACCTCAGGCGCGGCACCGTCAACCTGCGCCTGGTCGGCTGGATGGTGCTCGGCTCCGCGCCGATGGCGTTCTTCGGCGCGTACCTGCTGCACGTGATGGGTAACAGCAAGGCAGCTCAGGAAAACATCGAGGTGGCGCTTGGAGCGGCGCTGCTGGTCGGGGCCGTCGCCATGGTGCTGCGCTACGCGCTCGACCGGCGCTCCGGCACAAGCCGCACAGCCGGAGTTCACGAAATCGTCCCGCGACCGCTGCCCACGATCGCGATCGGCATGATCGGGGGAATCATCGTCGGGATGACCTCGGTCGGCTCGGGATCGCTCTTGATCGTGATGCTGCTGTTTCTATACCCGATGATCGGCGCCAAGCAGCTCGTCGGCACCGACCTCGCCCAGGCGGTCCCGCTCACCCTGGCCGCCGCGCTCGGGGCACTCGCGTTCGGTCACGTCGAGTTCGGTGTCACCGCGTCGCTGATCCTCGGGAGCGTGCCAGCGGTGTTCGTCGGGTCGCTTGTCTCCTCGAGCGCCCCCGACCGATACATACGGCCGATGATTACCTTCGTGGTTGCCGCGTCCGGGCTGAAGTATGTGGGGGTTGGAACGACCACACTCGGCTGGTTGCTGTGCGGAATGCTTCTGCTCGGTGCCGTCGTGTGGGTGGTCTACATACGTCCCGCGCAGCGCGTGAGCACCACCGAGGACGCCGAGCCGGCGCCGCTCGTCGGATCGGAGAATCCGCCGGCCGCCGAGCCGGCGATCATTGATTGACACCCCTTTCGCCCTCGATCGAGGGCGAACCGCGTGGTCGGATGCCGGCGAGCCGTATGGAGACCCGGTATTCCGTGTGGGTCAAGAGGTGGCTGCCGACGCGAGCTGCTCGTAGGTCACCGCCTCGCGCGTAGCAACCGACCGCTTGAGCACCCACTCGAGCGCGAGCATGTGGCTGGGGTGCTCCAGGTCGGAGGGGTGAAGGTCGAGGCGCAGCGTGGTACCCGAGACGAGCGCGCCGGCGCGCAATAGCGTGGGGGAGAGCGCCCGGCGCAGCCGACCGGTGCTCGAGAGGGCGATCGGCGGTCCGAGCAGGTCGCGGCTTATGTCACGGCCGCCGGCCAATCTCAACGCTCCTTGGTCCGCCCTCGGAACGATCCGCTTCCGTGCTCGGGGCTCGGTCATCACGGTGCCCCGCGCCTCGCCGGGATGTGCACGGTGCAGGCCGAGCAACGCCGCCCACCAGTGGAAGCGCTCGCCGAGCGTCCGCCTCAGCGCGGGAGTGTAGGCGTAGCCGGGCGCCACGAACCCGCGCGGCTCGATCCCGGCGAGCTTCATCACGCGCCATCCAGCGTCCACGGCGCGACGCGTCTCGTGCGGGTCCAGTCCCACGAACTCGCTTTCGTGGTCCGCGTTGAAAGTGCGCAATGTCTCGTATGGTCCGCGCGAGCGCTGCGAGCGTAGGTGTTGGAAGCCGTGTTGGGCGATCGCGTCGCCGCCGCGCTCGCGCTCGATCAGCCAGCTCACCATCTCCGGCGAGCGCTCCGCGAGCGGGTGCAGGTCGCGCGCCGGGATGACCAGCAGCGTTACGTGGTTGATGCCGTGGTCGTCCAGCCAGTCGCGGATCAGCGCGCAGCGCTCAAATGTCGCTGGCTCGATGTCGTGGAGTGCCACGGCGATTGTGCGGCGCACGGGGCTCATGCGACCAGCCGTCCGCTGTCGAGCGAAGGTCGAGCGGCGGTGTCGAGCGCACGCTGGTAGCCGGCCGCCAGGCGCTGTAGCGCGCGCTCCCAAGTGCGCTCGCGCACTGCGGCAAGCGCGGCGCTTGCCAGACGCTCGCGTAGCAGCGGCGAGCCTGCCAGCTCGACCAGCGCGCTCGCCAGTGCTGCGCTATCGGCATCTCGTAGCAGTCCGCTCACGCGGTCCTCGATCAGCTCGAGCGGTCCGCCCGCGGCGACCGCGAGTACCGGCAATCCGGAGGCCTGCGCCTCGAGGATCACCTGGCCAAATGTGTCGGTGGCGCTCGGAAACAGAAACACGTCGGCCGAGGCATACGCTCGCGCGAGCTCCGCTCCGTGCAACCAGCCGAGGAAGCTCGCGTGGGAGCCGACGCGCTCGCGCAGTCGCTCCTGCTCGGGGCCGCCTCCGGCAAGCACCAGGTGCAGGCGCGGGTCGCGCTCGCGCGCCGTCAGGAATGCCTCGGCGAGCAGCTCGGCGCCCTTCTCGCGCGTGATGCGCCCGGCATACAGCACGTTGATCGGTCGCTCCGCGTCGTTGGTGGCGGCGCCGATTGGCGCACCCCATGCGCGCGCGGGGGCCACGCTGTTTTGCGCAGCGCCGCTCGTGCCCCGTGCCCAGCTCGCCGCAAGCGCCTCGTCGCGCAGCGCGGGGTCAAAGCGGGCGGTGTCCACGCCACGGTCCCAGCGCAGCAGCTTCTCCGCGCTCATGCCGATCGACGTGAGCGCCTGATCGGAGGCGGGGCTGGGGGAGAGCACGAGATCGCACGCGTTGTAGAAGACGCCGACTGCCATCTCCATCGCCTCGGCCACGCGCCGCTGACCAGAGCGCAGTTGTGCGTAGGCGGTCAGCTCGGTGTGGTAGCTGCCGATCAGCGGCAGCCCCAGCGCGCGTCCTAGTAGCGCTCCCGTGACGCCGGTTGGGCCGGGCGAGCACACATGGATCGCGTCGAATGCGCCGTCGGCCAGCGTCTGCACGGCCGCGGAGAGGCTCGGCACGCCGATGCGCAGACCCGGGTAGAAGGGCACGTCGAACTCGGCCACCGCCGAGAGGCGCCGGTCGACTTTGGGGTCGGTCGCCACCACCTCGATCTCAAAGCCCGGCACGCCACGCTGGCGGATCTCCTCGATCGTGCGGCTGACACCATGCGTCGAGCCGATTCCGTCGGCCAGGATCGCAATGCGGGGCGGCTCTCCTTCTGAGACCACACCGGTGCGGGCGAGCTTGGCTTGCTCGCTTGCCAGGAAGGCGGTCGCCGGGGCATACGGGATCGCCGCGATGCAGCTCTCGAACAAGCCTGCCGCCGCAGCGCCCACCTCGCGCTCGTCGATCGCGCTCGGCCCGTCGGCTGCTGTCTCGCCGGCGATGGCGTTCACGGCGCGCTCCACCGCGCTCGCCAGCTTGCGCTCGTGCAGGCGGCATGCGCGACGGTACAAGTCGGAGTGGCTGAAGCCCTCCTCTTGCATATGGGCGATCAAACCACGCTCGTCTAGGTGGTCAAGCTCCACCGCCGCCAACCACGCGCGCAGCAGGCAGCGTGCATCGGCGGGTGCGAGATCTGCGCCGGTGGCGCCCTCGCGCGCATCGCCCTCGCTCAAGAGGCGCTGCACCATCGTCATCACCCGTCGCGGGTCGGGGGTGGTGAGGACCTGTTCGCTCTCACCGTGGCCGAGCGAACGTGCGGCAAGCGCGATCGCCGCGTGGGCCCACTTGGCGGCGCTGCCCTGTTTGCCGCGTGCGGTGACGCGACCGGTGCGCATGTGCTCAAGGAACTCCTGGGGTGTAACAGCGCTCGGCGCCTCGGTCCAGGTCCGCCCGATGTCAATCCCGGCGTGATCGTCGCTGCCGCCGATGCCCGTGCCGTCGAGCGTGGCGACGTACATAGCGGCTGGGCGGTTGAGCTCGCGGGCGCGGGCGCCGTTGCGCGTCTCCCAGATCTCGAACAGCTCGGCGAGCCGACGGCGGTGGCGTGCCGTCAGGGGCGCCCCCACCGCGTAGTAGGGGTGAGCCAGGGCACAGGCGATGTCCTGGTCGTAAAGGTACATCGCGCACAACTCCACGTCGTGGCTGTTGGCCTGCAGCCATTCGTGATCCTCGGGCGTTATCCCGTAGCAGAGCACGTGCACCGCCTGGGGCTCGCCGCGGAAGTGCGCGGTCAGCTCCTCGGAGACGAACACGTCGGGGCGGTCGGCGATGGTGAGCACGCCGTCGATCGTGTCGTGATCGGTGATCGTCACGAAGTCCATCCCGCGACGCTTTGCCAGCTCGTGGACCTCCTCGGGGGGCGTGGCGCACTCCGGCAGGCCGAGCGCGCGCTGCACGCCTAGCTTCGATACCTGCGAGGCGGTGGAGTGACAGTGCATGTCCACGCGTGTGGGCGAGCCATTCGTGTCGACTCGTGTTGCTGGGCACTGCGTATCGACCCGTGTGGTCGAACCAGTCATTTCTCTTCCTCTCGGTCTTTTCTCCTATGCCCGAAAGGTTCTCCCTGCAAATGGCCATCTTTGTGACCAGGCGGGAACTATCGTGTGAAAGAGGCGTGAATGGGCCGAACTCGTCTGGCTGCCCGCAGGTGGGCTTTGTGCGGCTTGCGGCCACCCGTTCCCATATGCTGCGGCCCGCGATGTCGCTCATCCTCATCACGGGTCCTCTGGCCTCGACAATCAGCTACTTCCAGGCGATAGTGCTCGGCGTGCTCCAGGGCGTGAGCGAGCTGTTCCCGATCTCGAGCCTCGGGCATACCGTGCTGTTCCCAACGCTGTTCGGCTGGAGCAGCGTGGTCAAAGCACAGTCCGAATCGGAGTCCTTCTGGCTTGCTTTCATCGTGATGCTCCACGTTGGCAGCGCGATCGGCCTGCTCATCTACTACTGGAGCGACTGGGTGGAAATCGTCAAGGCGTTCTTCCATACGCTTGCCACGCGTCGCGCCGAGACGAGCACCGAGCGGTTGGCGTGGCTGATCATCATCGCCAGCATTCCCGCCGGTCTGATTGGTCTGGTCTTGGAGCACCAGCTGCGCACGCTCACCGCCAAGCCGGAAGTCGCCGCCGTCTTTCTGATGATCAACGGCCTCGTGCTGATCGCCGCCGAGCGCTTCCGCCGCCGGGCGGCAGTACGCGAACTGGCGGCGCGTGAGGGTCTCAATTCAGAAGGTGGGCGCGAGCTCGACACGCTCGAGTATCGCGAGGCGCTGGTGATCGGGGCAGCCCAATCGACCGCCCTGATCGCCGGAATCAGCCGCGACGGAGTAACGATGGGTGCGGGACTTGCACGCGGTCTGGACCACAGCGACTCCGCCCGCTTCGCGTTCCTACTCGCTACCCCGATCATCCTCGCCGCGGGCCTGTTCAAGCTGCCCGATCTGCTCGGTCACCTTGGCAACGGCGTTCGCGGCCAGGCGCTCGTGGCGTGCATTGCCGCCGCCATAACCGCCCTCTTCACGGTTGCCTTCCTGGTCCGCTGGTTCAAGACCAGGACGCTGATCCCGTTCGCGATCTACTGCCTCCTGTTCGGGGGAGCGATGGTCATCTACACGATGGCTTGAGCATCCATCCGCGACTGCTTGCGTGGGATGTGATTGGCTGAGAGCCCCCGACCTGGTCGCGGCCTGGGCAGCACGCACTGGGGATTAGCCTGGGCCTACGTGGGAATTGGCTTGCTATCGGGGCGAGTCGTCGCTCCGTGCACCATCATTGATGCTCGATGCCCACTCCGAGAACCCCAGCGAAGATGTTCGAGACACGCAGCCAGGCCTGGGACGAAGCCGGGCTGCTGCCGCAGGTGAGTCCTGGCGCGGTGAGGCGGGCACGCTGGGAGGCGCTGCTGCTCGTGCCGCTGTTCATCGGCGTGGTGGTGCTCTACGAAAGCCGCCGCTCCCTGCTCGGACTGACCGCACACGGGAAAGGGCAGCTCGCTTGGCTTGAAACGCCGCTGGACTGCGTGACCGTGATCGTCTTGGTGATGCTCGGCTGGGCGATCGCGCGTGACGTCGGGCGGGCGTTCGGGCCGGCGCTGTTCAGGCGTATGGATCCTGCCTCGGCAGGCACCCTCGGCTTCGTCATCCGCCTCGTGACGGTGGCGGTTGCGGCGATCGTGGCGCTGGGCATCATCGGCATTGAACCCCGCACGCTTGCGCTTGGCGGCGCGTTTACGGCTGTGATCCTCGGGCTAGCTGCTCAGCAGACGCTCGGCAACATGTTCGCCGGCACGGTGCTGTTGAGTGCGCGACCGTTTCGCGTCGGAGACAGCGTGCGTCTACAGGGCGGCCCGCTCGCCGGGCAGATAGAAGGCACGGTCAGCACGCTCGGACTGCTCTACACCACGTTTGCCACTGGCGAGGGCCCGATCATGGTGCCCAACAGCGTCGTGCTGAACGTGGCGGTGCTCGCCAGGGGTCGCAACCAGGCCGGTGAAGAGGACTAAGAGGCGGCCACCCGGTAGCGCAGGAAGAGATAGGAATCGTGCTCGAGCACTCCAGCTAGCTCCAGGGTGAGCGGTGGGTCCAGCTCGGGGCCACTCACGATCCTGAGCGTCTCGCTCATCGCATCCCCGCCCGCGAGCTTGGGGGAGACGGTCAGAAACAGCTCGTCCACGAGCCCCTGGGCCAAGAGTTGGGCGTTCAGGTGAGGGCCACCCTCACACAACAGCGTGCGCACTCCAAGGCGCTCGTGCAACTCCGCCATAGCTCCCGGCAGGTCGAGCAGGCCGTCGCGCGAGGCTCGCACGTAGTCGATCTGAGCCCGGCAGTCCTGGGGCAGGCTCGCCGAGGAAGGGGTGAGAACGACCACGCGGGAGTCCGCTTCGGCGAGCAGCGGGATCTCGCCGTCCAGGGCAAGGCGTCCCGAGACTATGCACGCCAACGGCTCCTCGGCCAGGCCGCGCTCGCACCGGAGCCTACGGTGGCTATCGTCGCGAATCAGCTGCCCGTAGCGCTCGGCTCGCACCGTGCCCGCCCCCGCCATCACGGCATCGACAGCGGTGCGCAGGCCGTACAGCAATTCTTTGTCGGCGCGCTCGCCGAGCGGTCCCGAGCGACCTCCGAGAGTCGCGCGGCCATCGACCGTGGCAATCATGTTGAGCAGCAGGTAGGGGCGTGAGCGCTCAGGGGCGTCGCGGGCCTCGGCCAGCTCAAGCTCCTCGACGAACTGCTCGATGGGGGTTGCTGGGCCGGCTGGGAGCAAGCGCCGCAACCTCAGCGCGGGCTCTCGGGGCGTGTCCTGAGGACTGCTGGGCATATACCACTTGCTAACACATCCGCGGATCGACGTGCTACCGTCGTGCAGTCTGGCCGGTCAGATTGGCTGGCGAAAAGCAGTGCAAGCGCTCGCAGGTCGAAGCTCTAGAAGCATCCTCCGCGTAGCAGCACGCACATATCGTGGAGGAAATCACATGCCTACCGGCACAGTGAAGTGGTTCAGTGACGACAAGGGGTTCGGCTTCATCACCCCAGATGATGGTGATAAGGACTTGTTCGTCCACCACACAGGCATTAACGGCGAAGGCTATCGCTCGCTCCAGGAGGGCACGAAGGTGTCCTACGACGCGGAGCAGGGCGACAAGGGCCCGAAGGCCGTCAACGTCACGACCGTCTGAGCTGCTGACAGAGTTGAGGGTTGATCCCGCCAGGGACGCGCGTCCATGACGGGATACGTCCAAAGCAGTAGCGAGCATGTCATCGGGGCCCTGCGGGGCCCCGCCGACGTTAGGAGTCATCACAAGCCGCTCTCAGGGACGGAGGCGCGACGACGAGGTGTGGAGGTGGTACTGGGCGCGGGCTCGCTGGTCACGATCCTAGTGTGCTGCCTGCTGGTCGTGGTTGTGGCGGCCGACCGTCCCAGCATCCTCGCGGCTACCACTACACAGGGTTACTTCCCGCACTGGATGGCGGGCCCGCTGGGTGGCCTGGTGCCATCGTTGACGCGCGGCACGCAGGGGTTGAAGTATCTGTTCACGGTCCCGATAGTGCTCATGTATGTGAGCTACCTGGTGGGTTTGAGGTATGTGCCGCGCCTGTCCGCGCGCTGGGCGATCGCGGCGGTTGTGGGAGCGCACGCGATCATGTTCCTGTCGCCTCCGCTCGCGCTCACAGACATCTTCAATTACATCAACTACGGGCGCATGGAGATCGCACACAATCTCAACCCCTATACGACGATCCCCGTGCTCGAGCCTCACAATGACCCGAGCTATTTGCTCAGTAACTGGCACCAGCTACTGAGTCCCTACGGTCCGATTTTTACCTTGATGACGTTCGCGGTTGTCCCGCTAGGTGTGGCCGCGTCGTTCTGGACATTGAAGGGACTGCTGATGCTCTCAAGCCTCGGCATCGTGCTGCTCGTATGGCGCTCGGCACGCCTGCTTGGTCGCGATCCGGTGGCCGCGATCGTGTTCGTCGGCCTGAACCCGATCGTGCTCATTTGGGGACTCGGCGGCGACCACAACGACTTCCTGATGATGTTCTGCGTGGTGCTCGGTTTCTATCTGCTGCTGCGCGCGGGCTGCATGTCGGGGGCGCTCCAACGTGGCGGAGAGCCGGTCACGCGAGCGGGCACCAGTGGGGCGGGGGCTGACGACGCACATAGGGCTGACGACGCACTTAGGACTGACGACGCACATAGGGTTGACGGTGCCCACGGGGTTGAAGCCGCTTTGTGGTCGCCGACTCTGATCGGCGCCGGTGCGGCCTTCGTGGCGGCTGTGGCGATTAAGGCCTCGGCGGGCATCTTGCTGCCGGTTGTGCTTGCCGGCCTGCTGCATCGCCGCCGCGATCTTCTACAGGTCATGCTTGGGATGGCACTGAGTGCGGTCGCGCTCGGCGTATGCAGCGTGATCGCGTTCGGGCCTCACTTCCCAGACCTCGCAACCCAGGGACGCCTCGTGACGATGACGAGCTTGCCTAACCTGTTCGGATTGGCGCTCGGCCAAGGAGGGGAGAGCACCACGCTGCGCGTGCTACTCAGTGGGGTGCTCGTGGTGGTCGTGGCAGCGTGCTCGCTGCTTGCCTGGCGTCGGCGCGAGTCGATCACGGCGGCGGGCTGGGCTTCGGTAGCGCTGCTAGTGACGCTCAGCTGGGTCTTGCCCTGGTATGTGCTGTGGGTGCTGCCACTTGCGGCGCTGTCGAGCTCGCGCCGCTTGCGCACGACCGCGCTGCTTGTGGGCGTCTACATGATCATTGCCTGGGCGCCCCTCACCGGCAACGTGTTCAACGCGATCGGCTTCCACCCGGAAAAGACAGCGCTCGGGCGGTTGCACCAGCGCTACGTCAAGGAACTTCTCTACTGAACCGGCCTCTCGCGGAGGCAGACACGGATGAGAATGGGGGCACATGAACGGAAGTGACACAGACGAGCACGGGCTGGCCCCGCTCGACGCCACGACGCAGGTACGCACACCGCGTACCTCCGATGAGGAGTTGTTGTGTGCCGAGCACGCCGTCACGCAGAACAGCTTCAGCGACGAGGAGCGTGTGGAGAGAATGCACGCGGAGATGGCTGAGGGCTTTGCGGTGCTCGCCAACGTGAGTCGTGGAGTGTCCATGTTCGGCTCGGCGCGCACTCCGGTTGGCAGCCCTGACTACGAACTCGCACGCGAGACGGCGGCGACACTCGGTGCCGCTGGTTTCGCGATCATCACCGGAGGCGGGCCGGGCATCATGCAAGCCGCCAACCAAGGGGCCCGCGAGGCCGGAGCGCAGTCGATTGGATTGAACATCCAGCTCCCTTTCGAGCAGCAGTTCAACCCTTACATCGACACGGCTCTCAGATTCCACTACTTCTTCACGAGGAAGGTCATGTTCGTGAGGTATTCCAGTGCCTTCGTAGTGCTCCCAGGCGGCTACGGCACGCTTGACGAGCTATTCGAGGCGCTCACGCTCATCCAAACCGGCAAGATCCCGCACTTCCCGGTGGTCCTGCTCGGCAGCCACTACTGGAGCGGACTGCTCGACTGGCTGCGCGCCACGATGCTCGCCGAGGGGAAGATCTCAAGCGCTGACATCGACTTGCTGCAGATTGCCGACGACCCGGCGCACGCGGTCGCGATCGTCGAGCGCGCCGCCGCCCGCCAGGGCCTGGGCTAGGCAGTCCCGGAAGGGCCGCTGACGCGCGTCTCGCCGTCGGCCATTTTTCCGTCCCTGCCTACGTACCCGTCCTTGCCGCCGACGCAGATGTAAGTCGCGTCGCTTGTGCCCACGTTGTGCACCCTGCGCAGTGTCGAGGCGTCAACTCGCGCAGAGCCGCCCTCGTCGATGCGGTGAGTCGTGCCGTCGCCGAACTCCATCTCGATTGTGCCGCTGTGCACGAAATACAACTCCTCCTGGGTGTCGTGCCAGTGCATGTTCGAGGAGTATCCGGCCGGCATCGTGATCGCGTTGATGCCAAACGCGCTCACGCCGAGGCCCTTGCGCATCTTGCGAAAGCCGTAGCCCTCCCCGAGAGCGTCGAGGTCCTCGGCTACTGCGTAGCCCTCGCCTGTGGTCACCTTCGGGTACTCGGATGCCTCCATCTTGTTCTCCTTTGGATTGGTGATCGATTGTTCGCGATTTGTTCGTCAAGCGCCGCTCTGCGGCGTCAATGGTTTGCCACGACGCCGCCCTCGGGGGACAGTGGTCTGTTCTCAGCGGCCCAACGCACGAGTCCGCCGCGCATCGACAAAGCCTGCATGCCTGAGGCGCGAAAAGCCTGGGCGGCCATATCCGATCGTGCGCCCACGCGGCAATAGAAGACGACGGGCCGCTCACGCTCGATCTCCAGTGCTCTGGAGCTGAGCTCCACGAGCGGTATGTGGCGTGATCCGGCCATGAAACCCGCCTCGCGCTCGTACGGCTCGCGCACATCCACCACCTGCAGCTCAGGGTCGCGGCTAATCCACGCGGCGAGCTGCTCGGGATCGATATCCGTCTGCGTGGAGTCCACCGGCGAGTCCATTGCGGTGAGGGTAGCGATAGCGCTGGGGCAAGGTGGTGGAGCCGCAGAGGCACACACAGGGCACTATCGCGTAGGCGCGTGGGCGCGCCGCTCGCGCGCGGCCATTAGGATCAATGCACGATGCAAGAGACCCTTACCGACGTCTACACCATTCCCCAAGAGCACCTGGACTTCTGCGCGACGATCAAGCAGATCGCCCAGGAGAAGATCGCACCGCGCTCGGCCGAGATCGACGAGCAGGCCGAGTATCCGTGGGACATACGCAAGGTGCTCGCCGAGCAGGACATTCTCGGGCTGCCGTTTCCGACTGAGTACGGCGGCACCGGCACCGGCACGTTGATGCTCAACATGGGTGTCGAGGAGATCGCCAAGGTGGATGCGGCGTGCGCGCTCATCCTGATGGTGCAAGAGCTCGGCACGCTGCCGATTCAGCTGTTCGGCTCGGAGGAGCTGAAGGCGCGCTTCTTGCCCAAGTGTGCGAGCGGCGAGTGGTCGCCTGCGTTCGCGCTGTCCGAGCCCGAAGCTGGGTCTGACCCGGCGGGCATGCAAACCACCGCCGTGCAGGATGGCGATGAGTGGGTGATCAACGGCACCAAGAACTGGATCTCAAACCTCGGCGTGGCCGACTTCTACATCACCTTCGCCGTCACCGACCGTGAGAGCAAACGGATCACCGCGTTCGTGGTGGAGGCCGACCGCCCCGGGTTCAGCGTGGGCAAGCTCGAGCACAAGCTCGGTATCCGCGCCTCGCCCACAGGTCAGCCGATCTTCGATGACGTGAGAGTGCCCCAGGAGAACGTGATTGGAGAGGTGGGCAGGGGTCTGCGCGTGGCGCTCGGCACTTTGGAGCGCACCCGTCTCGGGGCGGCCGCGCAGGCGGTGGGCATCGCTCAGGGAGCCACCGACTATGCCGTCGCCTATGCTCGCGAGCGCAAGCAGTTCGGCAAAGCGATCAACGAGTTCCAGGGCATTCAGTTCAAGCTGGCCGACATGGAAACGCACACGGCCGCCGCGCGGGAGTTGCTCTACAAGGCGTGCGCCATGGCCGATCAGGGCCATCCTCAGCGTGCGAAGTACTCCTCGATGGCCAAGGTGTTCTGCTCAGACACAGCGATGGCGGTCACCGTCGAGGCGGTTCAGGTCTTGGGCGGCTACGGTTATGTGAAGGAGTATCCGGTTGAGCGCATGATGCGAGACGCGAAGATCACTCAGATCTACGAGGGCACGAACGAGATCCAAAGGCTCGTTATCGCCCGTACGCTGAGGTAGCGGTCGGGATGCGGGCGCCAATATCTGGCACGAGCAAGGCAGGGTCGGGCGCGCGGTCCCCGGCGGGCACGCGCGAGTAGGTGTTGGGATGCGTGTGTCGAGGTCGCCAGGCGCCTCCGGCCACGCTCGCCGCGTCGCGCTAGCGGCTCTTGTGGCGCTGTCGGTCGGCCTCGTCGTGCTTGTTCTTGGGCAGGGCCTCAGCACGATCGGTCTCGTCAGAGCGGTCGAGGAGATAGCGCTCGGGGTGATCGTCGTCGCCGTGATCGCGGGAGCGCTGGCTTTCGTGGCTGTGCGGCTCGCCAACTGGCACGACCCCGAGTCCGAGGTGGAGTTCGACGAACTCATCCGCCACTCTGAGGAGCTTGCGCGCGAAGGGCTCGTCGTAGACCCCGACGAAGCGGAGTTCATGGCGCTCGACCCGCTCAACGACGAAGACTTCGAGGAGCTCGTGCGCGACGCGCTCGATGACTTGCCCGACCTGCTGCGCAACGCGCTCGCTCATGTCGCGGTGGTGATCTCCGACGGGGGCCGCGCGCGCGGCGCCTACGGTCTCTACCAGGGCGACGGGGCGACCCGAAGCAACGCTCACGATCGCATCGTGATCTTCAGGGACACGATCAGGCGCGACTTTGGGCACGATCCTGACCTACTGCGCGAGCAGGTCACAAAGACGGTGCGCCATGAGCTCGCCCATCATGTCGGCTTTGACGAGCTGGGCGTGAGTCGCTTGGACCTCTGATCTGGCGTCCGTGGAGGCGGCCCGCCGTGCCATTCTCGCTCGCTGACGTGCGAAGCACATTGCGCTCGCCGCGTGCTTGCGTCGCTTGGTCCATGAACGCCAGATCGGACTGGTTTCTCTAGGATTCGCGCTGCTCCCGCGCCGCGCGGGGCGGGTGGAGGGTCCGTCCCCGCCAATGACCAACCAAGGAGAAGCACACATGCCTGAAGCCGTGATCGTCGACGCCGTGCGCACGCCCATAGGGCGAGCCGTCAAGGGGTCGCTCAAGTCCGTTCGCGCCGATGACCTCGCCTCGATCCCGCTGAAGGCGATCATCGAGCGCAACCCGCAGGTGGAGCAGAGCTCGATCGGCGACGTGATGATGGGCTGTGGCTACGGGGAGGGGGAGCAGGGCTACAACATCGGACGCATCGCCTCCTTGATCGCCGGGATCGACTACCACGTGCCTGGCACCACGGTCAATCGTTTCTGCGCCTCCTCGCTGCAAACGATCCGCATGGCCTTCCATGCGATCAAAACGGGTGAGGGCGACACGTACATCTCAGCCGGCGTCGAGGCTGTCTCAAGGGCTGGCCGTGGCAGCGCCGAGTTCGAGTTCCACCCGCTGGTGGACGGCTCTGAGGGCTCGTACTACAACGTGTACATACCGATGGGCCTTACCGCCGAGAACGTGGCGGAGGAACGCAACATCAGCCGCGAGTCCCAGGACGAGTGGGCGCTGATCTCCCAGACGAGGGCCGTGGCCGCTCAAGAATCGGGACACTTCGACAAAGAGATCATTCCCGTGACCGTGCCCGCCCACAAAGACGTGGATAAGGAGGGCAACGAGATCGACGTGCCCGAGACGGTCGTCACCAAGGACGACGGCCCGCGGGCCGGCACGACGCTCGAGAAGCTCGCCGCCCTGAAGCCGGTGTTCAAGCCGGATGGGACCGTCACTGCCGGCAACGCCTGCCCGCTCAACGATGGTGCTGCGGCGGTGCTCGTCATGTCAGCGGAGAAGGCGGCTGCGCTTGGCCTCAAACCAAAGGCACGGATCATCGCCTCTACCGTCGCTGGAATTCGCCCCGAGGTCATGGGCCTTGGCCCGATCCCGGCGATCAAAGAGCTCCTGAAGAACACGGGCATGAAGATCGAGGACATCGATGTGGTCGAGATCAACGAGGCGTTCGCGGCTCAGATCGTGCCTTGTATGCAGGAGCTCGGCATCACCGAGGAGCAGCTCAACCCGTTCGGAGGAGCGATCGCGCTTGGGCACCCGTTCGGTATGACGGGCGCGCGCATCATGACCACGTTGCTCAACGACCTCGAGACGCTTGATGGCACCTATGGCATCGAGTCGATGTGTGCGGCCGGCGGCATGGGTATGGCGATGCTGGTGGAACGTCTGTCGTAGTCGTAGTCGTAGTCGAAGCCGAAGGTGTCCTCGACGCTAACTCGTGCGCAGTTGCGCGAGCGCGTCGGGGATGCCCTCGCGCACGGTGGGAAAGCGCGGGGCCCATCCCAGCTCGCGCTTGATCTTCGCGTTTGAGGAGCGCGCTGAGCGCACCACGGCGTTCCCGCCGGCCACCAGGCGCGCCAGTGGCGCGGGTATGGAAGCCCCCAAACCGGCCCAGCCACGCTTCTACTCCGACTCGTGCCCTGGACTTGCGCGCTTGCTCCAAAGCTGCTTGGGCTCAAAACCGCGCAAGCGCTAAAGCGGCAGTCCCTCTAGCGCGGCGGCATGCGCAGGGCGCCGTCGAGGCGGATGACCTCTCCGTTGAGCATCCTGTTCTCAACGATGTGGCACGCCAGCTGGGCGTACTCGGCGGGTGTGCCTAGACGCTTAGGAAAGGGCACGCCGGCGCCGAGCTTCTGGCGAGCCTCTTCGGGCAGGGCTGCCAGCAGCGGCGTGTCGAACAGGCCGGGTGCGATCGTGTTCACGCGTATCCCCTGCTGGGCCAGATCGCGGGCGGCGGGCAGGGTCATGCCCACCACGCCGCCCTTGGAGGCGGAGTAGGCGATCTGGCCGATCTGCCCGTCATAGGCCGCGATCGAGGCGGTACACACGCACACTCCGCGTTCCCCATCCTCGAGCGGCTCGCTAGCGATCATCGCTGTAGCGGACAGGCGCAGCACGTTGAACGTGCCGATCAGGTTTATCTGGATAGTGGTCTCAAATGGGAGGAGCGCATGTGGGCCCCTGGAGCCGGCGAGCTTCTGCGCCCAGCCGATGCCGGCGCAGCAGACCGCGATGCGCAACCCGCCATCTCGCGCTGCTGCTTGCTCTACGGCGGCCTGCACCTGGCTCTCCTCGCGGACGTCGCATGGGACGAACTCGACTCCCAGCTCAGAGGCAAGCGCCGTGCCCTTTCCCGCGTTGACGTCAGCGATCGTCACAGTCGCCCCCAGCTCGTGCAGGTGTCGCGCAGTTGCCTCACCGAGTCCAGAGGCGCCTCCGACTACAAGGGCTGAGCTTCCATCGATACGCATCGGCGCAGACACTATCGTCCGCTGGGTCACCCGTGCTCGGCGGCGAGACCCGGGCTTGGGACTGGGGATAGGGGGTCGTTCCCGCGGTCAGACAGCGCCGTTGGCGCTTTGCGACGGGCGCGAGAGGGTGAGGGCGAACAGCTCGTCGGGGTCGGTCAGCCAGCTCACGATCTCCATTCCCGCGGCTGCGAGGTCGTCCTTGACACGATCGCGGGTGAACTTGGCGCTGATCTCGGTGCGCATCTCCTCGCCCTGCTCGAAGTTGACCGATAGGCCGAGGTCGCGCACAGTCGTTGTGTGCTTGCGCCGGGCGCGCAAGCGCATCTCGATCCACTCGTGCTCACGGTTGAACAGCGCCACGTGCTCGAAGTCATCGAGGTCGAAATCGGCTTGCAGCTCGCGGTTGAGCACGCGCAACAGGTTGCGGTTGAACTCCGCCGTGACCCCTTCGGCGTCGTCATACGCGCGCGTCAGCACCTGCGGGTCCTTGACCAGATCGGTGCCCATCAGCAGATGGTCTTGCGGGCCGAGCAGCTTGGCGATCTCGCGCAAGAAGCGCCGCCGGCTGCCTGGTGGGAAATTGCCGATCGTCCCGCCGAGGAACACCACGAGGCGCGGTCCCACTGCGTCGGGCACGCGGTCGAGGTGGCGTTCGAAGTCGCCGATCACCCCGTGCACGCGCAGGCCCGGATACTCGCTCGTGAGCTCCTGGGCGCAGTCGCGCACCATGCTCTCGGTCACGTCCACCGGCACGTACAACCTGAGCGTGCCCGCCTTGTGCAGCGCGTCAAGCAGCACCCTCGTCTTGGACGCCGTGCCCGAGCCCAGCTCGACCAGCTCCGCCGCTGCGGTCGTGCTCGCCAGCTGCGCCGCATATGCCTGCAAGATCGAGCGCTCCGTGCGCGTCGGGTAATACTCGGGCAGCTCGCATATCCGATCGAACAGCTCGGCTCCGCGCGCGTCATAGAAATGCTTGGGCGGCAGCTCCTTGAACGGGCGCGTAAGCCCGTCGAGCACATCGTCGGCGAGCGAGCGCTCCTGGCCCTCGTGCAGGTAGGAGTCGATCGTGATCGGTCCCTCCTCGCCGAGCGTGTCGCTCCCGGGGGTAGCGATTGGCTCCATCACGAGACTCTACCCGTCGAGCGACGCCGCCACCCACTCGTGGGATCGATGAGCCCGCTTGAGACCATCAGGCGACATCCCGCGCCAAGCGCACACCCGCGAAGATCTGGCGGCGCACAGGATGGTCCCAGTTGCGAAATGTCCTCGTCTTCACACGCGGGCTCGTGGCCCACGATCCCCCGCGCAACACGCGATAGTCACCGCCGAAGAACACTTCGGAGTACTCGCGATAGGGGTGGGCCACGAAGCCCGGATAGCCGTCGAAGCGGCTGCTCGTCCACTCCCACACCTGCCCAACCGCCGAGATCGCTCCACAGGCCGCGGCCTTCTCCCACTTGGCCTCGGTGGGCAGCCGAACCCCAGAGGCCGCCGCGAACGCCTCTGCCTCAAACCAGCTCACATGGCACACGGGGGCGTGGGGATGCTCGTCGGCGATGCCCGCGTGTGGGACGATGCCCTCCTGTAGCTTCCAAGTCCACCCTTGCTCTGACCACCACTCGCGTCGCTCGTACCCGCCACGCTCGCTGAAGCTCACCCAGCTCGCGTTGCTGACCGGATCGCGCGCGATCTGAAAGGCGGGCAGCTCCACCGTATGGCGAGGGCGCTCGTTGTCGTAGGCAAATCCGTCCGTGTCCGCGCCCATCTCGAACGGGCCCGCCGGCACGTCGATCCAAGCATCCTCATCTGCAAGCGGCTCCAGGTTGGGCTCGCCCTCGGGCAGCAATCCAGCGAGCGCCATCGTCTGGCGCATCGTCTCGGTGTGCTGCAACTCGTGGCGCACCACCAGCTCATAGATCGTCCCATCGCCCACGCCTTGCGCCGTCAGCGCCTCTGCGCTGCGCGTCCGCACATCGCGCAGGTAGGCACGTGCCTGCTCTGGGCCCAGCAGCTCGATCTCGCCGCGCACCGAGCGAGGTGTCTCAAACGCGTCATACAGCTCTGCCAGGTCCGGGCGCAACAGCTCCAGGCCGCCATGGCGGTGAGCCAGCCACAAATCCTCGTAAGCCGCTATGTGGGCGAGATCCCACACGAGCGGGCTCATGATCGGGGAGAGCACCCTGCTGAGCTCATCCTCGCTCAAATGGTCCACGAGCGCGAGCGTCCGCTCTCTGACGCTATGGAGCGTCGCAAGCGCCTCCTCCCGCCCGGTGGGCGGATGGGGGGGAGCGATGGGGTCGCGGGGTGCGATCGTGGCCATAGCTACGCTCGCCAACTGTAGAAGGTCCGGAGCACGATCGGGTCCAAGGCGTTGTCCTCACCCTGGTAGTCGGGAGGCTCTTGGTCCGTGAGATTGCCGGGGGTCTTGGGCCATGAGCTCTTAGGCCGTGAGCTCCTGGGCTGTGGCATTGCTCAAGGAGTCATCGTCTCCGCGGCATCGAGCGCCGGTCCATACGTAGGGTCGCGCAGCAGCGACTGGCGGATGCCCTCGCCAAGGATCCCGCTCTCCCCGCGCGAGGCGCCCAGGATCGTCCATTCGTGTTCGCGTCCCTTCGCGTCGCGGCTGCGCGCGCGCAGTCCCCCGGTCCCGCGCTTCAGTCCTAGACGACGGCCCGTAGCGGTCGCGATCGCGACGCTCTCAAGGCCCCGCACCTCCTGCTCGGGCGCTCGCTCGAGCCTGATCCTCACGACCTGCTCGCCCACCTGGGCGGTGCCCGTCAGCGCGCCGCCACTGGCCCGCAACGGACTCACCTCCCAGCCCAGGTGCGAGGCCAGCCAGCCCACAAGCAGCATCGCCGCGACGGTCGAGTCGGGATGGTGGCGAACCGAGATCGTGTCGATCTTGCGCAGTTCCGCGCGCATGTTCGGTGAGTCGAAAGCGGCCGCCACCCGCTCTCGCCACGGTGTGCTTCGCAGCCACGCCAGATCGACCACGTACGCGCGCCCGCGCAGCTCGCACGCGCGCCCGATCGCCTCGCGCCACGACGGCTCATCCAGCGAGTCCACAAGGACTGCCTGCGCCAGCTCCAGCAGCTCGTCCACCGCCTCGGGGTGCCCGTGCGGCGACCACACCAGCGTCGCGAGGTCGGTCACCACCAACGGGTCCACGATCGTCACGAGATCGTCCAGATGGCGCTCGCCGATCTCGACGGTCACTGTCTCGCGCAGCAGCCCCAGCTCGTTGTCGCCCGGTTCGCCCTCCGAGGAGACGACCACGCGCGCATCCAGGCTCGTGCGCCGCGGCTCGTAGGAGAGCACCACCAATCGCGACGCGTGATAGCGGCCCACATTCTCCAGCCGGTTCGCGATCTCGCCGCTGTAGCGACTCTCCACGAACGTCACCATGTTCAGCGCGCGCGCGGGCACCAGACCGCCGTTTTCACTGTGGCGCTGGTTCACGAGCCTGCGCACCGCCGCTTCGATCGCGTCGGGAGTCGTGTGCTCCGCGCTCCACATCGCGTCGGGCAGCGCCTGAAGGGGGGAAGGGGGGGAAGAGCTCACGGTGTCGGAGGCGAGGTGGGATTACAGGGCGTGAGGTGGGATTACAGGCAGAGAGGCGGGATTACAGGCGGAGAGGCTGGACGGTGGGAGCGTCGGAGGTGGATTGTCAAGCGGCGAGGAGAGGAATCGCAAGGCTTCGTGGATCGCTCGTCAGATCGCTCGCCACGAGTGCTCGGGGAGCAGGATCTTCTCTGCCTCCTTGGGACCCTGCGAGCCCGACTCATACTGTGGCAGCGGTCCGGGCGCTTGCGGGTGGGTGGACCCCCAATATTTGAGGATCGGATCGCATATGCGCCACTGCGCCTCCACCTCGTCGTCGCGTGTGAACAGCGTTGCGTCGCCGCGCATCGCGTCGGTGATCAAGCGCTCGTACGCCTCCGGCGATTGCGACAGGAAAGCTGTCCCGTACAGAAACTCCATGTGCACCGGCCTGATCACCATGCGCGACCCCGGGATCTTCGCGCCGAGGCGCAACGACACCCCCTCGTTGGGCTGCAACGTGAGAATCAGCTGGTTGGGCAGCACGCCCAGCGACCCGTCCTGGCTGAAGGCCAGGTGGGGCACCGGCTTGAGCGTCACCGCGATCTCGGTCACTTTGCGCGCGAGGCGCTTGCCCGTGCGCAGATAGAACGGTACGCCCGCCCAGCGCCAGTTGTCCACTTCCAAGCGCAACGCCGCATAGGTCTCGGTGCTCGAGTCCTTCGGGATCCCCGGCTCTTCCAGATACCCCTCCACATCCTCGCCGCCCGCGTGGCCGCTGCCGTACTGGGCCCTCACAGCCATCTGCTCGATCTCACCCTCGAGCGGCTCGGCGATCGACTTCAGCACCTTCACCTTCTCGTTTCGCACCTCATCCGCGGTGAAGCTCACCGGTGGCTCCATCGCCACGTGGCACAGCAGCTGCAACATGTGGTTCTGGATCAGGTCGCGCAGCGCGCCCGCGTCGTCGTAGTAGCCGGCGCGCGTCCCGATCCCGATGTCCTCGGCCGCGGTGATCTGCACCTGATCGATGTAGTTGCGATTCCACAGCGGCTCGAACATCCCGTTGGCGAAACGGAACGCCATCATGTTCTGCACCGTCTCCTTGCCCAGGTAGTGGTCGATGCGGAACACCTGCTGCTCTTCGAACACTCCCAGCACGCTCTTATTGAGCTCGCGCGCCTCCTCCAAGGACGTACCGAACGGCTTCTCGATCACCACGCGCACGTCGGCTCCCTCGTGCTGGTCGAGCCCCTGTTTACCCAGTGCCTCCACGATCACGGGGAAGAACGATGGCGCGGTCGATAGATAGAAGGCTCTGCTTAGGGGCTCGCCGTCACGCTCCTCGAAGCGGTCGAGCACCTGCTCGAGCTTGGCGTACGCCTTCTCGTCGTCAAACGTCCCTGCCACGTACTTCACGTGCTGCAGCAACCGCTTCAGCACGTCCTCGTCGGGTGCGCGCCGCGAGAACTGACGGATCGCCTCCTCACAATCCTCGCGATAGTCCTCGTGCTCCTTTTCGCGGCGTGCCATCCCCACGAGGTGAAAGCGCTCGGGCAGCGCCCCGTCGTGGGCCAGGTTGTAAAGCGCCGGCAGCAGCTTGCGCCGCGCCAAGTCTCCCGTCGCGCCGAAGATGACGAGCGTCGTCGGGGCAACCGGCAGGCGCTCCAAGCCGGCGGTGAGGGGGTTCTCCTCCACAGCGGTCGTCGCGACGGCCGCCATTGACGCCTACCGGCGCTTCCCGGTCTGCTTCGAGCCCTGCGCGCCGCGTCCCGCCTGCGCTCCGCCGGCCAGGGGAGCCGCCTTGACGGCATGCCCGCCGAACTGGTTGCGCAGTGCCGCCAGCACCCTGTGGGAGAAGTCTCCGTTACCGCGCGAGGACAACCGCTCGTACAGCGACGCCGTGATCACCGGCGTCGGCACGTCTTTCGCGGTCGCATCTTCGATCGTCCAGCGTCCCTCGCCCGAGTCCTCTGTCCAGCCCTCGATCGCCTCCAGCTCGTTCCCGTCTGCTTCAAAGGCTCGTGCCGCCAATTCGCACAGCCACGAGCGCACAACCGAGCCCTGGTTCCACAGGTGGGCGATCTTTGCGTTGTCGAGCTCATACTCGGACTTGTCGAACACGTCAAAGCCCTCGGCGTAGGCCTGCATCAGCCCGTACTCCACGCCGTTGTGCACCATCTTCACGTAGTGCCCCGCGCCTGCGCCGCCGAAGCGCATCCAACCGCGCTCTCCGATCGCCTTCACACTGTCCGCGCTCGTCTCCGGTGCCAGCACATCGAGGATCGGTGCCAACCCCTTCACCGCCGCCGGCGGGCCGCCCACCATCATGCAGTACCCCACATCGATTCCCCACACGCCCCCGGACACGCCCACGTCCACGTAGCGGATGCCCTGCTTTGCCAGTTCCTTGGCGCGGCGCTTGTCGTCCGTCCACTTGGAGTTGCCCCCGTCCACGATCGTGTCGCCCTTATCGAGCAGCTTCGCCAGCTTGTCCACCGTCTGCTGCGTGGGGTCGCCCGCTGGCACCATGATCCACACGATCCGCGGCGCCTCGAGCTTCTTCACGAGATCCGCAAGCGAGCTGGCTCCGTGCGCGCCGTGCTTGACCGCTACCCCCACGGCTTTCATATCGAAGTCGAACGCCACGACCTCGTGCTCGGAGTCACGGCGGATGCGGTGAACCATGTTCCCGCCCATCTTGCCCAGTCCCACGAATCCGATCTCACTCATTGCGCACGATCCTAGCCGTCCAGCAACGCGGCTGCTGCATGGGACCCTATGTATCGTTGCGACCACACGGCCCCCTCGCGCCCCGGGAACGCCCAGCATCTCCCCAAAAAATTGCTCTCACCGCGCGCGAGCCGGGCGGACCACCCCGACCTCAGGAGACTCACGCTCGATGAACACACCCACGCGCCCTGACCGCAACCTCGCGCTGGAGCTGGTGCGCGTCACCGAGTTCGCCGCGCTCGCCGCCGCGCCGCTCGTCGGCATGGGCGACAAGGAGGCCGCCGACCAGGCCGCCGTTGACGGCATGCGCTACGCGCTCCAGTCGGTCGCCATGGACGGAACGGTCGTGATCGGCGAGGGCGAGAAGGACGAGGCGCCCATGCTCTACAACGGCGAGCGCATCGGCGACGGCTCTCCGCCCGAGGTCGACATCGCCGTCGACCCGCTCGAGGGCACCACGCTCGCCGCCCACGGTATGCCCTCCGCGCTCGCCGTCATCGCGCTCTCCGCCAAGGGCACCATGTTCGACCCCGGCCCCTGCGTCTACATGGAGAAGATGGCCGGGCGCCCCGAGATCGCCGACCTGCTCGACCTCGATCGCCCGCTTGCCGAGACCGTCCGGCTGATCGCCGAGCGCAAGGGCCAGCCGATCGGCGACGTGATCGTCGTGGTGCTCGACCGTCCCCGCCACGAGGCCGCCATCCGCGAGATCCGCGACGCCGGCGCGCGCGTGCGCCTGATCGCCCACGGCGATGTTTCCGCCTCGCTGCTCGCGGTCACCGAGCGCTCCCCCGTCGATCTCCTTTGGGGCATCGGTGGCACGCCCGAGGGCGTCATCTCCGCCGCCGCCATCAAGTGCCTCGGCGGCCAGCTGCTCGGTCGCCTGTGGCCGCGCGACGCCGCCGAGCGCACCGCCGCGCTCGAGGCGGGCTATGACCTGCAGCGCGTCCTCACCCGCGACGACCTCGTCTCAGGCGAGGACGTCTTCTTCTCCGCCACCGGCATCACCGACGGTGACGTCCTGCAGGGCGTGCGCTATCCCTCCGCCGGCGGCGCCACCACCGAATCGCTCGTCACGCGCTCGCGCTCGGGCACCGTGCGGCGTGTGCGTGCCACCCACGACCGCGCCAAGCTGCGCGCGCTCGCCGGAAACGGGCGCTTCGGCTAGGGCCTCATTCGGTAGGGGCCTCGCTCAGGATTGCCCCGGGGCCTCATTCAGGGTCGCCCTGCGCGGGCGAGCGGGGAGTTAACGAATTGCCCACCCGCGACTCCGCCAGGTCCAGGCGGGCTAGCGAGCGCAGGAAGCCGTTGGTCACGAACACGTGGATCTTCGCTTGCGTCGCGTTGTACACGCGCTTGCCGAGTCTCGTCGCGATCGCCGGGTGGAAGTTCGCCACTTCCACCTCCACGTGTACGCGTGCGCTTCCGTTTGACTCCACCGGCAATCTGCGCACGTCGATCTGCAAATGCCCGAGCCCGTCGTGTCCGCTGTGTGCCACGAGCAGCCCTCGCTTGATCCGCCAGCGCACGATCCCGTGCTCTCCGTCCATCTCGTATTCGGGCGCATCGAACGTCAACAGCTTCAGTGGGCGCCCCACCAGCACCACCGTCCGCTCACGCTCGCTGTAGCGCACCCTCACGAGTCCCCCCGTCACGCGCGTCAAGTAGCGCCAATACGTGCGCGCCAAGCGCTCCAGGCTCCGCGCCGTCCACAACTTGCGCAACTCCCCCTCGGGGAGTGTCACGTCAGCCGATTGAATCGAGCGCATCGCCCCGCTCGCCTCGTCTTCGCTGGCCCTGTCCTGGAGCTCGGAGATCCTCGCCATCCGCGGTCCGCGCCTCATCCCCCAAGGCTATCCGCGCACGCACGCAGCCCCCGCGACCGTCGATCCAATCCGTGCTCGTGCTGTCAAGAGCTCCCCACAAGTTGCCGATGAGCCCGCGTCGTGTCCCTCATCGGTGATATCAACCTCCTGTGAGAGACCAACCGGACCGATCCGCCCCTGACGGCGCTGCCATCGAGCGTCTTACGCGTGCCGCCCGCGCCGCCCAGGAGCTCTCCGACGTGCTCTGGGAGTCTTTGCACGAGGAGCTGCGCCAGCCTCGCGCAGCGCACATCCAAGCGCTCTCTGAGCGCCTTGTCGAGGTCTCCTCGACCGTCGCTCTGCTGGTCTGCCCACCCCCCGGTTCCGCCGCCTTGCCCATCACTCCGACCGGTCCGTCCACCAGTGCCCGCTCTGGCGACGCCGGGTCCAGTAGCGCCGTGCCCGACAGCGACGGGCGTCGTCCCCCGTTCGTCGAGCGCCGCGCCCGGCCCGCGCCTTCGCCGCCTGATCCTCCGCCGCCGGCGGCGCTCCAGTCGATCCCTGCGCTCAGTGGGGAGTACGCGTTCACCAAGCTCGTCGACGAGCGCGAGCAAGCCGTCCCACCCCAGCCGCTCGCCTCCGTCGAGCCGATCCAGCCCGAGATCGAGATCCGCGATGTCCGTCGCGAGGAGGGACCTTCCGCGTGGGTGTCCTCCGTCGGGCGCCTACTCGCCCGCCACGCCGAGGACGGCCTCCCGTTCGCGGTGCTCCTCGTCGAGATCATCGACGTCGCACACCTGGAGCGCTCGGAGACCCCCCATGACCTGCACGGCCTCGTGGCCCAGGTCGAGAGCGCTCTCGGCCGCGGTATGCGTGTCACTGACACGCTATCCCGTGAGACCCTAGGCCGCTATTGGCTCGTCGCTCCCGAGACCAATGGCACCGGCGCCCGCATGCTCGCGGAGCGTTTGGCTCGACTCGTGCGCACCTCCGCCACCCACCGCGGAGTCCCGATGGAGGTCGCCATCGGCATCGCCGTCTGCCCCGACGACGGCACCGAGGCCCCTGCCCTTGCCGCCCGCGCCGATCTCGGCGTCTACTCGGCACGCGCCACCGGGCGATCGATCGCCCACACCGATCCGCCGCCGGCGAGCTGAGTCGCCTCTTCAGGCTGGGCTGGTGCCGCCGCTCGCCACAGCTTCAGCGGTCGGCTTTACTTCGGCGGGCACCCCGAGCAGTGGGCTATTCGGCGCCTGGCCCACGACCTTCGTCTTCACGCGCACTGTCTCGTTGATCGTCAGCGCGCTCGCAGCGCCCCACGTCAGGTCCCACGTCGCACCGTGGGCATAGGGCCCGCGGTCGATCACTGGCACCGTCAGTTGGTGGCCTTTGTAGTTGACCAACACAAGCGTCCCGCACGGCAGGGTTCTCGATGCGACGCCCACGATCACCGGGCTCATCGTCTGTCCGCACGCGGTCTTCTGACCGTAGAAGCCCGGGCCGAACCAAGTGGCGATCTGCGCCTTCGCGCTCGGGTTTGGCAGCGTCCCGGCGGGCGACGCCCCCGGAGCGCTCTCCCCGCCCGTGGCCGCGGTGGCCGCCAGCGCAGCAGGGCTCATCGCCCCCACGCACAACAGTGCGGTGGCCCCAGCGAGCAGCGTTCTTTTCGCAAGCGTTCGATTCATCTCTTCGCGTGCGCCTACGGGGTGAGCTGACGGGCTCGCGCTCTACATATGCGCTACGGCCTGATTCAGGCCGATTCGCCCCCGCGAACCTTGCTACCGGATCGCATTGGGTCCCCCGCTTCTCGCAACCTGAATCACGAGAACTCGGCGTCGGCGCGAGTATACAGGCTCGCCTCCCGTCTCCTTCTGTGCGACGGCGCACATTGCGCAGCTTTGCGGAGCCGTCGCTCAGGGACGACGCAACAGCGAGAAGGCGTCCTTTAGAAGCCGCCCCCCCGCCGCGATGCTCGAGTTCGCGAGCTCGCCCACGATGTCCGCCACTGACTCCATGAGCTCCACTCCGCTTGGCGGATGCACGGTCTTGCCCAGCTCCAGCTCGTCCTCCGGCTCATACCCCTGCTTCGGCACCGGTGGCTCGACCGGCTTTGCCCTCGGCTTCGCGGCACGCCTCTTGGTTGAAATGGACTTGGCCGAGGCGGGCTTGACCGAGACAGGGTTGGCTGAGGCGGGCTTGGTCGAGGCGGGCTTCTTGACCGCGATGGGCTTCTTGACCGCGGCCGCACGCACCGGCTTCGTCTTTGCGACCGTGCTCGTCTTGGTCGCCGCGCCGCTTCGCGCCGCGGCTCTGCGCGCGCTCGCGCGCTGGGGCCTTGCCCGCGGAAGTGCCGCGAGGATGCCTCCCTCGGGAATTGAGTCGGCCTCGCGTCCGTTGCGGCTTTCGCTGGGGCTCATCGTCCCGCAATCATCGCGCACCTGCCCGTTTCGTGCACCTGTGCTCGATTTTTCGAGGACCTCCGTGCCTTGAGGCGGTAGGATGGGCACGTACATCTCAGTTGTACTGTCGGGAGGGTTTCGGCCACATCCCCGGCTAAGGTAGTCCTCTAACAGCACTCCGAGGGGGTCCCGTCGGCGGGTCCTGCGCCCTCGGGGCGCCTCACGACGGAAACGGGAAAAGCATGTCAGTGGTGGAACTTCAAGAGCTGGAAGAGGTCAAGAACCTGTTGACCAAGGGGCAGCAGGTCGGAGTGCTCACGTTCGCGGAGATCTCCACGGCGACCTCCGACCTCGACCTGGACGAGTCTGACGTTGAGGAGCTGCACGGCTACCTCGAGAAATCCGAGATCGAGCTCGTGGAGGACATCGATCCGGCCACCGCCGCCGGCTCTCAGGTCGAACGGGCGCCCGACAAGCGTGGCCGCCGCAAGGCAAAGACGGCGCTTGATCTCAAGCCCGACATGACCACCGACTCCTTGCAGCTGTTCCTCAAGGACATCGGCAAGGTTCGGCTGCTCACCGCCCAAGAGGAGGTCGATCTCGCCAAGCGCATCGAGCGCGGCGACCTCGACGCCAAGCAGAAGATGGTCGAGTCCAACCTGCGCCTCGTCGTCTCGATCGCCAAGAACTACCGCAACCAGGGCCTGCCGTTCCTCGATCTGATCCAAGAGGGCACGCTCGGACTCGTGCGCGCCGCGGAGAAGTTCGACTACCGCAAGGGCTTCAAGTTCTCCACCTACGCCACCTGGTGGATCCGTCAGGCGATCGCTCGTGCGCTGGCCGACAAGGCGCGCACGATCCGCATTCCCGTGCATGTCGTTGAGAAGCTCAACAAGATCGGCCGCGCCGAGCGCAAGCTCGTCACCGAGCTGGGCCGCGAGCCCACCGCGGCAGAGATCGCCGAGGTCACCGGCATCGACCCCGAGGAGGTGGACTCGATCAAGCGCTCCGCTCAGGCCCCCGTGTCGCTCGAGAAGCCGGTCGGCGACGAGGAGGAGTCCGAGTTCGGCCAGTTCATCGCCGACGAGCGCGCCGAGTCGCCGTATGAGCGCGCCGCGGAGATTCTGACCAAGGAGGCGCTGCGCGAGGCGCTTGAGAACCTTTCCTACCGCGAGCGTCGCGTGCTCGAGCTGCGCTACGGGCTCGGCGGCGAGCATCCCCGCACACTCGATGAGGTCGGCCGCACGTTTAACGTCACGCGCGAGCGCATCCGCCAGATCGAGAACCAGTCCTTGAAGAAGCTGCAGTCTCTAGCGGAGGCTCAAAAGCTCCGCGACGTGGCATAGGGCGCTCGTCCAAGCTCCATCGCACCCATCAAGTCGGCGCCCCCGGCGGCCGATGAGAGAGTCATGTTCGACGTGCATGCAGCGCTGCGCAAGCTCGTGGCCAGCAATGGCTCCGACCTGCATCTGAAGGTCGATTCACCACCGCTGTACCGCGTCCAGGGGACGCTCGGGCCCGATCAGAGTGCGCCGCCGCTCAGTGCGGAGGACACCGAACACGCTCTGCACGAGTTGCTTACCGATCAGGTCAAGCTGAAGGAGTTCACCGACGACCACGAGGTGGACTTCTCCTTCGAAATCGCCGGGCTGGCCCGCTTCCGCGTCAACGCCTTCCGCCAGCGCGGGCTCACCTCGCTCGCCTGCCGCGCCATCCCCGCCAAGATCTCGACCATCGACGAGCTTGCCCTGCCATCGGTCGTACGCGACCTTGCCGAGGAAGAGCGCGGGATCATTCTGCTCACCGGCACCACCGGCTCGGGCAAGTCAACCACGCTTGCGGCGATGATCGACCACATCAACATGACGATGAGCAAGCACATCGTCACGATCGAGGACCCGATCGAGTTCGTGCACAGCGACAAGCGCTCGGTCATCAACCAGCGCGAAGTGGGCATGGACACGAAGTCCTTCGAGCGGGCTCTGCGCCGCGTGCTGCGCCAAGACCCCGACGTGATCCTCGTGGGGGAGATGCGCGACGAGGAGACGGTCCGCACCGCCCTCTCAGCGGCGGAGACGGGGCACCTCGTGCTCTCCACCGTCCACACAGTGGACGCCCCCGAGTCCATCAACCGCCTGCTCGACTTCTTCCCGCCCCATCAGCACAACCAGGCACGCTCGATGATCGCCGGCACGATCCGGGGCGTCATCTCCCAGCGGCTTGTGCCCGGTGCCAGCGGTGGACGCGTAGCGGTGTGTGAGATCCTGCGCATGACCGGTCGCGTGCGCGACATGATCGTCGATCCCAACCAGACCGGCCAGCTCGGCGAGGCGATCTCCTCTGGGGCCTACTACGGCATGCAGACCTTCGATCAGGCGCTCTTCCACCACGTCAAGGCGGGGCGCGTCACGACCGAGGAAGCCCTGAAGGTGGCCTCCAGCCCGCACGACTTCAAGCTGCTCCTGCAGGCCGACGGCCGCGTGGGCACGACGATGGAGGACGTCGCTCAGGCCCAGGCCCGCCGCGATGGCGCCGAGGCCCCGGCGCCGCACATTCCTCCTCAGCCGGTTGCGCCGGCGCCCAGCACCCCCGCAGCGGTCGGCTGAGCCAGCCGCGCGAGCCGAGCCTCCGCTACTTCACTTGGTAAAGTAACGGTTGAAATGGCCGCTGACGACACTTGCCCGGTATGCCGCACCGCCGAGGTGGTGTGCGGCAAGTGGACGCTCTTGCTCGTTCGCGACTTGGCCGAGGGGCGCACGCGCTTCTGCGAACTGGAGCGCTCGCTCGCGGGAATCAGTCCACGCACGCTCTCGCTACGCCTGCGGGCGCTTGAGGAGGAGGGCATCGTCGAGCGCCACACCTTCTCCGAGGTGCCCCCACGCGTCGAGTACGCCCTGACTGAAAAGGGCCTTGCGCTGCTCCCGATCATCGAGGACATGCGCTCCTATGGTGAGCGCTGGCTCGGCTGCGAGGACGCCGTGTCCGCGGCGCTCAGCGCCGACGTGGCCGTCGCTGTCGCATAACCTTTTATTACTCGATATCGAAGGTTCCCTGGTCCCCGGGCGATGCATGTTGCCTACGGGACGGTTACGGCGTTGAGCGTCTGCTCTGGGTGGGGAGGCTTACTGCCTCCGATATGGAGGCTTCGTAGTCGCCGGAAAGTCCGGGAGCGATCCCGGCTATACGACCAGCTGCCGGCGCTTGGCCTCAATGCCGATTGCGCGAGGCGCCTGAATGTCTCCTGGGCCTCCAGTCGGGCGAGCCCGGCGCCCACACAGAAGTGCGGTCCATTGCCGAAAGCCAGGTGGCGCGGTCCGGTGCGGGTGAGGTCCAGCCGGTCTGGGTCCGCGAAGAGCGAGGGATCGCGGTTCGCGGCGCCGAGCACGATCAGCGCCTGTTGCCCCTTGAGCACTCTGCTCTCGCCGAGAGTGAGCTCAGACAGAGCTACGCGTGAGGCAACCTGGACGGGGCTGTCATAGCGCAACAGCTCGTCGACAGCTTGCATGGAAAGGTCGGGGTGCCGCACGAGCCAGTCGAGTTGGTCTGGGTGCTCGAACAGCGCGAGTGTGCCGTTGCCGATCAGGTTCGCAGTTGTCTCGTGACCAGCAGCGAGCAGCAGCAGGCACATCGTGATGATCTCATCGGTCTCTAGCGCCACCCCGCCTTCGGGGGGATGGATCAGCGCGCTCAAGAGGTCCTCGCCTGGGTCCGATCGCCGCTGTGCGACGATCGGCACGAGGAACAGCATCACCGTCATGGCTGCCGCACCGATCGCCTCGAGCTCTGCGGGGGTGGGGTCCAGCTCGAGCATCCGCGCCAGCGTCGGAGTCTCCGAGCGGAGAAGTTCCGCGCCCTCGAGGCCGACATCGAACAGCTCTGAGATCACCGCCAGCGGAATCGGGTAGGCCAGCTCGCTCATCAGCTCGATCGGCTCGCCTTCGGCGACCGGCGTGACCGCGCTGTCGACGATCGCGGCAACGCGCTCGCGGATCCCCTGCACCGCACGGGGGGTGAAGAAACGGTTGACAGAGCTCCTCAGCCGCGTGTGTGTCGGTGGGTCGCTCATCAGCAACGACTCGCTCCACATTTCAGAGCCAGATCCCGGCCCACCGAGCGAGGCGAGCATCTGGGGACTGTTGCGCGGGTCAGAGCTCCACTCGGGGCTACGCAGAATGGCTGCCGCGTGGTCATGGGAGAGCACCAGATGGGCGCCAAGCTGCTCATCCCATTGGACTGGTGCCTGCACACGTGCAGCGTGGTAGGCCGGGTAGGGATCCTCGGTCGGGAACGGCCACGCTGCCCAGTCAGGCATGACTACTCGCCCCCTGGTGCTCCGTGCGGTAGGCACGATCGAGCTTGCCCATCGGGGTAACTGGGTCCGCATCCTCGAAGTACTCGGCCGCGATGGTCTTCCAGTGGTTCGTCCCCCGTAGTTCGGAGATCAACGACATCACCCCAATGTCGATCCGGCTCATGGTGGTGTACGCCGGTGGCGAGGACAGCTGGCGAAACACGTTTGCCATGGGCCCCGTCGGTGAATAGCGGCTCTCGATCAAGGCCGCCACGTACTCCGGCGTAACCGTGAAAGGCTGCTCTCCCCAGTACATTTCAAATGGATTCCACCAGTATGCGAAGACTTCCTCGGGGGTCAGTGAGCCCGACGGTGCAAAGAACCCGCCCTCCACACTGACCCGCCATGTCTCGTCCACGTCGCCTCTCAGGCATTCGCGCATAACCAAGTTGATTGACTCGACCTGCTCGCGACGGAACCGCTTGACGCAGCCGAAGTCGAGGAAGCTCACGCTCCCGTCGTCATGGAAGACGTAGTTACCGGGATGGGGGTCGGCGTTGAACACGCAGTAGTAGTGGTAGGAGCCATAGAGGAAGCGGTGGATCGCCTCCGCCCAGCTGTCACGCAGCTCTTGCCCCGCGGCCAGGGCGTCATTCCAGGACTTACCCTGCACGAGCTCTTGGGTCAAGACTCGATCGGTGCACAGCTCGCCCACCACCTCCGGGACATGGATGAACGGGTGCCCCTGGTAGAGCTCGGCGAACTCGGCCTGATTGGCCGCCTCGAGTCGGTAGTCAAGCTCCTCGATAATACGTTCGCCCATCTCCTGCGCGGCGCCTTTGAGGTCGAGGTTCAGTCTCTTGGGCGATAGGCCGCCAATCAACCCAAGGAAGGTGGTGAGCAGCTCGGTGTTCTTGAGGTCGGCACGGATCGCGGCGGCCACCCCGGGGTACTGAATCTTCACTGCAACGGCGCGATCGTCGTGCAGCCGGGCGGCATGTACCTGACCGATCGAGGCTGCCGCAAGGGGCTCCCAATCGAACTCCGCAAACGTGCTCTCAGCCGGCTTGCCGAGCTCGCGCTCGAGCACCTCGCGCGCTAGCTCTGGAGCCATCGGGGGCGCGTCATTGCGCAGTCGAGTCAGCGCTGTCTGGTAGGTCGATTGGAACTCGTCACCAACTGCTGGCCTAAGCGAGACGAACGAGAGCATCTGCCCGGCCTTCATCAGGGCACCCTTGGAGCGGCCGAGCAGTTCGGTATAGCCCTCCGCTGTGCGGACGTGGAACTCGGTGCTGTCGGCGCCCGTCAGCTTGCTCCGTAGGCCGACCACAATCGCCTCGCCGGCCGCGCGAGCCGTCAGAGCTGCCAGCGGGGCGGAGCGCCGCAAGCGTCCACGGTCGATGCCATCGCCTTTCGGCCTTGCATCGTCTGCACCTTGGGGAAACACAGTTTTGGGCATCGGACACATCTCCTTTTAGGAGTTACTGACTTAAACTAAGTGTATACTTAGTGGGGTCCATGTCAAGCACACCCCGCGAGCGGATCCTCGACGAAGCAATGCGCCTCTTCGGCAAGCGCGGCTACTCCGCCACCAGCATCGCCAAGATCGAGGCAGTTTCCGGGCTCACTCCGGGAGCGGGCGGGCTCTACCACCACTTCAAAAGCAAGGAAGCGATCCTCGCGGCCGGCATCGAGCGCCAACTCTCGCGACTGGATATTGCGAGACGTTCTCGGTATCCCAACCTCGATCGGCGACGAGACGCTGGTCGATACCTGGGTCCAAATGATGTCCATCGCTCTCGGGCCTCGACGCACGAATAACGGTGGGTACAGCGAGAATTCCCTTGCACTTGGCAGGAGGTTTGCCGTGCGCAGCGAAGTGAGTCAACTGTGCGCTCACTCCAGCTGCAAGCAGTTCTCGCCGAGTTCGTCGCACAAGTCGCCGATAGCTTGCACGCCGATATTCTGGGCGGTCGGGAGGTTCCGTTCGAGCTTGCCTCCCACAGCGCGCGCGGACGCGGCGCTTCGCCGCTGTACTGCTACCGGCCGCTGACCGCCGCGTTCATCGCCGAGCGCTTCCCTGAGCTGCGCCGCCTCGATGCCTACCCCTCGGCGGCGGGGCTGCTCGAAGAGTTCGACGCGCTCGAGCGCTACCTGATCTCAAGCGGTGCCGAGCCCGCCCGTCGCGGAACGCCGCTCCGTGGACGCGTCGATGCCGCCCTGCTCGTTCTCTTGCAAGAGGTGTTCGACGAACAAACCGACTTCGACAGATCGAAGATCGAGCAACACGAGGAGCGCTTCGACCGCGCGCTTGAGCGCCTCGATAACTCGACGTTCGCGGGCGCCGGCGAGGTCACGCTCGTGGCGACTCTTCATGGTTTGACCATCGCCTCGCCGGAGTTGGCGCTCACGCGTGGCCTCTTGATCGCCCACCCGCAGGCTCTGCAAGGTGCACCCGAGCAGGCACTTGGAGGGCCGCGAGGCGAGGAGAACCACCTGCTCGTGGTATTCACCGCACAAGACACCGATCCGCGTACGGCGATCGCCCAGGGCAGCGAGGTGGTGCGCGAGCTGTTGCGCGCGCTGCGTCTGTTTGGCGACGGACGGATCGCGCTCGGCGCGCTCGCCTGGGCGCGCATTGGCTCTGCCCCCTGGGCGCCGATCGCGCTCGGCACGAGTGGACATCCGCACGGGATGCTCGTGGTGAGCACCGAGCAGGAGGACGAGCTGCGCGCCTTCTGCAGCCTGGTCTCGCGCCGTGCACCCCACGCAAATGAGATCGCGTGGGCGCTGCGACGCTTCGAGCTGGGCTGCGAGCGCGCGTCGGAGTACGAGGGAATCAGCGACCACCTGCTCGCCCTGCGCGCGCTGCTGGGCGCGCCTTCCGAGCTCGAGCCCGGTGGTACGCCCGACGGACTGCTCGCAGGGCGCCTGGCGGCATTGTGTGCCACGCCCGACGGCCGCTCCGCGCTGGCCGAGCGCACATTGCGGGCGATCGCGCTGGAGCACCAGGCGATTGCTGGGACCGCCGCAGAGCGCACAAGCGGGATCACCTTGGCACGCGAGCTCTCCGACCACCTGCGTGCGCTGCTACGCGACGTAGTGTGCGGCCACCTCTCCTCAGACCTCGCCCCGCTAGCCGACGAACTACTGCTCTCCGACGGGGAGATAGGCGGAGAGCCAGGAGTGGTGGAGGAGCAGCTGCAGGCCTTGGCCGCCGCATCCTGAGCTATCGGAAGGTCCTTATGAGAAGAGGCGGTCGGCGATGATGACCAGTCCCCCGAGGTCCTGCACGTCGCCATCCAGATGAGGCACGAGCAGCGGGTCGCGTTCGCCCAACTGCTTCGTGAGCTCAGTCACGCTCTCGTGGTCGCGTTTGGCGAGCACGTCGAAGTCGGCCAGGTTCGAAGCCACCCGCGTGGCGAGCGCAGGGCTCAGCTCGGCCTCCAGCAACCGCGCAACCTGCTCGCGCGTGTGCCCATCGAGACCGTGGGTGTGGAAACGGTTGACGATCAAGCCGGTGAACCCCATCTTCTCCCGCACCAGCTGAGCGTGTAGGAAGGCGGCCTCGTGAGCCGGCTCGTGCTCCGGTGAGGTGACGATCAAGAAACCTGTGACGGGATCGCGCAGCAGCTGCTCAACGCCGCGTGCCCGCTCACGAAAACCGTCGGTGAGCGAGGCGAGCGAGCCGAAGAATCCGGATAGCTCGCCGAGGAGATTGACGCCGGTGACACGCGCGAACACGGAGAACATCAAGCCGGCGCCGCGCCCGAACAGGCCCCGTGTAACGCCGCCGGGCGCGAGCAGCACCTTCAGCGCGCGACCCTCCAGGAAGTGGGTGAGCCGGTTGGGCGCGTCGAGAAAGTCGAGCGTGTCGCGCGACGGTGGGGTGTCGAGCACGATCACGTCCCACTCGCCGCTGCGGTACAGCTCGAACAGCTTTGCCACCGCCGTGAACTCCTGCGAGCCGGCCACCGCCGAGGAGAGCTCGCGATAGATGCGGTTTGACAAGATCTCATCGCGCGTGCGCTCGTCGGGCGCCAAGCGGGCGATCAGCTCGTCGAATGTGCGCTTGGAGTCGAGCATCATCGCCCACAGCTCGCCGCGGGCCGCGATGCCGTGCTCGGCAAGCGTGTCTGGCTCGATCCGGTGAGGCTCGCCCGAGAGCTCGCGCAACCCGAGCGCCCCCGCCAGGCGCTTGGCTGGATCGATGCTCACCACCACCACCTTCTTGCCCCGACCGGCCAGTCCGAGCGCTAGCGCGGCCGAGATGGTGGTCTTGCCCACACCGCCCGCGCCCACGCACACGCACACCTGCTTTCCCTTCAGGCGCTTCTCAAGTGGAACGTGTCCCGGCGGCACCGGGGGATCGTATGTGCGCGGGCCGGTCCCCCGTGCGCGCGTGGGGCAGCCCAATTCGGATGACCACCCTTCGCCCCGGCGGTCTGCGAGTGGCACATGCAGGAATCGTCTCTCGCCGTGCGAATACCCAACCCGAAGGTTTCCAAAATCGACCATCGGAGCCTGCCGTGAGCACACGGGCCAAGGTCATCGCGTTCGCCAATCAGAAGGGCGGGGTGGCCAAGACAACAACGACCCTCAATCTGGCCGCCGCCTTCGCGGAGGAGGGCCATCGCGTCCTGTGCGTCGACATGGACCCGCAGGGCAACCTGACGATGTCCCAGGGCATCGACCCCGACACGCTCGAGCTGTCGATGTACGACGTGCTCACTCAGCGCGCCACGATCAGGGAGATCATCCGCAAACGCGAGATCGACGTGGCGTGCGCCTCGATCGACCTGGCGGGCGCCGAGATCGCGATGTCCACGATGATCGGCCGTGAGCGCTCGCTGCAGAAGGCGTTCGAGCCGATCCGCGAGGACTACGACTTCATCTGCATCGACACGCCGCCGAGTCTCGGTCTGCTCACCATCAACGCTCTTACCGCCGCCGACAAGGTTATTGTGCCTGTGCAGTGTGAGTATCTGTCTATGCGTGGGCTCATCCAGTTGCAGAACACTCTGGCAATGATTCGCGAGAACCTAAATCCGGACGTCGAAATCGAGGGCATCCTCCCGACGCTGGTCGATTCGCGCACGCTCCACGCGAGGGAGGCGATTGAGATCCTCGAGGAAAACTTCGGTGATCGTGTGTTCGCCTCGCGCATTCGCAAGACGGTGCGCTTCGCCGAGGCACCGGTGAAGGGGATGTCGGTGCTCAAGTACGAGCCGGACGGAGTCGCCGCGCAGTCCTACCGTCAGCTGGCGCAGGAGGTCTTGGCTAATGGCAAACCGTAGAGGGACAATCTCATGACGAACCCCAAGCGGGCAAGCATGCGCGAAGGGCCGCTGGCTGCACTCTTCCGCAAGACCGAGGATCTTGAGAAGGACTCAAGCGCAGAGCAGCAGTCCCCACCCGAGGCCGCGACCTCGGCAGGCGCGTCGGGACCCTTGGCCGAGACGAGCGCGCCGCAGGAGCCCGCCGCGTCGAGTCCCCCTGCGGAGCCGGGCCTCGCCCAAGCCGAGCATCCCCGCGACAGCGGCGTGCCACACCCCTCGCTGCGTCCGCGCTTTGAGGAGCAGGAAGCGGCACGCATACCGAGCCCGCAGGAGCGTCTGCGCCATGCCTTCTCCTCGGAGATCCCCGACAGCTTGATGGACCGCCCGGGCATCAATGCGCAGGCGCCCACGCCTACTCCCGAAAGTGACATGCGCATCCGCGAAGAACCGCGCCCGTTCGGCGCTGCGATGCCTGTGGCGCAACCGGTGATCCGCGTCGTGGGCGTCGGCGGTGCCGGCACCAACGCCGTCAACCGCATGGTGGAGGCCGAGGTCGAGGGCGTCGAGTTCCTCGCGATCAACACCGACCTACAGTCACTGCAGCAGTCCACAGCCGATATCACCCTGCACATCGGCGCCGAGCTGACCCGCGGACTGGGCTCGGGCTCTGACGCGAACGTCGGCAGACAAGCGGCGATGGACGACTACGACCGCGTGAAGGCTCTGCTGAAGGGCTCGGACATGATCTTCATCACCGCCGGCGCCGGCGGTGGAACGGGCACCGGCGCCGCGCCGATAGTGGCGCGCATCGCACGCGAAGTGGGCGCGCTCACCGTGGCGATCGTCACCAAGCCATTTGGCTTCGAGGGCTCCCGCCGCTCCGAGCAGGCCGACCGCGGCGTGGAGGCGCTGGCCGAGGAGGTGGACACGCTGATCGTGGTGCCCAACAACCGCCTGCTCACCGTACTCGACAAGCAGACTGCGATGGTCGAGGCGTTCCGCGTCGCCGATGACGTGCTGCGCCAGGGCGTGCAGGGCATCTCCGATCTCGTGACCCTTCCGGGGCTGATCAACCTCGATTTTGCCGACGTGCGCACGATCATGTCTGACGCCGGGAACGCGCTACTCGGGATCGGGATGGGCTTCGGCGAGAACCGTGCCCCCGAGGCCGCCGCGCAAGCCGTCGCCTCGCCGCTGCTCGAGACCTCGATGGAGGGAGCGCGCTCGATCCTGCTGTCGATCACCGGTGGTCGCGACCTTTCGCTGTGGGAGGTCAACGAGGCCGCCAAGGCGGTGGCCGAGGCGGCTCACCCGGACGCGAACATCATCTTTGGCGCCATGGTCGACGAGAAGCTGGACGACCAGGTGTGGGTGACCGTGGTGGCCACGGGCTACGGCGCCCGCGACGCGCGCCCGCAGATGCGCGAGCCCGCCGGCGAGCCGCGCGTGAAGCGCACCGGCCCCTCAGCGCGCGACACCAGGCCCTCGCGCGACACCCGGCAGTCCCGTCGCGGCGGCCTTGCGGTCTCCGATATGGACGTGCCGGAGTTCATCCCTAATTTCTGAGGGGGTCCGGTCAGCGCAACGCTGTTTGAAGCGCTGTGCTATCGCTCTCTTATGAAGGCAGCTGAGAAGGGGGTTGTGGCGGCGGGGCATCCGCTGACGGCGCAGGCTGGGGCGCAGGTGCTGCGCGACGGCGGCAATGCTGTCGATGCCGCTGTGGGTGCGATGCTCACTTCCTTTGCGGCTGAGCCACTGCTTACCGGTCTCGGGGCGGGCGGGTACATGATGGTGGCCGGTGGCGACCAGGAACCCGCGCTGCTTGATTTCTTCGTGGAGGCGCCTGAGCGCGCCCAGGACGGGAGCGCGGCAGAGCTCGAAGCTGTGGACGTGTCGTTTGGGGACGCGGTTCAGGTGTTCTACATCGGTCCGGCCTCCTGCGGCGTGTATGGCGCGCCGGCGGGCGTGTGCGAGGCGGTGGCGCGCTGGGGCACGATCGAGCTCGCCGAGCTGGCGGCGCCCGCGGCGAAGCTGGCGCGCGAAGGGGTGGTGCTCAATGTCGGGCAGGCGTACATCGCAAAGATTCTCGGCGACTTGCTGTGCTCCACGCCGGAGTGCTCGGCCCTGTGGGCGCCGCGTGGCGACGTGCTGCGCGAGGGCGAGCTACTGCGCAACCCAGAGCTCGGCGATGCGCTGCTCAGGCTCGGACAGGACGGCGCAGAGCCGTTCTACCGTGGGGACATCGCCAACGCGGTGTGCGCATGGCTCGGCGAGCGCGGTGGGTCGCTAACCCAGGAGGAACTTGGTGACTACCGGGCGATCGAGCGTGCACCGCTCCCCATGCGCTACCGCGATCGTGAGGTGCTCACCAACCCGCCGCCGTCAGCCGGTGGCACGCTGCTCGCATACTCGCTCGGATTGCTCGACGCGCAGCCCTCGCCACCGTCGCTGGAGGCTGTGATCGGAGCGATGGAAGCGGCCCAGGGGGAGCGCACGCCCGAGTTCGTACAGGGACTTTCAGAGGAGGGGTTTGGGTCGTGCTTCCTATCTTCAAGGCTTGGCGCCACCACGCACATCTCGGTACTCGACTCTCAGGGGAGGGCCTGTTCGGTGACATGCACCAACGGAGAGGGCTCGGGCGTGGTGGTGCCGGGGACGGGCATCCACTTGAACAACGTGATGGGCGAGGAGGACCTGAGTCCGCTCGGCTTCCACAGCCATCCCGCCGGGCGACGAATGCCAAGCATGATGGCGCCGACGATCGTGACGCGCGAGGGTGAGGTGGAGCTGGTGCTAGGCAGCGCGGGCTCCAACAGGATTCGCTCGGCTCTACTGCAGACGATCGTGGGTGTCGTCGATCACGATCTGCGGGCGCCCGAGGCGGTGAGCGCTCCGCGCGCGCACTTCGAGGACGGGATCGTCTACCACGAGCCGGGGATCGAGCCGACGGTGGTGGCCGGCAAGGAGCACGAGGTGGTGCGCTTCCACGGCCCGAACTTGTTCTTTGGAGGCGTGCAGGCGGTGCAGCGTCGCGGCGAGGAGCTGATCGGCGCGGGCGATCCGCGGCGTGGCGGCGTGGCGGTGGCGGCATGAGGTGCTGGCTTGGCGCGGACAGGGCGCGTAAGGGGGCATGTCGCGTGCGGCCCGCCGGCGGGGCCATGAGACGGAGGGCTTTGTTTGGCCTCGTGCTCGCGGCAGTGGCGAGCACGGCGGCGCTGGCTGGTTGTGGCGGAGTGCTCTCGCCGGACCTGTTCATCGTCTATCGCAGCGGCAGCGTGCCGGGTGCGAAGCTGACAATGCTCGTCAATGAAGAAGGCGTCGTGCACTGCAACAACGGCCCCCCGCGCCACCTGAGCGACCCGCAGATAATCGAAGCGCGCACGATTCAGGAAGACCTGGAAGATCCGGCTTCCCAGCACGAGTCCTTGCCCGCACAGCCTGGCTCTGTGCTCAGCTATTACCTACGCGACGCAAACGGGACCGTGCGCTTCAGCGATAACTCGAGGCATCAGCCCACCGTGATGCGCAAGCTCGCCGGCTTCGTGCTGAGCGTCGCGCAGGGCGTGTGCGGACTGCCTCAGCAGGGGGCTTGAACAGAGTGGGTCCCGTTGCCTGTCCCCGCGGGCAAACACAATAGCGTCCGCCATGTAGATAGACCAACCTCTGACGGTAGACCAACGCCACAGATGCGCGGCTCAGCGCAGAAATGCAGGCTCAGCAGAAATGCACCTTGCCGTTGGAGCGCGCACGGAGCTGAGCGCGCTCGACGAGCTCCATCTGCTTGATGGCGGCTCGGAACAGGAGTGTGAGCAGGCGCAGGCGCGCGTTCTCCGAGCGCAACTCCAGCAGCTCCTGCTTCGCGTCGGTGCCGAAGTCCACGGTGGCGGCCATGCCGTAGGCGCTCATCGCCGCCAGCTCCTCTGGTTCGAGCACGCGGTCGGTGGCCTGCTCCACGAGCTCCGCGTAGAGCCCATGGGCCTCTTGCTCGACGTGCACGTCGGGTGTCTCCTCGCGCTCGGCCAAGAACTCTACGATCCCGGCGGGATAGGGCAGGTCGTCCTGGCGCTCGAGCAGACGGAAGACGCGGGTGCCACGCACGAGGATCGTGAAAGTGCCGTCGTCGTCGCGCTCAAGCACGCGCTCGACCTCGCAAGCGCACCCCACCGGCTTGAGCTCGTCGTCTGAGAGCCACACGATCCCGAACTCGCTCTCGCCGTCCAGGCACTCCTCGATCATCGTGCGGTAGCGATCCTCGAAGATGTGCAGTGGGACGCTCTCCGTCGGGAGTGCGACGATCCCAAGTGGGAACAGCGGGAAGTCCTGGACGGGAGCCTCGGGCACGTGTTCCAGTCTAGGCACGCATCGCGGGTTAGCGGGACCGTCCGGCCGGGCACTACACTTTCGCGGATGGAGAACGAGCTGATGAAGCGTGTGATGTGGTCGGGCCTGCTGACCGCGGTGGGCGCCCTGGCGAGCATCGTCACCCAGCGGGCGGCAGCCCAGCTGTGGAGGCGCATCTTCGACGAGGAGCCTCCGGAGTGAGCAGCGGACAGGCTCCCGGCAAGGACGGGCGCCCCCTGGGCACAGGGACCCCCCGTAGCGGGGGACAGGCGGGCCAGCAGGGCATCGCCGCCGCGATCACCGAGGTGACCGAGCGTGCGAGCGTCCTGATCCGCGAGGAGATCGAGCTCGCAAAGACGGAGATCACCGAGAAGACGACACGCCTGGCCAAGGGCGCGGTCGTGGGGATCGTGGCCGGGGTGTTCTTCTTCACCGCGCTTTTCTTTGTGTTGATCGGGTGCGCGTGGCTGCTCTACTACGAGTTGCCGATCGGCAACGAGTTCACCTACTTCTGGGGCTTCTTCGCGATGGCCGTGATTCTCGTGGTGCTCGGCGTGATCGCGGGACTGCTCGCGTACAAGGCAGTCAAAGCGGGAGCGCCGCCGACGCCGGAGATGGCGATCGAAGAGGCTCGCAAGATCCGCGAGACGGTAAGTTCCTCCTCCTCTGAGGCGAAGCGTGGTACGTCTGCCGTGACGCCGAGCTTCGTAGCACCGGCCGCGAAGCCAAGCCCCGCGCCGGTCGCCACGACGCCGAGCTCCGCACCGGAAACGGCAGCTTCGAGCTCCACGGCAGCTTCGAGTTCCGCGTCCACGGCTGCGCAGGCACCCGCTGAGACAGGGAAAGACAGCGATCTTGGGAGGGGGACGATCGATGGCACAACGCTCGGCAGCTGAGATTCGCAGCTCCATCGAGTCCAACCGCGCGGAGCTGGCGGTGTCGCTCAACAATCTGCACGGCGAAGTCGCGCGTGTCACGGACTGGCGCGGGCAGCTCGAGCGCCACCAGCGCGAGCTTACAATCGGCGTGGCCGTCGTTGGCGTGCTCTTGCTGGGGCGCCGCCGTCGACGCAAACGCCGCCGCGGCTAGGGACAGGTTCTAAGAGAACAGGGAGTTCGGGAGCGCGCCGACTCCGAGCAGGCCCGGGCCGGTGTAGGTGCCGATCACCGGTCCCACCTCGGACACGAACAGCGGCTCTGAGTCGAAGATCTCGCGGCAGCGATCCATTAGCCGCTCGGCCTGCTCGATGGCCTGGATGTGCTGCACCACCCAACGATCGGCGCCGCTGTCGTGCAGCTCCTGCGCGTACTGCACCATGCGCTCGAACGCGCGCTTGGCGGTTCGCACTCGCTCGACGGGCGTGATTTCATACTCGAGCGAGAGGATCGGCTTGATCCGCAGTGTGCCGCCGAGCCACGCCTGCGCCTTGCCGACTCGTCCCCCACGTTGCAGGTACTCGAGCGTGTCCACGCAGAACCAGATCCGAAGCGCCTTGCGTGCCTCGCGCGCCCGTGCTGCCACCGCGTCCTTCTCAGCGCCGCCCCGGGCGGCGGCTGCGGCAGCGAGCAGAACCATGCCAAGCCCGCCGCAGGCGGTTTCCCCGTCGATCACCTCGACGCGCTCGCCCAACCCACGCTCGGCGAGCAGGCCGTGGGCCTGACGGGCGGACTCGCATGTGCCTGAGATGCCACCGGCGAGGTGGATCGAGACGATGTCATGGCCGTCCTGGAGCAGCGGCTCCCACACGGCGAGGAAGTCCCCGATTGAGGGTTGCGAGGTGGTGGGTAGATCCGGATCGGTGCGCAAGCGCTCGTAGAAAGCATCGAAGTTGTCGAGCTCGATCTCGCGCTGGGGATGATCCTGCCAGCCGACGTACAGGCTGACCTGGTGGATGCCTTCTTTGTCCGCCAGTTCGCGGGGGAGGTAACTAGTGGTATCGGTGACGACGGCGACGGGAGTCATGCAGCGCGCGAGACCCTACTGCACTATCCGAGTCGGTTCTCGATTTGGGTGAGCCCGGAGGGCTGTACCCCGTTGGTGACCGGCTCAGCGGGAGCGGTCTCGCGCTCTGAAAGCCCGAGCGTCTCAGCAAGCTCGCCGGACTCGTACATCTCGGTGACGATGTCGCAGCCGCCGACCAGCTCGCCGCCGACGAACAGCTGGGGGATGGTGGGCCAGTTCGAGATCGCCGAAAGCTCTTGACGAATGCGCGGGTCGGGCAGGATGTCAACCGCGGCAAATGGCGCCTCGAGCGATTGGAGCATGGCGACAGTGCGCGCGGAGAAGCCGCACGCGGGCGCCTCGGGGGTGCCCTTCATAAAGAGGATCGTGTCGTGCTCGCCGATCGCCTCGGCGATCGCGTCACGGATGGGATTTGACTCTGTATCGGACATGGCTGGCTCCTGGCTGTGGTGGTCCTATGTGGCCGCCGCGGCGTGATGCTCGCCGCCGGCGGCGTTGGCGCCCGGCTCCTGCAGTGCTTGCGTCTTCAGTGACAGCGCGTGGATCGCGCCGCCGATCTCATCGCCGAAGACGCCGTAGACGAGCTTGTGCTGCTCGATGCGGCTGCGTCCCGCAAACGCGGGTGAGCTGACCGTCGCGCGGAAATGGTCGCCCCCGCCGGTGTAGTCCTCGACTTCCGCTCTCGCCCCCGGAATGGCGGCTTCGATGCGCTGCTTGATCTCCTCGGCGGTGGGCACTGCGGTCAAGGTTAGAACATAAAACGGCACCGCTATACTTTGGAAAGCAATGATCTCGATTACAGACAAGGGAGCGGAGAAGGTTCGCGAGTTCCTTGACGCCCAACAGGCCGATGTCACGCTCGCGGGCCTACGCGTCGGCGTACGTGGCGGCGGGTGCTCGGGCTTTCAATACCAGCTCGCTTTCGACGAGCAGCGCGAGAGCGATGTCGTCTTCGAGAGCCACGGGCTGAAGCTGCTCGTGGACAACGACAGCCTGCAGTTCGTATCTGGCTCCACGATCGACTACGAGGAGAGCCTTCAGGGCGCCGGCTTCAAAGTCGAGAACCCCAACGTGGTCGCCGCCTGTGGCTGTGGGTCGTCTTTCCGCGTCGCCGAGGAAGAGCAAGTCTCAGCCGTCTGAACTTGTTGCGAACGTCCTACGGTTCGTTGTTCAGGGAGCGCCAGAGGTAGCGGCAAGCCAAAGTGCGGTGCGGACGCCAGCGCTCGGCAAGGCGTTCGATCGTCTCACGGTCGGGCTCTTCGAGCGAGTACGCGCGTTCGATCGCGCGGCGGATGCCGAGGTCGCCGGGGGCCATCACGTCGGGGCGGTGTAGGTGGCTCATCAGGAACATGTGAGCCGTCCACTCGCCGATGCCCTTCACGGCCACCAGCTCAGCCATGACGTCGTCGTCTGAGAGCGAGTCCAAGCGCTCAAGCTCCAGGTCACCGGAGAGGATGTGCTCAGCTAGCGAGCGCATGAAGCCCACCTTTGAGCGCGACAGCCCCGCGGCGAGGCGTAGCTCTTCGGGGTCGTCCGCGAGCAGCTGCTCGGGAGTGGGGGTGTGGCCGCCGAAGCGCTCGGTCAGCCTGCCGTAGATCGCGGCGCCGGCCTTGACGGACAGCTGCTGGTTGACGACCGCGTGCAGCAGCGCGCCGTAATGCTCCTCGGGGTCGGCGCGTTTGCGTGGCGGACTGGAGATGACTCCGCACGCATCGATCAGGCCGGCCATGACCGGGTCGGCGGCGCGCAGCTCTTCTACGGCGGCCTTTTGGGAGGTGGCTTTGCGTTTAGCCGGAGGCTGCTTGCGAGCGGTCGATCCTACGCCAGGGGCCGAGGGGGTCATCCGCGCAACCGATCCATGGTGCTTGCGGCGGAGCTCATACGTCAGCCGGCCCGCAGGGCCTGCGCGTCGAGCGCGCCAGGCTCCCCGTCGAGCGCGTTCAGCGCCCGCTCCAGCGAGCACGCGATGCACGTGAAGCTCGGCGTGTCGCGCACCGTGAAGCGTGAAGCCTCGGTTGTGCGTAGGCGCTGAACCAAGTCGAGGAATGTGCCGACGTCGTCGGTATCGAAGGCGACCACGAACTCTTGGTCGTCGAGCCCGAACGAGTAGGTCGTGTGGTTGTCCACGCCCGGGTATTCGCGCCCGACCGTGATGTGCCCCTGCATGATCCGCCAGCGCTCCTCGGCGGGTAGTGCGTACCACTCGCGCGACTTCACGAAGGGGTAGACGAACACGTACTTGCCCCTGAATCCGCGCGGGTTGACGCGCTCGTCTTCGGAGTACTCCGAGCTCTTGCGCATTCCGAGGAAGGAGTAGGGCTGCTCCGCCCACTTCATCAAGCCGCTCTGGGCCAGGACCACGTGGAACTCATGGATGCGGTCTAGGTTCTCGGCCTCTGAGATCAACAGCAGGTCGGCGTCGCCGCGCGTGCCCACGAGGGAGAAGGATTGGAGCAGGTGGCCGTCGGCGAAGTTATCGCAGGCGGCCATGAACTCGCGCTTGTCCGAGGCACGCGCGTCGGAGTCCAGGCGACGCCATGCGGGGTCGAGCTTGAGGAAGGTGTACTTGACGAAGTGGCGGTCGGTCATGGGCGACGCTCATGATCGCAGACGACCACGATCATGAATTGGCCCCAGGTCAGCAACCGTGGGCGAGCGCGAGCGCGCGGCAAACTTGGTCCATCTTTGCCGGCCCACGTTTCGTGATGCGTTCTATAAAGAACACTTTCCCGACGGTTTTAGTGTGATCGGCGTTTAGGACGCAACTGCGCGGCATCCCGTCCTCGGGTCCGAGCTCGACCTCTGTATCTAGGTCGCGGATGTTCGTTGTGGCGAGCGCAACGAACACTTCGCTCAGACTTCCAATTGCTTCTTGGCGTGTTACAACAAGGGCGGGTCGGCGCTTGCTCTCGGGTGGCTCATACCACCAGACATCGCCACGGCTCACCATGGCTCGTGTCCGGTTTCCTGCTCCTGCTCGTCCAGTCGCCGCATTGTCCTGACCGTCGATGCCCGGGTCATCGCCGAGAGGTTGCCCCACTCGTCCACGATGTCTCCTGGCTTGTGCTGCGACGAAAGGAACTCGACCAATGTCTCAAGGCGGGACTCGGGTAGTTCTTCGACGAGCTTGAGAGCCCTTTCGCGCATCGTCATTCCTCGGATTCTAATGGCCATGTCTCTCTATCCGACGAGTCTGTTGGACCGGGACAACTGTTGCGCCGTCGCGCGGCCCGTTACAGTTCATCCGTGCGGATTGCTCTGGTTTCGCCGTACTCGTGGACCTACCCGGGCGGCGTCACGCGCCACATCGAGGCGCTTTCGGCTGAGTTGGCCGCGCAAGGGCACGAGCCGGACATCCTCGCGCCGTTCGATCCCGACGACGCGCTCTCGGCGCGCTTGCATCGTGGGGCGCGGCCACAACGGCGCGATCCTCCGGAGAACTTCGTGGCGCTCGGGCGCACGATCGGGATTCCCGCTAACGGCGCGGTCTCCAACTTGACCGGGACTCCCCACTCTGTCTTTGCCATCCGCCGCGCTCTGCGCACCGGTGGTTATGACGTCGCGCACATCCACGAGCCGATCGTGCCGCTAGTCGGCTTCGACGCGCTCATGTCCTCGGGGGAGCTGCCGCTTGTGGGTACGTTCCACACGTACTCCACCAACCCTGTAGCCAACGGTATTGGGGCGCTTGCGATGGGTGGGCGGCGGCGCATGAACCGCCTGCATGCCCGCATCGCTGTCTCCGAGGCGGCGGCGTGGACGGCACGTCGCTTCTATGGCGGGCACTACCGGATTGTGCCCAATGGCGTCCTGCTTGGGGCGGCGGAGGCGCCCGGTGCGGAAGGCGGCGAGGGGGAGTGCGCGGCAGCCTGGAGGGAGATGGGGGGGCTTGCGAACCTGGGCGTCTTGCCCGCGCACGGGGAGGAGGCTCTTTCGGGTGGTCCCCACGACGAGGAGCCGCTGCGCATCCTGTTCATCGGCCAGGCCGTCGAGCGCAAGGGCTTGCCGATCCTGTTGCGGGCGTTCGAGGCGCTGCGCGAGCAGATCCCCGCCACGCTCACGCTTGTCGGCGCTTCAGCCGCGGAGATCGCGCCAATGCTGCTCGACGACCGCGGCGTGCGCGCACTGGGGAAGGTTTCCGAGGAGCGGAAGACCGAAGAGCTGCGGCGTGCTGATGTGCTGTGCGCGCCATCCCTGCGCGGGGAGAGCTTTGGCATGGTGCTCACCGAGGCGTTTGCCGCAAGCACGCCCGTCGTCGCGTCCGACATCCCCGGTTACCGGGATGTCGCGCGCGACGGGCTCGACAGCCTGCTTGTTCCGCCCGGCGATGCCCTGGCGCTCGCGGAGGCGCTGCGCGCGCTGGCGCTCGACCCGCGCCGGCGCGCAAGCATGGCCGTCGCAGCGCGCGAGCATGCGGAGCGCTTCTCCTGGGCGCATGTTGCCGAGGAGGTCCTCGACGTTTACCGCGAGGCGATCGCTGTGGGGCAGCCCGCGACACGTCTTGCCCGCGCGGCCGTGCGCCACGGCTTCGTGCCGGCCGACCTGCGCCCGCGAGTGCCCGCACGACGGCTGCGGAGCCTCGAGCCAGCCCCGCCGGTGAGGCATCGTGCGCTGCGTGTGCTCTCGCGTGTCGCGCTCGTCGCGACCTCGCTTGCCGGCATCGCGCTTGCCTACCTTGCGCTGCAACGGATCGGCGTCACGAATGTGGCTGCGAGCCTGGTTGCCTCAAGCCCCGGGCTCGTCGCCGCGGGCGTGGGTGTGATGTGCGCGTCGATGTTCGTGCGCGGCATCGCCTGGCACGCGATCCTCAAGGCCGCCCCCACCTGGCGCACGGCGCGACGCAGAGACGCGCTGCAGGGGACGTTCATCGGCGTGCTCATGTCTGCCACGCTGCCCGCCCGCCTAGGCGAGCCCTCGCGCGCGCTGATCGTGGCGCGCCGCATCGGGCGCGCGCGGGAGACGCTGCCGGTGGTGCTCGGCACGATGGTCTCCCAAACCTTGCTCAACTTGCTCGCATTGGCGATTCTCGGCGGCGTCATGTTCTCGAGCGTGAGCTTCGCCGGCAAACACACCGATGCGCTGCTCGCGGTCGGGTTGGCGCCGCTGGGCGTGCTCGTCGCACTACTGCTCGCGCCCGTCCTTGTGCCGCCCGCCGCCGTATCTCGCTCGCAACGACTGGGCCGTCTGCTGGCGGGCATGCGCGTCGCACTCGTGCGTGTGCGTGCAGGGCTACGCGTCTTTCGCAATCCCCGCCAAGCCGCAACGGCGACCGTGCTGCAGCTATCGGCGTGGGGCTTGCAGTGGCTGTCCTGCTGGCTGCTGTTGATGGCACTCGGGCTCGACAGCAAGGTCGGCTTCGGGGCCGCTGCGGCGGTTCTGTTCGCGGTCAATGTCACCGCTGTCATTCCGGCGACTCCGGCCAACGTTGGCGTATTCCAGGCGGCGTGCGTGGCGGTGCTCGCGGGTGCTTACCACGTGCCCACCGCCGACGCACTTGCCTACGGGATCGTGTTGCAGGCTGTCGAGGTCGCCACGGCGGTGATCATGGGTACACCCGCGCTCGTCAATGAGGGGCTTTCCTGGAAGGACGTGCGCCTGCGCACGATGCACGCCTCGCCAGTCAAGCTGCCTCCGCTGCCGGGGACGACCCGCAGGGCACCGTCGCGGGTGCAGTCATAGGGCGGCAGGGCGCAGGACCCGTGCCCTCCGCGCGGAATTGGCAGTCATGAGCGATGCTTGGGTCTATGTGCTGCGTTGCCGGGATGGTTCGCTCTACACCGGCTGGACGAATAACCTGACGAAGCGCCTCGCCACTCACTCCGTCGGCAAGGCCTCCCGCTACACCGCCAGCAGACTGCCAGTAGAGCTGGCGCTCGCGTTGCCGATGGACGATCGCAGCACGGCCATGCGCGAGGAGATGCGAATCAAGGGCTTGTCCCGCGCACAGAAGCTGGCGCTGGTCGAGGATTCGAAGTCTCAGGCCGCAACTGAGCCGGCGAGATGATGCGGCTCGGGCACGGACTCACCGGACTCGCGCATCATTTCGATATGCATGGGGATCGCTTCGCCGATGAGCTTCTCAACCTCCGCCTTGGTCTTCCCGACGGCGACGCAGCCAGGCAAGTCGGGGGAGGACGCGCCCCATCCGCCATCCTCGCCCATCTCATAGATGACTAGGTATTCGGTCATCGCAGCTCCTCGATTTCGGAATTACGCCTGATGCTCGCAAGCTGTCCCACGGGGATGGTATCGCTCCACTTGCCAGCCACTGTAACTGTCGCCACGAATTCTGGATGCTTGAATTGGCGATGACTACCGCGCTGGCGCATCTGTGGCCAGCCGTGAGCTTCGAGTATGGCGATCACGTCGCGAACCTTCTTTGCCATACCTCCTCATCCGACAAAGGGTCTCGAGCGGGACGAGGTCTCGCGCGGATCGTCTATGTGGGGACGGCCGGCTGATCCTCTTCCTCAACCGCCCCTTCGGGCGGGTCGACGTCGTCGAGCTCGCCGAACAGCGACGGATCGCGGTAGGAGCCCTTGATCACGTCATCGGGCGAGCCGTCTGGCAATAGGCGGCCTTGGCGCGTGCCGAAGTAGATCGCCTGCGGGTGGTGCGCGATGAGCGCGAGCGTGGATTGCTCGGGGATCGGGGCATACCCGTCGCTGATCGTCATGCCGATCTGCTCGAGGCCGAGCAGCTTCTCCACCTTCAGGTGCTCCGCCTGCTCGGGCACCGCGGGATAGCCCCATGAGTAGCGTCTTCCCTGCGTGCTCGCAATCGCGAGCATCTCGCGCGCCTTCCAGTGCAGCCACTCGGCCAGCCCCTCGGCCGTTTGCACGCCGAGGCCGTGCACGAACAGTTGCTCGGCGAACTCGCCGTCGGTCTCCAGCTTCGCCATCAGCTCGGTCACCTCGGAGCCGACCGTCACCGCCTGCACCGCGATCACGTCGAGTTCCTTGGGCGGCTTGCCGTCCTCTGCCGGCCTGAAGAAGTCGGCAAGGCAGATACGGTCGCCCTTGGGCTGGCGCGGGCACACGAAGCGCGTCAACTCGCTGGTTGGATCGGCGGGGTCGAATAGCTCGCCTGCCCGCGCCCCGTGGGGCGTGCCCTCTAGAGCGCCTCCCGCGTAGGGCTTTGCGTCTGGGTCGACCACGCGCGGGTCGAGCACCACAATGTCGTTGCCCTGTGAGTAGCACGGGAAGAAGCCGAGCAGCGCCCGCGGGTGCAGGTAGTCCTGCTCGCTCCACATGCGCTCTAGTCGCGGGCGGAAGTTCTCATCCACAAGCTCGCGCCACGCCTCGCCCTTCACGCCCTTGCCGCCCCAGTGCAGCTTGAACAGCACATGCGTGTCGAGGTGGCTGTACACCTCATCCATGTCCACCTGCACCTCTTGCACACCCCACCATGGAGGTATGGGAATGGGGTCGTTCACACGCACGTCAGATCTCACTGTGTCATCAGCGAAATTGAGCTGCTCGACGGGCTCCTCGCCCTTGGCGCGAAACGCAGTCGCGCCGGTCCGCAGCTTGTCAAGCAGCGCCGCGTGGGCGTCTGCGTCGATCAGCTGGTCCATTACCGACAGGCCCTCGAACGCGTCCTTGCAGTAGAACACGCCCGGCTCGTACTGCTCGTTGGATTCCTTCCCCCCCGGGTACAGCGCGCGATAGGAGAACGCACGGTTGATCGCGGCACCGCCGATTAGAACCGGGTACTGCATCCCCTTTGAGTGAAGCTCCTGGATGCACGCCGGCATCTGCTTGGAGGTGGATACGAGCAGCGCGCTCAACCCGATCGCCGTCGCCTCGTGCTCTTGAGCGGCGTCCAGAATTGTCTGGATCGGCACCTGCTTGCCGAGGTCGATCACGGTGTACCCGTTGTTGGTGAGGATCGTGTTCACCAGCGACTTGCCGATGTCGTGCACGTCGCCGAACACGGTCGCGAGCACGACGGTGCCCTTCGTATACCCCTCGATCTTGTCGAGGTAATTCTCGAGGCGCGCCACCGCCTTCTTCATCACCTCGGCGGACTGCAACACGAACGGCAGGATCAGTTCACCGGCGCCGAACTTGTCGCCCACCTCCTTCATCGCGGGCAGCAGCACCGTGTTGAGCGTGGGCACCGCGCCGATCTTCTCGACCGACGCGTCGATCCAATCCTCCACGCCCTCCTTGCGCCTGCGCAGGATGTGGAAGTGAAGCGCCTCCTCTGGCTCCATCCCCTCGGTGGGATTGGCCGTCGTCTGCGCCTCCTCCTCGCCCTTTGACTCGAAGTGGGCGATGAACTGCTCGAGCGCGTCCTCGCGGCGATTGAACACGAGGTCGTCGGCCAGCCCCCGCTCCTCGTCTGAGATCTCGGAGTACGGCGTGATGTGGTTCGGGTTGACCATCGCCAGGTCGAGCCCCGCCTCCACGCAGTGGTGCAGGAACACGGAGTTGAGTACCGCCCGCGCGCCCGGGCTCACGCCGAAGGAGACGTTCGACACGCCCAGCGAAGTCTTCACGTCGGGGATCTCGGCCTTGATGCGCCTGATGCCCTCGATCGTCTCAACGGCGGAGGGTCGCCACTCCTCATCGCCGGTCGTCAGCGTGAAGGTGAGGCAGTCGAAGATCAGCACCTTCGGGTCGAGCCCGTGCTCGTCGCAGCACAAGCCCTTGATCCGTTCTGCGATCTCCACCTTGCGCTGGGCGGTCTTCGCCATCCCCACCTCGTCGATCGTGAGCGCGATCAGCGCAGCCCCGTGGGCGAGCGCCACCGGGACCACCCGGTCGAGCTTGTCCCTGCCGGCCTCGAGGTTCACCGAGTTGACGATCGCCCGCCCGGGGATCTGCTCGAGCGTGCGTTCGATCACCTCGGGCTCGGTCGAGTCGATCTGGATCGGTGGCTCTTGAGTCAGCGAGATACGCTTGGCCAACTGGCGCATCTGCTCGTCCTCGTCGCTGCGCTCGGTCAGCGCCACGCACAGGTCGAGCACGTGCGCGCCGCCGGCCACCTGGTCCTCGGCGATCTGCACCAGTCCGTCGTAGTCGTCCGCGAGCAATAGCTCCTTTGCCTTGCGCGAGCCTTGCGAGTTGACCCGCTCGCCCACCATCGTGGGGCGCGGCTCCTGCACGAGCGTCGTCGCCGCGATCATCGAGGACAAATGAGGAGCCCGTCCAGCGGGGCGCGGCTCGACTTCGCGGCCGCTTATGCGCTCCGCGATCGCCTTGATGTGCTCGGGGGTCGTACCGCAGCAGCCGCCCACCACGCCCACGCCATAGCGCTCGACGAACTCCTCCAATGCTTCCGCCAGCGGCTCGGGCTTCTCGGGGAAGATCGTCTCGCCGTCGGGGCCCTGCAGTGGCAGTCCCGCATTGGGGATGCACGCGACCGGCACGCTGCAGTACTCGCCCAGGAAACGGATCGCGTCGCGCATGTCCTGCGGGCCCGTCGAGCAATTCAAACCGATCACGCTCACAGTTAGGGCTTCAAGCGTGCATAGCAACGCTGATACATCCGTTCCCAAGAGCATCTTCCCGCCGTTGGGAAGTAGGGATACGGAAACGTGGATCGGGAGTGTCTTGCCGCTGCTCTTGAACGCCGCTCGGGCGCCGAATATCGCGGCCTTGACCTCGAGGATGTCCTGCGCCGTCTCGATTATCACGAGATCGACCCCTCCATCAATCAATCCCTCAGCCTGCTCTGTGAACACCTCGACGAGTTCTCCGAAGGAGATGTTCCCGAGGGTGGGATCGTCTGAGGCCGGCAGGAAGCCCGTCGGCCCGATCGAGCCCGCCACGAAGCGGTGCTCGCCCGCCGCTTTGCGCGCTATTTCCGCGGCCTTCGTGTTGACCTCGACCGTATAGTCGGCCAGCCCCCACTCATCCAGCTTCAGGCGCGAGGCCTGGAAGGTGTCGGTCTCCACCACTTCCGCGCCCGCCTCAAGCATCGAGGTGTGCACGCCCTCGATCACATCCGGGCGGTTCAGCACAAGCGCCTCGTGGCACTTGCCCTGCAGCCCGCCGTAGTCCTCGGCGGTCAGGTCGAATTGCTCGAGCGTCGCGCCCATGCCGCCGTCGTACACGACGACTTTGCTGCGCACCGCCTCCAGGTAGTCACGTGCCATCGGCACGGATGCTAGCAGCGAAGGAACAACCTTGACACTGTTGTGTTAGGGTATCGGCAACGGGCCGGAAGGCACCGTTTGGCAGTTTGAGCCCATCAGTTGGCTCGCCTAGGTCAAATGGACTGGAAGGCTTCGCGCGCTTCGTTGAGGCGTGCCCGAGCTTTCTGCAATGCAGCTTCTGCTTTTGTCTCCTTTGACCGCAGCTCTGTCGACACCTGCTTTTGCTCAGCAAGGGAGGGAAGGTCGACGATGACAGCGTCCACTTGCTGTGGAGTCAGCTCGATCAATCCGGTCGATCCGGTGTACAGCCGCTCTATTTGCGTTCGACCAAAGCCAGCGCGGAGGTAGTCCGCGAGATAGCGAGGCGATACCGCCACCGGATCCACCCTGATGATGGTTACGTGCCCATCGGCGATTGCCGGCTTCCCGGATTCGTAGACAGCCGCCTTCCCAAGTGTGCCGGTGCCTGTCGATGACAGCAGTACGTCGTTACGCTTGACCTTGCAGGTATCCGGCAGCTTGTCATACTCATCCTTCTCGACGAAATCACTCAGCGGCCCTTCAGGTGCAATCTTCCCGAGCGATGTGATCGATGACCCGGCCTTCAGGACGCGTGCGTATCCGTCGGTGCCGTCGACGTAGGCATCGGCAGCGGGACTCTTGCCGCGCAGCGTCTGGCCCATCTGGTTGAGCTGTGAGATGGGGATACCGCCCTTTGCGATTTCCTTCGCCAGGCGTTTTCGCGTGGGCAGATGCCAGTACTTGAAGTCGAATCGTCGTGTGCCATCCGCGGCGATGTCCGACGATCGGACGCTGAAGGACGACCAACCGTAGCCAGATTTGGTCCTTGGCGCGACCCTCATCTCCGCCTCGATCTCTTTGATCAATCGGTCGAAGTGAAAGTCTCTTATCGAGCTGCCCGAGCCTTCGTAGCCGAGCGATTTGATCTCGAAGAAGCGAACAGGGTAGTCCTCCGAGAAATCTGGGTCTGAGCTGGCTCTCTTCTCGAGCAGGAGGACCGCAACCCGGACGTTGATCTTGTTCGGCTTGAATGTCTCGTCAGGCAATCGGACGATCGCGCGAAGGTATGCGTGCTCGAGTACCGCGGAACGCACGCCCTTTGCCGTGTCGGTGTTCAGGACGCCCTCGTCGATCACGGTGCAGATCAGGCCTCCGGGCGCCGTTTGGGAGAGCATTCGCTGGAGGAACAGCAACTGTCCCTTTGTCGTCTCAACCGAGTAGGACTCGAGGTCTCGCTCTCCAAGTGAGTCCGACTCCGATGTACCGAATGGCGGGTTGGTGAGGACCAAGTCGATAGACGCGGGCGTTGCCCAAATCTTGGCCGCGACTCTAAGTGCGTCCTCGGCCCAGATGTTTGCATGACCATCCCCGGCGATGATCATGTTCATCTTGGCCGCCGAGGCGACGCCCTCGTTCGCGTCGGCTCCGTAAAACACGTCTCGCTTCAGCTTGCCGATAAGCTCATCACGCGTTCGCGCAGTGATCTTCCGATCTCGGAAGTCGGACTCGATGCTGGCAACAGCGTCGCGAAGCATGTACACCAGGAAGCCGCCTGTACCGCATGCGGGGTCAACCACCTGGATGGGCGTCGCCGCCCTGAGGGCGTTGGTTACGAGATCCCGTCCGACAAGTGCCACCATAAAGCGCACCAACGGGCGCGGTGTGAAGTACTGGCCGAGGCGCTTGCCCTTGAGAGTGGCTCTCACGAAGTACTCAAAAGCGGCTCCCTTCACATCAGTCTCACTGTCCGTGAATGAGACCTCTGCAAGCGCACGCACGATCTTCAGGTAGGTGGGAGCTTGATTGAGCTTAAGGGGATCGCTCAGAACGTCACCATATTGTTGCCGCTGAATGGCAATCATCTGTTCGATTGAGTGCTTGACCTGATCTGCCCGCGCGTCCTCGTAAGCAGCTAGCTCGTAGAAGTGGTACGAATAAGGCAGCGTGAGCCCTTCGTACTCCGCCTTCTCCTCGAGGAGCTTGAGAAACAGAATCTTGGAGAAATCGGCGAAGGAATCATCCTCGTGCTTCTCGATGTTCCGAATCCACTTGTGACACTTCGCGAACAGACTGTTGAGTTGCCTAAGCGGGAGGCCTGGGCGGAATGGCAAGCTCGCGTCTCCCCCAACGGGGACGTCACTCTCATCGGGGTGGCGCCTCATGTAGTCGATCACGCCTTTGAGCTGGGCCCTCGTTGGCACCCGTCCTTGGAGGTTTCCGTTCCAAAGGATCGGCGCGCCCGTCGTCGTATTGAGACAGCGGACCTCCTTGCCGTTCGTTACGACGACGAACGGGACCTTCTTTGCTCGTCCGTATGCCAGTGCTTGCTTTTCGTCCTTCTGGACGATCTTGCGAGAGATGCGCTTTGCCTCCACCAGGAAAAGAGGCCTGGCTCTGCCGCATGTGACGAGTATGTCTACATATCCCTTGCCGTATCGCTCGGTCAGCTCGACGCCCGTCTCGTAGGAGAAATCAACGGTCTCGTCGTAGCCTCTCCGACGGAGATAGGGCAGGATTCGCTTGACAACGGTCTCTGTCTCGCTGAAAGCCATATCGCCAGACCCTAGAGTCGGCGTAGGACGCCAAAGTCCCAAGTGGAGCTAGGTAGCCCAGACTCCCTGCGGGAGCCCCGCATCGCAGGGCTCCCGCCTCGCTCGCAGATCAGCGAGCAGCTACTTAATGAACAGCATCTCCGAGTACTTGGGCAGTGGCCAGAGGTCGTCGGCGACCAGCTTCTCCAAGCGGTCGGCCGTGTCGCGCGCGTCGTCCATTGCGGGGATCACCGTGTCGCGCATGTATGTCGCCCACTTCATCGCCCCGTCCGGCTGGTTGTCGCTCAGGTTCGCGTCCTCGAGCTTCACGATCGCGAACTGGAACTCCTTGACGAGCGGCTCGACCTCCTCGACCAACTCATCCAGCCCGGTGGCCTTCAGCTCGTTGAGGTAGCGCACTGCTGCTGGCAGCAGCATCGTGCGAGCGATCTGAGCGGCTGTCTCAGACTCGATGTTGATCTTGACCGCGTACTGCTCGGTGAAGACCTCCAGGCGCGACTCAAGCTCGCGCTTGGAGAGCACCTTGTACTTCTTGAAGGCGGCCACGGTCTGCTTGTCGATCAGCCACGGCAGTGCGTCTGGGGTCGTGCGCAGGTTCGCAAGGCCGCGCTTCTCGGCCTCTTTGTGCCACTCCTCGGAATACCCGTCGCCGTCGAACACGATCTGCTTGTTCGCAGACCAAACCTCCTTGACGACCTTCGTCACGGCCTTCTCCAGCGTCGCGCCCGACGCTTTGAGCGCGGTTTTCAGCTTGTCGGTCAGCTCCTCGATCGACTCCGCCACGATCGTGTTCAGCACCGTGTTGGGCAGCGCCGGCGATTGGCTTGAGCCGAGCGCCCTGAACTCGAACTTGTTGCCGGTGAAGGCGAACGGGCTCGTCCTGTTGCGGTCTCCGCCATGAAGCGGCAGCGGCGGCAGCACCGGCGTTCCGAGGCCGAGGAAGGAGCCCGGCTTGGAGGCCTGCACCTTGCCGGCCTCGATCGCCGTGAACACCTTCTCGAGGTCCGCGCCGAGGAAGATCGAGATGATCGCCGGCGGTGCCTCGTTCGCGCCCAGCCTGTGGTCCTGGCCGGCATTGGCGATCGACGCCCGCAACAGCGCCTGGTGCTTGTTCACGGCCTGGATCACCGCCGCGCAGAAGAACAGGAACTTCAGGTTGTCCTCGGGCGTGTCGCCCGGGTCGAGCAGGTTCAAGCCGGTGTCGGTGCTCATCGACCAGTTGTTGTGCTTGCCCGACCCGTTCACGCCCGCGAATGGCTTCTCGTGCAGGAGACACACGAGCCCATACCGGCGCGCCGTGTTCTGCAGGATCTGCATCGTGATCATCTGGTGGTCGGCACCCACATTCGAGTTCTCGAAGATCGGCGCCACCTCGAACTGATTCGGAGCGACCTCGTTGTGGCGTGTCTTGATCGGCACGCCCAGCTTCGCGAGCTCCACCTCGCACTCGAGCATGTACGCGAGGATGCGCTCGGGGATCGACCCGAAGTAGTGATCGTCGAGCTCGTGTCCCTTCGGCGGCTTGGCGCCGAAGAGCGTGCGCCCGGTCGTCAGCAGGTCAGGGCGCTCGAAGTAGTACTGCTCGTCGATCAGGAAGTACTCCTGCTCGCACCCGATCGTCGTGAACACGCGTGTAGCGTCGTCGGTCCCGAGCAGATCGAGCGCTCCCATGGCGGCACCCGAAAGGGCGTCCATCGAGCGCAGCAGCGGGATCTTGTTGTCCAAAGCCTCGCCAGTCCACGACGTGAACGCCGTCGGGATGCACAGCAGCGCCCCGTTCGGGTTCTCCAGGATGAACGCCGGCGAGGTCGGGTCCCATGCGGTGTACCCGCGTGCCTCGAACGTCGCCCGGATGCCCCCCGTCGGGAAGCTCGACGCGTCCGGCTCGCCCTGGATCAGCTCCTTACCGGAGAACTCGGCGATCGCCGTGCCGTCGCCTGCGGGCCCGTAGAAGGAGTCATGCTTCTCGGCGGTCGAGCCGGTCAGCGGCTGGAACCAGTGCGTGTAATGGGTCGCGCCCTTCTCCATCGCCCATTCCTTCATCGCCTGTGCCACCGCGTCGGCAAGCGTGGTGTCCAGCGCCTCGCCCCGCTCGAGCGTGCGCTGCAGCGCCTTGAACACGTGCCTGGGCAGCCGGCGGCGCTGTACCGCCACGCTGAACACGTTCGACGCGAAGATCTGGTTGCCGGGAAGGGTCAGGTCAAGCGAGCCGAGCGCGCTCCCGTTGGCGCTCCACTGCGCGGCTGTCACGTTCTGCTGGCGGCTCTTTGACATGGGCTGGCTCGATTCCTCCTGGTCAAGTTCTTTTGCGGTCCCGGACACACGCGCCCTCGGACTCTCTATTACCTAGGCATAAGGCCGAATCGCATCGTAGCCCCCCGCGCGTGCGCGGGTACCGCTCAACTGGCGAAAGCTCACCCGCGATCTTTCGACACGCGGCCAAACGCCGCGCATCCAGTTATTCGGAGGCAGGCTGTTCGGTCGAGGGGACCGGGTGTGGTCCCGGGGCGACCAGGCCAGTTTCGGGATTCACGTGCGTTCGGGCGGGGGCGGGGGCGATTGATGCCGTCATGCTTCCTGTGGCTAGGCCCCCCCGGGCCAGGCGCGCGAGTGCCTTGCCATCGACTCCAGCCGCCACGGTGTAGTGCACCGTGTGCGTACCGGCCTTCACCGGCGTCACCAGCCACACGAACGCTCGGCGCGCGTGTGGCGCTAGCCTCCCGAGCGCCCACGTGTCCACGAACGCCGTTTCGCCGCCGCCTGGCGGGTCGATTTCCTCAGTCTTCACGGGTGGGTTGGTCGCGACGGCTCCCGGCCCCGTGTTCACGATCCACACGGGGCGCTTGCTCACTGCCAGCTTCGGATAGGTACTCGTGTAGTAGAAGGAGTCGAGCGTCACCGTCACGTTTGGGATCGTGCGCGAGCCCGCATTGCGCACGATCAGCGTGAGTCGCGTGTCGTGGGCGATCGCCTGCTTGGCGGGGAACCGCGCCACGAGAACTTCGACCGGGTAGCTGCCCGCCCCTTCGTGCGCGTTGCGTTGCCCGCCGCCGCATCCGCTCATCAGGGCGCCGAGCATCACGCCGCACACGGCAAGCGATACCCCCGGAAGCGCCTTTCCCACCCTCACAGCGAGGGCCACGATATCAGCGCCGGTGGCGTTCGGCCTGCAGCTCCCGTAGCGCTCGGTCTGCGCCGTCGGTGGCGTCCGGCCTGACGATCGCGTAGAGTTGGAGACGCGGGTCGGTACAGTTGGGGGCCGCAATCATGGGTCGTCCCCCGAGGAGGGGTATTAGATGGTTCGCAGCGCAGCCGAGCGGGCTTTCCTACCGACTAGGAACCTGCTTGAGGAAATCGGGGACATGATGGTCCTGACAGGCAGGACGATCACCTCTGCCCTGCGCCCGCCCTATCCATATGGCGGAGAGTTCGTCTCGCAGTTCCTCTTTGCGCTGCGCCTGTGCTGGTTTCCGCTGCTGATCTCAACAGTTGCGATCTGCTACGCCGCGCCGGGCCTGCAGGCGGCCAACTTCCTCACGATCTTCGGTGCCCTGGACCGCCTTGGCGGGATCTTCGTGCTCGCCGCGATCCGCGAGATCGGCCCCAACGTGACCGCGATCGTGCTCGCCGGAGTGGCTGGCACGGCGATCACCGCCGACCTCGGTGCCCGCAAGATCCGCGAGGAGCTCGACGCGCTGCAAGTGCTTGGCGTCGATCCCGTCAAGAACCTCGTCGTTCCCCGCTTTCTGGCCTTGATGCTTGTGACGGGCCTGTTCAACGTCTACGCGATCCTCTTCGGCCTGTTCGGCGGCATCCTCGCCGAGATGGTCAACGGTCAGCCGCTCGGTCCCTTCTGGGACACGCTGTTCGCGAATGCCTCCACCACGGACCTGTGGGGCTCGGCGCTGAAGACCACCATCTTCGGCGCCATCATCGCCATCGTCTGCTGTTACAAGGGCATGACCGCCTCCGGTGGCGCCGAGGGCGTGGGCCGTGCGGTCAACCAGGCGGTCGTCGTCACATTCCTTGCGATCTTCTCGTTTGACTACGTCTACACGCAGCTCCTGCTTGCGACCCACCCGAACATCTTGGTGATCAAGTGACTTCCCCCAAGCGCGCTCGGTCCGCCGGCAAGGGAGTCCGGTCGTGAACGAATTCCTCGTCACTCCGCGCGAATGGCTCGCTACCACAGGCGAGATCGGCCGCTTCGGCGCCAACATCATCCGTGACGTTTGGGGCCTGCGCGTCTTTCATTTCTTCGGTGAGGCACTGCGCCAGTCGGGCATCCTGATCGTCTCCTCGACGTTGATCATCTGGTCGCTGATGTTCGTGCTCGGCCTGGAGTGCGGCATCGAGGGCGCCTACTTCCTCGAGGCCCAGGGCGCACCGGCCTATGCGGGTGTCTTCACCGCATGGTGCGATTTGCGCGAGATCATCCCCTACGCCTTCGGCTACATGATGGCCGCCAAGGTCGGCACGGGAATCGTCGCCGAGCTCGGCGCGATGCGCATCTCCGATGAGATCGACGCGCTCGAGGTCATGGGCATCGATTCGCTCACCTTCCTCTGCGCCACGCGCCTGCTCGCCGCCTGGGTCGTGCTCCCGTTCATGTACTTGGCGGGCGTCGGCGCGGCCTTCCTCGCCTCCTACATCGCGGTGGTCGAGCAGGTCGCCACGGTCTCGGCGGGTGGCTACCTGCTGATCTTCTGGCAGTTCCAGAACCCTCCCGACTTTTTGTACAGCCTGATCAAGGCGATGTTCATGGCCACCGCGATCGTGCTCGTGGGCTGTTACTACGGCTACAACGCCAGTGGTGGGCCCGTGGGCGTGGGCACGGCGACCGCCAAGTCAATGGTATTGAACATAATCTTGGTGCACTTGATCGGAATGCTTGGCACCCAGGTCTTCTGGGGCGCCAACCCGAAAGCCCCGATCGGAGGCTGAACGTGGCCACGCGCGAGCAGGGCACCCCCGGAGGCGAGGACGAGCAGCAGCCTGTGGGAAGCGGGATCCTGGAGGAGGACAAGCAGGATAAGGAGGAGAGCGGCGAGTTCGAGTTCCACACGGGCACCAACCGGCCCACCGGCGTCCCCGATGCGATCGAGTTCGTCGGCGTGCACAAGTCCTTCGGCTCAAACCACGTGCTGCAGGGCCTGAACATGGGTCTGCCCGAGGGCCAGATCTCGATGATCCTCGGTCCTTCGGGAACCGGCAAGTCAGTCTGCATCAAGCACATCGTCGGGCTGCTCTACCCCGACGAGGGCGACGTGATCGTGCAGGGCCGCTCGATCCCCAGCCTGCCCGACGCAGAGCTGTTCGAGATTCGCAAGAAGTTCGGCGTGCTCTTCCAGGACGGCGCCCTGTTCGGCTCGATGAACCTGTACGACAACATCGCCTTCCCCCTACGCCAGCACACCGAGAAGGGCGAAGAGGAGATCGCCGAGATCGTCAACTCGCGTATGCGCGAGGTCGGCCTCGGCAACGCCGGCGAGAAGATGCCTAACGAGCTCTCCGGCGGGATGCGCAAGCGCGCCGGCTTCGCCCGCTCGCTCGTGCTCGACCCCGAGATCGTGCTGTTCGACGAGCCCGACTCGGGCCTCGATCCCGTGCGCACGGCGCTGCTCTGCGAACTCATCAAAGAGGTCCATGAGGAGAACGGCGGCACCTACGTCGTCATCACCCACGACATCATGTCCGCCCGCCGCGTCGCCGAGCACATCGCCGTGCTGTGGCGCGGGCGCATCGTCGAGTCTGGCCCCGCCGCCGAGCTGTTCGACTCCGAAAACGCGTTCGTCCGTCAGTTCCTCTCGGGCGAATCGCAAGGCCCCCTCGGAATGGAGTAGCCCAGGCGGCCGCCTCGTCGTCCCTGGCTGCGTCCTCCCTCCCTCATGTACAAAGCACATCACGCTCGGTGCGTCCTTGCCAGGAACGACGATCCAGCCGCCTGGCGGCTCGTTAGTGCGGTGCTATTGACTAGCCTTCTTACGTGAACGTAGGAACAATGTTTTCAAGGTTGGCCGTTGCTGCGGCGCGCAAGCCGTTGCTCACGATCCTGCTACTCGGCGCGCTCGGCGTCGGCTGTGCGGTAGCGGCGCTCAGCTTGCAACCGACGGCGGCTACCAAGACGCTCGTCGGAAGCTCGAGCGCCGCCTATAAGAACACCCAGAGCTTCTACAAGAGCTTCGGCGAAGAGCCCGTGGAGGTGCTTGTCAAGGGAGACCTGCGCAAGCTCGTGCTCAGCTCCGATATAGACCGGCTCGTGGGGCTTGAGGGATGTCTCTCGCCCGAACTTCCACGAGCCGCGCTCCCCCAGGAGGGTGGTGCGAACGGACCCTGCGGGCAACTCGTGCGCAGCAAAACCGTCAAGGTCGTGTTCGGGCCCGGCACGTTCCTCAACGAGGCGGCGCTACAGGTCGGCGAAGCCCTCGCCTCGCGTAGCGCTCAAGCCGAAGCGCAGGCCAAGCAGGCGCAGAGTGCCGTCTACCGTACGGCGCTCGCGCGCGGCCTCGGGACGCAAGAAGCAACCACGCTCGGCGCGCAGGCGCGCAAGGCAACCATGTCCGGTTTCGCCGCCGAAGTCAGCGCGCTCGCCATTCGCTATGGCCTGAACAGCGTTCCCACCCTCGACGACCACGAATTCGTCTCGAAGATCGTGTTCGATTCCTCAAAGCCCTCCGGCACTCCCAAGCAGCGCTTCGCCTACCTATTCCCGAGCCGCGAAGCGGCGCTCGTCTCGATCCGCCTGAAGGCTGGTCTCTCGGAAGCGCAGCGCTCGCACGCGATCGCTCTCATCCGTCAAGCCGTGACGATGAGCCAGTGGCATCTGCAAAACGGCGAGAGCTATCTCGTTACCGGCGAGCCCGTGATCGTCAGCGACGTCACGAGCTCGATCTCCCGTTCGATCGAGCTGCTGCTCGTCGCCGTGCTGCTCGTGATGGGCCTCGTCCTGAGCCTGATCTTCAAGGGTCGCCCGCGCCTGCTGCCGCTCGCGATCGCGATGCTTGCCTCCGCGCTCACATTTGGCGCGCTCGCGCTCTCGGGTGCCGCGCTCACGATGGCCTCGGTGGCCGTGCTGCCAGTGCTGGTCGGTCTGTCCGTGGACTACGCGATTCAATTCCAGTCGCGTGTCGAGGAGGCTCGTGCCGAGGGGGCTCACGACACGCTCGAGGCAATTCGCCATGCGGCTCAGCACGGCGTCCCCACGATCGCGACCGCCGTACTCGCGAGCATCGGCGGGCTGCTTGTGCTGATGCTCTCACCCGTGCCGATGGTGCGCGGCTTCGGCCTGCTACTCGTGGTTGGCGTCGCGCTCGCGTTCCTGTGCGCTTTGACGGCCGGGTCAGCCGCGCTGGTGCTTGCTGGGCGCCGACGCGAATCGGCTTCCGGTTCGACCGGCGGGGGGATGGGTACGGGCACGGGTGGATTGGGCGTGATGGGGGCGCAGACAGCGCTAGCAGGCGCGGGAGGGGAGTTGAAAAAAAGGGGTGTCCCTCGCGTGCGCGGGGGACAGGTGTTCTCGGAGATGCTGGCCCCGGCCTGGCAGGGAGCACGCGAGATCCTTACCGACAACCCCGCGAACCGCTTCGTGTTGAGGATGGCGCTCGAGCGGGCGGTACGGCATCCGGGTCGCGTGCTCGGGATCGGTCTGGTGCTTGCCGCGCTCGGGTGGGGCCTCGACACTCAGACCCAGGTGCAGACCGACATCGCCAAGCTCGCGCCGCAGAACCTCTCCTCGCTTCACAACCTGAGCACGCTCGAGCGCGTCACCGGCGTTGGCGGTGAGATCGACCTGATGGTCAGCTCGAACTCGCTCACCAAGCCCGCCACGATCGAATGGATGAGCTCGTATGAGAGCGCCATTCTCAAGCGCTTCGGCTATAGCCCCGCGAAGGGTTGCGGACGGGCGCAACTATGCCCCGCTTTCTCGCTCCCCGACCTCTTCCAGGGTGAAGAAGGCTCCACCGCCAAATTGACCGAGAAGCAGGTCAAAGGCCTGCTCACGGCGATCCCGCCCTACTTCTCCCAAGATGTCATCACCCCTGACAGGCGTGTAGCCACGCTCGCGTTCGGGATCCGGCTTATGTCACTTCAACGACAGCACCAGGTGATCGAACAGATGCAGTCGAGCCTGCATCCGCCGGCGGGCGTCAACGCCCGGCTCGTCGGCCTGTCCGTGCTCGCGGCTCAGGCCGGCGCGCAGATCGCCTCGCCGTGGCGTCGCGTGGTCACGCTGCTCGCGGCGCTCGCCGTCGTCGCCCTGATCCTGCTCGTGGCCTTCAGGGGGGATCGTCGCCGTGCGCTGGTCCCGCTCGCGCCGATCGTGCTCGCCACAGGCTGGTCGGCGCTCGTGGTCTTCGCGTTGCGCATCCCGCTCAACCCGATGTCGGTCACGCTCGGAGCGCTCGTGATCGCGATCTCCACGGAGTTCAGCGTGCTGCTCTCCGAGCGCCACCGCCAGGAGCGCGCCGCCGGTCACTCCACCGTGCAGGCGCTGCGCCGCGCCTATCGCCATACCGGCGCGGCGGTCGCCGCCTCGGGGGTCACCGCGATAGCGGGCTTCGGCGTGCTCGTCCTGTCGGACATAGCGATGCTTCGCGACTTCGGGCTCGTGACGCTGGTCGATCTCTCCGTATCGCTCCTTGGCGTGCTCGTAGCCCTACCCGCCGCGGTCGTGCTGGCCGAAAGCGAGCAGCCACTGCGGGAGCGCATCCTGGGTGGCCTGCGCTCGCTCGGGGCAATCGTTCCCAGACGACGCGCGAGGCGACGCGGGCTCACCGCGCCATGAGCAGGTCCGGCTCGCCGAGACCTCCAGCGGATAGCGACTCGCCCTATCGGGGCATCGCCGGGGCACGCTATGGCCGCTATGTCGTAGCTCTCGCCGCGATCCTGCTCGTGGCGTTCACGATTCACGTCGCGCTCAACTCGCACAAAGGCGCGACGAGCATCCACCCGGGTGCCCGGATCCCTCCTTTCGCGGCGCCCTACGCGCTGGGGGGACCGCCCGGCGAAGTGGATGTCGCGACTCACGCCAACGACGGGCAGGCGGGCAAAGTGGCGGCGTGCTCCGAGCGAGGCCCGAGGATCCTCAACATCTGCCAGCTCTATGAACGGGGACCCGTCGTGCTCGCCCTGTTCTTTCAAGCTGGTTCCTGTACCCGAGTCCTTGACGAGTTGCAGCTGCTAGCCCAGTCGTTCCCGCAGGTTGGCTTTGCGGCGGTCGCGGTCAAAGAAGGAGCCTCCTCGGTCGCGCGCGTGGTGCGCGCGAAGCACGTGACGGTACCGGTGGGCGTCGATGGAGAAGGGCGACTGGGGGAGCTTTTCTCGATGGTGAGCTGTCCGCAGATCACCTTCGTCTATCCCGGAGGCGTCGTGCAGAGCGCGGCGCTGTTGAACACGCAATCACTCGCCACACTGCGCACGCGCGTGGCTCAGCTCCTGGCGGCATCGCGCGCCCGTGGCTGGAGGCCGGGGCGTACGTGAGACTTGCGCCGTCGCAGCTCTCATGCGTGGGTGAGACTACGTGAGCCCGGATCGCGCCGAGATTCCTCGCACTGGGGGCACCTCATCGACTGGCGCCGAGAGACAGCCCGTACGCGGCTGGTGCGATCGTGAGGTCCTACAGGAGCTGCCAGGGCTCGGGCTGATGTCCGTCACTGTCGAGCTCGCGACCACGAGCTCGCTCACGGGCAGCTCGCCCCCGTCTGTATTGGATCGCCTGCGCGAACTATCCAACCGTTGGCGCGGCGCTCGCGCGGTGAACGTTCGCCAGGAGCGGATCCCCGCGGCCTACAGAGTCTTCTTCCGTCACATCGGGCTCGACCCGGACGTTACGCGGACGCCGATCGAGGCCGCGGTGCTCGAGCGGATGCTCGAAGGCGGCTTTCTCTCCGAAGGATTGCTCGCCGACATCCTCACGATCGCCCTGATCGACACTGCCGTACCCGTGTGGGCATTGGACGCCGACACTGTCACCGGGCCTCTCGGCATCCGTGTCAGCCGCGCTGAGGAGCGTCTGGGTCGGGGCCTTGACGGACCGAGCCTGGGCGGCGGCAGGCTCGTCGTCGCCGACGCGGACAGCCCTCTGGCGGTCCTCTTCGGGCAACCCGCCCCGGGCCACGAGCCGACTGCCGACACGCGCCGGCTGGCCCTGTTCGCGGTGCAGGTCGCGGGCGTGCCCGCCCTGCACGCCGAAGAGACCCTGTGGGCGTGCCGCTCCGCGCTGGCCAACGCCGGCCGTTGAGGGAAGTGAGCTGTTTGTGCGTGCTCAAGACGAGTCGGGATGGCTCGCACCTGCACTGAGATCGCGGATTGGGTGCCTTTCGCTCTTTACCGCGACGTATCGGGCAGCTAACATCGGTGAGGTCGTTCCCACGGGAGGAGCAGAGCATGGTCCAATCTGAGCAGCTCACGGTCGATCGTGTTGATCCCGATCTCGCCTTCGGTGGTTTCACGACGGGTGATGGGTATTGCGTCTCGGGCGAGCATCCCATGGCCACCGACGAGCACGCCGCGCGCAAGGCGCTCAGGGCGCAGGTTTCAAAGCTCGAGCGCGAGCTCTCCGGACTGGTGGCCCTCACGTTCCCACACATCTCTCCACGCGACCCCGACGGAGAGGCGTTCAGCGGCCCGCGCCTACTGAGCTTGGCCGAGCTCGAGCGAGTGCGCGACCGGCTGGCCCTGCGGGTTGGAGAGGTGCACGGCGAGGTCGCCGAGCGCACAGAGCTCGAGCGTCGCTCACGCGCATTACTCGAGCGGATGAAGCTCGAACCGGGCCGCTACAAGTTCGTGCGCGTTCCCGTCGCCGATCTTGGCGACGGTCATTGCGGCGTATGGGAAGTGCGTCCGCGCCTCGGCTTGATCGGGATGCTGTCCGGCTGGTGGCAAGTCAAGCTCTCATCCGGTTGTCCGTAGCTACACCGAACGTGGGCCGGCCAGGCTCTCACCTCGCTTGCCCGTAGGCGCACAGAACCTAAGGCAGGTCAGGCCCTTGTGCGGCTGCCCGTGCCGCGCTGAGCTTTTGCGCCGGTCAAGCCCTTATGCGGCTGCCGGTCGCCGCGCTCAGTTGGCGAGCACCGGAGGTAAGCCACGGGCTGGAGACCGCCACCGAGCCGCTGGTCGTCAGCATCGCCGCGAGCGTGCGGCGCTGGCGCTCGGTCATCGAGCCGACCGTCTTCTGCTCTGACATGGGGATCTGGGCAAGGAACTTGCGGCAGCGCGTCTGACCCCAGCGGCGCTGACTCATAAGCAGGTCGGCGACTGCCATGCTCTCGGTTTCCCATGGGCAGTCGAGGATCACCCCAGCGACGGCGATCTCGCCGGCGGCGATTCGGCGCTTGAGCTCGGCGCGGGCGAGGCGCACCTGATTGGCGCGTTCGAGGGCGCGCATGTGCTGAGGGCCTGCAGGGGCAATGGTCGCTGTGGCGTTCATATGTGTGCTCACTCCCCGTTGTCGCCGCGAGAACCCCGTGGCGCGCAACAAGCTTGGCTGGTTGATGAGTAACGCGTCCGCCCGATCGTCCGTGGCCGTCCCTCGCGAGCCCTGTCGCGAAAGCCATCGGCACCCCTCTACCGATCGCTTGCAGGCGCGCCTTGGCCGGTCGTGCATTGCGTTCTGAGAAGCTAGCCAGCGGGGGGCGCGGGGTCAACAGTGTTCGCGCAGAACATTCGCTAGAAGCGGGCTTTTTTTGAAGATGTCTCTACTTGTGAAGAAGGGTTGGCGCGATGGCGGACCCTCGAGCGTCCCGCCTAGTCGAAGCTCTCGGCTGAGGCCACGTGTGAGGTGATGACGACTGGCTGGGGCGCCGCCCTGGAGGAAGGCTTGGCTCGGGCCTCGGCCGGATGGCTGGAGGAGGCACGTGTGCGGCGATTGGCTTTGCGCTGCCCTTGGCTCAGAGCTCGACTGGGCCCGGTAGCGGGCCGTGCTCGGCCTCGAACTCCGGCTTGACTGTCGCGAACACCTCCAGGGCTCGCTCGAGCGTGGGGCGATCGTGGGTTGCCATCACGCTCGTTCGCAACAGTGCCCCGCCCGGCGGTACCGCGGGATGCAGTGCGCAGTTGGTGAACACGCCTCGGTCATAGAGCGCGCGCCACAGGAGCGCCGCCTTCCAGTCGTCGCCCACCAGCACCGGCACGATCGGCGTGACGATGCTCTGCTTAGGGCTGTCCGGCTCAGGGCCGATCCGCACTGGCTCGCCTTGCAGCGTGCGATAGCCGAGCGCGCGCAGCCCGTCGGCGAGATAGCGAGCGTTCTCCAGCACCTCCGCGAGCAACTGCGGGCCCTCGGAGGAGCGAATGATTCGCAGCGCTGACAGAGCCGCGCCGAGGGCCGCCGGCACCGCCGAGGCGGTGAATAGGAATGCGCGGCTTGAGATGCGCAGGTAGTCGATCACGTCTGCCGGCCCAGCTACGAAGCCGCCACAGGCGGCGAGTGACTTGGAGAAGGTGCCCATGCGCAGATCCACGTCGCGCTCGACGCCAAGTAGCTCCGATGCGCCCGCGCCGCGCGCGCCGAGCACGCCAGCGCCATGCGCCTCGTCCACCATCAGGCGCGCGCCATGGCGCTTGCACAGCTCGACGATGTCCACGAGCGGCGCCACGTCGCCCTCCATCGAGAACACGCCGTCCACGACGACGAGCGCGCCGCCCCCGTCGCCCTCGGCACGCTCCAGGGCGCGTGCGAGCTTGTCCATGCGGTTGTGTCTGAAGGGGCGCATCTTTGCCTTGGAGAGCAGCACTCCGTCGAGGATCGATGCGTGGTCGGCGGAGTCCACGATCACGGTGTCCTTCGCGTCCAAGATCGTTCCGAGCGTGCCGACATTGGCCTGATGGCCGGTCGTGAACACGATCGCGTCGTCGGTCTCCATCCATTCGGCGAGCTCGCGCTCGAGTTCGAGGTGAAGCGGCGTGGTGCCGTTGAGCAGGCGCGAGCCCGTCAGCCCGGTGCCGTAGCGGGTGAGCGCGTCGCGCGCGCCTCCCATCACCCGGTCGTCGCCGGTCAAGCCAAGGTAATTGTTGGAGGCGAGCATGATGCGCGGGGAGCCCTCCATCTCCACGACCGGCATCGCCGGCGACTCCACTGTGCGGAAGTAGGGCATCAGGTCGGCCTCGCGAGCCGCCCTCAGCAGCTCCTCGCGCTCGTAGCCGCGAACCTTGGCAAAGACGTCTGTCGATGTGGGCATATAGGGTCCTGGTCTATGGCGGTTAGCGTCAAGGAGGTCTCGGGCCGCGCCGAGCTGAAAGCGTTCGTTGACCTCCCGTTTCGCCTGCACTCTAACCAGCCGTTGTGGGTGCCTCCGCTGAAGATCGAGCGGCGCATGTTCCTGAACCGCAAAATGAACGCGTTCTTCAGTCACGGCGAAGCGGAGTACTTCCTCGCGTGGCGCGACGGACGGGTGGTGGGGCGCGTTACCGCCCAGGTCAACCATGCGTTCAACGACCACCAGCAGAAGAACTGGGGCTGGTTTGGCTTCCTCGAGTTCGAGGACGATCAGGAGGTCCTTGACGGACTGCTCCACGCGGCGGAAGCCTGGCTGGGCGAGCGCGGCAAGGAGCGCATGGTGGGACCCGCGAACTTCGCTATGAACGACGAGAGCGGCGTCTTGATCGAGGGCTATGACGTGCGCCCGATGATCCTCCAGCCATGGAACCCGCCCTACTACCAGCAGCGCCTGGAGCAAGCGGGGATGACCAAGGCGATGGACCTCTTGATGTGGAACCTGGAGGTGACCGAGCGCGACAAGGTGATGCCCGTCATTTGGGAGCTTGCCGAGAAGGTGCAATCGGAGCACGGCATCCGCGTGCGCCCGATGCGCCGGCGCCAGTTGCGCAAAGACATGGACGCCTTTGCCGAGGTCTACAACTCCGCATGGTCGAAAAACTGGGACTTCGTGCCTTATTCCAAGAAGGACCTGGACGCCTACGCGCAGGAGCTACAGCTCGCGTTCGACAAGCATTGGTTCATGATCGCCGAGCGAGAAGACACGGGCGAGGTGGTCGGCATGGCGATCACGGTGCCCGATCTCAACCAGGTGCTCGAAAAGATGAAAGGCAGACTGCTCCCGCTTGGCTGGTGGTACTTCCTGCGCAAGGGCCGCATCATCGATCGAGTGCGCGTCGGCTTCCTCGGCGTCAAGCCTGAGTATCAGCACACCGGGGTGGCCGCCAAGCTCTACCAAGAGCACTTCGACGCGGCCGAAGCCCGGCCGCAGAAGGGTGGCGAGATGGGCTGGATCCTCGAGACCAACACTCCCATGAACCGGGGCATGGAAGCGATGGGCGGCACCGTGGTCAAGCGCTATCGCGTGTACGAGCGCGAGTTGTAGCGCGAGCAGGCCGCTCAGACTCCCGGCACGAGTGCCGGCCTGGCCCGGTCAGATCGAGTGCGACAAGTGGTCCGGGCTGCGCTCTACACTGCGCCATGTGAGCGAGCCTCTTAACGACGAGGTTCTGGATGGCCTGCCGGTGCTCCCCGACGAGCCGTCCGGCGTGAGCATGTTTTCCGCGCCCCCGTCGCGCACGCTGATCGGGCCACTCAGCGGACCCGTTCAGAAGACGGCCGCGGCCGCCGCCGGAGGTTTCGTCGCGGGCGCCGCCGTGCTCGGTCTGGTGCACCGTCGCAAGAGCAAACGTCTCGCGCTCGCAAGCGCCCGCTCGTCGCGGCGGTTGGCGCGCTCGGGCAAGCGCTCCAAGTCCGTCGGAGAGCTAGTCGAGGTGGTCGCCTCGCGCTCGCTGCTCGTCGATGTGCACCTGCTCGGCGTGTCCGGCAGGGATCGCTGAGGCTGAGCGCTGCCTGCCCCGACGGCGTGGGTCCGGGTAGGCGAGCCGATCGCTCGTCCACGGGCCGGGTCCTCGCGTAGTTCGTCCCCGCGCTCGCGTGAGCCGTCGGAGTTGCGTGTTGAGGTCAAGCCCGCTTCCGTCTATCGCCTCCCGCTCGTTGGGGGGATGGACGGGGTGTTGCGCTGCTGCGGAGGCTTGCTCGAACGGTTGCTTCACCACGAGGAGCAGCCGGTGCACGTACGTGTGGCCCAGACGGCTCCCGACACGGTCTTGTTCGGCGCTCGCTCGCACAGCGTCGAGGCGGCGCGTTACGGGATCGAGCGGATGCGCTTCGCGCTCGGCGTCGATGAGGACCTGAGTGCCTTTCACCGGGAGCTCGCCCACGATCCGCTGATCGGGCGCTCGATCAGAGCGCGTCCATGGCTGCGGGCAGGACGGCGACCCGAGCCTTTCGAGGCACTTGCGTGGGCGGTCTGCGAACAGCTGATCGAGTACGAGCGGGCCGCGGCCATCCAACGGCGCATCGTGGCCTCGATGGGTGCGCGTTGGGTTGGCTGGGAGGGGTGTGCGCACGCGCTGCGCGACGTCCCTTCGCCGGGCACCTTTGCCGGCGCGTCACCCGCCCGGTTGGAGTCGTTGGACCTTGCCGGCTCGCGTGCGAGGCTGCTCGTGCGCGTGGCGCGAGAGGTGGCCGGCGGGCGTCTTGACCTGCACCATTCCGATCACGAGCGAGGCTGGCGTCGGTTGCGCGCGATCCCCGGGATCGGACCGTGGACGGTCGAGATGCTCGCGCTGCACGGCCAGGGCCGCTACGATCAGTTGCCGGCCGGAGATCTCGGCCTGATCAAGTACGTCGGGCGGCGACTCAGCGGTGGGGACCCGTGGGCGCGGGCAAGCGAAGAGGACGTTCGCTCCTTCTTTGCGCCGTATGGACGCTGGCGCGGCTTGGCGGCCGTGCACGTTCTCTCGATTTGAGTGCTTCTTGGCGCATGGACATGCCCAGTGTCGGGGCACGGGATGCGGTTTGCGGTCTGGCATGTCGAGCGCATGTTCGGCATTTTCGTCATGCCGAGAGAATGCGAATAACACCTGTACATTGAAATTGTTCGGCCCAAGGACACATTTATGCGCGATCTTGCATACTCTGTTGGACATGGAAGCGAAACTCCGGATCTAGGGGCCGATCCCGGCTATGTCAGCCAAGAACGCGGTACTGGGACTCGTGATCGAGCGGCCGGGCTATGGGTACGACCTGGCACGCCGCTTGGAGGAGAGGTTCGGCTCTTCGGGCTTTGCCCCAACCGGCGTGTACTCGGCGCTCGATCAGCTCAGCTCTGATGAGCTTGTGCGCAGCGCCGGTTCACGAGCGGACGCCGCGAACGAGCGGGCGGCGCCGCGCACGATCTACGAAGCCACGCCCAAGGGAATCGACCACTTCGAAGAGTGGATGGTCGGGGGCTCCTCGCTGGCGCCTGTGCGCGACGAGCTGTATATGAAGATCGCGCTCTCCAGACCCCACAACCTCTCGCGACTCATCGAGCTAGCTCGAACACAGGAGCAGGATTGTCTCGCGCGCCTTCAGGAACTCAGGCAGCCGGTCACCCGACCGCAGCAGGGCAGGCCCAAAGCGTGGTCTGAGGTGGCGGTGCTGCTGGTGCGCGACGCCGAGATCAAGCAGTTGCAGGCGAGGGTCGAGTGGCTGCAGAAGGCTCGCATCATCATGGACAAGTTGAACGGCGCCCAGGACCGAGGCGCCGCGCGGGGCGGCGAGTTCGCTTGAGCTCACAGGTGTGCCTTGCGCTCCAGCAGGTGAGCAAGAGCTACTGGCGTGGTCCGCATGAGACCACCGTGTTGAAGGACGTCTCGTTGTCGGTATATGCGGGTGAGTGCGTCGCGGTGTGGGGCCAGCGGGGGTCGGGTAAGACAACGCTGCTGAAGGTGGCCGCGGGCTTGGAGAGACCCGAAAGCGGGATCGTGAGGTTCAAGGAGCAGGACCTCGGTGGTATGTCGAGAGGCGCCTTGGTGCGGCTGCTGCGCGAGGAGATCGGTTGGGCCAGGCGCACCGGGCCCGAGAGCGATGAGCTGGAGATGCTCGACTACGTTGCGCTGCCACTGCTCAAAAGCCAAACCTTGCGCCGCGCACGTCGTCGTTCCGCGGCGGCGCTTGCCCGCGTCGGCGTGGCGGAATGCTCGAAAGGACGTTGGGATGACCTGACCGACGGCGAGCGCACGCTCGTGTCGATAGCCCACGCGATGGTCCGCCAGCCGAGTCTGCTGGTGGTCGACGATCCGACCGCGAACCTCGATGTGCTCCAGCGCGAGGAGGTCATGGGTCTGCTGCGCAGCACCGCCGAGCAGGACTGGCTCGGAGTGCTGATCACCGTGCCGGACATGCCTTCGATGGTGCACGCCCACCGCATCGGATCGCTCAGCGACGGGCGTCTGCTGGTGCCCACGGGCGCGTCGCCCGAGCGTGACAACGTGGTCGAGTTCCCAGGCCGCGGACGAGCGGCTCCCGGGTGAGCCAGTGAGCGACGAGACACCCCCCGATCCAGATCCACAGCCGCAAGCTGGCACGCCGACCGGCGAGCCGCTGGTCTCGATCACGCTGTCGCGCAACCAAGTGGACCACGTGGTAAGGGCGGCTCTCGGAGACGATGCGCCACCGAGCGTGTCGGGCATGGTGGCCGGTACGGGCTTTCACCGGGCTCACGCCAGGCAGGTACTCAGCTCCAGATACCGTGCGCTCCAGGACAACCGGCGGCTCTCGCGCTCACTGCTGGCCGGGCTGCTGGTGCTCTCCTGCTTCCCGCCGGAGGGCGTGGACATGGGGATCAAGGACATCTCCGAGCAGCTTGAGCTGAACACAAGCACCGTCCACCGTTATGTGCTCACCCTCGTGGCCGTCGGATTGCTGGAGCGCGACCCGGACACGCGTCGCTACAGGCTGCTGCCGGAGTGAGGGTCCGGGCGGCTGGTCGGGAGCCAGACGCCGCCACAGACTGCTGGGAGACAAAGATCCGAGCCATTGATGCGATGGCTTATGCGGGAGGGGTCGCGCGTGGAACTCTCCTTCAGTTCCGCGCGCGACCGTCTCCAGGGCGTCCAGGTAGGGAGTACTGGACGTCGGCCTGTCCCGGTGGATGATGCGCCGTCTTCACCGCCTTCGGGTCAGGAGGCGGCACTGAGACCGTGACAACGCGGTCGGGGCAGCTTGAGATCCGATCGACCCGCGCGAGCCTCATGCCGGCTTGTGCTCCCGTGCTTCGAGGGTGGCACGTAGCTGGCGGACTTGCTCTGTAAGCCGTCGGTTGTCGGTTCGCAGGCGCGCCGTCTGACGGCGCGCGGCAGCCATTTCCTGGGCGAGCACCGGCAGGACGCGGCGCAGGCTATGCAGTCGGTCGAGCATCTGGTCGCGCTCCCAGGCATCCGGGCCCATGCGAAGGGCCTGGAGGCTGTGATCGGGGGCAGGGAGACCGGTGAGCTCCGGCTGGCGCAGAGGTGCAGGGGCTGTGGTTGACACGGCTGGCATTCCTCTCTCGTGTTCCTGGCTTGGGGCCGGGCGCGTGGTGGCTTGTCGTGCGTCGTGTACTCGGTGTGCGCCTGGGCGGTTCATGAAGTGACCTGTTGTGCAGCGCGTATCGACATGCGAGATCGTGGGACAAGCATCGTCTCGCGCGAATGGACCGTGCCCATCCGCACCTACCACCCTGTCGAATCGCGGGTTTCCCACACCGCGAGTCGCATTCCCCGATTGCGTGCAGGAATAACGTAAGAGCATCATGAGAAGCGCAGGCTGCCAATCACAAGCGTGGGCCGGCAATGAGGAGCGCGTTGTCCTGCTGCGTTCGGCCGCACCCATAGCGGACTTCTCAGGAGGCGTTTATGAGGCCGCGTTTGAGCGCATAGGCGACCAGCTCGGCGCGTGAGGAGAGGCCCAGCTTCTGCTGGATGTGCGCGCGGTGGGTCTCCACCGTGCGCACGGACAGATACAGACGCTCAGCGATCTCGGCATTGGTGTGGCCCAGGGCGATCAAGCGCAGCACGTCCACCTCGCGTTCGCTCAGGTCGTCCGGCGGCCCGGGAGCCGGCTCGGAGGCGAGTCGCGCGCCCAGGCGCGGGTTGAGGTAGCTCTCGCCGCGCGCGGCCCTGTGCACGGCCTCGACCAGCTCGTCGTCGGCTGCCTCCTTGAGCACGTATCCGAGCGCGCCCGCGCTCAGCGCGTGGCGCGCGAACGCTGGCTCCTGCTGCATGGTGAGCATCACGATCTGGGTGTCGGGATACTGCTCGCGAATCATGGGAATCGCCTCGAGGCTCGATCCGCCGGGCATGTTCAGGTCGAGTACGAGCACGTCGGGACGGTGACCGTGGACGTAGCGCTGGGCGTTCTCGATGTCACCCGCCTCGGCCACCACCTCGAAGTCGCTCTCGGTTTCGAGCAGTAGCCGCAGGCCGCTGCGCACGACGGCGTGATCGTCCGCCAGCACGATGCGGATTGCCGTTCCGGGTGCCCTGGCCTTGACGCCCTCGGCCCGCTGAGCATCTTGTGTCACGAGGGGGACGCTAACGGCTCATGCAACGGCGTGGTTGCGGGAAACTACGGGCTCGCGCACGGGCCCATACGGATGGGCCAAGGTCCGGGTCGCTAGCTGGGGCCATCATGGTTATACGACGGGTCGAGGTAGGCCAAGTGGGCTATGTAAGTGTCTCGTTATATCCCCTGACCGGGCAGGAACTCGTTGGTGAACGGTGGCAGGCCGGCGCTGTTGGGGTCGGAGTGAATCAGCCCCTGCGTGAACATCCAATGGCCGAACGTCGCCCATGCGGCCGGTTCTTGCCACCCATATGGGTTGGAGTGCTCGCTTGGCAAGGTAGCCGGGAGTGTCGCTTCGATCGAGGCGAGTTGCAGCTTCTCTTCGGCGGAGGGATTGGCTTTCACGATCAGGGCGGCAGCCGCGGCGGGGTTTGCGCGTACCTGCTGCTCACCGCGCGTGAGCGCCTGCAGGAACGCGCGCAGATCCACTCCGTCGGTGCGAGCCTCTTCCGCGCGCACCACCAGCACCAGCTCATTGTAAGTGGGCACGCCGGCGTGGTCGATGGGGATCACGACCGGGTTCTTGTGCATCTGCTGTAGCTGGATCGCCTCGTAGTTCCAGTAGCCGCCAAGCGTGGCCGCCACCTTGCCTGAGAGCATCGCGGGCACCAGATTGAAGCCGACGTCGCTTTCTGTGACGGAGCTCGGATTCACACCGGCCACCCGTAGTGCGGTGTGCAGCTCGGTGGCCTGGTAGGCGATCCCCGCTGTACCCACCCGCTTGCCCGCGAGGTCTGAGACCTTGTGCACGTGGGCTGAGGGCAGTGCGATGATCGAGGTGAGCGGGCGCTGCACGAGCGCTCCGATCGACACGAGCTTCAGGCCCTCATCGCGTGCGAGTAGAAGTTGGGGCTCATAGGAGATCGCCATATCGACCTTGCCTGCCGCGAGCAGCTTCAGCGGTTCGGCCGATTCGGTGGGTACGACGGGGTGTACGTCAAGGCCCACCGTGCTGAAGTAGCCGTGCGCGATCGCTGTGTACAGCGAAGCGTGGTCGGCATTGGGGAACCAGTCGAGCATCACCGTGAACGGCTTGGTCGCAGGCGCCGAGACGGCGTCCTGCTTGGAGCCGCAGGCGCTCAGCGCGGCGGCGCAGATACAGGTGAGCAGCAGGGAGGCGGCGGCGCGGCGGGCGGTGGACTGTGCTCTCAACGGATCTCTCCTCGGGGTCGATTCGCCCACGGCGCGAGCACGCGCTCGGCAAGGGCGAGGGTGTAGAAGCAGGCGATGGCGAACACGAACAGAACCACGGCCGCGGCGTAAGCGCGCGGAGTCTGCAGTGCGTTGATGTCGGCGTTGATCTGATGCCCGAGCCCGGCGTAGGGCCCGGAGGTCGCGGTCGAGGTCTCGGCTATGTAGGCCCCGATCACCCCGACCGCGAGCGCGATGCGCGCGCCGCTGAGGGCTGCCGGAAGCGCGGCGGGTAGCTCACCGAAACGCAGCGCCTGCCAGCGCGATGCGCCGAGCGTGCGTAGCAGCTTGAGCTGGTCCGGGTCCACCGAGGCGAGTCCATCGACGGTAGTGACCACCACCGGGAAGAAGCAGATCAGCACGATCACGAACAGCTTTGGCAGCACCCCGAAGCCCCACCAGAACACGAGCAGGACGCCAATCAGCGCAATTGGAACCGCTTGGGAGCCGACGGCCAGGGGGTACACCGCGCGACGCAGTAGCGGCGAGAGGTGGATCAGCACGCCGAGCATGAAGCCAAGCAGCAACGCCAGCAGTACCCCGAGCCCAACCTCCTGGGCGGTCAGTTCGAGGTTTGCCGACAGCAGACCCGCGTTGTTCCAGATTTCTGCCGCCACTTCGTGGGGGGCGGGCAGCACGATCGGGCTCACCGAGCCTATGTCCACGTAGGCCTCCCACGCGCCGAGTAGCGCGAGCGCCAGCAGCGCCGCCGGCAGGCCGCGTGCGATACGGCGCGTAATTGCCTGTCCCACGCGTGCGCGGGGGGGACCGTCGTTGGGGGTCATCGACCATCCTCGGTTGCGCCCAAGTTGAGCGCGCGGAGCGCTTGCTCGCGTAGCGCGATCACGGCGGGGTTGGTGCGGGTGCGGGGCCGGGGGAGATCGACGCTCAGCTCGGCGATCACGTGGCCCGGGCGCGGTGCGAGGACAGCGACGCGGTCGGCGAGCACGATCGCCTCCTCGACGTCGTGGGTGACGAGCACCACCGTGCGCGGCTCGCGCACGAGCGCGCCGGTCAGCCATTCCTGCATCTCCTGACGGGTGATGGCATCGAGGGCTCCAAACGGCTCATCAAGGCACAGCAGTGGCTTGCCGGAGAGCAGTGTGCGCACGAACGCCACGCGCTGGCGCATCCCGCCCGAGAGCTCGTGCGGGCGCGCACGCTCGAAGCCGCCGAGGCCTAGTTCGTCGAAAAGGGCTGCTCCGCGCTCGCGCGCCCGAGCGCGAGGGAGGCCGGCGATCCGCAATGCCAGTGCCGCGTTGTCGAGCGCGCACAGCCATGGCATCAGCAGGTCGCGCTGGGGCATCAGCACCGCTGGCTCGCACCGCAGGATGCCGGCGTCCGGTTGCTGCAGGGCGCAGATCAGCTCCAGCAGCGTCGTCTTGCCGCAGCCACTAGGTCCCACCACCGCGAGCACGCTTCCGCGGGCGGTCCGTAGCGAGACATCCGCGAGCGCGTGCACCGGTGCGCCTCGGCGGTCGGTGTAGGCGTGGCTCACCCCGTCCAAGACGACCGCTTGCTCGGCGGGGGCGTGACCGACCGCATTGGTGAGGGCCGCTTGGCTCCCGCCGCTCGTGTCTTGCTGGCGGCGCTCGCGAGGCTTCAGTTGAATCGGCACTGCGCTCCCTCCGCGGGCATTACCCCACAGGTTCGAAGGGTCGGCGCCGGGTGGTCTCTTCGTGCGCCATCTCAGCCGGCTTCCCGCCAGCTCCCCTGGTTTTTGCTCAGTTTGATGCTAGCGCGCGACGGCGATGGGGGCAGTCCCTGGGGGGGGTCACCCGCCAGCGCCGACAACGGGACGAGTCAGCGCCTTGACGAAGTCCTCCAGCTGGGCGGTGGTCCAGCACTCAAAGGCTGTGCAGTACTGCTCGTAGGCGGCGATCACGGAGTCGCCGTAGTTCCAGTACAGGCGCGGCTCCGGGTTCAGCCAGAACGTGCGCCCGGCGCGCGTCGCCACCTGGCCGAAGAGATCGGCGCGCGGATCGCGGCCGTTGGTGCGCGCGTCGCCGAGCACGATCACGGTGGCACGCGGGTTCATGTCGTCCTGGATCAGCTCCAAGAGCTCCGACCACACACGCCCGTAGTCGGTGTACCCGGAGATGTCGGCGACCCCAGCGTCGCTTGAGATCCGCTCGGAGACGGCGCGGAAGTCGCGCTCGTGCTCGAACACGTCGGTGACCTCGCTTATGCGCTCGATGAAGACGAACGAGCGCATCTTGCGAAACGAGTCGTGCAGGGCGTGGAGCACCGACAGGAAGAAGACCGACGCGGAGGTGACGCTCGTGGAGACGTCGCACAGCACGTAGATCTCGGGACGGCGCGGACGGCGCGGGCGGTAGCGCAGCTCGACTGGCACGCCTCCGGTTTGCAGGGAGGCGCGCATCGTGCGGCGTACATCCACGTGCGCGTGATGGCGATGGCCGCGGTTCTGCTTGCCCTGCGTGGCGAGGCGCCTGCGCAGCTGCGTCACGACGCGGTGCACGGCGGCGAGATCCTGCAGCGGGCCGGAGGGCAGCGCGCGGTCCAGCTCGCCGAGCGGGCGCGCGGGCGGGAGGCGTCCGGAGCGCTGCACCTGCGTGCGTTCAAGCTCGCGGCGCATCAGCGCCTCGAAGCGGCGCAGCGCGTCGCGCGGCACGCCGTCACGGCGGGGATCGTCGCGTGGCAGATCGGGCTGGGGATCGGCGCGGAGGCCGAGCGCGCGACGGATGCGCTGCACGTCGACGCCAATCACGCCCGAGCCCTGCTCGGCCTGACCGAAAGTGGCGATCGCCATGCGCGCGAGGTCGCGCATGGCACCCTCCGCGCCATCGCGCAGTGCTGCGGCGATCTGCATACGCAGCGCGTCGAGTTCTGTTTCGGAGAGCTCGCCCAGGTCCGCCGAGGAGCGGTTGCTCTCATCGACCCCCTCGCGTACCGAGGCGATCTCCACCGCGCGGAAGAAGAAGCGGTCGAACACCAGCTCGAAGATGCGCCGGTCGTCCTGGCTCTTGGCGAGCGTGGCGGCAAGCGCCTCGCGGAACTCGCCCTGAGCCGTCCAGGGGATCTCGCGCAGCACCGCGAACGCATCCAGCAACTCGGAGGTGCCGACCGCGACGCCCTCGGCGCGCAATTGCTCGCCCAGCTCGAGCAGTCGGGCCGCCATGCCCTCCGGGCCGGCGGCAGCGGCGGTCGCATTGGGAGCCGCATTCCCAGGCCCCCCCACGCGCGCGGGGGGCATGGCGGAATCGCGGCCCTCAGGCGGGCTGGGCACTGGCCGGCTCGGCGTCCCGTTCGAGCTTGAGGCCGACGCGCTCGGCGACGATGTCCATGTCGGTGCGGTGCTTGACGATCACCGACATCGTTTCGTTGAAGACCGTGGCGTCGATGTCCTTTGCGCCGAGCAGCAGGAGCGCACGCGCCCAGTCGATCGACTCGGCGATCGAGGGGGGCTTCTTGAGGTCGAGCTCGCGCACCATGCCAACGACCTCCACGAGCCGTTGCGCGACCGCGTCCGACAGGTCGGGAGCGTGCAGCTTGACGATCGCCAGCTCGTGCTCGAGGCAGGGGTAGTCGAGCCACAGGTACAGGCAGCGGCGCTTGAGCGCCTCGGTGAGCTCGCGTGAGTTGTTGGAGGTGAGCAGCACGACTGGGTGGGTGGTGGAGGTGACGCGGCCTAGCTCGGGGATCGAGATCTGGAAGTCGGACAGCACCTCGAGCAGCATCGCCTCGAACTCCTGGTCGGTCTTGTCGATCTCGTCGATCAGCAAGACCACCGGCTGCTCGGAGGCGATCGCGCTCATCAGCGGGCGGGCGAGCAGGAACTCCTCGCCGAAGATGTCCTCCTGCACGGCCTCCCATCCTGTGTCCGAAGCCTCGGCCTGGATGCGCAGGAGCTGCTTGCGGTAGTTCCACTCGTACAGCGCCTTGGCCTCGTCGAGGCCCTCGTAGCACTGCAAGCGGATCAGCTCGCGGCCCAGATAGCGCGCGAGCGCCTTGGCGAGCTCGGTCTTGCCGACGCCCGCAGGGCCCTCCACGAGCACGGGCTTTCCGAGCTTCGTCGCGAGGAAGGCGACAAGCGCGGTGGACTCGCTCGGCAGGTATCCCACCGAGCTGAGGCCCGCTGCTACTTCTGCTGAGGAGACGGGTCCGTCCGCGGCCATGGTCGACGGAATGATAGGGGTCCCTCAGTGCTCGTCCGGCTCGGAGGGCGAGTCGTCGAAGGAGAGTTGGTCTGAGGGAGGTGGGGGAAAGCGGGGACGCTTGGGTGCTCTGGAGTCCTTAGATCCGGGCGCACGGGGCGAGGCCGCGGGCGGGGCGGAGGGCGGCCCGCTTTGCGTGGATGGGGGAGATGGGGTCGTTCTCTGGGAGGTTTGGGCGCCTTGCTCCACCACCGAGGTGATGTCCTCGGAGGGATGGATGGTGGGCTCGATCGCGGGGTCATCGTGCGGCGATGGCTGCGAGGGCCGTGCGGCCACGGGCGCGGCGCGTTCGGCGCGCCGCGGAGAGGGCTCCACGACGTCCACGTCGTCCCGCGCCGAAGGGCGTTCTGAGGGGCCGGGCCTGCCGCGACGGCGCATTAGCGGCGCTTCGGGCACGTTCGTCGCGCGCATGCGCCAACCCGCGTAGCCGAGCACGCCGGCGGCGACGAACGCGAGAAAGAAGCCCCACTCGATCCCCACCGGGTACCCGTGGCCGGCGGGACGTGAGAAGACGCGGTAGAAGATCAGTAGCGTCGCCCAAGCGCCGGCGACCATCACGACCGCGCCGTCGCTGCCGGGCATGTGGAAATCGCGCCGCTCGGCGCGACCGAGCATCAGCGCGATCACGCCGGCCGCCACGAGGAATACGGCAGCCTCGACGAAGGACACATCCCCGAACGCGCTGATCGCGTGTGAGTTGATCACACCGGTCTTGCGGTTCAGCGACTGCAGATCGTACCACGGCAAGAACATCGTCACCAGCAGCGCGAGCGCCGCCACCGAGGCGATGCGCTGCTCGGGCGCAAGCGCCCCCCAGGCGCGCGTGATGCGCGTCAAGCCGCTACGCCGCGCGGTTTGTCAGCCGTGCGAAGTGCCTCGATCATCTCGGTAGGCAACACCGTCGAGGCCTTCCAGATCTCGAATCCCATTAGTCGTCCGGTGTCTTGATCACGGTCGATCAGGCCCCAGGAGTGTCTTTCACTGACGGCGCGCCCCTCCTCGAGGCAGATCATGGCGATGTCGACTTCAGGGTCATAACTGGCGATCTTCGTTGGCTGCATGTCTCTGAGAATACTCCTGATCCTGCTGCTATTGGACCTCCCAGACGCTCACGATTCGAGCGGTCTGAAGGTCCCAGTTGTGGGGGTGGTCGTAGACAACGACGAAGCGACGTCCGTCTGCGCTCAGGCCGTGAGCCATCCAGCCGGCTGGGCCGCGATTGACTCGAGGGATGTCGTGCCCGGCCTGGATAGTGCCCTCAACCTGCGCACGGTCCAGCAAGCGCCGCTTGCACCTTTGCTCAGCGTGCTCTGTCCAGATGAAGCGTTCGATCACAGCCGACGAAGCTACGGCGCGCTTGGGACGGTATTCGGCGCGGACGTCCGTCGGGACTCCAGAGACGTCAGACCCCCCGATAAATGAGTCCGTTCCTCTCGGTCAAGAAATCTTGTCAGGGGGGTTGACTTTTGCTGTCGTTCGGGTATAAGGTTGTTCATGTAGTGGCATCCCCCCTTATGGGGATGTCGCACCTCGAGAGGGGTGCGGGTCGAAAATAGGTCTGGTTCGGGTCGCCTTCACAGGTTTACCTGCAGGAACCAGTTTGGGTTTTACGGAGAGGGAGCCGGGTCGCTTCTATGAGGGAGCCTGAGTTTCGCGTGCAGTTTTATGGGCATAGCGTGGATGAGATTCCATGCGCCGCTGGACGGTCCGTAATAGGACGCGTCAGCGTCGCTGACGCGTCTCTCTCTCTCTCTCTCTCTGTGGAATGGTCGGCTTCTAGCCGCTAGCCCTCTTGGCCGCGGGTTCGCTCCGTGGTCCACCGGACGTGAGGTCCGGTTTGGTTACTCGCGCGCATTGAGCGAGCGCTCTCGGTCGGTGCGGTGCCTGAGTCGTAGGCGCACGGGGCTGTCGTCCTCGTGCGCCAAAGCTGGTGGTCCGGTTGGTGTGAATTGCTCTTATGGAGGGAGTCGGAATTGATGCGTGCGCGTATGAGACAGGTTTCGTTGTTGATCTTCGGGTTGTCGTTGCTCCTGCTGGGGGCGGCCACCTGCGCATATGCCCACGTCGACTACACATTCACCGCCTCGTTTGGTGCGAGCGGCTCGGGAGCCGGGGAGATGTCGCTGGTTCCGGGCTCTCCATACGAGCCCTCGAGCGGCGTGGCCGTAGCGGCCGCTACGGGCGACGTATATGTCGCCGACACAGGCAATCGGCGCATCGACGAGTTCTCCTCAGCTGGGGTCTTTGTTCGCGCATGGGGTTGGGGTGTAGCCACCGGCGCCGGCGAATTTCAGATCTGCACAAGTACGTGTCTCCAGGGTCTGTCCGGTGCCGCGCCCGGGGAGTTCGAGTCACCTTCGTTTGTCGCAATCGACGATGCCCCCGGCGGAGAAGGGGATGTGTACGTCGCCGACAGCGGCGACGGCTTGGTGTCGAAGTTCGACGCGCAAGGCGGCCTAATCGGAAATTGGGGAAACAACGGTTCCAGTGAAACTCCGAACGGGCAGCTCAGCGGAACGAATGCGACTCCCACATTCAACGTCTACAAAACGGTGGAAGGCCCGTTCGGAACTCCCTTCAGCGGTATGGCTGTAGATCCTGCCGGCAACCTTTGGGTCTTCGATCACAACGAAGCTATGTTCGAGTTCGGCCGGTCAAGCACTTTTATCAACAGCTGGTACGCAGGGAGCTCGGCTCATCCAGGCGGTCTGGCGGTCGATGAAGGCAATATATATCTGGACGGTGGTTTCGAAAGAGCAGTAGAGCTAACCACCCACGAAGCCAACCAAGGGTTGCTGATCGGGGGCGGGTACTTGACACGAACCGAAATCCATGATCTGAGCTTTGACCCATCCAGCGGGGATCTCTTCATCGACGCGAACGGCTCGGTTCAACGTATCCATCCGTCGTCGTGTAATCCGGGTGTCGGTGCATGTGCGGTGGAAGAAACCTTTGGGGCTTCGCAGCTGTTGGGCGGGGAAGCTCTGGCCGTCAATTCGGCTACCGGCACCGTGGTGGTCGCTGAGCCAGGCCAGAATCGAATCGCCATATTCACACCTGAAGTACCGGAACGGCCGGCGATCGTGGACCAATCGATATCGTCGATCACCGCGAACAGCGCGACGTTCTCGGCCTCGATTAACCCACTCGGGCGCGCGACTGAATACCACTTCGAATACGGTCCGACTGCAGCTTATGGACAGTTTGCTCCTGTCCCGGACAAGGTGGTGGGGAGTGGCTTCAGCGCTCAGGAAGTCAACGTGCACACGCAGGGCCTAGTGGCGGGGACCACCTATCACTATCGCGTAGTGGCTCACAACACCCTGGGCACCTCTTACGGAGAAGACAAGACGTTCACTACACAGGCCGTGGTTGAGGTCGGTGGGCTGCCGGATGGGCGCGAGTGGGAACTGGTGACCCCAGCCCAAAAGCAAGGCGCTCTCTTCTACGGTCTGAACCTTGGCTTTTACTCGAACGGGGCATCCCCTCTCGTCACGAAGGCATCGAGCGACGGCGCTGCGGTGGTCAACCTGGCGAGCTCCCCAACCGAAGCTGAGCCGCAGGGCAGCGGCGAATATGCATCTGTGCTCTCGACGAGGACAAGTGAAGGGTGGTCTTCGCGGGTGATCACGGTACCGCACGAAGAAGGCACGGGACCGTCGGTCGGCAAGGGAGGGGAATACGCGTTCTTCTCTGAAGATCTCTCACAAGGGATCCTCTCGGTATTCGGCAATTTCGACAGGCAGTTGTCACCCGAAGCAACCGAAGCGACGCCCTACCTGCGCACAAACTATTTCAACGGGAATCTCGGTGAACTTTGTGAGACGTCGTGTTATCGGCCGCTCGTGACCGCGTCGAACACCCGCTCGGGGGCGGTGTTTGGTGAAGAGACAAACGGTCACTGCGAAGACGTACTGTGCGGGCCCAGGGTCATAGATGCTACTCCGGACGCGAGCCACGTCGTGTTCTCATCGCCGGCTCAACTCACCGCCGTACCGGACGAAGAAGGATATGACAAATCAGCAGCGGGGGCCCTATATGAGTGGTCTAATGGTCGATTGCAACCCCTGTATCTGCTGCCAGAGAACGAAGGCGGCGGTGGTGTGTTTGCCGGCGAACTCGCGACCGTGGGCAACCAGCTCTCTGAGAAGGGATCTGTCTTCTTCTCATATGCAGGGCATCTCTACCTGCACAATTTTGACAAGGGCCCCTCCACTCGTCTAGACGTGGCGCAAGGGACGCAAGAACCAAGTGAAGCCGGAGCCGCCTTTTTGTATGCCAGCACCGATGGGTCGAAGGTTCTCTTCAGCGACCCCCAGCAGTTGACGTCGGCTCCCGGCGGGGGCGTGTACGAATGCCGGATCGTTGAAATGGCAGCAAGAGAAAGCTGCGAATTGACTTTGACGGATGTTCCCGAGAGCTCTTTGATCGGTGGAAGCGACGACGCTTCTCTCCTGTACTTCATGGGAGCCGGAGAAAAGCTGGAAGTGGCACGTTATAGCGAAGGAACGTGGAAGGTGTCGGCTGGGCCGCTCATGGGAAGTCAACCAGTTTCTACGATGCCCACCTACAGGGTCTCGCCAAACGGCCGTTATCTGACCTTCATGACGGACTCGGATTTGACGGGCTACGACACCAGGGACGCATTGAGCGGGCAACCAGATCAAGAGGTGTATCTGTACGACGCTTATTCGGACACTCTGCGCTGCGCGTCGTGCGACCCGACGGGCGCTCGTCCGGTCGGGGTAGAAGACAGAGGGATGATGCTCGTTGCTGGAAGCGTAAACGAAGGGGTGCCAATCGCCGCAAGCCTGCCACCCTGGGTAGCTATCAAATTCGAACTGTATCGTTACCAGCCGCGTTTTCTGTCCGACAGTGGCCGCTTGTTCTTCAACAGCAGTGACGCGCTGACGCCGAAGGACGTCGATGGAACTGAGGACGTCTACGAGTATGAGCCGCCGGGTGTGGGGACCTGTGAAGCATCGAGCACGACCTACAGCGCCTCTTCGGGAGGCTGCGTCAGTTTGATCTCATCGGGAAGTTCACCCGAAGAATCGGCTTTCATGGACGCAAGCGAATCGGGTAGTGACGTATTTTTCATGACACAGACAAAACTGCTCCCGCAAGACTTCGACAACGCCCTCGATGTCTATGACGCGCACGAATGCAACCCGAGCGCGCCGTGCTACGCGCCTCCGGCGGTATCGCCACCACCGTGCTCGACTGGTGACTCGTGCAAGGCGGCGCCGACCCCGCAACCGTCGGCCTTCGGAGCCCCGCCGAGCGCCACATTCTCGGGTGCCGGGAACATAGCTCAGCCTACTCCCGCGGAAGTCGCAAAGAAGGCTCTGACCAAGCCACAAAAGCTGGCGCAGGCATTGCACGCGTGCAAAAAGAAGAAGCACAAAGCGCGCGCGACTTGCGAACAAAAAGCCAGACGACTGTACGGCACAACCAAGACCCGTAAGGCCAGGGCAAAGCACAAGGGGAAAAGGTGAGCGCGATGCGTTTGATTGGGAAGAGCATATCTGTGACGATCCTGGTCCTGTTGGCAGTCATGACAACCACTGCCTATGCGCAGTCGCCCTGGTGGCATCTGAGCTCGTCCACCAGCCCCACATACCTGCAGCCGGGAAAGGCCGGCAACGAGATACAGCGGTTGACTGTGAGCGCGAGTGAAGGCGTCTACATTCTGGAAGGCTCCAGTCGGGTGCTCCTCGAAGTGGGGGAGTCTCCTGAAGATGTGCAGCTCGCCCTCGAAGAAGAAATGTATGGCAAAGGCAACGTTCGAGTGACTGGTGGCCCTGGCGTACATGCTTACAATCCATTCGAAGTCTATGAAATAGAACTCGTGGGAAGCCTTGTGTACCAACCCGCACAGCTCCTGACCGTCCCTCAACAGCGTCTGGTAGGAGGAAGCGAAAGCGCGGGGGTGGAAAAGGTTGCCTCAGGTCGTCCGGCGGGGGTGATCTTGGCGACCGCCGTGAACCTCGGTGACGCCAACGCCAACGCCGTTGACAAGCCCATAACGATCACCGACAAACTCCCAGCTGGCCTGAAGGCGATCTCGATCGAAGGGAACACCGACGAAGGTCTCACTCGGCAGCGTCTATATCCGCTCGAATGCTCACTGGAACATCTGAGCTGCACTTTTAACGGACAAAACAACAACGGGGCAACCAGCCTGCCTCCTTATGAACAGATGCAGGTGCGTATTGCCGTCAATGTCAAGCAAGGCGCAAGCTCGGGGGAAGTCAATGAAGTCGGAGTCACGGGAGGAGAAGCGGCTCCTGCTGTCGCCAAGCAGGCCATAACCATCAGTGAAGCGCCCATACCATTCGCCGTGAGCACGTATGAAATGAGACCGGAAGAAGAGGGCGGAGGTGTTGCCACGCAGGCCGGTTCCCATCCGTTCCAGTTGACGACTACGCTTGCGCTCAACGAAACCTATGAAGCAAAGTTCGTCAACGGGTTCGTGATAGGTGGCAAGCCGGTGGCGCTGGCAAAGGATCTGCACTTCAAGTTGCCTCCGGGTCTGATTGGCAATCCGACGCCATTCTCGCAGTGTCCGCTCGGAGAATTTCTTAGCAACCACTGCTCGCCTCAGACAATAGTGGGTGTCGCGAGGGTAAATGTGGGGATACCAGGAGGGCTTTTTCACGGGGCCGCAACTCCATTTTCGGTTCCCCTGATCAACATCACCCCCACGATCGGCGAGCCTGCGCGGTTTGGCTTTCTCGTCGAAGGCGCGCCGGTCCTGTTGGACACGGCGGTGCGCACTGGTGGTGACTATGGTGTCACGGTAAGCGTTACGAACATCACCCAGCTCGTAGAATTCATTTCAAGCGAAGTAACCTTCTGGGGTGTGCCCGGTGACCCTCGTCACAACAATGCACGCAGCGAAGAATGCCTGGCAAGGGGGATTTCGCCACAGGAACCCCTCGCCGCCTCGTGCTCCAGCTTCAAGGTCAACGATCCGCCGCCACTGCTGGCGCTGCCCACGTCGTGTACTGGTGCGCTCAGCACCACGATAGAAGATGACTCGTGGAAGGAACCACAGGCGGTGCAGTCGCTGTCGAACACCGAACCAATGCCGGCGATGGATGGTTGCAACCGTTTGCAGTTCGGGCCATCAATCAGCTTGGCGCCGGACAGCCAGGCGGGCAGCACGCCAACAGGCCTGACTGTGGGTGTGCACGTGCCCCAGGACGTGAGCCTGAACGCACAGGGACTGGCCGAGGCCGAGGTGAAGAACACGACGGTTGTGTTGCCTGCGGGCGTGGCGATCAATCCCGCGGGCGCGGATGGGCTGCAAGCGTGCTCGGAAGGGCAGATCGCGCTAAAAAGCGCGGAGCCGCCGACTTGTCCCGGCGCGTCGAAGGTCGGGCTCGTGACGATCAAGACGCCATTGCTGCCCAACCCGTTGGAAGGCGCGGTATACCTGGCAGCGCAGAACGCGAACCCGTTCGGTTCGCTCGTGGCACTGTACGTGTTTGTCGAAGACCCGATATCGGGTTCCCGCGTGAAGCTCGCGGGCGAAGTTGTCGTGAACCCCGTGACGGGACAGTTGGTCTCGACGTTTGAGAACACGCCCCAGCTTCCGTTCGAAGACTTCGAACTGCACTTCTTTGGCGGGGACAGAGCGCCATTGGCGAGCCCGGCTCATTGTGGGGCGTACACAACGACGGCGGCAATCGAACCGTGGACGGAATCAGGCGAAGTGGATTCCAGCTCGACGTTCGATATCGACAGCGGTCCCGCGAGCTTCGACGAACCGGCTGGCCGTTCGTGTCCCGGTGTGCGCCTGCCATTTGATCCCTCGTTGACCGGTGGTGCGACGAACATCGCTGCTGGAGCATTCTCGCCGCTCACTCTCACATTCAGCCGTAAAGACGGTGAACAGAACATGCAATCCGTCGAAGCCCACCTACCACCGGGTCTCTCGGGCATCCTCTCGAACATCGAACTGTGCCCCGAACCACAAGCAAACCTCGGCGAGTGCCCCCCCGGTAGCCTGATCGGCGAAACGATCGTGTCTGTCGGAGTCGGTGGTGACCCGTTCACGGTCGGCGGTGGCAAGTTCTACCTGACCGGCTCATATAACGGGACAGGTAGCTGTGCGATGGGTAGTCCTGGCTGTGCTCCCTTCGGCGTCACCTTCGAGGTGCCCGCGAAGGCCGGACCGTTCGATTTGAAGCGCAACACAGCCAACCCCGCCGGTGAGGATCCCTGCGATTGCGTGATCGTCAGAGGAAAGATCGAAGTCAACCCAATCACAGCCGCGATCACAGTCAAGAGCAACCCCCCCGGCTCGCCATACGCGATCCCGACCAGTATCGAAGGGATCCCGCTCGAAATCCAGCACATCAACGCCACCACAACTCGCGGTAACTTCCAGTTCAACCCGACGAACTGCGAAAAGATGCAAGTCACCGGTACGGTCGACTCCAGCGAAAACACAACCCTTGATGTCAGTGTGCCGTTCCAGGTCACCAACTGTGCGATCCTCGGGTTCAAACCCGGGTTCAAAGTCTCAACCTCAGGGAAAACATCCAGGAAGAGCGGCGCGAGCCTGAACGTGAAGCTCACCTATCCCAAAGCACCGTTCGGAAGCCAAGCGAACATCAAAAGCGTCAAGGTCGACCTGCCCAAACAACTGCCCTCGCGTCTTACCACCCTGCAAAAGGCGTGCACGGCCGCACAGTTCGAAGCGAACCCGGGGGGATGTCCGGCGGAATCGATCGTGGGTCACGCAACCGCGATCACCCCACTGATCCCAGTACCGCTCACCGGACCCGCGTATTTCGTGTCCTACGGCGGCGCGAAGTTCCCCGAACTCGTGATCGTACTCCAGGGCTACGGCGTCACCCTGAACCTACACGGCGAAACATTCATCAACCCAAAGACGAACGTCACCTCGAGCACGTTCCACGCCATCCCCGACGCACCCGTCGGCAGCTTCGAACTAAACCTACCTCAAGGCAAGTATTCGGCACTTGCGGCCAACGGCAACCTCTGTCAACTCAAACTAGTGATGCCGACCGCATTCACAGCACAAAACGGCGCAACCATCAAACAAAACACCCCAATCGGCGTCACTGGCTGCGCAAAGCACAAGACAGCCAAGAAGAAGGCGGGTAGGAAGGGCAAGAAAACCGGCATTCACACGTCGAGGGGCAAGGCGAAGAAGGGTTAGTGCCGTGTCTCCTGATAAACGGGCTCCTTCTCCCGTCCGCCCGCAGGCCGAGCTGGCGGCGATCGACGGGCGCGCTCCCGTAGCTGGTCCTACCCAGTCGGGAATGGGGGTCCGTGAGCGTTCGAGCGGGCGTGAGCAGGTGTCGGAGATTCAGCGTGCGCGGATCATCGCGGCGATGGTCGCTGTCGTCTCCGATCGCGGGGTGGGATATGCGACCGTTGCGCGTGTCGTGGCGCGCTCGGGGGTTTCGCGGCGCACGTTCTATGAGGTGTTCGTAGATCGCGAAGATTGCTTCATAGCCGCATTCGACCAATCTGTGCAGCGGATCGCCGCGGTCGTGCTGCCGGCCTACCAACGGCCGTCGAAGTGGGCTGAGCGTGTACGGGCTGGATTGACGGCATTGCTCAAGTTTCTGGACTTCGAGCCTGCTATCGCGCGGCTTGTGATCGTCGAGGTGCTTGGCGCGGGCCACGGCGCGCTCGAGCGTCGCCGGTGCGGCATCGCCCAAATAACGGCAGTCATGGATCGGGAGGGCAGGGACGCCATCAATGGCGATGGCCCGCCACCCCTGACGGCCGAGGGCATCGTCGGCGGTGCACTCTCGCTGATCCATTCGCGCATTGTGGAAGAGCCCACTCCGCTTGTGGGGCTGTTGGGTCCATTGATGGCGATGATCGTGCTGCCCTATCTCGGTCCCACCGCCGCGCGTCGCGAGCTTGCGCTTGCGAGCACGAGGAAGAGCGATCCCACGACTCACAACGGTGCGCGAACCGCAGGCCTCGATCCTTTGCGTGATCTGGACATGCGCCTCACCTACCGCACGGTCCGCGTGCTGCTCGCGATCGGCGACCTGAGCGGGCGCGGATCCTATCCGTCGAACCGTCAGGTGGCTGACCGATCAGGGATTCGTGACCAGGGTCAGGTCTCGAAGCTGCTCGCACGTCTACAGCAGCTCGGCCTTGTCGACAACGCGGTCTCACCGCGGATAAAGGGCGAGCCGAACGCCTGGCGCCTCACGCGTCACGGTGCCGAAGTACGTGAGGTCGTGTCGGTATAGGGATCGCTCGGTGTGAGCAGTCAGGCCCGTGCGCCCGTGGCCGCGCCCAGGCGCTTCACCAGCAGCTTCGCGTCCTTCTCGCTCACCGTACGTAGCTGGCCCTGAAACGCCAGCTTCCAGTGCTCCGCCGGCCACTTGCGGATGTGCTCCAGCTTGGTGGCCAGCTCTTCCGCTGGCACCCACTCGTCCTGCTCGAGCACGATCTCCGGCTCTGTCGGGAAGCGCCACGGATACGCGTCCGCTTTGCCGGGCTTGCCCGGCCACAGCTTCTTGCGGTCCTCGTACAGCTCGCCCGTGACCTTGATGCTCCCCGCGAACGACATCACCTTCGTCAGGTACAGCACGATCCGGTCGCCCGGCTCGATCTGCAGCGCCCGTGGACGGTTGCGCTCCTTGATGCCGATCACGCTGAACCCGTGTGCGCGTGTCGCCTCGTGATTTTCGGGCGAGGCGGTCAGGATCCAGGTTTGGGGCGCGGCGTCCGGCATCGGTGAGTCTCAAAGAATAGGCTGCCGCTGCGCCGGCGGCGAGATCCGCTCCAGCGGCGCGAGCTTTGCGGCCCGGGCGCTCTTAGCCCCTCCTTTGGAGGAAGCCTTCACCACGATTGTCCCCGTCGCGACTTCTTCGTTGCCGGCCAAGTCCACGGCTTTGATCCCCACCGAGTAGGTGCCCGCTTTCGACGGCGTCACCCACAGCAGTCGCGGCTTGCCGCCTTCGACGGTCGCGCTGTTCGTCCATACCGTCTTTTCGCCGAGCTTGATCACGATGCTCACGCTCGCCACCTTCGAGAGCTTCAGCTGCACCCCCGCGCGTTCGCTCGTCTTCACCGTTTGCGTCAGAAGTTCGACCACCGGCGGCGTCTTTTCGTCTTCGCGGAAGCTCTTGTAGGTCGTGCAGTAGATGCTGTCGCCGGGGATCGGTCCCGTTGTCGGCGTCAGCGGCTCGCCCTTGCTTGTCTTTTCACACAGGTGTTCGAGGAATTCCGCAAGCAGCTCGTGGTAGTTGAGGTCCGATTCGGAGTGCTGGTCATACATCGACCACGCCCCCGTGTTGTAGTGGGGGACCTCCGCGCGCGCCTCCGCGTCGCCCGCTTCGAACAGCTGCTGTCCCAGCGGGTCCTTCGTCAGCTTCGTGTATTCGTAGAGCCCCACGAGGCTCTGGATGAAGCCGTTGAGGATGCGCTCGCTCGGCGCGTACGTGTACTCCAGGTAGTGCGCCCCCGCCGCTGTCGGCACGCGCACACCGGTGGAGGGACCGGTCTCGAAGATCCCGAGCGCCTGCTGCGCGGCCGTCAGGTAGACCTGTTCGTGGGTGACGCTCCACGCGCGCGCGAGCACCTGCAGGGCGGTCCCCTGCGAGAGGCCGCTCGTCCATGGCGGTATCCCGCCGTCGAACTGGAACATGTACTCCCACGCGATCCCCCCGGCCCGCTGGGTGGCGAGCGAGATCGCTTCGTTCAGCACTTCCTTCAGCGCCGTCAGTTCTTTGTCGAGGAAGTACCCGTTCGCCTTGCCGAACGTCGCCAGCCACTGGATCTCGATGCCCTGCCCCGGGTAGTACTCCCACACAAGCCGGCTCCCGCTGAAGTACACACGCTGGTCGGTGCCCAGCAACCGTTCGGTCGTCCACCACTGCCTGTTGCGTTCGAGCGTGGTGAACACCACCGGCAGCCGCGACGCGATCAGCTGGTTGCTACCCGCCATCGCTTCGATGTTCGCCATCACCGCTCCAAGTTCCGCCGCGCGTGTGCCCGACAGTTTGCGCAGCGAGCTCCTCGCCGCGCTGAACGCGCCCTGGTACTGCGCGTACGTGGCCTGTGTGATCGCGCCGCTCTTCTGCAGTCGTTGCAACGCGGCGGTCACGGTCACGCGTTGAGCGGCGCTCGCGCTGAGCGGTAGCGCCCACACTGCGGCCATCGCGAGTCCCAGCGCCAGCACGCGCAATGGCCTAGCCGGCATTCGCCTGATGCTAGGCTCATTCGCGTCGGGCCTCGCAGCAAACGTTGCAGCGTGCCGACCGGGTCGAAGCATTGAGCGCACTCCTGAAGAACACCACGCTTCGCTCATCAGTTGCGCTGCTCGCTGCAATTTCATGCGTTTGCCTGCTCTCGGCGTGCGGCGGCGGCTCCTCCGACAGCGCCCAGTCGCTGCTGAACGAAACCTTCTCCGGGCACACGCCGATCGAAAGCGGCAACGTCAATCTTTCCTTTGCCCTGGGCGCTGCGGGATCAAGCTCCTCCACGAAGCCGCTCGCGGTGAGCCTCACCGGCCCGTTCCAGAGCAACGGCGCCAGCAAGCTCCCTCGCTTCGCGCTCCAACTCCAGCTCAGCGCCGGCGGCCACGGCCTGCAGGCGGGTGCGACATCGACCGGCTCGGCTGTGTTCGTTGAGCTCGCCGGCACCTGGTTCTCCACTCCCGCCAGCACCTACAAGTCGCTTGAAGAAGGCTACGCGCAGGCCACCAAGAAGGCGTCTGACGCCAAGGTCCGCTCCACCTTCTCCTCGCTGGGTATCGAACCCGGCCGCTGGCTGTCCGACCCCAGCAAGGTGGGCACCACGACGATCGGCGGCGTCTCCACCGTGCATCTCACCGCTGGCGTAAACATCCCGGCGTTCCTGGCCGACGTCACCAAACTCTCCCAGGCCGGCAGCACACTCGGACTCGGCTCGGTCCCCGGAGCGTCCACCGCAGGCGGCACGCTCTCACCCACCGTCATCACCGAACTCGCCAAGTCGATCAAATCCGCCCACGTCGACGTCTACACCGGCCAGAGCGATCATCTGTTGCGGCGCCTGGAAGTAACGGCCACCGTCACGGGCACGCCGCAGACCAAGTCCCTGCTCGGTGGCCTCAGCTCCGCCTCGCTCACGGTGCGCCTCGAATTCTCCGATCTCAACAAGCCGCAGACGATCGCGGCCCCAAGCAATCCCCAGCCGCCCACGCAACTGCTCCCGGCGCTGCAGCAGCTCGTCGGTGTGCTCGAGGGCTCCTCGGGCTCGAGCACGGGTACGAGCGGCGGGACGCTGGAACCACTCTCCTAACGCGCAGCGTCAACGGCCGTCAGGGTCGAGTTCGGCGAGGGTGCGCTGGACCTCTGACTCCACGTCCATCGGCTCTTCGCCGCTGCGCGCCCGGCGTTCGTTGCGCGCCACCACGAGCTGACGCACCTCTTCGGTCAAGCTCGCATCGTGTTTGCCGACCGTCGCGCCCTCCGTCGGCTCTTCGAGCAACGCGAGCTCCGCATCGATGTCGAGCGCTTCACCGCCTTTGCGCACCTGCCGGTCGCTACGCGCCTGCAACATTTGGCGGATCTCCTGCTCGCGCTCGGCTCGTGCCAACGGTGAGTTCGGCGGCGGCCCGCTCGGCCTGCCAGGGCCGCCCTCGCCCATCGACAGCCCGCCCTCGCCGATCTTGTCGTACAGGCTCCCTCCCGCGAGAAACGAGCCGACGCCGACGAGCACGAACAGCACCACCGCACCCACCACTACGACCGTGAACGGTTCCATCTCCTGATTGTGGCTCACTTGCCGCGGTCTTGCCGCGCGGGAAGCATGCATGGGCCGTGAGCGTGCCGGTTTGGGGTGCCTCCCGTGCGCGTGGGCGAGGACGCGAGAGCTTCGCTACTCTTGAGATGCCAGATTGACTGACCAGTCAATCTATCCCTGCGTCCGTCCTAGGAGAACACCAGACCATGGTCGATTTCACGCTCACCGACGAGCAGAAGAACCTGCGCGAGATGGCTCACGACTTCGCCGAGAAGGAGATCCGGCCGGTTGCCTGGGAGTACGACAAGGACGGTGCCTGGCCCGCAGACATCATCGAGAAGGCCTGGGACGTCGGCCTGATGAACACCCACATTCCCGAGGAGTACGGCGGACCTGGAGCCGGCTACCTCGATGGTTGCCTGATCGAGGAGGAGCTCTCCTGGGGCTGCTCGGGCATCCAGACCTCCCTGGGCTGCAACGGACTTGCGACCGCGCCGATCATGCTGGGCGGCTCGGAGGAGACCAAGAAGAAGTACCTCGGGATGCTCACCGAGGCGCCCAAGCTCGCCTCCTTCTGCCTGACCGAGCCCGACGCCGGCTCGGATGTGTCGGGAATGCGCACGACGGCCGTCAAGCAGGGGGACAAGTACGTCATCAACGGCTCCAAGTGCTTCATCACCAACGGCGGCTACGCCGACTACTACACGGTCTACGCCAAGACCGACAAGGACGCCGGGCATCGCGGCATCTCCGCGTTCGTGGTCGAGCGCGACTGGGGCGTGGTCGTGGACAAGAAGGAGGACAAGCTCGGTCAGCGCGCGTCGAACACCGCGACGATCTCCTTCAACGACGTCGAGGTCCCCGCCGAGAATCTGCTCGGCGAGGAGAACGCGGGCTTCAAGCTCGCGATGATGACGCTCGATCGCACCCGCCCAGGCGTCGCCGCGATGGCCACCGGCATCGCTCGCGCCGCGTTCGAGTTCGCCACCGACTACTCGCGCGAACGCGTCCAGTTCGGCGTGCCGATCGCGATGCACCAGGCGATCCAGTTCATCATCGCCGACATGGCCACCGAAGTGGAGGCCGCGCGGCTGCTCACCTGGAAGTCGGCCGTGCTGCTCGACCAGGGCCAGCGCAACACGCTCGTCTCCTCGCACGCCAAGCGCTTCGCCGCCGACGCGGCGATGAAGATCGCCACCGACGCCGTGCAGGTGTACGGCGGCTACGGCTTCATCAAGGACTATCCGGTCGAGAAGCTGTTCCGCGACGCCAAGATCATGCAGCTGTACGAGGGCACCTCGCAGATCCAGCGCCTAGTCATCGCGCGCGAAACGCTGCTCCCGCGGCGCGTCGAGGAGCCGGCGGCCGTTTGATGTTCGTGTTCAAGGCCGCCGTCGTCGGGGCGGGCACCATGGGCGGGCAGATCGCCCAGACGATCGCCGTGGCCGGCTTCCCGGTCATCCTCAAGGACATCAACCAGGATCTCGTGCAGGCGGGCCTCGACGAGGCGCGCTCGGTGACTGAGGGCCAGGTCTCAAAGCTCGTCAAGAAGGAGCGCATCACCGCCGAGCAGGGCGCCGCCCAGATCGAGGAGATCCTGGCTCGCATCGAGGGCACCACCTCCTACTCCGGATTCGGCGATGTCGATTTCGTGATCGAGGCCGTGCCCGAGCGCATGGAGATCAAGCAATCCGTGTTCGCCGAGCTCGACGCTGTCACGCCCGGCCACGCGATCCTTGCCTCCAACACCTCTTCGCTGTCGATCGGTGAGATCGGCGAGGCCACGCTGCGCCCCGACAAGGTGGTCGGCTTCCATTACTTCTACCCGGCCTCGGTGATGCCACTCGTGGAGATCGTGGAGGGCGATGAGACCTCGCCTGAGACCGTCACTGCCGCGCTCACCTTCGCCCAGGCGATCCGCAAGCAGCCGATCGCGTGCCTGGAGGTCCCCGGCTTCGTCGTCAATCGCATCCTGATGGCCGGCATGTCCGAGCTGTGGCGCGAGCAGGAGGAGAAGAAACTCTCGATCAAGGCGATCGACGAGGGCGTCGGCGCTGCCGGGGTGGTCCCGATGGGCCCTTACTTCCTTGTCAACCTGCTTGGCCTGGACACCGTGCTGCACGTGGCCGAACACGTCGCCGACGCCTACGGCGACGAGCGCTTCTACGTGCCCAAGGGGATGCAGAAGCTGGTCGCCGACGGCAAGCTCGGCGCGAAGACCGGTGGCGATGGTGTCTACAGCCCCAGCGGCGAGGCCAACCTCAAAGGGGATGCTGCCCCCGACGTGGCTGAGCTCGTGGAGCTGCTTACGCTGAAGACGTTCACAGAGGCGGCCCTGGTCTTGCAGGAGGGTGTCGCCACCCACCGCGACATCGACTTCGGGATGATGGCCGGCGCCGGCCTCGACCCGCGCCGCGGCCTGATGCCGCCGTTCATGAAGGCCGACGTCGAAGGACTCGACTCGATCCTCGAGCGCCTGGAGAACGCCGCCGAGCGCTATGGCGAGCGCTTCACGCCGCCGACGATCCTGCGCCGCCTCGTGGCTCAAGGGCGGCTCGGCCAGAAGAGCGGCCAGGGCTTCTACGCCTACCCTCAGCCCGATGCCGAGCAGCCCGCCGAGGTGGTCAAGCTCGAGCACCGCTCAGGCGGCGTGGCGATAGCGTGGCTTGCCAACGGCCAGATGAACTCGATCTCTCCACAGGTCATCGAGGATCTGGGCAAGGTATGGGAGCAGGTGAAGAACACCGACGTGCACGCGCTCGTGATCGCCTCCTCCAACCCGTTCCTGTTCAGCGCCGGCGCCGACATCAAGGCGTTCACATCGATGGACGAGGCGGGAGGCGAGCAGCTGATCCACGCCGCCCACGCGCTCTTGCGCGAATTCGGCTCGGACGGCATCGCCACGATCGCGGCCGTCAACGGGCTTGCCTTCGGCGGTGGCTGCGAGCTCGCGATGGCCTGCGATGTGCGCATCGCCGCGCGCTCGGCCATCTTCGGTCAGCCCGAGATTAAGCTCGGGATCATTCCCGGCTTCGGCGGCACCCAGCGATTGCCGCGACTCGTTGGCGAGAACAAGGCCCTGGAGATGAACCTCGGCGGCGATCCGATCGCCGCCGAAGAGGCTTTCGAACTCGGCCTCGTCAACCGCATGGTCGAAGATCATGAACTGCTCGACACGGCGCTCTCCTGGGGGCGCAAGCTCGCCGCCCAGGCGCCGCTTGCCCTGGAGCAGATCAAGCGGGTTTCGGGTGCCGGCGATCTGGATGAGGGCATCGAGGCGGAGAAGCGTGGTTTCGCGATCGCCTTCTCGAGCGCCGACGCCAAGGAGGGCATCTCGGCCTTTCTCGGCAAGCGCGCTCCGCGCTTTCAGGGGCGCTGACCAAGGCTCACAGACCGGCCGTTTCGAAGACCGCCGGCCGTCGTGGCGGCGCGGCTTCACGGGAGCGGCTTGACACCGGCCGGCAAACCGCTCCTGCAACGTGCCGGCCATTGCGCCCAGATCGGCCAGCGGCGCTCAAGGTATGCGGGCCGACTGCCGACGCTTCGGTCGATGTCGATCCCAAAGATTGGATCCACCGGCCAGGCCCCCGAGGGGGAGCAGTCCTCCGCGCTCGCCCGTATGGAGCTGGAGCGCGACCTGCGGCGTCTCGGGCAGACGCTCAACGAGCGAACCGAGCACGTGGTTGGGGGCATCCGCCGCCGCAACGGAGAATCGGGTGTCGTGCTCGAGCCGATCGTCGAGGAGAGCTTTGTCAAGGTCGGCACCGTCTCAACCGTCGCGGTGGCCAGATGGATGGCAGGCGAAGGCCCCGAAGTGGCGCGCGAGGTCGGACAGGAGTCTTGGAACATCTTCGGACAGCTCGCCGCCCAGCGAGCCGCCCCGCTGAACGAGGTCACCAAGCGCTGCCTGCGCTGGCGCGACGCCGCCGCCGACGCCATCCGCGAGGTGGCCGACGAGCTCGAGCTGCCCATCACAGTGCTCGAGCGCGCCCTCTCGATGCTGCAGCGTTCGCTCGACGTCACGCTCGTGCGCATGTGCCAGTCCTTCGAGGCAGAGCGTCGCCGCGCGCACGAGGAGCTGCATCGCCGCCAGGAGGAGCTGGCCTTCATGGCCACTCACGACGCGCTCACCGGGCTTCCGAATCGCACGCTGATCCTCGACCGCGTCGAGCAGATGCTGGTGCGCGCGCGTCGCAACCAGACGCCGGTCGCTGCCCTGTTCGTGGACCTCGACAATTTCAAGCACATCAACGACACGCTCGGGCACGGCGTCGGCGACCAGCTCCTGCGGGCCGTCGCGGCGCGCCTGGAGGCGGTCGTGCGCGACATCGACGCGCTCGGGCGGCTCGGCGGGGATGAGTTCGTCGTCGTGGCTGAAGGGATGTCGCTCGCCGCCGGCCCCGAGTTGATCGCCGAGCGGCTGCTCACGGCGCTCAAGCAGCCCTTCAAACTCAAGGGCGCGGAGAACACACGGCTGATCGTCACCGCAAGCGTTGGGGTCGCGATGGGCGATCGCGCCACCGCGGAAGAGCTCCTGCGCGATGCCGACATCGCGATGTACCGCGCCAAGTGGGACGGCAAGAACGGCTACGTCGTGTTTGAGTCCGGCATGCAGGACGCCGTCCAGAGCCGCCTGGAGCTTGAGATGGACCTGCGTGATGCCTTCGACAAAGAGGAGTTCTTCGTCGTCTACCAGCCCACTTTCAACCTGCGCGAGATGGTCCCCACCGGGATGGAGGCGCTGATTCGCTGGCGCCATCCCACGCGCGGCGTCGTCCAGCCCGATGACTTCGTGCCCCTACTGGAGGAGACGGGCCTGATCGTCGAGGTCGGAGGGTGGGTCCTACGCGAAGCCTGCCGCCAGGGCGCCGAGTGGCGCGAGGCTGGGCGCGAGATCGGAGTCGCCGTCAACGTCGCCGCGCGCCAGCTCGACCGCGACGAGTTCGTGGATGAAGTCAGGCAGGCTTTGAGCGAGTCAGGGCTGTCGGCCGAGGCGCTCACGATCGAGATCACAGAGACCACGATCATGGCCAACGCCGAGGAGACAGCCGTTCGTCTTGCGGCCATCAAGGAGATCGGGGTGCGCGTCGCGATCGATGACTTCGGCACCGGTTACTCCTCGCTCGCCTACCTGCAGCGCTTCCCGGTGGACGCGCTAAAGATCGACCGCTCCTTCATCTCGAAAATGAGCAACGACGCCGAAGGCGAGACGCTGATCAGGACGCTCGTCCAGCTTGGCAAGTCGCTCTCAATCGAGACGCTCGCGGAGGGCATCGAGCAGGCCCAGGAGCTCTCGCTGCTGCGCGAGGAGAGCTGTGACACCGGACAGGGCTTCCTGTTCGCGCGACCGCTCGACCTGAGCGAATGCGAGTCCTTCTTGGATAACTGGGCCGGAGCTGTGGCGCCCATCCCCGGGTCGGAGTTGCCCGGGTTGACGGTTCGAGCACCCGAGGGCGCTAAGCGAGCTTGACGAGATCGCGTTGCGGCGCGATCTCCCAGCGCACGGCCAGCTCCTGAAGCTCCTGATCTAGCTGCCACCGGTCGGCAAGCGGCTCGCCCTCGTATTCGGCGCTCGCCCCCTTCAGGATCATCGAGCCGTGGTTATCGCCGATCGCGCGCAGCTCGGCCACCTCGTCTTCGCTGAGCAGCGTCTGCGCCGGTAGCGATGCAAGCTCCGCGCGCTTGTCCTCGATTGGTCGGGGGGCGTCCAATCCGGAAGTAGGGGATGGGCCACTCTCCTGGATCAAGGTGGGCGCTACGCACCGGACTGCCGGGTGGGCGAGGTTCCATTGGCAGGCGAGCTGAAGCGGCGTCAGCTGGTGACGCTCGGCGTAGGGGCGCATCCGCTCGAGCTTCTCCACGCCCGCCTGCACCCAACCCTCCGGCCGGAACTTGCGATGGTCGTACTGCGCGAACTCGTGCCCCGCGCGTACGTCGTCGTGGAACAGGCCCCCATAGTCCACCACACGCGTGATCAGCTTCACGTCGTGGGTTCCAGCCGCGTCGAGCACCAGCTCGCCCGGCCACGGCTCCATCGGGCTGAGGATGATCATCGCCCAATCGATCAGCTCGCCGAAGCGCTCCATGCAATCGATCAGATCGAGCGTGAACCCGTTCGCGGGGCCCGGGGCCACGCCGAGCAAGCGCGTGAGGCCGGCTTCGCGCAGCGCCTGCATCCCTTTCCACACGCTCTCGCTCGTATAGCCGGTGCGATCTGGGTTGTGCAGCATCAGCAGGTCGAAGCGCTCGACGCCGAGACGTTCCAGGCTCCTCTCCGTGGCCATACGGATATAGGCGCCATAGTCGCGCTCGCTGCGCAGCCGCGGATCGGTGAAGCGCGGAAAGCCCTTCGCGCCGTCGCGCTCGCCCTCGTAGAAGTCGTGCCCGATCGCCCCGATCAGGCAGAAGCTGTCGCGACTTGTGCCCTCGATCGCGCGTCCCAATAGACGATCGGCCTCGCCCGCGCCGTAGGCGTCGGCGCTCATCACGGTGTCTATCCCCGCCCCCGGCCGCAGCAGCGTGAGTAGGCGCTCGTCCTGCAGCGGCTCGCCGAAGTGCATGAAGCGCCCGCCGCTCCACGTCCCGATCGCCGTGGTGGTTGGGTCCATAGTCATCGGGGGATCGTCTGAGTCGGTGCCATCGCCCCGAACTCTACGACGAGGCGAATCCGGTGGCGGTGCGCGCTCGCAAGGCCGCCTCCAAGCGCTCGAGTGCGTGGCGCACGATCTTCTCTTGTGGCGAGTCCGCGTGGGCGCTGGCGGCCACTCCCGCGCCCAGCTCGCGCAACTCGTCGATCCGCGCTTGCAGGTCCAGGCGTCGCTCCTGTGGCAACTCGCGCAGGGCCACCACATACGCTCGATCCAGCTCGATCGCCGCGAGCGCCAGTCGTCCCTGGTCCAGGTCCAGGCGTGCGCGCAGAGTCAGCTCCTCGCACAAGAGCACGTTCCCGCGTCCCGACAAGAGCAGCGCAAGGCGCTCCTGCGGGCGCAGCACGCTCGCGCGCTTGCCGGCTCGCCGGCGCGAGAGCAGCAGCTCGCGCGCGTCGGTCCACAGCCCGTCGGCCACCTGCTCGCCCTCGCCGAAGCCCGCTCGCACGACGAGCGCCTGGGCGGGGGACACCTCGTGGATGTGGGGCGCCGCGCCCGCGATGCGATGGGCAAACAGCATTCGATTGAGCACTCCCACCGCCGCATTGGCCTCCCGCTCGGGATCGAGTTGCTTCAGCCACGTGCTCGCCTGGCTCTGAAGCGACAACGGCACCGGGTCGACGATCGTCGCCCGCGCCACCGGCACGGCCGCGGGCTCCGGCACGGCACGGCGCGTGCGCGAGCGCCTACCGAGCATGCCTCTACGCTCCGCCCCAATGGTTGAGAGCACCACCACGTGCTCGGGCTCGTTGCCATCCGGTCCCGCCGCTTTGCGCAGCAGGTAGCGGCCGTCTGCGGGCCCCAGCTCCCACGGGAGCTCCATCTGCACGAAGGTGAACAAGCGGACGGGCACCAGCGCACGGTATCCCGTCTCGCCAGTTGCGCGCGACTCGACCACGAGCGCCGCGACTCGACTAGCCTGTGACGCGCCCACCAGCAAAGCAAGGAGTCGCTGAGCATGTCCGACGGCAGCAGCCACACCGCCAAGTTGCGCGAGCGCTTGACAACCGGAACCGAGGACAAGGTCGGCAGGGCGCTTGCCGACCTGCTCGAGAACCCGCTCATCACTGGCACGATCGGCCGCGCGTTCGACGCACGCGAGCGGGCCGCCCAAGCGCAGGAGCTGGCGCTCAGCGCGCTCAACATCCCGACCGCCGCGGATATCGAGCGGCTTACGCGTCGCCTGCGCTCGGTCTCCCAGCGCCTAGAGGGCATCGAGGATGGCGTGCACCGCATCAACCGTGCGCTCACCGAGGGCTCGGTCGAACGGCGCCTGGTGGCCATGGAGGAGCAGTTGAAGACGCTCAGCGGCAAGCTGTCCGCGACGAGTAGGCCTTCCGCCAAGGCGACGGTCGGCGCGGCGCGTGCACGTAGGAGCTCTGTGGCGTCTAAGAAGACGGTGCCCAAGAAGCCGACGCCGAAGCGTGCAGCGCCCAAGCGCGCCGCAAGGGCCAAGAAGAGCGTCTGAGCTATCGGGCAAGCGCGGCCGCCGCGGCGCTACCCATCGCCTCGGCTGCGTGCAGGAGCGAATCGTCATCGATATGGACGCGAGCGTCCGGTCCGGAGAAGGTGTCGCTGACAGCCAGCACGCAAGCGACCTGGATACCGGCGGCCGCTCCGACCGCGAACAGGGTCGATGCCTCCATCTCCACCGCGATCGCCCCCGCGCCGCTCCAGCTTGCATTTCGCTTGCCATCGCGCTCGTAGAAGAGGTCGGTGCTGACGATGCGTCCCTCGTGGTGTGCTCTGACAGGGTTGCTGCCGAGCTCTTCCACCAAGGCGCCGGCCAGGGTCGGATCGGCGAGCGTCAGCTCGCCGGCTCCCAGTGCGGCGCTCGTTCCATCGGCGACGATCGCCTCGTGCGCCACGACCAGATCGCCGAGGCTCAGAGCGGCGCTCAGCGCTCCGCATGTGCCGACCCTGATCGCGCGCGTGACTCCCAGGGAGATCAGCTCGTGCAACACGATCGCCGCGCTTGGGCCGCCCATGCCTGTGCTCTGGATCGTGAGCGGCTCGCCGTCGGCGGCCGTCCCCGTATAGCCCCATAGCCCCCGATGATGGTTGAACATGAGCGGTTGCTCCAGCAGGAATTGTGCGAGCGCAAGCGCTCTGCCGGGGTCCCCGGGTAGCAGCACCCGCTCGGCCAGAGTGGTGGTGGGATGCAAATGGATCGGCTCGCTGTGGCTCACGGGCCGCGACTCTAGACTGCCTTGCATGAGCTCGCCCTTCTCGTCCTCGCGCGAATTCAAGGAGGTCATGAACCTGCTCGTCACGATGATGAGCGAGGACCCCGAGATGGGCCCTGCCCTGCGCAATGCCGACGTGCCGCAGCGCTTCGAGTTCGAGGATCTAGACCTTGTGATGAACATTCGCGCGTGCAAGCCGGGAGACCCCACCAACCTCTACTGGGAGTGGACCGACGAGGTCGACTGGGAGCCGCGCGTGAAGATGAAGATGTCCTCGGAGGTCGCCAACCGGTACTTCCAGGGCAAGGAGAACATTCCGCTGGCTATCGCCCGTCGGCGCATCAAGACCGGTGGCGACATCAAGGCATCGCTTGCGCTGATCCCGATCACCAAGCCGATCTACGAGCGTTACAGCGCGATGGTGGCCGAGCGGTACCCGCACCTGGTGGTCTGAGCCGATGGCAACCAGCGAGCAGGCGCCGAGCACGGGCGCGGAGGAGCCCACGCTTGCGGAGGTGGCAACGCGGGCGGGCGTGTCCGCCGCGACGGTCAGGCGCTGGGCGAAGGAGGGGCTGATCCCTCAATACGAGGGTGCCTGGACCCCGGCGGCGGTCGCGCAGGTGCGCATCGTGGGACGCCTGCGCGAGCGCGGGCACACGATCGAGCAGATCCGTCGTGCGAGTGAGAGCGGCCAGCTCGCCGGCTACGTGCAAGGGATGTTCGCGCCGCCCGAGGGTCGCTACACGCTCGAGCAGGCCGCGCGTGAGGCGGAGATCGATGAAGAGCTGATCGAGAGGATCTACATGAGCCTCGGTCTGAGCACGCTCTCGATCGACTCGATCTCCGAGGAAGACATGGAGATGCTGCGGTACATCGCGGCGATGCTCAACTCGGGGCTGCCGGAGGTCGCGTTCCTGCAGCTCGCGCGCGTGTACGGGCAGACGCTTGCGCAGATCGCCGACGCCGAGGTGCGCTTGATCCACATCTACGTGCACGAGCCGATGATGCGCGAGGGCATTCCGGGCGTGCAGATGGCCGAGGCTATGGAGGGCCTGGCCGGTGAGCTGCTGCCGTTCGCGGCGCCGTTCATGCGCTACCTGCACGGGCGCTTCCTCGGGCACTTCATCGAGCAGGACGTGATCGGGCACATGGAGGCCGAGCTGGTGGGGAGCGTGTCGGAGGAGGGACGCATGCGGGTCGTGATCGCGTTCGCCGATCTCGCCGGTTACACGCGCCTGACCGAGGAGCGCGGCGACGAGGAGGCTGTGGGCGTGGTCGAACGCTTCGTGGATTCCGTCCAGCACTCGCTGCCGATCGACGCGCGCGTGATCAAGACACTCGGCGACGAGGTGATGGTGGTGGGCTCCGACGCCGTTGCGCTCACGCGCTGGGCAGTCGATTTTCAGTCCGCGCTCCCACCCGACGCGCCGGCGCCGCGTATCGGCCTGCACTGTGGGGAGGCGCTCTACCGCGACGGCGATTACTACGGGCGCGATGTCAACCAGGCCGCGCGCGTGGTCGCACGGGCCGCCGGCGGCGAGGTGTTGGTGACGCGCCAGGTCGTGGACACGGCAAGCGGCGTGGACGGGCTGCGCTTCGAGCTGATCGGCGAAATTGGTCTGAAGGGCTTCTCCGAGCCGATCGAGCTGTTCCACGCCTTTCCGCGCGAGGAATAGGCCTGCTCTCATGAGGCACGCGCCGGTGGGTGTCGCGGAGGTTGCAAGCCGTGAGCGTCGCGGAGGTTCGCGAGCTAGGAGTGTCACAGGGGTTCGCGAGCCATGACCGCCGCCGAGGTTCGCGAGCGGGTGCGAGCCGGAGGCCTGCTCCCGCGGGGCTCAGGAGTGGTCGCGATGCTCTCCGGCGGGCGCGACTCCGTTTGCTTGCTCGATGTGGCGGTGGCGCTGTGCGGGGCCGAGCGCGTGCGAGCGCTGCACGTCAACTATGGGCTGCGAGTGGAGTCCGACGGGGACGAGCGCCATTGCCGCGTGTTGTGCGAGCAGCTTGGCGTACGGATCGAGGTGGTACGGGCGAGCAGGGGAGAGGACCCCACCGGCAATCTGCACGCCTGGGCTCGCGATCTGCGCTACGGGGCGGCACGCGCGCTGGCCGAGCGGTTGGACGAGCCGGCGGCGGAGGATGGCTCAAAACAGCCCGCCCCCCGAGCACGCGAGGGGCACTCGGTTTTTGTGGCCACAGGCCATACCGCGAGCGATCAGGTCGAGACGATCCTCTACCGCATTGCGGCTTCGCCTGGACGCCGTGCGCTGCTCGGCATGTCCGCGCGCGAGGGGAGGCTTGTGCGGCCATTGCTTGGGCTGACACGCACCGAGACGGGCGATTACTGTCGGGAGCTGAATCTCGCGTGGCGCGAGGATGTGAGCAATGACAGCGAGCTGTACGCCCGCGCGCGGGTGCGCCACGGTCTCGTGAAGGCGCTCGATGAGGTCCATCCGGCAGCGCAAGCCAACGTGCTGCGCACCGCCGCGCTTCTGCGCGAGGAGACGGAGCTGCTTGACGCGGCTGTCGAGGCCGAGCTGGGCGCGCGCGCAAGCATCGCCATCAAGCGCTTGGCAGAGCTGCCGCCGGCATTGCAGCGGCTCGTGGTGATCCGCCTAGCCGAGGATGCAAGCGGCGGGTTCGCGCCACAGGCCGGCGAGCGCGTGGCCGAAATCCTCGCGCTCGGCGCCCGCGGCGGTCGGGCAGAGCTGCACGTCGGCGGTCTCGCTAGCGCGGTGATCGAGGATGGCGAGCTGCACATGATCACGATCCCTCCGCGCGAGCAGCGCCCTCCGGGCAACAATGGGCGCGGGCACGCCGAGCAAGGCCCAGGGGACGAACACGACGGGCCCGAGCGCCACGGGGCAGACGCAGACGAGCGCCACGAGGCGGACGGGCCCGAGCGCCACGGGGCGGACGCAGACCGATAGGCGGGGGGCGCCCGGCGGTCAATACACTCCTGCGCGTGGTGCCCACACCAGAGCACGTCGTCTCCGCGCCCTCCGAGGAAAGCTCCGAAGTCGGCGAGGTGCTTGTTGGCGCCGAGGAGCTCAAACGACGCGTGCGCGAGCTGGCCGAGGCGATCTCGCGCGACTACGCCGGTCGTCCGCTGTTGCTCGTCGGCGTGCTCAAGGGCGCCGTCTTCTTCCTCTCCGACCTGATGCGCTTCATCGACATACCCGTCGAGGTCGACTTCATGGCGGTCGCCTCCTACGGCTCGGCCACTGACTCCTCCGGGGTGGTGCGCATCCTCAAGGACCTCGACATCGCGATCGAGGGCCGCGATGTGCTGATCGTCGAGGACATCGTCGACTCGGGGCTAACCCTGCAATATCTGCTGCGCAATCTCGGCTCGCGCAACCCCGCTTCGCTGGAGGTCTGCGCGCTGCTGACTAAGCCCGATCGTCGTAAGGTCGATCTGCCAACCCGCTACGTTGGCTTTGAGATACCCGACCGCTTCGTGATCGGCTACGGACTGGACTATGCGGAGCGTCACCGCAACCTCCCGTTCGTCGCAGTGCTAGAGCGTTAGATACTGCCGTGCCGAAGCGTTGTATAGACATGGGAACGACCCCCTATCCCAATAACCCGGCCACACACTCGCCTGCGAGCAGGTGGCCGCGCCGCGCGCGCCTGAGCGCTCAAACAGCCGGTAATTGCGGCCTCTCGTGGTACCCTGGGGGACTGGTGGCCACGACCTTCGACGCCGCCGGCACCCAGGATCTACGCCCATGAGCCGATTCTTCAAGAGCGCTGCATTCCCAATCCTGATCGTGGTGGTGCTCGCCTTCTTCCTCTCGAAGCTGATCGTGCCCTCCTCCTCCAAGGGGCCCGAACACACCTACCAGACGCTCGTCTCCACCGACATCCCCGACCATCTCGTCAAGTCGGCCGAGATGAAGGTCAAAGACAACGCGGTCTCGGTTGAACTGACGAACAAAGAAAAATATGAAGTCGGCATCTTCGATCAGCAGACCCCGCAGCTGGAAACGGAACTGAAGAAGGCCGGCGCCAAGTTCAACATCGAATCCAACAAAACGAGCATCTGGCCATCGCTGCTGACGTTCTTGCTACCGCTCGTGCTGATCCTCGGCTTCTGGTTCTTCCTGATCAACCAGGTCCAGGGTGGAGGCTCGCGAGTGATGTCCTTCGGCAAGTCGCGCGCCAAGCGCATGTCCGCGGACTCTCCAAAGATCACCTTCCGCGACGTCGCCGGGGTCGACGAGGCCGTCGAGGAGTTGCACGAGATCAAGGAATTCCTCGAGAATCCCAAGAAGTTCCAGGCGCTCGGCGCCCGAATACCCACCGGCGTGCTGCTCTACGGTCCTCCGGGGACAGGCAAGACGCTGCTCGCGCGCGCCGTCGCAGGCGAGGCGGGCGTGCCCTTCTTCTCGATCTCCGGCTCCGATTTCGTCGAGATGTTCGTCGGCGTTGGTGCCTCCCGTGTGCGCGACCTGTTCGAGCAGGCCAAGCAGAACTCCCCCTGCATCATCTTCATGGACGAGATCGACGCCGTCGGCCGCCATCGTGGCGCAGGTCTTGGTGGCGGTCACGACGAGCGCGAGCAGACGCTCAACCAGCTGCTGGTCGAGATGGACGGCTTCGAGGCCAAGGACAACATCATCATGATCGCGGCCACCAACAGGCCCGACATCCTCGACCCGGCGCTGCTGCGCCCCGGTCGCTTCGACCGCCAGATCGCCGTTGACCGCCCCGACCGCAAGGGTCGCTCCAAGATCCTCGAGGTTCACACGCGCGGCAAGCCGCTCGCGAAGATCATCGACATCGACGCCCTCGCCGGCCAGACGCCCGGCTTCACCGGCGCCGACCTGTCGAACCTGATCAATGAGGCCGCGCTCCTATCCGCTCGCATCGGCAAGCGCGAGATCGGCCAGGAAGAGCTCGAGGAGGGGATCATGCGCGTGATCGCCGGCCCCGAGAAGAAGACGCGCGTGATGTCCTCCAAGGAGCGCCTGATCACCGCCTACCACGAGATGGGTCACGCGATCGTCGGCCACTTCCTTGAGCACTCAGACCCCGTTCACAAGATCTCCGTCATCTCCCGTGGCCAGGCGCTCGGCTACACGATCTCGATGCCCCAGGAAGACCGTTTCCTGACCACCAGGGCAGAGCTCAACGACACGATGGCAATGACGCTCGGCGGTCGCGCCGCCGAGGAGATCGTCTTCGAGGAGATCACCACCGGCGCCTCCAACGACCTGGAGAAGGTCACCGCCACTGCCAAGCAGATGGTGATGCGCTTCGGCATGTCCGAGAAGCTGGGACCGCGCGTCTTCGGCCACGAGCACGGCCAGCCGTTCCTCGGCCGCGAGTTCTCCTCAGAGCCCGACTACTCCGATGAGATCGCTCGCGAGATCGATGACGAGGTGCGCCGCATGGTCGAGTCCGCGCATCAACGCGCCAAGACGATCCTGACCGAGCACAAAGACGACCTCACCAATCTCTCTGAGATTCTCGTCAAGCGCGAGACGATCGAGAAGGAGGAGTTCCTAGCCTTGCTCGATGGTAAGAACGAGGAGGAAGTCTTCGGCGCCGAGGAGCCCCCCGCGCCCGAGCTGCCCGTCCCGCCGGCTCAGGCCGACCGGGCTGGTCGTGAAGCTCCGCGTCCGTTGCCGCGTCCCGGCCTTGCGGGAGGCACCGCGGATATGCGTGGGGCCGATCCCGAGCCTCCCACCGTCACCTGACGGTCGTCTAGCCGCCCCTGGCGGCGTCCTCCCTCCCTCATGTACGGAAGCACACTTCGGTCGGTGCGTCCTTGCCAGGAACGCCTATACGACCGTCAGGAGCTGGACGGTCTATGAGTGGGATGTACCGCCTGATGGGGATCGTGAACGTTACGCCCGACTCGTTCTCTGACGGGGGATTGTTCCTCGACTCGTGCGCGGCCATCGCGCACGGGCTCGAGCTCGTAGAGCAGGGCGCTCATATCCTCGATATCGGCGGCGAGTCCACGCGTCCGGGCGCCGAGCCCGTGGGCGTCGATGAGGAGCTGCGTCGGGTGGTGCCGGTCATTGAAGGCCTGTCCGATGCCATGAGCTCGATCGGGAATCGTCCGCGAATCTCGATCGACACGTCGAAGGCACAGGTCGCTAGGGCCGCGCTTGGGGCCGGCGCGAGCCTCGTCAACGATGTCAGCGCGCTGCGCGCCGATCCGGAGATGGCCGCTGTGGTGGCCGATAGCGGCGCCGACTGCTGTTTGATGCACATGCTCGGGGAGCCGCGCACGATGCAGCGCGGGGTGGGTGGGTCTTCATACCGGGATGTCGTCGATGACGTGAAGGCGTTCCTTGCGGAGCGCCTTGCGTTCGCGATCGGGGAGGGCATCGCCGAGCAGCGCATATTGCTCGATCCCGGTATCGGCTTCGGCAAGGACGTTGAGCACAATCTCACTTTGTTGCGCCGCCTCGATGAGATCGTGGCCCTCGGTAGGCCGGTGGTGGTTGGCACCTCGCGCAAGAGCTTTCTCGGGCGGATCGCGGGTGAGATTGGGGGTGCGCCCGAGCCGGCCGCGCCGGACGAGCGGCTGCCGGGCACGATCGCGACGAACGTGATGGCGCTGGAGCGTGGGGCGAGCGTGTTCCGTGTGCACGACGTTGCGCCGGTGGCCGCTGCGCTTGCGGTGGCGAGTGCTACGTTGAGCGGCAAATGGACGGCGACCCCCACGACGAGCTGAGCGACGAGGAGCGCCGCCAGCGCGACGAGGAGGCCGGACTCCCCGATGACGCCGAGGAGCACGACGCGTACGAGGAGGAGGACGACGAGGAGGAGGGCTTTGAGACCGTCACGATCGAGATCAACGGCCTCTCGCTCTACACCCGTCACGGAGTAACCGAGGCCGAGCGTGAGATCGGCCAGCGCCTCTTGATCGACCTGCGCTTGGACGTGGGCGAGACCGACGCAACGGTTACCGACCGCGTGGAGGACACCGTCGACTACGCCGAGGTATGTCAGCTCGTGGCGCTCGTCGCCCAACAGCGCTCCTACCGCACGCTTGAGCGTCTGTGCAGTGCGATCGCCGATCGCCTGCTCGGTGACTTCGAGCTGGAAGGGGTGTGGGTGAAGGCGTCCAAGCCCGAGCCGCCAATACCGCTGCCCGTGGACGATGTCTCCGTCGAGGTTTGGCGGGAGGCGGGGGAGTAGTGAGGATGTCTCCGTCGAGGTTCGGGAGGCCGGGAGTAGTTAGTCAGGCGACGTGCCCGTCGAGGTTTGGCGAGGCGAGGGAGTAGCTTCAGCTCGCAGGCCGTTATGTCCGCAGTGCGGATGAACCCGCTGAAGAGTCCTCGACCAGGCGGTCGAAGCGCTCTCCGCGTGGATCGTCGGCTCCCGCGATCCGGTCGAGCCATGCACGCACTTCTTCCACGTCCAACTCCTCGACGCACACGAGCATCTGCTCGATGTCGAGCCAGTCCTTGGGTCGGTTGAAGATGGCCTTGCACACGAGCAGGTGCTCTGGGGCGAGCACGGGGATTCTCGTCTCCCCGAAGGGCTCACTTCTGATAGCCCGACGCATCGCGTCGTGGAGCGCGTCGTACGCGAAGAACAGGTCAATCGGCGTGTTGCCCCAGCGCAGGCGGCACTGGCCGTCGCGCTCCACGATCTCCGGCTCAACACCACCGCCGATCCCGATCTTCGCGAGGTCCCGCTCGACATCTGGGTATGAGCTCGGAGCAATGAACAGGTTCAGGTCCACGTCGATTGTCGCGCGCGGCTCGGCATAGTAGGCGAGTGCGAGCGCTCCGCCGAACGCGTGGGGAGTCTTCGTCCGAGTCAACTGCTCGTGGATCGCGACGATCTTCTCGGGAAGGCTCGGCTCGCTCATATGACGCGCGAGACGATGCGCGGGAAGTGGATGCGCTCGCGCGTCCCTATCCGGGGGAGATGGTCGGCCAACAGCAATAGGTCGCGCAGTGTCTCTCCTCGTCGCTCGCGCGAGGCCGTGATCCAAGCGGCGGCGGCCTGCGCGTTGTCCGTTGGTTGCCTCCCATGTGCCGACAGGGCCTGTGCGAGCAGGCGGGCCAGCAACGGTCGCGGCCGCTGACCTTCAGCCAGCTGGGCGAGCAGTTCCCCCGCTGAGCGATCGGAGGGCGGGACTGTCACCGGTGCGCCCGCGCGCCGTGCCGCTTGACGCAGCTTGGTCGCATCCAGGCTCTTTGAGGAGCGCGCTAGTGCGTGCTCGATCGTCTCAGGCGTCAGGGTCCTGAACGTAGCCAGCGTGCGGCTACGAGGTCCCGCCCCAGTCGTGTGCGACTCGCGTATCTCCCACGCGCCGGCACCGCGGTCCACTATGTAAGCCATAGTGGGTTATTTTACCACTATCTTAAAAAGTCCTTGCATGGCGCGGGCTTGGTCGCTCACCGAGCGAGGCGAGGGCATCCTGCAGGCCACCGGACAGGTTCGAGGCTTTACCGCCTGAACAGCGGTAAAATTCACATATGACCGCTCGTGTTCCGAATCCGCCGCTCAGGGCTGGCTATGAGGCCGAGTGGGCCCAGGTCAACCGTGAAGAGGCTGAGCAGCTTCGCGCCAGCAACATGGCGCTGACTCCGGTGCAGCGACTGGAAGTCGGCCAAAAGCTCTCCCAGCAAGCGGTTGCCCTGCTGGGCGCCTCGATACGCGCAGGCCATGCCCCCAGACGAGCTCTCTGGTCCTGACCTCGCCGGCGTCGTCGCGGATGCCAAGGCGACCGGGCTCGACTATGTCGTGATTGGTGGCTTCAGCGTGATCTACCATGGTCACGTTCGGGCGACCAAGGACAGCGATCTGCTTGTACCTGATGGGCCCGAGGCGGATGCGGCGATTCTGCGTTTCCTGCAGCGGACGGACGCGAAACGTCTGCGCGACGGCAAGATCCTGACGCCCGCGGACGTCGCCGATGCGCCCGGTCTGCGGGTCAATACTCGTCACGGGATTGTGGACATCATGCGTGGCGGGCTCCCACCACTGGACTTCGACACTGTCGCCAAACGGGCAGAGACAGTTGAGTTTCTTGGCGAGTCAGTCCGAATCGCGGGCCTCGCCAGCGTCGTCGGGTTCAAGCGCCTCGCGCATCGCCCCGATCCCGACCGTAGCGACCTGCGTAATCTCGAAGCTCTCCACGGGCCACTCCCGATCGAGCCGATCCCCGGCGTGGACACCTGATCGAGAGATCCTTCTATAGTGTTCCGCGGCGATGCCCACACGCAGCGGCCTGCTCGGCCTCGGATCGAACGTCGGCGACCGCCGCTCCCACCTGCAGGCCGCCGTCGATGCGCTGCCGTCGGTCGGCGTTCGAGTCACGGCAGCGTCCTCCGTATACGACACCGACCCGGTTGGCGAGGTACTTGACCAGCCGAGCTTCCTGAACGCGTGCGTGCTCATCCAGACCGCGCTCGAGCCGCTGGAACTGCTCGACGCCGCCAAGCACCTGGAGCGCGAGCTGGGACGCATAGATGGCGGTGTGCGCCACGGCCCGCGCACGATCGACATCGACATCCTGCTGCTCGGCGACATCAAACTCGCCCACGAGCGCATGAGCTTGCCTCACGAGCAGGTGCTCTCCCGCCGCTTCGTGCTGATCCCCGCGCTCGAGCTCGACTTCGAGCTGGTAGCCCCCGACGGCACACGCCTGTCAGACGCGCTCGCTGTCCTCCCAGTCAGTGAGGGCGTGCGCTGGGCTGGCCCGCCGCTCCAGCAGGTCGCGGAAGGATCTCCTAGCGCCGGCGTCTAATCGGAGAGGGCCAAGGTCGGCCCGGCAGGGCGGGCCGACGCGGGGGAGGCTGGCTCCCCGGTCGGCTCGTCCCGGCTCTTTGCGCCAAATATCCGCAAGCCGGTTCAGGTGCGCTTCGTATCAGCGCGCGGCGCGTGCCGGCAGCCACTCGGCCGGCAACGTGCCGGGGGGCGCTTCGCCCGCCTGCGGCTCGAACCAGCGCGTGAGGCTCTGCGCCGGGTGACCCTCGATCAGCGGGCGCACGTCGGCGAGCGTCATCAACAGGCGGATTGAGCTGCCGATCTGCAGGTCCGCTGCGTTGGGCTGATCGCCGCCAAGCACGCCGTCGGAGATCCACGCGTCGATGTGCTCCAGCTGAGCGGGCAGCGCGGCCAGGTCGGCCTTCGCGTTCTCATCCTCGGCGTGGTTGCGCCTGGCCATCAGCTTCGCCGTCAGCGGTAGCCCCGGTCGCAGCACCGCGCGTGGGAGCGGCAGCTTTGCGTCGCCCACATAGCTCTCCATGCACGCCGCATTGCGCAGGAAGGCCGCGTCGAGCAGGCGCCGTGGCACGCTCTGCAGCACCTCGTCTCCCCACCGCTCCGCCTCCAGTACGCGTGCGCGTGCGACCGCGTCGGACAGCGGCGGCAGCAACGGCGGCTCGGGCGCGAGCGTGTCCAAGCGGCGCATGATCGTGCGCGAGCCAGCCAAGCGCTCCTTGTCGATGCGCAGCCCTGGCACGGTGGTGCCGCCGTAGCGCAGCGGACCCCACACCATCTGCGACATCGGCAACAGGTCGATGCGCTCGTACTCGATCGACTTCAGCCTCAGCGCCACCTCCACGGCGGCGCAGGGGTGCGATCCCGGCACCGTGTAGAGCTTCACGTTCACGCCTTCAGCATAGGCCCATTGCTCCCCTTCGTGCGTCCTGGCTGGCTCGCCGACCAGTACCCCAAGGGGGACTCACCGGCCGGCGAGGCAAGCACTCCAGGAGGTGGCGCGGCGGCTGGCGATGCAGCATCCGCGCGCTGCGCCCATAATCCCCGCCATGCTTCTCGTGGTCGACGTCGGCAACACCCAAACCCACTTCGGCACCTTTCGCGGTGAGGAGCTGCTCGAGCACTGGCGTTTCGCCACTGTCCGCGAGTCCACCGCCGACCAGCTCGGCGCCGCGCTTGGCAATCTCCTGGAGCTGCGCGGCGTTTCGTTCAAGGACCTCTCTGGCTCGATCATCTCCTCGACCGTTCCCCATTTGGAGCCCGAATGGACCGCTATGGCCAAGCGCTACCTCGGCCACGAGATGCTCGTCGTCGGTCCAGGCTTGAAGACCGGCATGGCGATCCGCTACGACAACCCGCGCGAGATCGGCGCCGATCGGCTCGTCAATGCCGTCGCCCTGCGCGCTCGCTTCGGCGGACCCGCCGTCTGCGTTGACTTCGGCACCGCCACCACCTTCGACGTCGTCTCCGCCGCGGGCGAGTACATCGGCGGCTCGCTCATGACCGGCATCGAGATCTCCTTGGACGCGCTCACCGAGCGCGGCGCCCGCCTGCCCAAGGTTGAGCTCGCCCCGCCCAAGAACGTCATCGCCAAGAACACGATCGACGCGATCCGCTCCGGCGTCGTCTACGGCTACGCCGGCGCCATCGACGCAATCCTGCGCCGCCTCTTCGACGAGCTCGGCGGCCACGCCGATGTAATCGCCACAGGAGGGCTATCCAGCCTGGTCGTCCCCTTCACCGAGGAGATCGACGAGGTTGACGATCTCTTGACTCTCACCGGACTGCGCCTCATCCAGGAGATGAACGCGGAGTAAAAGGCAGCTATGGAAACACGAGTGCGCCCGGGCGATCAAAGTACGGATGGGTCCACGCTGTATGAGCAAGCACGAGGGCGTCCTGGCGGTCACAGGCGCTGTGGCGGGCTCGATCGGCAGTAGGTGGCGCGCGAATATCCCGGGAACGACCCAATTCCCCACATAATGGGCGCATGGCAACCCCGGCACCCCTTACCGATCCCTGGCAGCTCGGTCCCCTCACCGTCCCCAACCGCGTCATGCTCGCCCCGCTGGCGGGCATCGGCAACTGGTTCGTGCGCCTGCAAGCCAAGCGCCACGGCGCCGGCATGGCGGTCTCGGAGATGCTGTCCTCGCACGCCATCTTCCACGGCAACGAGCGCACTTGCGTGGAGATGCTGCGCATCGATCCGCGCGAGCGCGAGATAGGAGTCCCACCCACCCCACCGTCCGCCGGTGTGGGCGACGTGGACCTCCCTCACGGAGCGGCCCGCCTGCGCGGACTCGTCTCGATCCAGCTCTTTGGCCAAGACCCAGGGGTCATGCGCGTCGCCGCCACGGTCGTCGCCCGCGCTGGCGCCGACACGATTGACCTGAACATGGGATGTCCCGTACCCAAGGTCTGCAAGACCGGCGCCGGCGCCGCCCTGCTCGACGATCCCGATGTCGCGGTGGCAGTCGCGCGCGCCGCACGCGAGGGCAGCGGCCTGCCCGTCACCGTCAAGTTGCGCTCCGGTCGGCGTCCCGGCGATACCAGTGGCTTCGAGCTTGCCCATCGCCTTGTCCGTGAGGCGGGAGTCGCTGCGATCGCCTTCCATCCGCGCTCCGCCGCCGTCCACCACAAAGGCGTCCCCGACTACGCCCTCGCCGCGCGCCTCGTACGGGAGCTAGACGCGCCCGTGATTCTCACTGGTGGGCTGCACGACTCCGAGTCCACGCTCTCCGCCTTCCGGCAGACGGGCGCCACCGCCGTCATGCTCGCGCGCGGCTCGCTCGGCAATCCATGGTTGTTCGAGCGCCTGCTTGGGGTTCGTGAGGATGCTCCCACGCGAGCCGAGGTGCTCGCCGAGCTCGACTGGACGATCGACCGTGCCGTCGAGCATCTCGGTCTGCAACGTGCCGCCCGCTACCTGCGCAAGTTCTACCCCTGGTACGTGGCTCGCTTGGGTATGGAGAAGGCCGAAGCGAAGCTCTTGGGAGAGTCCCTGCAGAGGGCCGCCACGCTCGAGGACGCTCGCTATACTGCTGCGCTCGCTGCGCTCCCACGAGCCGCGATCCCCGCCTGAACGGCGGGGTTTTTCATCACCCCACACCAATCCCGCGGATCGAGTTCCCGCCACCCACATGCCCAAGGACGTCATCCTCACTCCCGAAGGGCTCTCCAAGCTCCAGGACGAGCTCGAGCTGCTCTCCACCGCCAAGCGCCGCGAGGTGGCCCAGCGCATCAAGGAGGCGCGCGAGTTCGGCGACATCACCGAGAACTCCGAGTACGACGACGCCAAGAACGAGCAGGCTATGCTCGAGAGCCGCATCGCGATATTGCAGGAGAAGCTGCGCATGGCGTCCGTCATCGACTCGGCTGAGATCTCAACCGACGTCGTCGGTGTCGGCTCGGTCGTCCACGTCAAGGACGAAAAGACCGGCAAGTCCGTCAAGTACACGATCGTCGGCTCTGCCGAGGCCAACCCCGAGGAGGCCAAGCTCTCCAACGAGTCCCCCGTCGGGCGCGCGCTGCTCGGGCACAAGCGCAACGATACCGTTGCCGTCCAGGTCCCGCGTGGGCCCGCCCGCAAGCTCAAGATCACAAAGATCGACATCGGGCTCAAATAGTCTCTCGCGTTGTGAGCGAGAGCGCCAACGAGCAGCCGAGGCCGGCCGAGCCTGGACAGGGTCGGAGCGAGCACCCTGACTCCGATGCCCCACGCGTACGCGTGGGGCAGGCCGCCGGCGAGCATTCCGCGCACGGCCTCCCCGAGCTGATCGCCGAGCGTCGGGCCAAGGCGCGGCGGTTGCGCGACGATGGGGCGGAGATCGGGCCCTACGCTTTTCCAGGTGTCGAGCCGATCGCGGATGTGCGCGCCGCTTACGAGCACCTTGGAGTGGGGGAGGAGACGGATGACCCCCACCGCGTCGCCGGGCGCATCGCCGCGCGCCGCGGCGCCGGCAAGGCTGCCTTCATCGATCTTGTCGATCGCAGCGGCAAGATCCAGCTGCACGCTCGCGCCGACGTGCTCGGAGCGGACACGCTCAAGCGGCTGCTCTCCCTGGACCTCGGTGACCTGCTCGGTGTCGACGGGGCCCCGCTGCGCTCGCGCCATGGCGAGCTCACCTTGCGGGTGGACGGATTTCAGATTCTCGGCAAGGCGTTGCGTCCTCCGCCCGACAAGCACGCCGGTCTGGTCGACGTCGAGACGCGCCAGCGTCGCCGCGAGCTGGATCTGATCGCCAATGAGGACGCTCGCACACTGTTTGCCAATCGGGCCCGCATCGTCTCCGCTGTGCGGGCGTACTTGGACGGAGAAGGCTTCCTGGAGGTCGAGACGCCGGTTCTCCAACCGCTCTACGGCGGTGCTCTGGCGCGACCCTTCACCACTCACCACAATGCGCTCGATCGCCAGCTCTACCTGCGCATCGCCACCGAGCTGTATCTCAAGCGCCTGATCGTCGGAGGCTTGGAGCGCGTGTATGAGCTCGGCAAGGACTTCCGCAACGAGGGCCTCTCCACTAAGCACAACCCCGAGTTCACGATGGTCGAGTGGTATGAGGCCTATGCCGACTACTCCGACGAGGCCATCCGCCTGGAGGCGATGGTGGCCGGCGTGGCCGCCGCTGTCGGCTACGAGGGCGAGCTCGCCTTCACGGCGCCATGGCGGCGCGTTCGCTTCGTGGAGGCGGTGCGCGATGCCACCGGCGTTGACCTGCGCGCGCATCGCGAGGCCCCCGCGCTCGCCGCTGCCATCGCCGAGCGCGGTCTCTCCATGCCCACCGATGGGCTCACCTGGCCTCAGCTCGCCGACGATCTGCTCTCCAAGTTCGTCGAGCCCACGCTGATCCAGCCCACATTCGTGCTCGACTACCCAATCGAGCTGTCTCCGTTTGCACGGGTGCACCGCTCGGATGCGGGTCTTGCCGAGCGCTGGGAGGCGTTTGCCGGGGGCATGGAGATCGCCAATGCCTTCTCCGAGCTCACCGACCCCGACGAGCAGCGTGCCCGCTTCGAGGCGCAGCGCCGGCTCGCGCTCGCCGGCGACGAGGAGACCCAGCCCCACGACGAGTTGTTCCTCGAAGCGCTCGAGCACGGCATGCCCCCGACGGGGGGTGTCGGAGTGGGGATCGATCGGCTTGTGATGCTGCTTACGGGACGCTCCTCGATCCGCGAGGTCGTGCTGTTCCCCGCGATGCGCAACTAGCTCGCGCAGGCCGCCACTCCCGATGTGCGCCCGGTGCGCAGATGGGCATGGATGGGATGCGCAACTAGCGCAGCTCTCGCGGTCTTTTAGGACATACACCCACAACGTCGCGAGGGCGGCATCGGGGGCCGGATACCCGGTTGGTAGACTGCCTGAAAGGCGCCACAGGACCGTACACGCGAGGTGTCCGGTCCTCACAGGAAGGAAGTACCCCATGTTCGAGCGATTCACAGAACGGGCCCGGCAGGTCGTCGTTCTCGCGCAGGAGGAGGCGCGTACGCTCAAGCACAACTACATCGGCACGGAGCACATCCTGCTCGGGCTCCTGCGCGAGGAGGAGGGGCTTGCCGCGCGCGTATTGGAGAGCCTCGATATAACCGTCGAGCGGGTGCGCGCCCAGGTAGTGCGCATCGTGGGCTCCGGCGAGGAGGTCACCTCCGGTCAGATCCCGTTCACCCCGCGCGCCAAGAAGGTGCTCGAGCTGGCCCTGCGCGAGGCGCTGTCGCTTGGCCACAACTACATCGGCACCGAGCACATCCTGCTCGGCTTGGTACGCGAGAACGAGGGCGTCGCCGCCCGTATCCTGCTCGACTTCGACGCCGACTCCGAGAAGATCCGCAACGAGGTGATCCGGATGCTGTCCGGCCCCGGCGGTCGCCGCCAGGGCTCTGGCTCGGGAGCCGGCTCGGGCTCCGGTCCCGGCGAGGGCAAGAAGTCCTCAAAGCTGCTGGATCAATTTGGCAGGAACCTCACAAAGCTTGCCGCTGACGGCAAGCTCGACCCCGTCGTGGGACGCGAGACCGAGATCGAGCGGATCATGCAGATCCTCTCGCGCCGCACCAAGAACAACCCGGTCCTGATCGGCGAGCCCGGTGTGGGCAAGACCGCCGTGGTCGAGGGCTTGGCCCAGCGCATCACGAATTCCGACGTCCCTGAGCTACTCAAGAACAAGCAGATCTACACGCTCGACCTGGCCGCGCTGGTCGCCGGCTCCAAGTACCGCGGCGAGTTCGAGGAGCGCTTGAAGAAGGTCATGAAGGAGATCACCCAGCGCGGGGACATCATCCTGTTCATCGACGAGCTCCACAATCTTGTCGGCGCCGGTGCCGCCGAGGGCGCGATCGATGCTGCCTCGATCCTCAAGCCCGCGCTCGCCCGCGGCGAGCTGCAGACGATCGGCGCGACCACGCTCGACGAGTACCGCAAGTACCTGGAGCGCGACTCCGCCCTGGAGCGCCGCTTCCAGCAGATTCGCGTGGAGGAGCCCACGATCGACCAGTCCGTGGAGATCCTCAAGGGCCTGCGCGACCGCTACGAGCAGCACCACAAGGTGCAGATCACCGACGAGGCCCTGCAGGCCGCCGCCGATCTGGCCTCCCGCTACATCTCAGACCGCTTCCTGCCCGATAAGGCGATTGACCTGATCGACGAGGCGGCCTCGCGCATGCGCATCAAGTCGATGACCTCCCCGCCCGCCAATCGCGAGTTCGAAGAGGAGATCGAATCGACCCGCCGCGAAAAGGAGGCGGCGATCGAGGCTCAGGAATTCGAGAAGGCAGCAGCCCTGCGCGACCAGGAGCGCAAGCTGGCCGGCAAGAAGCGTGAGCTCGAGGAAGAGTGGGAGTCCGGCGAGGCCGTCGAGCGTCCCTCGATCGGCGAGGAGGAGATCGCCGACATCGTCTCGATGTGGACCGGCATCCCCGTGTTCAAGCTGACCGAGGCCGAGACCCAGAAGCTGATGCGCATGGAGGAGGAACTGCACAAGCGCGTGATTGGTCAGCATCCAGCTGTCGAGGTCATCTCGAAGGCGATCCGCCGTTCGCGTGCGGGCCTGAAGGACCCCAAGCGCCCGACCGGCTCGTTCATCTTCCTCGGCCCCTCCGGCGTCGGTAAGACCGAGCTCGCGCGCACCCTCGCCGAGTTCCTCTTCGGCGACGACGAGTCGATGATCCGGATCGACATGTCCGAGTACATGGAGAAGCACGCGGTTTCGAGGTTGGTCGGCTCGCCCCCCGGCTACGTCGGCTACGACGAGGGCGGCCAGCTGACCGAGGCGATCAGGCGCAAGCCCTACTCGGTGCTGCTGCTCGACGAGATCGAGAAGGCGCACCCGGACGTTTTCAACATCCTGCTGCAGATCCTCGAGGACGGCCGCCTGACCGACGCGCAGGGGCGGACGGTCGACTTCCGCCACGCGATCGTGATCATGACCTCGAACATCGGCGCCGCCGAGATCGCGCGCAACACGCCGCTCGGCTTCGCGGTCTCAGACGACGAGACAGGGATCACCTACGACGACATGAAGAACCGGATCATGGGCGAGCTGAAGAAGGTCTTCCGCCCCGAGTTCCTCAACCGGATCGACGACGTGATCGTCTTCCACAAGCTGCAGAAGGAGGAAGTCAAGCAGATCGTCGAGCTGCTGCTGCGGCGGATCCGCGAGTCGATGGCCGAACGCGAGCTTCAGCTGGAGCTCACCGACCCCGCGAAGGACCTGCTCGTCGAGAAGGGCTGGGACCCGTCGATGGGCGCACGGCCGCTGCGTCGCGCGATCCAGCGCTACATCGAGGACCCGCTCGCTGACTTCGTCCTGCGCGAGGAGCTGACGCCCGGAGCGACGATCGTCGT
>DATCDV010000006.1:0-6908 GCA_036510495.1 Solirubrobacteraceae bacterium
CCCAAAGCCGCGCCTACATCCAACGCAAGATCACCGAAGGAAAGACCAAACGAGAGGCCATGCGATCCCTAAAGCGACACCTCTCCCGCCACCCCTACAACCAACTCGCAAAAACACACTTGACAACATAGAAGCATCCAACGAATTGCACAGCGCTCGCACAGCGGCCGCACTCCCGTGCATCTGCGGATGAAAAGTCAAGGGTTTGCGCAAACATTTCTTCGTGGGTGCTGAGGGCGTTGCTTGATGTTTGAGGTCGCGCTTGGGGGCACAGCGATGGCACGGCGCCCGGAGGGCCGTGCATATGGTCTGTACTGGCGTTTTCTGTGCCGCCCAGCGTGTTGTGGTGCAAGGGCGAGCATCGGCGGTGGGATCGCGCCGGGTGTTTCGGAGTGGAAATGATTTGTTGTGTGGTGCGGGTGACTGACGTAGCGAAGAGCAGGTGTCCTGGAGGTCGGCGTGGAGAAAGGACTCCGGCTCCTCCACCGCCCAGATCGCACCACGGCGCCAGCCGAAGTCGGACCCAAGGCTGATGTCGAGCATGTGCAACATCGCATAGGCAAGCGCCGACTGGATGCCCGAGCCATGCAAATTCGCCTCGCGGCCCCCCGCGCTTCCTGTCTGCATACGCAAGCCAAACGCCCACAGCAGCTCGCCCCAGTCGGTCGGGGTTCCTAGTTCAACATTGGAGATTCGTGTCGTAGAACCTTTAAGCTCATCTGTTACTTGGCTCATCAAAGACTCAGCTGCTTCACGGATCTTCTCAATCTGGTCGGCTGAAAACGAGGGACTCTTGCCCAGGCGCCGGAATAGACCGCGACGAATGTTCTCCTCCTCCTGACGTAGGAGATCAGTTGGATGTACATGATTAGAGATGTAGCGGAACCGAATTGAGCTCAACAAACGCTCGACAAGTGTGCGGTCCCAATCTACGAGGACATCTGGTTCGGTGCCCGCTGCACCAAATGAAAGCTCCATGATCGGCTCGCGGGTTACCTTGTCAAGCGACCAGCGCTTACGAAGCGTTACGATGTCGTTGCCGCCAGCGAGTTTGTCGATTGGTTGCTGGAGGTCCGAGCGCAGACCCGATCCGAAGTGCATATCGAGTTGGACTTCGATGACCTTCTTCGTCTTGCGCTTTAGCTCCGGGTCATGGAAGTCGCGCCCGAGGTCAACTGGCACACCATTCTCCACCTCACCGTTAAAGAATAGGTTCAGCGCCCGCAGCATGTTGGACTTTCCGCTCCCGTTCGGCCCCACTATGGGCACGATGTTGTCCACATCCTTAAGTTCTACTCGGGTGAGTGAGCGAAAGTTAGTGATCTTTATGCGCGAATGAATTGCATAGTCGGCTATCACGTCGGCGAACGACTGCGGAACTCTATGACTTGTTCCGGCGGCCACCGGCAATCCTCCACGTCACTGGCACTCCGCGCGCGGTCACCGGCAGCCGGCCGGCACGACGATCTCCCCCATCGCCTCCGTCCCGCCCTGCGTGTGCTGGCGAGCCGTCACCGCTGCGGCGATAGCGTCACGTTGATCCTGGTTCGTGCGCACCGGCACACCCTCAAGACCGAAACCCACCAAACCCTCCCGGCTCCAGGCTGACCGTGAACGGCTGCCACGCTTGCCGTACCAACACGTCCACGAGGCCGTCGGAAAAACCTCGATGACCTCGACCTCGCGGTTGGCGAGCGAATCGTAGAGGTTCAGCCCCTCAACGATCCATGCGTAGTAGGCGTTGCCATCGCGGACCCGACTCTCGTCAGGCGTCCAGCGAATCCCGCAGATCGTTTTGGCGAGTTCGCGCTCGCCCGCGCGAGTGGCTTCGCCGTCCGGCGCGCAGCATCGCGGGCTGTCGATGGCGACAACCTTTGGGTGATGCATATCGACCAGATCAACGACCGCCTCACGGTTCAGTCGGCCGTGGAGCGCGAGAAGCCGTCGGCCGTCGATCAGCGCGGCATCGAAGCCCTTCCGCCTCCCGCCCACATCGACGCCAAGCCAGCATTCCACATACCGAAGCATGCCGCACATCAACGCTTGCCGCTCGTGGGAGATGACCCGCGAAGCCCTTCGGCGCCACCCCAAACGGAACCCTATTGGAACCTTGGTCCCACTCGACCCAACCCCCAGAAACGACGAAACCCGCCTAAACAAGCGGGTTTCGTCTCATAGCGGGGGCAGGATTCGAACCTGCGACCTTCGGGTTATGAGCCCATTTCGGGGGTGTTGTGGGGTGTCGCCACACCGGGCATTTGGCTTTGTTGAGCCAGAATCGGACGGACTCGGGTGACCATGATGTCGTGCTGTGGTGTGGCGCTTGTTTGCACTTTGTTTGCACCACCGAGGCTCCTCCCCAGCTGGTAGCCGCGACCGCGGACGGAAACAAACGCCGGGTGATCCCGGAGCATCGTGCGAGCCGCTGCGAGCGAGATGTCGTGGCCACTTCGCAGCAGCCGGCCGTGGATCTGCTCGCTGGCGATCGGCTCCCTGTGCTCGGCCAGGAGTCTTGCGGTTCGGGCCACGACGGCGACAGGGGTCGTTGGCGCAACGAGTCGCACACTGAGCGCCTGCTCCGCTTGCGCTCTTTTGAGCATCGCGTCGGCTGTCAAGGCCGTGAGAGTTTCGATCGATGGCCCAATCCTGGCCCAGGCCCCTACCGCAGCTGTTCGGAGTCGAGGGCGGCCGTAGATCAGAGCGCTGATAACAATCCCGATTGCTATGCCGAGTATCACTTCCGAGCGTGCGATCTGCCGGCCGACAGCACCAACCGCGAGCCCTGGCAGATACAGACTCAGCCAGGCGGCGCGGCTGCCACCCCAGAGCATTGTGTCGAGCTCTGCCAACTCCCCGAGCAGAAGAAGCGTCGTGAGCCAGTCGGGGTCCCCGATCCCTGCACTCGTGAGGTGGTGGTCTTTGGTGAGGACGATTGCCGGTGCCAGCAGCGTCGCAAGGTGGGCCAGTTGAGCGTCGTCACGGTCCACCTGGGCGACGGCATGAACGCGAGGGTCATGAGAGAGCATGGGCATCTCGACGAACCGAACCAGCGGCCGGTGGACCTGTTCGTAGACGCTTACCGCGAGATCCGCCGAACAGCCAGTCTGTTCGGCGACGTCGGGGAGATGCTCAAGCACCTCGGCGTCGATGTAGGTTGGCGCGACCAGGCTGGCGAGCTCCTTTCCGAGAAACGTCATCGCCGAGAAGTCCGATCGAGTGCGACGCAGGACATCTTCGATCAGCGCATTCGCATCGACAACAACGGGACGGCGACGCATCCAGGGCGGCGTGTTGATGGCCTCCACGAGGGCCGATGGACGCACCATAAGCTCGACAGGGGCAGGCGATGACTGCATGACATCCAAGGGTAGGCGAGCTATCGGCGCCCTCAAATGGTGTCAGGCGTGCTTGCTGGACACTCGGAGGGTCACCGTGCGATCCGACGAGGATGGTTCGCCTTGTGGTCGTCGCCAAGGCGTCGCACACGGCTGTAGTCGTTCTCCGAGAACTTGGTCCGCCAAGGCTTGCGCATGCCCGTGACGACCGCGATCGCGGGCTTCGTTAGACCGCGCCTCAGTAGCTCCTCGTCAGACGCATTCTCAAGCACACAGAACAGGCGAAACTGCTCACGCGAGGGGCCGGTGAGACGGATCTCGTGCCAGCCGCCCATGTTGCCGTGCATCGCCTCCCACTTCCCGCCGCCCGAGAACTGCGGTGGCGGTGCCCCGGCGACTGCGTCGAGGACTGAGAGGAACTCGGCGTCGATCTTGCCTGGGCACTCATCGAGGAACTCAAGTGCGGGCGCAGACCCATCGCGAGTCTCGTAGTAGATGATCGCCCACGGCTGCCTGCGATCAACCCGCGGCACCCGCGAGGCATCCGTCTTGTCATTCTGCGAGCGCCGCCGAGCCATCACGCCCGAGCGTACTTGGAACTGCCGACGATCCTACGCCGCGGCCGGCTCGCGGCGCTGGCGCGTCGAGCGCCTCGATGCCGGCGCCTTCGGCATCACACGAACCTCGGCACCCAGCGCGTCGGCAATCGCAGCGATCAGCGGAAGCTCCGGCCGTGAGCTGCTCGCCGTAAACAGCCTGCGGATGCTCGACGCATTGCGGTTGATGCGACGGGCAAGCTCCGCCTTTGACATCCCAAGATCGACCCGCAGCGCATCGAGCTCACGGATGACCTGATCGGTCTGTTCGATCTCCCGTGTGGCACGCTCGTAGGCAGCCCGAAACTCCGGGTCTTTCATTCGCTGCGCCCGACGGCGCTCGTGGAGGCTCATATCTAGAGCAGTGCTGGACATCGGCCAGCTCCTTTTCAAAAAGCGTTGCTTAGAAGATACACGGAGATAGTAGCATCCCGCTCAGCACCCATTAGCCGGGGCATCCTCCACCGGCTCATCTCGTGCTTGGAGCGGATCGCCGAGATCGTTGTCGAGCAGGTGGACGTATGTGTCGAGCGTGAAGCTGGCCGAATGGTGACCGAGCCAGCGCTGCACCTGCACTACGTTCCTCCCCTCCGCGAACAGCCGCGACGCGACGGTGTGGCGGAACGTATGGAAGCCAGCCCACTCGACACCCGCAGCCTTACACGCGGGCGCGAGCACTCGGGCGGCGAGATTGTCCGGGTCGAGCACCGTGCCGCTGGCCGTGCGGAACACGAGGTCGCCGGGCGCGGTGCCAAGGGCGCGTAGGCGATCAGCCAGCGCGCGCGGGATGGGCACGTCACGCTTGGAGTAACGAGACTTGAGCGGGCCGATCACGAGGCCCTCGCCGCGACGGCGGCGCACGCGCTGACGAACATTCACATGCGGGTGCTCGCCGTCGAGCGAAAGATGACGGCCTTCGAGGACGAGCAACTCGGAGCGCCGCAGTCCTGTCGCGGCGAGCAACTCGAACATGAGCCTGTGCGACTGGTCGACGCGCTCGACAACCAGCTCCATCGTCTCGATCAGCTCGCCGTCATCGCCCTCGATGCGGGGGAAGGGCCGTGGTCGATCATCGTCATCATCCATCCGTGCCCTGTGAGGCAGCGCCACGTCGGTTGCCGGGTTATGACGGATCAGGCCCTCACGACGAGCGGTCGCCAGGCACGCCTTGAGCGGCCCGAGCGCGTTGCGCACCGTCTTGTCCGACAACGCCACCCGCCTGTCCGGCTCCTCCTTCGCCGCCGCCGGCTTGGTCTGATCGCACAGCCAGCCCACGAAGGACGCGATGCGCCTGGGCGTGATCTCGGTCAACTTCGTCTGCGAGGAGAAGTGACTCAGCGCGTACTTGTCGAGTAGCGCCCGATACTCCGAGCGCGTCTCCTCGCGAAAGCCTCTGCGACCCGTGCCCTGGTAGCGGTCGATCCACTCGCGGGCGTACTCGTGCAGCGTGATCCGGGAGCGCTCCTCGTACTCACCCCGTCCGATGTCGGTCGCTCGCGCCGCCTTGGCCCGGCGCGCCTCATCGAGGGTGCGGCACGACTCCCAGCGCTGCTTGCCATCGACGCGATAGGCGAACACATAGCGGCTCCCGCGCTTGTAGATGCCCGGTGTGCGCGTCTTCTCCATCTTCGCCGCCATCACTCGTCTCCCCTCAGGTCGTTGGCTGCCATGAAGCGCTCGATCCCGGCAATGTCGTGTTCGGTCGCCTCGCACGCGGCGGGCTTGGTCGAAGGGTCCTCAACGTAGTAGCGGTCGATCACCAACCGCTCCTGAAGCGCCTTTGCGAGCGGTTCGCGGTACTCGTCGATGTCGATTGGCCTCGGGGTCTCGTTACTCCAGCCAATCGCATCTAGAAGGCTGCGGAGAGCGTCGAACCGCTCGAACGGCTCGGCGAAAGTCTCGGGATGCTCCTCCCTCTCGTAGCTGATGCTGGCTTCCTCGATCTCGACGGCGGTGTCGCCCAGCTCCGCGAGGACCGCCGAGCGTGTCACACGCATGATCTCGGCGGGAATGGTCGTAGTGCTCATCTTCGGTTCCTCCTTATGGTTGGAGGCCCCGGGAGGACTGCTCTGGCGAGGAAGCCAAGCAGTCAGACTGCTAGCTTGGCTCGCGCGCCGGGAGTTTGCGCTCTCGGTGCCACGGCGCCCGGCGGTCCTACCCGCGCGGGCGCCAACTATTTTCTGTGTCACAGAGCTTACAGCAACCTGACCCGGAATACCAAGACAATCATGAGCGAGTCCGCCCGAGACACCGAGCTGCGCCTTCTTGGCGGTGCGCTTCGTCGCCTGCGCGACGCAGCCGGTATCACTCAGGAGGAACTCGCCGAGCGCCTCCAGATGGACCCCACATACATCTCGCGGATCGAGCGAGGCAGACGTGGCGTCCAATGGCTCACCGTCCAAAGATTCCTGCGAGCGCTCGACGCCGACCTCCGACAGCTTGCCGAAGCGATCGACCAGCAACAGCGCCAAGCCAGCGAGTAACGTACACAACTGGCAGTGCATGGAGTTCATCCTTCGACGTAGGCGTCAAGGTCGTCGCGATGTAGGAGGACACGGCGGCCGTCGCGACGAGGGTGGAGCTTGCCGAGAGCGATCAGGTCGTAGATCCGGTCCTTGCGGCAGCGCAGCCGATCGGCGGCCTCCGCGACGTTCAGCCACGGCGAGACAGCGGGAGCGCCCGTTGGGATGAGAGCGGCAGCACGCTTGGCGATTTCGGCGAGCTGCTCGTCGGTGAGCCTGACCGTCAGCTCGATCATCACTGGACCTCCTTCCACGATTCGCGGTTGCTGGGATTGGTGTTGACCACCGCGATATCTATGACCGTGAGCGTTACCAAACGGCCATGTAGTTTGGTTTGGGCCTGCTGGGGCCCAGTGATGAGTGGGCTGGCCGTCGGTTAGCGGAGCCCGTTAGGGCGAGGTGCAGCGACGGTTAGGTAGTGGTGTCCGGTGCCCCGTGGAGGGTGTGGCAGGCGA
>DATCDV010000007.1:0-4498 GCA_036510495.1 Solirubrobacteraceae bacterium
AGCGCTAAGGACCTCACGGAGCGCCTAGCGCAGTGGAAGGACGATCAAGTAGTGATCGCAGCCATCAACGGACCCACCTCCGTAGTCCTCTCAGGCGAACTACAAACACTCCAACAACTCAAGGAACAATACGAAAAAGAAGGGATCCACACGCGTGGGATCGCGGCCGCGGTGACCGCCGGGCACTCTCCCCTGGTGGAGACGTTGCGAGACCATCTCTTGGATGAGTTCTCTTCAATCCAACCGTTGGTCGGCGAGGTTCCGTTCTACTCGACCGTAACGGGTGACCTTTTGGACGCGGCGCAATTGGATGGTGAGTACTGGTATCGCAACGCACGCGAGCCGGTGCAGTTCGAGGCAGTGGTGCACAAGCTGCTGGATGAGGGTCGCCGGACGTTTCTCGAGCTGAGTCCCCACCCGGTGTTGACCGCTGCCGTGTCGGATATCGCCGAACAGACAATCGAGGATTCAAGCAAAGTTCTGGCCTGTGGCTCTCTACGGCGCCACGAGGGAGGCCCAGAGCGGTTCGCGCTCTCGCTCTCGCAGGCATTCGTGTGCGGGGAGGACGTGGACTGGGGCACGGTGGTCGGTAGTGGGAGCGAGCGGGTGAATTTGCCGAGCTATGCCTTCCAGCGCAGGCGCTACTGGCTGGATCCGTCGATGGGCGCTAGCGATGTGACTTCAGCGGGTTTGAGGACTGTCGATCACCCTTTCCTGAGCGCGGCTGTGAGGCTGCCGGGCAATCGGGGATGGCTGTTCACGGGAAGGTTGTCCCTGCAGGCAGATCCCTGGCTGGCCGACCATTCTGTTCTGGACACCACGATCCTGCCCGGCGCCGCATTCGCGGAGATGGCGCTCAGCATTGGCGGTGAGGTGGGCGCAGATGTCCTGTCTGAGCTGATCCTGCAGAGTCCGCTGGCGCTCGAGGAGGGCCAGACGATCGAGCTTCAGATTTGCGTGAGTGAGCCGGAGGAGATGGGGCTGCAGACGATCGCCATCTATTCGCGCTCGGATGAGCCCACTGTTGGCGCAGAGCAAACAGAAGGGTCGTGGACTTGCCACGCCAGCGGCGCGTTCGCACCGGCAGTCGAGGGGCAGGGCCATCGGATGCAAATGGAGGAGCGCGTTGCCACTCTGGGCGCTTCGGCGTGGCCCCCCCAGCACACAGAACCGGTCGAGCTCGATGACTTCTATGTGCAAGGAGCCGAGCGGGGCGCCGACTTCGGGCCGGCATTTCACGGGTTGCGGGCTGCCTGGCGCGCAGGTGATGAAGTGTTCGCCGAGGTCGCGCTCGCCGAGGGGCAGCAGGCGCAAGCCGGTCTGTTCGGCCTGCACCCTGCACTGTTTGACGCGACGCTCCACGCGGTCGGGGTGTTTGAGGATGCGCCGAGCGGCGATACGCCTTCTCGCTTGCGGCTCCCGTTCTCCTGGAGTGGAGTGCGCCTGCGCGCCAGTGCCGCGACTCGCCTGCGGGTAAGTATGCGTCGCGAGACAAACGATTCGATATCGCTGGTGGTCGCTGAGGAGTCGGGCGAGCTTGTGGCTGTGGTCGAGTCGCTTGTCATGCGCGAGCTGGACGAGGAGCAGCTGCGCGGTGCGCGTGGTCGTCATCACGACTCGCTCTACCTGCTCGATTGGGCGCCCGCCCTGCTCGATCCCGAGGCATTGACCCCAGAGGTGGTGCTGCTCGACTGCACCCATCACGCAATGGCGGTCGATCTGGCCCCCACCGGCGAGGACCATCGGACAATCGGAGGCGCGGGACTGGTAGAAGAAGCGCACGCCGCGACACACGAGGTGCTTGATGCGATTCAGGGCTGGCTTGCCGATGAGCGCGAGCCTGCCTCGCGACTCGTCGTGCTAACGCGGAGCGCTATCGCCACGAGCCCGGAGGAGGACGTGACGGGTCTCGCTCAAGCTCCGATCTGGGGACTGGTGCGCTCGGCGCAATCGGAGAACCCAGGGTGCTTTGTGCTGATAGACCTAGACGAGCACGATGCCTCAAGGGCTGCCTTGCAAGAGGCAATCAGCGCGGATGAGCCACAGCTAGCCATCCGTGCGGGCACCGTGCTCAGGCCGCGCCTTATTCGTGCGACTGAAGCACAGAGCCCCGCGGGAGTGGAGCCCGCGGCCTTGGCCAGTGTTGAGCCCCCGGTCCTAGCCAGTGTTGAGCCTACAGCCCAGGCCAGTGTTGACCCTACGGCCCAGGCCAGTGCTTTCGATCCGCACGGCTCGGTGGTGATCACCGGCGGCACCGGCGATCTCGGTCGTTTGCTCGCCAAGCATCTGGTGGTTGACCATGGAGTGCCAAGCCTCATCTTGGCGAGCAGGCGTGGGCCCGAGGCTCCCGGCGCAGCCGATCTCGTGCGCGAGCTCACAGAGCTCGGCGCGTCGGTGAAGGTGCACGCCTGTGACGTCAGCGACAGTGGGCAGCTGGAGGCCCTACTCGCCTCGGCGCCAGCGGAGTATCCGGTGCGCGGCGTTGTGCATGCAGCGGTCGTGCTCGACGACGGGGTGATCGGATCCCTTACACACGAGCGCTTGGATCGCGTGCTGGCTCCGAAGCTCGACGCAGCCTGGCAGCTGCACCGCTTGACCGAACATCTCGATCTGTCGGCCTTCGTGTTGTTCTCCTCGGTAATGGGTGTCCTCGGCGGACCGGGGCAAGCCAACTACGCGGCCGCGAACTCCTTCCTTGACGCCTTGGCTGCTCATCGTCGAGCGCGTGGCTTGCCGGCGATATCCATGGCATGGGGAGGATGGGGCGAGAGCGGCATCGTGGACCGTCTTGAGGAGGCCGACTTCGCACGCACTGCTCGGCTGGGCATCGGTGGGTTCTCCTCTCGGGAAGGCCTCGAATTGCTCGATCTCGCTCTTGCGATAGATCGTGCCCTCATAGTCCCCATGCGCCTGGACACCGCGGCGCTGCGTGCCCAAGCCCGAGCGGGCACCCTGCCATCTGTAATGCGCAGCTTGATCCGGGTGCCGTCGCGCGGCGCCCGTGACGGAGCGGGGTCGCTTGCACGCCGGTTGGCCTCGACGCCCGAGGATCAGCGGGACGGGGTGCTGCTGGAAGCTGTGCGCGCCGAGGCCGCCACGATATTGGGACATTCCTCTGCACGGGCGATAAATCCCAAGAGCGCCTTCAAGCAACTCGGCTTCGATTCGCTTGGAGCGGTCGAACTACGCAACAGCCTGAACCTACTCACCGGGCTGCGATTGCCGTCCACGCTCGTGTTCGATCATCCCACGCCGACGGCGCTCGCGAGCTTCCTCTCGACTTGCCTGCTGGTCGGCAAGGATGGGGTCGAGGTCGATCCAGAAGAGGCAGAGGTCAGGAGGGCACTTGCGTCGATTCCGCTGGATCGCCTTCGTGAGCTTCGCTTGGTGGACCTGTTGTTGGGACTCGCGGATCCCGAGGGCGATGCTCAGTCCTCGACGCTGGGCGAGCGCTCCGAGCTGATCGACGCAATGGATGTCGAGCAGCTGGTCAAGCAGGCGATGGAGAGCTCCGGCTTGCCTCTCTCTGCCGCGGAGAGCACGCAATGAGCATGTCCTCTGAGCAGGTCGTCGAGGCGCTGCGCACTTCTCTGAAGGAGACCGAGCGGCTGCGCCAGGAGAATCGACAGCTGTTGAGCGCATCGAGAGAGCCGATTGCGATTGTGGGGATCGGTTGCCGCTATCCGGGTGGGGTGCGCTGCGCGAGTGATCTGTGGGAGATGGTGGCTGGCGGACGCGACGCGATCAGTGAGTTTCCGACCGATCGCGGCTGGGATCTGGAGGCTCTGTACGACCCCGATCCCGATCATCCCAAAACGAGCTATGCGCGCGAAGGCGGCTTTCTCTACGACGCAGGCGACTTTGACGCCGAGTTCTTCTCCGTCAGTCCGCGAGAGGCGCTTGGCAGCGATCCTCAACATCGGCTCCTGCTTGAAGTCTCTTGGGAGACGCTCGAAGGCGCCGGTATCGATCCCGAGTCATTGCGCGGCACTCGAACTGGGGTATTTGTCGGCGGCATGTATCACGACTACGGTGGCGATCCGGAGCGCCTGCCCTCTGGACTAGAGGGCTATCTCGGGTCGGGTAGCAGCGGCAGCGTGGCCTCGGGAATCCTCGCCTATACATTTGGTTTGGAGGGGCCGGCTGTCTCGGTGGACACTGCATGCTCGTCCTCACTCGTGGCGTTGCATTTGGCATGCCAGTCGCTGCGCCAGAGTGAATGCTCGATGGCGCTCGCCGGCGGAGTGTCGGTGATGGCGACACCCGGAGTGTTCCGGCTGTTTTCGCGTCAGCGGGGGCTTGCGCCTGATGGGCGTTGTAAGGCGTATGCGGATGCGGCCGACGGCATCGGCATCTCCGAGGGTGTGGGTGTTTTGTTGTTGGAGCGTTTGGGTGATGCGGTTGCTAATGGTCGTGTGGTGTTGGGTGTTGTGCGTGGTGGTGCTGTGAATCAGGATGGGGCTAGTAATGGGTTGACGGCGCCGAGTGGTCCTTCTCA
>DATCDV010000008.1:0-300353 GCA_036510495.1 Solirubrobacteraceae bacterium
ACGCGGGTTCGATTCCCGCCGTCTCCATGAAGCGCTCAAGCAGTGATTTGGAAGGGCCGCCGGGAACAACTGACTTAGCAACCATCTCGCGCCTCTTATGGCGTCTGATTTTTGCCGCACATGGTGTGGGTGTCGATCGTAAATGCCCTGCGGCGCACGATCGTGTCGCCGGGGCCGATCTGATTGTCGCCCTCCCTGTATACGGTCACTGCGAATGTGTATCCCCGCGTTCGAGTGCGACACGTCCAAGGCACACGTAGAACGTACTTGCGCTCTTTAGCGCTTTCTCCCATGAAGAGTTTTACTGGTCCGCCGTGAGCTCGCAGGGCGAGCTTGACTTGCGCGGGGACGCTCGTTGCCACTGAGATTCGCGTTTCGCCTGGGTGTAGAAGCGAGCGGCCGTGACGCGTAAGAACCCTCACCCGAAGTTTGAGTGCGGTCTTTGCGTAAGGGAGGGGGGACGTGATCCTTTCCGCTGCGGCTTGTTCTTGGGCTTCTTCGGTTGCTTCTTCTGTCGCGTCGGCGGTGGCTCTGGCTGCGCGTTCGGCGGCTAGCGCCCTTTCTTCTTCTTCGTCTTCTCGCGCTCCTAGTTCTTCTTCGAGGCGTTCTTCGCCGCAATCGTTAGTGCTAGGCAGGTATATATTCGACGCCATCGGCGTGGCCGGGCATGTGGTTGCCGACCAGGCTGGTGTCGTCCTCGCCATAAGAATCATGGCGAGGACGACCACGCCTGCTAGCGCTATCAAACGCCTAGGCATCGCAAACCCACAACATTCACTGAACCGCCGAGCTCGCGGGTCATGCACTTTGCCGAAGTCGTGTGCCGTGAATTCCGCTGCTGCTACTAGTGGTGGTGGTGTTGCCTTTCTGATGGCAGCCCGCCAGTGATAAAGCCGGTTTCGGTGACGTCCTTCAGCACTTCGCTGGCTGTATACGGAGTATCGAATGGCCCGTTGGGGACTATCCCGGCGGTACTATCGTCAATTATCAAGCCGATCACGGAGGCGTGACGGGCCTCCACGAGTGCGATCGACCCAGCGGCAGTCAGATATGCGGGATTGCGGATGTTCGTGACCTGCCCCAGGTAGGCGTGTACGCCGGTGTTCTCCAGCACGAACGCGGTCTGCTGGAACTTGGCCTGGTTCTCCGGTATGCCCTGGAAGTTGAAGCTGGGTTCGCTCACCGCGGCGCTACCGAGAGCTTCCTTGAGAAACGCCACGTGGGCGTTCTCATCCTGGGTCACAGTTTCCAAGAAGACCTTGGTCTGGGGGTCGGTGATAGCACCATGTGCGCTCGCCTCGTTGTAGAACGCTGCCTCCAGATACTCGAGTGTGAGCGCATAGTTGAGGATCCCAATGTCCCCACGCCCAAATACTCTCGATGGGCGCCCGTGGGCGCCACCGTTACCGTTCCACGCTAGCGCGCTTCCCGGTGCGAGGGCTCGCAGTACGGCACCGCCGCCGACCACCGCGCCGCCGGCCAGTCCCGCCTTTTTCAAAAAATCTGCGCGCGTGTCGCCGCTCAGCGCCTGCTCCGCGGTCTCGGCGGCTTCCCGCACGGCCCCATCGACATCAACTGTGTTGATATTTAGCTCGTGATTCATTCCACTCCTCGAGGTTAGTGTTCAGATCATCTGCTGCGCATCCGTGCGCGTGCGTGCTCCATCCGTTGCCCAGACAGTTCGCAGCGCATAGTCCAAACGGATCACTCCCGTCTACATCACGTGGGTGCGCTCTCGCGGTCGCGCTTCTCGAGGTACGGCGCCAGGTACCGAGCGGCGATCTTGCTTGGCGGCTCGAGGCCGAGATCGCTGAAGACGACTACCGATCGGTCTTGCCGCTTGGCACTCCTGGCGAGACCGTCGAATCAGGGGCCCCACCGTTCGTGTGGGTGAGAATCGAGAGTAGATCACCGACCCGTTCAACGCGGCCGAGACGATCGGGAACATCAACGCCGGATTGGATCGTGTAGCGGTTGCGCCGCCCGTTGCGCTCTCGCTCGATGTAGCCGCTGGTCGCGAGCTCGGTGACGATCCGGTGAGCGGCGCGTTCGGTGATTCCGACGCGCTCGCTGATCTCCCGCAGACGTACCCCCGGATCGTGGGCGACACAGACGAAGACCTGTGCGTGGTTCGTCAAGAACTTCCAGCGGGGAGTCGCGTCCTCGACCATATGCCAAGAATAGCATCTCTAGATTTAGAATTCCTAGATATTTATTTCCTAGACTTTTATTTCATGCTATGTTGTTCAAGTCCGCGGTGCTCCATCGGTCGCTGGCGCTCATGCGCACACACCCACCGAAATGAGGTTCACCGTGCCTAGCACAGTCATCCAGCAGCATCCGCCCGCCGGGATCGCCGGCAATGGCGCAAGCCCCACCTTTGTCGCCGATCCTGTGCCCAAGACAGGTCACCAGGAGGATCCGGTCAAGCACGCGCCACGCAACCAGCTGCTGGCGAGGATCACGGGCTTGACCTCGATCGCCACGGTCGCGGCCGCGGGCATCATCGTTGTCGGCATCCTCGCCGTGGTGGGAGGCAACTACGACAAGCAGGTCGTACACGACCAGCTCGTCCCACAGAAGATCTTCTTCCCGGCCGCTGGCAGTCCAGCACTGCTGCCGGGCGTAAAGCAGTACGCGGGCCAGCAGCTAGTGAACGGCGCTCAGGCCAAGGCGTATGCGAACAACTTCATCAACGTGCATCTCTCCAAGATCGCCGGCGGGCAGACCTACGCTCAGGTCAGTACCGCGGCGCTGGCCGCGCCGACGAACCCGAAGCTGGCCGAAGAGAAGGCGACGCTGTTTCAGGGCGAGACCTTGCGCGGTCTTCTGCTCAACGCATGGGGATGGTCGCTGGTTGGCACGATCGCCACGCTGGTCGGCTTTCTCCTGATCGCCTTGGGAGCCATCCTGTTCCTGCTTCCGCTGGCCAACTGGCAGGTGAACCTCAGAGGCCGCCGCCCGGTGACCGCGGGCGTCTAGCGGCTTCTGAACATCAGTCGCCGCTCGTCACGCGGGTGGCGACTGATGTCCCGCGCAGTCCTCCAAATCGGTCAGCCGAAGCGGAGGGCTACATAAGGAGCCTTAGAGCGGCCAGTAGCGACCGATATGCGAGGCTGCCCGCGATGTCATTAGGGCCTCAGGTGCCGCCGCGTGCGCAGACTCATCATCGCCGAGCGCGGCGAGTGTCGCCTGTACGCATTGTGCCAGGGCAGTCGGTTCGTAGCCGCCCTCCAAGACCGCCCCGAGTGGCACGTCGAGCAGCCCGGCCAACTCGCGCACGTGACGGGCCATCTCGCCGAAGGAGTCTGCCTCCAGACGACAGCTCGCCAATGGGTCCGCGCGATGTGCGTCAAAGCCCGCGGAGATCAACACGAGCTCGGGCTCGAATGCGCGGGCGGCGGGAAGCACGACGTGCTCGAGCAGCGACAGCCATAGATCCCCCTCCGAGCCGGCAGGAACGGGAAGGTTGATCGTGTAGCCCTCTCCAGGGCCTGAGCCCACATCGCCCATCGCGCCGGTCCCTGGGTAGATCCCGGACTGGTGGATACTCGCGAACAGGACGTCCTGGCGACGGCGGAACGCCTCGGCGGTTCCGTTGCCGTGGTGGACATCCCAGTCGAGGATGAACACCCGCCGTGCCCCCAGCTCGCGGATCGCGAGATCTGCCGCGAGCGCGACGTTGTTGAACAGGCAGAAGCCCATCGCGCGATCTGGTTCGGCGTGATGGCCAGAGGGCCGCACGCCGCAGAAACCCAGCGTCGCTTCGCGAGCCATCAATGCCCTAGTCATCTCACACGCGCCGCCAGCGGCGTACAGTGCTGCGCGGTAGGAGGGCTCCCCGACGAAAGTGTCGGGGTCGATCGCACCGCCACCCACCAAAGACAGTTTCTTGATCCTCTGAACGTGGCTGGTGCTGTGGATGAGCTCCAGTTGGGCCTCCTGTGCCGGTGGGGCCTCGCGTCGCTCCCAGCCCAGCCAGTCCTGTGCTCCCAGTGCATGCTCGATCGCAAGCAGTCGCTCCGGTATGTCCGGGTGCTCTGGCATCTGCGCCCGCGGATCGTGCTCCAAGCACGCCGGATGGCTGAAATAGAGACCGGTGTGCTTGCTGCTCGCTATCTTGTGCTCCTCGTTCGCCGGAAAGCCTCGCTCGTAGCGTAATTGCTCTCGAGCCACGACGCACACTCTTGCTTGGATCGTGGCCGAGACCGATCGGTCGTAGGGTTTAGATGAATGCCTACCGATCGGCTGAGCGTAGTGTTGAGGGAAATAGTGGAGGCCGACGTAGACGGCTCGGCCTCGCTCGTCGATCGGGTATGCATGGCAGCAGTGAACCTGCTCTCGCTGAGAGGTGCGGGGCTTTCGCTGATGGTGGATGGAGAGCTGCGTGGGACTGCCGGGGTGTCTGAGCCGGGCATCGCGATAGTGCAGGAATTGCAGCTTACGCTGGGTGAGGGGCCGTGCGTGGATGCATGGACGAGCAGAGCCCCGGTGTTGGAGGCGAACCTTGCCGAGCCTGCGATCGTGCGCTGGCCGGCGTTTGCCCAGGCCGGCGTCGATGCCGGCGTGCTGGCAGTGTTCGCCTTTCCACTGCACCTCGGCGCCATCCGGATCGGGGTGTTGGTGATCTATCGCGGTCGCTCGGGCATGTTGAACGCGGATGAGATGGCATACGGGCTGGTGCTGGCCGATATGGCCACCCAGGTGCTCCTTGCCCTACAGGCGGGTGCCCCGGCCGACGTACTACACGAGGTCTTGGCCGGTGAGCCTTCGCACTGGGCAGAGGTTCATCAGGCGACTGGGATGATCTCCGTTCAGCTTGGCGTCTCTCTGGATGAGGCCTTCGTCCGTCTGCGCGCTCACGCGTTCGCCGAGGGGCTCCCGCTGCGAACCGTCGCCCGCGAGATCGTCACGCGACGCCACCGCTTCCAGGGGCCGGCGTGACGCGCGATCACGACCTTAACTGTTCGCTAGTGGCAATATTTGCGTTCGTAGCTGAAGAGATCGAGATCGGATCATGACACGCGAGCAGCGCATTGTGGAGACGTTCGTCGAGTTGGCCGACACGATGGTCGATGACTTCGACGTGATCGAGTTCCTGCACCTTTTGGCGGAGAGGTGCGTCGAGTTGCTGGACTGCGCCGAGGCGGGGTTGCTACTTGTCGACGCCGCCGGTGTGCTGCGCGTGATGGCCTCTTCGAGCGAGCGCTCTGACGCGTTGGACCTGTTGCAGTCCCAGAACGAGGAGGGGCCGTGCTTCGAGTGCTACCAGCGCGGAGCACTGGTGTCCAGCGAGGATCTTACGGGCGATTCCGAGCGTTGGCCGACGTTCGCGCCGATGGCGCTGCAGAAGGGATTTCGCTCCGTGCAAGCGATCCCGATGAGGGTGCGTGGCGAGACCGTCGGGGCGTTGAACTTGTTTCGTGCGAGCACAGGGCGTTTGGTCGAGCAGGACCTACAGCTAGGGCAGGGGATGGCTGATATCGCCGCAATCGCGCTGCTACAGGAGCGCACAGTGCGCGAGGCGCACGGCGTGGTAGAGCAGCTTCAGGGCGCGCTCAGCAGTCGAGTGATGATCGAGCAGGCTAAGGGAGTGCTCGCCGAGCGCGCCCACATCGGCGTGGACGCCGCGTTTGCCCGTCTACGCGCTCATGCTCGCGAGCACAACCTTCGCCTCAGCAACGTTGCTCGCGACCTGATCGACGGACACCTCGACGCCGCCTTGCTCGGTAGCTCTACGCATGACGCCTCAACACCCGAACGCTGACACTCCGTCTTTCAAAGCGAAGGCGTTTCGCGCGGCGCCGTGTGAGCTATCGGCGTTTGGACAGGCTGCGGAGCTTGAGCCAGCACTCGCGATGGCGACTGTACTCACCGGAGAGAGTTCTCATTCTGTTCAATTATCGGAACCTGTCGATGTGCTAAGATGGCTGTCGTCGGCGGTCTGATCCGCCGACGCGTCGCTCCAGACCCCGGTGGCGTTGCTAGCCACGGGACCCTAATTTCTGGAGCGTAATGCTTGTAGAGCACGAGACCCAACCCGTCGCGCCGGATGCAGCGGTTGCGACCGGATCGAGCGCTCGTAACGGCCTCCTAGCCTCGCCCACGCCCTTCACCGCTTTTGCGCACCTCGAAGGCGACAGAGCCATCGTAATGCTCAATGGCGAACTGGATATGGCAAGCATCGCAACCCTGATCGATTCAATCTTGATCGACTGTTTCGTAGGGATTGCGTTGGCCGTCAAGGAGGTGGTGCTCGACTTCGCCGAACTCAACTTCATCGACGGTTCCGGACTGCGTGCCATCGCGACTGCTGCTCAACAGGTGACTGCCTGTGGAGGCTCAGTGAGCATCCGCTCGCCGCGCCCACAAATTCAGCGGCTACTCGAACTCGTCGATTTCAAGCAGATCCTGGCCGTCGAGCCATGAGCATTCTGGCAAGGTGGAGCAGCAAGCGTGGACGAGCAACTTAAGGAGATCACGGGGCTGCTCGGTGGTGGCCAACTCCGGGCGGATGGAGCCCAACGTCACGATGGGAATTCTTCGCGACGGACCGATCGAGGGCCTCGGAGCAGGAGTCGAGAATTTCGGAGCAGTCGAGATAGCAGAATTCTAATAGCCGTTTGCCGATACGCATCGTGCGAAGACGGCCGTTGGTTAAAGCCAAACTAGTTAACTGTCGAGTTAGATAACAGGTCGAAGAGGCCGGGGAGCCATCCCCGTCTATCGCGGTATCCGGAAGCCGCAGTGAGGAGGCGCCCATGAATCGTGGCGTCCCACAAAGTAAAGAAGATGCGGCCGTACAGGCCGTCGCAGACGTCGCGCCAGAGTCATCGCACATACGCACGAGCGGTAGCAGGCGACGTTGGTGGATGCTGGTTGCCGGGGTGATCCTCGTGTTTGGTTTGACGGCCTCGCTTGGCGGCGCGTCGCTGTGGCGCTCAAGCGTGCGTGCGCATGAGAAGCAGACGTTCCAAACGACCGCGACCGATACCAGCGAGACGCTGGAGACCCAGTTGCGCCGCGATACCGACTTCGTGGCGACGCTACGCACCGTTCTGACCATGCAGCCCCATCTGAGTGCCGTCGGGTTCAATCAGTGGTTCACCGGACTGGAAGGCCATCAGCGACAGGTGGGGGGCCTGGGCACACTGGTCGTCAAGTCGGTGCCGGCAGCTGAGCTTGTGGCATTTCAGAAGCGACGTGACGCCGACCCTGCTTTTCGCGCACTCGTGGGAGGAATAACCATGCCTCTCGCTCCGGACGGGCGTGCTCGCTACTGCTTGCTCTCAGCCGGTGCTTCGAACATTCCTTACCCCGCGAACATCGCTCGACTGCTGCGGGGAGACTGGTGCAATCCGAGCTCCCCGATCGGTGGGTATCCGGCGAGTGGGACCTCTCAGGCAGGTCTCTTGCAATCGATCGCGGATAGCGGACAGTTCCTTGTGCATCCCGTGACCTCACTGGGAGTGCGCACCTTCTTCGTCGAAGGCGCGTTCTATAGGCGCGGTGCAAGCTTGAACAGTGTCGCCCAGCGTCGGGACGCTCTCCTCGGCTGGGTTTCAAGCTCATTTGACATTCCCACTCTCATACGGTCGGCAGTGGGCGAGCACCACGGTCTTGCCGTGACGCTGTATCACGGTACTCCCGGTCAGCGCACCGAGCTGATGGGACGTGCGGGCGCCGCCTCGATCTCCAAATCGTTCACGGCCGAAACGACGCTGCAGATCGACGGTACGTGGATCGCAAAGGTGACTGGAGCCAATGCTGGGAGCGGGCTGTCGGCCAACGCGCAGGGACTGTTGGTGCTGCTGTTCGGGGCGATCGTGAGCGTGCTTTTGTGTGCTCTCGTACTGGTGCTTACGCGCTCACGCGAGCGTGCTCTGGGAATGGTGGAGGAGAAGACTGGCCAGCTCCGCCATCAGGCGCTGCACGATGCCCTCACGGGCCTACCCAACCGTGTCCTGGCGCTCGACCGGGCCGAACAGATGCTCGCCCGCGCCAGACGCCAGCATGTTCCCGTGGCGGCCCTGTACGTGGACGTAGACGGCTTCAAGCATGTCAACGATACTTTTGGGCACGCTGCCGGCGATGAGCTCTTGCGAATTGTCGCCACGAGACTGGCGGGTATCGTGCGCGAGGGCGACACGGCGGCCCGCCTGAGCGGCGACGAGTTCGTTGTCCTGGTAGAGGGCTCCGTGCTCGACGCAGGTGCCGAGCTTGTCGCCGAGCGCCTGCTGGAAGTGCTGCGCCAGCCATATGAGATCGATGTGAGCGGGGGGCTCAGGCGCCAGCTCTCGATCACGCCGAGCATCGGCGTTGCCTCGGGCCTGCGGGGCGACGCCGTTGAGCTGCTGCGCGACGCGGACCTCGCACTGTATGAGGCCAAGGCGGCCGGCAGGAACGGCTATGTGCTGTTTGAGTCAGGCATGCAAACCGCCGCACAGGACAGGCTCACACTCGAGATGGAACTCGCCGAAGCGCTCGAGAGCAAGCAGCTGTTCTTGCTCTACCAGCCCACCTTCGACCTGCAGTCGGAAAGCGTGATCGGCGTCGAGGCTCTGATTCGCTGGCGTCATCCCACACGCGCTGTCATCCCACCCATCGAGTTCATTCCGATCGCCGAGGAAAGCGGGCTAATCGTGTCGATTGGTCGATGGGTGCTCCAAGAGGCGTGCCAACAGGCCGCAATGTGGCACGAGCAGGGACACCGGATCGGCATGTCGGTGAACGTCTCCGGACGCCAGCTCGACCATGACAAACTTATCGACGACGTGCGTCAAGCGCTCGAGCACAGCGGGTTGGACCCGAACGCCTTGACGCTCGAGATCACCGAGACCACGCTGATGCGCGATGCCGCGGCTACAGCCCGACGACTACGGGAGCTCAAGCAACTCGGAGTTCGCATCGCGATCGACGATTTCGGTACCGGCTACAGCTCACTGGCCTACCTGCGCCAGTTCCCTGTCGACGCTCTGAAGATCGACCGCTCCTTTATCGGGGGCATCGCTGCTTCCAGGGAGGCGACAGCCCTGATCCGCACACTCGTGCAACTCGGCAAGACGCTCCACATCGAGACACTGGCAGAGGGCATAGAGGATCAGATCCAGCTGGAGACACTGCAGCGCGAACACTGCGACCACGGACAGGGCTTTCTATTCTCGCGTCCGCTTGACGTCAGCGCGGTCGAGGCATTCCTACAATCCAGTAGCACCTCACCGCAACCCCTTCCAACGCGCTAGGGCTGCCGATCGGCGTAGTAGATGTGGATCTCGTGCCCCGTGCTGCCAGTGGCGAAGCTGACCTCCCTGCGTTTCTCACCGAACCATCGCGATCGGCGATAGCTTGACCTCGAGAAGCTAGGGTGGTGTCGATGGCCTACACCACCGCCGAGGGCAGACAACAGATACTCGACGCGCTCGCCGGCGCCGCTGATGAGATCGCTGTTGCGCTGGCGCTGCTGAGCGAGGCCTACGAGCATCTCGACGAACGGGCCGCCGAGCGGCTTGAAGAGCAGCTGTTCCAACCGATCCAAGCGGCGTACGGTCGCGCGAAGCGCGTTCACGCCGGTTTCGCCCAGCGCCACGAGCTGCCGGGTCATACGTTCCAGACACTGTCCCCCGTCGCGCCGTCCAATGGCACCAAGGGCCTCATCGACGCGGCCGTGGACGCCGCCGATCGAGCGGACGGCATGCTCGGGGAGCTGCAGGACACGTTGCTGCCGGTCGAGGTCGGCGACGTGGAGCTGCGGGCCGGGCTCTCCGAGGTGCGTGAGCTGGTTGGCGGCGTCCGCTCGCGAGCCCGCGAGCTGGTCCGTACTCTGGGGCGCTAAGTCTGCGCTGCGTGCGGCGGCGCAAGCCCACGCACGAGCGCGAGCAGCGCCTCGGAAGTTCTATGCGCGTCGTGTCCGCCCGCAGCCAGGCGGCGCACTGCCAGTCCGGTCATGAGCGCGACGACAGCGGGCGCGTGAACGTCTCCGTCGGGAATCCCGAGCGCGGCGAGCGCGGCGGTTGCGATCTGTTCATGAGCCTCGAAGCAACGCCGCGACGCATCTCGCAATTCAGGGTCTCTCGCGGCGTGCAGGTGCAGCTCCAGCTCGGCTATCTGCTGGGGGATGGCGGAGGGGATGGCCGCAAGTCGCTCCACGGCTTCGGCGACCTGTTCCACGCCTGGTTTCTCGGTTGCCAGCTCGAGCGCGATCCGCTCACGCCGGGCGGTCTCCTCCTCGACGTACAGGAGCAGGCTCTCGCGCAGCAACTGGGCTTGGCTCGAGAAGTGATAGGTGAGCGAGCCAAGCGAAGCACCGGCGGCGGCGGCGACACGACGGTTGGTGACGGCTGCCACGCCCCCCGAGGCGATCAAGTCGAGCGTTGCGCGCAACATGCGCTCGCGCATACCTCCCACGACGTGGTCTGGCGACTTCTCCCCTGTGTGCGTTGCCGCTGGCTTGGGGAGTACGTCTGCTTGGGTATCCGTCTCGGCGGTGGGTGCCGGGGAGGGCAGGCTCAATGCTGCCCCGCGAAGTTGACCGCGTGGGGCGCGACGCGCTCGTGCCAGCGCTCGACGCGCTCGAGCTCGGCGGCGAGTGACAGCAGTGTGGTCTCGCTATTGGCCGGACCGAGCAGCTGCACCCCGAATGGAAGGCCGTCGTCCGTGAGCCCGCCGGGTACGCTCACGCCGGGCCAGCCGAGCACGTTCCACGGCCAGGCGTAAGGGCAGGCGCCGGCGATCACCTGCTGCGTGGACCAGCTGGAGAGGCCGTCGGTCTTGCCGATCGGCAGCGGCGCGCTGGCGCTGGTGGGAGTGATGAGCACATCGACATCATGGAAGATCGAGCCGACGCGGCTCTGAAGGCGCCGCTCCAGGCGTCTGGCGAGGGGCAGCGCCGTCTTCGCCAGCACACCGCCGATCCGCGCCGTCGAGCGAGTGCGCGCATCCAATAACGAACGGTCGGGCACGCGCTTTACCCATTCGTGCACGCCCGACTCGCCGCGGGCGACCAGTGTGAGTCCCATCAGGCCATAGCTTGGGTGGCGCTCAGTGACGGTGTGACCGAGCTCGGCGAGCAGCCTGCCGATTCGTCGTACGCCGGCATCGATCTCACGGTGCAGGTGCACGGGGGCGCCGCTGTAGGCGTGGCGCAAGGAGAGCGCGATGCGCAACGGACGCGGCTCGTGGGCGAGGGCCTGCGCATAGGGCTCCGATGGTGGGGGTGGAGCGTGCAGATCCTCGGGATGATTGCCGCTCAGCACGTCGAGCATGAGCGCGGCGTCGGCGACGGTGCGGGTGAGCGGGCCGATGCAGGTGAGGCCATTGAAGGACTCGCGGTCGGGCCACGTGGAGATGCGCCCGCGCTGGGGCTTGACACCGACGAGGTTGCACCAGGCGGCGGGGATGCGCACCGAGCCGGCGCCGTCGGATCCAACGGCGGCCGTGACGATGCCCGCGGCGACGGCCGCGGCGGACCCGCCGCTCGACCCGCCGGGAGTGTGGTCGAGACTCCACGGGTTGCGGGTGACCCCGAACGCCGTTCCCTCGGTGAACGGATAAAGGCCTACCTCGGGCGTGTTGGTCTTGCCGACTATCACCGCTCCGGCGTCGCGCAGGCGGCGCACCATCTCGCAGTCCTCGCTCTTGGGCACGAAGTGACCCGGACAACCAAACGAGGTTGGATGCTCGGCGAGGTCCACGTCGTCCTTGATCGCCACCGGCACCCCGAGCAGGGGTAGTCGCTCGTCGGCCGCGATACGTCGATCTGCCTCAGCAGCCTCGGCGCGGGCAGCCTCGGCGCGCACGACGCGGAAGGCGTTGAGCGTGGGCTGGGTCGCCTCGATAGCGGCGAGCGCGCGCTCGACAAGCTGGGCTGAGCTGACCCCGCCGTCGGTCAGTGTCGCCACACACTCGATGAGGTCGCTCGGCGGATCAGAGCTGGTGGCGCGGTCAGTGCTCGAGTCCGGCATTGAGTGGGTGGGGGAAGACATTTTTTTGGATTGGGGGGCGTTCCCAGGCAGGTCTCTTGCCCGCGACGTCAGTTGGCGTTCGTTCGAACGAACGGTAGCAGGGGTGTGGTCGCCGCGTGCCTGTGAAGAACCGTGCGGGCCTACACTCAGCGCCCATGGCGAGTGAGATCTCAAGCGAGGACACGGCGAGCGTCGTGCGGCGCTTTCACCAAGCTCGGCGGGACACGGAGCTTGTTGTGCTCCAAGGCTTTCACGCGCTCAAGCACGCACTTCGCTTCGATGCGCATGTCGAGTTGGTGGCTTGCTCCGATCAACGGGAGCTGACCCATCTCGCGGGGGGCCTTGCGCCTGATCTGGCCGTCGAGATGACGCGCTTGGCCGTGGTCCTGCCGGCGGAGGCGTTCAAGCGTCTGGGGCCCTACGTGCCGCACACCGGGGTTGTCAGCATCGCGCGGCGCATGACAAGCGATCCGCTTGCTCTGTTGGCGAGCAAGAGCGAGGCTCCGATCGTGCTGCTCGAGGACCCGCGGAACTTTGGCAATCTCGGTGCCGTCATCCGGGTGGCCGCGGCTGTCGAGGCCGCGGGCGTGCTCACCACCGGTCGGCAGGACCCGTGGGACCCGGTTGCGGTGCGGGGCTCGGCCGGACTGCACTTCGCATTGCCGGTGGCGCGTGTCGAGTGGCTGCCCGACAGCGACAGGCCGCTGCTCGCCCTCGACCCCGAGGGAGAGGAGCTGCGCCCCGAGCTTGTTCCGCGGCGTGCGCTGCTCGCGTTCGGCACCGAGCGGGCGGGCCTGAGCGATGAGTTGCTCGAGAGGGCCGACATGCGCCTGCGCCTACCGATGCGCGAGGGCGTCTCGAGCCTGAACCTCGCGACTTCGGTGGCCGCGGTCCTCTACAGCCTGCGCTTTGCCCGGTCAGCGCCCAGCCCCTAGAGCGAGCCTTACCGCGCGATTCGGCAGTGGCTCGGCCTCAGCTGGCCTCAGATGACATATATGGCGCCAGCTCGCGTCGTGCGATCGAGAGCTTGTGGACCTCGTCGGGCCCGTCGGCGAGGCGCAGGGTGCGCAGGTGAGCATACGCCCATGCGAGCGGGAAGTCATCTGACACGCCGCCGCCGCCGTGGACCTGGATCGCGCGATCGATCACCTTCAGCGCGATGTTCGGAGCGGCCACCTTGATCGCGGCGATCTCGGTGCGCGCGTGGCGGTTGCCCACCGTATCCATCAACCACGCGGCCTTCAGCGTGAGCAGGCGGGCCATCTCGATCTCGATGCGCGCCTCGGCGATCCAATCCTGGATGTTGGCCCTGGCCGCCACGGGCTGGCCGAAGGTGGTGCGCGAGACAGCACGCTTGCACATCGCCTCCAGCGCTCGCTCGGCGGAGCCGATCGAGCGCATGCAGTGATGGATACGCCCCGGGCCAAGCCTCGCCTGAGCGATCATGAAGCCGTCGCCCTCACCCGCGATCAGGTTGGAGGCCGGCACGCGCACGTCCTCGAACAAGATTTCGGCGTGACCCTCCTGATCCTGATAGCCGAACACCGGCAGGCCCCGCACGATCTGTACCCCAGGGGCATCGATCGGGACGAGGATCTGGCTCTGCTGGCGATGACGGGGCGCGGCCGGCTGCGTCTTGCCCATCACGATCATGATCCGGCAGTGCGGATGCAGCGCACCGGAGATCCACCACTTGCGCCCGTTGAGCACGTACTCGTCTCCCGAGCGCTCGATTCGTAGCGCGATGTTGGTGGCGTCTGAGGAGGCCACGTCTGGCTCTGTCATCGCAAACGAAGAACGAATCTCACCCTCCAGTAGAGGGTTAAGCCATTGTTGCTTTTGCTCGTCAGTGGCGAATTGGTGCAGCACCTCCATGTTGCCGGTATCCGGCGCTGAGCAGTTGCACGCCTCCGAGGCGATATGGCTGCGCCCAAGAATCTCCGCGAGCGGCGCGTAGTCGCTGTTGGAGAGCCCCGCGCCGTGATCGGCGTCGGGTAGGAACATGTTCCACAGCCCGGCCTCACGCGCACGCACCTTCAAATCCTCCATGACCCGGGGCTGGTGGTGGGGATCGCCGGACTCGACCAGCTGGCGCTCATATACCGGCTCGGCTGGATACACGTGCTCGTCCATGAACGCACTCAGGCGCCCCTGGAACTCGATGCAGCGCTCGCTCGGCTGGAAGTCCATCATTCTCCTCCTCGGCAGTGGGGAATAGGATCATCGCCGATGACGGAGGGATCGGCGAACTACAAGGCGGCCGGCGTCGATTACGACGCGCTCGACGGGGGCAAGCGCATGGCGATGGCGCGCGCGCTCGCCACCTCGCCGCTGCTGGCCGCGCGCGGAGGCCACGCTATCGACGCCTCGCGCGGCGAGCCCGCGTTCGTGTTCGAGCTCGACGGCGCCACGCTCGCTTTCGTGATGGAGGGGCTGGGCACGAAGTCGATCATCGCTCGGCAGGTGCTCGAGCGCCATGGGATCAACCGCTTCGCCGATGTCGCCTACGACACGGTGGCCGCGATCCTCAACGACCTCTGCTGCGTCGGCGCACTGCCGCTCGTCGTCAACGCTTACTTCGCTACGGGCGCCTCGGAGTGGTACGCCCAACCAGAGCGTGCCGCGGCGCTGCTCGAGGGCTGGCAGCGCGCGTGCGTCGACGCCGGTTGCGCATGGGGGGGAGGGGAGTCGCCGTCGCTTTCGGGACTCGTGGCCGAGCAGGACATCGAGCTCGCGGGTGCTGCGGTTGGAAGGGTGCCTACGGGACGCTCGCCGCTCCTCGGCGAGCGGCTCCAGGCGGGCGATGAGATCGTGCTGGTGGCCTCCAACGGGTTGCACGCCAACGGAGCCTCGCTCGCGCGGTTGCTCGGCTCTCGGCTACCCGACGGCTACGCCACAGCGCTACCGAGCGGGCGGGCTCTGGGGGAGGCGCTGCTTGACCCCTCGGTCATGTACGTCCCGTTGGTGCAGGCCCTGCTCGAGTCCGGCTTGGGCATCTCCTACCTCAGCCACATCACCGGTCACGGCCTGTTGAAGCTGATGCGTCCGAGCAAGTCGCTCACCTACCGCATCATTGAGCTGCCGCCGGTGCCCGAGGTGCTGGTCTTCCTCGCCGAACATGCTGGGCTTGACGCACACGAGGCGTACTCAACGTTCAACATGGGCTCCGGCTACGCGATCTATTGCGCCGGCGGTACGGGCGGAGAGGTCGTCTCATTGGCTCAGACGCTTGGCTTTCAGGCCCTTGTGGCGGGCTCTGTCGAGGCGGGACCGCGCCAGGTGATCGTTGAGCCGATTGGCGTGCATTACGTCGGCGAGGAGCTCGATTTCTCGGCCGGCGAGCACCCACCTAGTTGAACCCGTCGGCCGATACGGCTAATCTTGCGGGCAAATCGCCAATGCTCCCCGGACGGCTGAGACGTTAGGGGACTCGATGTCGCCGGACCGTCAAAGGACCGGAGCTACCCGGATCGTAGGCGGACCTGTCCCATCAACAGAGGAGAGAAGCTGATGCGCAAAGCATCTACCCGTTTGGTCTTGCTCGGCCTGGCCGTAGCGACACTGGGCATACCGGCAGCCGCAGGGGCGGCACCGGCGGTCACGCTGAAGGTCACGGCAGTGCCGATCCCGAAGAACCCCAGTTCGAATGGCGGGCCCACGTGGCCGGGTACCGGCAACATTCTGGGTGCCGGGACCGACGTCGAAGCAGAATTCAAAATCAGCGGCACCGAATATGGAGGATTCCCGTCCCCGCTGACGGGCGTCACGTTCTACACGCCCCCCGGCTCCAAGCTGACGACCACGGGATTCACGAGCTGCTCGCCCGCGGTCCTCGAAAGCCACGAAGTCAAGAACTGCCCGGCGAAGTCAGTCGCTGGTCCCGTAGGCAGAGCGGAAGGTGTCGTCGCCTTCGGTGCCACACGCGTCCATGAGAGCCTCACCGTGCAACCGTTCTTCGAGACCGGTGGCAAGCTGGCGTTCTATGCGGAAGGCGTCACGCCGGCCCTGATCGAACTCCTCTCCCAGGGCACGTTCAGCTCGGCCTCGACCCCGGTGATCACCACCGAAGTTCCGCTTGTGATCACCGTCCCGGGTGCGCCTTACGGCTCGGTTGAATTCATCAAGGTCAAGGTCGGAGCCGCCTTCAAGAAGGGCAAGAAGCTCGTCTCCTACGGCACGCTTCCCAAGAAGTGCCCCAAGGGCGGCTTCCCGGTCAAGGCCGAACTGAAATTCCTCAGTGGGGAAACGGTTACCGTCACCGCCAAGCCCCCGTGCCCAAAGCGATAGATCGGTCACGGAGGTAGCTGTAGAAGCTCGGTGGCCGCTGCCTTTCGGGGCGGTCACCGGCAGGACTTTGGACAAGAGCGACAGAAGAGACAGCTCAGCCGACGCACGCGGGGCGTAATGTCTGAGCTACAGCGAGAAGGGGCGTCCCGTCTTATCGGACGGGACGCCTTCCTCGTTATCGACACAGAGGTAGGATCGGGTTGAGGACGCAGAAACAGGGGTTCAGGAGGGGCATGGCCGCTGTCGCGGGCACCATATGCGTGGCCGCGCTGGTTGCTGTCGTCCTGCTCGCGACTTCCGCCGGGGGCTCGGGCGGCGGCTATACGGTGCGCGCGATCTTCGACGACGCCGGCAACGTGACCTCGGGTGAGAACGTCAAGATCGACGGCGTCAACGTCGGCACGGTCGGGTCGGTCACGCCGACGCATTACGCGCAGGCCGCGGTGGTGCTCAACATCACCACTCCCGGCTTCCAGAACTTCCGCGAAGACGCCAGCTGCACGATCCGCCCGCAGGCCCTGATCGGCGAGAAGTTCGTCGATTGCCTTCCCACTCAGCCACGCGTCGAAGGCACGCCGCTGCCGCCACCGCTGAAGCGTGTCCCATCCGGGCAGGAAGGCGCCGGTCAGGTGCTGCTGCCGGTGAGCAACACGCACAGTCCCGTGGACCCAGACCTGCTCAGCGACATCACTCGCCTGCCCGAGGCCCAGCGCCTGACGATCCTCCTCAACGAGTTCGGCGCCGGGTTGGCGGGGCGGGGCTCGGATCTGAACGCCGTGATCCGCCGGGCCAACCCAGCCCTGCAAGGCCTCGAACAAGTATTGGCGATCCTCGCCAAGGAGAACAAAGTGCTCACCGACCTCGCGGTCGAAGGCGATCGCGCGCTCGCGCCGATCACTGCCGATCGCGGTCGGCTCGTGGGCTTCATCAACCAGGGCAAGACGGTCGCCCAGGCGACCGCCAACCATCGTGGCGCGCTCGCCCAGAACCTCGCCGACTTCCCTGCCTTCCTTGAACAGCTCGGGCCTGCGATGGAACGGCTCGGACGCTTCGCTGAGCAGACCACCCCCACCTTCGAAGATCTCGGTGTCGCGGCGCCCGGCCTCAACAAGCTGTTTGAGAGCACGGCGCCGTTCTCGAAATCCTTCGAAGGCTTCCTGCACGCGTTCGGCAAGAACGCGAAAAACACCGCCTCCGCGCTCACCGCCGTCGAACCGTTGCTCACGCTCGCCAAGGGGCTTGGCAAGAACGCCAAGCCGTTCGCGGGCAACTTCTCCGGATTGCTCACCAGCCTGAAGACCACGGGGGGCTTGGAGCGCCTGCTCGACTTCATCTACCTCGGCGCGGGCAGCGTCAACGGCTACGACGCGCTCGGGCACTTCTTGCGAGCGGAAGTCTTCGCAAGTACTTGCCTGACCTATTCGATCGTCACCAATCCGACCTGCTCGACTGGGAAATTCATCGCCGGCAGCACTGCCAGCGCAAAGGCCTCGACGGCGAGCGCTCGCTCGACGAGCGTTGTGATGCAGCGCACGCTTGCCGTCTTGAAAGGCATGACCCCGGTCCAGGCGCTCGCCAAGTATCCGGGTCCGGCCACGGTCGAAGCCGGCGGCCCAGCCGGCACGCTGCCGACTGCCTCGGGTGCAGCGCCGGCCGCGCAACCTGTTGGTGGGGCCGCGGCGGGCACCACCTACTATGCCCCGTCCGCGGAAGGCTCCGAAGCTAGCGGCATGCTGCTCAACTACCTGCTCGGCAATTGACGATGATCCGACTACCGCTCATAGCCACGCTGTCTGCGCTGCTCGCGGCACTTGCCGTTGTGGTTCCCGCCGGCGATGCGCTAGCCGACACACCCACCAGTCCGGCCACGGAAGCCGCGGCGCCAGCCACGACGACGACGACAAACGTGCCGGCCCCAGCATCTCCCGAACCGTCGAGCACCGGCACGACCGCCACGCCGAGCGTCAGCGAAACACCCACGACCAGCACGAGTACGCCAAGCGAAGGAACGACGACGGTCCCGGCGCCCGAAGTTCGCATCCAGCGTTCGCAGCCACGTACGACAACCACTCGTGTCCACCGGGGCTCGGCCACAACGCGGCGGTCGACAAAATCGAAGACAGGCACGAACGCGAAGGGAGGCACAAACGCGAACGGAGGCACCAATCCGAAGGGCGTGTCGCCCTCGGCGCTGACGCCGCCGCTGCCCTCCGCGCTTGGCGGATCGCTGTCGAACCTGCCGAGCTTCTACATCAATAGCTTCTCTATCCCGCCATTTCTGCTGCCGATCTACCAGGCCGCCGGCGCCGCTTACGGAATCCCCTGGCAGGTGCTCGCTGCGATCAATGAAGTCGAGACCGACTACGGCCGCGACCTGAGCCTCTCAAGCGCCGGCGCCGAGGGCTGGATGCAATTCCTGCCAAGTGAGTGGGGCCAGTACGGAGTGGACGTCAACGACAGCGGCGTCGAGGACCCCTATAACCCAGCCGACGCGATCTTTGCCGCGGCGCGCTACCTCAAGGACGCTGGCGGCGACACAGATATTCGAGCGGCGGTCTTCGCTTACAACCACTCGCAGGCATACGTGAGCTCGGTGATGCTGCGGGCACGACTGCTGGGCGGCACACCGCCGGAACTGCTCGGCGCGATCACCGGGCTGACCGAAGCGCGCTTTCCCGTGTATGCCGCCTCGCACTACAGCGACGGCTTCCCCACGACCGAAGGCCCCTCTCCGCATAGTGTGCCCGCCGCGACGATCTACTCGCAGGCCGGAGCTCCTGTGATCGCCGTGCAGGACGGGCGGATCACGCAGATCGACTCGACGGGCCCGTTTGGACCAAGCATCTCGCTTGTGGACGCCTACGGCAACACTTACACCTATGCGGGGCTCGGCACGCTTGCGTCCCTCTACCCGGTGCTCGAATCGGTTGAAGGCGCGCCGCGCGCTGCCGGCTTGGCCGGCGTCGTCTCGAACGCGGGCTCGACGAGTCCGGCCAATGGCGCCACACGCGTGTTCAGGGTCGGGACGGAGAACGTCTATCTGCACCCCCTACGCGTCGGGGCGCAGGTCATCGCAGGCACCGTGCTCGGCCACCTCGGCTCCGACGCGGAACCGCACCTCGTCTTTCAGATCCGCCCGGCTGGCATCGGCGCGCCGCTTATCGATCCCAAGCCGATTCTCGATGGCTGGGTCAAGTTGCAGATCTCCTCCGCCGTCAGATCCAAGAACCGCGCTCTGCTCGCCGTCGCCTCGCCGAGCCCGGGCCAGGCACTGCTCGAGTCAAAGACGCAGCTCGAGCTGCAGATCCAGCACGACCGCGGCGTCCACCTGGCCTCGTGCGAGCGGCACTTGATCGCCGACGGCCGCGCGGACCGACGCGTGCTCGGCGTGCTCGAGTTTCTGTCAGCCTCGGGATTGAGGCCGACCGTCTCGGCCCGCGGCTGCTCGCAGGCTACGACGGCCGAGAGCGGGGTGTCCTCCACGAATCTCGCGGGGGAGACCGTGGACATCTCCGCAATCGATGGCGTGCCTATCGCCGGCCCCAGCGGCCCCTCCTCTCTCGCCGTCGCCGCCGTGCACAAGCTCGGCGGGCTGCAGGGCGTCATGAAGCCGCTTGAGATCGCGAGCTCCACTCGCTTCGAGGGACCGGTGCACACGGTGGCGCTGCCGGGCGATACCGGTGTGATCGAGATTGCTTTCACCTCACTCGATGGCGGCGGAGCCCACGCGGCGAGCGTCTCTAGCTCTGGCCTGAACCCCGCGCAGTGGCTCGAGCTCGTCGCCCGTCTTGGCCAGGTACCCGATCCGACGGTCAGCTCTAAGCCATCGCCGGCGGCGATTCCTGATAGCCCCGCCGCTGGCGCCTCTACCGCCGCGGAAGGCAAGTAAGGCGATGGCTACCACGGTCCCGTCAAGCCCCACACCGGCAACGCCGCCGCCGCCGCTCGTTCGTCCGCCGCGACGCACGAACACAGTCCGTATCCTCGCGGTCGGGGCGATCGCCGCTGTCGTGGCGATCGTTCTCGTGCTTGTGCTCGCTGGAGGCGGCAGCGCCACCTACCAGCTGATCTTCCCCGAAGCGGGCCAGCTCGTGCGCGGCGACCAGGTACAGGTGGGCGGCGTGCCGGTGGGCTCGATCAAGGCAATCACGCTCCTGCATAACTACGACGTTCGCATCACGATCAATGTGGAATCGTCATTGGTGCCGTTGCATAAGGGCACCACCGCTGAAATCCGCGTGCCCTCGCTGTCGAGCGTCGCCAATCGCTACATCGTGCTCTCACCTGGCCCCAACAACAGCCCCGCGCTGCCGTCAGGCTCGACGTTGCCGATCACCTCGACGCACGGCGTCGTGGACCTCGACCAGCTGTTCGGCATCTTCAATGCCAAGACGCGCAAGGGTCTGCAGCGGTTGATCCAAGGCTCCGCCGAACAGTACGCCGGGGTCGCTCCGCAGTTGCAGGTGGACGCAAACTACTTCCCGCCGGCGCTTGCGGCGCTCGATCATGTGCTCGCCCAGCTCGGCGGTGACCAGCAGACATTCGCCAGCTTCCTCGTGGAATCGGCCAAGGCGACGACGGTCCTTGCCGGACGTAGCCAGCAGCTCACCGAACTGATCAGCCACGCCAATACCGCGTTCGGGGCGATCGGATCTCAGCAGGCCAACCTCGCCGCTGGTCTGAAGGCATTGCCCGCCACGTTCAAGCAGGGCAACCGCACATTTGAAACGCTGCCCGCTACGCTCGCCGACCTGACGAAGCTGGTGGACGTCTCAAAGACGGCAGCGCCGACGCTCGGGCCGTTCGTCTCCAAGCTGCGCCCGCTCGTGGTCGCGGCCACTCCGGTTGTCAGCGATTTCAGCGAAGCGATCAGCAAGCCCGGCTCCGGCAACGACCTGACCGAAGCGGCGCTTGCCCTACCAGGTCTAGCCAAAGCGCTTACGACCGCCTCGCCCGACGGCGTGCGATCGCTTGAAGAATCGCTGCCGATAACGGCCATGTTCGGTCCCTACAGCCCGGATCTCCAGGGACTTGTCCGCGACTTCGGTCAGGCGACCGGTTATTACGACGCCAATGGCCACTATGCGCGCGTCACCGGCCTGTTCCCCGACTTCGAACTCGGTGCGGAAAACACGCTGAAACCGGCAAACCCGACGCAGGTGGTACAGGGCCTTAAAACCGGGCAGCTGCGTCGTTGCCCCGGGGCAGGCACTCAGCCGGCGACGGACGGCTCTTCGCCCTTCACCGACAATGGCCAATTGGGCTGCGACCCCACCGAGGTTCCCTGATGAACCGTCGCCGCTCGAATTCGCTGGCAGGCAGTCCGCTGCTGATTGGCGCGATCACGACGCTGATCGTGGTCGTCGCCGTGTTCCTCTCCTATAACGCCAACAACGGGTTGCCGTTCACGCCGACGTTCGACATCAAGGTGCAGCTGCCAGAGGCCTCCGGTCTCCAGAAGGGAAACCAGGTGCGTATCGGCGGCGAGCGCGTCGGCGTGATCAGCGGGCTGAGCCCCTATCAGAACCCGAAAACCGGTCGCGTGACCGCGATCGTCTCGCTCAAGCTGGAAAAGGCCGTGGAACCGCTGCCGGCCGACACGAGCGCGATCGTGCAGTCGGTCTCGACGATCGGGCTGAAGTACCTAGCGCTTGAACGGGGACATTCAAAGCGCGCGCTGAAGGCGGGCGAAACGATTCCCGTCTCGCAGACGCGCGAACCGGTCGATATCGACCAGTTCTTCGACATGTTCGACGAAAAGACGCGCAAGGCAAATCAGGTGAACCTGACGAGTTTCGGCGACGGCTTCGCGGAACGTGGAATTGGCCTGAACGAAACGATCGTTACGCTGCGACCGCTCGTCACGAACGCGATCCCGGTGCTGCACAATCTCGCCTCGCCGCAGACCGGTTTCGGACAGCTGTTCGTGGCACTCGACAGTCTGGCCAAAGAAGTGGCGCCGGTCGCAGGCGAACAGGCCGAACTCTACAGCAACCTCGACACGTTCTTCACGGCATGGGCGAGCGTCGCGCCGTCGCTTGAACAGGCGATCGTGGGTGGGCCGCCCGCGCTGCGCCAGGCGACCCACTCGCTTCCGTTCGAGGCTACATTCGTAAACAAGAGCGCTGAGTTCATGCGTCTACTGCGCCCGAGCGCGAAGGTGCTCACAACTGTGGCCGCGCCGCTCGGGCACGCCTTCGAAGTTGGGGCGGTCAACCTGCGTGCCGCGACTGCGCTCAACGGCGAGCTCGCCGAAGCCGCGCAGGCGTTCGCGAAGTTTGGCCAGAACCCGCTTGTGGTCTCAGGGCTCGAAGATCTGACGCACACGCTTGGGCTCGCCAACCCGCTCCTCGCGGGGCTGGCGCCGGCGCAGACGAAGTGCAACTACGTGACGCTCACGTTCCGCAATATCGCGAGTCTGCTGTCGGAGAGCATTGGCGTCGGTACGGTCGCCCGCGCGACAGCCGTGCTGTCCCCCGACGGGCCGAACAACGAGGGCTTGCCCTCCTCCGCGCCGGCCAACGGTCCCTCGGTCGATCGTGAACCGAGCAAGGGTGGCGGCGTCCCGGGAGCACCGGTCGACAACAACCACCTGCACGTAAATCCCTACCCGAACGTCAGTGGGCCGGGTCAGCCGCTTGGGTGCGAAGCTGGCAATGAGACTTATACGCCGGGCACGACGGTGATCGGCAACGTGCCCGGAACCGTCGCGAGCAAAACTGAAGCAACGGAACGCAAGCAGGATCTCTTCGGTGAAGAATATCCGGCCTCCACGCTTGAAGCCCTCGGCCTGAAGAGCTCCAAGGGGGCCAAGAAATGAGTCGTGTGCGCTGGTGGAAACGCTACGACGAGCTGCCCGTCGTCGAGATGCAGAAATCAAACCCGGTCCGCTTCGGGCTGGTGTTGCTTGTGATCACAGCGATCGTTGTGTACTTCGGCTTTACCAAGCACATCCCGTTCAAGCACGGCTATCGACTGAACGCCGTGTTCTCAACGGCTGTCAACATCAGCCCCAAATCACCTGTGCGCGTCGCGGGCGTGAACGTAGGCACGGTCAAGTCGGTCAAGCGGGTCGGCAATACTGGTGTGGTCACGATGGAAATCACAAAAGGCGGCCTGCCGATCCATCGCGACGCGACGCTGAAGATTCGTGCGCGGATCCTGCTCGAAGGCAACTGGTTCGTTGACCTGCAGCCTGGCACGCCATCGTCTCCTACCGTCTCCTCGGGGTATACGGTGCCGATCACGCAGACCTCCGACCCGGTCCAGCTCGACCAGCTCCTCGACGCGCTCAATACGGACACTCGCTCCAACCTGCAGACGCTGCTTGCCGAATACGGGTCGGCGCTGACGCGCAAGCCGACAGCCGCCCAGAACGCGGAACAGAATCCTGCCGTGCGTGGTCTGAACGCGGGGCAAGCGCTCAAAAAGACCTACTTCGACAGTCCGGAAGCATTGAAGGGCGGCACGATCGTCAACCAGGCACTCGGCGGCGTCGAAGATCAGGACCTCTCGAAGTTGATTGCCGGCAGCGAGAAATTCACGGCTGCACTCAACGTGCACGAGCAGCAGCTCGGCGAATTCGTGAGCAACTTCAATACGTTCTTCGGTGCGATAGCGGCGCAGTCGACGAGCCTTTCGAGCACGATCGCAGAGTTGCCGGGCGCGCTGCAGAACGCCAGCCGCGCCTTCGCCAACTTCAATGCCGCCACGCCTGCGATCAGGAAGTTCTCACTGGAGCTGGTTCCGGGTGTCGAACAGACTCCTTCGACGGTCGCAGCGGCCTTCCCGTGGATCGAACAAACACAGGCATCGCTCGCCCCGACGGAGCTCGGCGGCGTAGCCAAGGGCGTGCGCGAAGCCGCGCCGACGCTCGCCGGGCTGGTCACGCCGCAGGCCGCCTTCGTCAAACAGACGGACCTCTTCTCCAAGTGTCTGAGCACGATCTTCTATCCCGCCGGAAACACGAAGCTGCAGGACAGCTCGAGCACTTCCGGCGTCGAAGCCTATAGGGAATTCTGGTACTCGATGGTGGGGCTTGCCGGTAGCGGGCAGAGCTTTGACGGCAACGGTCAGACGACTCGCTTCATGGTTGAGACGGGCGGCCAGACGCTGCGCTCAGCGCCGACCACTGTGGTCGGCGCCCCGAGTGGGAGCAAGAAATTGTCGCTGCTCGCTCACACCTCGCAGCCACCGCTAGGAACTAGCCCGGCATTCCCCGCGAGTGAGCCGCCGTATAAGCCGCTCGTGCCGTGCTACACGCAGACACCGCAAAACTTCAACGGACCCTTGGCCCAAGGCCCTGCTGATGGGAGCACACCTTGACACCCGAGCAAGAGCATCAGGGCGAGCGTGGTCTACGCGATCAGATCGAGCGCTACCGCACGGCCTTCGTCTCGATCGTGGCGATGGTCGTGTTTGCGCTGTTCGTCGGTGGCTACATTCTCTCCAACGAGCGCCTCTCGCTGCCCGGGTGGGTACCGGTGATCGGCAAGAGCTACGTCACGCTGAAGGCCGACTTTCGCACCGCGCAGGCGGTCACTCCCGGGCAAGGTCAGTCGGTCACTATCGCGGGGGCCAAGATCGGTGAAATCGCAAGCGTTCAGTCCAACGAAGGCGACGCGCTCGTGACGATGAACATCACGCCCAAGTACGCGCACTACATCTATCGCAACGCGACGATGCTGCTGCGGCCCAAGACCCAGCTGAAGGACATGACCGTGGAGGTTGATCCCGGTACTCCAAGCGCTGGACACGTCCCCAATGGCTACACCGTACCCCAGTCGCAGACCGCTCCTGACGTGAACTTCGAGGAATTCCTCGCAGCGCTCGACACCGAAACGCGTGGCTATCTGCAGGAGCTGATCGATGGCGCCGGAGTAGGCCTCAAGGGCAACTCGGAGAACCTGTCGGCCGCATTCAAGCGCTTTGACCCGATCTCGCTTTACGCGCGCAAGATCACCGCGCAGCTCAAGCTGCGCAACAAGAACATCGAACACGCGATCCACAACTTCCAGCTGTTCGTGAACGCGCTTGGCAATAAGGACACCGAATTGTCCGAGGCGATAAACGCCTCCAACGCCGTCTTCCAGACATTCGCCGAACAGAAGCAGAGCTTTGAACGGACCCTGCATCTACTCCCCAGCGCCCTCGCTAAGACCAAGAGTGGTCTCGGCAAGCTCGCGACTGCCTCCGGCGTGGTGGGGCCGACGTTGACCAAGCTCGAGCCGTTCGCCAAAGCGCTTGCACCCGCTGAGGAAGCCTCACGCTCGCTCTTCAAGCAGAGCACGCCGATCATCAAGAACGAAATCCGTCCGTTCGCGCGTAAGGTCCTGCCGATCGTCAACCAGCTAAATCCGTCGCTGAAGGAACTCGACGAAGCCTTCCCGGGACTTTCCTCGAGCTTCTCGGTGTTCAACGAATTCTTCAACGAGCTGGCATACAACCCCGGGCCCAACCAGGGCGGCTTCCTGTTCTTCCTGGACTGGGCCAACCACGATCTCAACTCGGTGCTGAGCACGGCCGATGCACACGGGCCGGTTGGCCGCACAGTTGCCTACTTGAACTGCAATCTGCTCGAACTGCTCACGGGCGCCGGCGAAGTAAACGCGACCGTCAAGTTGCTAGTCGCGCTGCTCAATCCGCCGACGGAAGCGGAATGCGTGGCGCAGGGCTTGGGCAAGAGCACCGGGGCCGCCACGGCCGCGGCGACAGCTGCACATGTACGAACACATCCGAGCCCAGGCAAGGGCCTCACGATGAAACTGCTCGGCTCCAAGCAGAGCGCTTTCGGGCGGTTGGCTGCCACAACGAGTGGAGAGGGTCGCTGAGATGCAGAAGCGAGCGCCGACGCTGGCCAACATTCTCGTGATCGTGCTGTTCGCACTGAGCTGCTTCGGACTGCTGCTGTTCCTGTGGGAGTCCTTCGGCGGTCCCGTGCCGCTCAAGCCGAAGGGCTATCGCTTCACGGTTGCCTTTCCGCGCACGCTGGCGCTCGCCGAACAATCCGACGTGCGCATCAGCGGCGTCAACGTCGGCCACGTGATCAACCTCAAATACAACAAGGACGGTCTCGCGCACGCCTCGATCGAAATCGCCAGCAAATACGCGCCGATCCCCTCCAACATGCACGCCATCTTGCGCCAGAAGACGCTGCTCGGCGAGACCTACGTGCAGCTCAAGCCGGAGGGCGCCGGCGCCCGCTCGCTACCGGATGGCGGAGAGCTGCCCAATGCTCAGGTGGAACCGTCGGTGACGCTGGATGACATCCTGGCCACATTTACCCCGCAGACACGCCAGGCATTTCAGGTGTGGATGCAGTCGCTGGCCGAAGGCCTTGGCGGGAGAGGCGAACAGATCAACTCGTCGTTTGCCACCATCCAGCCGTTTGTCGAAGACGCCAACAAGCTCGTCACCGCCGCCAACTCCCAGGAAGGGGCGCTGACGGCGAGTATCCACAACACGGGCGTCGTGTTCGATGCGCTCAGCGCGCGCGAGGGCCAGTTCCGCGGCTTCATCTCAAACGGCGAGCGCGCCTTCCACGCCGCCGCCGAAGCCAGCCAGGCGTTTGCCGAAGCGTGGCGCGAACTGCCCGCCTTCGAGCACAACTCGCAGTCCGCGCTGCGCAGCGTCGATGCCTTTGCGACCAACACTGTTCCGCTGTACAACGAAATACGTCCCTTCGAGGAACAGCTCACGCCGCTGCTAGAGGCCGTCAAGCCCTTCACGCCGCCATTCAACGCGCTGCTGACAAACCTCGGGCCGCTGACAAAGGCCGCCAAGACGGGCCTGCCGGACGTCAAGAAGACAACCGAATTGACCGTGCCGCTGCTTGCGGCGCTGAGCCCCGTGCTGCACAACGTCAACCCCTTCTTCCAGTATCTGAGCGAGTATGTGCCCGAGCTGCAGGCGCTGTTCGCCAACGCGACCGCGTCGACCCAGACACACGCGAAAAACTCCAACATTCCCGGAGGTCCGCAACAGCATTTCCTGAAGGTGATGAACGTGATCACGCCTGAAGGCCTCAGCGTCTACCAGCAGCGGATCGGCACGAACCGCGCCAACGCCTACCCGCAGCCGGGGGCCTTCCATTCGCTCGCGAGCGGCCTCCAGGTGTTCAGTAGCGCCTCGTGCGCAAACTCGGCGCCATCCGCGAGCGGCCCCGCGTACGGGACGCTCACCGAAGAAATAATCGAACAGCTGATTGGACTCGAACCGGGCAGCCGCAAGAAGGGTCAGCCCGTCGAAAACCACACCCTCTACTCGCCGGCGGCCAACAATCCCGAACACCCCGCCAACGTGATTGCGGCGCCCGCTTGCAACCAGCAGGCTCCATTCACATTCAACGGCGAAACGAGCCAGTTCCCGCACGCCACGCCGTCGAAGTAGGCAGAGCAGTCGCGGCGCTCGAGGATCGCGAAGGTGGCCGTTCGAGGATCGTGAGGCTCGGGCTCGGAGTGTCCCGGGAAGGGACCTCCAGGGGTCAGGTTCTGGTGTCTTGGAGGACTGGTCTCAGGGCTAGGCCAGTCCCGCGACCGTAAGCGCGCGCTCGTGGTCGAGGTAGGGCAGCAGCGCGAAGTAAGTGAGATCCGCGTGCAGCTCGGGCAGGGCCGCGGTATCGCCTTGCAGAACGCGGCGGTGCACGATCGAGGTGATCCCACCCACGATCGCTTCTGAGGTTTGTGGCGGCAGATGCTCCGTGTCCGAGGAGTGCGAACGGCCCTCCTCGATCAGGGCAGTGAACAATGCCAGCGCCGTGCGCTGGCGCTCGCATACCGCGGGACTTGCGCCAAGCACCTCCACGAGCAGGACCCGCGCTCCGTCTGGATTGCGGGCAAGCGCGCCGAGCAAGCTCTCGAGCGCCGCTCGTATCCGCTCGGGCCACGGAGCGGGCCGCTTGAACTGCTTCAGGGCACAGAGTTCGGCACGCTCCATCAAGTCATCGACCGCCTGCATGAAGCAGTCGTGCTTGTCGTGGAAATGCTCGGTGAAGACGGCCTCCTGCACGTCTGAGATCGAGAGCACACGACTGAGGGTGGTGCGGTCATATCCGCGTAGGGCGACCGTCTCGATCATCGCGTTGAGCAGGCGCTGGCGCGGATCTGGCCGAGGAGCGCTCGCGACCGCTGTCCCCGCTACAGCAAATGAGTCCGATATCGGCTCCGGTTCGGCGTCGGAGTGCCTGTAACGAAACATTTTCCTACCTCCCAGGACCGATAGTAGACCCAATAGCCTCCGTATGTCAAGAGGATGTGTATGGGTCGGTACCAACGCGTGCGGCGAGGCCGCCCAACGGCGGGTTGATTGGGTCTTCGCGGATCACTAGTATCTGTGCCGTGGAGAGCGTGGGAGGGACTGACGGGGAGCAGTACGAGGAGAGCGAGGAGCCAGTGGGCTCTGACGCGAGCGTCGGCGTGGAGGAGGACGGCGAGGAGTTTCAATACCACTCCGGGTCGGGCGACCTGGACCTGGCGGGCGAGGCGACCGACCGCAACTGGTCGATCCGCTGCGTGGACGTGGTCAAGCGCCTGGCGGGCATTCCCGTGCTGAACGGCCTGAACGTGGCGATCCCCGACGACACGATCACGGTGGTGCTCGGTCCCTCGGGGACGGGCAAGAGCGTGCTGATCAAGCACCTGATCGGGCTGATGTTCCCCGACTCGGGCGACATCCAGGTGCTCGGCAACTCGGTTCCCGAGCTGACGATGCCCAAGCTGCTCGAGCTGCGCCGCAGGATCGGCGTGCTCTTCCAGGACGGCGCTCTGTTCGGCTCGATGTCGGTGTTCGACAATGTCGCCTTCCCACTACGCCAGCACACCGACATGTCCGAGGGTCAGATCGGCGAGCGGGTACGTCAGCGCCTGATGGACGTGGGCCTCGCCGAGGCGATGGACGACAGTCCCTCCCAGCTGTCGGGTGGTATGCGCAAGCGCGCCGGCTTCGCGCGTGCACTCGTGACCGAACCGGACGTGGTGATCTTCGACGAGCCCGACTCGGGGCTCGACCCGGTGCGCACGGCGCTGCTGTGCGAACTGATCAAGGAGATGCACGAGGCCAACGGCGGTACCTACATCGTCGTGACTCATGACATCGCCTCGGCACGACGAATAGGCGAGTACATCGCGCTGTTGTGGCGGGGGCGGATCGTGGAAGCGGGCGACGCGGAGCGGATGTTCTCCTCGGAGAACCCGTTCGTGCGCCAGTTCCTCAGCGGGTCCGCCAGTGGCCCGCTGGGCATGGACTGAACCTGGCGATGCTCGACATGCTGTGGCCGATCTCCGATCGATAGTGCGTTCCCATTCGTGTGTTACGTCTGCATCACCGGGCGAGACCAGGTGCTTTGCGCCCAACTGTCTGTTGCGGGAACGTAGCCATATGCGAACATATGTTCGTATATGGTCGTGTGTGTTCACATCCCTCGCTTCGCGCTGACGGTTGCTGCCGGCGGGGCACAGGCATTGGCTGGCAGAGCGCTCGCGCTCGCCCCGATGGCGGGGGCAGAGCTACGCGTGGGGGAGGTCTCGGGAGCGGCTGAGGCTCATGGGGTGAGCACCGGTACGACCTTGGGGGAGGCGCTTGTGCGCTGTCCGGAGCTGGAGCTCGTGCCGGCCGATCCGCTCGCGGTGGCCGAAGCGTGGGAGGGGGTCATGTGCGCGCTTGAAGGCATCGGGGCGGCGATCGAGCCGGCGCGTGCGGGGCTCGCCTACTTCGACGGAGACGGGTTGCGCGGGATACACGGCTCGGATGCGAACACGATCGCGGCGACGCGCCGTGCGCTCTGCAGACCGGCGAGGATCGGCGTGGGGCCGACGCGCTTCTGTGCACTGGCAGCCGCGCTTGGAAGTAGCGCCCGCCGGGCGAAGGCCATAGACGGGAGGGAGGCACGCCGCTACCTCGCCGCTCAACCCGTGGAGCTGCTCGGCTTCCGCGAGCAGACGGCGGCGCTGGTGGAGCCGCTAAGACGTCTCGGCGTGCGCACGCTAGGGGAGCTGCGGGAATTGGCACCCACTCATCGCCCAGCCTCCCGCGAGGCGCTGGCAGACCGCTTTGGCGAGCCGGGCGTCCTCGCCTATCGCCTGGCCGACGGTGAGGATCGGCCGCTCGTGCCGCGCCGCGTCGAAGAGACACTCGAGGAGCGCTTGGATGTGGGCGACGCCGGCAGCGGAGAGATGCTGCAGCGTGTGCTCGGGGTGCTTGTCGACCGGCTGCTCGCGCGTCCCGAGCGACACGGTAGGACTCTGCGCGCGGCTGTGCTCTCGGCGCGGCTCGTGGGCGGCGGAACCTGGCGCGAGCGAGTCGTGTTTCGCCAGGCGCTCAGTGACGCCAAGCGCATGGGTCTGGCGTTGTCGTTGCGCTTGCCTTTGCTGCCCGCGCCCGCCGAGTCGCTGCGCCTCGGGGTGGAGCGCTTTGGTCCCGCCGAGGGCCAGCAGCACACGCTGCTCGAGCAATGCAAGCAGGCTCGGCAGGAGCGTCTGGGCGAGGCTGTCAGTCAGGTGCGCACAGTGGCGGGCCATGACGCCGCGCTGCGCGCCGTGTGCATCGACCCGGATTCGCGCGTGCCCGAGCGTCGAGTGGTGCTCACGCCTCTGCCGGGATGAGGACTGTTCCGAGCACCAGCCGCCCGTTTGCTTCAACCCATCCAGATCGGGGGCCCGGATGAGTCGCCCACGTGCTCTGAACCTCCCCCGCACCGCCCGGGTCCGCTCGCACGGCGGAGCTCCATACGAGGTCAACGGCGAGCGGGTGGAGGCGGTGCGCGAGACGTGGCTGGTGGAGGACCGTTGGTGGACCGAGCATCCCTTGCGCCGGCGCTACTGGGAGCTCGTGAGCGTGCGCGGGCGCAACCTGGTCGTGTTTCACGATTTGGGCGCAGGCGGCTGGTTCACCCAGGGCTCGTGAAAAGGTCGCCCAGAGGCCGTAGATGAGATCTCCTCCACCCGGCACACCGCCATACGTCGAGTTGCACTGCCACTCGGCCTATTCGTTTCTTGACGGGGTGTCGCTGCCCGATGAGCTCGCCCACAGCGCGGGTGAGCTCGGACACATCGCGCTGGCGCTCACCGACCACAACTCGGTATCCGGTTCGATGGAGCTGTCCCAAGCCTCCGGGGATGCCGGCGTGCACGCGATCCATGGCGCGGAGATCGACGTGATCGTTACCGGTGAGCCGGGCGGGTCTGTCGGTGGATCGGCTGGCCGTGCGCGAGTGAGCGTCTCCGATGGATCGTCGAGCGACACCTACCACCTGACGCTGCTCGTACGTGACGCCCGCGGCTGGAGGAACTTGTGTCGGATCATCACGCACGCACATGCTGGTACGCGCGAGGGCCCCAGACGCGAGCACACAGAGCCATCGGTGGCACTCGAGACGCTGCTCGACCATGCTGAGGGGCTCGTGTGCCTGACGGGATGCGCTGAGCGCGGTGTGCACGAGGGTCCCACGGCGCGGCGGCTGCTCGACGCGTTCGGGCCACAGGGGCTGAGGGTGGAGCTGCAGCGCCCCTATGCCCGCCACGACCGAGCCCGCAACCGGGCGCTTGCGGCGCTCGCCCGAGAGCTGGGGGTGAAGTGCGTGGCCACGGGCAACGTTCACGCCCACGCGCGATCTCGCGTAGAGCTGCAGGATGCCTTCGTGGCGCTGCGCCACCATATGACGCTCGATGCCTCCGAGCCGTTGCGGCGCGGCAACCACACCCACGCCATGAGCGCCCCGCACGCGATGGCCGCTCGCTTCGCCGACCATCCCGAGGCGGTGCGCGAGACGCTGTGCCTAGCCGAGCAGCTGCGCTTCGACTTGACGAAGGACATCGGCTACCGCTACCCGGGGTCCGAGGACGAGAGCGCTCCCCGGCGACTGGCTGAGCTGTGCTGGGCTCGCCTGGAGGATCGTTATGGCCAAGCGGCTCTGCGCTCGCGCTCAGGCAAGGAGACGAGCGCGGGAGGGGCGGGAGGGCCGCCGGTCGGGCAAATCACGCGTGCTGTCCGGGCGGAAGCCGAAGCGCGTCTGCAGGAGGAGCTGCGTGTGATCGATCGTCTTGGCCTGGCTGGCTTTTTCCTACTTCACCATGACATGCTCGAGCTCGCGCGCGAGGTGGCGGTAGAGGTGCGGGGAGCGGACACCGTGAGCGCGCTGCTCGCTCCCGGCCGTGGGCGCGGCTCATCGGTGTCCTCGATCGTGTGCTACCTCACGGGCCTCTCGCATATAGACCCGATCTCAAACGGATTGCTGCTCGGTCGTTTCCTGCATGAGGATCTGTGCGGCCTACCCGACATCGATCTCGACTTCCCGCGCGATATTCGCGAGATCCTGATCCCGCGCGTGCACGCACGCTATGGGCGTGACCGCGCCGCGCTGGTCGCGGCCTTCCCGACATTCCGCGCACGCGGGGCGATCCGGGAGCTGGGCAAGGTTCTGGGCTTGCCCGTCGGTGAGATCGAGCGCGTGGCGCGCATGGCCGACCGGATGAGCGATGTGGAGTGTGACGTCGCCAGCGATGAGAACGGCTCCACACGCTGGCGCTGGCTTGCGCGATTGGTGAAAGAGGCATACCGGCTGCCCCGTCATCTCTCCCAGCACTCCGGCGGGATGGTGGTGTCCACGAGGCCGCTGATCGACTGCTGCCCGGTGGTGCCCTCGGCGATGGAGGGCAGGCAGATGGTGCAATGGGACAAGGACTCATGCGCGGACGCGGGCTTCCTGAAGATCGATCTGCTCGGGCTCGGGATGCTCTCGGCGGTGGAACGCTGCGTCGAGCTGGTCGCGAGCACGCGCGGCGAACGCGTCGACCTGTCGCGCATACCGTTCGACGAGCCCGACACGTTCAAGGCGATTCGGGCAGCGGACACGGTCGGGGTGTTCCAGATCGAGAGTCGCGCTCAGATGCAGTCGTTGCGACGCACTCTGCCAAGGAATCTCGACGACCTGACGGTGCAGGTGGCGCTCGTGCGCCCCGGTCCGATCCAGGGTGGGGCGATAAACCCCTACATCGAGCGACGCGGACGCCTGCGCGAGGATCCCCACTACGAGATCCCCTACGAGCATCCATCGCTTGAGCCGGTGCTCGAGAGCACGCTCGGCACGATCATCTTCCAAGACCAGGTGATGCAGGTGGCCGAGGTGTTCGCGGGCTTCTCGCCGGGGGAGGCCGAGGGATTGCGCCGCGCGATGAGTCGCAAGCGCTCGGAGGAGGCGATGAGGGGCCATCGCGAGCGCTTCGTCGAAGGCGCAATACGCCATGTGAGCGCCGACGCGCAGACCGCGGAGCGCGTATGGGAGATGGTGGCGGGCTTCGCCGGCTTCGGCTTCCCCAAGGCCCACGCCGCCGCTTTCGGACTGCTCGCCTACCAGTCGACGTGGTTGCGTGTCAGATATGGGCCGGAGTTCCTGTGCGCGCTGCTCAACGAGCAGCCGATGGGTTTCTATGCCCCGGACAGCCTTGTGCACGAGGCGCAGCGGCGGGGGGTAGCGGTGCTGGGACTCGATGTGAACGCCTCGGGGGTGGAGTGCACCGTGGAGAAGATCGATTCTCGCTCAGAGTCGTGGGTATCGCGGGAGCCGACATTGAGAGACCAGGACGCGACGCTCGCCGGGCTGGGCGTGCGCGTCGGCTTGGGCTATGTCAAGGGAGCCGTCACCGATGAGGTGCGTGAGCTGGTCGCTGAGCGCGAGCGCGGCGGTCCGTTCCGCGACCTGGGCGATCTCGCCGCACGCGCCGCGACACGGCGTGGCACGCTCGAGCAATTGGCCTGGGCGGGCGCGTGCGACGGTCTCGTGGACGTCAGTGCGGTGGCTGAGGGAAGCCACTCGCCCGACGCGCGTAGACGGCTTGCCCTGTGGCAGATCGGGATTGCCTCTTCCGGTGAGGCTGTGGGCGATGCGGTGCAGCTTGCGCTGCCGATTGAGTTGCCCGAGGCTCCCCGTCTACGTCCGCTTGACCGGTGGCAGCGCGTGCTCGCCGACTATGCGACGAGTGGGGTGACGGTGGACGATCATGTGATGGCGGTCCTGCGTCCGCGTTTGTCCGTCCCGAGCGGCGCCGACCCGGTCGTGCTCGCGACCAGCGCTCAGCTGGCTGGTCTGCCGCACGGCCGTTCGGTGGCGGTGGCCGGCATGGTGATCGCCCGTCAACGACCCGGCACGGCGAAGGGAACGATGTTCCTGCTGTTCGAGGACGAGTGGGGCACCGTCAACCTGATCGTGCCCGGTCCCGTGTATGAACGCCACCGCGCGCTCGCGCGGGCCGAGCCGCTGCTGTTTGCTCGCGGTCGCCTGGAGCGCTCGCCGTCGGGGGTACTCAACGTGCTTGTGCGCGAGCTGATCGCGCTCGAGCGCTTCCTTGCGCCCACCAAGGAGGAGACCGTACGCATCAGTGCTCGGGCGCGGGTCACGCGCCTGTCGAGAACTGATGTGGTCAGGGAGAGCGTGGATGAGACCAGGGAGGACGTCGAGGAACATGAGCGCGCTGAGATGGGGGCCGATATGCGCGCGGTCGCGCCACCCATCCAGAGCTTCGCTTCGGGCCGGCGACGATAGGACAATCCGCGGCCCCGCTAGGCTGAGCCGATCGTGCGCTTGGGCAAAACCGATCTGAACGTCTCCCGGCTCTGCCTGGGCGGAAATGTGTTCGGTTGGACGATTGAAGAGCAGGCATCGTTCGCCGTGCTCGACGCCTACGTGCAGGCAGGTGGCAACTTCATCGACACGGCCGACATCTACGGTCGGCGTGGACCCAACGGCCTTGGGGAGTCCGAGCGGATCATCGGCCGCTGGTTGGCCGCGCGTGGCAACCGAGAGCAGCTTGTGATCGCGACCAAGGTGGGCATGGCGCCAGACGCTCCCGGTCTCTCCGCCGAGCAGGTCACACAGGGAGCCGAAGACGCGCTCAGCCGACTAGGGATCGATCGCATCGACCTCTTCTACGCTCACCAGGACGATGCCCACACACCGCTGGAGGAGACGCTGGGAGCCTTTCAGGCGCTGATCGACGGTGGCAAGATCGGCTACGCCGCCGCCTCCAACTACAACGCGGCGCGGCTCGCCGAGGCACTGCGCGTGGGCGAGGGCCACGGGATGGCCAGCTATGTGGCTCTCCAACCCCACTACAACCTGCTCGAGCGCGACTACGAGGGCGAGCTGGCGCGGCTGTGTGATCAGGCGGGGCTTGCATGCGTGCCGTATTTCGGTCTAGCCCGAGGTTTCCTTACCGGTAAGTACCGCCGTGATGGCCCCCCGGTCGATAGTCCGCGCGCCGAAGGGGTGCGTGAGCTCTACTGCAACGAGCGTGGCTTCGCCGTGCTCGATGCTCTCGACGATATCGCCGCGGCACACCACACGACTGTGGCGGCCGTGTCGCTGGCCTGGCTGGTCGCCCAACCCACGGTTGCCGCTCCTATCGCAAGCGCCACCTCACCCGAGCAGCTAGCCGGGCTGCTGCACTCGATGACGCTCGAGCTCTCTCGTGAAGAGATCGAGCGACTGAGCGCGGCCGGTGCCTGAATCACACGTTCGGATCTCCCGTGACCGGGTAGTCTGGGCTGCATGAACTATCGCAAGCTCGGATCCAGTGGCATCGATGTCTCGGAGATAAGCCTCGGCTCATGGCTGACCTACTCCGGCGGGGTGGCGCGCGAGCAGGCCGAGGTGTGTGTGCGCACGGCCTTCGAGGAGGGCATCAACTTCATCGACACCGCCAACGTCTACGGACGCGGCGCCGCAGAGTCGCTGCTCGGCGAGGTGCTGTCGGGCTATGACCGCTCCTCCTACGTGCTCGCGACGAAGGTGTACTTCCAGATGTCCGATACTGACAGGGGCCTCTCGGCGGTGCAGATCCACAAGCAGATCGACGCTTCCCTGGAGCGCCTGCGCACCGACTACGTCGATCTCTACCAGTGCCATCGCTACGACGAGGACACGCCGCTTGAGGAGACGATGCAGGCGCTCACCGAAGTGGTCGAGGCCGGCAAGGCCCGCCACATCGGCTTCAGCGAGTGGCCGGCTGAGAAGATCGAGGAGTCACTCGCTCTGCCCGGCGTAGCTCGATGGGTATCGAGTCAGCCCCAGTACTCGATGCTGTGGCGCGCACCGGAGGCAGAGGTGATCCCGTTGTGTGAGCGCGAGGACATCTCCCAGATCGTGTGGTCGCCGCTGGGCCAGGGAGTGCTCACCGGCAAGTATCGTCCCGGCGAGCAGCCGCCCGCGGACTCGCGAGCCGCTAGCGACAGCATGAGCGACTTCATTGGCCAGTTGATGCAGGATCCTGTACTCGAAGCGGTGCAGCGCCTGCGGCCGGTCGCCGAGCAGGCCGGCTTGACAATGCCCCAGCTAGCGCTCGCCTGGGTGCTGCGCCAGCCGAATCTCGCCTCGGCGATCGTGGGCGCCAGCAGGCCCGAGCAAGTACGCGCGAACGCGTCCGCCTCGGGCATCACGCTCGACGCCCCAACGCTCGCCGCGGTGGACGAGGCGTTGGACGACGTCGTCGTTCGCTGATTACGCCTGCTTGACCGCGCTCACATCGACAAGGATCTTGACCTTGTCACTGACAACGACATTGCCCGAGCCGAGCGCGGCGTTGAACTTCATGCCGTAGTCCCCGCGGCTGATCTGGGTATTGGCTGACACGCCGACGCGGTCGTTGCCCTGTGGGTCGGTCTCGGCGCCCTCGAACTCGGCCTTCAACGTCACGCTGTTTGTGACACCGTGAATCGTCAAGTTGGCATCGATCTCGAACTCGTCCCCGCCGAGCGGGCGGATCGCGGTCGACTCGAAGGTGATCTGCGGAAAGCTCTCGACCTCGAAAAAGTCGGCGGAGCGCAGGTGCTCATCGCGCTGAGGCTCGCGCGTGTCGACGCTTGCGACCTCGACGGTTCCGTATGCGCGGGCGCCGGAGTCGCCGATCTCGAGTATGCCCTCGAACGCTTTGAACTGTCCCTTGACGGTTGCGATGCCGAGATGCTTGACATGGAACTCGACGCTCGAATGGATCGGATCCACCTTCCACGTGCCGGTTGGCAAGGGCGTGGTGAGGGCGGGCGATGTGGGGGTAGCGGTGTCGGACATTGGATCTCCCTTACTTGGTTTGGTGGCGGCCGGACGCGGCGAAGAACGCACGTCCGTGCAAGTGGATGGCCACTTAAGACAGAGTTATAACACGATGCTTGCACACGCAACTATATACGAAGGCTGCTTGCAATGAGCACGAAGATCTGCCGCACGGTGTTCGCACCTCGGCAGACGCCCCTTGAGGTAGGAGAATGAGTGGAATGAGCCAGGCGAAGCTGATCTTGTTCGACATCGACGGGACCCTGATCGACACCGGCGGCGCCGGCGCGCGCAGCTGGGCGTGGGCGTTCGAGCGCCAGTTCGACACAAAGGTTGATATCGCCGAACACTCCACGGCGGGAATGACCGACCCGGCGATCGGGCGCGCCACGTTCAAGGAGGTGATGGAGCGCGAACCGACGAGCGACGAGCTAACGCGGTTGATGGCCAGCTATCAAGCGGTGCTGCCGGACTACGTCGCCTCCTCCAAGGACTACCGTGTGCTCCGTGGCGTACAGAGGCTGCTCGAAGACCTCACCGATGTCGGTATCGCTCTCGGGTTGACCACGGGTGGGCTGGAAGCGGCAGCCCACGCCAAGCTCGGGAGAGGCCAGCTGAACCACTTCTTTCTCGTCGGTGGCTACGGTTCGGACTCCGAGAACCGGGTGGCGCTCACGCAGGCGGCGGTGGATCGCGGAGAGCGCCTGCTCGATCAGGCGCTTGACCTTCGTGAGGTGTTCGTCGTGGGAGACACGCCGCTTGACATCGCCGCCGCCAAGGGTGTTGGCGCGGTATCTGTCGGGGTGGCGAGCGGACGCTACGACGTCGAGGAACTGGAGGCCGCCGATCCGGACCACGTGCTGGCATCGCTTGCCGATCCCTTCCCGGGCGAGCCCGGCTGAAGTCGTGGGTTCACGCCGGAGCGGCGTTTAACGTTTCAGGGCCGTGGCTCCGGCGACCGACACGCAGACCGACAACGCACTATCCGTCGCCCAGGTGGCTGGTCGCATCGGCGGTGCCATGCGAGCACTCGGGGACGGCTGGATCGAGGGGGAGGTCACCTCGATCAACGTGCACCGCTCCTCAGGGCATGTGTATCTCACGCTCGCCGATGAGTCCGCGAGCCTCGACGCGTGTATCTGGAAGGGGCGTGTTTCGCGCTGTACTCCGCTTCCCGCCCAGGGCGACCTCGTCCAAGCTCACTATGAGCGCGTGGACTTCTACGCGCCTCGGGGTGCCACGAAGCTGATCGTCGACCACGTACGTCCGACCGGCGACGGCGAGCTGTTGCGCCGTCGTGCCGAGACGTTGCGCCGCCTGCAGGCCGACGGGCTGTGCGATCCCGATAGGCGCAAGCCGCTACCGGCGTTCCCGCGTTGTGTCGGCGTGGTCGCAGCTCGTAACGACGCCAACATAGACGTCATTCAGGCCTTGCGCCGACGCTTTCCGCCGCAGGACATCGTTTTCTGTCCCGCCTCGGTTCAGGGGGTGCATGCGGTCGGCTCTGTCATCGACGCGCTCGGGCGCCTGCAAGCGACAGAGCGCGTGGACGTGATCGTCCTCGCGCGCGGTGGTGGCTCACCCACAGATCTGATCGCGTTCGACGATGAGCGTCTCTGCCGAGCCATCTTCGCTTGTGCGGTCCCTGTGATCACGAGCATCGGCCACACCAAGGATCGCCCCAACTGCGATCACGTGGCAGCGGCCTATGCGCCTGTGCCCGCAAAGGCAGCTGAGCTCGCCATCCGTCATTCGGCGGCCGACCTGCTCGAGGAGCTAGGCCGCCACCGGACCGCGCTCGCGCGCGTGTTCGACCGTCCGCGGCTGATGGTGGAGCGGATGGGAGAGCTGCTGCAGAGCTCCCGCGTGCGCGTCACACGCAAGCGCCTTGACCTAATCGCTGCCCTCGATCGGCGCTCAGCGGAAGCGATCCGCGAGCTGCGCCGACGCGTTGCCATGCAGCGCCAAGCAGTCGACCAGGACGCCAGCCGGCTCGGTCCCGCCGCGGAGCGCCTACTCGCGCGTCACACGGAGAGGGTGGGAGCGCTCGGCGCGATCGTCGACGCGAAGGACTTTCGCCGTCGCGGGTGGGTGATGGCCACCAACACAGACGGGAACCCCGTCAAGAGCGTCGCCCAGCTGCGACCTGCCGACACGCTTGGACTCAGCTTTGCCGACGGCGAGGCCACCGCCACAATCACCGATGTCACACGAGGGGAGCACCTATGAGCGACCCCGCACAGTCGCAGGCCATCATGTTCGAGCCAACCGACGAGCTGGAGTTGCGCGCCGGTGGGGCCGGACTGGATGGCGCAGATGGCACCGGGCTGGAGAGCGCAGATGGCACCATGCTGGAGGGGATAGATGGGGTCGGACTGGAGGGCGCTGGTAGAGCGGAGCCCGGGCCGGTCGGCGCCAGCGGGGCAGATGGCGTAGTGGGGCGTGAGCAGATCACTTTCGAGCAGGGCTATGAGGAGCTGAAGCGCATCGTCAGCCGGCTCGACGATCCTGAGCTACCCGTGCACGAGATGTTCGAGGGGTTTCGTCGCGGCAAGGGCCTGGAGAAGGCACTTCGCGCCTACCTGCAAGAGCGCGAGGGCGAGCTGGTCGAGCTCGAAGAGGGCAACAACCTGCCCGAGTTCGAGATTGCCTCTCCCTCGAACGGCTAGCGTCGCTGCACCACAAGCGCCTGGGTTGCCCGACCAAGCGGACCGAGCTCATCGTGCAGCACGCTCTCAGCCCACCCGATCCCCCTGGGATGAAGCAGCGTGCGCGCATCCAGCGCGACCCACTCGCCCTGGGGGCGACGGTCCAGGGAGATCGTCAGGTCCGCGTTGATGAACAGGTACTGGTCGAACGGCAACGCCGCCGCGACACCATTGCCGAAGTCCGAGGTGGCCGCCACGCGCGCGAGCGGCGTCAGTGGCTCGTCCGGCACGAGCGGATGGCGCAACCGCATCCACGCCGTCGCGGCGCCGCTCGGCACGTGGTTGGCCGAGACGCGGTGCTCGGGCTGCTCGTCGTTCTCCGTGCCCCGTTCGGGTAGCTCGCCCGTCAGCGGCTGCCCGCTCAGGAAGCGCATCTCCATCGCGCTCGCCGCGAAGCTCTTCTCCTCCGGGCCATCGTCCTCCATGCCGTCGAGCTGGAAGCGCACACGCCGTCCGTCCCGCGCGGGCGCGATCGTCTCGGGACGGGCTACGTTCACCTTCGCGAGCGCGATCTCCGGCAGCTCCTCGGGAACCGGCACGAGGCGCAGCGCGCTCGCGCGACACACCGTCAGCCCCTCGACGCTCAACTCCCCCTCGAGCGCCTGCACGCGACGTCCCGGTCGCGAGATGCGCGTGCTCAGCGTCAGCGGCGCCATCGGCACCGGCCGCAGGAATTCGAAGGACAGCCGCGCGAACGGCAGCTCCGCGCCCGGCTCCATCCGCTCGAACGCCGCTGCTATCAGTGCCGCGGGCGCACCCCCGTGAAGCGCGCGAGGGTCCCATGGCCCGCGCGCGTGCTCGGTCGGCGCGAAGACATCCCCGTCGGGGATGAAGATGCTCTCGCTCATCGCGGGGATCGTATTCGCGGGACGGTCCCCGGCGCTCTCACCGTTTGAGGGCGTGCGAATCCATTGTTGCTCGCCTCCTAGTCACCGGTGACTAGGCCGGGAGCTGTGCCGCGAAGTCGGCAAGCTGGTCCGGGTCGCGCAACGGCGCGCCGTGGCCGAAGAGCGCGAGCGCGGGGCGCAGCGCCGCGACCCTGCGAATCGAGACCCGGTTGCGCACGGAGTCTACGTTGAACAGCGCCGGTGGCTCGTGCAGCCCGGGTATGCCAGTCATCAGGTTCACGTTGTTGAGCACGTCGCCAAGGATCAGCACACGGTCGGACTCGCGCCAGAAGGACACCGCACCGCGCGTGTGTCCAGGGGTGTCGAGCACGACGAACCCGGCCACCTCATCGCCCTCGCGCAGCGCGCGCGAGACGGGATGGGGAGGACCCACCCAATAGCGTTCCTGCACGCGCTTGAGCCATGCGGGTGCCTTTCCGCCGACAACGCTCCCGGCGGTCTCCATCGCGGGCACGTCGTCCTGGCCCACCCACAACGGGATGCCCAGCTGCTCGCACACGACGTGGCTGCAACCCTGATGGTCGGGGTGCACATGCGTGAGCGCATGTGCTGTCAGCTTGAGCCCGGCGATCTGCTTGAAGATGCGCTTCTCCGCTTGGCGCGTCGCCGAGTCGATCAGCACGTCCCCGATCACGTACACGTTGATCGCGTTCGGAGGAAAGCCCTTGAGCATGTGCACGTCCTCGGCGAGCTGCTTCATCGTGTGTCCCTTCTGCGGTTGGTTGGAGCCGCACCAGGATAGTGGTGGGGGCTGAGCTGGTGGGGCCTCGAGCTGGCGTGTCGCGCCCGTGTGGCTTCTTGCGCTGTACCTAGTCGCGCGATTGCTCCCAAGAGAACCCGCGCACGGCGAGGTAAACACCGAACACGCCCCACAGCGCGATCACGGCGAGCGCCGACAGGTTGTCGCCCAGTCCCTTGCCGGTCACCATCGCCCCTGAGATCCCGTCGATCAGTGGCTTCAGCGGCAGCGCTTCGGCGATGTTGCGCACGAACGCAGGCGCGCTCGTGCTGTCGAACACATAGAACGACACGAACACCACCGGTAGGAAGATCGCGTTGACGTATGCCGCCGTGGACTCGAAGTTGGGGATGATGTGCGCGAACGCCACGCCGAGCGCGGCGAAGCACACCACGCCCGCCACCACGAACACCACCAGCTCTGCCCATTCCAGGGGCCACCCGATCCCGAAGAACAGCTTGCCCGCGACGGTGATGATCGCGATCTGAAGAGCCGTGTTGGTGGTCGCGTTGGCTGCCACCCCGCCGAAGTAGGAGATCGTCGGCAGTGGCGTGCCGCGGATGCGCTTGAGCACCCCGCGCTCGCGCAGGAACACGATGTTGTACGCCAGCGCGGTGAACGTCGTTGACATCACGCTCATGCCGGCGATCGCGGGCACGAGCAGGTTCAGATCGTGCTGTTTGCCGTGCAGGATCACGCCGCCCGCCACCAAGAACAGCAGGGGAAGCGCGAAATTGAAGAACGCCGCGCTCGGGTTGCGCCAGAACATATGTCGCTCCAGCCGGTACTGGCGCCAGCTGAGCGTAAGGGCGTCAGACATTGCTCGCCGTCCGCGATTGAGGGTCGAGCTTCGACGCATCGCCGCTGCCGCCGCGACCGCCGCCGGTCGTCTCGTCGCCTGTCGCGTGGGCACCGGTTTGGTCGATGTCGCTCGTGTCGCTGCCGGTCGTCCCGAGGTCTGTCATCGCGGGTGCGGTCAGCTCCAGGTACACGTCCTCGAGCGTCGGCCGGCTCACGCTCAACTCCTCCAGGCGCTCCCCGCGAGCAAGCGCCTCGCTCGTGAGTTGGGCAAGCAGACTGGTCGGGTCCTCGGTCTCATGCTCCACGAGCTCCCCCGCCGGGTCGCGGTAGCTCACGCGATAGCGAGTCCCGCCCACACCGAGCTCGCGGGGCGGCCCGATCGCGAGCACGCGCCCGTCCTTGACGATCGCCACCCTGTCCGCCAGCGCCTGCGCCTCGTCGAGATAATGGGTGGTGAGCAGGATCGTCTTGCCGAGTTCGCGTAGCGAGCGGATCGTCTCCCATGCCGCGCGCCTGGCCTGCGGGTCAAAGCCGGTCGTGGGCTCGTCGAGAAAGATCAGCTCGGGGTCGCCGACCAGCGCCAGTGCGAAGTCCAGCCGGCGCAGCTGCCCGCCGGACAGCTTGCGCGTGCGCACATCGGCCTTCTCTCCCAACCCCATCAGGCTCAGCACCTCCTCCACATCGCGCGGGTGAGGGTAGAAGCTCGCCCAGTGGCGCAACGCCTCGCGTGGGGTCAGATGGCTGTAGATGCCACTGCTCTGCAGCACGATCCCGATTCGCCGTCGCAGCGCGAGCTCGCGCGCGGCCGGATCGTGGCCGAGCACCGACACCTCGCCCGAAGTGCGCTCGCGGTAGCCCTCCAGGATCTCCACGGTCGTTGTCTTGCCCGCGCCGTTGGGCCCCAGCAGCCCGAACACTTCGCCGCTTGCCACGGAGATGTCGATCCCGCGCACCGCCTCGAACTCGCCGTAGCGCTTGTGCAGGTCATGGACTTCGATGGCGGGATCGGGGTGGCTCACCGATCAATCCTATTTCTGTTCCGAGTCGTGCATGCACGCCTCGGCCGACCGGTACATGTACCGGTCGGGACAGCGCCACATGTGGCGCTGTCTTCCTACCAATGCACGCCTCGCATCAGGTTCGCCATCGCAAGTTGCTCCAACGATGCCCGCTCGTCCGTGCCCTTCTCTCCGCGGGAGGCCGCCGAGTCGGGGAATACGCGGTAGGCCAGGTGCAGGATGCGATCGACCGCCCCGGGAGCCAGTGCGTACAGGACCTCGCCGGTCGTCCCAAGCGTGGTGCCCATGTGCTTGGGCCGCGTGCGCAACGCTTCGCAGATCATGTCCGCCGCCTCCTCGGGCGTGATCGTGGGGAACGCGTCATACAGTTTCGTCGGCGCGATCATCGGCGTGCGCACGAGCGGCATGTGGATCGTCGTGAACGTCACCCCGTCGCCGATCACCTCGGAGGCCACCACGCGTGTGAAGGCATCGAGCGCGGCCTTGGAAGCCACATACGCCGAGAAGCGTGGCGGGTTCGTCTGCACCCCGATCGAGGAGATGTTCACGATGTGTCCCGCTCCGCGCGCCCGCATCTGTGGGAGCAGCCCGATGATCAGCTTCACCGCCCCGAAGTAGTTGAGCTGCATCGTGCGTTCGAAGTCGTGGAAGCGGTCGTAGCTGAGCGCGATCGAACGGCGGATCGAGCGCCCCGCGTTGTTGACGAGCATGTCCACGTACCGGTGGTCCTCTTTCACGCGCTCGATCAGCCGGTCGATCTCCTCCATGTCGGAGATGTCCGCGGCATACACGTACGCGACGCCGCCCGCCGCCACGATCTCGGCACGCACCTCCTCCAGCTTCTCGACGTTGCGCGCCACGAGTAGCGGGATGCCCCCCGCGGCGGCCACCTTCACCGCCGTCGCCCTGCCGATGCCCGAGGAGGCCCCGGTGATCAGCACGCGCTTCTCGCGCACCGCCTCGCCGAGCGTGCGCCCGCGGCTGATGCTCGGGTCCATCTCCCGCTCCCAGTAGTCCCACAGCTGCACCGCGTACTCGCGCAGCGCCGGGACCCGCTCGAACTCCGAGCCCGCCAACGCGCGCTCGGCCTGGCGCATGTTGAACGTCGGCACCAAGTCCATGTTCTCAAGCACCTCTTTTGGAATCCCCAGCTCGCGTAGCGTCAATTGGCGGGCCTGGCGCAGCGGCGGCACGCGCATCAGCAGCGACAGTGGTCCGGTCGGCACCACGTCGAGCACCCGCTTGTCGATGCTCACCGCGAAGCGCGGGGCCTGGGCGGCGGCGGCCAGATCGTTCATCACCTCGTCGATGCGCTGAGAGTCTGGAGATGTGAGATGAAAGGCTCTGCCGTCGAGGTTCGGCTCATGCGCGATGTGATCGAGCGCGCCCGCCACCCAATCCACTGGCACGATGTTCGTCTTGCCGAGATCGAGTCCCACTAGCGGCATCCACTGAGGCACGATCCGGCGCACGCGTTGGATCGCCTTGAAGAAGTAGTAAGGACCGTCGATCTTGTCCATCTCGCCCGTCTTTGAGTCGCCCACCACAACTCCCGGGCGATACACCCGCCACGGCACGAGCGCCTGCTCGCGCACGATCCGCTCCGCCTCGAACTTCGTCGCGTGATAGGGCGAGGGCAGCCGTTGGCCCTCGTCGAAGCAATCCTCGTCGAATTCACCCTTATACGCGCCCGCCACAGCTATCGAGGAGACGTGGTGCAGCCGTCCCGCTCGCACCGCCCCCGCCAGTTCCACCGCATGGTTGGTGCCGCCCACGTTGACCGCCGTGTCCAGCTCCACCGACGCGGTCATGTCATACACGGCGGCGAGATGGAAGAAATGCTCGACCGCCCCCTCGAGCTCCGACACCTGCTCATCGGCGAGTCCCAGCAACGGCTGGCGCAGATCCCCGACGACGGGATGCACACGCCTGCTCACGGTCGCCTCCGACACCCTTTCCCAATGCTCGATCAGCTCGTCCAGCCTGCCCAGCGAGTCTTCGCGCACGAGCACGTGGATCTTGCCCTTGCGCTCCAGCAGCCGCTCCACCAGTCGGCGGCCGATGAAGCCCGTTGCTCCCGTCACGAAATAGGCCATGTGATCTCCTCGAAGTCGATTATTCGAGGATAAGCCCTGGCCCGCTTCCGCGAAGCCCTGGTCCGCCTACGCGCCCGCGCCGGCTCCGCCGCGACCCTCGCCCGAGGCGAAGCGCTGGGCACCGCTCACCGCGTCGAGGTACACATCCGGGCCGGCCTGGGACTCGAGCGCCAAGCCCTCCTCCAGCGTCATGCCCAGCCCCTCGATCGCCGCGCGTCGGTCGGCGAGCATCGTGCGCTGCGGAAAGCGCGCGAGATTGTTGGCGAGCTCGACCGCCCGCTCCACGTGGGCGCCCTCGGCGACCACCTCGGTGAGCAGGCCCATCGCGTATGCCTCGCTCGTGTCGATGATGCGGCCCGTGAGGATCAGGTCGAGCGCGCGTCCCAGCCCGACGATGCGCGGCAACCGCTGCGTGCCGCCGTCGATCAGGGGCACTCCCCAGCGACGCTCCGGATAGCCGAGCTTCGAGCCCGCGGTGGCGATCCGCAGATCGCACCACAGCGCGAGCTCCAGGCCGCCGGCGAGGGCGAAGCCCGAGATCGCCGCGATCGTCGGCTTGGAGGGAGTCAGCCGCGTGAAGCCCATCGGTCCCTCCACCGCCATCAGCCGTCCGCCCAGCGTGTCGATCGCCTTTAGGTCGGCCCCGGCGCAGAAAGCCACGTCCCCGGCGCCCGTCAGCACCATCACGCGTGCGTCCTCTTCGCCCTCGAAGCGCTCCAGGGCTCCGTGCAATGCCTCGGCGGTAGGCCCGTCCACAGCGTTGCGCCGCTCCGGGCGGTCGATGCTCACCACGGCGGCAGCCCCGTCACGCTCGTAGCGGACTGTGTCTGAGCTCGACTGAGGGTTTGAGTCCGGGAGCTCGGTGTCGGGAACGGCGTTCGAGCCAGATGCGCCAGGCTCGCTCATCGATCCTCCACTACGCGGTGGCTACCAACCGCCGCGCCAGCGTGCGTCGCCGAGTTGCGCCTTATGTGCGGTTTTGCGCGCCTCTTTGCGCTTGTCAAGGCGCCACTGCAGCAGGCTCATCGCGAGCACGAACAGCGGGAAGAAGATGATCAGGATGAAACCGGCGTTGGTTATCACCTTGTCGTTGGTGGCCCCATAGAAGCCGCGCCCGTCGTTGTATGCCAGCGCGCTGGGCGCGAGCACGAGCAGCAACAGGGCACAAGAGAACAGGCTTGTCAGCAGGCGACGCATGTCGGGCGTGATCTTATCGGAGCGCGCCGCCGACTTGCACGGCGCTGGGGTCCCGCTCAGCGATCTCCCGGGCCCCACGCGCTCCCGAGATCGACCCCGAGTGAGCATCCGACGGGCTTTGCCCGAGATGCACCCCGATCCATCCCTACCATCCTCCCCGTGGCCCTACTGATCGCCTCAGACCTACGCAAGGACATGGCGGGCAAGCCCCTGCTCGGTGGCGTGTCGTTCAAGCTCGAGCGCCGCGAACGTCTCACGATCGCCGGCCGCAACGGGGCCGGCAAGACCACCTTGCTGCGCATGATCGCGGGTGAGGAGACGATCGACCGCGGCGAGCTCAGCGTCGCCAAGGGCGTGCGCATCGCCCTACACGACCAGCGCCCCCCTCGGGAGCGAACGATGTCGTTGCGCGACTATGTGCTCTCGGGCTGCGTCGATGAGCTGGCGGTTGAGCAGGAGCTCACCAAGCTCGAGGGCGAGATGACCCGGGGCGCAAGCGATGGGGCGTTGCTCGACCGCTATGCACGCGCCCAAGCCCGTCTGGACTCATACGGCGGCTACCTGTGGCGCGATCGCGCCACCGTCATGACCCACGGTCTGGGCTTCACAGACGCCGATCTCGCTCGCGGCCTGGACACGTTCTCTGGCGGCCAGCTCACGCGCGCCTCGCTCGCTCGCGCGCTCGCCACGCGCGCCGACGTGCTGTTGCTCGACGAGCCCACCAACCACCTCGACATCGAGTCGCTGGAGTGGCTTGAGCAGACGCTCGTCGAGCTCGATGCCGCCGTGATGCTCGTCGCCCACGACCGCTGGTTCCTTGAGGCCGTAGGCACAGCCGTGCTTGAGTTGTACGGCACCCCGCCCACGCGCTCGCGCTTCTTCGCCGGCACTTGGCACACATGGAGGCGAGAGCAGGCCGCGCGCGAGATGGCGCTGGGCAAGGCGATCGACAAGCAGCAGGCGGAGATCGCCCGCATGGAGCGCTTCGTCGAGCGCTTCCGCGCGAAGGCCACCAAGGCGCGCCAGGCGCAGTCGCGCGTGAAGCAGCTCTCGAAGATCGAGCGCATCGAGCGCGATCCACGCGACGCGGCCACGCTCGAGTTCGCCTTCAAGGCGCCCGAGCGCAGCGGCCGGGTCATCTTTGAGTTGCGGGACGGGCGCGTTGAGATCGACGGGGCCGGCCCCGATGGCACACCCCTCATCCTTTTGGACCACACAGAGCTGTGGTTGGAGCGCGGCGAGCACGTCTCCCTGGTTGGTCCCAACGGGGCCGGCAAGACCACGTTGATCGAGACGCTCGCCGGACGGCGCGCGCTCGCCGCCGGCACGCTATCCACCGGACACAACGTGAACGTCGGCTATCTCTCCCAGCATGCCGAGGAGCTCGGTGCGGGCGGCGCGCCGGGACAGAGCGTTGTCGAGGCAGCCCAGCGCGCCACCGGTCTCGCGCCCAACAAGGCGCGCGCTCTCGTCGGGCGCTTCCTATTCTCCGGCGAGGACGCCGAGAAGCCGCTGGAAGGGCTCTCCGGCGGTGAGCGCCGCCGGCTGTCACTCGCGATCCTCATGAACGGCACGCCCCGCCCGCCGAACGTCCTGATCCTCGACGAGCCCACCAACCATCTCGACCTCGAGAGCCGCGAGGCCCTGGAGGATGCCCTACGCGCCTTCGAGGGGGCTCTGCTGCTCGTCTCCCACGATCGCGCCCTGCTCGACGCGGTTGGCACGCGCACCGTCGCGATCGAAGATGGTTCGTTGCGCAGCTTCCTGGGCGGATGGCCCGAGTATGTGCGCGTGCGCGAGGAGCGGCTTGCCGCGAACGGAGGCTCGCCTGTCCCCAAAATCGCCGCCCCCCGCGCGCCCGGGGGAGAGCGTGTTGCGAGCGACGAGGAAGATGGCAAGGGCCAGCCCGCGAAGAGCGAGGCGAAGTCAGCGAAGGCTGCTGGCCCGTCGAAGAATCGTGTCCGCGAGCAGACCAAGGCCGAGCAGACGGTCGAACAGGCCGAGGCCGCCCTGCGCGCTCTCGAAGACGAGCTAGCCGATCCGGACGCCTGGGCGAGCAAGTACGAGGCGGCAAAGTCCGAGGCTCGCCATACCGCTGCCAAGCGTGCGGTCGAGGCGGCCTACGAGCGTTTGGGCTCGCTCATCGACTGAACAGACGCGCGCTCCACCGGACGCGGATTAGTGGTTCGAACGCAAAGAGGGAACAGCCGGCGCGGGTCAAGCGCAGTGAAGGGAACGGGGCGCTTTCTTAAAAAACAGGCGCCGGGGCTCTCTGACCTGAATGACGAGTACCCCGGCGCCTGCCAACCAACCCTCGTTTCGGTCGGGTTAGGACCGAATGGGCTTACGCAGTATAGCGCAAAAAAACACCCATAGTGAAAACGCTGGATTACTTCTACGACATCATTCCGGACGTTGCGGGTTTTGCGATCGTGCGCGCGTGTGGGGGCCAAGTCTGTGCCCCCACAACCCCGGACATGCGGACAGCCCAACTAGACTGGTGCACCCATGGGTCGAGCTCTGTCATGGACCGTCTGAGGATCGCGCGCAACGTCGCGATCGTGGCTCTGATCGCGGCAGCCGTCGAGTTCCTGCCCGGCGGGGGTCGCGCGGTCGAAGCCTTCGCCGCCGCCCTGTGGGTGGTGTTCGCGGGCGGGTTTGCCTTCCTCGGCTACCGGCTCTACCGCGAACGCGCGCGCGACCTGCACGGTCTCGGCGACCGCCACCGGGCGTTGCTCTATGGAGCGATCGCCGTCGGCTTCGCCACCGTCGCCGCTCAGCCGCGGATGTGGGAGACGGCCTTCGGCGAGTTCGTCTGGTTCGCGCTCATCGGTCTTGCCGCGTACACGCTGCTCGCCGTCTACCGCTACTCCCGCACCTATTGAGTAGCCCCCCCCAACGACGGGAGAGCGATCCCGAACAGCAGGGACGGAATAATCCCAAGCAAGGCCGGGTGGGTAGTGCCGAGCAGCGACGAGCGAGCCTGGCCGAACAGCGCCGTGTGCTGCCCGACAAGCCCGGCGTCTATCTCTTCCGCGACGCCAAGGGGCGCGTCATCTATGTCGGCAAGGCGAAGTCCATCCGCAAGCGCGTCGCCTCGCACTTCTCCAAGGCCCAGGTTCCTTCCAGTCCCGGCCACGCCGAGATGGTGGCCACGGTGGAAGCGATCGAGTGCGTCGTCGTCTCCAGTGAGGCCGAGGCGCTGCTGGCCGAGCAGAGCTTCATCAAGCAGTACCGCCCACGCTTCAACATCCGCCTGCGCGACGACAAGTCCTACCCCTTCATCGCGATCTCGCTCGACGAGGACTACCCGCGTGTCTACTTCACCCGCGAGCGCCACCGATCGCGCCGCGCCTACTTCGGCCCCTACTCCAGCGCCAAGCGCGTTCGCTCGACCCTGGAGGTACTTGCCAAGGTCTTCATGTACCGCTCTTGCACGGGTCCCGAGCCAGGCCGTCGCAGCGGTAGCCCGTGCCTCGATTACTACATCAAGCGCTGCGAGGCACCGTGCGTCGGATACGTCACCAAGGAGGACTACCGGCGCAGCATCGACGGCGTGATCGACTTCCTCTCTGGGCGCTTCTCCACGATCGAGCGTGACCTCGAGCAGCGCATGCGCGCCGCCTCCGCCGCCCAGGACTACGAGCAGGCCACGCTCGAGCGCAATCGTCTGCGCGCCGTGCACTCGCTGATGGAGCGCCAGCGTGTTGCCAAGCAGTCGATCGGCACCTTTGACGCGGTCGCGGTGGCCGCGGACGGACGCGAGGCCAACGCCCAGGTCTTCCAGGTGCGCGACGGCATCCTCTCCGATCGGCACTCCTTCTATCTCTCAAACGAGACAGAGCGCGACGTGGGGGAGGTGGCGGAAGAGTTCCTGCTCCAGTACTACGGCGGCCCCACCACGATCCCCGCTCTGCTCGTCGTCCAACAGGAGCTCGCCGACCGACCGGTGCTCGGCGAAGCCCTCTCTCAGCGGCGGGGCGGCCCCGTCGAGCTGCGACCCTCAGAGCGCGGCGACAAGCACCGCATCCTCGAGCTCGCCCACCGCAATGCGCTGCTCGCGCTCGACCAGGAGCGACTGCGCGACGAGCGCCGCCACCAGCACCGCGCCCAGGCGCTCGAACGCCTACAGCTGGCTCTTGGGCTCGACGCGCTCCCGGTGCGCATCGAGTGCTTTGACATCTCCAACCTGGGCGGCACCCACACCGTTGCCTCAATGGTCGTCTTCGAGGCGGGCGCCCCCAAGAAATCGGACTATCGGCGTTTCAAGATCCGCACGATTGAAGATCCCGCCCGCCCCGACGACTATGCCTCGATGGCGGAGGTGCTTTCCAGGCGCTTCGCCCAGTGGGAGAAGCAGGCCGACTTCTCCCCGCACGACCCGGCTCACGACGCCAGCTTCGCAACGCTTCCCAACCTCGTGGTGATCGATGGCGGCAAGGGCCAGCTGGCCGCGGGTCTCCTCCCGCTCGCGGGCTTTCGTGAGCGCGGCGTCGCGGTCATCTCGCTCGCCAAGCGCATCGAGGAGGTGTTCATGCCTGAGCGCTCCGATCCGCTCGTGCTCGACCACTCAAGCCCCGAGCTCCAGCTCTTGCAGCGCGTCCGCGACGAGGCCCACCGCTTCGCCATCACCCACCACCGCTCTAGACGCGACAGCGCGATGACCGGCTCGTTGCTCGACGGGCTGCCCGGCATCGGTCCGTCGCGCAAGCGAGCCCTGATCACCCACTTCGGCTCGCCCGATGCGATCCTCGCCGCTTCACGCGAGGAGCTGCAGGGAGTGCCCGGCCTTCCCGCCAAGACAGCCCGCGATATCCACGCGCTGCTTCACCGAGCCGGCTGAGCCGGCTCGTTCCTCCGGCCTAAGCGCCACAATGTTCCTCACATGGCCGCCACCAGGCCCGTGCCTCCTCGTCCGGCAAGCGGACCGACCCGAGTGTCGCGTCTGCAGGACCTCGTCATCATCACCGGCTTCTCGGGCGCCGGCAAGTCCACGGCGATGAACGTGTTCGAGGACGCTGGCTACTTCTGCGTCGACAATCTCCCCCCGGAGATGATCCGCTCGCTCGTGGACCTGTTCGTGCACGAGGGCTCCAAGGTCGAACGTGCCGCGGTTGTCTCCGATGTGCGTGGGGGCGTCTACTTCGAGGCCCTCACGGCGGTGGTCGACGACTTGCAGGCGCTCGGCATCACCCACCACGTGCTCTTCCTGGAGGCCGCTGAGCAGACGCTCTCCACGCGCTACAAGGAGACTCGCCGCCGCCACCCGCTCGCGCCCGAGGGCAGCGTTGTCGCGGGCGTCGCCTCCGAGCACGCGCTGCTCGAGCCGCTGCGCTCGCGTGCCGACCTCGTGATCGACACCACCGGCATGTCCGCCGCCATGCTCCGCAGCCGTATCGCCGCCGAGCTGCTCCCACGTCAGAACGCGGGTCGCCTCGCGCTCACGTTCATGAGCTTCGGCTTCAAGCACGGCCCTCCCCGCGAGGAGGATCTTGCGTTCGATGTGCGCTTCCTGCCAAATCCCCACTATGAGAACGAGCTGCGCGATCTCACCGGACACGACGAGCGAGTGGTCCAGTACATCGCCCGCGACGGCCGCCTCGACGAGCTCTACGTGCGCCTGCACTCGCTGCTCGACTTCCTGCTTCCCGAGTATGTCGCCGAGGGCAAGGCCCACCTTGTGATCGCGATCGGTTGTACAGGCGGTCATCACCGCTCGGTGGCCATCGCTGAGCATCTCGCCGCCCGCTACCGCGATCGTGACGAGCTCACGGTGGCGGTTGCTCACCGCGACATCGACAAGCGCTCGCGCGACTCATAAGGCCGCCATAAAGGGCCGCTGATAGCCTTTTTCCCCCAAGCCGGGCAACGGAGCGACGCTTCGGAGGCCCGGCATCGTTCATTTCATAGAGGGTGGCGCAGTCGGCCGAAGGCCGACGAGCCGGGTCCCTCGTTTATAGATATGAGGGTGGCGCAGTCGGCCGAAGGCCGACGAGCCGGGCCCCTCGCTTATGTTTTCGTCAGGAGGCTGTGAATGTCGGTACGCGTGGGAATCAACGGATTCGGTCGCATCGGCCGGAACGTATTCCGCGCCGCAATGGCTCGGGGGGACGCGGATGAGATCGAGTGGGTTGCGGTCAACGACCTGACCGACTGCGAGACGCTTGCTCACCTGCTCAAGTACGACTCGATCCTCGGTCCCTATCCGGGCGAGGTCGTGGCAAAGGACGAGCGCACGATCGTGGTCGACGGACGCGAGTTGCGCGTGCTCGCCGAGCGCGACCCCGGCGCGCTGCCGTGGGGGTCGCTCGGAGTGGACGTCGTGATCGAGTCCACGGGCCTGTTCACCGACCGGCCCAACGCCGCCAAGCATCTCGCGGGCGGCGCCAAGAAGGTCGTCATCTCCGCCCCTGCCACAGACCCCGACGTGACGGTCGTGCTCGGCGTCAACTTCGAGGAGGCTTATGACCGCGAGGCTCACGACGTCATATCGAACGCCTCCTGCACCACCAACTGCCTGGCCCCGGTTGCCAAGGTGCTGGTGGATACCGTGGGCATCAAGCACGGGTTGATGACCACGATTCACGCCTATACCGCCGACCAGCGCCTGCAGGATCTTCCTCACAAAGACCTGCGCCGCGCGCGTGCCGCCGCGATCAACCTGATCCCGGCCTCCACCGGGGCGGCCAAGGCGATCGGTCTGGTCGTACCCGAGTTGCAAGGCAAGCTGCATGGCTTTGCCGTGCGCGCGCCCGTGCCGACCGGCTCGGTTGTGGACCTGACCGTCGAGTGCGCGCGACCCACGAGCGTCGAGGAGGTCAACGCGGCGCTCAAGGCCGCCTCTGAGAACGGTCCGCTGCAGGGCCTGCTGGCCTACACGGAAGATCCGATCGTCTCCAGCGACATCGTCAACTCCCCGTACTCCTCGATAGTGGATTCGCAGCTCACCGCCACGATTGACGGCACAATGGTCAAGGTGGTGGCTTGGTATGACAACGAGTGGGGCTACTCCAACCGGGTCGTCGACCTCGTCCAGCGGGTTCTGTGAGCCCGCTCCTCGGCTTTCCAGCCAGCTCTTCACGGATGGTGGAGCGGTGAGGACACACAAGGGCCCCGCGGACGATGGGGTCGTCACGACGATGGGAGCGCAACCACGATGAGGAGCATCGATCGGCTCGACGTGCACGGTAAGCGAGTGCTCGTGCGAGTGGACTTCAACGTGCCGATGACCACGGACGATCGGGGCGCGTGGGCGGTGGCCGATGACACGCGCATCGTGCAGGCTCTCCCCACGATCGAAGAGCTCCGCGCGCGCGGAGCGCGGCTGGTGCTCGTCTCCCATCTCGGGCGTCCCGAGGGAAGGCCCGAGGCCGACCTATCGCTCGCCCCTGTGGCCGAGCGTCTGCGCGAGCTGACCGGGGCGAGCGTGACGCTCGCGCCCGAGGTCGTGGGTCGGCGCGCGCACAAGCTCGTCGAAGAGCTGGGAAACGGCGAGATCCTGCTCCTGGAGAACGTGCGCTTCGAGCCTGGAGAGACCACCAACGACCCGGAACTCGCCCGCGCACTGGCCGAGCTGGCCGACGTCTATGTCAATGATGCCTTCGGCGCCGCGCACCGCGCACACGCGAGCACCGCCGGCGTGGCACACCTGCTGCCGTGTGCGGCAGGACGCCTGCTCGAACGCGAGGTGAGCACGCTGACGGGCATCCTCGAACATCCCGCACCGCCGCTCATAGCGATTATCGGTGGAGCGAAGGTGGCCGACAAGATCGGCGTGATCGACCGGTTCCTGCAACTGGCTGACGTGGTGATGATCGGCGGCGCGATGTGCTTCCCGTTCCTGTGCGCGCAGGGTCACACGGTCGGCGAGTCGCTGTGCGGCGATGAGGACACCGAGCACGCCCGCAGGCTGCTCGTGCGGGCCAGCGACACGCACTCGCCGCAGCCCGGCCGCGCACGCCTGCTGTTGCCGAGCGACCTGGTGATCGGCGATCGCCTTGCCGACGATGCCGAGCACAGTGTGCTGCACGGGGTCGAGGTGCCGACGGGTTTGATGGGACTCGACATAGGACCCGCTACGGTTGAGCGCTACAGCACCGAGATCGCGCGGGCGGGCACCGTCTTCTGGAACGGTCCGATGGGCGCCTTCGAGTACGAGCCGTTCGCGCAGGGCACGCGCGCGATCGCTCAGGCCGTCGCCCGTGCGCCCGGCGTGACGGTCGTCGGCGGCGGCGACTCGGCGGCGGCGCTGGCCGACTTCGGCCTGGAGGACACGGTCGATCACCTCTCGACCGGAGGCGGCGCCACGCTGGAGCTCGTCGAGGGTCGTACCCTGCCTGGCGTCCAGGCGCTCGACGGCGCCGGAATCGCCTGATGGCCGGCGAGCGAACCCCGCTTATCGCGGGCAACTGGAAGATGCACAAGACCGAGGCTCAATCCGAGGAGTACATCCAGGCATTGCTCCCACGCGTCTCCTCGGTGAGCGGCGTCGACATTGCGGTGTGCGTCCCCTACACCGACCTGCGCGCGATGGTGGATAGCGCGCGCGGATCGCGCGTGGAGGTATACGCGCAGAACATGCACCACGAACCCGAGGGCGCGTTCACCGGCGAGATCTCCGCGTCGATGCTCTCAGAGCTCGACGTGGCTGGTGTGGTGCTCGGGCACTCCGAGCGACGCGAGCTATTCGGCGAGACCGACAAGGCGCTCGCACTGAAGGTTCCCGCCGCTCTCGCCGCTGGCATCGCGCCGATCCTGTGCGTGGGGGAGACCGAGACAGAGCGCGATGAGGGTGAGACCGAGCGCAAGCTGCGCCACCAGATCGGCGAGGACCTCGCGGGCGTGCCGGAGGAGCGGCTGGCCGAGGTGACGATCGCGTATGAGCCGATCTGGGCGATCGGTACCGGCCGAGTCGCCACGTCCGAGCAGGCTCAGGAGGCGATCGCGTTCGTCCGGGCGCTCGTGGGCGGACGCTCCCCCGAGGCGGCGGAGCGGGTGCGCATCCTCTACGGCGGCTCGGTCAAGTCGGAGAACGCCGCCGAGTTGCTGGCGCTGCCCGATGTTGACGGCGCGCTCGTCGGCGGCGCGTCGCTCGATGCCGAGTCGTTTGCCGCGATCGTGGTGGCCGCCCAGAAATGAGTGCGCCGGCGGGTTCGCAAGCGGCGCGGGCGGTGTGCGTGTGCCTTGTCGTGCTCGACGGGTGGGGCCTGGCCGAGCCCGGTCCCGGTAACGCCGTCTCGCTTGCCCACACGCCCGTGTTCGACGAGCTGTGGGCCACGTTTCCCCACACTACGCTCACCGCGTGCGGCGCCGCCGTGGGACTGCCCGAAGGGCAGATGGGCAACTCCGAGGTCGGCCACCTCAACCTCGGCGCGGGCGCCGTCGTCAAGCAGGACCTGGTGCGCATTGACGAGGCCATCGCCGACGGCTCGCTTGCTGAGAACCCGGTGCTGCGCGGAGCTTTCGCTCGTGGCGAGGGAGCTGGCTCAACGGGCGAGTCCGCCGATGGGGAGGAGGGATATGGGGTCGTTCCCTTGGTGCCAGACGGCGAAGCACCTGCACGGATCCACCTGCTCGGGCTTGTCTCCGACGGCGGCGTGCACTCCTCGCTTGAGCACCTGCGCGCGCTGATCGCGCTCGCTGGCGAGCTGGCGCCTGGAGCAGATGTCGTGGTGCACGCGTTCACCGACGGGCGCGACACGCTGCCCCACGCCGGGGTTGACTACCTGGCCGAGCTTGACGCCACCCCGGGCGCGCGCGTCGGGTCGGTGGTGGGTCGCTACTGGGCGATGGATCGCGATCGGCGCTGGGAGCGCACGCAACGCGTCTACGACCTGCTGATGCACGCCCGCGGACGGGCGGGATCGGTTCCCGCCTCAAGTGGCGAGCAGGCGGTGCGCGAGGCCTACGAGCGAGGGGAGACCGACGAGTTCATCGAGCCCACGCTCGTCGGCGCCGAGGCGCGCATCCGCCCGGGTGACAGCGTGCTGTGCTTCAACTTCCGCCCCGACCGCATGCGCGAGCTCGTCAGGGCTCTCGCCGAGCCCGACTTTGGCGAGGGCGCCGGAGAGGGCTCCGGGCACGCAACCGGAGCCGAAGCGGACTCGCGAGCCGACACGGAGGAGCTACCGGGCTGGGAAGGGCGCCGCGGAGCGCCCGCCGTGACCCGGCTGGCGACGCTCACCGAGTACGAGGAGGGCTGGCTCTACCCGGTGGTGTTCGCCCCCCACCATCCCGAGACGACGCTCTCGCAGGTGATCGCGCGCAGCGGCGCCCGTCAGCTGCACGTGGCCGAGACCGAGAAGTACCCGCACGTCACCTACTTCTTCAACGGCGGCGAGGAGACCCCGTGCGAGGGCGAGCGCCGCGAGCTCGTCCCCTCCCCGCGCGACGTGCCCACCTATGACCACAAGCCGCAGATGAGCGCGCGCGAGGCCGCCTCCACATTCGTCGGCGCGTGGCGCGAGGGCCAGACTGATGGGCTGCGATTCGGGGTCATCAACTTCGCCAACGCCGACATGGTCGGGCACACCGGTGTGATCCCAGCCGCCGTAGCTGCGATAGAGACGGTCGATGAGTGTCTTGGCAAGGTGCTCGAGGTAGTCCGCGAGAGCGGCGGGGTGTGCGTGGTGACCGCCGATCACGGCAACGCCGACCACATGCTCGAGCCCGACGGCAGCCCCAATACCGCCCACTCGCTCAACCCGGTGCCATTGATCGTCACTACGCCCGGACTCGAGCTGCGCGCGCGGGACGGTATCCTCGCGGACGTCGCACCGACGATCTTGGACCTGCTCGCGATCCCCCAACCCGCTCAGATGACCGGACGGTCGCTGATCGAAAGCTAGGGCTCCGGGCCCCGAGAAGGAGACACGATGGACACAGACACCCCCAGCCCGATCGTCGAGCACCCCGGTGGGGGTCGCCGCCGCTCGCGGGTTGTGCTCGGCCTCGCGTTCATCGGAGCCGGAATCAATCACTTCGTGATGCCGCGCACCTACGAGGCAATCGTGCCGGACAGCATGAAAGGCCGCGCGCAGAGCCTCGTCGCCGTCAGCGGCGTCGCCGAGGTAGCGGGCGGCCTCGGCGTGCTGCTGCCATGGACGCGCCGCCTCGCCGGGCTCGGGCTGATCGCGCTGCTGGCGGCGGTCTTCCCGGCGAACCTCCACATGGCACGCGCCCCCGAGCGCTTCTCGAAGATTCCGCGCTGGGCGCTCTACGCCCGTTTGCCGCTGCAACCTCTGATGATGTGGTGGGCCTGGAAGGCCACCAGGAGGGCCGGCTGAGCGCCCGCCAGGCGCCCGGTTGACAGGGATTCCAGCCCGCGACGCTGCTATGTTCGACTAAGCACATTGTTGGTTTAGATCGCCATTATGTCCACCGCAACCGCCACCGCGACCGTCCTGAAGCTCCCCCCCGGGGAGGAACAGGGTCTCGGAGAGTCCGACAGCCTCAGCGAAGCCGAGCTTCGCGCCTGGCGAGGCCTGTTGCGCGCCCACGCCTCGCTCGCCAAGCGCCTGGAGAGCAGACTCGAGCGTGAGCACGGATTGCAGCTCAGCTCCTATGAGGTGCTTCAGTACCTGGTCGACGCCCCCGCCGGGCGCATGCGCATGTGCGACCTCGCCGAGCAGGCCCAGCTATCGCGCAGTGGTCTCACGCGCTTGGTGGACCGCCTCGAGCGCGACGAGCTGCTCGGGCGCTGCACCTGCGAACACGACGCTCGCGGTGCCTACGCCTGCCTCACCGATCGCGGTCGCGAGCGCTTGGACGCGGCGCGCGGCACCCATCGCGCGGTCGTGCGCGAGCACTTCCTCTCGCACTTCTCCGAGCGTGAGCTCGAGACGCTCGGAAAGATGTGGGAACGCGTGACCGCCGGCTGCTGCGGCGCCTAGACCCGCTCCCCAGCCACTTTTCCTAAGCCACCGGGGTCTCATCGACCGCACCTCGATCTACAGACGCCCACGGCGGTGGGCGATCAAGAAGACTGTGGCGGCCACCAGTAGTGCCGCGATCCCATACAGGCCGAAGGCCTGCACCGCGCTGCCGGCGGCGTTGCCGAGAAAGTAGGCGAGCAGCCCGATCGCCGTCGCCCAGCAGATCCCTCCGAGCGCATTCCACAGGAAGAACGAGCGCCAGCGCATGTGCGTGGCGCCGGCCAGCCACGAGGCCCACACGCGCAAGCCCAAGATGAAGCGCCCGAAGAACACCGCCTTGGGGCCGTGGCGCTCGAAGAACGGCTCTCCGGTTATGAGCACTTGCCGGCGCTGGTGCTCGAAGCGTCCCGGTCGCTCGAGCAGCCAACGGCCCCCCTTGCGGCCGATCTGGTAGCCGATGTTGTCGCCGATGATCGCGGCGGCGGCTGCGATCGGGATCACGAGCTCGATGTGGAGCTTGCCCTGGCTGGCAAGCACGGACGCTGCGATCAGGCCCGTCTCGCCCGGGATGGGCAGGCCGCTCGACTCGGCCATCACGACCAGGAACAGCAGCGGATAGCCGAAGACCTGGACGAGGTGAGTGACGTTTATCAGCGAGGCAAGCATTGTCGGGGGCTTCTAGGATGCCGTGTTCGTGGCCCTGACTATCGAAGCGCGCGACGGCGCCACATATGCCCGCGCCGGACGGCTACATACCGCGCACGGCGATGTTCGCACACCCGCGTTCGTGCCGCTCGCGACGAAGGCCACCGTGAAGGGACTGTTGCCACAAGAGGTCAAGGCTCTCGGCTATGACATGGTGCTCGGCAACACCTTCCACCTGATGCTCAACCCCGGCGCCGAGCTGATCGAGCGCTTCGGTGGGTTGCATCGGTTCATGGACTGGGATGGGCCGATCGTCACCGACTCCGGAGGCTTCCAGGTGTTCTCGATGGGGCACGGCACCGTTGCCGATGAGATCAAGTCCCGTTCATCCCGGGCGCTGGCCGATCAGCGATCCCGTCGATCAACGATCGGTGGCGAGGTCGCAAAACGTGAGGGAGCGATCCTCTCGATCGAGGAGCAGGGCGTGCGCTTTCGCTCCTATGTCGATGGCTCCGAGCGCTTTCTCGCTCCGGAGGACTCGATGGCGGTGCAATCCTCGCTGCACTCGGATATCGCGCTCGTGTTCGACGAGTGCACCCCCTTTCACGTAGACCGCGAGTACACCGAGCGCTCCACCGAGCGCACCCACCGCTGGCTCGAGCGCTGTCTGCGCTGGCACGCCGAGCACGGGCCACGCGACCAGCTCGTCTACGGAATCGTGCAGGGAGGCGTGTACGAGGACATGCGTCGTGCCTCCGCTCGCACCGTCGCCGCCAGCGGCTGCGACGGGGTCGCGATCGGGGGCTCGCTCGGCGCCGAGAAGGCACAGATGTACGAGGTCGTCGGCTACGCCGTGGCCGAGCTCGGGGGCCCGCACGAGCAGTTGCCGCGACACCTGCTTGGGATCGGCGACGTGGACGACTTGATCCGCGGCGTCGAGCTCGGCATCGACACGTTCGACTGCGCGATGCCCACGCGCCTCGGACGTCACGGCACGGCGCTCGTGCCTGACCCCGACGCGCGCTGGCGAGTGGACCTGACGAAAAGCGAGTGGCGCACATCCGAGCAGCCGCTGATGGCGGACTGCGCCTGTCACGCCTGCACGCGCGGGCTCTCGCGCGCCTACCTTTCCTATCTGGTGCGCTCTGGCGAGCTGACTGGGATGCGCTTGCTGACCGAACACAATCTCGCGTTCCTCGGGCGCCAGATGGCCGACCTGCGCCAGGCGATCCTTGACGGACAATTGTCTGAGGTCGCAGCTAGATTGCGAGGGGAGTGACAGTCGTCCTGCTCGAAAGGGCGTAGTCCTCACCGGGGGTCCGCCTCAAGCGGCCCCCACACCTTTCTCCGACTACTTCGTGTTTTCGTTGACCAGCTGCTTGAGCGCTTCGGCGGATTTCTGGGCGTCGTTATAGACGACGTTACGCAGCGTGATCTTCGTGGAGGCGGGAGAGCCCAGCACGATAATTGCCGCGATCACGCCGCCGAGCGCCAGCAACGCGAGGATCGCGATCGCGAGCCGGCGCAGGCCCGAGCCACGACGCCGAGCGGACGCTGTCGCGACCACAGGTGGGGCTGCCCGCGCGGGACCACGGCGCGGCTGGCGCGGGACGACCGCTCCGCGGTCATCTGAGGCGCTGTGAGTGCGTGTGGCGCTGGCGAGCACGCTCGTCGCCTCGGTGGCGTGGCTTGAGCGCGAGGGCGCGCGGTGCTCGGTGGGGGAGATGCCGAGTGCGCCGTCGCTGATGGCGCGTCCCATTACGCGCGAGGTCTCATAGCGGTCGCGGGGATCGAGCGACAGCGCTATGGCCACGGCTTCGGCTAGCTCTGGCGTGACCGCCGCCACCAGCGTGTCGAGCAGCGCCGGCTCTTCCTGTTGCTGTTTGAGCGCGAGCTCGGTGAGCGACGCGGCTTCGTAGGGCAGGCGGCCCGAGATCAGCTGATAGGTGACCACACCGAGCGCGTACAGGTCGGCACGCGGGCCGGCTTCCTCGCCACGGGCCTGCTCCGGCGCGAGATAGGCGGCAGTGCCGAGGACCGAGCCCACCTGGGTGATGCTCGACTGCTCGGTCGCCTTGGCGATGCCGAAGTCGGCGAGCTTGACCTCGCCATCGCGTGAGCGCAGCAGGTTGCCCGGCTTGACGTCGCGGTGCACGACGCCATGGCGGTGGGCGTAATGCAGGCCCTCACATGCCTGTTCGATGATGGCAACCGCTTCGTCAACCTCGATCCAGCCGTCGTCGCGCAGGATTTCCGCGCACGACTGCCCCTCGATGTACTCCATCACGATGAAGTACTGCCCGGTGCGATCGTCCTGACCGGAGTCGAACACCTGCACGATATTCGGGTGGATGAGCCGCGCCGCCGCCTGGGCCTCGCGTTGGAATCGCGACACGAACGTCGGGTCCTCGGCTAGATGCTCGGCGAGCAGCTTGACCGCCACGCGACGCTCGAGGCGCTTGTCGAATGCCAGATGCACGGTTGACATGCCGCCGAAGCCGAGCCTGCTCTGGAGTTGGTAGCGCCCCGCGATCTCTGGGTCGCTCACTGTTCGCCCCCCGCGCTGGCTCCCCCGGAGTTGGAGGCGCCGTTACCGGCGCTTTCTTTACCGGCGCCGATGCCAGCGCCTGCGCCCTGTTCGCCCGAGCCTTCTTCGGGGGCTTCCACGCCCCCGCCCGGGTTTTGGGGAGCACTGGTCGTGGGCGTCGTCTGGGTGGTCGGTGGCGTGGTGGTGGTCGGCGTGGTGACAGTCGTCGTTTCGGTGCTCGTTGTGCCACTTGACGTGGGTGTGGTGCTTGTCTGGCTGCTTGTTGTCGAGGTGGCTGTGGGCGTCGGCTCCACGCACATTTCAAGTGCCTGTTTGCGCAAGTGCTTGATGCCTTCTTCGAGTCGTCCGTGCAGGCCCTTATCAATCGTGGTGGGCAGCGCGAGGAAGTCCTGCTCGGTCTTGCCGAGCGCCGATTCGGTTGCCGAGCAGCTGCCGTTACCCGATTCCGCGGCCTGTGCCACTTCTTCGAAATCGTTCTGCAGCGGGCCGGCGTTGGCGCTGGGTATCAGACCCTTGCCGGAGCTCCCACAGGACACCAGCAGGGCTGTGGCAGCGCCGAGCAGCGCGACCACGATGAGACGGATGAGGGTTCGCATGTTCACTGACCGTACTCCAGGCGCTCCGCGAGGGAGTTTGGTAGACGCGCTGCCTTGATGGCCGCGGCGGCGCCGGCCACGTCATAGGGGGTGCGTCTGTAGGAGGCTTCGTACCCGTCCAGGTCCAACAGCAACCACGCAGCGCGCCGGTCGCCGTCGCGTGGTTGCCCTACGCTGCCCGGATTGAGCATCCATTCGCCGTTTGTCATGTCGAGCTCGGTGCCCTCGCGACACGGTTCCCCGGTAGCAGCCTCTCCCTCTTGTCGCGTAAACGAGGAGGCGACGTGGGAGTGACCGATCAGGCATATGCGGTTGGGCTCGCTGTCCAAGCACAGCTCTGCGAGCAAGGCCGAGAGCACGTACTCCCAGACAGGGTCGCGCGGGCTGGCGTGGTAGAGCCCGACCTGGCCCTCCTGCCCTTGGGGTCGCAGGTCAGCCAGGAACGAGCGGTTCGCGGGGGTGATTACTTCACGCGTCCACTGCGCCGCGATGCTCGCGCCGCGTGAGAACTCATCCAGTGGAAGCTCACCGACGACCGCCATATCGTGGTTGCCGCAGAGGCACACGGCGACGTGACGGCGAGCAAGCTCCACGCAGGCGTCGGGGTCGGCGCCGTAGCCGACGATGTCCCCGAGGCACCACAGCTCGGCGGCGTCGCTGTCGGCGACTGCCTCCAGCACTGCTTCAAAAGCCTGTCGGTTTGAGTGGATGTCAGAGACGACCGCGACCTTCATCCTCCACAAACCCTCAAAGGGGACTCTGTACCCCTGACGGGGCGCAGGGATGCGGGTAGCAAGCAAAGCTCTGCGGCCCTGGCTGAGCGCAGCGATGCGGGTAGCAAGCGGGGAACGCGCACCCCGCGGGCGCACGACGCGTCACTACTCGTCGGCTTCCCCGGCCTCGGCACCGCCGTACTCAGGCAGGTTCTTGATGCCCTCACGGGTGCGCCACTTCGAGTAGTTGTCCTCCATCGCGTCGATCAGCTCGCGCATGAAGCGGGGGGAGAGGTTCACACGCGATACGACCACGCCCGGAACCTCCTCGGACTCGACCTCGTGGTCGACCCTCGCGAAGGTGACCGTGAACTCGTAGTCGGAGTGGCTGACGTTCGCGAAGTTCGCGTATACGCCCCCCATGATCTCGGGGGAGAGATGGATGTTTATGTGGCGCTCGGCGCCTGGGTTCTCGTCGTTCACAAGCCTAGTATCGCAACCTGTGCCCCGGAAGTCGCCCAGATCGGTTTGGGAAGCTCCGACGAGGTGCGAGTAGCGGATGGCTTCGTACTCCGATCCGGCCGCACGGCTTAGGGCGCATAAGATCCTCGCCGGTGAGCCCAACCACTACTGAGATAGGCCTGCGCGAGACCGTGCTCGCCGCTGCCGCTGAGCTCGCCGGCAGCGCGAGCGCGCATCGGGCGATCACACTCGAGCGTCCTCCGCGCGCCGACTTCGGCGACTACTCCACCAACGCGGCGCTGCTGCTCGCACCCGCGGCGGGGGCCCAGCCACGGGAGGTCGCCGAGCGACTGGGCGATGCGCTCGCGGCGCGACTCGGCGAGCAGCTCGTTCGCTTCGAGGTGGCGGGGCCCGGATTCCTGAACCTGTTCCTCTCCGATGCCTGGCACCGTGGTGCGCTGGCCGGGGTGCTCGCGGCAGGGGAGGGTTTCGGTCGCGACGGGACGCCCGAGCGCGAGCGCGAGCGGATCATCGTCGAGTTCGTGTCCGCCAACCCCACCGGCCCGATGCACGTGGGACACGCGCGCAACGCCGCCTACGGCGACGCCCTTGCGCGCGTGCTCGCCTTTCACGGTCAGCAGGTGGAGCGCGAGTTCTATGTGAACGACGCTGGCTCTCAGGTGCTCAAGCTCGGAGAGTCCATACGGGCGCTTGCGCGCGGGGAGGAAGTGCCTGAGGACGGCTACCACGGCGACTATGTGACCCCCCTTGTCACAGAAGTGGAGCGCGCGATCGCGGGTGGGTTGGGTGCCGCCGAGCGAGACGATACCGAGGAAGTCGAGGACTTGGGGGAGAGCGACATGATGCCCGCCGCGAAGATCGATGCGGGTGAGCTTGGCGCCGCTGCGGTCAGGGTGATGGTTGGGCGCATGCAGGCTTCGTTGGGAGCGTTTCGCGTCCAGAGCTTCGACCACTGGGCGTACGAGAGCGCGCTGCACGAGCCACGCGAGGATCTGCGCGACGCGGATGGCAGGGCTGTGAGTCCGGTCGATCATGCGCTTGCACTGCTCCAGGAGCGAGGACACACCTATCGCAGCGACGGTGCCCTGTGGCTGCGCACCACTGACTATGGGGACGACAAGGACAGGGTGCTCGTGCGCTCCAGCGGCGAGCACACCTACTTCGCCTCTGACATCGCCTACCACCAGGACAAGCGCGAGCGCGGTTTCGATCGTCAGATCGACGTGTGGGGTGCCGACCACCATGGCTATGTGGCGCGCATGAAGGCGGCTTATGAGGCGCTTGGGGGCGATCCCGAGCACGTCGAGATGCTGATCATGCAACTGGTTCATCTCGTGCGCCGCGGCGAACGCGCGCAGATGTCCAAGCGCGCGGGCGAATTCGTGACGCTCGAGGATCTACTGCGGGAAATAGGTGTCGATGCCGCCCGCTGGTTCCTGCTGTCGCGCTCACACGACACCACGATCGATCTCGATCTCGATCTCGCTCGCGAGCAGTCGAGCGAGAACCCCGTGTACTACGTGCAGTATGCGCACGCGCGGATCGCCTCGATGCTTGCGAAGGCGGGTGGAGAGCACGTGGAGCGGGCGCTGCAAGGCGTCGGGGAGAGCACCGAAGGCCTGCACCCCGCCGAGCGCACGCTGATCAAGAAGTTGATTGCCTTCCCCGGCGAGGTGGGCGAAGCGGCCGCACGCCGTGCACCGCACCGGATAGCCGCCTACGCGCTCGAGCTGGCTCAGCAGTTCACGGCCTTCTACCGCGATTGCCGCGTGCTCGGTGCCGAGTCGCCGGCGCTTGAAGCGCAGCGCCTGGCGTTGTGCGTCGCCTCGCGCCACACGATCGCTCGCTCGCTCGATCTGCTCGGAGTAGACGCGCCCGCGGAGATGTGAGAGCGACGCGTCCAGCCGAGTGTCTGGAGCGCCGCGTTCCGCTGAGTCGCGGCGCGCTGCGTCTAGGCGGAGTCGGGAGGCGCCATGTCAGGGCGGCGGCGGGGACGGCGATCGTCAGTCAAAGCGCTTGAGGTCCGCGTCCAGGCGCGCCGCGTCATCGGTGCTCAGCGGAGGGATGTTCGTCGTTTGTGCGGCTTGAGTGCGTGCGTGGCGGCGCCAGCTCGGGAGCAGCAGCGCGAGCAGCCCGATCAGCGCGAGAACCACCGCAACGGGCACGAGATATGCCGCTAGGTCGAAGCCTTTGGCGCTCGGCAACGCCAACACAGACGATCCGTATTGGGCTACGAGCTCGTTCTTGATCTGGGCTTCCGTCCGACCTTCCGCGATCAGGCCACGGATAAACGCTCGCTCACGCTGGGACTGTGGCGATTCGGCAACGTTCAGTGGGATCTTGCACGTCACGCACATCACCTGGCGTTCGATAATCGGCATCGTCGTGCGTGGGGTGGCGGCAGCTGCGGCTGCCCCACCGAGCGCAGGCGCGAGCGCGAATGCCGCCGCGATGGCGCATATCGAGGAGAGTGCCAGGCGCCTCATACGCTCTCCGCCAATGCGATCGCGTGCTTGAGGAATGCTTCGTCGATTTCCCCGCGCGAGATCGCCACGATGTGGCCATAGCGGTCGATCACGAACGTCTCGGGGATCTGGTTGGTGCCGTATGCCTGGGCGAATTCGCCCGTCGTATCGCGCAGGTTCGGGTACCCGATCCGATACTGCTTGACGAAGCTGAGAGAGTCGGGTGAGGAGTCGCGAAAGGTGACCCCCAGCACCGTTCCTCCATGGTGCAGCAGCCCGTGCTGGGCCCGCTCCAGGATGGGCGCCTCTTCCTGGCACGGCGTGCACCACGACGCCCAGAAGTTCAACACGACCACCCTCCCGCGATAGGAGGCAAGCGTTCGCGCGCCGCCGCCCGAGAGCAGCGGCATCTGGCTCGTCGCCGATGGCGCTGCCGGTCGCTGACCATGCTCTACCGCTTCGTCGAGCGTGCGTGCGGGAGACAGGGCCAATACGCCATACACGAGCAGGCCAACCACCGCGGCGCCCGCCAATCCGACGAGCACGGGTATGCGAAGGCGTTTTTCCACGGGCACGAAGGGTAGTGGGCCGACGGCGTAATATCTGCGCTAGCGCGGTGGTAGCTCAGTTGGTAGAGCGCAAGCTTCCCAAGCTTGAGGTCGCGGGTTCGACCCCCGTCCGCCGCTTTCGGCGAAGTCTCCGCTGGCTCGGGATCGAGGTCTCCGCCGGCTCAGGATGCTTGTTCGATGCGGGCCACCGGGCCCGAGAGCGCATTGCCGCTGGTTGGGTCGAACAGGTGCAGGCGGTCGGTGGCCACGACGAAGCGAGCTTGCTCGCCGGCACGCAGCCGGCTGGCGGGCTCGACGCGAGCCACGCCGTTGACATTGGCGGCCGCGGAGATCTCACCTGCTTCTAGTCCCTCCGCGTCGTCGTGGCCGGCGACGACGCTCTGCAAGCCGCGCACGTGCTCGGCCTCCAGGCGGAAGTGCACGAGCTTCTCCGAGCCGAGCGCCTCGACGAGCTCGACGGTACCGACCAGATGTTGGCGCTCGCTCGTTGCGCCCGTGAGCAGGGTCGCGTCGCTCAGGTCCTCCGGACGGATGCCCACCACCACGTCTTCACCGCGGAAGGGGGCCAGGGCACGATCGTCGCGCTGTCGGGCTGGGAGCTCGAGCATCTGCTTGCCTACTCGCACGCCCCCGCCGTCGGGGTCGAGGGCGGCCTGATAGAGGTTCATGGCGGGCGAGCCGATGAACGCGGCCACGAAAAGATTGGCGGGCGCGTCGTAGAGCGCCTGCGGCGCATCGCACTGCTGAAGCGTCCCTGCGCTGAGCACGGCCACCCGATCGCCCATCGTCATTGCCTCGATCTGATCGTGGGTGACATACAGCGTGGCCACGCCGAGGCGACGCTGGATGCGGGATATCTCGGCGCGCATCTGCACTCGCAACTTGGCGTCCAGGTTCGAGAGGGGCTCGTCCATGAGGAACACAGCTGGTTCGCGCACGATCGCCCTGCCCATCGCAACGCGCTGGCGCTGTCCACCGGAGAGCTGTCCGGGCTTGCGACGCAGGTGCTCGCTCAGGCCGAGGATGCGGGCTGCCTCCTCGACCTTCTCGCGAATCTCCTCCTTGGGCAGCTTGCGCAGCTTGAGCGCGAAGCCGATGTTCTCGGCAACCGTCATGTGCGGATACAGCGCGTAGTTCTGGAATACCATCGCCATGTCGCGGTCGCGGGGAGAGAGGTCGTTGACCACGCGCTCGCCCACCCGGACGGCGCCTTCGCTGATGTCCTCAAGTCCCGCGACCATGCGCAGGGTGGTCGTCTTGCCGCACCCCGATGGTCCAACCAGCACCATGAACTCACCGTCGGCCACATCAAGGCTGAGGTCGCTCACCGCCTCTGAGCCGTTGGGGTAGATCTTTGTCACATGCTCGATCTCAATCGTTGCCATGTGGTCCCCTCACCCTTGGGGTGGACCCGTGCGCCAATGCGTAGACGCGCTCTCGCGATGAGCACCGGGTGGCGAAGTGCGCTCGCGCGTTCATCGGAAAGATCCTGCCGTCAGCCCGGCCACGATCCTACGCTGGGCGAACAGGACGAGCAGAGCGATCGGGATCGTGATGATCACCACCGCCGCGTCGACGCGGTTGTAGAAGACCTGGAACTGGCTCTGCCCGAAGTTGACGATCGACAGCGGCGCGGTGAAATGAGACGGCGTCTCCAAGAACGAGACGGCGAATGTGAAGTCGTTCCAGGCGAGGATGAAGGCCAGGATGCCGGCCGTGAACACGCCGGGCACCGCGACCGGGATGACCACCTTGCGCAGCGCCTGCAGGCGGGTGGCGCCGTCGACGAGCGCGGCCTCCTCGAGATCCTTCGGGATCTGGGCGAAGAAGTTCTTCAGCAGCCAGGTGGCGATCGGCAGCGTGTAAACCAGGTAGATGATGATGAGCGGATAGATGTTGTCGAGCAGGCTCAGTTCCTTGAGCAGGAGGAACAGTGGCCCAACGATGGCCAGCACGGGGAAGAACCCCGCGACGAGGATGAAGCCGAGGATCGCGCCAGCGCCACGGATCGGTAGGCGGGCGAGCGCATAGCCGGCCAGCGAGGCCACGACAACCGTCACCACCGTCGCGCCAAGTGCCACGATCGCGCTGTTGAGCAGCGGCGTGAGAAAGTGCTGCTGGGTGAAGTCGTTGGAATAGGCGTCGAAGCTCAGGTGCGGCGGCAGCAGGCCGTTCGCGCCACCAACCCCCTGAGCCACCTCGGCGTTGGTCTCAAGCGATGTGCGCAGGATCCAATAGAAGGGGAACAGCGAAATGGCCACCGCCAGCAGGACGAGCAGATAGAACAGGATCTCCCTCACTAGCTTCCAGCCGGTTGGCAGGCGCCGGGGGACCCGGCGCGCGCGCGCCGGCGCTCTCACCAAAGCGGTAGCCCCCGGCTCGGAGCCGGCATGGGCGCTCATAGAGCACCCTCTTGTGCGCGTCTGGGAGTGGAGGCGGGATTGCTCACGCTGCCTGCCCTGGTCGCAGGACGCGGACGTAGATCCCGGCGATGATCAGCGACATGATCACGAGCATCACCGAGATGGCGCCGCCGTAGCCGAAATCAGTGCTCACCAGGAAGGTCTGCCAGTTCACGAAGGAAAGCGTCTCTGTGCTCACGCCGGGCCCTCCGCCGGTCATGATGTAGATCACGTCGAAAACGAGGAAAGCCTGCAGTGTGCGGAAGATGAGGGCCACCGCCAGCGCGGGCTTGAGCAAAGGCAATGTCATCCGGAGGAAGGACTGCCAAGCGGTCGCTCCGTCCATGCGGGCAGCCTCGTAGACCTCACCGGGGATGACCTGCAGCCCCGCCAAGAGGATGATCGCGATGAACGGCACGTTCTTCCACGCGTCTGCCACCAGAATGGTGACCCAGGAGGTCCACACGCCCGCCAGCCAGGTGGTGTGAGCACCGGGCAGGTGTAGGCCGCCGAGCAGGTAGTCCACGAAGCCGGCCCTGGGATCGAACATCGTCTTCCACAACGTGGCTGATACGACTGTGGGCACGGCCCACGGCACGAGGATCGCCGCGCGTAGGAAGCCCCTACCTCGAAACTGGCGGTTGAGCATCAGCGCTAGTCCTAGCGCGGCGATCGTCTCCAGAAAGACCGACACGACGGTGAAGGCGGCGGTCCGCTCGAGCGCGCTCACCCACTCGGAGGAGCGGAACATCTTTGTGTAGTTGTCCAGCCCCACGAACGAGTGGGGCTGGTTGGCGACGCTCAGATTGACCGAGTGGAATGAGTTCCACAGGTTGTAGAGGAGCGGGTAGGCCGTGATGGCGAGCAGCAGAATGACCACGGGAGCCACGAGTGCGTAGCCAAGTCGCCGCTCCGAGCGTGCCTGACTACGGCCCCCCCGCCGCCGGCGTCTCGGGGGGGCGATGTGAGCGCCCGCTGCCCGGGCCTGCGTGCTCATCAGGGCTCCTAGCAGGCCTTCCGGAGCCGATCAACCTTCCGCCAGGCTCGAGATCTGGCTGGCCGCGGAGCTGAGCGCGCTGCTGGCTGAGCTCGAGTTGGCGAACACAGAGGAGAGCGCGGTCTGTAGTTCGGTGGAGATCTGTAGATAGGAAGGGCTCACCGGCCGCGGCTGGGCGTACTGGTTGAGCAACTTGACCTCCTTGAAGTACGGTGCCTTGGCGTACAGCGTTGCGGTGTATGCAGAGGGCAACGATGGTGGATCCCCGGTTGCCTTAGCACGCGCTATCTGCACCGATGGCGAGATCAGGTACTGGATCAGCTTGTATGCGGCAGCGGCGTGTGAGCTCTTCGCATTGATGGCTAGCATCTCGCCCCCCAGGGCAGAGCCCGGGCTTCCGCCGGGCCCCGCCGGGAAGGGGATGTAGCCGGTGTGGCCCTTCGCCGGTCCGCCTTCTTCGGCCACCGATGCGACGAATGGATAGTTGATGGCAAAAGCGGTGTGGCCCGAGGTGAACTCTTCCTGTACCTGTCCCTCCTGCCAGCCGGTGACTGCCTGGGGAGCGATCTTGTTGGTGTAGATCGCTTCGTGCAGCCAGTTCAGCGCCGCCACGTTGCCCTTCGAATCCACGCTGCTGGTCGTCAGCTTTCCGCCGAAGGGCGCGGTCACGGTGAGAAAGGCCGTGACGGCCCCCTCATACTTGGCGCCCTCGAAGGCCAAGCCCTCCTTGAGCGAAGGATCCTTCTTCATGGCCGCTTCGGCATCGGATACGACCTGCGCCGGCGATGTCGGTGGGCTCGGCACGAGATCGGTTCGGTAGAACAGGCCCTCGGGATTGTCAAACCACGGGATGGCATAGGTTTGGCCCATGTATTGCCCGGTCGCGACCTGGGTCGGGAAGAACTGGTTCATGTTGGGATTGAACGAGTCAAGCGACTTGATCCAACCGGCTTGGGCGAACTTGGCCGGATAGGTCACATCAGACTCGAGCACGTCTGGTGTGCTGGATCCAGCGATGAAGCGCTGCTGAAGCTGCTGGAGATACGTGGTCGAGTCAGGCGAAAGCACGTCGATCGAGACTTTGATGTTCGGATTTTCCTTTTCGAAGGCGCTGATCGCTCTCTTGGTCTGTTCACCCTCGGTGCCAAGCCCAGACTCGGCAAAGACGATCGTCTGATTCGCCGACGCGGGCACTGATGTCGTCGAGGACCCCGACCCCGACCCTCCGCAGCCGGCGATAGCAATAAGCACTACTCCAGCGAGCGCCGTGAAGGTAGCCCTTCTCACCCCTGACCCTGACCTGGACATACGCATCGTCTCCGCCCTTTCGCTGAGTGCTCTTCAGCACCGCCTATTAGCCCCTGTGAAACCAATAAGAAGTGTCAGGTCTTTACTACCCGATATTGCCGCGCTCAACCTCATCGGGCACGTCATGCCACCGTGCCCGAGGCGCCCGGCCGCACAGCGGCAACGCTGTTGCAAGGATCTGCCGCCACCTGGCACGTCGGTCTGTTCGCCGGAGAAGCCAGTTCGGGTTAGTTAGACCTCGCCCTCGCCTCGCCCTGCGGTCGCCCTCGCGCCGCGCTTCGCACTACCTCGCTGCCCAGGCGAGAGGCCCGGAGCCCGCTCCGTCCGAGCCGTCGCGTCGTGGCTGGTGGATGGCCCGGCGCTTCCTGCTTGCGGCCCTCTGCATCGCCGCGCTCGCGGGCGCGGCGACGTACATGGTCATTCGCAACGAGGTCAGCAAGGTCGTCAGCGCGCTCGGTCGCCTGGAGGGAAGGTCGCGCCGTCTAGTGGATCGAAAGCACCCTTACCTACAGCCTGTCACTAGAAATGATGGTGGCGATCGCCCGTCCCACACGGCTCGTTGGGGGTGCGACAGGCACGGTGCCCGCGGCGAGCGCGAGCTCGCACCGTCTCGCCGTGGCCTACCTCCGCCGGGAACCACCGGCACGAGTCGCACCGCCAAGATCGAAGCCAGGATAGCTCTACTCAGCCTCGCGGTCGTAGTGCTGCTCGGACTACGCTTGCTCTACCGCCAACGCGAGCTGAAACTCCTGCGTGAGCAGGTCGCGGAAGCGATGGCGCTAGAAGCCGGCCGGCGATGACTTTTGACCGTGTCGTTGGTCTGAGCAGCAAAGGAAACTACAACGGAGGATCGAGATGGCGAGAATCGTGGTGAGCGAGTTCGTGTCGCTGGACGGGGTTATGCAGGCGCCGGGCGGTGGCGAGGACTTCAAGCATGCAGGCTGGACATTCGCGATACCCCGTGGGCCCGAGGGCGACAAGTTCAAGCTGGAGGAGGCGTTGGGCGCGGAGGCACTGCTCCTGGGGCGGGTGACCTATGAAGGCTTCGCCGCGGCGTGGCCTTCGATGGAGGGTGAGTTCGCCGACAAGTTCAACGGTATGCCCAAGTACGTGGTCTCCTCGACGCTCAACGATCCACAGTGGAACAACTCGACCGTGCTCAACGGCGATCTGGTGGAGGAGATCTCCACGCTGAAGCAGGGCTTGGACGGGGACATCGTCGTCCACGGCAGCGGCCAGCTCGTGCGGGGGCTGCTCGAGCACGATCTCGTGGATGAGCTGCGCGTGATGGTCTTCCCGGTGCTTCTAGGCAGTGGCAAGCGTCTTTTTGGCGAGACGAGCGAGAAGCTACCACTGAGGCTCGTGGACTCGAAGACGGTGGGGGAGGGTATCGCCATCCTCATCTACGCGCCGGCGTGAGTCAGCCGGCTAGGGCAGCCACTCTTAGCTCACCAACGGAAACGGAGCCCCTCGTCCGTGCACAGATCGATGCACAGACGGCACCTAGCGTCGTCGCTGCGCCGTTTAGGAGAGAATCCCCGCAATGCACGTCACAGCTAAGGCCGACTACGCCGTCCGCGCCGTCGTGGAGCTGGCCGGAAGCAGTCAGGACGCCCCGCGCAAGGTCGACCAGGTAGCCCAGGCCCAGCACATCCCGTTGTCGTTCCTGGAGAACATCCTCACGCAGCTGCGCAGCTCCGGGATCGTGCGCTCTCAGCGCGGGCCCGAGGGCGGCTACTGGCTTGCCCACCCCGCCGAGGAGCTCAACCTCGCGCAGATCATCCGCGCCGTGGAGGGGCCGCTCGTGGGAGTGCGCGGACAGCGCCCCGAGGAGATCGAGTACGAGGGCTCGGCCGAGTGCTTGCAACAGGTGTGGATCGCGCTTCGCTCCAACCTGCGCAAGGTGCTCGAGCATGTGACCGTTGCCGACGTCGCCTCGGGCAAGTTGCCCAAGGGGATCATCACGCTAACGCGCGAAGAGGAAGCCTGGGAAACCCGCTAGCGGGTCGTTGGGCGGCGCGATACTGCGTCCTCACTCCCTCATGTGCAGAGCACATTTCGCTCGCTGCGTCCTTGTCTCGCTTGCCCAACGACCCGCTAGACGCTGAGGGGTCCGACACCGGTAGAGGCGGGTGGTGTCAGTTGGCTGTACTCAGGCGAACACGCGGGGGGCGGGGAGGCGGGCGGCGAGGATCTGGCCCTCGGCTAGCTCTAGCTCGGCGGCGGTCTCGCGCGTTACCTGGGCCCAGATGTCGCGGCCGTCGGGGAGGGTCAGCTCGACGCGCACCTCGAAGCCGAGATGTACGACGCGGCGCACGAGCGCCTCGACGGTGCTCGTGTCCGGATAGGGCAGGATCTGGATGTCGTGCGGTCGCAAGAGTGCGTCGCCGAGCCGGTTGACGGGGCCGATGAACGACATCACGAACTCGTTGCGCGGATTCTCGTATAGCTCGTGTGGCGTGCCCGTCTGCTCGACGCGCCCGCCGTTCATCACCACGATCTGGCCGGCCACGTCCATCGCCTCCTCCTGATCGTGGGTCACGAAGATCGTCGTCACGTGGATCTCTTCGTGTAGCCGGCGCAACCACTCGCGCAGCTCGCCTCTTACCTGCACGTCAAGGGCGCCAAACGGCTCGTCGAGCAGCAGCACCTTCGGCTGCGGCGCGAGCGCGCGTGCGAGCGCCATGCGCTGGAGCTGCCCACCAGAGAGCTGAGAGGGATAGCGCTTGGCAAGGCCATCGAGTCGCACCAACCTCAACAGCTCTGCCACGCGCTCGTTCACCTCCGCCTTTGGCGCGCGGCGCACGGTCAAGCCGAAGGCCACGTTGTCGTGGACGGTCATGTGCTTGAACGGGGCGTAGTGCTGGAAGACGAAGCCCACCCCACGCGTGCGCGCGGGCGCCTGCGTCAAATCCTGGCCCTCGATCGACACATTCCCAGTATCGGGCGTCTCAAGGCCCGCGATGATGCGCAACAGCGTCGACTTGCCGCTGCCGCTTGGACCCAGCAGCGCCATCAGCGCGCCGTCATCGACTCTCACGCTGACGTCGTCGAGGGCAGTGAAGGTACCGAAGTGCTTGCTGACGTTGTGGACCTCGATCGCCATTAGTGATCCGTCCTGTGAGCTGGTTGGTGTCTGGTCGAGCAAAATCGCATCGCTAAACCACCGTATCCCTGTGCGTGCGCCTGGCGAGCAAGTTCATCCCGAGCAGTGTGGCGAACGCCAGCAGCGCGAGCACCACCGCCGCGGCATACGCCCCGGCGGTGTCGAAGTTTTCAAAGCGGTCCTGTACGTACAGCGGCAGCGTCTGGGTCTGGCCCTCGAGGCGTCCCGAGACGATGCTCACAGCCCCGAACTCGCCGAGCGCTCGGGCAGTCGTGAGCACGACCCCATATACGACTCCCCAGCGAATCGCCGGCAACGTGACCCTGCGGAAGGTCTGCCAGGCACTCGCGCCGAGTGTGGCGGCGGCCTGCTCGGCGTCGGTGCCGAGCTCGTGCAGCACCGGCACCGTCTCGCGCGCCACGAACGGGAGCGACACGAAGGCCGTGGCCAGCACCATCCCCGGGATCGAGAAGATCACCTGGATGCTGTGGGCGGTGAGCCAGTTGCCAAACCAGCCGGTGCGCCCATATACGAGCACGAGTGCCAGTCCGACCACGACGGGGGAGATCGCGAATGGGAGGTCCAACAACAATCCGAGCAGCCAGCGACCGCGGAAGCGCCCACGCTCGATCAACAACGCCATGCCGATCCCGAACACCGTGTTGAGCGGCACCACGATCGCCACCAGCTCCACCGATAGCCAGAACGCATGTATCGCGTTGGGTTGGGTGACGGCGCTCCAGACCGGTGCCAAGCCATGTTCGAAGGTCCTGTAGAAGATCATCGCCACGGGCGCACCGAGCAGCGCCAGCAGATAGCCGAGCGCGACGAAGCGCAGGCTCAGCCGACGCGCGGTGCTCGCCACGGAGCTCTCTTGACCCCGCTCGTGCGCCCTTCGCGGACCGCGCGAGCGGGCGGTAGGGGCGCTCGCTGTGTGCGCTATCGCGGTTGTGTCAGCCGCGGACATAGCCACCTGACGACGTTTGCGAGCGCCCAGCCCGGTGCACCAAGCTAGACGACATGACGCGATCCTCGGCGCGACAGCCAGTTCATGGTCGCGAGCACCACAAGCGCGCACGCCAGCAGCACAACCGACACCGCGGCGGCGCCCGTCACATTGTCGTTCTCGACCTGGTTGAAGATGTACACCGACCCCACCTCCGTCTTGAACGGGAGGTTGCCCGAGATCAGCACCACCGAGCCGAACTCGCCAAGCGCGCGGGCAAACGACAGGGCGACGCCGGAGAGGATCGCCGGGACGAGGTTGGGCAGCACGATGCGCCTGAACACGGTTAGCGAGCTGGCGCCAAGCGAGCTTGCCGCTTCCTCCATCGAGCGGTCCAGCTCGATCAGCACGGGCTGCACCGAGCGCACGACGAACGGCAGCGTCACAAACAGCAGCGCCAGGCCCACGGCGGAGCGCGTGAACGTGATGTCGATCCCGGCCGGGCCGCCCTTGCCGTAGAGCGCGAGCAGCACGACGCCCGCCACCACCGTTGGCAGCGCGAAGGGGAGGTCGATCAGCGAGTTCACGATCCCCTTGCCGGGGAACTCGTCGCGGACCAGCACCCATGCGATGAGCGTCCCGAAGAGGGCGTTGATCGCGACCACGATCGCCGAGACGATCAGCGTGAGCTTCAGCGCGGCAACCGCCTCGGGACTGGAGACCGCTTGCCAGAAGGCAGACGTGCCGCCACTGGCGGCGTGGGTCAGCAGCGCGGCGATGGGGAGCAGGACGAGCACCGATAGGTACACACCGAGCAGTCCACCGCCGAGCGCCGTGCCCGCGCGCCCGCTTAGGCGTGGATGTATGGGATCCCCGCCCGCCCCTCCTTGCGAGCCGCCACGCCCCAGCAGCCAACGTGGCGCCCGTCGCCGCGGCGACGGGCGCTCGAGCGCCTGAGATCCGGGCCCAGAGCTCATTTACTCGTGGACACTCCCAGCGACTGCTCGATCTTCGTAACGATCCCGGTGGAGGTTTCAAAGAATTCCTTGTCCACCTTTGTCCATCCACCGAGCGAGTCGATCGTGAACAGGTCGGCGGGCGTGGGGAACTCCCCAGGGGTTGCCACCCCTTCGATCACCGGGCGATAGCCCTTTTCCGCCCAGATCTTCTGGCCGGCGGGGGAGAGCAGGTAGTTGACGAACTTCTGCGCCGTGGCGGTGTTGCCGTTGTTGACGATCGCGATCGGGTTTTGGATCAGGATTGTGGCCTTGGGGACGATGTATTCGATCGGCGAGCCCTTCTTCTGGTCGGTGATCGCCTCGTCCTCATAGTCGATCAGCGCGTCGCCCCGCCCCGCAAGGAACGTTTGCAGCGCGTTGCGTGCGGAGCTGTCCTGGCTGACGACGTTGTGGAACAGCGACTGCAGGTAGGCCTGCGCTTCGGCGGGCGTCTTACCTTCCTTGATCTGGGCGCCATAGGCGGCCATGATGTTCCAGCGCGCGCTCCCGGAGGTGAACGGGTTCGGGGTCACCACCTGGATTCCGGGCTTGACCAGGTCACTCCAGCCGGTGATGTGCTTGGGGTTGCCCTTGCGCACGATGATCACCGCGACAGAGTTGGTCACGAACCCGTGGGTGGCGTTCTGATTCCAGTTGGCGGAGACGAGGCCGGCCTTTACAAGCCGCGTGACATCCGGTTCCAGCGAGAAGTTCACGACATCCGCTTTCAGCCCGGCCGCTACCGCGCGGCTTTGGTCGCCAGAGGCGCCGTAGGACTGGTTGAACGTAATCCCTTTGCCTTCGCTTGAGGCATTGAACGCGGGTATCAGCGACGCGTATGCGCCTTGCGGCGTCGAGTAGGCCACGAGCGTTAGTTCTTTGCCGCTGCCCGATGATCCGCAGGCGGCGACTCCGAATACGGCGCCGAGTACGGCGAGGGTGGACACGACGACTGGAATTGAGCGTTTGCGCATAGCCACTTTCTACATCGAAGACATGAGAATGAGCCCCCGAGTCTAACACCATAAACCGGATCGAGATTAGCGATTTAGTTTGCGGAGTCAGGCGTCGCGGCGGGCGCCGACCGAGGCGAGCACCGCGTCGATGCACGCACGCTGGACGCGTGTCGGCTCGATTGGGAATGGTTCGGGCATGTTGGCGCCGACGGTGCGCACGCCCATGCCGATACGCGCTAGGTGCATCGTGCCGAGCGTCTGCGCGTAGAGCTGATTTGCGGTGAAGTCGGGATCCTCGACCCTGAACACGCCCCGCTCGGCGCCTTCGGCGAGGATCTGCGAGAGCTTGCCCAGGCAGGCCGCCATGTTCTGACCGAGGCGGATCCAGATCGCGTCTGAGATGGTCTCGCGCAGATCCTCCGCGGAGCGGCGCATCAGCGAGAGGCCGCAATCGAGGAAGGCGGGGTGCTCGAGACAGAAGTCGGTGTAGCGCACCCAGCCCTCCTCCAGGCGAGCCGCCGGCTCGAGCCCGACCGGTACCTCCTCCAAACGCTCCGCGAGATCGGCGAGGTAGCTGGAGAGGGTGAGCACGTACAGCTCCTCCTTTGAGGAGAAGTAGCGGTAGATCAGCGCCTTGTTGATGCCCACGGCCCGAGCGATGCTCTCGATCGGCGCGTCTTGAAGACCCCGTTCGTCGAACAGCAGGCGGGTGGCGGCGATGATCTCGCGCTCGCGCTCGCGCCGGCGTGAGACGCGACTGAGCGCGGTGGACTCCCGGTAGCTGGGCACGGTGGCCATTCCTGCGACTATATCGCTAATGTAAACGCTGTTCAATCTGTCATTTGACAACCGTTTACGCTTTGCTAGGATTCATTGATCGAGCCGTGGGCCCGTCCGCTTGCGATCGGTCCCGGCCATGTGTCGGGCGTAGGTAGGTCCGACACCGGAGTCGGACCGCGGCCAGTATCCAGTTCGGCCGCACAGCAATACGTCACCGAGCCAGCAAAGGAGCTTTCGTCCCATGTCAGCAACCGACGTAACCGCCAGCGAGGCGACTGAGGCTGCCGAGGCCGCCGTCGAGGCGATCACGAGCGCCGCCGGCAAAGACGTTGCCTTCTCCATGGCTCTCAGCCAGGACCAGAAGGACATTCGCGACTGGGTGCACGGCTTCGCCGCCGATGTGATGCGCCCCGCCGCGCACGAGTGGGACGAGAAGGAGAAGACCCCGTGGCCGATCATCGAAGAGGCCGCGAAGATCGGGCTGTACGGCTTCGAGGGCCTGGCTCAATTCTTCGCCGACCCAACCGGGCTGACGCTGCCGATCGTCAACGAAGAGCTCTTCTGGGGCGACGCCGGCATGGGCATGGCGATCATGGGCACGGCGCTTGCGGTGGCCGCGATCTTTGGCCAGGGCAGCGGCGAGCAGATTGGTGAGTGGATCCCACGCTGCTTCGGCACGCCCGAGGACGTCAAGGTTGCCGCGTTCTGCTCCTCAGAGCCCAACGCCGGCTCGGACGTGAGTGCGCTGCGCACGACCGCCAAGTTCGACGAGGCCAGCAAAGAGTGGATCCTCAACGGCCAGAAGGCCTGGGCCACCAACGGCGGCATCTCTGACGTGCACGTGGTGATCGCGACCGTGGACCGCGAGCTGAACTCCCGTGGCCACGCCGCGTTCGTGGTGCCGATGAGCGAAGTCAAGGGCATCTCCGAAGGCGCCAAGGTCTCAAAGCACGGTCTACGCGCCTCGCACACGGCCGACGTGTACCTCGATGACTGCCGCGTGCCCGAGAACTACGTGCTCGGCGGCAAGGAGAAGCTAGACGAACGCCTCGCGCGCGCCAAGGAGGGCAAGAAGAACAAGTCGAATGCCTCGATGGCTACCTTCGAGGCCTCGCGGCCCACGGTCGGCTCGCAGGCGCTCGGGATCGCCCGCGCCGCATATGAGTACTCGCTCGGGTACGCCAAGGAGCGCGAACAGTTCGGCAAGAAGATCATCGAGAACCAGTCGATCGCCTTCACGCTCGCGCGCATGAAGATGGAGATCGACGCCGCCCGCCTGCTCGTGTGGCGCGCCTCGTGGATGGGCCGCAACCAGGTGCCGTTCGAGAACGCCGAGGGCTCGATGTCAAAGCTCAAGTCCGGCGAGGTCGCCGTGTGGGTGACCGAGCGTGCCATCCAGATTCTCGGCGGCAACGGCTACACACGCGAGTTCCCGGTCGAGCGCTGGCACCGCGACGCGAAGATCTACGACATCTTCGAGGGTACAGCCGAGATCCAGCAGCTCGTCATCTCCCGCGCGATCAGCGGGATGCACATCAAGTAGCAGGCCGCGAATCTGGCTCATTTCTTGGGCGAGCCCGGGCGTCCGGCCGATTGGCGCCCGGGACCGCTCCGAGCCAATAGTTGTGGCCTAGCGACTGTGATCGGGTGCGGGGTACGTCAGGACCCGCGCCGGGTGGCGGCCGCGAGCGTCTGGTGCGCAGCTCTACCAGGCTTGTGTGCGCCCGCAGTGCGGGCAGGACACGCTGGTCGAGACCGGCGCGATGAAGAAGCACCCGCATCCGCACGGGTAGCACGCCTCGTCGACGGGGCCGCCGGCGTCGCGCATGCGTTGCACCGTGACATCGGGGGCGGCCGGAGGAATCTCGTGATGGCGCCAGGCGGTGAGTGGGTGGAGCAGGTTCTGTCGCATCGATCTCTACCTTCTAAGACGCTTGGGACACCCAAAGGTTTCGCTGCCGCGGCACTATTTCCTGGCCTGCCGGTGGGCGATTGGTCGTCGCCGGTGCGTGACCTGGGTCGCTTCTGAGATAATCAGCGGCCGATGAGTCCCGCACGCAAGCGAAGGGTGCGGCTGGTGGTCGCGTTGAGCGTGGCCGTGATCTTGGCGAGCGCCCTGATCTACACCAGCTTCAGTGCCGCCAGCCCCACCGTCACCCCGAGTCAGCTCGTACACGAAGCCGTAGCGGGACGCAGCTATCAGCTGACCGGCAAGGTGGAGTCCGGGTCGGTGCGACACGTTGGCGAGACGCTCTACTTCAGCGTGCAGGACCGGGCCGGCGAAACGTCGGTGCCGCTCAGCTACACGGGGACCGTGCCCGATCCCTTCCGCGAAGGGCGCGAGGTGATCGTGACCGTCGAAAAGCAGGGCAGTCGCTACGTGGGCGAACGCAACTCGCTGATCACGAAGTGCCCGTCCAAGTACACGGTAGCCCCGAGCAAGACCAAGACTTACTGATGGCAGAGCTCGGAGGCGCCTCTCTGATACTGGCGCTCACCGTATGCGTATATGGCATTGGCGCTTCGCTATACGGGGTGAGGACGGGCCGCGCGGAGTGGTCGGAGTCGGGAAGGCGCTCCGTATATGCGCTGGCGGGCGTCCTCACGGTTGCCTTCGCGGTGCTCGAGCTCGCGTTCCTGCGCAACGACTTCAGCTTCAACACGGTGGCGGAAACCTCGAGCGCGACGACGCCGACGTTCTACAAGGCAGCTGCCGTGTGGTCCTCCCAGCAAGGCTCGCTGCTGTTGTGGGCATGGTTGTTGTCGATGTGGTCGAGCCTCGTCCTGTTCTTGACGCGCAAGCGCATGCGCGACGTGAGCGCCTACGCGACAGCCATCCTGCTCGGCTTCGGCGGCTTCTTCATCTCGCTGATGGTGTTCTACGCGACCCCGTTCGCGACCACCAACCCAGCCCCACCCGAAGGCGTGGGCCTGGACCCGCTGCTGCGCCACCCGAGCATGATGATCCATCCGCCGATGCTCTACTCGGGCTACACGCTGTGCATCGTGCCGCTCGCATTCGGCATGGGGGCGCTGCTGGCGCGCAAAGTCGACGCCGAATGGATCAAGGCGATACGACGCTTCTCGCTCGCCGCGTGGCTGTTCCTCGGCATCGGGATCATGCTGGGCGCGCGCTGGTCCTATGCGGAGCTTGGCTGGGGCGGCTACTGGGGCTGGGACGCGGTCGAGAACGCCTCATTGATGCCTTGGCTGACCGGGACCGCCTTCATCCACTCGCTGATGATCCAGGAGAAGCGCGGAATGCTGAAGGTGTGGAACGTCTCGCTCGTGCTCGCTACGGGGACGCTCGCGATCATGGGGACGTTCCTGGTGCGCAGCGGCATCCTCAACTCGATCCACGCCTTCGGCGGAGCCACGCTCGGGGTACCGTTCGTGGTGCTGATCGGCGTACTCATCCTCAGCTCCATATATCTGGTGAGCTCGCGCCGGGACATGCTGCGCAGCGAGCATCGCCTGGACTCGCTGCTCTCACGCGAGTCGATCTTCCTCGGCAACAACATCGTGCTCGTGGGACTGTGCTTCGTGATCTTCTGGGGCACCTACTTCCCGCTCATCTCCGAGGCGCTGACCGGTCACGAGGCCTCGGTGGGACCGCCGTGGTTTGACCGCTATACAGTGCCGCTCGCGCTGATCCTCGTCCTGCTGAGTGGTGTCGGCCCGGTGATCGCCTGGCGCAGGGCGACGCTGGCAAACGCGCGCCGCAACTTCGTCATACCACTGTCGTTGGGGCTGATGACGCTCGTGGTGCTGCTTGTCACGGGCGTGGCCGACAGCAAACCGTTTGCCCTCGCGATGTTCTGCTGCGCCGCGTTCGTGCTGGGGAGCGTTGGCCAGGAGTACTGGCGCGGGGTGCGCGTACGCCGCACGATCGCGGGCGAACCAGCTCCGTTGGCGCTGGTTGCGCTTGTCAAGCGCAACCGCAGGCGCTTCGGTGGCTATATCGTGCACATCGGGATCGCGGTGGTGTTTGTCGGAGTGGCGGCCTCTTCGTCCTTCCAGCACGCCTCCGAGCTGAGTCTCTCGCCGGGTCAGTCGACGAAAGTAGGGGCCTACACGATGCGCTATGTGCGGCCCACGGCCGCCATCACCCCGAAGTACGATCCGGCACACACGGGCTCCACGCTCAGCCTGGGGGCCGTGCTGGACGTGAGCAAGCACGGCAAGTACGTGGCCACGCTCACGCCCGCGGAGGATTTCTACGACTCCGGTGAACCTGCTCAGGGGTCGGTGGGACACCTGATCGGGGGTCAGCCCGTCAGCCAGGTCAGCATGGACGCGGGTGTGACGCGCGACGTGTGGAGCGCGATCGCGCCGAACATCAACACACCGCGCCTGAAGCGGATCGTTGAAATCGGCAACAAAACGATCCCGATCGTGCGCCCCGACGAGGGCATGATTGCGCTGGCGGTGATGGCCCGCGAATACATGAAGGCGCCGCCACCCGCCGAATTCCACCTGATCGTCTCCCCGCTCGTGATGTGGATATGGATCGGTGGAGCGATCGTGTTCGGGGGCGGTCTGATCGCGATGTGGCCGGCGCCGAGCGCGGTTCGCCGGCGCGTGAGCGTACGAGCACGCAGCCGCGCCGCGCAGGGCCTGGCCCGCGCCTGAGTTCGAGCGACAAGATGGAGGCAATGAAGCCGGAGAGGCATCCCGTGGACCTCATGTGGGCTCGCGCATGAACGGACTTGCGGTGTTGCTAACACTTGTGCTGCTCGCCGCTGTGATGGCGGTGGTGAGTCGGCCGCTGCTCTCGGCGCGCAAGCCTGACGAGTCAGACACGCCCGAGCAGGCCGAGCTCGAGGCGGCGCGCGAGGCGAAGTACAGGGAGATTCGCGACACCGAGCTCGACTATCGCACCGGCAAGCTCTCCGGCGAGGACTATCAGAGCGTTAACAGCGCACTGCGCACCGAGGCGGTCGAGATCCTCGACCGCTTGGATTCGCTCGGCCATGAGGCGACCGATGAGCAACAGGAGGCGACCGGCGAGCAACAGGAGGCGACCGGCGAGCGCAGCGACGTGTAGCGGAAGAGAACCGAGAACAGCAGGAGCACGAGGCAGGAGCGCGGGAAGACAACGGAGAGCAGCAGGAGCAAGCCCCGATTCCCCCGAAGTAGGCTCTATGCGGCCGCTACCAGGGTTTCTTCAGCAGGATGATCGTGTTCACGACGAACACGATCGCGAAGGCAACGGTCCAGCGGTTGAGGTTGCGCTCGACCATCGACCCACCGCCGAGAGGACCCTGACCGCTGCCCACTCCGAACGCGCCGGAGAGGCCAGAGTCCTTGCCCGAGTGCATCAGCACAAGAAAGATGAGCCCCACCGCGATGCACACCTGCAAGACCGAGTCGATCGCTTCCATCCGCAAAGCGTAGCGATTTCTGCAAGCGAGCGTGCGCAAAGTCGGCCAATTCGGCCATCTTCGGGACTCCCGCCTCGGGCATCTGTACAGTCAGGTCGCTTTGCCGCTATGGGAACCCATATGCACCTGGAATCCGCCATTTCGCCCCGTAGTCACGGCTCCGATTACGAATCCTTTACTAAGCCGTGCTTCCCTGCCGATATGAATACGGTCAGGGGGCGCCCGGGGTACACGGGTGTTCTGCTCGAACGCGACCATGGGACGAGACCACGATGAGCAGGGGCCGAGCATGTCGGGCGTGAACAGCGCGCGCTTTAAAGCGCGCCGCGTGATCCTTTCGGCACTCGCGGGGGGCGGTTTGACCGCGGTCGGATTGAGTGGCCCGATGTCCGCTGGCGCGCTTGCGGTCGAACCGACGGGCCTTGCTCCGCCCTCAGGAACCACGACGACACCTGCGCCATCGCCGCCGACCCAGACCACCGCCACGGCCACCACGCCGACGACGACTACGAGCACGGGCACCATTACGACGCCCACTCCCGTCGGCGAAACGCCGGACACCACGACTCAGACGCCCACCCCCACGCCGACGAGCACTACCCAGGCGCCTCAGCCCTCCGCGGAAGCGTCAAACCCCACGCCAAGTGCTCCCAAGGTTGTGGTTCAACACAAGCAGGAAACGACCAACGCACAAGCGGATGCCACCGCGCCGGGCACCGGCGCGGTGACTCCTGCCAAAACCTCGGCGCCTGCAGCGCCCAACGGTCCCAGCAATATCGCCGCGGCGCCGCAACTAGCCGCCGCTCAATCCGAGGCGCTGGCGGCGATGCTCGCCGGCTCTGCCGCCTCGATACGGGCGCTTGACTTCTACCGGATCCCGCTGTTCTTGCTGCCGATCTATCAGGCAGCCGCCGTGCAGTACGGGGTGCCCTGGCCGGTTCTCGCGGCGATCAACGAAGTCGAGACTAACTTCGGCACAGACCTATCGGTGTCGACCGCGGGGGCAGTCGGCTGGATGCAGTTCATGCCCGCAACCTGGTTGCAGTATGGAGTGGACGCTGTCAACGCGGGCTACGCCGACCCGTACAACCCGGTTGACGCCATCTTCGCGGCGGCGCGCTACCTGCACGCTGCCGGGGCCTCCGCAAATCTGCGCAGCGCGATCCTCGCCTACAACCACTCCGAAGCCTATGCCGAATCCGTGCTGTTGCGGGCGCGCCTATTCGCGAGCTACCCCCCGTCGGTGATCGCCACGCTCACGGGCCTCACCGAGGGCAGCCTGCCCGTAGCGAAAGCCAAGCTGAGTCCCAGCTCGATAATCCCTCATGGCGTCCTCGCGCCCGCGCCGACCGGCGTCTCAAGTGCCACGGCAGGCGCGAGCTTGACGCAGTCGAAGGTCGCGAGCGGGACAGCTCACGCAGCTACGGCCCTCCCGGGCTCGACGCCGGCCCCGTCGCCCGCCGCGAGCGCCGTACGCGCCGAACGTGCGCTGAACGCCGCCGCCCCGCCCTCGCAGCTGTCGGATCTTCTGGGTCGCAGGGGCGCGCCGGTGGTGGCGGTCGAGGATGGACGGATCGTGGGCATCGGCAAGTCTCACAAGCTGGGTCACTATCTGGTGTTGCGCGACACCTACGGTGATCTGTTCACTTACGCCGGCCTCGGCAGTATCGCGCCGGACTATCGCCTGCCAAAGCCAGCACGGGTACAGGTCCCAAAGGGCGCTCTGCAGAGTGGCGAACCCGGTATCGATCCGACCCCCAAGCAGGCGGCCAGCGCCGGGCGTCAGCTCCCCGTCACCCTGCACGTCGCCAAGAAGGGCAAGGCGAGCTCGGCGAGCGTGAGCTCCGCACAGGCGGGTTCATCGGGGCAAGCGGAAGTGCCTGTCGCTACGGGCAAGGTTCGGGTGTTCGCACACCCAGGTAACCCAGACGCGATCGCGGCAGCACGCCTGCTCGCCGAGCGGGCGGCAAGCGTCAAGGCGCTCGCGGCCGGTTGGATGAAGTTGGGTCGAGGCTCGGTGGTGGCGCAGGGCACAGTCCTCGGCCATCTCGGCTCAAGCGGCGAAAGCCCGGATGGGAGCCTGCGCTTCGCGATTCGCCCGGCGGGCGCCCAGAACGCTATCGATCCGCGACCGATCCTCGAGAACTGGCGCCAGCTCAACGTCGCGTTGCACCCGCGGGGCGCCAAAGACGGTCCGGTGCTCGCTGGCGCCACGGCAAGCGACGCCTTCCTGCTTTCACAGGCCGAACTCGGTCGCGCCGTGCTCGCCGACCCGGGCATCAAGCTCGGCGAGTGCGATCGCGGACAGGTGGCATCCGGCAAGGTGAGCCGCCAGGCGCTCGCGCTGCTTGTGTTCCTCTCTCGCAGCGGCCTGAAGCCAACCGTCGGGCAGCTGCGCTGTGGGCGCCCCGAGCGCACGGCCAGGGGGTCCAGCGTCACCGCGTTCCCGCAGCCGGACACGCTCGACCTCACGGCTATCAACGGGATCCCAATCGTCGGGCATCAGGGAGCCGGCACGATCACCGACATCACGATCCGTACGCTGCTCACGTTGCAGCATCAGTTTGCGCCCAAGCGGATCGTCAGTCTGATGAGGTATCCAGGGGCACCGAGCACCGTTGCCGCGTCCGACTACTCCGCGTACATCAAGATCGAGCTGGCAACACACCGCTCTGCCGTGAAGACGAGCAAGACAGGGGCCAAGCTGGCTCGTTCGGCTTCCGCGAGCTCGACAGCCCCGCTCGTCGCCAACCCGGTGCTGAACACACTTGAGTGGCAACGGCTGATGACGCAACTGGGCACCCTGCAGGCGCCCAAGCTGTCGGGCAAGCCAAGTGCCTCCTCGATCCTTGACAAGCAGGCCGCGCCCGGCAACCGCGGGCTGGGCAGCAGCTCGCTGCCGTAAGCCGGGTGGTCGGCTGCCGCCCGAGTGGGCGAGAGGCGATACGGAGCAGCCCCGTGTCGCTACGGCACGACCTTTCGCGGTAGGGAGCTATCTTCCGCGGTAGGAGACTTCGGCTACCGCGCGAGGCGGGGTGCACTCGCACCGCCGCCTCGCCTCGGTGCTCTAGCCCGCGCTGCTTTCGCCGCCCGCCGCCGAGCCTTCCCCACCGGTAGGTGCTCCACCTGAGGGTGCGCCCCCCGCGGGCGGTGCTCCACCGGCTCCAGGGGCTCCTGGTGGACGCCTGAAGGCGCCCACCAATGCGGTGCGACACTTCTTCGAGGCGGTCTTGAACTGCGAGCTGGTCGTGTTGATCCCCTTCGTGTTGAAGATCGGGCCACCGCCTGACGTGTTGGGGGCCGGAACGTTGATCCCGTTCTGGCGCAGGCACGTTGCGTACTTCGCGAGCGCTGCCTTGAAGACAGGGCTGTTGAGCCGGTGTGCGCCGCTGCCCCCGGCGAATCGTCCACCACCACACTTCTTGACCGCGGCTTCATATTGGGCGGCCGATACGCCCTTCGGCAGACCGAGGCGACTCGTGCCGGCTGGCGGCCTGGTCGATCCGGGGGTCCGCTTGGGAAGCGTGATGCCATTCTTCTGCAGGCATTCGCGCATAGCCGCAAAGCGAGCGGTGCCGCGCCCGTTTCCGGGCGTCGCTGTGCTCGAGCCCGTGGAAGATGTGCCCGTCGAAGATGTCCCGGTTGAGGACGTGCCGCTTGAGGAGGTGCCGGTCGCGGCTGCATTGCTGCTGGAAGATGTGCTTGACGAACCGCCGCAAGCCGCCAGGCTCACGCAGGCGAGCAACAGGATCAGCAGTGCGGCAGCCGCCGGTCTGCGGCTACGGGTGTTGGCGTATGGCATGGAGCTCCTTTGTCGATGAACAGTCTGCTATTGGCTGGTGGGTACCGCGGCTAACGGAAGACTCCTCCATCGGCGGAGTCGATCTGGGCCGAGGAGCCGCCTCTCAGTGATCCACTCTTGCACGGCTAGCCTCCGAACAGCGCGGGTTCACCGCTTCCGCCGCGAGCACCGCCGCCGCTGGAGGCGCCGCCCCCGAAGCCGCCGCCCCCGCTGCCGCGCCCCCCGAACAGGGCGCCGAGGCCGCCGCCGCCCACGCTGATCGATTCCGCGCTGACCGCTCCGCCCGAGCCGGTTTCGCCGGTGATCGTCACCGTTTCGCCGGGATGGATGCTTTTGACGGCCGACTTCACCGTCTTGTTAACGCTCGTGGCCGCCGATGTTGTGACCTTCACGGTGTTGCCTTCGGCATTGGTCACATACAGCGTGCTTCCGGCAAGGTACGCCACGGTGCCGGCGGTCGGGCGAGTGAATCCGCCGCTTGAACTCGACGCGCTGCCGAAGCCGCCGCCCGTGGAGCTGGATCCGGAGCGAGCGCCCGTGCCCGCAGCGCCCGATGCGCCCCCGCGCAGGGCGGCGAAGCGCGAGGCTAGGCTCGAGGCGCCGCCGCTGGAGGAGCTTGAGGAGCTCTGGCCCTTCTCGACGAGCACTCCGCCAATGAACCCACAGGCGATCAGCAGCACCCCGATGAGTGTGAGCTGAATGGGATTCCCACCCGTCCCGAGCAATCGGTGACGTGGTCTACGCGGAAGCTCCGACTCGGGCGGGTCCAGCCACTCGTTCTCCGCGACGGGCTCGTAAGCGAGCGCGTCTGGCTCCTGCACGGAGGCATGCTGCGTGCGGACGGTGGCGTCGTCGGTGGGGAGGGCTGCCTTCTCTGTGGGTGTGTCGTGTGAGACGGGGTCTTCGCTGGGCATCGCTGGTTCCTTGTGTGGCATTGGGGACTCTCCGTGGAGCGTTGTGGGCTCCTGGCGGGACAAGGTTGCTCACTCAAAGCGCAGCGCTTCGATCGGTCTGAGGGAGGCGGCGCGAGCAGCCGGATAGGTGCCGAAGAATAGGCCGGAAAGAGCCGCGGCCCCGAAGGCGAGGAAGATCGAGTAGGTGGCGATTTCCGGGTGCACCCCGGCGATCTCGAACTGACTGCCGACCACGCCTACCAGCACTCCGGTGAGGCCGCCAATCAACGACACCAGCACGGCCTCCGTCAAAAATTGGGTGAGGATGTCGCTGCGCCTGGCGCCGATCGCCTTGCGGATGCCGATCTCGCGAGTGCGCTCGGTGACGCTCACGAGCATGATGTTCATGACTCCGATTCCGCCAACGAGCAGCGAGATTGCGGCGACCTCGCCCAGCAGCGTGGTGAACACGCTGCTGGTGGAACTCGAGGTTTCAAGTAGCGAGCCCTGGTTGAGCACGCTGAAACCCGGTTCGGTGGTGTCCTTGATTTTGTGGCGTTCCTCGATAATCGTCGAGACCTGTGCTTCGGCGGCGTTGAGCGTTGACTCAGAGGACGCCTGGACCGTGATCGAGTCGATCGGTCCCGCGCCGGTGAGGGTGTTCTGCACAGTCGTGATCGGGGCCATCACGACGTCGTCCTCATTGGTTGTGCCGCTGGACCCCTTGGAGGCGAGGACGCCGACCACTTCGAAGTTGCTGCCGTTGACCTTCATGTTCTGCCCGACGGGGCTCTCCCCGGCGAACAGTTCCTGTACGACGGTCTGCCCGATCACTGCCACACGCTTGTGCTGGCTCACGTCCGCGGAGGTGAACGAACTGCCTTCCTGGATGTTGTAGCTGTGAGCGCTCAGGTAGGAAGGGGTGGTCCCTACGAAAGACGACGGTTCATAGCTGGAGCTGCCATCGACAAGTGTCACGGCGCTTGCGTCGACCACGGGTGAGGCGCTCTTGACATCAGGGGCAAGCCCTGGATTCTGCAAGGCTTCGGCGTCCTGCTTGGTCAGTGAAACACTTGTCGAGGAACTTGCGCGGGCGAGGCGAAAGCCGCCGCCGCTTGGCATCACGATCAACACGTTGGTACCCAGGCTCTGGATGCGCGACTCCACGGCTTTTGAGGAGCCGTTGCCGACAGCGATCAGGACGATCACCGAGGCCACACCGATCGTCATGCCGAGAATCGTCAGCCCGGAGCGCAGCTTGTTCGTGGTGATTCCGCTCCACGCGATGCGCAGCGTTCCGGGACCGATCATGGCTTGACCCGCACAAGATGGGAGGGGGCTGATTCGATCACGACTCACCTTTGCGACGGTCGCGCCCGGGAAATGAGGGTGGGGCTGATGCGTTCACGACTTTGCCTTTGCGACGGTCGCGCCCGGGGAACGAGGGTGGGGCTGATTCGATCACGACTCCGCCTCCGTGACGGCTGCGGCCGTGGGATGGCGGTGGGCGGACTTTTGGGCGTGCAGCACAGGCGGGGGGTCACGCACGCCGAGCATCCGGCGGTCCTCGACGATCTCGCCGTCGCTCAGGCGAATCACGCGCTTGGTCTGATCGGCGACATCCGGCTCGTGGGTGATCAGCACCACGGTGCGGCCTTCTTCGTTGAGGTGCCCAAAGATGCGCAGCACATCCTCGGTGGAGTGCGAGTCAAGGTTTCCGGTCGGCTCATCGGCGAGGATCAGCGCGGGATTGGTGACGATCGCCCGGGCCACAGCGACGCGCTGCTGCTGACCACCAGAGAGCTCGGAGGGCTGGTGGTGCAGCCGGTTGGCCATGCCCATGGCCTTCAGGGCCGTCTCCGCGCGGCGCCGGCGCTCAGCGCGATTCAGCCCAGCGTAGGCGAGCGGGAGCTCCACGTTGTCGATGGCGCTCGTGCGCGGCACGAGGTTGAAGCTCTGAAAGACGAATCCGATCTTGCGATTGCGCAGGTCAGCGAGGTCGTCCTCGTCCATGTGGCTGACATCCACGCCATCGATCAGATAGCGACCGCCTGTTGGCATGTCAAGGCAGCCGAGGATGTTCATGAGCGTGCTCTTGCCGCTGCCCGAGCTGCCCATGATTCCCACGAGGTCGCCCGTGTCGATCCGCAGCGACACTTTGCGCAAAGCGTGTACGTGAATCTGTCCCAGGTCGAAGGTCTTGGAGACGTCATGCACCTGGATGACCGGTGCGCGCCGCCGGGTGCCGTCTTGACTAGGGGTGGCACGGGCTGACACCGTGCGCTCCACAAGCGGCCGCACGCGTGGGACGCGCGTACGGCTCTGGTCGCGCAGGCGCAGTGGCCGGTGCATCAGCCCCCGCCTCTGAAGAAGGCGGCGCCGCCTCCGCCGGCGAAGCCCCCGCCCCCGCCACCACCGGCGCCACCGAGGCCGCTGCCACCGAGGCGGCTGAGTCGGGAGGTGAGGCTGGTACTCGAGCTCGTGCTGGTCGCTGCGGGCAGCACGACGGTTTCTCCCGCCTTCAGGCCGCTGAGAACGATCGTCGAGGTGTTGCCCGCGAGTCCCGTCACCACGCGCTGACGTACGTCCTTGCTGCCGCGCGCCACCGTCACCGAGTCGGCGGCGATGGCACTGGTGGGGACGTTGACCCCTTCGGCCTGCTTGACGACCACTTCGGCGGTCGCGCTCATTCCAGGCTTCAACTTGGATTCCATCTGGTCGAGCTGGAACGTGACGTCATAGCTGACCACGCCGCTGCTGCTGGTGGAGAGAGTCGCCACTTCGCTGACGTGAGCCGCCAGCTTACGGCCTTCGAGGGCTTCGACGGTCACCGTGGCGATCTGCCCGACTTTCACGTTGCCGATTTCCGATTCGCTCAACGCCACCACGAGTTGCATCGATGAGAGATCGCTCAGTACCGCGAAGGCAGTGCTCGAGGAGTCAGAGGAACCGGAGGACGATGAGGAGGACGAGGAGCCGGTGGCGGAGCGACCCGCCGCAGAGGTCCCCCCGGTCGCGGAGCTCCCCGATCCCGACGAGCTTGAGGAGCTGTTGCTGGAGGCCTTAGTCGTTCCGCTCCCGGACACGACTTCGCCAACCTGACCAGAGAGCGAGACGATCGTGCCGTCCTGCGGCGCGTACAGCTTGGTGTCCCCGACCGCCTTTTCGTCACTCTGCACCGTCAGCTGGTCGCTCTTGACGGCAGCCCTCGCCGAGGCGAGGTTCGCTTCGCGGGTAGCCGTGCTGAGGGTGGATCCAGAAGACGATGATGAGGATTTCGATGATGAGGAGCTCGAGGAGGAGCGGGTCGATGAGGACGGGCTCGAGCTCGCTCCTGTGCTTTCGCCTTCCTGTCTGCCTTTCGTGCTCCTGCTAGGCGAGCTGCTCGTCGGTGCCTTGCTCGGTGTGGTGGTGGGCACTGTGCTCATGCCAGGTGTCCTCGTGGCTGTGGGCGTCGTGCTGGGCGCGATGGCTGGCGGCGTAGCGGCAGGCGTGGTTGTGGTGGGGCCGCTCCCGGTGGGCGCCGTGGCAGCAGGGGTGGCCGCCACAGGGATCGCGCCGTGGCTCGCGCCGCGCGCCACGGCTGTCGCGGCCTTGGCTGAGACCCGGATGTCAACCGCGCTTTCCGGGCGCACCGAGGCGGCCGCTGCCGTCTCGGTGCCGCCCACGCCCGAGCTGCCCGAGCCGGTCGCGCTTTCGCCGTCGGTTTCTTCCTCCTTGACGAGGTTCGCTTCCGCCGATTGCAGTGCCGCCTTGGCTTGTTCCAGGGTGACTTCGGCGCTCTGTGGGTCGAGCGTCGCCAGCAGTCGGCCCTCAGTGACGTACTCCCCCTGGGTCACGTAGATGTTCGTGACCGTCCCGCTCCTCTTGAAGCCAAGATTCAGTTGGCTCGCGGGCTGCAGGTTGCCGCTGCCCGACACGGTCGATTGGACGACGCCCTGCGCGGCCTTGGCCGTGCGGGTCGCCGCGGTCTGGTTCCCCGACGCCGGACCAACCACGAGAACGGCAGCGACAACCGCTCCCACACACAGCAGGCCCAGGAGGTAGTTGAGCCAGGGACGTCCTGTGCGCTTGGTCATCGGCACCTTCGATCTTGGGGTCACGTTGTAAGAGCGGGCGAAGAAACCCCACAAGGACGGGTAAAGTCCGAGCCTATGCCCACCTACGGCGGAATCGACCTCGGCGGAACCAAGATCCAGGCGATCGTCATGCACGGCGAGGATCACACCGTGCTCGGCCAGGCCCGGACGCTGACGCCGCGCGAGGGTGGGCCGCCGGCCGTGATCGACGCGCTCGTTGCCTGCATGTCAGAGGCGGCTGCCGCGGCGCAGCTCGATGTCGCGCGTCTGGACGGGATCGGCGTGGGGGCTCCCGGGGAGGTGGACGGCGCCGCGGGCACGCTCGCGCGCGCCGGCAACCTGCCGGAATGGGATGGCCCGGTGGCGCTTGCGGCGACGCTCGCGGAGCGGTTGGGGGTGAGCGCGAGGCTCGGCAACGACGTCTCGGTGGCCACCAACGCGGAGCTGCTGCTTGGCGCGGGTCGGGGAGTGAGCTCGCTGCTGGGCGTGTTCTGGGGCACGGGTGTCGGTGGCGGGGTAGTGCTCGACGGCAAGCTGTGGCACGGGCGCGACGACGCTGGTGAGATCGGCCACATGGTGGTCAAGCAGGGCGGCGCGCGCTGCATGTGCGGGCGGCGGGGCTGCATGGAGGCCTATGCGGGACGTCGTGCGATGGAAGCCAAGGCGAAGCGGCTTGTGGAGAAAGGTCACCGCACCGACCTCTTTCAGATCATGCACGAGCGCAAACGCGAGACGCTCTCAAGCGGAGTGTGGGCGCACGCTCTCGCGCACGAGGACAAGCTCGCGCAGCGCCTGATCGAGCGGGCCGTAAAGGCGCTCGGCAGTGGGATCGCCTCCGCGGTGAACCTGCTCGACGTCGAGCTCGTCCTGCTCGGGGGTGGCCTCGGCACTCGCTTTGGCGAGCCGATGCTCGAGCGCATAGCCACGGCGATGAAGCCGCACCTCTTCAAGGACGAGCAGCCCCCGGTGCTGCGCCTCGCCGGCCTCGGCGACCTCGGTGGGGCGCTCGGGGCGGCGCTGCTCTGCGAGTCCTGATGGTGTTCCGGTCGGTGCATGCACCGACCGGCCGGACCGTACATGTACGGTCCGGGACAGGGCCGCATGCGGCCCTGTCTTCCTGGAATCAGTGAATACGGTTCGGGCGGGGCGTCAGATACCGGCGAGCGTTACCCCAACCAGCACAAGCGACAGCGTTGAGGTGAGCAGCACGGTGATTCCCGCCAAGCCGTCGAGCAAGCCGCGGCTGCGCCGCTCGCCCATCACGCGTCGCGAGCGCGACAGGCGCCAGATGAAGAACAGGTTGATCGGTAGCAGCAGACCGTTTACGACCTGAACGCCCACCAGCAGGGAGATGACCGGAACGCCCGGGATCATTGCCACGAGTGCCCCCAACACGATCATTCCGGTAATGATCGACACGAACACGGGTGCCTCCTCGCGTCGGCGGCCGATGCCCTTCTCATAGCCCAGCGACTCTGAGATCACATAGGAGGTGGCGATCGGCAGGATCGCGCATGCCAATAGGCTCGCGCCGAGCAACCCGACCGCGAACAGGACCTCGGCGTAAGAGCCAGCGAACGGGCTCAGTGAGCGTGCCGCGTCGGCGGCGGAGCCGATCGTGTGGATCCCGTGCTTGAACAGGGTGGCTCCTGTGGCGATGATGATGAAGCCGGCGATCACGTTGGCGAAGATCGCGCCCGCCACCGCCTCGCGTTCCTCGTGAGGAAGGTCCTCCTCGCGCGCCCCCCGCTCCACCACCGCTGACTGCAGGTAGAGCTGCATGTACGGCGTGATCGTGGTGCCGGCGGTGGCGATCACGAGCAGCAGGTAGGTCGAGCCTGTTTGGATTTCCGGCGAAATGATCGCTTTGCCCACTTCGCCCCAGTGGGGATGGGCGAGGATCGCCGCGATCGGATAGGCGAAGAACGGGATTGTCAGCCAGATGAAGGTACGCTCGGCCGACCGATAGGACCCGCGCACGATGATCGCCCAGATGCCGACCGCGGCGATCGGCACCGATATCTGCACCGGAATGCCCGCGAGGCCGAGCGCGGCGCCCACGCCGACAAAGTCCGAGATGCAGATGCCCATGTTGGCGATCAGCACGGCTATGGTGGCGAGCACCGACCAGCGGATGCCGTACTCCTCGCGGATCAGCTCGGCGAGCCCCTTGCCCGTCACCACGCCCATGCGCGCGGCCAGCTTCTGGACGATCGCGAGCGACACGGTGATGAGCACCATCACCCACAGCAACTGGTAGCCATACTTAGCTCCCACCGACGAGTAGGTGGCGATTCCCCCCGCGTCGTTGCCAGCGTTGGCGGCGATCAACCCAGGCCCGAGCAGGGCCAGCAGAGCGAAGATGCGCGCGCGGCGAGGGTTAAAGCGGCCAGGCAGTCGCGGCCGGCCACGAGTGGCCGAACGGACACGGCGAATGAGGGGCGGTACTCGGACCTGCATCGAATTGGGTCTCTGGGCCGTTCACGGCGCCCAGTCTATTTGCCCGCACGTGCGTTCGGGTTGTGCCCTGCCCGGAGATCGGCGATCGCATGATCTCGTACCCGGCTGGTAACCGTGCATCTGTTCTGCCCGAGTCTTGTGCGCGGGTTGGCCGGATTCAGGGCGGGCCCCGGACCGGCGAGCTGGGAACCTCAGTCCTCGCCGAGCAGGCCGAAGCGTCGCCGCCACCCGCGCGGGAGCATTGCCTCGAGCACGTCGTCCACGGTGACCACGCCGAGCATGCGTTCCCGCTCGTCCACGACAGGTACGCACGTGAGGTTGTAGTCGGCCATCACCCGCGCGACCTCTTCGAAGGATGCGTCCGTTCGCAGCGAGGGCAGCTCGTGTTTGACCAGCGCGCTGAGGCGACTGTCGGGCTTGGCTCGCAGCAACGCCGCGAGTGGGACGCTCCCATCGAGTGCGCCGTCGGGGGCGGTAACGAATACCGCGGTCAACAGCTCGGGTGAGATCTTGCTGAGGCGAACCGCGTTCAGCGCCTCGTCGGCGCTCGTGCTACGCCGCAGAGAGATGAACTCCGGACTCATGAGGCCTCCGGCCTCGGCCGGGTCATACCCGAGCAGGGCGCGCACCTTGATGCGGTGGCTGACAGGTAGCAGGGCAAGCACCCGTTCGCGATGCTGCTCATCGAGCTCACCCGCTACGTCCGCGGCGTCGTCGGGCGCCATGCGGCTTAGGATCTCGGCGACCTGCTCGTCAGGCCTGTCCTCCAGGAACTCGCGCTGGTGGTGGTCGTCCAGCTCCTCGAACACGTCGGCCTCCAGCTCGCGATCGTCCTCGCCCACGGCCTTGATAATCTCCTCACCCTCGCGCCGTGAGGCGGCCTCCACGAGGTCCGCGATCTGGGCAGGGTGGAGCTTGGCGAGCTTGGGGTGGGGGATGCGCAGGCGCACGGTGGGCACGTGTCCCACGAACGGCTCCACGCTTGCCCAGTCAAGGAAATCGCCCGTCGCGATCCTGTGCCCCAGCGGTTTGGGGAGCAGCCTCCTGAAGCCTCCGCGCGGCCCGGTGTCCACACCCACCACTCGCCACGAGCCGGCAATGTCGGCCAGCTCGATCTCGTTCGCGCGTACCAGGCGGGCGCCCTCGACGTTGATCAGCTGCCGGTCGAGCACGTCGCGCTTGAGCAGCACCTCCTCCTCGCGGCGCTCGAAGTGGCGCAGGTCGAGCTTGGCCTTGTTGAGGACCACGCCGTCGTCGCGAATGTCCCCCACACGCTGGATGCCGAGATAGGAGGTGCGCCCGGCGACCTTAACGAGAAAGCCCGTGATGGGCGGGTAGCCGGTGCCTCCCAGGCGTACGATCACGTCCTCGACCCGGCCGAGGCGCTCACCGTCGCTGTCGCGCAGGGGCCGACCGACGAGCGAGGAGAGATGCAAGATTGGCGGTGCTTGGAGAGCTTGTGAGCTCACGCGCCAATCCTACTCGTGGTTGGAGCGAGCCCCGCCGGCGCCCCGCATCGCTGTGACGTTTGCGTCTCTATCACGGCTCACGCTCATGGGGGAGGGGTTGACGCCGGTGGCTCAGTCGCCGCTCAGGTTCGTAGGCAGCGGTAGGCCATGCGGTGGCGGGTCATCCATGAGAAGTTGCGGCACCGTCACCGGGCGCAGGCCGCGCTTGTGCAGGCCCTTCACGATCGCTGGCAGCGCCGCGATCGTCTCCGAGCGGTTGCCACCCCCATCGTGCATGAGGATGATCGCGCCCGGCTTGGCGCCCGCGAGCGCGGTGTGCACGATGGCGCTCACGCCGGGGAGCGTGTAGTCGGAGGTGTCCACCGACCACAGGATCATCAGCAGGCGCAGGTGGTGCAGCTCGCGGAAGGTGGTGGCGTCGAACGAGCCATACGGGGGGCGGAACAGGCGCGGGCGTTTGCCGCCAAGCACCTCGATCTGGGCCATCTGATCGAACAGCTCTTCATACTGATCGTGAGCTGAGAGCGAAGCCAGCATCGGGTGGGTCTCGGTGTGGTCGCCGATCGCGTCCCCCGATTTGATCTCCGCCACGGTACCCGCTGAGAAATACTGCTCCTGGCTGCCGATCGCGAAGAACGTCGCGTGCACTCCCAGCTTGTCGAGCGCGCCCACGAGCTGTTGTGTGTAGGGGCCCGGGCCGTCGTCGAAGGTGAGCGCCACCTCGTTGCCGTGCGACCCCCCGCTTGTGACCGCGGGCGTGTAGGCGAGCACGGAGTTGACCGCGTTTTCTTCGGCCTTGGCGGTGGCGGCCGCGCGTTGGACCGGGGTCAATGGCGGGGTTGCCAGGTGGCGCTTTGCCGACGTGGGATGCGGCGCGGTGGGGCTTTTGTGAGAGATCAGCGCCGAGATAAGTACCGCCAGCAGCACTACCACAAGCACTCCGGCGCCGGCGCGCCGGCGGCGAAATACCTGATTCGCGCTCCCGCGTGGTTCAAAGTTCCCACTATCGACGTCTCCGCTGCTGTGCAGATGCGAGCCGCCCCCTTTCGGAGCGGTCGTCTGGAGCTCGTCGCTGGTCGCACCAGGAGCGGTCGTCTGAGGCTCGTCGCCTGTTCCCTCGGGATTGGCCGTCGTAGTGCGGTTTGCCTGGGAGCGCTCCTCCCATGTCCAGTCCCAACGAGTCATGCGCGTCTATTTTGACTGTGTGATTCCGTTTTGGATCTCCATCGGCGTGCTGTCACTGTGCCAAGGCCTGGTCGTGAGCCTGCCGCGCGCATGGTCTCCGGCGTGGATGGCACGCCTGCACAGCCGTCTCTGGGCGCTGGTGCCGGTGCTCTCGATCGTTGGGTTCGTGGCTGTGGGCTCCCTCGCCGAGGAGGGCAGCGCGCAAGCGCTCACGTATATCGCGCTCGGTGGGGTCCCCGCGCTCGCCGCGCTCGCGCTCGGTTGGCTGATGCGCTGGTCTCGCCCCGCCCTGGCGCTGCTGGTGGTGCCGCTGTTCGTCTTGGCGTGGACTGACCGTGGCGCGCTCGCCGGACAGGGTGCCGGCGTGCTGCTCTCGGCGCTCAGCTGCGTGGCCCTGGGCGCGCTGATCGCAGGAGCGACACCGGCTCGCTGGCTTGCGCTCGGGATCGTGGCCATGGCCTGCGTTGATACGGCGCTTGTGGTCTCTGACCTGTTGCAGGCGCCGAACAATGCTCTCAACGCGGCGCATCCCGTGGGCGGGCTGCCGCGTCTGCAGGCCGAGGTCTTCGGCTCGGCGGTGATGGGGTATGGAGATCTGTTCGTTGCCGGGGTGCTCGGGGGCCTGCTCGCCGTGGCGACAGACCGCTCCCGGCAGTTGACGGGCGCTCTGCTCGTCGCACTGTTGGCGGTGACTTTCGATTTCCTGTTCTTCGTGGTCGACGAGCTGCCGGCGACGGTGCCCGTGGCGAGCGCGCTGCTGATCATCGTCGGGGCGAGCCGCCGCCACCGGATCAGACCAGTGGTAGCTCGTCTGCCTCGGAGGGCTCGCGCCGCTCGCGCGCCGACGCCCCCTTAGAAGCTCCGTCGCCTGGTCGCCCGTGACGCGCACGGATCATTGGCGGCTCGTGTGCTGATCGCTCGCGTACCGGCTCCTGCATCGGTGGTTTGTGTGGCCCAGCCGCCTCTAGCTCGTCTAGCGTTAGCTCGTCCGGCGCTAGCTCAGCCGGCTCTAGCTCGTCTGGCGCTAGATCGAGCCTCACGGTCGGCGCCTGCGCGCTTGCCTCGATCGGCATGGGCTCGGGCATCTCGCGCCCTGAGGAAGCTCCCAGCTCGGCGATCTCCCTCACCTTCGGCGCCAGGCGCGTATCGAATGAGCGGGCCGCTTGGTTGTAGGCGTCCACGGCCGAGTTCAGCTGGCGTCCGAGCTTCGCGATCGGGTCCACGAAGATCGCCAGGCGCCGGTGAAGCTCGCGGCCGGTCTCGGCGATCTGGCGGGCCGATTCCGCTATCTGCTCCTGGCGCCAGCCGTAGTGCACGGCGCGCAGCAGCGCGATCAGGGTGGTCGGCGTAGCCATCAACACCTGCTGGTGCACCCCGTACTCGATCAACCCTGGGTCCTCGGCAAGCGCCGCTTGGTAAATGCCGTCGGAGGGCACGAACATCACGACGAGATCGGGAGTCCCCTCGAACTGGCGCTGATAGCCCTTGGAGGCGAGCTTGGTGATGTGCTCGCGCGTCTGGCGAGCGTGGCGCGCCATCTGCACTGCCCGCTCATCGTCGGTCTGGGCCTCCAAGTGCGCGAGATAAGCATCGAGTGGGACCTTCGAGTCCACCACGATCACCTTCTCCCCCGGGAGCTTGACGAGCACGTCTGGGCGCAGCGCCCCGTCTTCTGAGCGCACGGTGCTCTGCTCGAGGAAGTCGCAGTGCTCGATCATGCCGGCCATCTCGATCACGTTGCGCAACTGGATCTCACCCCACGAGCCGCGCGTATTGGGCCGCTTCAGCGCCGAGACGAGATTGCCGGTCTCCTGACGCAGCCCGCCCACGCCCTCGTGCAACTGGCGCACCATGCTCGCCAGTTCACCCTGGGCCTGCTTGCGCTCGCGCTCCAGGCGACCGATCTCGTGCTCGACTCGGCCGAGCTTCTCGTTGACGGGCCCCACGAGGCCCTTGAGCTCCTCCGCGCGCTTGGCCATCTCCCCGGACGCGCGCTCCTCCTCGGCGCGACGTTGGTCGGTGAGCCTTTGCGCGAGCGAGTCCCCGGTCTGCTTGAGCACATCGGCGGAGATCGACTTCATTTCGTCGCGCATCCGCTCGCGGCTGTCAGCCGAGATCGCATTGAGCTGCTCGCGCATGCGCTCGCCACCGGAGCGCGCGAGCGCCATTGCGACCGCGGCGCCGGCCACGGCGCCGACGACAAAGCCGACTATTGCCACAAGAACGAACAAAGATCCTCCCTATCCACGAGCATGTCCTACAAGGTGACATCGGATCCGGACGGCGAGGTCTACGATGACGCCGTGAGCACGATCGAGGCACAACTCAGTCACCGCGACGCAGATGTCGGTGGGGGAGTGCGACTGCACTATGTCGAGGCGGGGGAGGGGCCGCTTGTGGTGCTGCTCCACGGCTTCCCGGAGTTCTGGTATTCCTGGCGCCGTCAGATAGCTCCCTTGGCTCAGGCGGGCTACCACGTGGTCGCGCCCGACATGCGCGGCTATGACCTGTCGGACAAGCCGCGGAGTTGGCGTGCATATGACGCAGGGCTGTTGGCGGATGACATCGCTGGGCTCATACGGAGCTTCGGTGAGAAGGACGCATATGTGGTTGGACACGACTGGGGCGCCGCGGTGGCGTACACGGTGGCGATGAGCCATCCCGAGGTGGTGCGGCGTCTGGCGATCCTCAACGTGCCCCACACCGCTCGGATGCAGGAAGGGTTCAGGACGCTCAAGCAGTTGCGCAAGAGCTGGTACATGTTCTTCTTCCAGATCCCGAAGCTGCCCGAGTACCTGATCGGGCGAGACAACTTCTCCTTTGCCAAGCGCTCGCTGCGCTCGGACTCCAAAGAGGCCTTCAGCGACGAGGACCTCGAGCGCTATGTCGAGGCCTGGTCCCAACCTGGCGCGCTGACGGGAATGATCAATTACTACAGGGCTGCCCTGCGCCGCTCGCCGCGTAAGACGCTCGCCCAGATGCGGCCGATCGAGGCGCCCACGATGGTGATCTGGGGAATGCTCGATCGCCACCTCGGCAGCGAGCTGGCCGAACCGGCACCTGAGTGGGTCCCGAACGTGCGCATGGAGCGCATACCCGAGGCGACCCACTGGGTCCAGCACGACGCGCCCGAGCGCGTCAACGAGCTGCTGATCGATTTCATGGGCGAGGGTCGTTCCTAGCGGCATCTCGCCGCGGGATGGCCTGCTACGTCGCTTGCCCCGCGTACGCGTGAGCGGCAAAGCGCTTTATGGGTAGGGGTGCGGCGGCGAGCTGTACTTCAGGACTGCGCTGGGCGTGGTGCGGCATCGGCACGCGCGAACGGCACGATCTCGCGTAGCGCGAGCAGACCCAGCAGAGCCACAAGCAGGCACGTGATCGCACCCACGCCCAGTCCCGCGCGAGCGCCTGCTTGGGCCATCACCCAGCCGATGATCGGTCCGCCGATCGGGGTGGACCCCTGGAAGGCCACGAACCACAGCGACATCACGCGACCGCGCATCGACGGTGCCGAGGCGAGCTGCAGCGTCGAGTTGCCGGTTGCCATGAACGAGATGCTCGCCCAGCCTACGAGTGCCAGCGCCACCAGCTCGACGGGCAGGGTGGGGGCCAACGCCGCGAGCATGATCACAGCCCCGAATGCCCCCGAGGCGACCACGAGCGTGCGCAGGCCAGTGCGTCCCACCGCGGCCACCAGCAGTCCGCCGACGACCGCGCCCGCGCCCATCGCGGCGGTCATGAAGCCGTAGCCGGCGGCGCCCACGTGCAGGCCCTGGCGAGCCATCACCGGGAGAGTCACCTGGAACTCATAGGCGAACATTCCCGCGAGCGCCATCATCAGCAGCGGGATCGCCAGATCGCGATTGTGGCGTATGTAGCTCAGGCCCTCGCGCAGCTGTCCCGGCCCGCGCTCGGTGGGGGGGCTCGGCTCAAGCGCGGTGAGGTCGAGTGTCAGCAAGGAGGCGATCACAGCGGCGAAACTTGCCGCGTTGGCCAGGAAGCACACGCCCTCGCCGACCGTCGCTATCAACAGACCGGCGATCGCGGGGCCGATCGTGCGGGCGACGTTGACGAGCACCGAGTTCAGGCTCACGGCGTTGCGCAGGTGCTCGGGCCCGACCATCTCGAGCATGAACGACTGGCGCGCTGGGTTCTCGAAGGCGCTGTTGAGGCCGAGCAGCATCGCGAGCACACCGATCTCCCAGATGCGTACGGCTCCGGTGACCGTGAGTAGCCCCAGCACGAGCGCCTGCAAGCCCATCGCGCTCTGCAGCCACACCATCAGGCGGCGCTTGTCCACGCGGTCGGCGATCACGCCGCCGTATGGCCCGAGCAGCAGGATCGGCAGCGTTTGCAGCGCCACGATCAGCCCGAGCGTGGTGGCCGAGCCGGTCAGCGTCAGCACGAGCCACGCCTGTGCCGCCATCTGCATCCACGTGCCGCTCAGCGAGATCGCCTGGCCGGCGTAGTAGCGGCGATAGTTGGGGATCTCAAATGCTTTGAAGGTGGTGCGTCCCACTCCGAGCAAGCGCGTCACGGGCGCCCGCCGGGGATCTGCTCGGCAAGTGCCTCGAGCACCGGCAGTGCGCTCCACAGCAGCTCGCGCTGCTCCTCGCTGAGCTTTGCCATGTGCTCCTGCAGCGCCTCGGTACGCTCGCGGTGGATGCGCTTGCGCAAGCGCTGTCCGGCCGGTGTCGCCCGCACCAGCGCCGCGCGCTTGTCCTCGGGGTCTGACTCACGATTGATCAGTCCCGAATGGCACAGCTGCGCGGTGATGCGCGAAAGCATCGTCGGGTTGATGCCCTCGATCTCGGAGATCTCCGACAGCCCGAGCGGGCCGAGACGGACGACCGTGAACAGCACGGAGGTCTGCGACGGCGTCAGTCCCGAGCCCGCCACCGTCGGGCGCAGTCGCCGCGAGAGCCTGCCTATCACGGCCCGCAGGCGGGTGGTGGGATCGCTGTCGGTCGTCAGGCCAATCATCTCCAATAATTGCTTGCTGGCAAGCACTATAGAAGACTTGCTCGTGCGTCCGGCCGACTTGCTCGTGCGTCCGGCCGAGTCTCCCGAGGCCTGGCGCTTGGCCAAGATGTCTGCTGCTCGTGGCTCCCCGCCCGCGGCCGGCGATAGGCTGATCTGTGTGACGGTCCTGCCCTCAGGCGAGCAGTTCGAATTGATTAGCGGCACGCAGCGGGTGGTGATCGTCGAGGTGGGGGCCGGCGTGCGCGAATACGCGGTCGCCGGGCGGGAGGTGCTGCAGCCGTATGGGATCGAGCAGATGTGCGACGGCGCCCACGGCGCCCCGCTGATCCCGTGGCCCAACCGGCTCGCCGACGGTCAGTATCGCTTCGACGGCGTCGATCATCAACTCGCGCTGAGCGAGGCCCCCAAGCACAATGCGATCCACGGCCTCTTGCGCTGGCGCTCATGGCAAGCGTTCGAGCGGGAGGCCAATCGGATTGTCATGAGCACCAGACTGCATCCGCTGCCGGGCTACCCGTTCGCATTGGACGTTTCGGTTGCCTATGAGCTGAGTGAGGACGGACTCGAGGTGGCCACCACCGCGGTGAACGTCGGCGAGCGAACGTGTCCCTACGGGGCCGGCCAGCACCCCTACCTCTCACCCGGCGACGGCTCGATCGACGACTGCTTTCTGGAGCTGCCCGCGCGAACGCGCGTGCTCACCGATGACGAGCGTCAGCTGCCGAGCGGCAGGGAGCCGGTGCGGGGCACCAGTTTCGATTTCTCGAGCCCGCGGCGGTTGGGCGACACTCGCATCGACTCGGCGTTCACCGATCTCACGCGAGACGCGGCCGGCCAAGCCGTCACCAGGCTCTCGAGCCCAGACGGCCGTCACGTGGAGCTATGGGTGGACGAGCACCATCCGTTCATCGAGCTCTACACCGGTGACACGCTCGCGCCTTCCCGTCAGCGACGGGGCTTGGCTGTGGAGCCGATGACGTGCGCCCCGAATGCGTTTCAGAGCGCAGACGGGCTGGTGAGGCTCGACCCAGGGCAGTCGTTGACCACTCGTTGGGGCGTGCGGCTCGTGTGACTGGCAGCCCGACCACGGGCAATGCTTATCCAAATACGGCTACTGAGCCCGACCCTTGGACGAACCTGCACTCGCGAGAGGGCAGGCCTGTCGGCTCCGCTAAGAGACAGGCGCTGGCTGGATGTCGTGTCCTTGAACCCCAGCCGCCGCGTACGCATCGAACCCGTCGAGTGTCTCCGCCGCAAGCAGCGCTTGGGCGAGACTCTCAAGCTGCGCACGGTGCTCGGTGAGCAGCTGTGTCACTTCACCGTGGGCCTGCTCCACCAGCTTGCGCACTTCCTCATCGACCAGTCGCTGGGTCTGCTCGGAGGTGACATTCATCCCCGGCAGCATCGGCTGGTCATCGCCGGGAAGCAGTGTGATCGGACCAAGCGCCTCGCTCATTCCCCAGCGCCCCACCATCTGCCGGGCAATCGCAGTGAGCTGCTGGATGTCGGACTCAGCGCCGGTCGTGATCGTGCCATAGACGACCTCCTCGGCCACGCGACCGCCCAGCGCCACGCGAATCTTGGCTTGCAGGTCCTCGGAGGAGTAGGACACGCGGTCGGCGTCGGGTGTTGAGAGCGTCACCCCGAGCGCCATGCCCCTGGGAATGATCGACACCTTGCGCACCGGATCGGCGCCCGGGGTGAGCATTCCCACAAGCGCGTGCCCCGACTCGTGGTAGGCGGTCCGCTCGCGGTCGGCCGGGGAGAGCAGGATCCCGCGAGGGGAGCCCAACATGATCTTCTCCAAAGAATCGGTGAAATCCGCCATCTCGACCTTCTTGTGCTCGCGACGCGCGGCCAGCAGGGCAGCCTCGTTGGCGAGGTTCGCGAGGTCGGCGCCGACCATGCCGGGAGTGCTCGCCGCCAGCGCGTCGAGATCGACGCTCTCAGAAAGCGGGATCGAGCGTGTGTGCACTTGCAGGATTTCGCGCCGGCCACTGCGATCTGGAGCCTGCACCGCTACCCGGCGGTCGAAGCGGCCGGGTCGCAGCAGCGCCGAGTCCAGCACGTCCGGGCGGTTGGTGGCGGCCAGCACGATCACCGCCTCGGAGCTTTCGAAGCCGTCGAGCTCGGTGAGGATCTGGTCGAGCGTCTGCTCGCGCTCGTCGTTGGCGCCGGTGACCGACACCGACCCCTGGCGCGAGCGCCCGATGGCGTCGAGCTCGTCGATGAAGATGATCGCGGGTGCCGCCTCCTTGGCCTTTACGAACAGGTCGCGCACTCGCGAGGCGCCGACGCCCACGATCGCCTCGATGAACTCCGACGCGGAGATCGAGAAGAAGGCGGCGTGGGCCTCGCCGGCCACCGCGCGCGCGAGCAGCGTCTTGCCCGTGCCGGGTGCACCTGAGAGCAGGACGCCGTGGGGCATACGGCCGCCCAGGCGTCCGTAGCGATCGGGATTGCGCAGAAAGTCCACGATCTCCGAGAGCTCTGACTTGGCATCGTCGATGCCGGCGACGTCCTTGAAGGTGATGCGGATCTTGGCGGGGTCGGCACGCCGTGCTTGGGAGCGTCCGAAATTGCCCAGTGCGCCCATCGCCCCGCCGCCCTTGGCGGCACGGCGCGCGATCAAGATGAACAACCCGACTATCAGCAGCGTCGGGCCGAAGCCGAGCAGCAGCTCGCCCAGCAACGATGTGCTCTGCGCGGTGGACTTGGCGTTTACTTCGACTCCCTTTTCCTGTAGCAGCGCGGCGAGCTGGCTGCCGTTCCAAAAGCTCGGAACCTCGGTGGCGAACAGCGTTGTTGGCGTTGCCTTCTTATCAGTGGAGGGGTAGCGCTGCTTGGTCTTGAGAGTGCCTTGGATCGTGTCGCCCTTGGAGGAAATCGACTTGACCTGGCTGGCCTTTACCTGTTCGAGGAAGTAGGGGTTGAACGACACCGTCACTCGCGGCTGGCTCGAGGCGGGCGCGAACAGCAGGACGGACAGCCAGTTGATCGCGATCAGGATCACTACGAACCAGATGAACCCCCGTGTGCGGTGTGCCGGAGGACCCTTCGGCGCCTGCTCGGGCATCCCGCGCCCGTCTGGCGCGGGCGCTACGTGCCAACCGCGCTTGTCGCGTGGCATCGGAGGATGTGCGTCGGCTCGGCTGGAGCCCGCGCGCTCGGGATTGCTTGAGGGCTGATCGGGCACGATGCAGATGCTACGCGCCGATGGGCGTCGGTACCCGTGTCACCGCTGCCAAGGGTCATAGTAGAAACCCGCACTCCGCCCAAGGCCGCTCCCGGATGTCAGCTGGGAGAGCGGCATCTAACCTGATAGTCGATCGGAACAAGGAGCGGAAAAGGAGCCATAACGATGTTCAGGAACGTGCTCGTGGGAGTGGACGGCAGGCAGGGGGGACGCGACGCGATCGCACTTGCCTTGCATCTCACCGACTCGGACAGTGCTCCGACGCTCGCCAATGTGCACAGCGGGGCGATGCGCTCCGTCGATGCGGTATCGCCTGGAGCGCTCTCGGCTGACAGGGATCGCTCGCACAAGCTGCTCGACGAAGAACGTGAGCATGCCGGGATACAGGCGGAGCTTGTCAGCGTCGTGTCCCGTAGTCCTGGACGAGGCTTGCATCAGCAGGCCGAGGAGCAGGACACCGACCTGATCGTGGTCGGCTCGTGCAGTCGCGGCGTCTTCGGGCGGACGATGCTCGGCGACGACACACGAGCCGCGCTGAACGGCGCGCCGTGCGCGGTAGCTGTTGCCTCCCAGGGCTATGCGGAGAACCCTCGGCCGATCGCCAAGGTGGGGGTGGGCTACGACAGCTCGCCCGAGAGCAAGACGGCGCTTGCGGCAGCTCAGGACCTCGCGGCGTCCACGCGGGCAAGCGTTGTCGCTCTGGAAGTAGTCTCCATCCCAACATATGCGTATACGGGGTTGATGCCACCCGCGCTCGGCGAGAGCATCGACGCGCTGCTCAAGGAGGCGACGAGCCGCATGCGCTCACTGCCCGACGTCGAGGGTCGCGCCGTCTACGGCCTCGCGGGTGAGGAGTTGGCCGCCTTTGGCAAGGATCTCGACCTTCTGATCGTCGGCTCACGCGGTTACGGGCCGGTTAAGCGGTTGGTGATGGGCAGCACATCCGATTATCTGGAGCGTCACGCCCACTGCTCGTTGTTGGTGCTGCCGCGCGTTGCCGGGGATTGAGCGCGCTCGCCTGACCGCGCGGACTCGCGTGCGGCTTTCGCCGCTGAGTTGAGGCTTGGGCCAGGGGCTGCCTGGTCTGCCCCGCGGGCACGCTACCGGGCAGGTGAAATAACGCGACGGTCACAATGTGGCCACGCCACGGTCACAAAGTGGCTTTTTGCGGCGATTACGGTTGGCGCGTGCGCATCCCTATATCCCGGACATGAGTCTGTGCAAAGGAGACCGTAATGACGAAGCGTTCTGGCCCGCAGGTGGTTGCTCGTGTGGCAGCCACAATCCTTGCGTCGAGTGCGCTGGGAGTGGCATTCGACGCGCCCGCGCAAGCAGACGGAGGGCATTTCCCCTCGCCCGGCGGCGGGCACTCGGCACTGATGCCGGGCAACCTGCTGCTCAGCCGCAGCGTCTATGAAAACGACCCAAACCTGCAGGCAGGCGTCACCGAGCTGCCGGCAGGTTGCGTGACAGGCTGCACGCTCGCCACGGCCGGAGGCGCCTACCCGGAAGTGTGGAACAACGTGCTCACGGACGAAAACTTTGGCGTAACTTCAAAGATCTTCCTCGACCAGCTCACACCGTGGGGAACGCCGGTCAGCACTTTGCAGGTGCCAAACAGCACCGAGCCAGGCGTCTCCTCGGGCTCCGATCAGATGGTGACCAGCTTCTCCTCGAAGTCCGAACTGGCGCTCAACCTCTCCACGCGCGGCAACAACGTCACGTTCATGGGCTATCTGTCCCCGGTCGACACGCTCGACGTCTCCAACTCCAACACTCCGGACGCGATCGACCCGACCAATCCGGTCACGGGCGCCTATTACCGTGTGGTGGCACAGTTGAACGCTCAGGGCCAGTTCCAGTTCACCAAGACCAACGCCTACAGCGGCAACAACGGTCGCGCGGCGATCCTCAGCGAAGAACACGGCGCGCACGTGGTCTACATGGCGGGCAACGCCGGCAACGGCGCCAACCCACAGCCGGCTGGAGTGGTCGTCGGCACGGGCGCACAGATCCTCAAGCCCTCGCGCGAACCAGTGCCGGAGCTCCTGCAAGAACCAGGATTCCCGACCCCAGTGGGCAGCTTCAACGTCACCCAGCTCGGCGACAAGGCGGACAAGATCGGCAAGGACACAAACTTCCGTGGCTTGACGATCTTCAACAATGTCGTCTACTACACAAAGGGCAGCGGCAGCAACGGTGTCAACACCGTCTACTTCCTGGACACGACGGGCAAGGCTTGCCCGAACGGCGTGGGACTCCCGGCGGCAAACGCGAAACTGCCTTCGTGGCCGCTTGCCTACAACCCCGAAGAGTTGGTGGCCGAAGGCCTAAAGCCCAACAACATGTGCGTCCTGGAGGGCTTCCCGACGGCTCTGGCGAAGAAGGCGACATCGTTCCCGTTCGGCATCTGGTTCGCCAACGCGAACACGCTGTATGTCGCCGATGAGGGCAACGGCGAAAACGCATACTCGACAACCACGAACGAATACAACGAAGCAGCCGCACAGACGGGCGCCGGTCTGCAGAAGTGGGTCTTCAACTCGACGGCAGGGGAATGGCAGCTCGCCTACACCTTGCAGAACGGTCTGAACCTGGGCAAGCCCTACACGGTGCCCGGCTACCCCACCGGCAACAATGCAGCCACGGATTTGCCGTGGGCGCCGGCAACCGACGGCCTACGCAACCTCGACGGTCGCGTGAACCCCAACGGGACGGCCACGGTCTGGGCGATCACCTCGACGGTTAGCGGCGATGGTGACGAGGGCGCCGACCCGAACAAGCTGGTGGCGATCACCGATCAGCTGGGAGCAACCGCACTTCCGGCCTCGGAGAGCTTCGGCACGGTGCGGGCGGCTGCCAGCGGCGAAGTGCTGCGCGGCATCTCGTTCGCGCCGGGGACGGGTGCCCAGCAGGGCAGCCACTATCAGGGCGGTGGCTTCTCCGAGCACAGCTACGGCGGCCGCTAGCAAGTACGAGTAGCGCAAGTAGCGAATAGCAAGCGGGGTGGCTGCGCTGGAGCGTCCAGCGCAGCCACCCCGCTGCACGTTTGTGAGTCTGCGGAGGCCTCTTCGCGTAGCCCACCCGGACAGTCCTCGAGGCCGCGTACTTGGGTTCCATCGAGGCGGCCTCTATTATTGTAAATGTCGATCAAGATTATTGCCTTTGTCCCGGTGTGAGTTGTCCGGGCTGCGACAATGCACCAACCAAACAGGGCGCACCGAAAGGACACGAGCATGACTCTGCAACTAGGCGACCTCGCCCCCGATTTCGAGGCGCAGACCGACCAGGGACCGATCCACTTCTACGACTGGATCGACGGCTCCTGGGCGGTGCTGTTCTCCCACCCCAAGGACTTCACACCGGTCTGCACGACAGAGCTCGGCTATATGGCCAAGATCAAGCCTGAGTTCGATCGTCGTGGCGTGAAGATCATCGGCCTCTCGGTCGACCAGTCGAGCAAGCATGACCAGTGGGCGCGCGACATCGAGGAGACCCAAGGCTACGCGCCCAACTACCCGATCATTGGCGACGGCGACTTCAACGTCTCCAAGCTGTACGAGATGCTGCCGGCAAGCGCCGAGGGCGATTCGGACACGCGCACTCCGGCAGACAACCAGACGGTGCGCAACGTGTTCGTGATCGGCCCAGACAAGAAGATCAAGCTGATCCTCGTCTACCCGATGAGTACCGGGCGCAACTTCGACGAGGTGCTACGTGTGATCGACTCGCTGCAGCTCACCGCCAGCCACAAGGTCTCGACACCGGTCAATTGGCAGCCGGGAGAGGATGTGATCATCTCCGGGTCCGTCTCCGAGGAGGAGGCGAAGGCCACCTATCCAGACGGGTGGGAGACGCCAAAGCCCTACATCAGGATCGTGCCGCAACCGAGTTGAAGATGCCGGTCACGGACGCCCGCGCTCGTAGACGTCTCTGAACACAGGCGATCCGGGGTGCCCTGTGACTAGCTCGACCCACGCAACTCTGCAGTCCGGCGAGTCTGCAGAGCGTGGTCGAGCGGCCCGTCAGGCCGTGCCCCGGTCGGTTCACGGCGACTGGTTTCCAGCTGCGGACCGGCCCGATCCCGTCTCCGTGCTCGCGGCCCAGGCGGCCTCGCGCGTGCAGGAGCTCGTCCCGATCCGCTATGGGCGGATGCTTGTCTCGCCGTTCACGTTCTACCGCGGTGCCGCGGCCGTGATGGCGGCCGACCTCGCGGCCACGCCTGATTCGGGCATCGTCGTGCAGGCCTGTGGCGACGCCCACATCTCGAACTTCGGCGGGTTTGCCGCGCCGGATCGCAGGCTCGTGTTCGGCCCCAACGACTTTGACGAGACCCTGCCAGGCCCGTGGGAGTGGGACGTCAAGCGCATGGCCGCAAGCGCCGAGATCGCCGGCCGTGACATCGGCCTGTCCCCAGATCTCCGCCGCTGGATCGTGCGCGACTGCGTGCGTGAGTACCGCGAGGGCATGCGCGGCTTTGCTGGCGAGAGCCATCTCGACGTCTGGTATGACCGTCTCACCGCCAGCGAATTGGTCGAGCGCTTCGGCGGGCGGCTCGGCGCCAAGGGGCGGATCGTGTTCGCCAAGCCGTTCGCCAAGGCACGGCGCAAGACGAGCCTGCGAGCTGTCAAGAAGCTCACCGAGCGCGTCGACGGCGAGCTGCGCTTTCGCAGCGTACCGCCGCTGCTGGTTCCGCTGCGCGAGCTGTTTGAGCCAGGGGACGCTCGTGACGAGAGCGACTACGTTCGCGAGTTGCTGGACGAGTACGCCGCCAGCCTCGACGTGGACCGGCGCTACCTGTTCGGGACCTATCGGTTCGTGGACATGGCACGCAAGGTAGTCGGCGTCGGCAGCGTCGGTACGCGCGCATGGGTCTTTCTGCTCGTCGGCCGCGACGGTAAGGATCCGCTCGTGTTGCAAGCAAAGGAGGCGCAGCCCTCAGTGCTCGAGCCCTACCTTGGCGCGAGCGAGTTCGAGAACCACGGCGAGCGAGTCGTACAGGGCCAGCGGATCTCACATGCAGCGAGTGACACCTTCCTTGGCTGGCAGCGCAGCGAGGGCCTGGATGGTCAGGAGCACGACTTCTATGTCCGCCAGCTCTGGGACTGGAAGGCGTCCGCTGACCTGTCGACGATGAGCGAGATCGGCCTACATGCGTACACGCGAGCCTGTGGGTGGTCTCTGGCCCGTTCCCATGCCCGCTCCGGCGACCGACTCGCGATCGCCGCATACATGGGCGCCGGCTCGGGATTCGACAAGGCGATCGCCCGTTTCTCAACGGCGTATGCGGATCAAAACGAACTCGACCACCAGGGATTGGCGGACGCCGTGGCCGCGGGTGAGGTCGCGGCCACGCTCGGCGTCTGACCTCGTCCTACTGCGTCTGGCTCGCCTTACTTAACCGCCTGCCCCTTGGCGTTGACGGCGTACCACTTGCCGCCAAACTGCTTCGCGCCGACATATGAGACCAAGGTGGGTGCGGCTTCATAGATGTAGAGCGGATGACCTGCGTAGGTGACCTGGCGAGCTAGTCACGACGCATGGCCGAGAACTCATCGGTCTCGTTGCAAGGAGGGAGAGCATTGTGCGGGTAGGTGAAGAACACGTTGATCGTGCCGCCGGCGTGGGTTGGCGTGTTGAACTCACCCTTGAGCGTATAGCGCGGGTTGATGCCCGAGTTGTTCATGACGGTCTCGCCGTCAAAGCGTCCGCTTGCGATGACCAGCGTCGGAAAGTCGAAGAAGAGCGGTTCGTCGTCGGGTGGACCGCAGTTGACGGTCCCTTGGAAGTCGGTCCTCAGCCCGGTCAGCTTCTCACCGTTGGGTGAGACCTTGAAGCTGAGCGTAAACGCGCCGACATCGCCTGAGTAGGCGCCCGGCCTTGGCTTGACCGGCGACTTCGCCGCGGCCACGCCGCCACCGACGGCAGCGATGGCCACCGCGAGCAGCGCCACAGCCAGGATGTGGGGGGTGCCTCCGAACAGAGTTTGCTGTACGGGACTGTTCGGCGATCGGTTGGCATCGTCCATGCTGATCTCCTTCAGGTGACGTCGGCTCGTGTTGCGGAAGGGTGTGGCGCAGGCGTGAGAATAAGCAAGTCTGCGCCTGGGTGGGCGCCGGTAGAGGCCCTTTGCAATATGACAACCTGGCGCTATGAATCGGCGGTCGAGCGGATGTATGGATCGCCGTGATCGAGCTATCAATTACTCTGATCTTGAAATGAGCGAACCGGTAAACACAGCAATTGCCTCCGTGGCAAGCAATCCGTCGGCGTTCGCAGCGCCGACGCTTTGCGAGGCCTTTCAGCGGACCGCGGCCGAGCGTGGCGACAGCGTCGCCCTTAGAACTCCGGGTGATGTCATCTCGATTACTTGGACGGAGTACGCCAAGCGCGTACAGCGGCTTGCCGCCGGTCTTGCGTCGCTTGGCGTGGGCCGCGGCGACACGGTGGGGATCATGCTGGTGAACCGCCCGGAGTTCCACTTGGTCGATACCGCCGCGCTACACCTGGGCGCGACGCCGTTCTCTGTCTACAACAGCTCGACGGCGGATCAGATCGCCCATCTGTTCGGCAATGCATCGAATCGCGTCGTGATCACCGAGAGCGGGTTTCTTCCCGTGGTCCAGACGGCAATCGCGGACGGCGTCGAAGTGGAGCACGTCGTGCTCGTCGATGACGAGCGGCCGGAGATGATCTCGCTGGAGGCTCTGGAGGAGATGGGCGAGCCGACGTTCGACTTCGAGGCGACGTGGCGCTCGGTGGCCGCTGAGGACGTGGCGACGCTGATCTACACCTCGGGTACCACCGGCCCACCCAAGGGGGTTCAGCTCACTCACTCAAACATGTTGGCGCAGATGCGGGCGATGCAGGAGCGGCTGCCCGCTACGCAAGGTGGGCGGACGATCTCATATCTGCCCTCCGCTCACTTGGCCGATCGCTGGTCCACGCACTATCAAAGCTCCATCGGGCTCGGCTACACCCTGACCTGCGTCAGCGACGCGCGCGCGATTGCTACCCATCTGCCCGAGGTCAGGCCGTCGACTTGGGGAGCAGTGCCGCGGGTCTGGGAGAAGATCAAGGCCGCGCTCGAGGCACAGGGCATCGCCGACCCGACAGTTCTCTCAGGGCAACAGCGCGCGGGGATTCGAGCGATGCTTGGGCTAGATCGGTGCGAGTGGCTGATGGTTGGCGGCGCGCCTACCGCTCCGGAGCTGCTTCGCTACTTCCACGACCTCGGCCTGCCCATCTGTGAGGTGTTCGGTATGTCCGAGTCATCCTGCGTTGTGACATGCAGCCCGGTCGATCGGATCAAGATCGGTACCTGCGGGCCTTCGATCCCCGGAGTCGAGTTGAGGTTGGGCGAGGACGACGAGTTGCTCGTGCGCGGCGAGATCGTGATGGCGGGCTACCGCGGCGACCCCGAGCGCACCCGTGAGGCGATCGATGAGGACGGTTGGCTGCACACAGGCGACATCGCCACGATCGACAACGACGGCTACGTCACGATCGTGGATCGCAAGAAGGAGCTGATCATCAACGCCGCGGGCAAGAACATGTCGCCGGCGAACATCGAGGCCAGGCTGAAGAGCGCCCACCCGCTGATCGGACAGGCGTGCTGCATCGGGGACAAGCGTCCCTACAACTGCGCGCTGATCGTGCTCGATCCCGATGTGTGCGCCGCGTTCGCCTCAGAGCACGGGCTCGCAGATGCCTCGCCTCGCGAGTTGGCTCACGACGAGCTAGTGCAGAGCATCATCGCTGCTGCTGTCATCAAGGCCAACAGCCATCTCTCGCGTGTGGAACAGATCAAGCGACATGCGATCATGTCTTGCGACTGGCTACCCGGTGGCGATGAGCTGACACCGACGATGAAGCTCAAGCGTAAGCCGATTGGCGAGAAGTACGCAGCGGATATAGAGGCGCTTTATGCGGGTGAGTGACGAGCATCGCCTCGCGTATCGCTCGATAGCTGGGCCGCCGCCGAGCCTGGGGGTCGGGCATGTCGGGGGCAAGAACCTCAACTTAGACTTCATTTTGCGGCTGGCAGATCTCCAAATCCAACCCGCGCCGGTGGGGTGTCAGCCTCGCTTGCCGTCGCTCGTGGAGGATCATGGTGCGAGTCGATAACGGTGGCATTGGCATTGAGTATGAGGTGACCGGCGAAGGCCGGCCCGTGGTGCTCCTCCACGGCTTTCCCGACTCCGGCCGTCTGTGGCGTCACCAGGTAACGGCACTGGCCGACGCGGGGTTCAAGGTGATCGTTCCTGACTTGCGGGGATATGGCAAGTCCGACAAGCCGGCAGACGTTGGCTCCTACGCACTGCCATTGCTGGTCACCGATGTGCTTGCGGTGATGGGAGACGCCGGCGTCGAACAGGCCCATGTGGTTGGACACGACTGGGGGGCGGCGGTCGCATGGGGGCTGGGGGCGATCGCAGGCGATCGCGTCGATCGTCTCGTTGCGCTATCGGTCGGTCATCCATCGACTTTTCTGGCGGGTGGCTTCGAGCAGCACGAGAAGTCGTGGTACATGCTGTTCTTCGGACACACGGGCATCGCCGAGCAGTGGCTGTCGGACGATGGCTGGGCCAACTTCCGCGCTTGGGGCAACCATCCTGACGCTGACGCGACGATCGCCGAGTTGGAGACGAACGAGTCCCTGACTCCTGGTCTGAACTACTACCGCGCCAACGCAACCGCAGAGTCCTTCGCGCAAGGCGGCCTAGTGCTTCCGCCCATCCAGGTGCCGACGATGGGCGTATGGAGCTCGGGTGACTTCGCCCTCACCGAGACCCAGATGACGAACTCGGCTGCGAATATCACTGCTCCGTGGCGCTATGAGCGGATCGAGGGTCCGGGGCACTGGATGCAGCTCGAGGCGCCTGAGGAGGTCAACCGGTTGCTGATTGATTTTCTGCCCGCCTGATCGCATCCGAGGGGGTGACCGGTTTGGCGCAACGATCGCTCCGTGCTCGGTGATGTGATCAAGACGATGGACGCCAACCTCTGGCCAGGGTCGTTTGGCCCACCTCGATCAGGTAGCCGTCAGGATCACGGATGTAGCAGCGTATCTCGGTCGCGTGCTTCTTCGGCGGCGTTAGGAATTCGGCGCCCCGCTCGCTCCACTCGGCGTACACCGCTTGGATGTCCGCAACCCGGATGTTGAGGAAACTGTTCACCCGATCTGGGTCGGGTGGCGTCTCGAGCGTGACGGTCGGCTTGTCGTCGGTCGGACCTCCTCCGACGTTGATGATGATCCAGCTGTTGGCTAGCGCTACGTACGTCACCTCGTCATTCCCCTCACTTGAGATGACGGTCCTGCCGCCAAGTACGTCGGTGTAGAAGCGGCGGGAACGCTCGACATCATCTGAAACGATGAAATGGGCCAAGACCATCTCGTGGTCGATGGTGCTCATGCTGACCTCCGTCGTTGGGATTGACTCCATAGTCGCGCCTTACACCGCACATCGCGTCCGTGTATGTCCCTGGTTTGCTGCCCGGCCCGTCGCGCGTTCGCCGCCCACCTCGCGCAGATCGCGCCCTACGACGAGGACTTCGACCCGGCGCTCAAGACGACCTCGAAAAGGCCCTGTACCAGACCGCCTGAATCTCTTGCGCGATCAGCCACCGGCCGAGTGCGCTGAGGTTCCTTCTACATCAGCTGGGCGTCTCGTTTGGCCTGGACGCTCGTCGTCGAGCGGGCCGGAGAACATTCGGCAAATTGTTCGGATGTGCCACGACTCGTGTCACGTAGGCATGTACGCGATCGCAAACAGATCGTAAGTTGCCAAAAGCCCGCTATTTGCAGGTATTTCCATGCGCCCGAGTGGACTCGAACCACCACGGGGAAATCTCCCCACAAGGCCCTCAACCTTGCGCGTCTACCAATTCCGCCACGGGCGCAGAGGGGGCGAGTATAGCCGTCGGCCCTTCTCTGGACTGCGTGCCCTTGATTCCGTCCAGGGGCCGCGCTACTGTACGAACACATGTTCGTTTTAGGACCCTATCCACACGACACGGGAGCCGTGCACACATGGATCTGACCAAGCGTCAGCAGGAGATCTTCGACTTCATCCGCAAATATTCGGCTAAGTACGGCTACCCGCCCACGGTGCGCGACATCGGCAAGGCGGTGGGGCTTGCTTCGTCATCCACTGTCCACGCCCATCTGGCCAACCTTGAGAAGATCGGTCTTTTGCGACGCGACCCGTCCAAGCCACGTGCCATCGAGCTGCTAGATCGGGCCGTGGGCAGCGCCGTTGACAGTGTGCGCAACATCGTTCGACCCGACAGCCTCCCGCTGCTTGGCTCGGTCGCCGCGGGCCAGCCGATTCTCGCGGAAGAGAACGTTGAGGAGTACGTGCCTGTTCCAAGCCTTGCCGGTGGCAGCGACGGCGACTATCTCCTGCGTATACGCGGCGAATCGATGAAGAACGCCGGCATCGTCGAAGACGATCTTGTCGTCGTGCATCAGCAGGACACCGCGCAACAGGGGGACATCGTTGTGGCTCTGCTCGGCGAGGAGGCCACCGTCAAGCGCTACTTCCGCGAGTCCGATCACATCCGGCTGCAACCCGAGAACGAGACCATGGAGCCGATCCGCACCAAGGAGGTCAAGGTGCTTGGACGGGTGGTTGGCTTGCTCAGGAGCATGTGATGAGCACCCTGCTGCTCGAGCGATCCCCCGCTCTCGAAGAGGGCTTCGCGCGCGAAGCGGACCGTGGACTGGACGGTGTGCTGTTGGCTGGGAAGACGCCCGCGCACGGCAGGCTTACGCTGGATGACCTCATCACCGGCGTGTGGGAGCGCCTTGCTGTGCGCGCCACCGTCAATTGTCCGGTCTGTGAGAGTCCGATGGCATCGAGCTCTCACGACGGTAGCGATGACCCACCGACGGGCGTTTGTATTGACTGCGGATCGAGGCTCTGCTGAGCGCGATCTGGTTCACGGGTCGCGCAGATCTTGAGCGTGGCTCCTCCGCCTGTTGAAGCCGGTCTGGTTGAGCCCAGACCGCGTCCGGTCGGAGGTTTTTCCCGTCCAGCTCTTCACATGGCCATTCGCGCACGCTACGGTGCCAGGGCAGGTCAAGCAGCCGCGGAGGCCACACGGTCTTCGAGGAAAGTCCGGACATCACAGGGCAAGGTGGTCGAGCTATCGACCCGGGGAAACCCGCGGGAAAGTGCCACAGAAACAAACCGCCGATGTCGGCCGTCCCACGTGAACGGCTGGCAGGCAAGGGTGAAATGGTGCGGTAAGAGCGCACCAGCGTCGCGGTGACGCGGCGGCTGGGCAAACCCCACCCGATGCAAGGCCAAACAGGATCGTTTGTAGGTTGCCCGCCGAGATCCAGGTAGGCCGCTCAGATGGATGGCTGCTCAACGACAGGATCCGGCTTACCGACCCGCTAAGGAAAAGCCCCGCTTCGGCGGGGCTTTTCTATGAGCTGACCCGGAACCAGCCACTCGGATCGTCTGCGCTACCGTCAAAGCCGCTCGGATGGGCCGCGTCTGGCGGGAGCCTGGACCTCCATCTCGACGCACACGCTCGGCCCGGCCGACGGCACTCCTATCGTGAGCCCCATGCTCACCACTCTCGGCGACGGCCTCAAGGACGCGTTCCTCATGGCCTGGACAGTGTGGTGGGCCTTGGTGCTCGGTTTCGCCATCTCGGCGATCGTGCAGGCGTGGGTTCCCCGGGAGAGGATCGAGCGCGCCCTCGGTGGCTCAGGAGCCAGACCTATCACGCTCGCCACAGGGCTCGGCGCTGCCTCATCCTCCTGTTCCTACGCGGCGATAGCCATAGCCAAGAGCCTCTTCCAGAAGGGCTCCTCAGCTGCATCGGCTCTCGCTTTTCAGTTCGCCTCCACCAATCTCGTAGTCGAGCTGGGCGTCGTCATCTGGGTTCTGCTCGGCTGGCAGTTCACGCTCGCCGAGTTCGTGGGCGGCTTGATCCTGATCGTCGTCATGACCGTCCTCCTGCGCCTGTTCGCCTCCAAGCGCCTCGAAGAGGAGGCACGCGAGCACGCCCAGCAAGCCGACACCGGCCATCAACATCACTCCGCCGGCGCCCACATGACTATCCGTGCGCGACTCACCTCGCTCTCCGCCTGGTCCGACGTGGCTCACAACTTCCGCAACGACTGGTCCATGCTCTACAAGGAGATCACCCTCGGCTTCCTGCTCGCCGGATTCGTCGGCCAGCTCGGCAACGGCTTCTTCAACGTCCTGTTCATCGCCCACGCCCCGCCCGGCGTCAAGCTGATCGAGAACGTGCTCGTCGGGCCGCTCATCGCCGTGCTCAGCTTCGTCTGCTCTGTGGGCAACGTCCCATTGGCTGCCGTGCTCTGGTCGGGCGGCATCGGCTTCGCCGGCGTCATCTCATTCATCTTCGCCGACCTCATCGTCCTGCCGATCATCCTGATCTACCGCAAGTACTACGGCACCCGCTTCGCCTTGCGGATCGTAGCGCTCATGTTCGTCACGATCGTCCTCGCCGCCCTGATCGTCGACGGCCTCTTCAGCGCCGCCGGCCTGATCCCGCACGTGCGTCCCTCGCGAGCGGACATCTTCGGCCAGGTCAAAGTCGACTACAAGCTCCTCACCAACATCCTCGGCCTCGCCATCTTCGCCAGCCTGTTCGCGATTACGATGCGTCGCGGCGCCACCGACCCCATGTGCGGTATGAAGGTCGAGAAGGCCAAGGCGATTCGCGTCGACATGGACGGGCACACCCTCTATTTCTGTAGCGATCATTGCGCCACCGCCGTCCGTCGCTCGGGACTCCCACCTGGAGCTGTAAGGACTTGAGTACGACCCCAAATCCAAACCCCCCACTAACCGAGCTCCCCGCCTGGGGTGAGCTGGCCAGCCACCAGCGCGCGATCAACGACACGTCCCTGCGCGAGCTGTTCGATGCCGATCCCGCTCGTGGCGAGCGACTGACAGCTGAGGGCGTCGGCCTCCACCTCGACTACTCCAAGAACCGTGTCACCGAGGAGACCATCGGGCTGCTCGTCGCCCTTGCCCGGCAGCGCGGGCTTTCAGAGCGCACCACCGCCATGTTCGCGGGCGAGCGCATCAACGTCTCCGAGGACCGCTCCGTCCTGCACGTGGCCCTACGCATGCCCCAAAGCGCGTCGCTATTGCTCGACGGCGTTGACGTCGTGCGAGAGGTCCACGCGGTGCTCGACCGGATGGCCTCCTTCAGCGAGCGGGTCCGCTCCGGAGAGTGGACCGGCCACACCGGCAAGCCGATATCGAGCGTCGTCAACATCGGCATCGGCGGCTCAGACCTGGGCCCCGTCATGGCCTACGACGCCCTGCGCCATTACAGCCGCCGCGACATCGCCTTCCGCTTCGTCTCCAATGTGGACTCCACCGACTTCGTCGAGGCCACCCGCGACCTCGATCCCGAGCAGACCCTCTTCATCGTCTCCTCAAAGACGTTCACCACGCTCGAGACGATGACCAACGCCCGCTCCGCGCGCGCCTGGTCGCTCGCGGCGCTCGGCGACGAAGCAGCGATCGCCAAGCACTTCGTCGCCGTCTCCACCAACGCCCACGCGGTCGCCGAGTTCGGGATCGACACCGCCAACATGTTCGGCTTCTGGGACTGGGTGGGGGGCCGCTACTCGATGGACTCGGCCATCGGCCTCTCCACGATGCTCGCCGTCGGTCCCACCCGCTTTCACGAGATGCTCGCCGGCTTTCACGCGATGGACGAGCACTTCCGCAGCGCCCCCTTCGAGCGCAACCTGCCCGTGCTCATGGGGCTGCTCGCGGTCTGGTACGGCAACTTCTTCGGAGCCCAGACGCTTGGCGTCATGCCATACAGCCAGTACCTCTCACGCTTCCCCGCCTATCTGCAACAGCTCGCGATGGAGTCCAATGGCAAGCACGTGACGCTCGCCGGCGTGCCGGTCGATTTTGATACTGGGTCGATCTATTGGGGAGAGCCCGGCACCAATGGACAGCATTCCTTCTATCAACTGATCCACCAGGGCACCAGACTGATCCCTGTCGATCTGATCGGCTTCGCACGCTCGCTCAATCCGCTTGGCAACCACCACGACCTGCTGATGTCAAACGTCTTTGCCCAAGCCGAGGCGCTAGCTTTCGGCAAGACCGAAGAGCAACTGCGTGCCGAAGGCGTACCCGAGGCCGTCGTTCCCCACCGGGTCATGCAGGGCAACCGACCCACCAACGTGCTGCTCGCCGAGCAGCTCACCCCCCACACACTTGGCGCGCTCGTTGCGCTTTACGAGCACAGCGTCTTCACTCAAGGCACTATCTGGGGTATCGACTCCTTCGACCAGTGGGGGGTGGAGTTGGGCAAGGCACTCGCCAGGCGGATCATCCCTGAGCTTGAGAGCGAGGTGGAGCCCGCGCTCGACCACGACAGCTCGACCAATGCCCTCATCCGCCGCTACCGTTCACTGCGTGGCTCATGAGCACCGATCCGATACCGCTCGCATGAGCGCCGAGCAGATCCCGATGGAGACCCTGCCGGACGACACCTCCGTGGCGCTGCGCGCCGCTGAGCTAGTCGTTGAGCACTCGCATGCCGCGATCGCCGCGCGTGGGATGTTCACGCTCGCCGTCAGCGGTGGTCACACGCCCGGCCAGATGTTCACCGAGCTTGCGGGCCGCAACGATTTCCCTTGGGACCAAACCGCGATTTACCAGGTTGACGAGCGCATCGCCCCCGATGGCGATCCCAATCGCAATCTCACCCTCCTCTGGGACAACCTGCCCGAGGCGGCCTTCGCCCAACTGCATCCGATGCCTGTCCAGGATCAGGATCTAGGGCAGGCCGCCAGCCGCTACGCGAGCGTGCTCCCAGAGCGCTTTGACCTCATTCATCTGGGCATTGGTGCCGACGGGCACACCGCCTCGCTCGTCCCGGGCGATCCGGTGCTGAACGTCCTCGATCATGACGTCGCCCTCACCGGGGTCTATATGGGCCTGCCTCGCATGACTTTCACCTACCCAGTGCTCGACCATGCGCGCGCGCTGCTGTGGCTGATCACGGGCAAGGAGAAGCGCGATGCCCTGAGTCGGCTGCAACGGTCTGACACGTCGATCCCGGCCGGGCGCGTTGCCCGCGAGTCCGCTCTGATTCTGGCCGACGCGGCAGCCGCCGGCGACTAGGAACTACAACTAGACGGGCAGGGGCTGGCCCGCAGAGCCGGCCTGCTCATCCTGGAAGTCGCTCAGCACCGACAGCATCGACTCTGACTCGCACTCGACCATCGAGGGCCACGACTTCGGGGGGTGCTCGTCGAGCGTCTTCAGGCCGTTGCCGGTGATGATCGCCACCACTGTCGCATCGGGGTCCAGTTCGCCCGACGCGGCCAGCTTCTTCAGGACTGCGATGGTCGTGCCGCCGGCTGGCTCGGTCAGGATCCCCTCGGTCTCCGCGAGCAGATCGATACCGGCGAATATCTCCTCGTCGCTTGCCGACCCAGCGCTCCCTTTGCGGGAGAGCACCGCGTCGATCACCAGGTAGCCGTCGCCGGGCGAGCCAATCGCCAAGGAATGCGCGATCGTCGTCGGCGTGCACGGCTCGATCTCCGGCTCCCCGGCGATGATGGCATTCGCGATCGGCGAGCACCCCTCGGGCTGAGCGATGTGCATCTTTGTCGCGCTCGTCTGTGCCAAGCCGACTGTCTCCAACTCAATCAGTCCCTTGTGCAGACGCGAGGAGAGCGTCCCGCCGGCGGTCGCCGAGACAATGTGGTCGGGAGCCTTCCAGCCGAGCTGCTCGACGATCTCAAAGACCGTCGTCTTGGCGCCCTCCGCGTAGAACGGGCGCAGCGTGATGTTCGCGAACTCCAGCCCGCTCGCCGCCGCCACCTTGCGACACTCGCGGTTGGCTTCGTCGTAGTTGCCCGCCACCTGGCACACCCTCGCGCCCAGCGCACGGCACACGCGCGCCTTCGTCTCCTCGAGGCGGTTGGGATAGAACACATACGGGGTGAGCCCCGCCTTGGCCGCCAGTGAGGCCACCGCCGTACCCACGTTGCCCGTTGACACGCACCCGATCTCGCTCTTGCCGAGCTCCAGTACGCGCGCGATCGCGGTCGACACCACCCTGTCCTTGTAGGACAGGCTCGGACGCTGGGTGCTGTCGTCCTTCAAATACAGTTTTCTCAGGCCCAGCTTCTTCCCGAGTCGGTTTGCCGGGATCAGGGGCGTCATGCCCGAGATCTGGCCCACTTCGGCTTGGGCGCTCGCCGCGCGGATTGGCAACAGCTCAGACAGTCGCCAGATGTTGCCCGGCCGCTCCGCCATCGGCAGCTCGCGCAAGCGAGTCGCCGCGAGCTCGTAGTCGTAGGCGATGTCCAAACACTTGCCGCACGTCGGGCAGAACGCGTCCGTGTCGGTGATGGGGCGTTTGACATCGCACCTCTGGCACACCAGCTCCGTCACGCAAGAGCGCGTCATCTCATTCTCCTCTGCGTGAACTCCCGTGGTGCTCATCCGATCTCACCCCTTCCTTTCAACGTCGATGGTAAACGGTGTCATGGTCATCTCGAAACCAGCTCTCCCGCCGGCCAGGACGTATCGATCTCGCTTCTCCCGTCGGGCATCGAGGAGATCAACAGCTCCTCTGCTATGTGCGGGGCGAATGGGATCAGCACGCGAGCCAGCGTCCGCAATGCTGCGATCAGTGCCTCTCGGTCCTCCGCGCACAGGACGCCGCGCTTTGCGATCACGCGCTTCTCATAGTCGCGGATGCGGTCGAACAGGCGCATCACGTTGCGCACCGCGCTGTGCATCTCGAGCTCCTGCAGGTCCTCGGTGATCTTCTCGACCGCGGTCTCGCACCACTGCTCCAGGCGGTTGCGCAGATGCTCGGTCTTGTCGGGGCCCATGCGCGGCTCGGCCTCCGCGGGGGACCCGTTTGCGTCGTGCGGCTCAGCCGCCGAGGCGGGGTCGAGGGCAAAGCGAGCCTGCGAGTAGTCCCACACCTGCCGCAGGAACCGGTGACAGCGCTTCACGTCGCTGTCGCTCCAGTTCAACGAGCGCTGTGCCCGCGCGGCGAACAGCACCGCCAGGCGGATCGTGTCAGCCCCGTATTGCGCCACCAACTCGTCTGGGTCGACCACGTTGCCGAGATGCTTGCTCATCTTGCGCCCATCCCTGATCACCATCTCGTGAAACAGGCAGCCCGCGAACGGCTCGCCATCCTTGAGGAACTCCAGCGGCCCGATGTCCCTCAGCGCCTTGGTGATGGTGCGTTGGTCGAACACGAAGTTGCCGCTGTCGGAGCCTGCGACCACACGCTCTGACGGTAGCCATGCGCGCAGATCCTCGAGCGCGAGGATGTGCTCCAAGCTCTGCTCGCGCTCCCCCGGCGGCACGCACACCGGGATCCACAGCCACAACGCGTCGAAGTGACAGTCGAGCGTGTCGGTCTCACGTGTCGCACTTCCCCCGCAGCTGGGGCACGTCACCCGCACGAAATCCTCGCGCTCGGCCAGCGGGTTGCCGGTGCCGGTCGGGGTCAGGTCGAGTGGCAGAATCACGGGCAGCTGCTCGCGCGCCAGTGCCACCGTCCCGCACCGCTCGCAGTACACGATCGGGATCGGCGTTCCCCAGGAGCGTTGTCGTGAGATCGTGAAGTCGTTAGCCCTGTAGCGCACCGCCTCGCGTGTCGGCACACCGTTCACCGGATCAGAGACGCCGGTCCGGGTCGTGTGTGTCTTTGCAGGGGCCTCATCCCCCGCGGTGGGCGTATCCACGGGTGGCCCGAACAAGCGCTCGGCGATGACCGCGTCGGTGCGGTCGCGCTCGGGGATGCCCAGCACGGCGGTAGGTCCGAAGCGGCCGTCCACCGTAGGGGTGACGACCACGGGCAATGGCTCCCCGCCGGTGGGGGAGGCGAGCAGGCGCCCGGTATCCACGAGGGGCATCGTTTGCGCCTCGCGAGCGCTTCGCTCCAGTCCACCCGAGCGCAGCTCCTCCAAGCGCTGAGCCAAAAGCTCGTCCCGCGCCCACTCCTCCACCTGCGGATGTCGCGGCGACACCGCTACGAATCGCGCCAACTCGAGCGCGTCCGCATGGGGGGTGAAGACGGTCAGCGGCTCGCCGTCGGCGGTGCTCAGGTCGAGCTCGATGCCGTCCACGCGCCCGAGCACGAAACGTTGGGAGGCAAGCGCGTTCTCATCCCACATCCCGCTCGCCTGAAGCTCCTCGAGACGCCGGTCGTTCTCCGCCACGTACTTGCTTATGCGCAGATACCACTGCGGGCGCTGGATCAGGCGCACCGGGTTGTGGCAGCGCCAGCACAACCCGTCCTCGACCTGGATCGTCGCGAGCGTCGTCTGGCAGGTATCGCACCAGTCCACGCTCCCGGTCCCGCGGTACACCAGGCCGGCCTCCAGCAAAGTCAGGAACAACCACTGCGACCAGCGGTACATGATCGCCTCGGAGCTCATGAAAGTGCGCTCCCAATCGAAGGAGAAGCCCAGTCGCTGCAGCTGGGCCGTCATGTGCTGGGCGCAGCGCTCCACCCACGCGCTCGGCGGCTCTTTGCCGGCGATCGCTCCGAGCTCGGCCGGCAGGCCGAAGGAGTCAAACCCGAACGCGAACAGCACCTGCTCGCCACGGGCCCTGCAGAAGCGCGCGTACGCATCCCCGATCGAATAGCTGCGCACATGCCCTATGTGGATATTCCCGGAGGTGAATGGGGCCGAGGGCTTTATGTACTTACGCGCGCCGTCCTCGCCGATCTCAGGGGTTCCAAACGCGTCTCGCTCACGCCAGGCAGCCTGGCGAGCGGACTCGATCGCGTGGGGGTCATAGCTTGGGAGACCGGGGCCGCTCACCGATCGAGCATACCCAAGGCAATAACTCTGGAAGTTGCGGGAATAGAGCAGGCTCGACCGCAATGATGCGACGGGGGCCGTTGATATGCTCGCAAGCACTTGGATCGTGTCTCGCACAAGGCTTCGCCGGCCCACCGCCGGACCCCTCTCGGCCCCGCCCTGCGCGGGGTCGTTTCATCCGCGCCCCCCACAATCCCCACCGACCCCGCGCCGTGCGGCGGGGTCATCCTGTCCGCCGCAAACATGAGGATTCTTCGATGGAAGTAGAGATTGGACGCGGCAAGCAGGCCCGCCGCGCATACGGCTTCGACGACATCGCGATCGTGCCCTCCCGGCGCACCCGCGACCCCGACGACATCGACATCTCCTGGAAGCTCGGCCCCTACCAGTTCGAGCTACCGCTGATGGCCTCCGCGATGGATGGCGTCGTCTCGCCCGAGACGGCCGCGATCGTCGGGCGCCTCGGTGGCCTGGCCGTGCTCAACCTGGAGGGCATCTTCACGCGCTACGAGGACGCCGCCGAGCAACTCGAGCGGATCGCGAAGCTGCCCAAGGATGTCGCCACGCGCGAGATGCAAGAGATCTACAGCCAGCCCGTCATCCCGGAGTTGATCGCCCAGCGGATTCGCGAGATCAAGGAGCAGAAGGTCGTCGTCGCCGCCTCCCTCACGCCCCAGCGCGTGCTCGATTACCACGAGCTCGCGCTCGAGGCGGGCCTCGACGTGCTTGTCATTCAAGGCACCGTGGTCTCAGGCGAACACGTCTCCACCGTCTCTGAGCCGCTGAACCTGAAGGAGTTCATCCCTTCACTGGACGTGCCCGTTGTGGTCGGTGGCTGCGCCTCCTACCAAACAGGTCTCCACCTCATGCGCACCGGCGCCGCCGGGGTGCTCGTTGGGGTGGGCCCCGGCGCCGCATGTACGACGCGCGGGGTGCTCGGGATCGGCGTCCCGCAGGCCACGGCGATCGCGGACGTGGCTCATGCCCGCTCGACGCACATGCTCGAGACAGGCGAGTACTGCCAGGTGATCGCCGACGGCGGTATGCGCAACGGAGGCGACGTCTCCAAGGCGATCGCGCTCGGCGCCGACGCGGTCATGATCGGCTCGCCGCTCGCCCGTGCCCACGAAGCGCCCGGACGAGGCTTCCACTGGGGGATGGCCACATTCCATCCAACGCTCCCGCGCGGAGCGCGCGTGGCGACGACTCGCAATGGCACGCTCGAGGAGATCCTTGTCGGGCCCGCGCGCGAGAACGACGGTACCTTCAACCTGTTCGGCGGCCTGCGCACCTCGATGGCCACCTGTGGGCACAAGGATCTCGCCGAGTTCAATCGCGCCGAGGTCGTGATCGCGCCCTCGCTGCAGACGGAGGGCAAGCAGCTCCAGCGCGACCAGTCCGTCGGGATGGGCTCCAAGGGAAAGGCAGCCGAGCTGGTCAATGACTGACAGCGCTGTCACGGCCCCCGCACCGCCCTCCGAGGCGCCCACCGGGATGGAGGCGGCGCGTGAGGAGGTGGTGGTCCTCGACTATGGCGGCCAGTATTCCCAGCTGATCGCGCGCCGTATTCGCGACTGCGGCGTGTTCTCCGAGCTGCTTCCCCACCACGTCGCACTGGAGGAGGTCAACAAGCGCAAACCGCGCGGAATCATCCTCTCCGGGGGGCCCGCGTCGGTGTATGCGCCGGGCGCGCCACATCTTGAGCGTGGGCTGCTCGAGCTTGGTGTGCCGGTGCTCGGCATCTGTTACGGAATGCAGCTGCTGGTTCATGAGCTTGGCGGGCGTGTGGAGCAGGCCGAGGTGGGTGAGTTCGGCCGCTCCGAGCTCACCGTTACAGAGCCCGGGGTGCTGCTTGCCGGAATGCCGAAGGAGCAGACCTGCTGGATGTCTCATCGCGACACCGTCTTCGAGCCCCCCGCGGGCTTCACCGCGCTTGCCTCCTCGACTAGCTCACCGGTCGCCGCGGTCGAGGATCCCAAGCGCGGGATCTACGGCATCCAGTTTCACCCCGAGGTTGTCCACACGCCCTACGGGCAGGAGATCCTCACGCGCTTTCTCACTGAGGTATGCGGCTGTGAGCGCACTTGGTCAGCCGCTTCGATCGCCGAAGATCAGATCGCCCGGATTCGCCGGCAGGTCGGCGATGGGCGCGTCGTCTGCGGCCTCTCGGGCGGAGTGGACTCTTCGGTGGCGGCCCTGCTCGTGCACCGCGCGATCGGCGACCAGCTCACCTGCGTGTTCGTCGATCACGGATTGATGCGCAAGGACGAGGGCGAGCAGGTCATCAGCGCCTTCAGGGACACCTTCAAGGTGCCGCTCGTCGCGGTAGATGCCGAGCAACGCTTCCTAGGGAAGCTCAAAGGGGTCACCGAGCCCGAGGCCAAGCGCAAGGCGATCGGGGCCGAGTTCATCCGGGTCTTCGAGGAGGAGGCCGAGAAGATCTCGGCCTCCAGTCCGGCGCGCTATCTCGTCCAGGGAACGCTCTACTCGGACGTGATCGAGTCCGGGGGAGGTACCGGGGCAGCCACGATCAAGTCCCACCACAACGTGGGCGGCCTTCCCGAGGACATGCAGTTCGAGCTTGTCGAGCCCTTGCGCGCCTTGTTCAAGGACGAGGTGCGGGCCGTCGGCGCCGAGTTGGGCTTGCCCGAGCGCCTGGTCTGGCGCCAGCCGTTTCCCGGCCCGGGGCTTGCGATCAGGATCGTTGGCGGGGAAGCAACCAGGGAGCGCTTGGACGTGTTGCGCGAGGCCGACCACATCCTCCAGGAGGAGATCCGCAAGGCTGGGCTCTACCGCGAGCTGTGGCAGTCCTTCTGCGTACTGCCCGACGTGCGCACCGTCGGCGTCCAGGGCGACGAGCGCACATACGGATACGTCGTCGTCATCCGGGCGGTCACAAGCGACGACGCCATGACCGCTGACTGGGCGCGCCTGCCATACGACTTGCTGGAGACGATTGCCTCGCGCATGATCAACGAGCTGCGCGAGGTCAACCGGGTGGTTTTGGACATAACCTCCAAGCCACCCGGCACCATCGAGTGGGAGTGACCCTGGCGGGCGCCTCGGGGCTGGCTGTGTCCTCCCGCCCTTATGTGCAGAGGACCCTGCGGTCGGTGCGTCCGTATCAGACGGCCCGATCCACCCACCAGGGTGGCCCACTGTTTGTCCGGGCTGCGAACGGACGCAACTTCGCCTATCATGCACTTCGCGCCGCGCGCTATCTTCGCGTGGCCTTTTTTGCGCCATGAAGACTTACGTCGCCAAGCCCACAGATCGCGAGCGAAACTGGCTCGTCGTTGACGCCAACGGTAAGACGCTTGGGCGTCTGGCGACGCAAATCGCCGACGTGTTGCGCGGTAAGCGCAAGCCCGAGTACACGCCGCACATCGACACTGGCGATTTCGTCGTGGTGATCAACGCTGAGAAGATCTCGGTCAGCGGCAAAAAGCGCCAAGACAAGCGCTACTACCGTCACTCGGGCTATCCGGGCGGTCTGCGCTCACGTACTTTTGAGGAGATGATCACCCGCCGTCCCGAGGAGATCATCAGGCTCGCGGTCAAGGGGATGATGCCGCGCAACCGGCTGGCCCGCAAGCAGATCACCAAGCTCAAGGTCTACGCCGGCCCAGAGCATCCCCATGTCGCCCAGAAACCCCAACAGATGGAGATCGAGGCCTGATGGCCGACGAGCCGACAGAGCACACCGACGAGCAGCCGCTCGAGCCGACCGACCAGAGCGCTGAGACGCCTGCAGGTGCCGAGGAGGCCCCCGTGGTCGAGCCTGTGGCTGAGGAGACTCCCGCGGAGGAGACCCCAGCCGAGCAGCCTGTCGCTGAAGAGGCACCATCGCAGTCGCCCCCCGAGGTGACTCCCGCCGAGGAGCCCCCGGTCGAGGAGATCGTTGCGGTGGAGGCTGTGGTCGAGGAGATCGTGATGGAGGCTGTGGCCGACAGCCCTGTCGCCGAGGAGACCCCGGCTGACGGGGAGGACGAGGCTGAGGAGGATGAGGCGCCCACGCCGCGCGTCAAGCCCTCCGTTCCGGGAGCACACCTGGAGGTGGACATCGTTCCGGAAGGCGTCGATCCGCTCGCTCCCGAGCAACCCGCCGATCCCTATGCGCTTGACGAGGACGATGAGGCGAAGTCCGAGGAGGATGGCGAGGGCGCCCAACTCGCCGAGCCGATCTCGAGCGCCGCGATCGACCTGGCCGCCGGCGCCCGCTACAAGGCGACCGGCAAGCGCAAGACCGCGATTGCGAGGGTCATCCTGCGGCCGGGCAGTGGCACCTATCTCGTCAACGGTCGCGCACTCGACGAGCACTTCCCCCGCGTCACCCTTCAACGCAACATCCGCCAGCCTCTTGAGACAGTCGGCTACCAGGATCGCATGGACGTCGTGGCGCGTTTGCACGGAGGCGGCATCTCCGCACAGGCAGGCGCGCTGCGTCACGGCATCTCCCGAGCGCTGCTCGAGGCAGACCCGAACCTGCGCGGAGAGCTCAAGCGCCGCGGCTTCCTGACACGCGACTCGCGGGCCAAGGAGCGCAAGAAGGCCGGTCTGAAGAAGGCCCGCAAGCGGCCGCAGTTCTCCAAGCGCTGAGCGGACTCTGAACCCCACCATGGCCAGGCTGTTCGGGACCGACGGGGTCCGTGGAGTGGCCGGCGAGCTGCTGAGCGCCGAGCTTGCTCTTGCTCTCGGCAAGGCCGCCGCGGCTCACAGCCGGGCCGAGCACCCGCGCGTGCTGATAGTGCGTGACACACGCGAGTCGGGGGAGATGTTGCAAGCTGCGCTCGCCGCCGGCGTCAGTGCCGCGGGCGGCGAAGCCCTGCTGGGAGGGGTGCTGCCGACACCAGCGGCGCCGCTGCTTCTCAACCGCTACGGCTTTGACCTCGGGGTCGTCCTCTCCGCCTCGCACAACCCCTACCAGGACAACGGCGTCAAGTTCTTTGCCGCCGATGCCTTCAAGCTCAGTGACGAGCAGGAGCTCGCGATCGAAGAGCAGCTACGGACGGCCGGCGACTCAGCCAGGGGTGGGCTTGTCGGTGACTCTTCTGTGGGCGTCGGAGCGATCGGGCGCGTGCGTGAGCTGCGGGGAGGGCACGAGGACTACCTGCGGGAGCTGGAGACTCGCTTTGCCGATCTTCGCCTCGATGGGCTGGACGTGCTGCTCGACTGTGCCAACGGCGCCACCTACAAGGTCGCCCCGGAGATATTCAGGCGCCTCGGCGCCGATGTCACGGTCGTGGCCGCCACGCCCGACGGGCGCAACATCAACGACGGATGCGGCTCCACCCACGTCGCTGCCCTGGGGGAGCTAGTTCGCGCGGGCGGGCACGCGCTTGGCTTCGCATTCGACGGTGACGGCGACCGTGTGCTCGCGGTCGATCGCACCGGTGAGGTGGTCGACGGCGATGAGCTGATCGCACTCGCCGCGCTTCACCTGCGCGAGCACGGGCGGCTCACCGGAGAGGGTGTGGTCGTGACGGTGATGACCAACTATGGCTTTCATGCTGCTATGCGCGAGGCCGGCATCGAGGTTGCCTGCACCAACGTCGGCGATCGCTATGTGCTGGAGGAGCTACGCCGCAAGGGCTGGACTCTCGGAGGGGAGCAGTCTGGGCACATCATCGAGATGGGCTTCAATAGCACCGGCGACGGGATCGGGGGAGCCCTGCTCACGCTAGAGGCGCTTGCGGGGCGTGACCTCAGCGAGCGAAACGCAATGCGAAAGCTGCCTCAGAGGCTCGTCAACGTGCGCGTCGCCGACAGGGGTGCGCTCGCGAGCTCTCAGAGCGTCGCCGAGGCAGTATCGGGCGAGGATCAGGCGCTCTCCGGTCGGGGACGAGTGCTCGTGCGCCCGAGCGGCACCGAGCCGCTTGTGCGGGTCATGGTCGAGGCCCCCAGCGACGAGGAGGCCGAGGCGGTCTGCTCGCGCTTGGTGGCCCTCGTGCAGCGCGAGTTGGCCTGAAGACAGGCGAGGACCGGCTGATATCGTCGGCGCAGTGTGCGGCATCGTCGGCTACGTAGGCAAGCGCCCAGCTCGCGAGCTGTTGCTCGCCGGTTTGCAGAAGCTCGAGTACCGCGGCTATGACAGCGCCGGGATCTCACTGATCGCAGGCGATCGCATTGAGGCTGTGCGCTCAGTTGGCAACCTCAGCGCACTTCAAGCCAAGCTCGATCGCGGTGAGAACGGGGCGGGAGTCGCGGGTGATGCGTTGGACGGTGCCAGCGAGGCGGCGGAGCGCGGGCGCGCCGCGGGGGTGGCCGTTGCCGAGCGCGTCGCCACCACCGGGATCGGCCACACGCGCTGGGCCACCCACGGTCGGGTGAGCGAGGAGAACGCCCACCCTCACTACGACCCGGAGGACCGTCTGCACGTTGTCGTAAACGGGATCGTCGAGAACTACATGGCGCTGAAGGAGCGCCTCACCGCCGAAGGCAACCTGTTCACCTCAGAGACGGACGCCGAGGTGATCGCCCACCTGGTGGCGGCCCACTACGACGGCGACCTCACCGCCGCGGTACGCCACGCATTCGGCGAGCTCGAGGGTCACTTCGCGTTCGTGGCGATGAGCGTCGAGGAGCCCGACACGCTCGTGGGTGCCCGCAAGGAGTGCCCGCTTGTGATCGGTCGGGGGGAGGGAGAGCAGTTCATCGCCTCAGCCGTACCCGCCTTCCTTGCCCAAACGCGCTCAGTCCAATATCTCGATAACGGTGAGCTCGTGATCTTGCGACCGGAGGGCGTCACCATCCTGACGTCCGCCGGTGAGGTGGTGTCGCGCGGGGTCGAGCAGGTCGATTGGGACGAGGAGACCGCCGAGAAGGGCGGCTATGAGACATTCATGCTCAAGGAGATCCATGAACAGGCCGACGCCGTGGCCGAGACGATCGCCGACCGGGTTGCGCGCGGCGACGGAGTGGATCTCGACGAGGAGGGAGCACTCGACGAGGGGATCCTGGCCGGTGTCAAGCGCGTGGTGATGGTGGCCTGTGGAACTGCCTACCACGCGGGCCTGATCGGACGCTATGCGATCGAGGAGTGGGCGCGCATACCGGTGGAGATCGATATCGCCTCGGAGTACCGTTACCGCAACCCGGTCGTCGGGCCGGGGGATCTGGTGATCGGGATCTCCCAATCGGGGGAGACCGCCGACACCCTCGCGGCGATGCGAACGGCCCGTGAGCGCGGCGCAACCGTCCTCGCGATCACCAACGTGATGGGCTCGCAGGCAACGCGAGAGTCCGATGGCGTGCTGTACACCCGGGCGGGGCTGGAGGTCAGCGTGGCGGCCACCAAGACATTCGTCTGTCAGGTGGCGGTCATCTATCTGCTTGGCCTGCGCTTGGCCGAGTTGCGAGGCACGCTGTCCCCCGAGCGGATCACCGAGCTGGTCAGTGAGATCAAGCGCTTGCCGCACTGCATCGATCAGGTCATCGCGGGCGTGGACGAGCAGATCAACCTCGTGGCCCAGGAACATGCGCACAAGGAGTTCTTCCTCTACCTCGGCCGTCATGTCGGTTTGCCCGTGGCACTCGAGGGAGCGTTGAAGCTCAAGGAGATCTCCTACATTGCCACGGACGCATACGCGGCGGGGGAGATGAAGCATGGGCCGATCGCGCTGCTCGACGAGTCCACGCCGGTCGTATGCGTGGCAACGGACTCGCCCGTGCTCGAGAAGATGGTCTCCAACATGCAGGAGGTTCGCGCACGGGGCGCTCATGTGATCGCACTCACCACCGAGGGAAATCCCCTCGCCGGTCAGGTCGATGTCGCCATCCCCGTGCCCAGGATCGATTGGATGCTCCAGCCGATACTAGCGGTCATCCCGCTGCAGATGCTTGCCTACGGGATAGCGAGACTACGCGGGCTGAATGTCGATCAGCCACGCAACCTGGCAAAGACGGTGACTGTCGAGTAGTCAGGCGGGCAAGCCCTTAGTATCGCCAAGGCATGAAGGTTCCCGATTGGTGTGATCCGCTGCTCGACGCATCGCAGATGCGAGCCGTGGACCGGTGGGCGATCGAGCAGTGCGGGATCCCCTCGCTTGACCTCATGGAGCGTGCCGGAGTGGGGGTGGCGCAGGCAGTTGAAGAGCTTGCGCACGATGGCCCGCTGGTGGTGGTGTGCGGCAAGGGGAACAACGGTGGTGATGGCCTCGTGGCCGCAAGGCTGCTGCGAGAGGCGACCAGGGAGGTGGCGGTGGTGTGCCTCGCCCCGCCCGAGGAGCTATCGCCCGATGCTCGCGCCAATCTCGAGCGTCTGGGAGGTGAGTCGCCGCTGGCGCTCGGGGACAGCGCCGCTCGCGAAGCGATCGGGCGGGCCGAGGCGATCGTCGACGCGCTGCTCGGGACTGGCTTCTCGGGCGTGGCGCAGGGGGCTGTCGCCGAGGCGATCGAGGCGGTGAACGCGGCACCCGGACGCGTCGTGAGCGTGGACGTGCCCAGTGGCGTGGACGCCTCCACAGGGGTCGTCGCGGGCGCGGCGATAGAAGCTACGAAGACCGTGACCTTCCACGCCGCCAAGCCCGGCCTGTGGATCCACCCGGGCAAGGGTCACGCGGGAGAGATCGACACGATCGCGATCGGGATTCCGCGAGGTGCGCCGAGCGCGAGCGAAGTCGGCTTGATCGGCAACAGGGTGCTCGGCGGGCTCGAGAGCAGGGTGGCCGACTCGACGAAGTTCACGAGTGGGCACGTCGTCGTCGTCGGTGGCTCGCGTGGGCTGATGGGCGCACCTGCGATGGCGTCGCTCGCGGCGATGCGTGCCGGCGCCGGCTACGTGACCGCGTGCGTGCCCGAGTCGTTGCACCAGATCCTGGACGTGCAGCTCATGGAGGTGATGACTCGTGGGCTGCCCGATGAGGACTGTGCGCTCACGCCGGACGGGCTCCCCGCGGCGATGGCCTCGCTTGCCAGAGCAGGCGCCCTGGCGCTCGGCCCGGGACTCGGTCGCGATCCGCGGAGCGTGCGCCTCGCGCGCGATCTGGCACGTGAGGCTCCGGTAGCGATGGTGCTCGACGCCGACGGCTTGAACGCTCATGCGGGATCTCTCGCGGAGCTGGCCCACAGGGAGCCACCCACGGTGCTCACGCCGCACGCGGGCGAGCTCGCACGGCTGCTCGAGGTAGAGAGCGGGGAAGTGCAGCGCGAGCGACTTTCGCACGCCCGCGAGGCCGCGGAGCAGGCCCGCGCCATCGTGGTGCTCAAGGGGGATGACACGTTGATAGTCGAGCCCGCCGGTTGCGTGGCGATCAGTCGCGGCGACAGTCCGGCGCTTGCCACCGCCGGCACCGGCGACGTTCTCACAGGAACCATCGCGGCGTTGCTCGCGCAGGGCATGGACCCGTTCACGGCCGCCGCGGCGGGCGTCCAGCTGCACGCGCAGGCGGGCCGCGAGGCGGCACGCAGGCAGGGGTCCTCCGAGGGCGTGATCGCCGGCGACGTGATCGCCGCCCTGCCTGGGGTGAGGCGCCCATGAGCGCTCGGCGCGCTATCGCGCGGGTCAATCTGGCGGCGATCGAGCGAAACTGCGCCCGCTTGCGCGCGGAGCTCGAGCCGAGTAGCGAGCTGTGCGTGGTGGTGAAGGCTGACGGCTACGGTCACGGCGCGATGTGGAGCGCCCGCGCCGCCCTCGATGCGGGAGCCACATGGCTCGCGGTGGCGGGTGCTCACGAGGCGGTCGAGCTTCGGCGCGCGGGCTTCGGCGAAGTACGACTGCTCGTGATGGGTGCTCTCAGCGGGGTCGAGCTGCGCGAAGCGCTCCACGCTGACGCTGACGTGGTGGTGTGGAGCGAGGAGATGGTTCACGCTGTCGCGCGGATCGGCGGCGGTCGAGTGCATGTAAAGCTCGACACCGGCATGGGACGCCTCGGTACGCGGGACCCCGAGGAGGCGATGCGCGTGGTCACGCTCGCCGCGCACGCTCCCGAGATCGAGCTGGCCGGCGCGATGACCCACTTCGCGACTGCTGACGACGAAGACGATCCGTTCTTCGAGCGTCAGCTCGAGGTGTTCACGGGCTGGGCCGAGCAGGTCAAGGCCTCCCACCCGGGGGTCGTCGTGCACGCCGCCAACAGCGCTGCCACCCTGCGCGAGCCGCGCTCGCACTTCGACATGGTTCGTTGTGGCATAGCCGTATACGGGATGGACCCTTTCGGGCGCGACCCGCTCGTACGTCGGCTAGATCCGGCGCTCGAGCTGGTCTCCTACCTGGCTGAGGTCAAGGACTGCGCCCGCGGTGAGAGCGCCGGTTACGGACGGCGCTTCGTCGCCGAGCACGACACGCTCCTCGGAGTGCTCCCGATCGGCTACGGCGACGGCTGGCGACGAGCGCTATCGAGCAACGGGGACGTGTTGATCGCTGGGGAGCGCCGCCCGATCGTGGGCACGGTGAGTATGGACAACCTCACGGTGGAGCTCGGCGAGGCGACGGCGGCGTCCGCCGTGCGCGGGCTCGAGGCCGTCCTGATCGGGGCGCGCGGCGAGCAGCGGATAACCACGGAGGAGGTGGCGCGGCGAATGGGCACGATCAACTACGAGGTCACGTGTGCGCTCACCGGCCGGGTTCCGCGCATCTACCACCGCGATGGCGAGCCGGTGGCAGAGTCCGCGAGTGAGTTGCGGGCCCCCGCGGCCGGCGCGGGACGCTGATGAGCGTCGAGGCGCTCGAGATCGTTCGTACGGGATTGACGGGCCGGCGCGCCTGGCTCGTGGGTGGCGCGGTGCGCGACAACCTGCTCGGACGGCCGGTGGCCGACATCGATGTCGTGCTCGAGGGCGACCCGGGGGAGGGAGCACGGGCGATTGCCCGTGCCGCGAAGAGCGTGGGCACGGCGGCGGCGTGCTTTGCCCTCTCGGAGGAGTTCGGGGCGTGGCGCGTGGTCGCGCGCGGGGGGGCCTGGCAGATCGACGTGGAGAGCATACGCGGAGGGTCGCTGCAGGCAGATCTGGGGTTGCGCGACTTCACCATCAACGCGATCGCCGAGCCGCTCGAGGGAGGAGAGCGGCTTGACCCACTTGACGGTCTCGGCGACCTGCACGCGGGGCGCTTGCGGCTGGCGGGGCCGGGTGCCTTCCAGGACGATCCTCTGCGCATACTGCGTCTTGTTCGTGTCGCGGTGGAGCTTGGGCTCGAGCCGGACCCGCAGGCGATCGTCGCCGCGCGCGAGCAGGTGACAGGACTCAAAGAGGTCTCCCCTGAGCGCGTGTTCCTGGAGCTGCAACGGATCGTCGCCTCGACGCAGGCTCTTCGGGGGATCGAGATGATGAGCGATCTCGGGGCTACGCAGGTTGTGCTGCCGGAGCTCGATGCGATGCGCGGAGTCGAGCAGAGCCGCTTTCATCACCGCGATGTCTACGGTCACACGCTCGAGGTGTTCGAGCGCACGGTCACCCTCACCACGGCCTCCGACTTGAAGGACTCAGAGGCCTTGGCCGCGCTAGGGGAGGAGCACCGTGAAGCGCTGCTCGCTTTGCTTGCGGAGCCACTTGCGGACGGAATGACACGTGGAGAGGCCTTGCGCTGGGCGGCCCTGCTGCACGACTCCGCGAAGCCCGCCACCCGCTCGGTACGGGCTATCGACAGGCGCGTGACGTTTATTGGACATGACGTGCAGGGCGCCGAGCTCGCCCGTGACGTGCTCGGGCGCCTGCGCTCGAGCACGCGCCTGCGCGAGCACGTCGCGGTGCTCGTGCATCATCACCTGCGACTTGGCTTTCTCGTTCACAAGACTCAGCCACTCGCGCGCGACACCGTCTTCGAATACCTGAGCGCCTGCGATCCGGTGGAGGTGGACGTCACGCTGTTGTCGGTGTGCGACCGACTCGCAACCCGGGGATCGAAAGCCGAGGAGGCGATCGCGGCGCACACGGCGCTCGCGCGGCGGATGCTCGACGATGCGCTGCGCTGGCGCAAGGACGGTCCACAACAGCCGTTGCTGCGGGGAGATGAGCTGGCCGCGGAGCTCGACATTCCACTCGGTCCGCGCGTGGGAGAGCTGCTTGCGGCACTGGCCCAAGCTCAGTACACCGGCGAGGTGAGCACGCGCGAGCAGGCCCTCGCGTTTGCGCATCACCACGAAGGTGCGCGTCTTCACGTGCGTGAGGTTTAGGCGCCCGAGCAAGCCGTCGCATCCGCGCGCCGCGGCGCGCGCCGGTTAGGATTGGCGGCGATGACCGGGCAAGACTGCATCTTCTGCAAGATCGTGGCGGGCGAGTTGCCGGCAACGATCGTCGATCAGGACGAGCACACGGTGGCCTTCATGGACATCAATCCAGCCACGCGCGGTCACGCGCTCGTGATCCCGCGTACCCACGCGCCGGACCTGTTGAGCATCGATCCGCGGGAGCTCGCGGCTGTGACGGGTGCGGCGCAGCGTCTCGCGATTCGCGCGAAGGAGCGTCTGAAAGCGGACGGGATCAACGTGATCAACTCGTGCGGCGCAGCCGCCTGGCAGACCGTGTTCCACTTCCACCTGCACGTGATTCCTCGCTATGAGAGCGATCCCCTGAGACTGCCCTGGGTACCCCGGCCGGGCGATCCCGCGGAGATAGCCGCCGCGGCCGAGGCGATAGGCCGACCCGAATAAGGGGGAATGTCGGCTTGCCTGTCGAACCGCTACATCGTGCCTGTTCCCGTGTTTCGTGTTGAATGCTCCATATGAGACGCCTCATCACAACCATCCTCGCCGGCTGCGGACTCGCGCTGGTCCTTCCCGCGGGCTCGCTCGCCACCCTGACCGAAGTCGGTGTGATCCCCGCCACCACCCCCGCCACGGTGCCCAGCTGCCCAACGCCCTCGTGTCTGGCGGTCAGTCGCACCACAGGCTTCCAGGTGAAGGTCGAAGCGAACAACAACACGGAGGCGGCGCCGCGAGAAGGCACCGTGGTCGCATGGACGATCACGCTCGGCAAGCCGACCGCGGCGCAAATCAAGTTCTTCAACGCCAACGAGGGTGGTCCGTCCTCAGCGGGGATCGCGATATTGCGCGCTCAGAAGAGCCCGAAACTCACCTACAAGCTGATTGCCCAGAGCCCAATCGTCCCGCTGGAAAAGTATTTCGGGAAGACCGCTCAGTTCCCGCTTGCCACCACCTTGCAGGTCAAGAAGGGCGACGTGGTCGCCCTCACCGTGCCCTCGTGGGCTCCGGCCCTCGCACTTGGCTTTGGCAAGGGAACATCGTGGAGAGCAAGTCGGCCCAAGGGTCAATGCACGACCACGGGCACCCAGACCGATCACGTGACCGTTGGCTCCAACGTGCAGTACTACTGCCTCTACCAGACCGCCCGCCTCACCTACAGCGCGACGCTGATCTCAACGCCCTGATCGGCTAGGGCGCGCTGGCCCCGCCGCTTGAGCCGACGCTCCCCGAGGAGGATTTTTCCGGCGTTTCGGAGGCGGCTTTTTCGGAGGTAGCTTTTTCGCTGGCAGCTTTTTCAGAGGATTCGCTGCCTGCGGAAGTGCCGCCGGCGGCGCCTGGGCTGCTTTCCCCAGAGGTGCTTTCGCTTTCGGCTTCGCTGCCCCCGGTCGTACTCGTGGAGGCTTCGCCGGTCGTGGGGGTGGTTGAGGTCGTGGCAGTTGTGGAGGTGGAGGTCGTTTCGGTCGCTTCCTTTTCCGCCGAGGTGTCGTTCGGCGGCGTGATTTCAGGGGTGCTCTTCGGGGTCACGTCTGACACGCTGGTGCCGCCGCAGGAGGCGAGACCGAGAGCCGAGACGAGTATCAGGACGCTCGCCGCGAGCGCGACGATGCGCGAGCGAGACGGGTGTCTGCTCACGCGCCGAGCGGGCCCATACGCCGGCCGCAGGTGGGGCAGTCGTTCAGATCCTTCTGGGCGAGCTGATCGCACCACGGGCAGAAGCGCAAGTTCTCCACCGCCCACGGGAGACGCGACGTGTCGGGGGCGAGCGGAAGCAGCTTGCCCACGATCTGCATCTCCTCGCCGGAGTCGCGGTCGCGGTAGATCTCTCCGGGAAGCGCCTCCAGGAGGACTTCGCGTCCAGTGGAGGGGGTGCGCAGGCGATAACGCTGGCTCGTGCTCACGCCCGGCACTTTAGCGGAGGGCTCGGGCGAAGGCCAATAGGCTGGGGGAGTGCGCATCCTGGTCTTCCATGGCTACCTGCTGAGCGGGACGGGCTCAAACGTCTATAACGCGCGTCTCGCGGAGGCTTTCGTGAGGCTTGGCCACGAGGTGCACCTCTTCAGTCAGGATCGACACCCCGAGCGATACCCGTTCGTAGGCGCTGTCGGGCACTGGGACAACGGCGAGCTCGAGCTGACCGTGGGGGGCGAGTCGCCTGTGAGCCTGAGAACCGGCGGCAACACGGCCAGCTCGCCGGGCTGCACCGTCTACCGACCGAACATCGGTGGCTTGCTTCCGCTTTACGTGCAGGATCGATACGAGGGCATCGAAGCCAGGACGTTTGCCGACTGCTCTGATGAGGAGATAGGCCGCTATATCCAAGCCAATGTGACGGCGGTGAGAGAGGTGGCCGAGCGCGTGCGCCCGGATGTCGCGCTCGCGAACCATCTCGTGATGGGCCCCGTGATCCTGGCGCGTGCTCTGGGCGAGAGGACTCCTTACGCGGTCAAGGTGCACGGAAGCGCGCTGGAGTACACGGTGAAGCCTGAACCCGAGCGCTTTATGGGCTTCGCGCGTGAGGGATTGGCGCAAGCGAGGACCGTGCTCGTCGGCTCCATGCACACCGCCCAGAGCTTGTGGGAGGCGCTGGGCGAGGAGGGCGGGGCGTCGATCAAGCGGCGTACTCGCTTGGGCCCGCCCGGGGTCGATGTGGAGCGCTTCCGCCCGCGCGAGCCACAAGAGGCAGCGGCTGCGATGCGCGAGCTGGTGGAGCGGTTGCGCCTCAGCGGTCCCGTGTCCGTCGAGGAGCCCACGAGCGCGTTCGCGCGCGATGACGGGATGGCGGCAGACGCGCTCGAGGAGATTTTGGATAGGGGGGGCGTTCTCGTGGCGTTCGTGGGCAAGCTGATTGTCAGCAAGGGGGTGGACTTGCTGATCGCCGCGTGGCCGCTGGTCTTGATGGCGATGCCCGACGCGCAGCTAGCGATTATCGGCTTCGGGGCATACCGGGCCGGGCTGGAGCAACTGCTCGCATGTCTTGCCGAAGGCGACCTCGACGCGGCGAAGGAGATCGCGCTCCGCGGGCGTGCGTTGGAGGCACAGGCCGCGGGGCTTGGAGGCTCAGGCGATGCGAGGTCGAGTGGGGGAGAGGCGGGACGGTCGGGAGTGAATGACAGCGAGCCGGCTCCCGCGCGCGCCGCCGCAAAGCCACTGCGCCACCTGCTCGCGTTCCTGACTGCGCTCTCGGGAGCCGAGGCGGAGGCCTATCGCACGGCTGCTCTCAGGATCAGAGAGCGGATCGTGCTCACCGGACGCCTGGATCACGAGGAGCTGGCGGACGTGCTCCCAGCATGTGAGGCGCTGGTCGTGCCGAGCACGTTCCCCGAGGCATTCGGGATGGTCGCCGTGGAGGCCGCCGCATGTGGCGTGCTGCCCGTCAGCGCGGGCCACTCAGGCCTTGCGGAGGTGAGCGAGGTGATCGCCCACGAGGTCCCGTCGGAGGTGTCTGGCTGGCTCTCCTTCCCAGTGGACGACGATGCGGTGCGAGCGATCGCCGAACGTGTAATCGCCTGGCTTGAAGCGGATCGAGCGTTGAAGGCTCAGGCACGAGCCGCGCTGGTCTCGGTGGCACGCGAGCGTTGGTCGTGGGAGGGCGTGGCGCGCGGGGTTATCGCGGCGGCCCGCGGAGAGCCCGTCGCCCGCCCCTTGGGATAGAGTTCGCGCGCTGATGTCTGTGTCGGGTCTTCATAGGGGATCGTCCACGCGCCATCTCGGTGTGCTGCTCGGAGCGGTTTGCTTGCTGTTCGCGCTCTCGGGCTGTGGAGAGGTGAAGAGCGCCAACAATGCCGATTTGATCGTTGGCAAGCAGCAGTTCGTGGCCAAGTGCGGCGCCTGTCACACGCTTGCCCGTGCCGGCACTAAGGGCACCGTCGGCCCGAACCTCGACGAATCGTTTCGCGCCAGCCTCCAGGAAGGCTTGGAGCGCAACGCCGTGCGAACGGTTGTGGAAGGTCAGGTTCAGAACCCCAATCAATTCGGAGCGATGCCGAGCGGGTTGGCGAGCGGCGCCACGTTGACCGACATCGCCGCGTACGTGGCTGAAGCGGCCGATCGACCGGGTCAGGATAGCGGCCTGCTCGCCAGCGCGGTAAAGGCGCCCGGAGCGGGCAAGCCGGCGGTGGAGAAGGCAGGCAAGCTCGAACTCGAAGCCGACTCTCAGGGCCAGCTGGCCTACACCACCAACAAGGCGACCGCCGGCCCCGGTGCGGTGACCGTCTCGATGAAGAACATGTCCGGCGTCTCCCACAACGTTGCCATCGAAGCTGGCGCCGGTGGAGCGAGCGGGACTGGTCCGGTGCTCGGCGCCACCACCTTCCAGACCAAGGGCACCGCCTCGATAACCGTCAAGCTCAAGCCGGGCACCTACACCTTCTTCTGCCAGGCCCCCGGCCACAGAGCCGCGGGGATGTACGGCACGATCACCGTCAAGCCCTGAGGTCCGTGGACGCCGGCGCATTCCTGCGTCCTCACTCGCTTATGTGCAAAGCACACTGCGCTCGTTGCGTCCTTGGACTGCTTGGTCCACGAACCTCAGGGCGGCATTGTGACTAACCCCGATTTCGATGCTCAGAGGATCGCGCGCCCGATCAGGATAAGCGCCACGATCGCGGCGATGATGACGATCGCGTAGAGCAGGAAGCGAAACGCCTCATCCTCGCTGCGCAGCGGGTTCAACACGTGGCTTGCGCCAGGCCAGTCTCAGATGACGTAGACCGTCGTGTATACGACGATCCACATGATGTCCACGAAGTGCCAGTAGATGCCGGGTATTTCGATACCACGGTGCTCCTCTGGCGAATAGTGACCTCGGAATGCTCTGATCGTGACGGTCAACAGCAGCAGCAGGCCGATGAACACGTGTGCGCCGTGCAATCCAGTGAGGGAGTAGAAGATCGTCGCTTGAGCCTGGTCCTGGGGAGCGAAGCCGATGTTGGCGTACTCGTTGATCTGGATGAACAAGAAGGCGCACCCGAGCAGGAAGGTGGTGAGCATCCCCGCCTTCAGGCCAAAGCGGTTACCTTTCTTGATGGATTGCTCGGCCCAGTGGAGCGTGAACGAGGAAGAGATCAGGATCGCTGTGTTCACCCCGGCCACTTCGAGCGGTAGGTGCGTACCGGGGGCCGGCCACGGGTCGCCCTGTGCCACGCGGATGAAGAAATAGGCCGTGAAGAAGGCCCCGAAGACCATCACCTCGGAGATGATGAACAGCAGCATTCCCAGTAGCTGTGGCTCCACGCGTGAGCTGCGGTGCGCCGGGGGCGGACCGTGATGGTGATCGTCGTGTGCTGTGTGGGCGACGCTGGCGGCCTCCATGATCTTCCCCTAGTTGGCGGCGCCGGCCGCGGTCGTATTGGCCTCGATGTCGACCACCACGTGTTCCACCGCGACCGATGTCGAGTGGCGCACCCGCTCGATCAGATCGCTTCTCATCCAACCGGAGCGCACGTTGGGGAGCGTCGAGATGACGACATCGTCTACCTGGAAGAGCTCGAGCGCGTTCATCACCGCGGTGTACGGGTCTGGATCGCCGATCATCCCGGCGCTCAGCAGTCCCACGGCGTCAAGTCGTTCGAGCATCGCCGCGAGGCGGATGCGCGCCTCGCGATGAGCTCCCCCGCTGCGGTCCTGTTGCGGGACCACGGCGACGAACAGATGACGTTTGCCGTCGGCCGCCTGGGCCTTGAGATGCTCGATCAGCTCCTCGCCGCTGGAGGTCTTGTGAGCGACCACGAGCGTCACACCGAACGGCAGGCCCTCGCGAGCCAGGTCCACCACGATGTGGGTCACAGGCAGGCCCGAGGCGTTCTGGATGCGCTCGATTAGATCTCTGCGCAACCAACCCGATTGCGTGACTGGGTGGGTGGAGACGATCACCTCGTCGGGGCGGCGATGGGCGATCGCGTCCATCGTCGCCAGGAACGGATCCGGGTCGCCCACTTCTCCGGAAGCCTTGATGCCTTCGTCGGCAAGCAGGGACATCGCGAGATCGACTCGCGCCTGTGCGGATTCGCGCACCGCCTCGTCGTAGACCACGAGGCCGGCTGTCGGCTTGGTCTGGGGAACCACGAGCCGGAACGCCACATCGCCATCTGCCGCGCGCGCACGGACGGCCTCGAGCAGCTTCTCGCCGCCGAGGGTGCGGTTGGCGACGACCAAGATCTCTTTCATCAGATCGTTTGCTCCTTCACTCGGTGGCCGCATGGAAGACAGCGCCTGAGCCGCCCGCGGCTCCACCGACGGTCGCCGGCGTTGGCGCGGGAGCGAAGGTGCCATGCACCGCTCCGGGCACGCCGTACTCGTAAGGTCCGCCCACGACGGTCGGGACACGGTCGAAGTTGAAGATCGGTGGCGGCGAGGACACAAGCCACTCAAGTGTCATCCCGCGCCACGGATTGGCGCCCGCGCGCGGGCCGCCGCGCCAGCTCGTGACCATGTTGTAGAGGAAGATCAGCGTGCTCGCACCAAGCGCAAAGCTCGCGAGCGAGATGAACAGGTTCGCGCTTGCGAACTGCGACGAGTAGGTCGCCACGCGGCGAGGCATGCCTTCGAGGCCGAGCAGGTGCATCGGTGCGAACGTGAGGTTGAAGAACACGAACGTGCTCCAGAAGTGCCACTTGCCCAGGCGCTCGTCGAACATACGGCCCGTCATCTTCGGGAACCAGTAGTAGGCCCCGGCGAAGATCGTCATAACCGAGCCCCCGAACAGCACGTAGTGCAGGTGGGCGACGACGAAATAGCTGCTGCTCACGTCGATATCGAACGGGAGCATCGCGAGCATCACGCCGCTGATCCCACCGAGCGTGAACGTCACCAGGAAGCCGAGCGTGAACAGCATCGGCGTGTCGAGGTGCAGCACCCCGCGCCACAGGGTCGCCAGCCACGAGAAGATCTTGATGCCCGTAGGTACGGCGATGATGCAGGTCGTTATCGCCATTGGGATGCGGATCCAGGAGGGCATGCCGGAAGTGAACATGTGGTGGGCCCACACGGTGAAGCCGAGCCCCACGATCGCAAGCAGGGAGAAGGCCATCATGCGGTAGCCAAAGATGGGCTTGCGCGCCTTCACGGCGATGATTTCGCTCACGATCCCGAAGCCGGGCAGCATCATGATGTAGACGGCGGGGTGCGAATAAAACCAGAAGACATGCTGGTACATGAGCACGTCCCCGCCCTTGCCGGCGTTGAAGAAGTTGAAGCCGAGCCCGCGGTCGAGCAGCACAAAGAACTGTGAGGCCGCGATGAACGGAGTAGCGATGACCACGAGCAGTGAGGTCGCGAAGTTCGCCCATACCAGCAGCGGCATGCGGAAGAAGCTCATACCCGGAGCGCGCATCGTGATGATCGTCACCAGGAAATTCAGCGCAGTCATGATCGAGGACGCCCCTGCAAGCTGCACTCCGACCGAGAAGAAATCCTGCCCGATCGGCGCGTCGATCGACAGGGGGGCGTAGGCGGTCCAGCCGTCGGCGAACGCTCCTCCCGGCGCGGCGAAGCTCGAGAGCATCATGATTCCGGCCAGCGGCAGCAGCCAGTAGGACAGCGCGTTCAGACGCGGGAAGGCCATGTCCGGCGCGCCGATCATCAAGGGCAGCACGAAGTTGGCAAAGCCCGCGAACACGGGGATCACGAACAGGAAGATCAGCAGCGAGGCGTGCACCGAGAAGAGGCCGTTATATGTGTTCGCGCTCACGAACTGAGCGCCCGGTTGGGCGAGCTGAGCACGCATCAGCATCGCCAGCAAGCCCCCCACGAGCAGGAAGAAGAAGGCAGTGACCGTGTATTGGATCCCGATCACCTTGTGGTCGGTGTTGATGCGGAAGTAGTCCTTCCAGCTGTAGGCCCCGTGGCCCGAGTGGTCCTCCGGGCGCGTGGGGCGCCCAGCGGCCCAGTAGAGCCAGTAGTCGAAGCCGCCAAGGCCGAAGAGGAAGAAGATCGGCGCGGAGAGCAGCGAGACGGCCATGACCGCTTCCTCGTCGAGGTAGTGGTGGAAGGTGGCGTGACCGGTCGCCATGCGCACGAGCCAGGTCAGCCCGGCGGCGAAGGCGATCCCGAGCAGGAGGCCGAAAACGGCGCGATAGAGGCCTGGGGCCCGCAATTTGGCGACCATCAGCGTGCTTCCCCTTGGGCTCTGCGATTCATCGACGTGCATCTCCCCATTGCATCGCTCACCTTACCCTCACTACGCGCTCGGTGGCGCGCTCGTCTGGTGTCCCAGCCATGTTTGGAATTGGGCGGGCGTCACGACGTGAATCGTCGAGCGCATCAGCGAGTGCCCGACCCCACACAGCAAGTTGCACACGACGGGGTAGGAGCCCAGCCGGTCCGGCGTGGCACGGTAGCTCGTGGTGATGCCTGGCACCGCGTCGATCTGCAGGCGGAAGGCGGGGATCCAGAACGCGTGGATCACATCAAGCGAATGGATCTCGAAGCGGACCGATTCGTTGTCGGGCACGTACAGTTGGGTCGTCTTCAATGGTGCCCCGCCGGTCACCGAGCGTGGATATTCGTAGGACCACGCGAACTGGCGACCGGTGACTTGAACCACCATCTCCTTGGCGGGCTTCTTTTCGTTCTCGTGCAGCACCACGAAGGAGTAGGAGACGAGGCCGAGCAGGAGTATCGCCGGGACCACGGTCCAGATCACCTCGAGGCGCGTGTTGCCATGGATTGGGGGCCCGTCCTTGAGCTCCTCACCGGGCTTCGCGCGGAATTGCCATATCGAGAAGAGGATCACGGTGACGACGAGCACGAAGATCGGCACCGAGGCGATCACAAGCACGTGGTAGAGCGTGTCGGTGTGGTGCGCCTGCATGGACGCCTGCACCGGGAACCACTTGATCACGAAGCTGAGCGTGATCCCGATCGCGGTGGCGATCAGCGCCGCGACGATCGTCCCCACGATCGCGCGCCTAGACATCCCAGACGCCTCCTCGGGGCGTTGGCGGCGTGCACCTGTTCGGGACGAGCCTGACCATCGGAGGCGTGATCCTAATGCCTTCGCCCGATGAACGCGTTTTGTGGCGTTTGACGCTTGCTGGAGGTGGGTCTACGACGCGCATCATAAGTTTAGGAAGCGCTACCCGGGTAATGGGCGGATATCGCATGAGGCGCTTGACGGTAGGCGCTACACGCAATACATTGAGGCAATCGTTGCAAAACGGTTCGAGGACTGGAGACAGGCGATGCATGTACGAGACGGCATGAGCTCGGTGGTCTTGACGATTGGCCCCGAGCACACGTTGCGCGCCGCCGCGCGGCTGATGTCCGAGCGTCACGTAGGCGCCGCCGTCGTGATTGACCCCGACGCCGGCGGCCCGGGAATCTTGACCGAGCGGGACGTGCTTACGTCCGTCGGCGCTGGGCAAAATCTCGACATCGAGCTCGTAGCGGATCATCTGACGAGCGACGTCGTCTTCGCCGAACCGGGCTGGTCCTTGGAGGAGGCGGCAGCTGCGATGGTCCGCGGCGGCTTCCGCCACCTGATCGTCGTCGAGCGAGGAGAGACGATGGGGATCCTCTCCGTGCGCGACGTCGTGCGCTGCTGGACCGATGACGGGGCGATCTGCCCCGTTCCGGCGAGCGCAGCCGTGGGGTGAGAGAGGGGAAAGGTCCGGTGCTCGCAGTTCGCGACGTGGGCACGACCTTTTCAATGGGGCCGCGCGTGGATTGGGAATCCCACCCACCCGCGCGCGGCGCCTCACCGCGCTCTCGTCAAAACACCTGGCCCTACGCGTTGGGAAGGCCGATCTGCAAACGATGCCGCGGTCGGTAGCTGATGCGTCTCATGTTCTCGCCAGAGGACACAGCGAGTCCTTGAGGTGCCTCGCGTCCTCGTCGGAGGACACAGGAAGTCAGTGGTGGTCGAGCGGGAGCTCGTCGATTTCGCGACGCGTGTCCATGATCCAACGCGCCACGCACGCGATCGTCAGGACGATGCCGGCGACCAGAAGGATCTTGCTGAGCGTGATGCCGATCACCGCGAGCGTGATCCCCGCGGCGGTCAACAGCGGCAGGATCGTCGGTCCCGGAAGGTGAACCTCTTCGCCGGTTGGCGGGATCTCAGGATCGAGCGGGCTCACGAGACGTACACGGCGGCCACCACGAAGGTGATGCCGAACATGAACATGCATATGCCAGCCACGATCAGGCCGGTGCGGATGTTCTTCTTCGCGAGGCGACGATCCATGACGACGTGAAGATTACAGCTTCGCGTCGGCGACCATCGCGCAGAAGAGCAGCGCGAGGTAGGCCAGCGAGAAGAGGTAGAGCTGCAGTGCGCTGCGACGATCCGCGCGACGATACAGCCGCACGGCGCCAGCGATGAAGCCAAGCCCGAGGATTAGCGACGCGGTCAGGTAGATGCCGCCGAAGCCCCCGGCACAGAAGGGAAGTTGTGTCACCGCGTAGAGCAGCACCGTGTACAGCAGGATCTGTCTGCGCGTCTCCGCCTCGCCGCGCACCACCGGCAGCATCGGCACTCCCACCTTCTTGTACTCATCCTTCATCAGCAGCGACAGCGCCCAGAAGTGCGGAGGCGTCCAGAAGAACACGATGAAGAACAGCAGCGCCGCGATCCCGTTCACGGAGCCCGTCACGGCGGCCCAGGCTACGAGCGGCGGGACCGCTCCCGCCGCTCCACCGATGACGATGTTCTGCGGGGTGCGGCGCTTCAGCCACATCGTGTACACGAGCACGTAGCCGAGGAATCCGGCGAAGGAGAGGCTTGCTGCGAGTACGTTCACGGTCAGCGACAGCTCCAGGAAGGAAAGTGCCGCCAGCACGCATCCGAAGGTGAGCGCCGCAGTCGGGGAGACACGGCCGGATGGCACCGGACGGTTGGCTGTACGCGCCATGCTTGCGTCTATATCGCGGTCGAACCAGTGATTGACGGCGCCGGCGCCCCCCGCCGATAGGTACCCGCCGAGGCAGGTCAGAGCGATCAGGGCCACCGATGGGTCTCCGGCGACCAGCATCGTCGTGACCGTCGTCAGCAGCAGCAGCGACTGCACCTTTGGCTTGGTCAGCTCAAGGTAGTCGGATAGCAGCTGGCGCGTCCTGGAGCGTCCGCTGGTCAGCGGCGCTGCGATCGCGCCCGCGGGTTGCGGAGCGTAGGCCGATGCGGACGAACCATCCATCAGCGACCGCACGGCAGACTGCGAGAAGCCTCAATCACGATCCCGCACTCTAGCGCTGCGTCGCGCGCGCGGTTCCGCCCGCCATCCTTCCGCCGGGCCATCTCGTGCTCGAGTTGCCTACACGCCGACTTGTGTGGCCCCGGCGGGCACGGTGGCGCCACCTGGAGCAGGTACCGCGGAGGTGCGTTGCTCGACCTCGCGACGGATGTCCTTCATCGGCTCATACGAGCGCACGAGCGGCACGACGTCGAAGTTGTTGGCAGGCGGGGGAGAGGTCGTGAACCACTCGAGCGAGTTCGCCTTCCAGGGATCCGGGCCCGCGATCGCGCCGTGCTTGAGGCTACGGGTCACATTCACGATCGTCGCCAGCACCCCGGCCGCGAGGATGAACGAGCCGATCGTGGAGATCAGGTTGTAGAGCGCAAGGTTGCCCACGTTGTCGTACTCGTATACGCGCCGGGGCATACCATCCAGACCGATCACGTGCTGGATTAGGAATGTGGCCAGAAAGCCGAAGAACATCAGGTAGAAGCTCAGTTTGCCGAGGCTCTCGCTCAGCATCCTGCCCGTGATCTTTGGGAACCAGAAGTAGATTGCCGCAAAGATCGTGAACACCGCGCCGCCCATCAGCACGAAGTGGATATGGGCCACCACGAAATATGTTTCGTTGAGCTGCCAGTCCACGGGGAATACGGCCAGGAATACACCCGAGATACCGCCGATCATGAACAGGGCGATGAAGCCCGCGCAGAACAACAGGGGGGTCTTGAATTCGACCGTTCCATGCCACAGCGTGGCGATCCAGTTGAAGATCTTCACGCCAGTCGGCACCGCGATCAAGAACGAGCTCATCATCACGAAGACGACAAGCGCCTCGGGGATCGGCGCCGTGAACATGTGGTGCGCCCACGTGAGAAAGCCGAGGAACGCGATCGCCACGGTCGAGACCGCGATTGCCTTGTAGCCGAAGATCGGCTTGCGCGCGAACACCGGCAGGATCTCCGAGACGATGCCAAACCCTGGCAGCACCATGATGTACACCTCGGGGTGCCCGAAGAACCAGAACAGGTTCTGCCACAACAGCGCCGAGCCGCCGTTGGCGGGGTCGAAGAAGTGCGTGCCGAAGTGCCGGTCGGTGAGCAGCATCGTGACCGCTCCCGCGATCACCGGCATCGCGAAGATGATCAGGATCGAGTAGGTCAGGATCGCCCAGATGAACAGCGGCAGACGCCCCCAGCTCATGCCGCGAGCGCGCATGTTGGCGATCGTCGCGTAGAAATTCATCGCGCCCAGGATCGAGGAGAGCCCCGTGAGGTGGATCAGATAGATCCACGCGTCCTGGCCGCCTCCGGGCGAGTAGGTGATGCTCGACAGCGGCACGTAGCTAGTCCAGCCGGCTTCCGGCGGATTCCAGAAGATCGAAGCGTAAAAGACGATCCCGCCGGCAAGCAGCAGCCAGTAGGAAAGCGCGTTCAGACGTGGATAGGCCATGTCGCGCGCGCCCACCATCAGTGGCACGAAGTAGTTCGCAAGGCCCGCCATCATCGGCACCACGAACAGGAAGATCATCGTCGTCCCGTGCATCGTGAACAGCTGGTTGTAGGTCTGGGGGGAGACCAGCGTGTTGTTGGGCACGCCCAGCTGCAGGCGGATCATCAGCGCCTCGACGCCGCCGAGGATGAAGAACACGAACGTCGTGACCATGTACATGATCCCGATGCGCTTGTGATCGGTTGTGGTGATCCAGCTCGCCCAGCCACGCGGCTCGGGCTTGGCGTCGTGCGCGACTATTTGAGGGACTGGGGCTGCGTAGGTGGCCATCTGGCTGGGCTCCTTAGGGGTTCTCGACCTGTCCGGCGCCGACCTGCTTGCCGAGCTTCGCGCGCGCTACCGCCGCGTCCGCGTTGGCTTCGGCGAGCAGCTTCTTCTGATAGGCCAGCCACGCTTCGAACTGCGCCGGCGGGACTGCCTTGACGGTGGCGATCATACGCGCGTGCCCACGTCCGCAGATGAGCGCGCACTGGCCGCGAAAGATGCCTGGTTTTTCGATCTTGAACCAGGTGTAGTTGTGGTAGCCGGGCACCGCCTGGAACTTGCCGCCGAGCTGCGGCACCCACCATGAGTGGACCACGTCTGCGGAGACGATATTTAGCGTCACCGTGGTTTTCGTGGGCACCACCATCTCCTGATAGGAGTACGGGGCTCCAAGGCCGTCGGCTTCATTTGCGCCCGGGTAGACGTACTGCCACACGAACTGACGGCCGACCACCGTGATTTTCAGCGACTTGCCGCTCGGAGGCAGCTTTTGTTCGGCGCTCGCATACAGCCGTGAGCTGTCGCTGACGAGATGTTCGCCTGCCGCGCTCGAGTTGACAGGGTCCTGGATCGAGGAGAGCTTGGCGAAGGTGAGCCCCGCGAGCGCCAGCAGGATCACCGCGGCGCCCACCGTCCAGCCGATCTCCAAACGCGTATTGCCGTGGATCTGCGCCGCCACGGCGCCCTTGCGCGCACGGAAGCGGACGAGCGCGTAGCCAAGCGCTCCCTCGACCAGCACGAAGATCACTAGCGCCACGTACAGCGTGATCTTGTAGAGGCTGTCGATCTGGTTGGCGTTCGGCGAACCGCCCGACTGGGGGGTGAAGAACGCGAGGGGTGTGGCAAGCAGGTGGCTCAAGGCGGGCGGGATTCTATTCAGGCGCGGACGGAACGCGCGTGCCCAACCACCGGAACACGCTCGATCGGCCCCGTGACAGGGGCCGTGAGGGTGGCCATGACGTTCCTCAACGCCCCGAGAAATCGGCCGTGCGCTTGCCCAGAAAGGCAGTCACTCCCTCGAGGAAGTCATCGCTTTCGGCCATCTCCTGCTGGAGTTTCGCCTCCAGCTCCAGTTGCTCGGCCATGTTCGAGTACAGCTGGCTGTTGAGCAGGCGCTTGCTTGCGGCGTAGGAGCGCGTCGGTCCAGCCGCCATGCGAGCTACGAGCGCGGCGCTCTCGGCGGCGAAGTCCTCGTCAGGGAAGACGCGATTGACGAGACCCCAGTCGAGCGCCTGCGCGGCGGACACGCGCTCGCCGAGCATCGCCATCTCCGCAGCCCGGGCCATCCCCACGCGCGTCGGCACGAACAGCGAGGAGCCCCCGTCTGGCACCAAGCCGATGTTGACGAACGCAAGCAGCAGGTAGGCGCTCTCACTCGCCACCACCAGGTCGCAGCACAGCGCCAGCGAGCACCCGATGCCCACCGCGCCGCCATTTACCGCCGCGACCACCGGCTTGCCCATATCGCGGATCGCGTGCATGATCGGGTGGTAGCGCTCTGTCAGCACTCCGTATACATTCGGACGCCCCTCGGGCGTCAGGTCATCGCCGCTGATGTCGCGCAGGTCGGCCCCCGAGGAGAACGCGCGTCCCGCGCCGGTGATGCGCACTGCGCGCACCGCGTCGTTCTCGCTCGCGTGAGCCAGCGCGGCCAGCAGGTCTTCACCGAGCTGCTTATTCCACGCGTTGAGTGCCTGCGGTCGGTTCAGCTCGATCGTGGCCGCACCTTTGTCGATCAGCAGGTTGACGGTCTCAAGCTGTGTGTCGGGCTCGCTCATTTGGCTCTCCTGTCGTCGGCATGCGCCCGGCGCCATTCGGCACCGGTGGCGGCCTGTGACCGCTGGGACCCGCGCGAGAATACCCGCAAGAACGACCCCATCCCCTTCATCTCTGCTCGCGGATGCCTATCGTGTGCGGACATGACACGGCCGGTGGTAGGCATATGCACGGCGCTCGAGCGTGCCCGTTGGGGCATGTGGGACCAGCAGGCCGTGCTGCTCGCGCGCAGCTATGTCCAAGCGGTGCAGCGCGCCGGCGCGCTGGTGTTCATGCTGCCCCCCGACGAGCAGCTGCTCGAGGATCCCGCCGAGGCGCTCGACCTGCTCGACGGCCTCGTATTGGCAGGTGGCGTGGACATCGACCCCGCGAGCTACGGCGAGCAGGCTCATCCTGAGACGCTGGACACCGTCCCTGAGCGCGACCGCTTCGAGATCGCGCTTGTGCGCGCCGCCGTCGAGCGGGACCTTCCCGTGCTTGGGATCTGCCGCGGCATGCAGCTCATCAACGTCGCCTGCGGCGGCACGCTGCTCCAGCACCTCCCCGAGCGTTTCGGCCACCACGAGCACCTGCGCGTGCCCGGCACATTCGACGGCGCCGACCACGATGTCGAGCTGACCCCCGGCTCGCTTGCCGCAAGCGCTGCCGGCGAGACCCATCACGCCACGAAGTCCCATCACCATCAGGGTGTAGACCAGCTGGGGGATGGCCTTCAGATCAGCGGCTCCTCATCGATGGACGGGCTACCCGAGGCGATCGAGATGCCCGATCGACGCTTCGTGCTCGGCGTGCAGTGGCACCCCGAGGCGGATGAGACGAGCCATGTCCTCGACGCGCTCGTCGCCGAGGCCACCCGGCACATGCGCGAGCGCGTTGTCGAGGGGACTGCCGCGTAGCGTCATATACTCCCCGCCCCGTGCGGGGGTCGAAGGCCATGAGGACAGCCGCCTGGGGCTTGGTGGCCGCGGGCGCGATGGCGCCGCTGTTGCGCAAGCGAGTCTCAACGCCGCCGCTCGTGGCTCAGGTGGTCGCGTTTGCCGCCCCCGTCGGCCTGTGCGTTGCGGTACGCCGCTCGCGCACCCGCGACGTGGCGGTGTGCGCGCTGCAGATGTGGGCCTATCTATCCGCCTATAAGGCGCCGAACGACGACGAAAGCGCACAAGAGCAGCGTGTGCACGTTGACTACCCCATCGCGGTCGATCGGGCGATTGGGCTCGGCCAGCTACCCACCGTGCGTTTGCAGCGACGGCTCGCTCGCGGGCAATGGCGACTCGGCGATCGTGCGCTCGTATGGGCGCACTGGCTGTGGTTTCTCGTGCCTCACGGAACGCTCGTCTACATCATGTTGCGACGTCGGGGCCGCTTCGATCGCGCTGCCGTGATGACCTACGCCGTCTTTGACATCGGCGCGATGGTCTACTGGATTCTGCCCACCGCGCCCCCCTGGTACGCGGCCGCGCACACCGGTCACAGCGGACATTTCAATGGCCGGCTTCTCCCGGCATCGGCCTCCGATGGAGGCCCCCACGACATTGCCGTGAGGCGAATGATGGTGGAGTACGGCGAGTTTTTCTGGAAAGACGGCTGGGGCCCCCTTTACAGTGTGCTTGGAGGTAATCCACTGGCCGCGATGCCCTCGCTGCACTTCGCCACATCGATGATGGCCGCCCAGCTGCTCTCGGAGACTGGGCCGGTTGCGGGCGGGCTGGCCTGGGGCTACACCGCCACGCTCGGGTTCGCGCTCGTCTATCTCGGCGAGCACTACGTCGTGGACCTGCTCGCGGGTGCCGCGCTCACCACGGCGGTGCGTCGCGGTGCCCCGCGCGCGACGCCGGTGCTGGCGTGCTTCGGACGAGCGGTCGCCGCGCTCGAGGCGAGGGCGCACGGGACATGAAGATCTCCTCGAGAGGCGTGTGACGTGGACGATCCCGATCGATCCGCCTTGAACGGCACGCTCGTGGATGAGACCGGCACGAGCGTGGACGAGCAGATGCCGCGTGTGCCGGTCACGCGTCGCAGCGCGATCGCCTTCGGCATATTCGTGCTCTCGGCCGTCGCATTCCTGTACTTCGTGCTGCCCAAGCTCGCAGGGTTCAGCAGCACCGCCCACCGCATCGAGCGTGGCGATACCTGGTGGATCGCGATCGGGGTATTCCTCGAGGTCTGCTCTTTCGGGGGCTACGTGGTGCTCTTTCGTGCGGTCTTCGTGCGTCCGCCGAGCCCGATCGGCTGGCCGGAGAGCTACCAGATCACAATGGCTGGTCTCGCCGCGACGCGCCTGTTCGCCGCCGCCGGGGCGGGGGGCATCGCGCTCACTGCCTGGGCCTTGCGTCGCTCAGGCATGGAGTCACGCCTCGTGGCATGTCGGATGGTGGCCTTCATGGTGCTGCTGTACGTGATCTACGCGGGTGCCGTGCTGCTCGACGGAATCGGCCTGGGAATCGGTGTGCTTCCCGGGGAAGGCTCGTTTGCGCTCACGATTGTGCCGGCGGTAGCCGCGGCGGTCCTGTTCGCGGTGGCGGGCGCCATGGCTCTGCTCCCAGGCGACATCGAGCGTCGTCTCGCGCGGTGGGCGGCGGGCTCGGGTCGCCTGGAGCATTGGCTGGCGCGTGCGGTGACCGTGCCCGCGCTGGCGGCCAGCGGGGTGCGCACGGCGATCGATCTGATCCGCTCCCGCGACCCCGGCTTGCTGGGGGCGCTGGCGTGGTGGGGCTTTGACATCTGCGTGCTGTGGGCGTGCTTTCATGCGTTTGGCACCGCGCCGCCGTTCACGGTCATATTGATGTCCTACTTCCTTGGCATGGTCGGCAACCTGCTGCCGCTCCCAGGCGGGCTTGGAGGCGTGGAGGGGGGGATGATCGGTGCGTTCGCCGCGTTCGGCGTCAACCTCGACCAGGCCGTGCTCGCGGTGCTCGCCTATCGCGCGATCTCCTTCTGGCTGCCGACGATCCCAGGCGCGATCGCCTACTTCCAGCTGCGCCGCACCGTGGCGCGCTGGCGCACCGAGCAGGCGGCTCCCTCGGCGGCTTCCGCGAAGCCGATCGAGGCTGCCGGACCGCTTCACGCCTAGCTTGGCGCGCCCGCCCGCGACGGCTGCTCGAGCTGGTCGCGACTAAAGTCGATGGTGCAGGTTTGTGACTGCGAATCGAAGCCGACCTTGCTGCCCCCAGCCCGCAAGCGCGCTATACTTTACAAAGTAAAGCGAGTATTCGGCGGTCTTCGGCGTGAATATGGGACGCGAGCTTTCAGCGGTAGATTGGCTACCTTGAAGTGACGGCGCTTGCGGATGCGAGCGAAAAGAGCGAGCTACAGGACGGAGTCAGCGAGATGGCGGACGTCGAGAACACGATCATCATCGGCAGCGGCCCCGCAGGGTACACAGCCGCGCTGTATACATCTCGCGCCAATCTCTCTCCGCTCGTCATCGAGGGCTTCGCGTGGGGTGGTCTACTGCAGCAGACCACCGACGTCGAGAACTATCCCGGCTTCCCCGAGGGCATCATGGGCCCGGACCTGATGGGCAAGCTGCGCGAGCAGGCCGAGCGCTTTGGCGCGAAGCTCGAGACCGACCAGGTCGAGCGCGTAGAGCTCGCCGAGGAGTTGGGCGGGGTGCACAGAGTGTGGGTGGGAGACACCGAGCACCAGGCTCGCACCGTAATTCTCGCCATGGGCGCCGAGCACAAGAAGCTCGGGATTCCCGGCGAGGAGGAGCTCAGCGGACGCGGGGTCAGCTACTGCGCGACCTGCGACGCCGCTTTCTTCAAGGATGCCCAGACTGTGATCGTCGGCGGCGGGGACTCTGCGATGGAGGAGGCCATCTTCCTCTCAAAGTTCGCGCGCAAGGTCACGGTGGTGCACCGGCGGCCCGAGTTCCGCGCCTCGAAGATCATGCTCGAGCGCGCCCGTGAGCAGGAGAACATCGAATTGCTGACTCCCTACGCCGTTGAGCGTTTCGAGCCCGGCGAGAACGGCGCGTTGAGTGTCGCCAAGCTGGTCAACACAGAGACTGGAGAGCTACGCGAGATACCCATCACCGGCGCGTTCATTGCTGTCGGTCATGAGCCCCAGTCCTCCCTCGTTGACGGTCAGATCGAGCTAGACGAGAACGGATATGTGAAGGTCGATGCTCGTTCCACGCGCACGAACAGGCCCGGCGTCTTTGCCGCGGGCGACCTCGTCGATCACACATACCGACAGGCCATCACCGCGGCCGGCTCGGGCTGTCAGGCGGCACTCGACGCCGAGTGGTACCTGCGCGACACGCCCGAGGTTCCCACACCCGAGGGGATGCCGGTCGGAGATCTGGCGGAGGCTCAGTGGGCGGCGCCGGCCGCGACCGTCGACACGACCTCCTGAGGCCGCGCCGCGGCCCCACTCAGCCGGCTTCGTCCGCAAGGCGGCGAAGCGCGGGAGCCGGGCGGTAGCGCTCCTCGCGATAGGTGTCGCCGAGGGCTTCGAGTACCGAGAGCACGAGGTCTGGCCCAATTTGCTCCATCCATGTGAATGGGCCCCGAGGGTGGCTCAAGCCGAGCATCATGCCCTTGTCGATGTCCTCGACCGAACCAACACCTTCGCCGAGTGCGAACGCCGACTCGTTGATCACCTGGCACACGATCCTTGCGAGCACGCCGCCGCTAGCGGGTTGCACGCGCTCGGTATACAGGCCAAGACCCCTGAAGGCCTCCTCGCCGGCGGCGCCGGTGACCTCAACCAGCGCGAGCGGCACGATCGCGTAGAACGGCTCGCCATCCACGGTGCCGCCGAGTCCATCGACCGCGATCTCAGGCCCGTCCCGGCCGGGGACAAGCGCCCGCAGCGCATCCGCTACGGGACCATCGCCCGTCACTATGGCGTCTGCGCTGAGCGCGGGTTGGTCTGAGTCGGCGGGACGATGCAAGCCCTCCCCGCTGTAGTCGTAATAGCCGCGACCTGTCTTGCGCCCGTGCAATCCAGCCGCGACTTGGCGCGCCTGGATGGGGGAGGGGCGCCAGCGCGGCTCGCCAAAGCTCAGCTCATAGAAGCTCTTGGACACGTCAAAGCCGGTATCCACGCCTACGAGGTCGCTCAACTCAAAGGGTCCCATGCGAAAGCCGCCGCCCAATCGTACGATCCGATCGATCGTGGGGACGTCCGCGATCCGCTCCTGCAGCAGGCGCAGTGCCTCCAACCCAAACGGGCGGTTGCAACGGTTCACGATGAACCCCGGCACGTCGGCGGCGCGGATAACGTCCTTGCCCATCGCCGTGCCCGTGGCGTCAGCAATTGCCAGCGACCGATCATTGGAGAGCACCCCAGAGATCACCTCGAGCAGACGCATCAGCGGGGCAGGGTTGAAGAAGTGCATCCCCACCACGCGCTCGGGGTGACTTGCGCCCGTGGCCACAGCGGTGATCGGAAGCGATGAGGTATTGCTCGCCAGCACGCACTGCTCGCTGACGATCTCCGACAGACGCGCGTACAGCTCGTGCTTGACCTGCAGCCGCTCGGGGGCCGCCTCGATCACCAACTCGCACGAGCTCAGTTGCTCCAGTTGGTCCACGGGCTCCAGGAGCTTGCCGGCCTCCTGCGCCTGCTCGGCCGTCAGCTTTCCCCTGCTCGCTTCCTTGTTCAAGCCCTCGTGCACTGCCTGCGTCCCGCGTGCGAGTGCCTCGGGCAAGGGGTCGTGCAAGAACGTACGGGCACCAGTCTTGCAAGCGAGCTGGGCGATACCGGCGCCCATCGTGCCAGAGCCCACAACGCCTATCACGCCCGCGGCACGCCCCGCCAATCCATCCAAATCCGATCCCCCCTGTTCCACGGCAGCTCAGTTCAGGAAGGCACGAGCGCGTTGATGCCGGTCATGGCCCGGCCGATGATCAGCTTCTGGATCTGGGAAGTGCCCTCGTACAGGGTGGTGACGCGCACGTCGCGGAAGTAACGCTCAACCGGATGGTCGTCCACGTAGCCGGCGCCGCCGTGCACCTGGATCGCCGTATTCGCGCACTCCACCGCCGCCTCGGTCGCGTGCAGCTTGGCCACCGAGGTCTCAAGCGTGTTCGGACGGCCCTTGTCCTTCAGGAAGCCCGCGCGCCACACGAGCATCCGCGAGGCGTCTGTCTTGAGCACCATGTCCGCGATCATCGCCTGCACGAGTTGGAAGCTCGCGATCGGCTTGCCGAACTGCTCGCGCTCCTTGGCGTATTTCACCGACTCCTCCACGCACCCCTGGCAGATGCCCACGCACCCAGCTGCCACCGAGTAGCGGCCGGAGTCCAATGAGGACATCGCCACCTTGAAGCCGTCCCCGATTTTCCCGAGCAGGCCGTCCTCGGCCACCTCCACGTCTTCCAAGGATATCGAGGCCGTGTCTGAGGCGTGCAGTCCCATCTTGTGCTCGATCACCTGCGGCTTGAACCCAGGCTGATCGGTGTCCACGAGGAAGCACCCGAGACCGCGGTGGCCGAGCTCAGGGTCCGTCTGGGCGAAGATCAGCGCGAGTTTCGCGTAGTTGCCCATCGATATCCACATCTTCGCGCCGTTGATCACCCAGCCGGAGTCGGTCTTCTTCGCGCGCGTGCGCTGTTTGGCGGCATCCGAGCCACTGTCGGGCTCAGTCAACCCGAAGCACCCCAGCCACTCGCCCGAGCACAGCTTCGGCAGATAGTGCTGCTTCTGCTCCTCGCTGCCCCATTTGAGGATCGCCGAGCACACGAGCGAGGTCTGCACCGAGATCACGGTCCTCACCGATGAGCAGCCGCGGCCGATCTCCTCGACCACGAGTCCGTAGCTGAGGTAGTCGAGTCCCGCCCCGCCGTACTCGCGCGGCACGATCGCTCCGAGATAGCCCTGGTCGGCGATCTTCTTCACGATCTCCAGATCGAAGTGGTGGTTGCGGGCGTTCTGCTTGGCCTGCTCCACGATCTCGCGATCGGTGAATTCGCGTGCGGTGCTGCGGATCAGCTGCTGCTCGTCGGTCAGGTCGAAGTCCATGTCTCTCCTAGCTGTGTCGGTGCCTCTGGTGCGGATGAGGTAGGCGGTCGGGGTGGCGGGTCGGATTGGCCGGTCCCTGAATCCTCGCGGCCCGCAGGCTAGCGGTCTTCAGGTGTTCCCGGTCCCAGCTTCGGGGAGCGCCACGGCGCCGCCAGACGCCGTTGCAGCTCCGACCCAAGCTCATCGATCTTCACGCGTTCCTGGGTGAGGGAGTCACGATCGCGCAACGTCACAGTCGCGTCCTCGAGCGATTGGTGGTCGATCGTCACGCCCCACGGCGTCCCGATCTCATCCTGGCGGCGATAGCGCTTGCCGATTGACCCCCCCTCGTCGTACTCGGCCTGCATCCGTCCGCGCAGATCCTCGTAGATCTCTCGAGCCAGCTCGGGTTGCCCATCCTTCTTGACGAGTGGCATCACCGCCACCTTGACAGGCGCTATGCGTGGGTGCAGGCGCAAGACGGTTCGCGTTTCCCCGTCTCCTCCGCCCTTGCCTGCACCGCCGCTCTCGCCGCCGCTCGCACTGAGCACGATTTCCTCGTCGTAGGCGTCCACCAAGAACGCGAGTGTTGCTCTGTCGGCCCCTGCCGCCGGCTCGATCACGTGGGGTATGTAGCGCTCGCCGGTGCTCGGGTCGAAGTACTCGAGCTTCTCGCCCGAGAACTCCGCGTGCTGTTTGAGGTCGAAGTCGCCCCTGTTCGCGATGCCCTCTAGCTCCGACCAGCCAATCGGGAACAGGTACTCCACGTCGCTTGTACCTGAAGAGTAGTGCGAGAGCTCATCTGGATCGTGCGCTCTCAGGTGCAGGTGGTCAGGCCTGATGCCCAGGTTCACATACCACCTCATCCGCTCTCCTAGCCAGTGCTCGAACCACTTCTGAGCTTCGTCTGGAGGCACGAAGAACTCCATCTCCATCTGCTCGAACTCGCGCGTGCGAAAGATGAAGTTGCCGGGCGTGATCTCGTTGCGAAAGGACTTGCCGACCTGTGCGATCCCGAACGGCGGCTTCTTGCGCGAGAACTGCAGCACGTTCTTGAAGTTGATGAATATTCCCTGGGCGGTCTCAGGGCGCAGATAGGCCACCGAGCCCGACTCCTTGACCGGCCCGATCGTCGTCTCAAACATCAGGTTGAAGTCACGCGCCTCGGTCAGGTCGCAGTCGTCGGTCCCACCCGGATGCTTGGAGGGCTTGCGTCCGCAGGGAAGCTCTGCGAGATGGTCGGCCCTGAACCGCTGTCCGCACGTCTTGCAGTCCACGAGCGGATCGGTGAACCCGGCGAGATGACCGGATGCCTCCCATACGCGCGGATGCTGCAGGATCGCCGAGTCGAGTGCCACGATGTCCTCGCGCTGACCCACCATCGCGCGCCACCACTCGTTCTTGACGTTGCTCTTGAGCAGCACCCCGTAGTGGCCGAAGTCATATGTCGAGCCCACTCCCCCGTAGATCTCCGAGGAGGGGAAGATGAAGCCGCGGCGCTTGCATAGCGCCACGATCTTGTCCATCGTGACCACGTCGTCGGTTTGAGGGGCTTGCTCGCTCATCTTCGCCGGGATGGTATTCGAGGTGTCCCCGCGCAGGGTCCAGGTGTGGTCAGGGTGTCGGCCCGGTGTGCTCCCGCAGCCACAAAAAGAACGGGCTTGACATATCCCCGCACTTGTGTTTACATACGTTGTGTTCTCTTGCTGACAAGACGGCGGAGGGGACGGCTCTCCGCCCGAAAGGTGACGAGCAAATCGCAAGAGCGTGAGTGACTGAGCAAGATCGCAACATAGGGGTTCACCAGGGCGTCGTTACCCAACCTCTCCCGCGGCGCCCCGCGCATGCCTCAATGTGCGATCGGATATGCCGGTCTCCTCGACAGGGCGCCGCGGTCTCCACCGGCCGCGGCGCCCACTGTTCTCGAGCTGGGGTGCTCGCCGAAGGGCAACGGTGCACCACCCGAACGGGTGCCCCGCATGCGGACAGGCGCGGTCGCACGAGGCGGGCATAGGATTGGGCGTGTGGCGCGCGTCTTGATCGTGGAGGGTGCAGACAGAGGGCTGCGTCTTGCCGCCGAGCTGGTCGAGCAAGGACACGCGGTGCGTGTCACCGCCGGCGATTCCGGGCGACGCGAAGCTATCGAGGCGACGGGCGCCGAGTGTGCGATCGGAACGCCCGATCGGCTCTCCACGCTGCGTGGAGCGCTCGAGCACGTCACTATCGCCTGCTGGCTGCTGGCCGACACGACCGGTGACCCTGAGCTTGTGCAAGCTCTGCACGGGCCGCGTCTGCAACAGTTCCTCGCGAGCGCGATCGACAGCACACTGCGTGGTTTCCTGTACGAGGCCGGGGGCGCCCAGGTGCCCGCTGAGCTGCTCGCGCGAGGTGAGCAGATCGTGTCGGAGACAGCGGCGCGTAACTCGATCCCCATGGCGATCATCAGGGCCGATCCGCTCGAATACGACACCTGGTCGGCACAGATGCTCCTTGCAATTCGCTCCGTGCTAGAAGGTCGCGAGCCTGTGGATAGGGCGCTATAGGCGCGCTATGGCAGGGACGTGATCGCCTAGTTACAAGTCGGCGCGGCGGTCGAGCAGCGGCCCCACCCGCTCGAGCAGGTCCTCGAGGATCCGCGCCGTCGCGCCCCACACGAGCTCGCCTCCGAATACGTACGCATCGGTCTCAAACGCGATTCCCCGCCGTTCCATACGCGTACGGGTCATTCCCGCGCGAACCTCCCGAAGCGTCGGCTCCAGCACCGCGTCCACCTCAAGCTCCGAGGCGCGCCACGCCCGCTCTCCGTCGAGCACGCCCACGAACGGGTGGATCGCATAGTTGGTCACGAACGTAGACGTGCGCTCGAGCGCACCCACGAGCGTCACCTGACCGCGCGTTAGCCCGATCTCCTCTTCGGCCTCGCGCAGGGCCGTATCCGCCAGGGTCGCGTCCTCAGGGTCGCGTCGTCCGCCCGGAAAGGAGATCTCCCCCGCGTGACGGCGCAGATCGGCGCGCCGCTTGGTCAATACGACGCTTAGCTCTCCGCCGTCGCCCTCATACAACGGCACGAGCACAGCCGCGGGAACTTGCTCGTCGGCTTGTGGCTCAGAGTGTGACGCCACGTCGAGCAGCATTCCACGCAGCGCAGGCGCGAGTGTCACGCTCAGGCGACGGCGTGCGTGCGCTCGACGCGCTCCTGGAACATGACCTCACCGTCGAGCGTCCTGTGCACGGGACACTTCGCGGCGATCACCTGCAAGCGCTCCACCTGCTCCTCGGGGAGATCGTCCGGCAGGCGCAGCACCACATCGAACTTGGTCGGGCATCCACGCTCCGCCGGGGTGTACTGGACGTCCACCTCCACATTGCCGATGTCCCAGCCCTTGCGCGCCGCGTACATCTCCATCGTGATCGCCGTACACGAGGCGAGGCTCACCGCAAGCAGCTCCTGGGGGTCGGGGCCGGCGTCGTCACCGCCTGACTCCAGCGGCTCGTCAACGGTCAACTGGTGATCGCGCACCTGAACTGTGTGTTTGAACGCCGAATCCTTGCGTCTAACGCTGGCCTTCATCACTGCAACACCTTCCGATCGGGTTGTCACAGCACCCTCTCCTTCCATGGTATCGACGGGTTGAGCTACGAGTGTCTTTCACTACAAACTGTGGGCGCGCCGAGCACTCTCGAATGACGCTCTAGGACAGCGGGTTGAAGAGCAGGCCCGTGAGCAGCTTCGGATAGAAGAACGTCGACTTGGGGGGCATGTTCTCGCCGCTGGCCGCCACGTCGCGCACCTGGGACACGGGCGTTGGGCGCATCAGAAAGGCCGCGTCATACTCGCCCGAGCGCACCATCCGCACCGCCTCATCCGTGCTGCGCGCATAGAACAAGCCGTTGAAGTGCGAGATATCCTCGTCCGAGAGGCCCAGCGCTCCCTTCAGCAACAGCGCCTCCAGCACCCCCGTGTCGAGGCTCCGGTATGCCTCTGAGAAATCGGGCAGCGCCGCGTCGGCGATCGCCTGGTCTCTCAGCGTCAGGCGGTAGGGCTGCTGGTGGTGAGCGTCGATGTAGCCAAGCTCCAGTGGTCCCGTCCCGGGCTCCGGTGCTATCTGATCGAGCGGCACCTCGACCATGTCGAAGTCGCGGCGCAATGTTTCTCTCAACGCCTCCTGGCGCTCGCGATCGAGGCCGCGGACGAGACGATGAGTTGGGAACACTGTGAGGCCCGGATCCTCGAGCGCCACCAAGCACATGAGCACGTAACGGTGCTCCCCATCGCCGCCAAGCTCCCGCGCATACGTGTCGGCGGTCTCGTACCGATGATGCCCGTCGGCGATCAACAGCTCCACATCGCGCGTCGCGTCCTGTACGGCCGCAATCGCCTGCGCGTCCGACACACGCCACAGCCTGTGGATCGTGCCGTCCCCGTCGGTCACCTCGCCCCAAGGCGTGTCTCGGGTGACTGGCTCGAGCGCCTTCCAGGCTGCGTTCGCTGGGTCCGAGAACAGCGAGAAGATGGGGGAGAGGTTCGCTCTGGTCGCCCGCATCAGCCGTAGGCGATCCTCCTTGGGTCCCGGATGCGTGCGCTCGTGCGGGCGCACCCGCCCTGGGCCGTACCCCTCGATCCGCACGCGGCAGAAGAAGCCCTGACGGGTGCGCGTCTGACCGTCGGGGCCGGTGTACGTCTGCGCGTGAGCCCACAGCGAGGGCTCCGGATCGCGTACCACCAGGCCCTGCAGCTGCCACGCCTCCCACAGCTCGCCCGCGGTCGCGTATGGATCCGGCTCGCCTTTGGGGAGGTCTACCGCGACCACGTTGAACGGCGAGCGCTCCAGCAGCTCCTGGCGCTGCTCCGCGTCGATCACATCGTACGGCGGCGCGGTCACGCCTGTCAACGATCCAACGAGCGATTGGTCGTAGTGCAGCGCGCGCAGCGGTTGGATATCGGCCATGGCGGGGGCGGACCCTAGCAGTGACCACTACTCTTAGTGGTCATCGGGGCGTAGCGAAGCCTGGTAACGCGCGGCTTTTGGGGAGCCGAGATCGCCGGTTCGAATCCGGCCGCCCCGACTAGACGACCCTTATTTGAACCGCCGCCAATGTTGGCGGCGGTTCCGTTCTGCGGGCCAGTTTCCGAGGGTCAGTTTCCGAGGCGTTCTGAGGGTCTTGATCGTTGCCGTCGATGACGTCTGGTGCGATAAGGGTTGCGAAGGGCTCGGCTATCTCCGCGCTGTGTACGTCCTCGTCGTGGATGAACAGGCGCACAAAGAGAGCTTGGTTCCACTGGCGGCGTAGATGGCCGGACGCTTTGGCCTAGGCACGTTGGCAGCCGGCAAGGAGGTCTAGAGCCTTATCGAGCGTGCTCCGACGTCGGCCGATGACTGCTGGGCGACGGAGAGGTGCGCTTCGGCGCTTGTGATCTGGCCGGTGAGCTGGTCTTGCTCCATTGGAGCAGTTCGACGGGGAATAGCGCCTTGGTAGTAGGCCTGTAGTAGCTTGGTTCGCTGGTCATTGAGGCCGGCAAGCCGTCGTTGCTGGCGGGCCGTCTCTTGTTCGGCCTGAGTTACGCATACCTGAGAGGGCTTGGTCGAGCTTGACGCGGATTGCTTGGATACGCTCCGGGGTGGACTGACGCTTGCGTAGGTGCGCTCCATCGCGCGCTTGATCACTTCGATTGGGATATAGGACACTGATGGGCGTATTTCGTGTCGGTGCGGCGCTGTTGGTGGTCGAGGTTCTGGCATGGGTGGTTGCCCTCGTGGTGCAGCGGTAGACTGGTAGCGATGACTGACAAGCCGACTCCGCACCCCCCTCCCGCGCCACCTCGCCCTGAGCCTGTGCGTCCTAGTCCTATGATCGGCAAGACACGCGGCGGGGGCAATCGGTAGCAGGCGCTTGGGCCTTGGCTCGGTGGGCCACCCGACAGTCGTTGGCCCATGCGGGCTTCCCCGCTCCCCCTCATCGACTGTTAGAGCGTCGCCGAATCCCAATCAGGCCACGGCCGGATAACGGCGCGACGCGATAGCTAAGTCCGATCGAACGCTTCGCTCGGTAGTAGCTCCTGTCAGTTCGGCAAGCGCGCGTTCGCGTGCTGCTCGGCGAGCACGTGGAGGTCGCGGCCAAGCGAGGGCAACTCGGGCAGACGGAGTGCCGGCGTATGTTCGCAATGTCCCACCGGCCGGCGTCGGGGATTTGGTTGCGGTCGTGTGCTTCGGCGCGGTCGATTGCCGCGAGTATCTGTGCGTCCGAGATTGGCTCGACTCGACTGAGGTCCGAGCGGTACATCTCGTGAAATCGTCGGGCCGACTCCGGTAGCTCTACGGTGTCTGTCGTCATTGGCGCCTCCTTTCGGCGCACCGAAGGAAGCAGCCAGCGAGCAGGCGACCTAGCCGCAGACACAGCTACGGTAGGCCCTGGCATCGAGCTAGGAGCTTCGGTGCTTCTCTACAGGCCGGGGCGGATGGGCGAACACCCGTACCGGCCGCTCTTTGTGTAATTGGCACGGATGGGTAGCGATGCCCCCGGACAGACGTTTTGCGCCAAATTGGGCTAGGGGCGGCGGCCCTCGGCGACGCGCCGGTCTGCCCGCTGTTAGTACGACAGGGGAGCGCCTGCCACTGAGGCGAACAGGCCCACGGCGCCGGCAGCGAGCAGTGTTTGTACGACCCCGCGCCGCAGAAGCAGCAGCGCTACCGCGGCGGCGGCCAGCACGGCGTACTGCCACCCCTCTTGTAGAGCACTCGTCAGCGGGATCGCGGCTACGACTTGACCAAGGCCAAGCGCGTCCGCATGGGGCGCCCCGCTCTCGGCGATGGCGGCAGCTCTCCACGCGTGCAGTTGCGCGTCGATCCAGACCTCGACAAGGCATTGCGAGCGTGCGCCTGCAAGGAGCACCGCTCGGTCAGCGAGGTGGCGCGCACAGCACTACGCGAGTACGTGGATCGCGCAGCCTGACCCTGTAACCCGCTCGCGGAACCGCTCACGACCTGGAGAATCCCCAGCAACTGAGCTCCAATCGCCCCGATTTTCTGACCTTTATTTGAACCGTGGCCGCTAAGGCGCGGGTGCTCTCATCAGCCCGCCATTGTTCCAAATTGTGCGCTATCGGGCCAGACGGTCAATGGCCAGCGAAATCGGTAGGGCCGTCGAGAGTGTTGCCATTACCTCACTGGCTATTTCGCCTGGAGATCCTGGTTCGACCGATCGTTTGCCGTCGAACCCACTCACCTCGTCATGGGACATGGGCTGCCATAACCAGAGCTTGCTGAACCTACGGGAATTCAAGTTGCGGTCCAGAATCCGGGATATGGAACTACTGGCTGTTTTTGACTAGAACATATGTCCTAACTTGCACTTGCGGCTAAAGCTCTCTACTATCTCGCAAACGCACCTTGGCCTAGCTGTAGATAGAGCCATATTCGAATGGCTCGGTGCATCCTAAGATCCAAAATGCCGTGGGAGACAAATAGGTTGAACCGAGCTGGGGCTGCCCTGGCGTCTTCTCCACCGCTTGGTTGGCGTCCCGCAAAGATCCCAATCGAGTGGAGTGGCCGGTCCCTTTCCAAATCGACCTACGCTCGGACCGGCCCGACTGTCACGCTTAGCCTGATAGGTGGATCGCGGCTGCTACGGGATGCCACCGCGCGCCTCCTCGCGGTTCAGGATGGTCTTGATGTGCTGGGGACGTTCGAGTCCGTAGCTGACTTCTTGAGCATCGACGCTGAGGTCGCGCCGGCGGTCATCCTGCTCGATTGCGACGGAAGCGATACCGGTGGCTGCCAAAATGCCGTCGAGGCACTGAGCGCACACGTGAAGTCCGGGCTCATAATGCTCTGCCGAGATCTGCACGAGGAAGTTGTTCGCTGCGCGATAGAGCATCGGGTGAGCGGAGTCGTCCTGAAGAGCTTCTCGATGGAAGACGTGATGGCGGCGATCCAGTACATGGCTACCGGCCGCACCGTTATGCCGGCTGGCTGGCAGCGAGCGATTGCCGTCCCGCAGGAGCAGCGACTCAGACTGAGTCCGCGTCACAGTCAGATACTCGCGCTCATCGCGCAGGGCCGGCGCAACGAGGAGATCGCCAGCGAGCTCGGGCTCAGCCAAAACACGATCAAGTTTCATATCCAGGCTCTCTACTTACGACTGGAAGTGCGAAATCGAGTCCAAGCGGCTAACCAGTACGCGCAGATCATCGGTGACGGCGACTGACTCCAGGATCGCGATCGTCGGTCGAGTCGGAGCGCTAGCCACGGAGGCCCTGGCCTGGATTCTCACGACAAGCGGTAGCCACGTGGTCGGCGTTTATGAGACCGTCAGCGAGCTGGGCCTCATCCTGCGGGCAGGCGAGCAAGAGTTGCAGGCGGCGATCGTGGATGCCGATGAGCAGGCCGCCGGCCTGGCGGCTGTGGCTGAGATCAGGTGTGCGTACCCCGAGTTGAAGATCCTGTTGCTCTGCGAGGTAGCGTCGCCCGCGGTCGTTCGTTGCGCGATCGATCAGCACGCCGACGGCGTCGTTTTGAAGTCAGAGACTGTCGAGGAGGTGGTCCTGGCGCTGCGTCACGTGCTGGCAGGGCGCGCGGTCATGCCCGTCGGTTGGCAGGAGGCCTCGCTCGAGCCGGAGCCTGGTGTTCCGCCTGTCGTCTTGAGCGTGCGCGAGCGTGAAGTCCTCGATCTCGTGACGGCGGGAATGAGTAACGAGGAAGTCGCTAAACATCTGGTGATCTCTTCTAACACCGTCAAGTTCCACCTGAGGATGATCTACTCCCGGCTGGGTGTGCACAACCGGGTGGAGGCGACACGGGCCGGAAGTCAGAAGCAGGTAGACCGTGATAGTGCCTCGAATCTGTCAGATAGCAACTGAGGAGAACCCTCGATATGCCACCCTCCGGTGAGTTGCTATCTCCGTGCTGTCCGCAGAGTCTTTCGGCTTCAACACTGCACATTGGGGCCTTGCATGGCATTTTGGGTGGGGACTCACCTACCCGTTTGCCCTAGTCAAAGACTACCCGACATAACGATTGTGGAGGGCGGACAACACGCATAATATGCCGCCCCGATATGCCCGTTGTGGGTCTGTCGTTACATCTGTCATGTCTATTGAAACGGACTTCGGATGTCTATAGAAACGGACTTCTAGTCCACTCATTCAAGGAGGAGGCCGCACACAAATGCGACCACAGCAGAACAAAAAAATGATCGCTGGACTAGTTTCCGCGGTAGGAGCGGCGGTATTGGCTTTGTGCCTGCTTGCGGCAGGTGCCGTTGCCGCTCCCAATCCGGGGCCCGGATCCGACGGCCCACAGAGTGCGAACGTTCCGTATGTCGCCTGGGTAGGTGAGCACGTCCGCCTGGTGGTGTGCGACCCGGCTATAACCACGGGCGACGAAGCTCAGGTCGCCAACTATCAGGTCGAGGACTGGTCTGGTTACCAGTCCCAGCCCCCGACGCCCGACGGCGATTCGGGAAGCAGCATCGGCCAGATATTCGATCCAGGACCGGCTGCATTCTTCAGGTCCTCTGAGCCTGCTCACCGGATCGGTGAGAGCGATGAACAAGAGGGCTGTGTGGCGACCGACTACAAGTCGCTGAATCCCGGCCTGACTCGGATCAGGGTCGACATTCGCAACGAGGGAACGGGAGCCATTGTGTTCTCGCATCAGTTCCTCGTGATCTGGCTGACGGCCAACAAGCCGACGCTGGCCGAGGCCGGTCTCTCGAACAACGTCAACGCCGACGGCAGCACTGGAGACAACACCTTCCAGTCGCAGCTGAATGGCAGCGGGCCGTCCAATCTGTCCAAATTCCTGGGCGATCCGACGGGCGACGGCGAATTCAGCCCATCGCCATTCAATCCAGAGACAGCGACCAATGAAGACAAGGGCCTGGTCCAGATCAAGGTCACGGGCAACTTCCCGGTCGAAGCGGAAACTCCGCTGTCCAAGATTCTCCTCAAGCCGATCTACACGCTGCCAAGCGAATGGCAGACCCTTGCCGAAACGCTGTCAAGCAGCTCAGAAGAAATAGAACCTCCGGGCACCAATCCGATGCTGTGGGACATCCACGGCACGCCAAGCGAAGCCACGACATCAAACGCCGGCTCCGCGACCAACGATCCGCTGCACGACGTGTTCTCCCGACCCGCGTTCTCCGACTTCACCTCAGGTGAAACGGCGACCGTTGGGCCCTTCGACCCACAGGCCGCTAACGAGACGCTGCTCAGCGATGGCAAGATCAACGCTGACGACGCCCCGATGCCGGCCCTGCGTGTCGATGTGAGCATCGCCGCGAACGAAGGCGGGGAAGACCTGGGTGGTGTGGGTCAGATCTCTGGTGCCAGCAAGGCTCAGATCTACAGCCACGACTTCACGGGCAACGCGGAAGAGGAAGGCAATCTGTACAACCCGTACTACGGCGAGTACATCCCGTCCACCGATCGCCCCGTGAATGAGGCGTCCGGTATCGACGGATCGAGCCCCGGTGGCGACTTCCCCGGGTTCCTGAACGCACACCCAAGCCCGTACACGTTCTGGAACTCGGTTCACAGCGCCAACGAAAGGTCATCGTCTTCGACTGGATGCCTGCGACGGGCACCTGGCTTGTCGACCGAAGCGACCTCTGAAGACGATTACCAGACACCAGGCGGTCCTCGGACCGAAACGTTCTACACAGACGAGCGCGGCGAGGCGTATGTGACGTACACGCCGGGTGATGAGTTCTATTTGAACCAGATCCCGTCGATCACGACAGACGCCAACGGCGGATGCGATCTCGAATCGCTCTATGGCAAGGAAATCGGCCACTCCTCGATCACGGCCAAGGCTGTGTATCCGTATGAGCCCGTCGATTACCCGCCGATCACCTCAGAAGCGCTGGTCAAGAAGGTCCATTCCTTGTGGCTGAAGGAAATCTACGAGTTCCCCAAGGGCACGACCACGGCTGACCAGAACGTACGTATCGTCGTCGCGAAGGCCCAGGACATCGACGGGTATCCGTTTGCCGGTGAGACGGTGTGCTTCCACGCACAGCAGGAAAGTGGAGTGCTCCAGTTCACCGGGAGCGTCGTGGACACCAAAGGTGTTCTGGGGCAGGGCGAAGGTGCGACGGTCAGCCTGAGCGGCACGTCTGTTGTGCCGTCACCGGTTCCGTCGGAGGGTGAGTTCTGCGAGACCACAAACTCGCAGGGTCTGGCTGGGATCGAGCTGCAGAACAGCTCATTCCCCGCTGTGGATCTGACTACCTTCTTCGCCAACGAGGGCATCACGCGCGACAATTCGATCGACTTCTCGACGAATGCCGCGGGTGCCAAGGAAGCCGAAGAAAAGAAGAAAGCAGAAGAAGCAAAAGCCGCTGAAGAAGCAAAGAAAGCGGAAGAAACAAAGAAGGCCGAAGAAAAGCAAAAAGCAGAAGAAGAAAAGACGGCTTCCGAAACGAAGAACAAGGCCGAAGAAACGGCCAACAACGAAGCCCGCGCAGCCGAAGAAGCGGCTAACAAGAAGACTCGCGAAACAGAAGTCGCTGAAAAAAAGATCACAGAAACAGAAGCCAATGAAAAGGCTGCCGCCGAAAAGAAGTCCAACGAAGAAAAGGCAGCCACAGAAGTAAAGAAGCACGAAGAAGAAGCAAAGGCGCACGAAGAACAAGTAAAGAAGCTGACCGAAGAACTGGAAGCGGCCAAAATGGCGGTCACGCCGGCGGTCGTGGTCAGTAGCAGTGCCCCATCACCGTTCTACACGCCGGTTGTGGGCACGGTTGGTCTGGGCACCGCGGTTGTCACCACGGCAAGCGGCGGCAAAGGCCATAAGGCGCTGATTGCCAAGCACAGCAAGAAGAAAAGCAAGAAGGGCAAGAAAGGCAAGCAGAGCAAGAAGGGCAAAAGCAAGAAGAAGAAGTAGCAGTAGAGCTGGCAGCGATTAGTGAGCCTGAGGGCCCGCCTTGGCGGGCCCTCAGTGCGTTCCGGCCTGTATTTGTGGCTGGGGATCGGGCGTTGAGCTAAAGCAGCCACCGTCACGGTCGATACGCTGCTCGTGAGTGGCATAGCGTCACATGCCCGCGTCTCCTCGCGTTGTGCTCTGGTGCTGACGTGCGCCATCGCGCTCCTGTGCACGGGCTCGGTCGCCGAGGCCGCCAAGAGCGCGAAGCTGACCGCGGCCAACTGGGACAGCTCCGAGCAGAGCCTGGTTGTGAGCGATGGGCTGATGGCCGAAGTGGAAGGCGCCGGGTTCGGTGGGGCCGGCCATCTAACGGCTCAGGCCGAGGGCTCTGCGCTGGATGAGATCGCCACGCACGAGGACGTCGCACCGATTGCCTTCCAAGCCACCGTCCCGATCACGCTCGTGCGCTTCGACGCGCTGCTCGTGGACCAGCTCGGGCTTTCAGACGTGGCGGAACACGTCGAGCAGGTGGCCGCCGCCGCGGGGCTTGACCCCCCCAGCTACTTCGGCAGCGAGGTGGTCGCCCGCTATCTGGGCCTGCGCTACAACCACCCCGCCGGAGAAGACAGACTCGAGCTCTACCCGTGGAATCCGATCACGCGAGCCGAAGCCGCGCACTCGTTCGCGGCGGTGCTCGGGTTTGAAAGCTGGGTGCTCACCGCTGCACGCGAAGCGCTCTCCGCATTCGCCTTGCCGCAGTACACAAGCGCTCAGCGTGAGGTGCTGCGAATCGCGGTGTCGAAGATCGGGATGCCGTACGTGTGGGGTGGGACGACCGATAACACAGCCGATGGGTTGGAACACGGCGGCTATGACTGCTCGGGCTTCGCGTGGCGTGTGTACAAGGTCTCCGGATTGCCTTGGGGCAGGAGCATTCTCGGGCGCACCGCCGCTCAGCAGGCGGGGGAAATGCCCGAGAGCAGCCGGATCCACATGGAAGACGTGCAGCCCGCGGACCTGTTGTTCTTCGGATCGGCGAGCTTCGACGCGACCGCGACGGAGTCCAACGTGATTCACGAGGGGATCGCGTTGAGCAGCGAATGGGTGATCCACTCCTCCGACCAGGGGGTTTACGTGTTGCCGCTCACCTCGGGGTGGCTCGCGGAAGGCTTCACCTGGGCGCGCCGAGTGCTCTAAGAGCGCCTATCAAAATGCGTGTGCGGGTGGGGCGGCTGAGGGTCGAGTGGAGCAAGGACGCAGGGACGAAGGCTTGGTGGTGTCAAGTCGAGTCCCGAGGACACAGCTCCGCGAAGGTCATCGGCCGTTCCAGACGTGCACGCATTTTGATAGGCGCTCTAAGGCATTCCACTCAATATTTCGGGGAAGACAGCGCCGCATGCGGCGCTGTCCCGGACCGTACATGTACGGTCCGGCCGGCCGGCACATGTGCCGGCCGGGAACATCTCGGCTTCATCGTGATAATCGTCGGGTATGGCCGACGCGCAGCCCACCTCTTACAGCGGTCGCACAGCGTGGGCGCGGAACCTTGGAACGCCCGTTCGCGATTTCCTCAGCACGGAGACCGGCAGCGCGATCGTCCTGCTCGGCGCGGTGATCCTCGCGCTCTTGTGGGCAAACTCGCCTTGGTCTCACTCCTACGAATCGCTCTGGACGACGAAGCTCTCGATCACGGTCGGCGGCGGCGGAATCGCGGCCGACCTGCGCCATTGGGTGAACGAGGGCCTGATGACGTTCTTCTTCCTGGTCGTCGGCCTGGAGGCCAAGCGCGAGCTCGACATGGGCGAGCTGCGCGAGCGGCGCCGGCTCGCGATCCCGGTGTTTGCCGCGCTCGGCGGGATGGCCGCCCCGATAGCGATCTATCTCGCGTTCAACGCCGCTGGCCCGGGCTCCTACGGCTGGGGCGCGGCGATGTCGACGGACACCGCCCTCGCCCTCGGAGCGCTGGCTCTGCTGACTCCCCGCGGCGCCACTCGTCTGAGGGTGTTCCTGCTGACGCTGGCCGTCGTCGACGATCTCACTGCGCTGCTGGTGATCGCGATCACCTACACCCAGCACGTCTCGCTCGTGGCGCTGGCCGTAGCAATCGGGCTGTTCGGGGTGCTGATCGCGTTGCGCTACGCCCCCGCATGGCGCCGCCAAGTATCGATCGTCGTTGGGGTGGCGCTGTGGGTGGCCATGTTCAAGTCGGGCATCGACCCGGTGATCACCGGTCTCGCGATCGGCCTGGGGACGAGCGCCTACTCTCCCTCGCGCGACGATCTCGAGCGCGCGACGGCACTCACGCGCTCGTTTCGCGAGCAGCCCACGCCCGAGCTCGCACGCTCCGCGCAGCTGGGAGTTCTTTCGGCGATCTCACCGAACGAGCGACTTCAATACGGGTTGCACCCCTGGACGAGCTACGTGGTCGTGCCGTTGTTCGCGCTCGCCAACGCCGGCATCCACATAACAGGGGGCCTGCTCGCAGACGCGATCGCCTCGCCGGTCACGCTCGGGATCCTGATCGGATATGTCCTCGGTAAGCCGTTGGGCATCCTCGGCGCCTCGTGGCTTGCCTCGCGGCCGCGCCTGCACGGCGTGCGTCCAGCGCTCAGCTGGCCGTCGCTCGCCGGGGGTGGCGCTGTCGCCGGTATCGGCTTCACAGTCTCGCTGCTGATCTCGAGCCTGGCCTTCCACGGGGAGCTCCTGCGGGAGGCAAAGCTCGGAGTGCTCGCATCGGCGATCGTGGCGCCACTGGTCGCGTGGTGTGCCTTCGCTCTGGTCAGGCGCTTGCCGAGGCGAGTCAGGGCTCGCCAGATCCTCAGCACAGCCGATGACATCCTCGATCTCGCAGACGACGTCGACCCGGCCCGCGACCACATCCGGGGAGCGGACGACGCGCTCGTCACGTTGGTCGAGTACGGCGACTTCGAGTGCTCCTATTGCGGACAGGCGGAGCCGGTCGTGCGTGAGTTGCTGGCGTCATTCGGCGACGAGCTGCGCTACGTGTGGCGCCACCTTCCGCTCAACGACGTCCACGGCAGCGCGCAGCTCGCGGCCGAGGCCACCGAGGCAGCCTCGGCGCAGGGCAAGTTCTGGGATCTCCACGACGCACTGCTCGCTCACCAGGACACGCTCACTCCGATGGACCTGCGCCGCCACGCGCAGGAGATCGACCTCGACGTTGAGCGCTTCTGGCATGAGCTGCGCCACCACGAGCACGCCCCGCGAGTGGCCGAGGATGTCGCCGGAGCCGATGCGAGCGGGGTCTCGGGCACGCCCACCTTCTTCATCAACGGACGCCGCCACTATGGCGCCTACGACATCGACACGCTTGCCGCTACCGTCCGATCCACACGGGGACGCGTGGGGCTGCTTGCCGACGCTCGCGTCCCGCCTAGCCGCCAATCTCTCCGATCGTGACCGCCTGTCGGTCCGCTCACCCTTACCGCTCGCTGCGAGAATACGCCGTCTGAGAACAACCTGACCCCGGAAGGACATGTATGGCCCCCGATCTGTTGAGCACGATCCGCCGTGAAATCGATGAGCGCCTGAGCGAGCTACGGCCGCTGCTGGCCGAGTATGAGCGATTGCTCAGTGCTGTCGAGGCGCTCGAGGTGGCAGGGGACCAGGGCGACGCGGCCTCCGTGCCCAAGTCCGCTGCGCCCAAGCCGGCCGCGCCTGCCGAGTCGGCGTCGGCTGCGCCCAAGCCGGCGGCGCCGGCCAAGCCAGTGACAGCCAAGCCAGTGACAGCCAAGCCAGCGCGGGCCAAGCCCGTCCGAGGCCGTGCGCGCCCGGTCGCCACTCGCCGCGGGTCGGCAGCCGGAGCCATCGAGCTAGCGGCGACAGGCCCCGTCGAGGCCGCGATCGAGGGGGGCAACGGCAAGCGGCCGACTGTCAAGGATAAGCCCGAGAGAGCTGCCCGCGGCGTCGTGCGCGAGGCTATCCTTGCCGCCCTCGATCACGGTTCGCACACCGTGAGCGAGCTGGCCATGGTCACGGCGATGAGCGGGCCCAACATCAACGGCAACCTGCGCAAGCTCGTCGCCGAGGGCGCGATCGTCAAGACAGAGCGCGAAGGCAAGGCAGCCTGGGCGTTACCTGACGCGATCGGTTGAGCGTCCGGCGGCCCGAGGCTTCCGGAGATCCGATTCGGCGCCTCGAGGTCTGGGCCTATCCGAACGTGCTCGCGGGCCCGTCCGTTGGCGCCTCAGCCACCGTCGCTTCTCCGTGGAGGCGACGCAGCGAGAAGTACAGGACCGCGCCGATCAGGGCGGTGAAGGGCGCGAGCAATATGTCGAGGATCCATTGCGCTATCGCGACGCCCACGGTGCCCAGGCCCGACGCGAGGATCGCGGCGATGATCGAGATGACGATGCTCAGGGCGATCACGACGAGGATCACGCCGAAGACCTGCCACCCGTGTCCGCGCACGAGCTCGCGGCTGCGCCCGAACGCGGCGAACACGCCCCGGCGCTCGATTACGAGCGACGGCGCGGCAACCGACCAGATCGTCATCAGGAACAAGCCGGGGACGATGATCAGGACGAAGCCGATGCCCACGCCGATACCCAGCAGGATCGAGAGGCCGATCAGCGGCAGCACGATTGGGGCGACGCCGCGGAACAGCTGCTCCACAGAGCTGTCGCGGCGCCCGTCCTGCACGTCGCGCACAAGTTCCACGACCATTCCCTGGTAGAAGGTCCCGATCACAAGCGCGATCAGTGAGACGAGCGTCGCAGCCCCGCCGGTCAGCACGAGTCGAGCGAGAGCGACGATCGCGAATACGCCGACGGCGGCGGGCAGCAGCACGCTCGCCTGTTCACGATAGATCTCGAGTGCGGACCCTATGACCTCGCCCGGCTTGATCTTCTGAGTTGACATTCTGATTCTCCCCGTTGACTGCGAGATCGTCGCTATGTGATGGTGCCCCGTTGGGTGGCACCCGTGGCGTTCGACGGCTATTCCCTGTGTTCGGGCTTTTTCTCCCCGATCCTGCCCTTCGGCACTCTGAGGGCAATGCCCTGTCGGGGTGGCTACCGTGATCTGATGGCGCTTCGTAGCGATGCCTCCAGGAAGCGGCTGACCCTCGTTGCCTGCATTCTCGGCTCTGGCATCGCGCTGCTTGACGGCACGGTTGTGAACGTCGCCCTGCCGACCATCCAGCGCGAGCTGGGCGGCGGTCTGGCGGCCCAGCAGTGGGTCGTGAACGCCTACCTGCTGACGCTCGGCTCGCTGATCCTGATCGGCGGCTCGCTGGGCGATCTGTACGGCGAGCGGCGGATCTTCACGCTCGGGGTGGGGGGATTCGGTGTCGCCTCGCTCCTGTGCGCGCTCGCGCCCTCGATTGGGGCGTTGATCGCGGCGCGGGCGCTGCAGGGTGTGGCAAGCGCGCTGCTCACGCCGAGTGCCCTGGCGGTGATCGTCGCCACTTTCAGGGAGTCCGAGCGTGGCCCCGCGATCGGCAGCTGGACCGCCTGGGGAGGGATCGCCACGGTGCTCGGGCCACTCGCCGGGGGGGAGCTTCTGCAGATCTCCTCGTGGCGCGTGATCTTTCTCATAAACCTGCCGCTCGTCATCGTCTGCATAGCGCTGATCCGGGCCGTCATTCCGCGAGCCGAGCCGCGACGCGAGCGCGCCCGCACAGTAGATTTCCTCGGCGGTCTGCTCTGTGCGCTGGGCCTCGGCGGGCCGGTGTTCGCCCTCATAGAGCAGCCGCGCTTGGGCTGGGGCAGCCCTGGCGTGATCTTCCCGCTCGTGGCCGGTGCGATCTTGCTCGTGTGCTTCGTCGTGCACGAGTCGCGAGCGCGCGATCCGATGTTGCCGCTGGCGCTCTTTCGCCGACGCAACTTCTCGGCGGGAAACATCGAGACGTTCTCGATGTATGCGGGCCTCGCGATCCTGTTCTTCTTCCTGACCATCTTCCTACAGCAGATTGGGGGTTACACGCCGCTGCAGGCCGGCCTGGCCACTCTGCCCGCCACGGTTGTGATGTTCGCGTTCTCCAAGCGCTTCGGCGCGCTGGCCGACCGTTATGGCCCGCGTCTGTTCATGGGGGCGGGACCGCTGGTGGCCGCGTGCGGACTGCTCCTCTTCCAGCGCATCGGAGTGCACATCGACTACGTCACCGATGTGCTCCCTGGCATTCTCGTGTTCTCGCTCGGCCTATCGATGACCGTGGCCCCGCTGACCGCGGCGGTGCTGGCGGGCGTCGAGACCACTCAGGCTGGCATCGCCTCTGCTGTCAACAACGCCGTGGCGCGAGTCGCCGGTCTGCTTGGCACGGCGGCAGTCGGTGCGGCCGTCGCAGGATCGTTCGTCGCGGGCCTGGACGGCAATCTCGCCGGTCGCCCACTCGGGCCGCCCGCGAAAGCTGCGGTCGCCGAAGCCAAGAAGCTACCGCTCGGCCGTCCCGACACCAGCGGACTGCCGCGACCCCAGGCAACGGCGATCACGCTCGCAGCCGACGACGCATCGCTCGAAGCCTTTCGCCTCGGCCTGGGGATCGCCGCGCTGCTCGTGGCCGCGGGAGGTATCGCGGGTGCGATCGGCGTGCGCAATCCCACGAGGGCGGTCAGCGCCGAGGAGTGCGAGGGCGGCCAGCTCGTCGGAGCGGCGCTGGACGCCGCCGGCTGTCACGACGGGGATCTCGCGCTGACTGGTGCCGCCGTCACGGCGCATGACGTGTGAGGGAAAGCTCGCGCCCTGTGGCTCTGCGTCCCTGTATCGGGGCGCACCACCTGTGAGTTGCCCCGGCGGCGACGTGCCCTTCGAGTCGCGCTAGCCGACGCTCTCCGCGTAAGCACGCATCGCCTCGATCACCGGCGCCAGCCGCCGCCCACGGGGGGTCAAGCGATACTCGACCATCGGCGGGCTCGTGGGCAGCACGGTCCGCTCGATCAGCCCGGCGCCCTCCAGATCTCGCAAGCGCTCGGAGAGCATCCGCGGTGAGATGCCCTGCACGGCCTCGGCGAATTCGTTGAAGCGCAGCGCCCCGCTCAAGGCCGCGTAGATGATCGACAGCTGCCAGCGCCGCTCGAGGAGGTCCGCCGCCTGGCGGACCTCCACGGGCACCGGTTGACATCGGCGTGAGCTACGTGCAGACATCGAGGACCTCCCGCTAGGAGACGTGCGCGAGCTTGGGCGCCGCCTCCAGTGCCACGTCGAGCACTTCGTCGATGCTCATCACCGGGTGGAAGCTCATCTGCTCGCGCACCTCCTCGGGGATGTCGTCGAGATCGCCCCGGTTGCGCTCCGGCAGGATCACGTCCGTGAGCCCGGCGGCGTGGGCGGCAAGCACCTTCTGCTTGAGCCCCCCGATCGGCAGCACGCGGCCCTGTAGCGTGACCTCGCCGGTCATGCCAACCGTGTGCTTGACCGGACGCGCCGACAGCAACGAGGCGAGTGCCGTGACCATCGTCACGCCGGCGCTCGGGCCGTCCTTGGGGATCGCTCCCGCCGGCACGTGCACGTGGAACTCGCTGTTCTCGAACGCCGAAGGGTCGATACCCAGCTCCTCCGCGTGGCCGCGCACGTAGGAGAGGGCGATCCGCGCCGACTCCTTCATCACGTCGCCCAACTGGCCGGTGAGCACGAGCCCGTTGCCGGCGGAGCCGCTGCCCTTCATGGCGGTGGCCTCGACGAACAGCACGTCCCCGCCGGTGCCGGTTACGGCCAGGCCGGTGGCAACACCCGGTGTCGCCGTGCGCGCCGCGGACTCCTGGAAGAACTTCTGGCGCCCGAGCGCGTCGCGCACGGTCTCCAGATCGATCTCCACGGGAGGCTCCACCTCGCCCGAGGCCACTCTGGTGGCGGTCTTGCGCAGCACGGTGCCGAGCTCGCGCTCGAGGTTGCGCACGCCCGCCTCACGCGTGTACTCGGCGATGATCGTGCGCAACACCTCGTCGGACACGCTCACCTCTTCCTCGCGCAACCCATTGCGGTCGCGTTGGCGCGGCCACAGGTAGCCCTTGGCGATCGCCAGCTTCTCCTCCGAGGTGTACCCGTCGAAGCGGATCACCTCCATGCGGTCGAGCAGCGGCCCGGGGATCGTGTCGGCAACGTTCGCGGTCGCGATGAACATGACCTGGCTCAGGTCCAGCTCCACGTCCAGGTAGTGGTCGCGGAAGGAATGGTTCTGAGCAGGGTCGAGCACCTCCAAGAGTGCGGCGGATGGGTCCCCGCGCCAGTCGGCGCCGACCTTGTCGACCTCGTCGAGCAGGATCACCGGGTTCATCGTGCCCGCGTCACGCAACGCGCGCACCAGCCGTCCCGGCAGGGCGCCGATGTAGGTACGCCTGTGACCACGGATCTCGGCCTCGTCGCGCACGCCGCCGAGCGACATGCGCACGAACTCACGTCCGGTAGCGCGGGCGATCGACTCGCCGATCGAGGTCTTGCCGGTGCCCGGGGGTCCGATCAGCGTGAGGATCGCCCCTGACTTCGGGTCGGCCTCGATGCCGCGGTCCTGGCGCAGCTTGCGCACCGCCAGGTACTCGGTGATGCGGTCCTTGACGTCCTCGAGGCCCTCGTGGTCGGCGTCCAGCACCTCACGCGCCGCCACCGGGTCAAGGTGCTCCTCAGAGCGCTTGCTCCACGGCACCGCGATCAGCCAGTCCAGATAAGTCCGGATCATGCTCGACTCGCCGGTCTGCTCGCCCATCCGCTCCAGGCGGCCGAGCTCCTTGAGCGCCTGCTCCTGAACCTCCTCGGGCATCTCCGCGGCCTCGATCTTCGTGCGGTACTCCTCCACGATCGAGCCCTCGTCCTCGCCCAGCTCCTTGCGGATCGACTCCATCTGCTTGCGCAGGAAGTACTCGCGCTGCTGCTTGTCGGCGCCCTCCTGCACGTCCTCGCGGATGCGCTTGCGCACCTGCAGCTCGGCGAGGCTGTCGCGCTGCAGCTTGACGGCCAGCTCGAGCCGGTCGGTCACGCCGAGCGTGCGCAGTAGCTCGACCTTCTGCTCGTAGGTCAAGTTGGGGGAGTAGCCGGCGGAGTCCGCCAGCGGACCGGGATCACCGATCGCGCGCAGGAACGCCGCGATGCGTCCGTCATCGCCGCGCAACTCGAGGATCTCCTCGACCACGGCGCGATATTCGCGCTCGAGCTCGCGTGTGCGCTTGTCCACGGGCACGTCGTCGGGACGCTCGTCAACCTCCACGCGCAGCTCGCCTTCGGGACCGGTCTGAGCGGCGCCGATCAACGCGCGGTGCTCGCCGGAGAGGGCCACAGCATGACCGCCGCCGGGCAGGCGCAGCTGCTCTGAGACCTCGGCGATCGTGCCGACCTCCAGGAACTCGTTCTCGTGGCGCGGCACGAGCACGACGCGCTCGTCCTCGCCGACGTCGATTGTGAGAGTGATCCCCATGCTGGGGAACACGACAGTGTCATCGAGGGGAATCAGCCGCAAGACGGGCTTGGACTGCTGCTCGGGCGGCTGTGCTTGTGAAGAGGGTGAGGGAGTTGAAGCCATCGCTATACGCTCCATATAAGGTTACGAATTGATAGTTAGTATAGCGCCGTCGTAACCGTTTTCAAGGGCACGATTGTCGTGGTTCGATGCTCCGCTCAGACCCCGCTCAAAGAGGGAGTCGCGTCGCGGGCTGCTCAGGAATCTGGGCTGTCTTGACCGTCGCCCAGCAGGCTGCGTGGCCACAGGCGCTTGGCTCGCACGACGTTCACCTCGGCCGCGATCAGCGTCACCTGCCCGCCCAGGTAAAGCCATGTGAGCAGGCCGAGCACGAACGCGAACAGACCTGATGTCTCCTTCGCGTGGCGCACCACGTGCTCGACGTAGAAGCCACCCACGTGCTGCAGGAGCTGCCACAGTACCGCCGCCACTATCACCCCAGCGATCAGGTCGCGTGTGGCGATCTCGTCAGCCGTGAGCAGTCGGAACACGGCGAAGAACAGCACCAAGTTCGCCGCCAGCGCCACGACTATGCCGATGAGCACGCCGACGATCCCCGTCGTCTGAGCCGTCACATAGCCGGCCGCAACGGTCGAGATGATCGTGAGCAGGCCAAACACGATCAGCAGGCCTACTCCGCGCACGCGCCACGCGAGGAAGCCGAGTTGGCGTTTGCGTGGGAGGTGCCACACCTTGTTGAGCGCGCTCTGGGCCGCCCCTGTTATGCCAAGGCCGGCGAATGTCGCAGCCAGCAGTCCGATCACAAGTGCCGGGACGCTGCCTTTGAGCGAATGCACGTTGCTCTGTAGCTGGGTGCCGATGATCGGAAATTGGCTCAGCGTCGAGTGCAGCACGCTCGCCTGCGTACTCGGGCTGCCTTCGAGCACGAACCCCAACACGGTCACGAACACGAGCAGCAGCGGGAACAGCGAGAAGAAGCCGTAGTAGGCGATCAGCGCTCCCATCTGGCTTCCCTGGTCGTCATCGAAGCGCTTGAAGACGGCGATCACGAAGCCAAGCGCGCGTTTGCGCTGCTGGTAGCGGTCCACGGCTCTTAGCCCGTCGCGGAAAAATTGGGAGGGGGGTCTGCGGGCCACTTGTACCGACATGCTTACGTGTCTACCCGACAAGAGAGCGCCAAACGACCTTTTGGGCGCCCCGTGGCAATCGGTAGGCCGGGACTCGGTCTGCTCGATCCTGACGAGGCGGTTGGGCTCGTGGCGCGCTCGCGGCGCGATCTGTTGCTCGCCGCTCACCGTCACCGGCTCGGGCGCGAGGATCTTGAGGACTGCTACAGCCAGGCGACGCTCGAGCTGTTGACCCGCGCCAGGCGCGAAGGCGGATTTACCAGTCGCGCTCACATCGGCAACGCGCTCGAGCAGCGATTCCTCTCCCGCATCCACGATCGCCGTCGCGCCCTGAGCGGGCGCAGTCCGATCCAGGCGGCGCTTGCGAGCTCGCTGCCGGTCACCGCCGGTATGTGCGGCGGCGTGGAGATCGCCGATGCACGCGCCGACATCGAGCGGCTGGTGCTGGCGCGCCACGATCTGCGCTGCATCGCTCGACTTTCGCGCGAGCTCTCAAGCGACCAGCGGCTGGTGCTCGCGAGTCAGCTCTCGGGCGAGACCGATCGCGCCGAGTTCTGCCGCACTCACGATTGGACCACAGAGAAGTACCGCAAGGTGGCCCAGCGTGCGCGCCTGCGGCTCATGCGGCTCCTTGCCGGCGAGTCCCCCGCGATTCAGGGAGATCCATATGTCCCGCTCGCGCGCGCTCGTCGGATCAGTGAGCAGGGACACACCTATGAACATTCCTCGCCCCCCACATAGGCGCGTCCCTTGGGACGCCGGCGATCGGTTGCCGAGACGATCGAGCGGCGCTTCCCATCCGCACGTGCGCGGCCGGGAGCTGGGTACATCCTCCTCCCGGCTTCCGGTCGCATGCGTGCTCTGCCGTGCTCTGCCGGTGGGACACGCATGAGTCTCTGGCACCGAGCTCCGCGCGAGGTGTACCGCGTGTACGGAGAGGACGAGTACCTCGATGACGGCGGTGAGTCTGCTGAGTACGTGGGGTCTGGGGAGGATGGAGTGTCTGGGGAGGCCACTGAGTCCGCAAAACCGGCTGAGCATGCGACGTCTGTCGGCTACGCGGGTTCCGCCGAGGCGCATCGGTCTGCCCAAAATCGAGCCGTCGGTCGCCACCCCGTCTCCTCTACCTCGCACAGGTCACACTCGGGCCGCCTGGTCGGGGTGGGGCTGCTGGTCGGGGTCACAGTCGGCACCCTCGGCCTGATTGCGCTCAACGTCTCGCAACGGCCCACGTACCCGTCGAAGCCGACTTTGGGGCACGGTCTTCCCTCACACTCCCCGCGCCACGAAGCTGCCGCGGACAGCGCATCGACCGTAGCCCGCACCGCTGACGCCGCATCCAGCCACGTCGAATGGGCGGGTACGGCTGATTCTCAGATGGGCCCCCGCGCACACAGCGGCGTCTCGCGATCTAAGCGCGACACATTGCCCGCGGGCACGTCGCTCGATTCGGCGTCGCGTTCGCTTTCCGTTCAGGCATCGGTCCTTATGTCGTCGATGGTGGAGCCCCACGTCGCGCCGGTGCAGCCATGGGCCCCGCGCCCTGTGGCATCTGGGCTAGGCGCTTCAGCGACAGCCGAGTCGTCCGGCGGCGACGAGTTCGACTTCGAGCGGTGAGTCCCACGCCTCGCGCTCCCTCACCCGCCACGGTCACCGTCACACCACGTGCGATGTGGCGGATGCGTCTCGCGCATGAGCTTCCCCGCTACTTGCTCCAAGGATTGGCGCTCGCCGGCCTGCTCGCGAGCGCGCGCTTCGCGATTGCGCCGCCGCGTCCTGTGATCGCTCGCGCCTCAACACCTGGGCCGGCGCTGATCGACCGCGCCGCCGAAGGCTTCGCCGCGTTGTTCGCCCGGCGCTATCTGACATGGGACTCGCGCGACCCTGAAGCCCATCGGCTGGCGCTTGCCCCCTTCCTCAGCGCCTCGATGGAAGCCGAAGCCGGTCTGCAGCCGCCTGAGAGCGGAGAGCAGCAGGTGCAGTGGACGCAGGTCGTGCAAGTCCGCGAAGCGGCTCCCGATGAGCACGTTTACACAGTTGCCGCGCAGACCGACACCGCGGGTCTGCTCTATCTGACGGTCGGTGTCCTGCGCGAGTCAGGCGGCGCGCTGGCGCTCGCCGGATATCCAGCGTTTGTAGGCGCGCCCGTCTCGACGGGCGCGGCCACCCTGGGGCACCTGCGCGAAGTCGAAGACCCGACGCTCCAGACGGTCGTGACCCGAGCCTTGCGCAACTACTTGGATCGCGCTGAATCGGAGTTGGCAGCCGACCTTGCCGCCAACGCGCACGTGTCACTTCCCGGAGTGGCACTCGCGCTGCAGTCGCTCGAGAGCTTGGACTGGTCGCCCGACGGTCTCTCGGTGCTGGCGACCGTGCGTGCCCGTGACGAACGCGGCGCTCAGTACACGCTCGCCTACGAACTCGGAGTCCGTTTGAGCGCGGGCCGTTGGGAGATCTCCGCAATCCAGATGAACCCGGACACGTAGAGCCTCGATCCAGTCGAGGAGAGCGTGGCCGGTGATGAACCACACATTCGATCCCACATCACAGCAAAGGAGCTCACGATGCACACAATCCACACGATTATGGCCGCAAGCGAAGGGGCCGGATCGCTTGAAGCGGCAGCTGCCAAGGCAGGTGAAACCGGGCGCAAGGTGGCCATGAGCCTGATCGCGCTCGGCTTCGCGATCGCCGCGATCGTGCTCGCCTTTCGACGCGACTTCAAGGAGGCGGCGGGCATATTCGCGATCGGGCTCGTCGCGATTCTGCTCGCCACGCCCGCCGGGGTCAACGTCCTGCATGACACCGTCAACTCCTTGTTCGGCGCATCCTGAGCGATGACAGCCGAGATCCGCTCCTACAGGGCGGTGTTCGACCTCGAGCGACGCATCTACCGCGTCGATCGGCTGCGACTCAATCCGGGCGGTGTGCCGTTGCGCGGGATCGTCTACTTCCTGGCGCTGCTCGCTGTGATGCTGCTTACCGCAGCGGTGCCATTGATCGGGACGCTCGCGCGGACCGTGCCCTGGTACATGCGAGAGCTTGCCGTGCCCGGCGCGAGCGCTGCCCTGCTGACGCTGATCAGGATCGAGGGACGCCCCTTTCATCTGGCCGCCCTCGCGCTCATGCGCTACGCGGTCGGTCCGCGCGAGCTCGCTGGGCTCAGGCCGCGTACAGGTGTCGATCGACGTTGGCGATTGGACGAGCTGATGGTGCTTGCGGACGGGTCGGACTCCCGTCTACGCCGGCTGCGCTACACCGGTCCGGGGACCGTGCGCGTCAGCGCCGCGCACGTTCGCAGCGCTTGGCGGCCCGGCCCGCTCAGACGGCTTGCGCGACGACCGGACATGAGGCTTGCCCCATTGCCTGGGAAGCCGAGATCGACGCGCGGCCATGTGATCGAGCTCGCATCGGGTGCGCGCCTTGAGGTGAGGGAGTGAGGACGCCAATCTCCTTTGTCTACGGCAATCTCGTGTTCGGCGCAAGCCATGACGATGTGTGGGCAGCGTTCTCGGTCCCGTGTTTCTCATATGAGTGGCTCTCCGAGGAGGCCAAGCGCGCACGACTGCTCACGTTGATGGGCGCGCTCGAAGCGCTCGAAGCGGACGTGCAGATCCTGCGGGTGGGACGCCGCTGGGACCTAAAGGGCTACCTGAGAGAGATGGAGCAGGCAAGCGGCGGAAGGCATGCACATGCGAACCGATGTTACGCGCGCGAGCACGCTGAGCGTCTGGGCGACGTGGGTTGCTCCCAACCTTCGCTGTTCCTGCTGGTCAGCCTGCGCGATCCCGAGCGTGACGTTGCCTCCTACATCTCCCAGGCGGTTGAGCAGCACCCGCGCGAGTGGCTGCGCTCGATCGCACGCGTCCTCTCCGTGCGCGATCGGCGTCTACTGAAGGCTTCAGAGCTCGAGGACGCCCGCGTGCGAGCCGACCAAGCCCACGCGCGCCTCGGAGACTTCCTCAGCGCTAGGCCGGCGCGTGGGATCGAGTTGCAGTGGCTCGTGCGCAGGGCCTTCTGTCGAGGCTTGGGCGAGCCGATCCTCGACGGATTGCATGAGCCGCGGGCGTTGGCCTTCGAGCGCAACGGCGAAGCGCTGCTCGCGCCGCTGGAGGGTGACGTCGTGCGCTGGATGGACGGCTACGTCGAGCACCGCGGTCGCTCGCTTCGCATCGAATCCGAGCTCGGCGTCAGCTGGCAGGCGCAGCTCGTGCTCGGCGCCCTGCCCGAGCGCGCGCTCTTCCCCGGCGCCCGCGTGGAGTTGATGTTCGCGGCCGTAGAGAGCCTCCCGTTTCCCGTCGACCTCTCTCTGAACGCGCGCTTCCTTCCCAACGAGCTGGCACTGCGGATCGCGCGCAAGCGCGTCCAGGACGCCGACCAGATCGTGCGCGCCGAGTCAGACGGCGATCAGGGCGTCTCCGACGTCGGCTACCAGCGGACTCAGGAAGCACGCGATTTGCTCGCTCATCTACAAGCATCGAGTCGCCCGCCGCTACTGCGTGCCACCCTCGCGCTGGCGATCGGCGCCGAGGATGAGACACAGCTCTCCGAGCGCGTGGAGATGTGCCGGCGAGCCTACGGTGAGATCCGTCTGCATCGCCCGCTCGGCGATCAGCTCGCGCTGTTCATCCAACAACTTCCCGGGCAGCGCACGCGCGTTGCCGGCTATGACGACACGCTCACCACCGAGCAGGTTGGAGCGATGATGCCGACGGCGACCCATGCCGTCGGTTCGCGCCGCGGCTTTTACCTGGGGTACACGCTGTCGGGCTCGCGCCAGCCAGTGCGCTTCAACCTGCGGGAGGGCTCCGAGCGAGATCGCAACACGGCGATCCTCAGCGTCGGTGCGCTCGGATCGGGCAAGACGACGCTTGCGCAGAAGCTCAAGTACGAGGGCTTCTTGCAGGGCGCCCGCGTGATCGACTGCGACCCGAAGGGCGATCATCGCTTTCACCTGCTCGAAGAGGTCGCGCCGCACGCGGAGACGATTGCGCTACGTCCCGATCCCGCGCTGCGTGGGATGCTCGATCCACTGCGGGTTGCGCCCGAGCATCTGCGCCAGGACGCCGCCGTCTCCTTCCTGCGCGACCTGCTCCCCGGCGGGGCCGACGCCGCCTGGGAGACGGCTGTCGTGGGGGCGGTCGACATCGTCTTGCGGCGTGCCAGCGAGCCGACCTGCATGGAGGTGGTGCGCGCACTCCGTGATGGGGATGACACCGAGGTTCAGGTCGGCAACGCGCTTGCCGTCTACGCACGCTCCGGCCTCACTCAGCTCGGTTTCGCCGACTCCGCGGTGAAGCTCGCCCCGGTCGGCCATCAACAGGTCACCTACATCCCGATCCGCGACCTCCCCGGCCCTGAACCCGGCACGCCGCGATCGGAGTACACCCAGGCCGAGCGAGTCGGCGTGCAGATCGTGCGCCTGATCGCGATGTTCGCGATGCACCTCATGTCGCGCGAGCGGGAGCGTCTGAAGCTGTTCTCCTTGGACAACGCGCTTTAGCGTACACCGTAGATATAGCTCCAGTACTAAAGATAGCGGCCTCCCCGGAGTGATCGTATGCGACCCGGACGGGCACATGCAGGCGTCCGATATGAAGAGCACCCCTGTTTCGCCGCAGCTACGCCAGCCCCGTTCGATCGCCCCTTTTCTTGGGAGACAAGATCCGCTGAACGATCCGAACAGCGCCCCCGTCGCCGGTCATCACGCCCATATCGCGCCGCGCCCTATTAGGTGAGTGCGTCGGCGGATGGTGTTGTCGTTGGTGAGGATACGTGGCTCGTCGCTGAGGCATTTCAGATGGATGGCGTAAACGCAACTGTCGATATGGCGTAAAGGACTCCCATCGTGCAGTCGCCCTCGTGTTTGGGTGCGCGTTGTGTGGGTTCGTGCCGGGATTGTGTCCGGATTGGGAATCCGCTGGAGCGGACGAACCCCTCCAGCTCTGCGGGCTGGGTCGGGGTTTGACCGTCGCGGACCGCGGAGCAAGTGATGAGTGGAGGGTTGTGGGATGGTCCACGACGGTCAAACCCCGACGAGATGAATCCTTATTGAGGGATGTGAAGGGGTGGGTATTGCCTGCCATTGCCGTGGTGACGTGATGGTCATGGTCAGGGTGTCAGGCCATTGTCGGCGCCGTCGTGATGTCAGCGTCAACGATGGTCCCTGAGCGTTGGCCCCGGGACGAAACTGCAGCACCAAGGGGTCGAGCGTCATGGTCCTGCAAACGCCTGCGTAACCCTGGTGTTGGGTTTCGGGACCTGTTCCGGTGTCCCGTTCGCTGTGGTTGGGCGGATTAGCCACGTGTACAGAAATCCAAGCACACGGAGGCTCGCGTAATGCAAACAGAGAGAGACGCGGAAATCGTCCGTTGGATCGGCTGTCTCGGCGCCGCCGGCGCTGAGCACGTGATGCACGAATTCATGATGAGTCGCAGCACGGCCTACCAACGCCTCAACTCTCTGACCCACGACGGGTTGCTCAAGCATCACGCTGTTCTCTACGGGCGCCCCGGTATGTACACAGCAACACTCGCCGGACTGCGCTGGCGAGGCATCGCTCACCTCGGGGTATTCAACATAAGTCCAGGTGGCTTCGAGCATGCGTGGCAAGTAGCGCAGACCACTATTGAGCTCGGCGCAGCAATGCTGGACTGGGAGTTGATGAGCGAGCGAGAGCTCAGATCGATGGAGAGCGAATACGGCAAACTGATCGCCTCAGCACAAGTCGGTCAACTCGCCTCTCGCGCAAAGTTGCATCGCCCAGACATCGTCTTGAGCTGTACGGGGGGACTCGTCATACCAATCGAGGTCGAGCTGTCGACTAAGTCAGCATCACGGCTCAAGGCTATATGTCGCGGCTGGGCCAGAGCCCGCCACGTCCACACCGTCTACTACCTCGCGGCACCGGGGCCAAGACGCGCCGTAGAACGCGCTGTCGAGGCAACGAAGAGCGCCGACCGCATAAGAGTGCTGGGCCTCGAGGACATCCCACAGCTCGCAGAAGAGCAATACGCAGCCGAAGACCAGCTCAGGGGACCCCGCTCAATGGGACCCGAAAGCCACGCCGACGAATACCAGGACGAACTCGATTATAAGGCTTGACTTCTTATAAGTCCTGCCTTATACTATGACTGTGTGGGAGATCAACCTGACCGACCAGGTAGCCGAGTGGTATCTCGCACTCGGCGATGTCGAGCGCAGGCAGATCACCGCCGCTATAGATGAGCTAGAGGCACGCGGCCCTGCTCTCGGCCGGCCGTTTGTGGACCGGATCAAGGGCAGTCGCCATCACAACATGAAGGAGTTGCGCTCGATTGGCGGCAACATCCGTGTCCTCTTTGCATTTGATCCCAGCCGGGAAGCCATCCTCCTGATCGGGGGCGACAAGACCGGTCAATGGCAACGGTGGTACAAGCAGAACATCCCTATCGCTGATGCCCTCTATGACGAATATTTGGAGCAATATGATGAAGACGACCAAGTGGAGCGACGCTCGCCGTAGGGCTGTCAAGCCAGAGGACGAGCCACATATTCAAGGAGTCCGCGAGGCGATGCGGGCGGAGTTGCGCTTGGCTGAGCTGCGCAAGCATCGCGGCGCCAGCCAGGCCAAGATCGCCAAGCGCCTCGAGGTGTCTCAGTCCAATGTGTCTCAGCTCGAGCGTGGCGATGATGTCAAGCTCTCAACGCTCGAGAGCTACGTCAAGGCGCTCGGCGGCCATTTGGAGGTAAGCGCCGTGTTCGATGATGAGACTATCCAGATCGGCTAAGACAACCGATAGCTGACGTACCCCTCGGTCTTAGGAGCTGAGAGGGAGGTCACACGCCAGCGTCCCGCTGTGTCGCTGGCGTCGGAATAGAGGCGGATGGCAAGTACGGCCAAGATGCCAAGGGTTTCTCCGATGCCGCCCGCGGCGGCGCTCGCGGCGCTTGAGACGTTCGCTCGCATCACGCACGAGCGCCACCCAGGCGTCGTGCTCGTGCCGCTAGAGCGCGTAGGTGCGGATGGGGCCATTGTCTCTGCCGCGGCGGGGCAGGTCATCCGGCCCTTCGCCACGCCAGAGGATCGTGACGCGCTCATCGACGGGCGCGTGCGCGTGGCCGCGCTTGACGATCACCGCGTCGATTGAGCTCGAGAGGATGCGCTTGCGCTCCTCGAGAGGTAGCTCGTCGTAGCCCTCGATGGCCTCAGGGCTCGCCACCGATGCGCTTGCTTGCTGTAGCTCCGCGCGGGCCTGATCGACCGCGGCGGCGCGCAATTCGAGTGCGGCGTGATAGTCGCTACCCAATAGGCGCCGAGCGGTGAGGTCCGAGGCAAAGGCCCTCAGCTCCTCTTCTGCGGCCTCGAGCTTTGGGGCCGCTGCCCGAAGCGCCTCGGAGTCTTGCTGCATCGAAAGGGCTCGGCTTGCCATCTGCTCGCGCCAGACGGCCTCCACATAGTGATCGAGCGCGTCCCGGGCGATGCTCGCGGGCTCTGGACAGGCACCGGCGCTATGGACGGTGCGACAGCGGTAGACGCGCGTGGGGTTGGGCCTTCCCGCGCCATAGACCTGTGGCGCGAGCACGTAGCGACAACCCGCGCAACGAACGACGCCACCGAGCAGGTTTGGCTTCTTGCCACGGTGAGAGACGCGCACCGGCGCCAGATTGGCCTTTTGCCACTCGGCAAAGCTGACGATCGCCTCATGGGCGTCGGGGTTGACGGCGCTGCCCCGGTAGGCCTCGCCCATGTAGACGCGATTCTTGATGATGCGCTCTACGCCTGAGGCCGTCCAACGACCGCCGTCTGGGCGTGGGGCGATCTCATCGAGTCTGTGCGCGATCTCGGTGCGGGTGTTGTGAGCAGCGCGCATCAGGAAGGCCTCGCGGATGGCGGGTGCGTCGGTGCTCGGCACGAGCCGCTTGTCAGGGCCGCGGTCGTAGCCGACGGGCGTGAACTTGGCGATGTGGACTCCGCGCGCGATCGCGTTGTCGGTGGCGGTTCCCCAGTTCTCTGAGATGCGGTCGCGCTCGAGCTCGGCGAATACGAGCAAGATGCGCATGAACGCCTTGCCCATCGGTGTCGAGAGGTCCAGATTCTCAGCGACGCTGATGAGCACCGCGCCGTGGCGCTCGAACTCTTCGAGGATGCCGAGCGCGCCGATCAGCGTGCGGGCGAAGCGGTCGAGCTTGGCGACGATCACGCCATCGCTCTGCCCGGTCCTGATCCGTTGCATGATCTGATCGAAGACGGGGCGGCTCATGCTTCCGCCGGAGACGTCGAGCTCCGGCTCGTGCCAGTTGAGCGTGTGCCCGTGAGCCTGTGCCCAGCGCTCGATCTGCTGGCTTTGAACCTCGGGGGAGATGAAGCTCGATCCACTTCGTCCGGCGACCTTCGACACACGGACGTAGGCGTCGAGCTTGAGACCGTTTGGTGCCATAGGTACGCAATATAACATTGGCATTTGACGAGGGATGGCGGCTGCTTGGCGATCCGGTGGGGCGGACGCTGCTTGCCTCGTTGCAACGCATGGGACGCTCAGAGCTGGCGGTGCCGATCGTGAGCACGCAGCTCGTGACCGACGCGCTCGTCGGTGAGCGCGAGTCGCTGGAGAACCTGCTCGGTGCCACATTCGTGTTCGGGATGCGCTCGGAGGCCGAGGCCGCCAGGGCGCTCACGCTGCTCGGGCTCGATCCGGAGGATCGCCGCGCGCGGGAGCGACTGCTGGAGATGGAGGCTGGGCGCTGTCTACTGCGCGACCACAGCGGGCGCGTCGAGGCGATCCAGGTCGAGGTGCTTGTGCCGTCGTTGCTGCGTGCGTTCTCCACAACCCCACAGGCGGAAGGCGGGTGAGCTCTACACGGGTCCTGACAACGGCATTGAGTGCGGCGCTCGCCATATCGCTTGCGTCGAGCGGCCTGGCAAGCGCGGCTCCCGCCTCGCGCGGTGCGCGTCACACGGCCACCAAAACTACCCCAGTGACGAAGGCTGCCCCAAGCGAACCGCCGCTAACTTCACCGACAACGGAGCAGGGAAGTGAAAGTACAGCGGGTGTGCCTTCGGCAGAGGGTGACCAGCTGGTCGAAAACGGCCTATCGAGCCCGCTGTGTGAGGGCTCGGCGAGTGCTGGCTTGTCGAGTGCCGCGCTGAGCAACTGTCAGACCTCGGGTTTCGTGGGCGCGCCCGCGCCGACGAACGACTATGACCTCGATGTCAACATCGACGTAGGCGCGCTCGGGCTCAGTCGCGGACAGATGCTCTCGGTGATTCAGGATGTGTTTATCGCGCCTATTTGGGAGGCGCTTGTGTGGGTCGTGCACGCGCTTGTCGTGATGCTCCAGTGGTGCTACACGCTCGAATTGCTGGGCGGCTCCACGATGAGTCGTGTGGCGAGCTCCGTACGGGAGGCGCAGGTGAGCTTCACCGAGCCGTGGCTCGTACTGGCGCTCGCTGTCGCGTCTGTGCTCGCCCTTTACAACGGGCTCGTTCGTCGTCGCATCGCGGAAACACTTGGCCAGGCGTTGCTGACGATTGCGATGATGGCGCTGGGGCTGTGGGTGATCGCGGACCCGCTTGGGACCGTCGGGGCGGTCGGGCGGTTCGCCAACCAGGCAAGCCTGGGGACGCTCGGGGCGGTTGCCCAGGGGACGACCGCTAACGCTCCAAGGACGCTCGGCGACAGTATGCGCGCACTGTTCGCGGGCACGATCGAAGTGCCGTGGTGCTATCTGGAGTTCGGCAACGTGCGCTGGTGCAGTGATCCGGCGTTGCTTGATGCGCGCCTGCGTGAAGCGGCTTTGAGCATCGCCGCCTCCGAGACGGCCAAGCTGAGCTGCCAGTCGAGCGCTAATCATCCGCCATGTCCCTCAGGAGGTGAAGTTTCGGCGCTCACCATCGAGCACACCGACGAGATGGTGCGTGAGGCCGATACAAACGGCGCTCTGTTCCTGGCGTTTCCTGCCAACGGCCCGGAACGCAATTCGGTGAAAAGCAAGAGCTCGCTGCTGCACCTCCTTTGCGAGGGTGAAGACGACACCAAATGCGAAGGATCGACGGCGCCACAGGCCGAGTTCCGCTCCGACAGCGGCACCTTTCCGCGCATGATCGGCGTGATGCTGATCGCGGTCGGTGTGCTCGGCATGACGATGCTGTTCGGGTTGATCGCGGTGCACCTGCTAGCCGCCGCGGTCTTCGGCCTGTTCATGCTGTTGCTGGCGCCGTTCGCCGTTCTGGCTCCCGCCCTGGGGAACGGAGGGCGGGCCCTCTTCACGGGCTGGTTGACGCGGCTGCTCGGGGCGGTCGGCTCGAAGCTGATCTTCTCGTTCCTGCTCGGGGCACTGCTGAGCATGCAGCGCTTGCTCGCATCGCTCGAACCGCTGGGCTGGTGGACCCAGTGGCTGTTGATCTCAGCATTTTGGTGGACCGTTTTCTTCAAGCGCCACGAGGCGATCGCATTCGTGCGTAACGGGGGTCGGGGTTCAGTTGTGCCCAATCGTCAGGCGATCGCCCAGAAGGTCGGCCACAGGATCACAAGTGCGCGCGAGGCAAAGCAAGCGGTATCCCACCCGGTGAGCTGGGCCAAGGGCAAGATTCTCTCGCCGGTATCTGCCGACGAGCAGCTGCACAAGCGAGGTCCTGCGCGCCGTGCTCCCGCAGGTAAACGCGCGGAGGAGCGGACCGGACAAACGGAGCAGATCGAAGAAGCGGGGCAGGCGGGGCAGATCGGGCAGGCGGGGCAGATCGGGCAGGTCGGACAAGCTGGGGTGGCGGGGCACGCGGGGCAGACCGGACAAGCAAACGGGCGGACCGGGCGCATCAAGGGGCAGTCGGGACCAGGTGAGCATTCCGAGCAAGTCGCGCGCGATCGCCATGCCGAGGGTGCGGCAGGGCACGGTGAGGAGCGGGGAGGGCGCACCGAGGAGGGAGCGGGACACGGTGGCAAATGGGGAGGGAGCACCGGGGAGCGGGCTGGGCATGATCGCGTGTGGAGAAACCAAGCAGAGGAGTCGGCCGGGCACGGTGATCAGTCCACGCACCGTGTCGACGGGCAGACCGGGCGTGTCAGCGAGTGGACGACGCCTCCAGACACACAGGCCGGTCGGGCGAATCGACAGACCGCGCCCGCGCCCCGGCACCCGCAGGTCGATGTTGCCCAGCGCGCCCCCGCCGATCGCGGTTCTCGCCCGTCTGTGGCGGCTCCGCAAGAGTCAACGCGTGAGAGCGGCAGGGTGGACCACTCGCAAGCGGTCCATTCGATTTCAGAGTCGCGGGCGCCCAACTCGCAAAGCGTGTCGAGCTCGAGCATCATGGATGACGCCCGCGAAGTCGCCGCACGGCGCAAGCGACAGCTCGGATTCGAACCGCCCGCCGCAGACGAGTCGCGCGCGTGAGCACACAAGCGCTCGCCCATCACGCCGTCTCCTCCGGACGGCCGCTCAAGCTGACGGGCGTGCTGATTGCCACGGCCGCCGCCGTGGGTCTGTTCTCGATGATGGTCATCGCCTCGCTAGTAGGGGTCGGCCTCAGCACGCCCGATGACACGCCTGAGACCTTCGGCGTCTCGGCGCTGGCCGATGCCGAAATCCCTCCGCTCTACCTCAGCCTCTACCAACAGGCTGGCAGGCATTACCGGCTTGACTGGGCGATCATCGCCGGCATCGGCAAGGTGGAGTGCGACCACGGGCGCGATCCCGACCCCTCGTGCACGAAGGAGGGCGCCGTTAACTCGGCGGGCGCGGGCGGGCCCGCTCAGTTCCTAGCTTCCACCTGGGCGCAGTATGGGGTGGACGCCGACGGCAAGGGACCGCCAGATAGGTGGGACCCTGCGGATGCGATCTACGGCATGGCCAATTATCTACGTGCCTCGGGCGCTCCGGGCAACTACCGCAAGGCGATCTTCGCTTACAACCACGCCGATTGGTATGTCGCCGAGGTTGAGCACTGGGCTTCGTTGTATCGAGGCCCGTCCACCCAGGCCCAAGCCGGCATTGGCGACGCCGCGGAGAATGGCAGTGTCGCGGGCAGCGGCCTTGAAGTCTCGAGCGTCGACTGGCCGGGGGTGGGCCCGGTCGAGACGATTGCCGGTACGCGGGCAATGCTCTCGCCGGGCGACGGACATCTCGCGCTCGTGCCCGCGCAGGCTCCGACAGTGGTGCAGGCGATGGTCATCGCAGGCAACGAGCTGCAGGAGCTGCCCTATGGTCCCGATGGGCACCCCGATCCGCTCGGCGCGCCGGATGAGGACTGCTCCAGCACAGTCAACTACATGCTCTACCGCTCAGGCATCCGTCCCCTCGCTGAAATCTTGCGCGAGAATCCGCTCGCCCAGGATTACGTCAACTGGGGCGACCCAGGCCCGGGTCGCTGGGTCACGATCTATGCGACCACGGCGCCAACGGATCACGTCTTCATCGTGATCGCCGGGCTACGCCTCGACACATCTCACAAAGGCACCGATGTTGGTCCCAACCGCGACGAAGACGGCCCCCGCTGGCGCATTCTCGACCACATTCCCACATGGGCCCACTGGTCCGTTCGCCATCCGCCGGGGTTGTAGCACTCCGATCCTGTGGCAGACGCGCACCAACCTCGATCTGTGCTCTATGGTCCCGAGCATGAGCGCCCCCGAGGTTGCCCCATGAGCACGCGCGAGGTCGAGCACCTGCTGATCGGTGGAGGGCTCGCCTGCGCCACCTGCGCCCACTCCTTGCGCGAGGGCGGCGCGGAGGGAGAGATCCTGCTCGTCGGACGCGAGCCCGATCCGCCCTACAACCGCCCGGAGTGCTCGAAGGGCTACCTGCGCGGCGAGGAGACCCGCGAGGAGCCGCTTGTGCAACCCAAAGAGTTCTGGTCCGAGCGCAACGTCGAGCTGGTCACGCGCACGAGCGTCACTGCGCTCGATCTCGACACCCACACCGCGAAGCTCTCCGACAAGCAGGAGATCCGCTTCGAGAAGGCGCTGATCGCCACCGGTGCCAACGTACGCCGCCTGAACGTCCCCGGTTGCGAGCTCGAGCAGATCCACTACCTGCGTACGCTCGGCAACGCCGACGCGATTCGCGAGGGCGTCTCAGACGCCGAGAGCGTCGTGCTGATCGGTGGCTCCTACATCGGCTGCGAGGTCTCCGCTTCGCTCACACTCATGGGCAAGCGGGCCACGATCGTGATGCTCGAGGACGTCACGCTCGAGCGCAGCTTCGGCAAGACCGCCGGGCGCTTCTTCCAGGATCTACTCGAATCGCACGGCGTCACCATCCACGGCGCGGACGGCCTCGAACGCTTCGAGGGCGATGGGCGCGTCGGCAAGGTCATCACCACAAATGGGCTCGAGCTCGCGGCCGATGCGGTTGTGGTCGGCGCGGGGGTCACGCCCGACGTTGCGCTCGCCAAGCGTGCGGGCCTTGACATTGGCGAGCGCGGAGGGGTGCTGTGCTCCTCGCGCCTTGAGACCTCCGCCGAGGGAGTGTTCGTCGCCGGTGACATCGCAGAGTACGACTCGCCGCTACACGGCGGGTACGTGCGCATCGAGCACTGGGACGTCGCCTTCAACCACGGCAAGACCGCCGCCGCCAACATGCTCGGCGGCAACACTTCCCACGAAGTCGTCCCCTACTTCTATTCGGTGCTCGCCGACTGGGGCGAACTGGAATACGTCGGCCCCGCATACGAGTGGGACGAGGAGATCGTGCGCGGCTCCTACTCCGAGGCCAACTTCACGACCTGGTACCTGAAGGACGCCCAGGTCAAGGGCGCGCTCACCTTCGGGCGCCCCAACGATCTCGACCACGCGCGTCGGCTGATCGCCGAGCGCCCTGTACTCGACGAGATTCAGCGGGCCACGCTCGCGAACCTCGATTCGGACCTCGCCGTGCTCCATCGCTGAGCGTCCTCGCACCGAGAGAACGCCATAGCCGTAGCCCGCAAGGGCGTAGGCCATCCCAATAACGGCGCCAATGCATCACCCGGGCACGTGGCGGTAGGATGTCCACATTCATACGGTCGGTGGCGAAGGGAAGCCGGTGCAAGTCCGGCGCGGACCCGCCACTGTAACCGGGGATGCCAGTCGCGGCGCGAGTAAGCGCAGCCACTGATCGGCCGTTCGGCGGATCGGGAAGGCGCGGAGGGTGGGCCCGGGAGCCAGGAGACCTGCCTCCGACCGGCAAGCCCACAAGCCCTCGTGGAAAGGGGTGGCTCCAAAATGTATGTACCTCTCCGTATGTCGCTGGCGCTATGCGCCACGCTGCTCGTCAGTCTGTTCGCAGCGCCAACGGTCTTCGCCGGCACGCCCGAGAACGTCACGGTCAGAGTCGAGGGCCTCACTGAAACCAAGCTTCTTCCGACATCCGTGACGACGACCACAACGCCGGTCGTCAAGGACGAAATCGGGGCTGATTCGTGCCCTGGAACGAGCGCTCTCGGGGCGCTCCAGCTATCGACGGCGGGCAACTGGAGCGGTCCGTGGGAAGCCAAAGAAAACCAGTACGCGATCTACACGATCGAGGGCGAGACGCACGAATTCGAAAGCTCGAATGCCAACTACTACTGGTCTTTCTGGCTCGACAACAAAGAAGCGACGGTCGGCGCGTGCGATGCCGAACTTCAAGCCGGAGACCAGGTGCTGTTCTTTCCCGCCTGTTATGGCGCCGCCTGTCCGACCCCTGAACCGACTCCGCTCGGTATTCAGGCATCCGCGACCGCCAACGCTGGAGAACCGGTAAATATCACGGTCGTGCAATACAACACCAAGGGTGAAGTCACCCCAGCTGTTGGCGCCAACGTAGGCGGCGGCGGTACAAGCGCGGTCACCGACTCGCAAGGTCATGCAACCATGAAGTTCGCTGGCGATGGGACATACACGCTGAGGGCCAGCAGCGGTTTCCAAGCGCCACCGGCGATTCGCACCGAGACAACAATCTGCGTTCATGAAGACAACGATGGGACCTGCGGGACGACCGTACCTGGTATCTCAGTCGTTCCTAAAAGCTTGCCCCAAATCGTGAATTCCACGCCCGCGGACGTCGCGAGGGTCGGTGCGGTCAAGAGCGGCCACCACTACGCTCGTCGCAATGGGCCGCGCATTCTGCGGGGGCTGGTCCAGGTGCCCGCGGGTGGGACGCTGCGCGACGTGCGCATCAGCCTCCAGCGCCACAGCGGCAAGCGGTGCCTAGCATTCAATGGGGCCACCGAGAGGTTCGCGCGCGACCGCTGCGGGACTACCCACTTCTTCTCGGTGGGGGGTAGCGAGTCGTTCAGCTACCTGTTGCCCGCGGCGCTGCCCAAGGGTCGCTACGTCTATGACATCGAGGCGATCAACGACGCCGGACAACCGACAAAGCTCGTGGCTGGTGTTAGCCACGTGGTCTTCTATGTCAAGTAGGGGCCCACGTACGGTGCGCCACGCGCGTTCACATATCGCGCGCTCTCTCGGCGTACCGGGCCCGTTCGGCCTGGGGGCCCTGGTCGCGCTGCTACTCGCAGGTTGCGGCATCGGCCCGGGCCAAGCCCCGAGTGGGATCAGGCTCTCGGTGACGGACGGCTTTGGTGCTCGTGCCGTGGGCCTCTCCGGCGCGCCGCGCGTGGGCGGGCAGGAAACCGTGATGGGCTTGCTGATGCGCAACTACCAAGTCAAGACCCGCTTCGGGGGGGGCTTCGTCGAGAGCATCGAGGGCCACTCCGGGGGCACGCAGGCGGGAGAACCGAGCGACTGGTTCTATTACGTCAATGGCGTGGAGGCGCCGAAGGGGGCCGCCGATACCAACTTGCAGGCGGGGGATCGCATCTGGTGGGATCTACACGACTGGAGCCAAACCCAGGAGATCCCCGCGGTCGTCGGCTCCTACCCCGAGCCGTTCCTGGATGGGATCGAAGGCCGTCGCTATCCGGTACGCGTGGAATGTGCCGAACCCTCCAGCTCGGCGTGCGCGACGGTGCACGATCGCCTCAGCGCCCTCGGCGTGCCGGCGGCGGGTGCCGCCGTCTCAGACGAAGAAGACCAGCTGACCTTGCGTGTACTGGTCGGTCCCTACTCGGCGCTGGGAGACTCGCTCAGCGTGCACGACGTCGGCGCGGGACCTCGCTACAGCGGCGTGTACGCGCGTTTCTCGGGGAGCGGCAGTGCGCTCACATTGCTCGACCCCGCAGGCAAGCCGGTACGCACGCTCGGCGCCGGCGCCGGTCTGATCGCGGCCACGCGCTATGGCAAGGAGGCGCCCGTGTGGCTGATCACCGGCACCGACGCAGCCGGGGCGAATCTGGCCGCGAGCTCGCTCAGCGAAAGCGCGCTGCGCAATTGCTTCGCGCTGGCACTGGAACCCTCAGGGACGGCCCAACCCGTGCCGGTGGGCCCATGAGGTCTCAGGGGTAGTCCATGGCATTGGGCGCCACGCTCTTCTACCGCCGTCGCGCGAGTCCGCTGCACGCGACCCGCGCGACGGTGGCGAGCATGTGGGCCTGTGCGCTGGTGCTCGCGACACTGCTCAGCGAGAGCCCACTCGTGCTGGGAGCGCTCCTCGTGGGCGTGCTTGGCGCCGGCGCGGGCGCTGGTGTGGGGCGTGAGCTCGCGCGCACGCTGCGTACCGTGCTGATCGTGGCAATCCCGATCGTCATCATCAACGTGCTCGTCTATCACGAAGGTTTCACCGTGTTCGTGCGCCTCGGCGATCTTGGCCCGTTCGGTCAGGGCGACCTGACGGTCGAGGCGCTCGTCTACGGCGCGGTGATCGCGCTCAAGGTGGGCCTATTGATGCTCACGACAACGCTTGCGAGTCTCACGATTGACCCCGACGAGCTGCTGGCGGTGTTTCGCGGTCGCTCGTTTCGCTCCGCGCTCACGGCGTCGCTTGCGACACGGATGATCGGGGTGCTCTCCGCCGACGCACAGCGTCTCGCGGAGGCTCAGCGAACGCGGCCCGGAGGTGGTACTGGCGGCGCGCGCGGGCGTGTCAGGCTGCTGAGCGCGATCGTCGGCTCCTCGCTGGATCGCTCGATGGACGTGGCCGCGACGCTCGAGTTGCGCGGCTTCGCCGCGGGCGGGCGCAGGGGCGGAGGGGCACAGCGTCGTCCCTTCTCGCGCCACGACGCGGCAGTCGCCGTCTCCGCGGTGTGCGTGTTCGCGCTTGCGCTCCTCGGGCGGATGGCAGGGGTCGCCCCGTTCGAGGCATATCCGCTGGTGACCATGCCCGTGTCCTGGGCCACGCTCGTGTTGTGTGCGCTTCTGCCAGCGGCGATCCTGCTGGCGCTGGCCGACCGTCGGGGGATTGAATTTTGAGATCCGCTATGGCGTTCTCGCGGGTCACCTACCGCTATCCCGAGGGGTCACAGCCCGCCTTGCGCGATGTGACCCTGCGGATCGAGCAGGGTGAGCTGTGTCTGCTCGCGGGACGCTCCGGGCAAGGTAAGTCCACTTTGATTCGTGCTGCCTGTGGGCTCGTCCCGCACTTCCACGGCGGCACATTCGCCGGCAGCGTGAGTGTCGCGGGCGTGGACACGCGCGAGGGCGGGCCTGCGAGACTGGGCGCCCACGTCGGCGTGCTGCAGGGCGATTCCGAGACCCAGCTCGTGATGAGCTCGGTGCATGCCGAGCTTGCCCTCGCGATGGAGAGCCGCGGCCACGGCGCCACCGCCGTCGCGCGCGCGGTCGAGGAGGTCGCGCTCGCCCTCGGCATCGACCATCTGCTCGACCGCTCGACTCACGAGCTATCCGGGGGCGAGAAGCAGCGCGTGGCGCTTGGCGCCGCGCTCGCCGGTCGCCCGCGCGTGGTACTGCTCGACGAGCCCACCTCGCAGCTGGACCCGGTTGCGGGCGACGAGCTGATCGGACTGCTGCGCCGACTCAATCAGGAGTGGGACACCACGATCCTGCTCTCTGAGCATCGCTTGGAGCGCTGCCTGTCCGCGGCCGACCGCGTGATAGCGCTGGACGACGGCGCAATCGTCCACGACGGCTCCCCGAGCTCGTTCCTGCGCTTCGCGGCGGACTCCGAGCCGTCGCTGCAAACGCCGGGAGCGAAGCTGTTCGCGCTCGCCGGTCTCACCCCGCCGCCGATAGGAGTCAAGCAGGCGCGGGCCTCCCTGCGCCGCGAAGGACTGCTGCCCGCCGAACCGGACCCGCATGCGGCAACGGCGGCGGACGATTTCGACGAGCACGCGGGTGGCCTCGATGAGCATCCGCCCGGCGCCCGCCCGGATGGCGCCCGTGTGCGCCGTCGGCTCGCCAGACGGGGGAGAGCAGGGACTGGCGCGTCGGTGCTTGCGTTGCACGGGGTGTGGTGTGAGATCCCACGTGGCCCCTCGATCCTGCGCGGCATCGATCTCGCGATAGCACCCGGCGAGCGTGTGGCGCTGATGGGCCGTAACGGAGCCGGCAAGTCCACCTTGCTGCGCCACGCGGCGGGCCTTGTGGCACCTACGCGTGGGCGGATCGAGCGGACTGGCAGGGTGGCGCTGCTGCTGCAGAACCCCAACGATTACTTCCTACACGAGCGCGTCCTCGAAGAGATCTCGCCCGAGGCCCTGGAGCAGGCGCGGCTGGGCGCGCTGGCTGAGCGCAACCCGCGCGACCTCTCAGGAGGCGAGCGTCAGCGGCTGGCCCTCGCGATCGTCGCCGACGGAGGGGAGACCACCGTGGTGGTCGCGCTCGACGAGCCCACCCGCGGCATGGACCGCGAGGCCAAGGCACAGCTCGCACAGGAGCTGCACCGCCGGGCGGAGGAGGGGCAAGCGGTGATCGTCGCCACACACGACCCCGAGTTCGCGGCCTCCTGCGCAGAGCGGGCAATCCTGCTCGCCGACGGACGTGTGATCGCGGACGGTCCGGCGGCGGACCTACTGGCCGGTGGCTGGTATTTCGCGACCGAGACCGCCCGTATCCTCGGCGGGGCCGGCGGTGCGCTGCGCCCTGAGGACGGCGCCCGACTGCTCGAGGAGGCGCGTACGGTCAGCGCCGGATCGCAGACCCACGGCGCCGGTCCACGGTCCCAACCATCCCCCGGGCTTGTGAGCCATGCCGCGGCGGAGGCACACAAGTGAGTTGGCCCCTGGCCTCGTTCGCGGTCGTCGCCGGCGTGCTGATCGCCGGTTGGCTGGCCTACGAGCGCGCGCGCCCCTCGGCACGGATGGTGGCGGTCGTGGCCACGCTGGCGGCGGTCGCCGCGCTTGGCCGCGACGCGTTCGTGGCGCTCCCCGACGTCAAGCCGATCACCGCGATCGCGCTTGTCGTCGGCTATGCGCTCGGCCCGCTCCCCGGCTTCACGGTCGGCGCGCTCGGGATGCTCGCCTCCAACATGATGCTCGGCCAAGGCCCCTACACGCCGTGGCAGATGGCGGCCTGGGGCCTCGTCGGTCTCGCTGGCGGCCTGCTCGGACGCATCAGCGGCAGGCGCATGGGTCGCGTCGGTCTCGCGCTCTCATGCGCCACGATGGCGCTGGTGGCCAAGGAGATCATGAACGTCTACACCTGGACGCTTGGCGCTGCCCACACGCCCGCCGCGCTGCTGGCCACGGCGAGCGTCGCGCTTCCCTACGACATCACCGACACGGTCGCGAGCTTCCTGTTCGGGCTCGCCTTCGGCCCCGAGCTCGCGCGGCTGCTCGGTCGCGTGCGCGCACGCATGACCGTCACGTGGGAGGCAGCCGCCGTGCCGCCGCTGCTGCTGCTCGTGCTTGTGTGCATGGGCATCCTCGCAACGAGCGTCCCCCCGCGCGCCCGGGGGGACATCCCTTTGCGGGCATCGACCGCCACGCCATCCACGCCGGTTCTCGCCCGCTCCGCGACGACGTCCGGTGCGATCTCGAGCGCGGTCGCCTATCTACAGCGCGCCCAAGACAGCAACGGCGGCTTCGGTGGCGCCCCCGGGCAGCGCAGCAGCGAGCTCTACTCAGCTTGGGCCGCGATGGGCCTAGCAGCGGCCGGTCGGGATCCTCTGCGCGTCACGCGCTCAGGCCATTCAGTCCTCGACGCGCTCCGCGCCGAAGCCTCGACGCTTGAAGACGCGGGGGATGACGAGCGCACGATCCTCGCCCTGCACGCGTGCGGTCTGCCCGCGTCCGCGTTTCCCGGCACAAGCCTGGTGGACAAGCTGCTGCGCGAACGCTCCAGCGACGGCTCGTTCGATCACCTCGTCAATATCACGGCGTTCGCGATCTTCGCCCTGCGCGTCGCGGGCAGCTCGGCTGACAACCAGGTCGTCAACGCCGCCGGGCGTTGGCTGGCCGCACAGCAGAACCCCGACGGCGGCTTTGGCTTCGCCGGGCGTGGCGGCGGTGAGGATGTCGACGACACCGCGGCGGCGCTACAGGGCGTGATCGACGCGAGCGGGCAGCGTGGGAGCTCGGTCGTCGCACGAGCGGCGGCATTCCTGCGCCACACGCAGAATCCCGACGGCGGTTTCCCCCAACAGACCGGCGGCGAATCCAACGCCCAGTCAACCGCGTGGGCCGTACAGGGCTTGAGCGCGACAGGGGAGAATGTGAACGCCGTCAAACGCGCAGGCAGCCGCTCGCCGCTTGGTTATCTGGAGAGCCTGGTTGCCCCCGATGGCAGCGTCCGCTATTCACGCACGAGTGCCCAAACACCTGTGTGGGTGAGCTCCGAGGCGCTTGCCGCGCTGGCCGGCAAGCCGTTTCCGATCGCGCCGGTCGTCTTCAGCGGCAATTAATCGACTCACCTACGCTTAGAGGATGTCGGCGATCCCCATCACCGACGTCCCGCGCCGCCGCGCCGCCTGCGCGCCGTTGCTGCTGGCCGCAGCATGCATCGCTGGACTGTTGCTCACCTGGGTGCTCGCGGCGCTCGTGCCTGCCACGCACGTACGCGACGCGGTAGTTTTGTACGACTTCACACGGCTCGACCGTCCAATCGTCGAAGCCCCAGCGAAAGTGCTCCTCGACCTACTGGAACCGGCGTTCTTCGTCGTGTGGGGACTAGTGCTCGTCGTGATTGCCTGCTCACGCGGACGGCCCCGCGTCGCGCTCGCCGTGGCGCTCGTACTCGGCCTGGCGCCACTCAGCGCCGAGCTGCTCAAGCCGCTGGCCGCCCACGCCCACGCCCAGGTCGTGCCGCTCTACATTACAAGCGCCTCGTGGCCGAGCGGTCATGCCACCGCGGCGACGATGCTCGTGTGGTGCGCTGTGCTCGTGGCGCCACCCTCACTGCGACGCGGAGTCGCGTTGCTGGGCGTGGCGTTCATCGTGGCTGTGGGCTGCGCCCTGCTGATCCTTGCCTGGCACATGCCGAGCGACGTGCTTGGCGGCTACTTGCTCGCGACGCTGTGGTTCGCGCTGGCCCTGGCCGCTTTGCGGGCGACCAATCCGGCCAGATATCAGGCGTCCGTGCCGGTCGCGCCGGCGGCGTGCCCGCCCGGAGCCCACAGAAGCTCTGACCCTGATTCCGCTTGGCCGGCCGCGCCTTCGTTGGCCGCGCGCGCAAGGATGAACAGCATGTCCGAGAGCCGGTTGAGGTAGCGAATCACCTCGGGGTTGCACCTATCCTCGACCGCGATGGCGCGACGCTCGGCGCGACGGCACACGGTGCGACACACGTGCAGCTGCGCGGCCGCCGGCGTTCCACCCGGGATCACAAACGAGCGCAGCGGCTCCAGCGTGGCGTTGACCTCGTCGCACACCTGCTCGAGCCACCTGGCGTACTCGGCGGTCACCCGCAGCCGCGCGTGCCCCTTGCGGGTGGCATCCGATGCGCCGTCATCGGGAGTCGGCACCGACAGGTCGGCGCCGACGTCGAGCAGGTCGTTCTGCACACGGGCCAGCCACTGCGCGAAGCTCGCCGGCAGACCGGGCGCGAGCAGCGCCACGCCGAGCGTCGCGTTGAGCTCGTCCACCGTGCCATAGGCCTCCACGCGCGGGTGCAGCTTGGAGACGCGGCTCATGTCCCCCAGATGGGTCTCGCCGCTGTCGCCGCCCTTCGTATAGATGCGTGTCAGGTTAACCGTCACCGCCTGTCGAGTCTGGCACACGCGCGACCAAATAGCTCGCTTTTAGCTCGTTTTCGCCGCACCGGCGACCTTCAGCTCGCGCCTGGGGCTTGGAAAGTAGAAGGGCTTTGCCGTGGTCGGTGAGGTGCCTGTCTGCCGACCGGACTGCGCGGCGTCGGCAAGATCGGATACTTTCTCGGCCTTCATGCGGGTAGGTGTTCCGAAGGAGACCGTCGAGGGCGAGCACAGAGTTGCGCTCGTGCCGGAGGTCGTAGCCAAGTTCAAGGCCAAGGGCATAGACGTCCTGGTCGAGAATGGTGCGGGCGCCGATGCGCTCCTGCCAGATGCCGCCTTCGCCGACGCCGGCGCGCTGATGAGCGCCAACCCGGCCGAGGTGTGGCAGTCCGATGTGGTGGTCAAGATCTCACCGCCTAGCGAGCCTGAGATCGCTCGGCTCGGAGCCGGCTCGATCCTGATCGGCTTCCTGGCGCCGCTCACCAGCCCGCAAACCACGCGTGCGCTCGCGGCGGCCGGAGCTACGGCGTTCGCGATGGAGTCGATCCCGCGTATCTCGCGCGCCCAGTCGATGGACGCGCTCTCCTCGCAGAGCAACATCGCCGGCTACAAGGCCGCGCTGTTGGGCGCGGAGAGCATGGGACGTTTCTATCCGATGCTGATGACCGCCGCCGGCACGATCCCGCCCGCCAAGGTGCTCGTGCTGGGTGCGGGTGTCGCGGGCCTGCAGGCGCTGGCCACCGCCAAGCGCCTCGGTGCGCGCACCACCGGTTATGACGTGCGACCTGAGGTTGCCGAACAGGTGCAGTCGCTCGGTGCTCAGTGGCTCGACCTGGGCCTTGAGGCAAGCGGCGAGGGTGGATATGCGCGCGAGCTGACCGAGCAGGAGCGCGTCCAGCAACAGCAAGCGCTCACCGACGCGATCAAGGGCTTTGATGTCGTGATCACCACCGCGCTGGTGCCGGGCCGCCCAGCCCCCAAGCTGGTTACAGCCGAGGCCGTGGAAGGCATGAAGCCAGGCTCTGTGATCGTCGATCTGGCAGGCGAGTCGGGCGGCAACTGTGAGCTGACCGAGCCCGGCGAGACCGTCGTCAAGCACGACGTGAAGATCGTCTCACCCCTGAATCTGCCGGCGAGCATGGCGGAGCACTCCTCGCAACTGTTCGCTCGCAACGTGCAGGCACTGCTCGATCTGCTGGTCGCCCCGAAGGAGGGCGGCGCCGAGGGTGAGGTCGAGTTGAAGCTCGACTTCGAGGACGAGATCGTCGCCGGCGCATGTACGGTGCGCGACGGGGAGATCGTGAACGCCGGCGCGAAGGCGGCGGTTGAGGCCGCGGGGTTCTCGGGGAGCACAGGACCCGGTCCGAGCGGTCCGGCGCGCACGCCCGAGACGGGAGCAAGCGCATGATCCTCGCGAGCGTGCTCACGACCAACCTCGCGATTCTCGTGCTTGCCGGCTTCATCGGCTTCGTCGTGATCTCCAAGGTGCCCAACACGCTGCACACGCCGCTGATGTCCGGGACCAATGCGATCCACGGGATCGTTCTGCTCGGTGGCTTGCTGCTGTTCGGCCTCACCGACCTGGGTGCGTTCAGCAAGGCGCTGCTTGTGATCGCCGTCGCCTTCGGCACGATCAACGTCGTCGGCGGCTTCCTCGTCACCGACCGGATGCTCGACATGTTCAAGTCACGCCCCAAGCCCAAGGTGGCTGACGAGAGCACCGCCGAGGACACGGGGACGGGTCCCAGCGGAAAGGGAGGCTCATGAACGGCCTGCCGCTCGCCACCACCTTTCTGCAGAGCGAAAACTTCATCTACGTCCTGTACATCATCGCCTTCGCGATGTTCATCCAGGGACTGCGCGGACTCTCCGGTCCGACTACCGCGGTACGCGGCAATCGGATCGCCGCCGTGGGCATGGGCATCGCGGTCATCGCGACGCTGCTGAACCCCAGTGAGGGCAACTGGGGCCTGATCGCGCTTGGGATGGCCCTTGGCATCGCCGTGGGGGTCCCGGCGGCCCGTCAGGTGAAGATGACCGCCATGCCACAGATGGTGGCTCTCTTCAATGGGGTTGGCGGTGGCGCCGTGGCGATCATCTCCTGGGTCGAGTTCCGCAGCTATGGCTCGAGCTACGGCTCACGCACGATCGAAATCTTCGGGGAAACGCACCAGGTCGGAGGCGTTCCTACGTATATTGCCGTCTTCTCCGTGTTCGCCGCGATTGTCGGCTCGGTGTCCTTCTGGGGCTCGAACATCGCGTTCGCCAAGCTCCAGGAAATACTCCCCGGACGCCCGATCTCCCTCGGGTCCGCCCAGCAGATCGTCAACATGGTGCTGCTGATCCTCGCCGTCGCGGCGGGTATCGATCTAGTTGCGGGCGCCCACTCCGAACTGTTGTTCATCGGCATGCTGATCGTGGCGGCGCTGCTCGGCAACGCTGTGGTGCTGCCGATCGGAGGCGCCGACATGCCTGTGGTGATCTCGCTCTTGAACGCTTTCACGGGCCTTTCGGCCGCGGCTACTGGCATGGCACTCAACAACCCGGCGCTGATCGTGGCGGGCATGATCGTCGGCGCCTCCGGCTCGATCCTGACCAACCTGATGGCAACTGCCATGAACCGCTCGATCCCCTCGATCGTCGCCGGCGGCTTCGGCGGCGGCGGGGTCGTCGAGGGCGCCGAAGGCGCTGGTGAGCATCAGGGCACGGTGCGCTCCACGAGCGCGGCCGATGCCGCGATTCAACTTGCCTACGCGAACCGCGTGGTGGTCGTACCGGGCTACGGCATGGCCGTGGCCCAGGCCCAGCATGCCGTGCGCGAGCTCACCAAGGAGCTCGAGTCGCGCGGGGTGGAGGTCAACTATGCGATCCATCCTGTCGCGGGACGCATGCCGGGGCACATGAACGTGCTGCTGGCCGAGGCCGACGTGCCCTACGATCAGCTCAAGGAGATGGACGACGCCAACTCCGAGTTCCAGCGCACCGACGTGTCGCTGGTCATCGGCGCCAACGACGTGACCAACCCGGCGGCGAAGAACACGCCGTCCTCGCCGATCTACGGCATGCCGATCCTCGAAGTCGCCGACAGCCAATCGGTGATTGTGATCAAGCGCTCGATGAACCCCGGTTTCGCTGGGATCGAGAACGAGCTCTACTTCGACCCCAAGACTTCGATGCTCTTCGGGGACGCCAAGTCGGCTGTGAGCGAGATCACAGCCGAGCTCTCGTCTCTCTGACGCGCTGAGCAGAAGACTCGCCGGTCCGAACGGGCGACGAGCAGCGAGCGGTGCGAGCCGCTGTGTGCCCTTCGGGTGCGTCGGGCTCCATTCATAGGTGGCCCGTGGTGTCGCTCAGCGCCGCATCTGCGGGTTGATGCACGCGCTCCGGTAGCTGAAGGCGACTTCTAAAGACGCGGATTCCTGCACGTGCCAAATTGGTACGCGATGCAGACAACACATACATTGTCAATGAAGTACATCGTATCTTACACTCAACTGAGGAGAGGAAACGCAATCATTTGAGGGGTCTGGTATTCCGCTGTATCGCCGCGCATCTTCGGGTCAATCGCGGTTCATGCTGGTCATTGGCGTGCTGGCATGCGCCGTGTCGATCTCCGGGGCGACTCTTCCTGTTGGCGGGAGGACAGAGTCGCCCCGGATCGCTTACGCGGCGTTGGCGCGAGCGGATGGGGGTCATCCCACGCCACGCGCCAAAGCAAGCATCATCGGGGGGCAGGGCGCGTCGATTGCGAGCTTCCCATTCCAAGTGGCTCTGTATGACCCTCAGGCCGGCTCTCCCGCGGCCGGCTTCTTCTGCGGCGGTGTCATCCTCGACGCGACCCACGTCCTCACGGCTGCCCATTGCGTTGCCGGTGGCGGACAGGCGAGTTCCTCCGGTGAGGTGGCGGTGCTCGCCGGATCGACCTCACTCGACACACCCGACCCGGGAAGCGCGCGCGACCTCGTTGCGGTGAGCACGATCGACCCTCGCTACGACCCGGTGAGCAGTGACTATGACATTGCGCTACTCACGCTCGCCCATCCGCTGTGGTCGGGCTCGACCGCGCCGAGCATCAATGGCCTCAACACGATCGCGCCGCTACCGCCCGACCCGGGCAAGGCGTCGATCTATGCCAACCCCAATGTGACTCCGACGATCATGGCCACGTCGAGCGGCTGGGGCGATGTCGATCCGGCGCCGGGCCACACGGCGAGCTACCCCACGAGCCTACGAGCGGTGCAGTTGCCGCTCGTGTCCGAATCTACCTGCGAAGAACAGTATGCGACGATCGAACAGCCGATCACCCCGAGCATGCTCTGTGCCGGCGGGGGAAGATCTCACGTGGACACCTGTTACGGCGATAGCGGCGGCCCGCTCGTCGTTGACCAAGACAATCCGGCGCGTCCACCTGGCGACTACGTGCTCGCCGGGCTTGTCGACTTTGGCAACGGTTGCGCTCAATCCGGCTACGCCGGCGTCTACACGCGAGTATCCAGTCCCGCGATCATGCGCTTCCTCTCCTCGGGCGTCGGCAATGTCGTGACACCCGTCGGCACACAGGCCAAGCACAAGAAGAAGAGGCGCAAGAAGCGTCATCGCCCTCGTCCGCGGTAGCGACACTTCCGCTTGCTCTGGAACACTGGGACGGTGATCTCCCGGCAAGACGCAATCACCGCCCTGTGCGCCAACGAGTTCGACCTCGTGGTCGTCGGTGGTGGGATCACCGGCGCCGGTGTCGCTCTGGACGCCGCTACGCGTGGCTATTCGGTCGCGCTCGTCGAGCGTGCCGACTACGCTTCGGGGACCTCCAGCCGCTCCAGCAAGCTGGTGCACGGGGGCCTGCGCTACCTGCAGCATTTCGATCTCGGTCTCGTGCGCGAGGCGCTGTTGGAGCGCCAGCTGCTGGTTGCGCTCGCACCGCATCTGGTGCGCCCCCTGCCGCTCGTCGTCCCGGCTTTCGATGGCGTGCGCCCCGACCGTTTGATGGGGGTCGGGCTGAATCTCTACGACGTCATGTCGGTGGACCGTGAGCGTCTGCGCTCGCGCCGCACGCGCCGCACGCAAAGGACACAGGGTGGGCGCGGGCACGGCGAGCAGATTCAAGGAGAGCCCGCTGTCGCCGCGGCGAGGGCGGCTGTACTGGAGGAGGGGGAGTCCTGGAGCCCGGAGCGTCATCGCGTGATCTCGGGCGATGACGTGCTCGAGCTGCTGCCCGCCCTGGCCAGGCGTGAGCCGACGAGTGGCTATCTGTTCTACGACTGTCAGACCGACGACGCACGGCTTGTGCTCACCGTCCTCGGTGAGGCAGAGCGCTTCGGGGCCGTGTGTGCCAACCGCGTACACGCGATCGCGCTCTTGGAGCGGGACGGCCGCGCTCGTGGCGTGCAGCTGCTTGACGAGGAGAGTGGCGAGCACTTCGAGGTGCGAGCTGAGAACGTGGTCAACGCGACGGGGGTATGGGCGGATGAGCTGCGCCCCCACGAGCTTCACGACGAGGCTGAGCTGCCGAAGATCAGGCCCAGCCGCGGCACCCATATCACGTTGCGCCACGAGGATCTGCCGCTCGTTGGCGGCGCGATCGTGCCAGCCGGTGCGGGCAGGACGATCTTCGCGCTGCCCTGGTTGGGGCGCACGCTTGTGGGCACCACCGACAACGACTACGAGGGGCCCCTTCGGCACATAAGTCCCTCTGGAGAGGACATCGATTATCTGCTGGCGGCCGTCAACGAGTTCTTTGCGACGGAGCTCGGTCGCGGCGATCTCGCCGGGGCATACGCCGGCGTGCGTCCACTGATCTCAACCGGCGATACCAAGAAATCGGTCGACATCTCACGCAAGGCCGAGCTGTACGAGACCTCCAGCGGCATGATCACGATCACCGGCGGCAAGCTCACCACCTGGCGGCGCATGGCCAAGATGGTCGTGGACCGGCTCGTTGAGCGCGAAGCACGCGACGCGCCCTGTCGCACCGCTGAGATCCCACTCGGGCAGGCGGTCGGGGTGGAGGACCTGCCATTGGTTGACGGGGTGTCCGAGCCGGCGCGCGTGGCGCTCGCTGCCCGCTATGGGTACGGGGCGCACGAGGTGCTATCGCTCATCGTCGAGCGAGCCGAGCTCGCGCGGCCGATCGTTGCGGATCTACCCGATCTGATGGCCGAGGTTGTGATCGCTGCCCGACGTGAGCAGGCACGCAGTGTGGGCGATGTGCTCCTTAGGCGGACGCGCCTCGGCTTGCTGGCGGCTCGCGAGCTGATGGACGACGGCGCGGCGGATGAGTCGCCCGTAGGGCGCATCGCCTCCGTGCTGGGCGGTGAGCTCGGCTGGGGCAAGCAGCGCGTCGCCGCGGAGGCCGAGCTGTTTCTAGAGGAGGCTCGTCTGGAGGGCATCCTCGGCCTCGGCTAGGGTGTTGTGCGCACGTGGGTGCCTGCCGCTGTCCAACGCGGCTGGACGCCAACCGCCTACCACGAACTAAGGAGACAATTCGCATGACAGTGCTCGATCGCTCTGAGCTTCAAGCAAGTCCGCTTGCCGACCTGCACCTGATCGCCGACCAGATCGGACTCGAGGGCTTCAGGCGATTGCGCAAGGCCGATCTGATCGATGCGATCCTCGGCGAAAAGCGTGAGGACGCGAGCGACTCGGACTCCGCCGCCTCTGACGAGCCAGTCGAGGCCGCGGAGCGCCGTCCCCCCGCCCGTCGCTCCCGCTCCACGCGCTCGCGACGCGGGGGCTCCTCGACAAAGTCTTCGACCGATGCTGAGTCCGAAGGCGACGAGGACGAGAAGAAGGCTCCAGCCACAGAACGCGCACCAGCCACAGAACGCGCACCAGCCTCCGAGCGCACACCCGCGGCACGTCGCCCTCGCGCCGAGCGTGAGAAGTCCGAGGGGCCCGAGCGCGTCGCCGAGGGCGTCGTAGAGGTTCTCGGCAATGGCTCCGGCTTCCTGCGCGTGCAGCCTCCAGAGCCCTCCGACGGGGATGTGTACATATCTGCGCCGCAGGTGCGCCGCTGCGAGCTTGTCTCGGGGGATCGTGTGAGTGGGCCCGTGCGTGCGCCCAGGCGCTCGGAGCGCTACTCCTCGCTTGTTCGTATCGACAAGATCAATGGTGAGTCGGCCGACTCGGTGGCCGAGGGCACGCGCTACGACGATCTCCCGGTCTCATATCCCAGCGAGCGGCTTGCGTTCGACTCCGAGGACCCGACGTTGAAGGCGATCGAGTGGCTGACCCCGCTCGGGCGTGGCTCGCGAGCACTGATCGTGGGTGGCGCCCGCTCAGGCAAGACAGAGACGCTGCGCGGCATCCTCGACGCGCTTTCGGGCCGGGAGGGCCTTGAGCTGTCGCTCGTCCTAGCGGGCGCACGCCCCGAGGAGCTTGGCGAGTGGCGCAAGGGCTCCGTGGCTCCGGCGGTGGCGCTCACCTTCGCGGCCTCGGCGGACGCTCAAGGGCAGGCACTCGAGCCGGTGATCGAGACGGCAAAGCGGATCGCCGCACGTGGTGGCAACGCGGTCATGCTGATCGATGGGCTCGACGGCCTGCACCCGCCCACCGCGCGAAAGCTGCTCGCGACAGCACGCAATCTCACAGACGGGGGCTCACTCACCGTGATTGCCACCGCCGCGCGCCCGTTTGGCGGCGAGACGACGGTGATCGCACTCGACGCGGTGCGTGCAAGCACGGGCCAGCTGTCGGCGCTTGATCTGGTGAATAGCGGCACCCTCAAGCCGGAGCTGTTGGTCGGCGAGGACGGAGCAGAGGCGATCACCCGCGCTCGCGCTACCGCGGCCGAGGCCTAAACGATCAGCGGTCCTTTAGCCGCGGTAGGCGACCTTGCCCCAGGAGGGCTCGGGCGCCAGTTCGATCGGCTCACCGCTGCGATCGTGCTGTACATAGACGAAGCTGCCGGTTTCCTCGACGAAGGCGAACGTCAGCTCGCCCTCGTTGACCCGCTGATCGAGCCACGCGCCGCGGAACACAAGGCGGCGTAGCCAGTGGACGAGCGAGCGCTCCGCCGGGCCGACCAGTTCGGGCCAGCAGTCGTTGACGTGTTCGCCTAGCGCTGAGGCGGGGTCTTGGATGTCTCCATTGACCGCCAGGTTTACAAGGTCCTCAAGCTCGTCCTCGCCGAGACGGCCGCCGACGAAGCCCAGCTTGAGCGCCGCCTGCTCGCAACGTTCGCTGAAGTCGCGTTCGTTGAAGGTGAAGCGCAGATCGCCGTATTCGAGGACGAAGTCCTCACCGGAGTTGTAGTTGCCGCGACGTGTCTTGTCCATGGGTGGAAGGTTTCGTGGGGAGTTGGGGACGCTTTAGTTTGGGCGCTCAGTCCTTATCGGCTCCAAGCCGTCGGGATCATATGCCGGCCTCCTGCCCGTTCGCTGTGTCTGCACGCGATATTGCATTCAGGAGATGCGAACTATGAGGCAGACGACATCGATTGGGCTGACGCGGCTCGTCGTTCCGTGGACGGCTCAGCGAGGCGCGCGACTTCTGTGCGGGGGCCCGTCTCTATACGCTCCGGTTAGATGGCACGCCTCACCGAGCATGGGTTGCGCAGGTCGGTCGGGGTCTCCGGCCTATTCGCCACCGCCTACGGAAACGTCGGCTCCTCGATTTACTACGCGCTGGGGCTCGTCGCCGCGCACGCGTTGGGTCTCACGCCACTCGTGTTCGTATTCGCCGGCGGCCTGTTCGCGCTCACCGCCAAGACCTACGCGGAGGGCGCCGCGATGTTCCCCGAGGCGGGGGGCTCCTCCTCATTTGCGCGCCATGCCTTCAACGAGCTGGTGTCGTTCTTTGCGGGATGGGCACTGAGCCTTGACTACATCCTCACGATCGCCATCTCGGCGTTCTTCGTGCCTCACTACCTGAGCACTTTTCCAGGGTTGGGAGGGCTCAACCACAATCCCGGCGACATCTTCGGCGGGCTGATCGTGATCGTGGCGCTCGCCGGCCTGAACATTCGTGGCCTGGGGGAGTCCGCGAAGCTCAATTTCATCCTTGCGATAGTGGACCTCTCCACCCAGGTATTGCTTGTCGGTGTGGGCGCGGTGTTGGTGCTGGACCCCTCGCTATTGATCCACCAGGTTCATCTCGGGAAGGTGCCGACTTGGCATGAACTGATCTTCGCCCTGTCGCTCGCGATGCTCGCGTATACCGGCATCGAGACCGTCTCGAACATGGCCGAGGAGGCAACCGACCCCGGCACGCAGGTGCCCAAGGCGGTGAACCTCGTGGTGCTCGCCGTGCTTGGCGTGTACCTGGGGATCTCGATGATCGCGCTCTCGGCGCTGCCCGTGACGGCGATACCGGGGCATCCGCATCACTTCCAGACCTTGCTGGGCGTTGAAGGCCATGGCGGGTTCCAGAACGACCCGGTGCTCGGGATCGTCTCGCGGCTGGGGCTGCACGGCACAGTTCTCACGATTGCCCAGTACTACGTGGGCCTGCTTGCCGCCACGATCCTGTTCATCGCCACCAATGCTGGCATGATCGGGATTTCGCGCCTCTCGTGGTCGCTGTCTGAACACCGCCAGTTGCCGGGCATCTTCTCGCAGTTGCACGCGCGTTTTCGCACGCCGTGGTTCACGATCCTGTTCTTCTCGGGACTTGCCGGCATTCTCGTGCTGTACGGGAATACGAACGTGCTGGGCAACCTGTACTCGTTCGGCGCGCTGCTCTCCTTCACGGTCGCGCACATCTCGGTGATCGCCTTGCGCGTGAAGGAGCCCGACCAAGAGAGGCCGTACCGGATGCCGTGGAACGTGCGCATACGCGGCGCCTCGATACCACTCACCGCCGTTATCGGGGGCATTGGCACCGCAACCGTGTGGGCTGTCGTTGTGATCACGCATCCGGAGGCGCGCATCGTCGGCATCCCGTGGATGGTGCTTGGGATGGCCGGCTATGTCCTCTATCGCCGCAACCAGGGCCTCGACCTGCGCGAGACGTGTCGCATCGAGCGCGCCGAGCGCCCAGCGGACTTCGAGGCGCTTGGCTACCGCACCGCGCTCGTGCCGATCTTCGGTGGCGACGTTAGTGCGAGCGCGCTGTCAAGCGCCGCGAAGCTGATCGGCCACGAGGGCGTGGTGTACGCGGTCTTCGTGCTGCCAGTGCCCAGCCAGCTATCGCTGGAGGCGGGGCTGGAGGCCGAGGAGGCCGAGGGCCGCGCGGCGCTCGAGAGCGCTCGCATCAAGGCGCGCCGTTCGAACATCAAGATCCGTACGGGTTTGATTCGCACACGCAACCCGGGTGCGGCGCTAGTCGAAGAGGCCAAACGCGTCGATGCTGACGTCATCTACTGGTCCACGATCCACGCTCCTGTGGGAGAGCAGCGGATCGGGCCGACCGCCACGTATCTGCTCAGCAAGCGCCCGTGCCGGGTGATCATCGAGACAGAGAACCGGCCCGCTCGGGTACGCGACGGCGCCGAGCGAGCACCGCTCAGCGGCGCGTCAGCCTGATCCGCGCATCACGTCGCCGGGCGAATCACATCGCCCGGTTCTCGAACCGTCTCATGCCCGGCAATGAGCCGACTCTCTGGCGCGAGTAGGTCCTCACGTGAGCCGGCAATGAGCCGACTCTCTGGCGCGAGTAGGGTCCTCACGCGAGCCCGACCACGAGCCGGAAGTGCTCGACGCCGCCCTGGCTCGTGGCTCCCGCGGTCAGCGTGCCGAGCGACTTGAAGTACGGCACGAGATTCGACACGCCCGGGCTATCTGTCAATCCAACGCCTTCCAGGAAGCCGAGCAGCGTGGGGAATTCGACGATCACGCTCGGTTCGATGCCGCCGCCGAGAGCCGAGGTGGCGCTTGCGTAGGAGGGCGAGGTGGAGAGCGTGCTCGAGGGAGTGAGCGCGGCCTGCACGGATGGCTGTCCCAGCCCCAGTACGAACTTGCCCTGCCCGTCCGCGATGAAGATGACCGCCGGGAAGCCTTCCAACTTGACGCTCACGGCCGCGTCGGTGCCGGGGATCGAGGCATTTTCGACGGTTGCTCCCGCGCTTTGCATCAGGCTGGCCAGCTTGCCGACCGCCGCGCGCGAGGCAGTCGGTTCGTTGGAGGAGATCACCAGTGCGGCCTGCAGGTTGAACAGACCGGTGCCGCTGACGAACATCCCGCCAGAGCTAGCCCAGCCGCCGAAGTCCTGCTGCAGTTTCGCCTTTGGCGAATCGAGCGCTGTGAAGAGCTTTTCGATACTGGGGCCGCCGAGCGAGGAGAAGACGGTCGAGGTGCCAAACGACGCGACCCCGTGCAACAGGGCAAACGCGCGCGGAAGGTTGGCCCCGACGTTGCCGACGCCCGCGGCGAGCCACGAGCTGCCCGGCAGCTCGCCCAATGCCTTTGCCCCTTCCTGGCCGAACAGCGGCGTCGAGCCGCTGGAGGAGTGGATTTCCCCTTGCAGCGAGATCGAATTGGTGGTGGGCGTCACCGATAGGGAAGCCGACTGTGCGCCCGCGAACAGCTGCCCCAGAAGCGACACCCCCTGGCTGGTCGTGCTCCCCGAGCCGTGCACGCCCCGCAACAACGCTTCGGGCTGGACATAAGCGCTCGCGATTGCATCGGCGGGCGGCTTGGCATATCCGGAAGCGCTTGCGATGGTCGCTCCCCCGAGCGAGGTGTCGATCACGCTCTTCATGCCGGATTCGCTTCCGATCACGGCAAAGTCCTTGACGATGCCCTCGGCGGCTCCGGTGGAGGACACCTGATAGGAGGTGCCTCGGTAGCTCACCGTGTGCGCCTGCTGTTCGTGTGCGCGACCATTCAGGAACGAACGGGCCTTGCCGACGTCGGATGTCTCGAGCACGATCGCTCCCTGGGTGGCGTCCGCGCCGAAGGTGTTTGCGCCAAGCGAGGACGCGGCACCAGCCAGCCCCCCTTCGAGCAGCGTCTGGATCGAGCTCGAGCTCTGTGGCAGCTTGCTTGTGCTCAGCGAAGTGATGAACACCCCAGCGCTTTGGCCGACCCACGGTTCGATGTCGCGCTTGAATTCGAGACTGTGTCCTTCGCTCGATAGCAGCGCCTGCGCGAGACTTCCATACGGTTCGGCCAGGTGTGTGAGCTTCTTGGCGGCCGTGAAGGCGTCGCCGCTTGCGCCGCCGCTCGGCTTGATCGCGAAGCTGGCGTAGAGGGGCACGGAGCTCGGTACCACGCTTGCCGGATCGCCGCTCGAGCCAGATGAGCCGCATCCCGTGAGCGCCACCCCACCAACCAGCGACACCAGCGCGAAGGTGATGCGGCTGGCGCGGCGCACGCGACCGGCTTGCAGGGGGCTACACAAGTGCGCACGCATGAGCTGCGTGCGGCGGCGAGGGTACGAGTCGATCGTGACGGAGGGCAACGCGTTCCTTTCTCTGGGCGGACTCTGGTCAGAGCTCTGCAACGAACGTTACACGCGCCGCCCCTGCACGCTCGCATGCACTCGTGCGGGGCTTGCACGGGTGTGCCTCCCACCGCCGAAAACCCCGATCAAGCAGGGCTTTTGGCGTAGTTTTGGGTGTTTGGATGTGCATTGTGGGAGAAAATGTGCAATTGGGGTTGCATTGTGGGGGAAAGTGGGGTAAGTTCGCGGCAGCGAGCCGTGGTGGAGGAGCTCCTCCCACTCCTCCACTGCGGCTCGATCTACTTGATTGGAGTCCCCCAGTGGCCTTCCGCGGCACCTTCGACCACACCCTTGACGCGAAGAACCGCCTGACGGTTCCCGCCCGCTATCGCGCGGCGCTGTCTGAGGGAGTGGTGCTCTCGATGCCGGTCGACCTCAAGCCCTACGTCGGCGTGTGGCGCCCGCAGGACTACGAGCGCTACACCGAGCGCTCGCTCTCGGAGCTGCCACCGCTCTCTTCCCGGCTGACGGAGCTCGAGCGCTTCTTCTACGGAAGCTCGCATGACGTGGAGCTCGATGCGGCCGGGCGGATCATGGTGCCGAGCTTCCTCGGCGAGCACGCCAAGCTGAGCAAGGAGGTCGTCGTGGTGGGGGCCGGCGATCGCTTGGAGCTGTGGGATCGCCTCAGCTGGGACGAACACCGACCGGCGCTGCTCGGCAGCGTCGCAGAGATAACCGCGCGCGTTGACCATCCTGCTTGACATGCCCGCCGTCCACATTCCGGTGCTCGCCGAGGAGCTGATCGAGCTGCTTGACCCTCGTCCTGGTCAAGTCATCATCGATTGCACCTTCGGCGGCGGTGGGCACGCCGGCCTGCTCACCGAGCGCTTGGGCTCCCAAGGAACGCTCGTGGCGATCGACCGCGACCCGCTCGCCGAGGAACGCTTCATGGAGCTGGCCGAACAGGCGTCCTGCTCGATGCGTTTCATCCGTGGTGGCTATGCCGAGGGATTGCGCATGCTCGCCGAGGAGGGGACGCGCGCACACGCCGTGTACTTCGACCTGGGCATGTCCTCGATGCAGATCGACACGCGCGAGCGCGGCTTCTCCTACTCCTATGACGCGCCGCTTGACATGCGCATGGATCCGCGCCAGGAGCTCACCGCGCGCGAGATCGTTGCAAGCTGGGACGAGCGCCGGCTCGCGGCGACCCTGCGCGAGCTCGGCGAGGAGCGCCACGCATCGCAGATCGCTCGCGCGATAGTGCGATCGCGCACACGGTCTCCCATCGAGACGACGCTTGAGCTCGTGGACCTCATCAGCTCCGCCATACCCACCCCAGCTCGCTTTGCTTCCGGGCATCCTGCCAAGCGCGCGTTTCAGGCGTTGCGGATCGCCGTCAACGATGAGCTGGGACAGCTTGACGAGGCGCTACCGCTCGCGTGGAGGATGCTGCACAAGGACGGGGTGCTTGCCGCGATCTCGTTTCATTCGCTCGAGGACAGGCGCGTGAAGCGTTTTCTCGCCGAGCGCGCCCGGGGCTGCATCTGCCCACCGGATCTGCCCGTGTGCGGATGTGGGCGCGTGCCCGAGGCGGCCCTGCTCACGCGCGGGGCGATCATGCCCTCAGCGGCGGAGACCGCGTGCAATCCGCGCGCCTCCTCGGCGCGTCTGCGCGCCGCCACCAAGCTGTCAGATGCCGCCACAGACACAGGAGGTGAGGAATGACCCCGCCCGCCACTGCCCGCTCATCGCAGCGCTCCGCGGCTGGATCGCGCCGCCGTCCGGCGCCCCGGCCCCGACGGATATCGGGTCCCACCGGCTCCACCCGCTCGGGCGCTGTCGCTGCGGCGGTTGCGATCCCTGCGCCGGGCATCGCGCTGCCGCGCGAGCGCAAGTCTCGCCCCGGCTCTTTGCCGCGGACGCGCCCGGCGCGCAAGACAACACGCCGACCGGCCCAGGGCGCTCCAGGCATCGCGCTGCGTGCCATCGACGCCTTCGAGGGTGTCTCGAGCAGCGTCTTCTTGGACAGGCTGATCCGGGGACGTCTATGGATCGGCCTGCTTGCCTTCGCCCTGATCGGAATCGTCGCGATGCAGTTGCTGGTGCTCAAGCTCAACACGGGAATCGGTCACACGCTCGGGCGCGTGGAGACCCTCCAGCGCGAGAATGCTCAGCTGGGCATAGAAGACTCGATGTACTCTGCCGAAGGCCGCGTCGCGCCGCTCGCGGCGGCTCAGGGGATGACGCTTGCACCGCCCGGAACGGTCCACTTCGTGGTGGCAAGCAAGGCGGACATCTCGCGTGCCGCCTCCGCGCTCTCCTCGACAACCCAGACGCCCGCGAGCTTGGGAGCCAGCTCGACGACGGCCGGTGAACCCTCAGTGTCGCCGGCGAGCTCCGAAACGGAAGCGCAAGCGAGCACGGGCGCCGGCTCTCAGGCTTCCGGCTCAAGCGGTGAAGTGTCCGGCGAAAGCTCCAGCTCGGCCGGAGCCGGCGAAGTTGCCGCGGGGCCGAGCGAATCGTCTGCTTCGGTCACTCCCTCGAGCAGCCCCGAATCGGCGGCTAGCCCTTCGAGTCAGCCCGCGGCCACTCCGTCGGCCGCCGGCGCCCAGGAAGCGGGTGCGTCCGCGACGCCATCGAGCTCGGAAGCCTCCGCCACGCAGGCGAGCGGCCCGGCTGGTGGCACCCAGGCCGGCGCGCGGGAATAGCCGATGGCGGCCGTCCAACGTCGAGTGGGGCTGCTGTTTGGGTTGTTCGTCGTGCTGCTGCTGCTGGCCGGCGCCCGGGCCTTCTATCTCGGTGGCCCCCACAGCGGCACCCTGCGACGAGCGGCCCAGACACAGCAGCTCACCTACGAAGTGGTACCGGCCGAGCGTGGCACCATTACCGACCGCAGTGGCATTGCGCTCGCGATCTCAGAACCCGCGCAGGAGCTGACGGCAGATCCCTACCTGATCAAAGATCCGCTGTCCGCGTCCCAGCGCCTGGCGCCGCTGCTGGGTCTCACGCAGGCGCAGGTGCTCACGGAGCTCAGCAAGCGCACAGGCTTTGTGTACCTGGCGCACGCGCTTGCCTACAACTCGGCCCAACGGGTACTGGCTCTGAGGCTTCCGGGCGTTCAGGGCACCCCGGTCATGCGGCGCGTGTACCCGCGTGGAACGCTTGCCGCCCAGGTGCTCGGAATCGTCGGTACAGAACACGAAGGGGCTGGTCTGATGGGCCTGGAGTACTCGCTCAATTCGAAGTTGGCGGGTCACGCGGGCGCGCGGCGTGTCGTCAGTGACGCTATCGGCCAGCCGATCTCGATCGCCGAAACACGCCACGAGCAAGCTGGCTCCTCGATAGCGCTCACGCTCGACGCCAACATCCAGCAGCGAGCCGAAGATGAGCTCAGCGCAATTGGCCGCATCTTTCACCCCAAGGACTCCACGGCGATAGTCATGGATCCGCGCACCGGCGCGATCCTCGCGATGGCCAGCTGGCCGCTTGTGAACAGCAACGATCCTCCGGCCAAGCCCGAAGAAGCGTTCGAGAACCGAGCGGTGAGCTTCAACTACGAACCGGGCTCCACGTTCAAGGCGGTCACCGTGTCAGGAGCACTCCAGGAAGGACGCATCACGCCCAGCTCGGGCTTTGAAATCCCCGATCAGATCGAACTCGGCGGACGCACGATCCACGATGACACCGAACACGCAACGGAGTCCTTGACCGCTGCCGAAATTCTCGCTCAGTCGAGCAACGTGGGCGCGATCAAGATCGCGAGCCTGTTGGGCCCCGAAAAGTTCAACTCGTGGGTTGACCGCTTTGGCTTCGGTGCTCGCACGGGGGCGGGTATCCCCGGTGAAGAAAGCGGCGCGACGCTGCCGTTGAGTCACTATTCGGGTTCCTCGATGGGCAACTTGCCGATCGGTCAAGGCGAGCTGGTCACACCGATTCAGATGGCCACCCTCTACTCGGCGATCGCCAACGGAGGTGTGCTGCGTCCCCCACATATCATCGCGCAGATCGATGGGCAGACCGTAGCCGAGCCGCCTGGGCGACGAGTGATCTCTCAAAGCACGGCTGCCGAGGTTCGCGCAATGCTCAAGGGCGTGCTCGCGCCGGGGGGTACGGCGAGCGAGGTCTCGATATCCGGATATCAGCTCGCCGGCAAGACGGGAACAGCCAGCAAGATCGATCCGCAGACCGGGGAATACTCCCAAAGCGCCTACGTGGCCTCGTTCGTCGGCTTCGCGCCCGCGTCGGACCCGAAGTTGCTGTGCGCCGTGATCGTTGACGAACCGCAGGACGACTCGATCTACGGAGGGGTGGTTGCCGCCCCGGCCTTCGGGCAGATCATGGAATTCGCGCTGCCCTATCTGGACATCCCGCCCGGATAGGGTCCTCACGACTTCCAAGCGGCCATCCCCATCCGATGAGCCTTCGTCGGCTTGGACTCGGCTGTCCCCCCGATGGAGCGCTCACCGGCTTGGACTCGGCCATCCCCGCTGGCGGGAGCCCTAGACTCTCGCTCCTTGCCAATGTGGGACGCAACACAATGAGGCTCGACGAGTTGACGGCCGCCGAAGTTCCGGGGCTGCGGGTGCTCTCGCCGATGCCCGATCCGGTCGAGGTGACGGGGCTCGCCTACGACAGTCGCCGCGTGCGGGCTGGCACTCTGTTCTTCTGCGTCGCGGGATACCAGCGCGATGGTCACGATTTCGCGGCGCAAGCGGTCGCGGCGGGCGCCACCGGGCTGGTTGTGGAGCGGCCGCTCGATCTGGGCGTGCCCGAGATGCTCGTGGAGTCAACACGCGCGACTATGGGACCGCTGGCGGCGCGCTTCTACGGCGAGCCGACTTCGCGGCTTCGCGTGGTGGGCGTGACGGGCACGAACGGCAAGACGACCACCGCCCATCTCGTGCGTGCTCTGCTGGAGGCCACGGGCGAGCGTTGTGGGCTGCTTGGGACCGTTGAGTCGCAGATCGCAGGCGAGCGGCGCCCGGCGACTCGCACGACCCCTGAGGCGATCGATCTCCAGGCCGATTTTCGGGCGATGCTCGATGGTGGCGAGCGCAGCTGTGCGATGGAGGTCTCCTCGCATGCGCTTGCGCTTGGGCGCACCGATGGAGTTCGCTTCGCCGCCGCGATCTTCACCAACCTGACCCAGGACCATCTCGACTTCCATGACACGATGGAGGAGTACTTCCAGGCCAAGCGGCTGCTGTTCGTGCCCTCGCCGCCGGACGCCGAGCCGAGTGTCGCGGTCGTGAATTTGGACGATCCCTACGGGGTGCGCCTCGCTTCCGAGCTGGAGCACGTTCGGACGTTCGCGATCGACACCGACGCGGACTATCGCGCGCGTGAGCTGAAGATAGGCCTGGGGGGGTCTCAGCTAATGCTGGACACGCCCGCTGGCACACGCTCGCTCTCGCTTCCGCTACCAGGCCGCTTCAATGTGTCCAACGCGCTAGCTGCGCTCGCGGCCGCCCATACGCTGGGAGCCGACCTCGACACGCTTGTGGCGGCGCTTGAGCGCGGCGTGCGCGTGCCCGGCCGTGTCGAGCCCGTCGAGGAGGGTCAGGGTTTTGCCGTGCTCGTCGACTACGCACACACCCCGGACTCGTTGCGGAACGTTTTGAGCACCGCCCACGAAGTCGGTCGTGGCCGTGTCATCTGCGTGTTTGGCGCCGGCGGCGACCGCGATCGGGGCAAGCGTCCACTGATGGGCGAGATCGGAGCGCGTCTGGCGGATGTCCTGCTCGTCACCTCCGACAATCCGCGCTCGGAGGATCCGGAGGCGATCATCTCCGAGATCATGGTTGGAGCGCGCGCCGCCGCGCGGCCTCCGGGTGCTCCGCCCGTTGCCCGCGAGGTCGATCGGCGTGCCGCGATCGAGCAAGCTATCGCGCTCGCCGAACGGGGGGACGTGCTTGTGATCGCCGGCAAGGGCCACGAGCAGGGCCAGGAGCTCGCCGGCGGTGTGAAGGTGCCCTTCGACGACGTCACGGTTGCGCGCGAAGCGCTTGGCGCGCGGGTCGGCTGATGGCAGCGCATGTCCACACCAGCCGCTGGCGCGCGGGTCGCGGGACGGCAGTGCAGGCCCGCACCAACCGCTGGCGCGCGGGTCGCGGGACGGCAGTGCAGGCCCGCACCAACCGCTGGGGCGCGGGTCGGCCGATGGCAGCCGTGGCAATGGGCGCGCGACAGGCGGCGTGATGGGTCGCGTGCTGATCGGCGGCACCGCCGCCCTGCTCATCTGCATCTTCCTGAGCCCGAAGTTCATCCAGTTCCTGCGCAAGCGCGAGTTCGGTCAGCACATCCGTGAGGATGGCCCGCAGGGACACCACGAGAAGGCGGGCACGCCGACGATGGGCGGGATCATCATCTTCCTCGCGGTCACGGTTCCCTACCTGATCCTGACCGATTTCGAATGGCGCTCGGTGGGAGTCTTCGGGACGGCGATTGCCTGTGCGCTGCTCGGCTTCGCCGATGATTACACCAAGCTCGTCAAGCGCCGCTCGCTCGGTCTGCGCGGGCGCACGAAGCTCCTGATCACGATCGCGATCTCATTGGGGCTTTGGTACGTGGCAGAACACAAGGCCGGTCTCGCGCCCACGCTGCGACTGCGCTTCGTCGACTACCAGATCGACCTCGGGGTCTTCTATCCGGTGCTGATCTACCTGGTGGTCGCGGGCACCACCAACGCCGTCAACCTCACCGACGGCCTCGACGGCCTCGCGGCCGGCTGTGGTGCGATCGTGCTGCTCGCGTATGTCGGCATCACGTTCATCGCCGAAGACTTCGATCTTGCGATGCTCGCCGGCGCGCTCGTCGGAGCCTGCATCGGCTTCCTGTGGTTCAACGCGTTTCCCGCCACGATCTTCATGGGCGACACGGGCTCGCTGGGGATCGGCGGCGCGATCGCGGGGCTTGCCGTGATGACCAAGACCGAGACGCTGTTGATCCTGCTCGGCGGGATCTTCGTGATCGAGGCGCTGTCGGTCGTGATCCAGGTGATCTCCTTTCAGATGACACGAAAGCGGGTGTTCCTGATGGCGCCCATACACCACCATTTCGAGCTGCGCGCATGGTCTGAGACGAAGATCATCCTGCGCTTCTGGATCGTCGCCGCGATCTGCTGTGCGATTGGCTTCACGCTCTATCGCCAGAGCCTTGGTTGAGGTGGCTGCGAACACCACTCCCGTGGCGATCCGCTGGTTCCTGAGACGAGTCGTGCTTGCTCTCTCGCGCGCGGATCGGTTGTGAAGTGAAGCCCCGTCCCAACCTCCCACCAGGCCCATATCTCATCGTCGGGCTCGCCCGCTCGGGCCAGGCGGTCGCGCGTGCGCTGCATGCGAGGGGGGAGCAGGTCCTAGGCGTGGACATGGGCGCGCCCACAGGCCTTGAGGCTCTGGCGGCGGCGGGTGTCGAGCTGCACCTGAACGAGCACGGGGTGGAGCTGCTGGAGCTGGTGAGGACCGTCGTCAAGAGTCCGGGAGTGCCGGCACGGGCGCCCGTGATCGAGCGGGCGCGCTCACACGGAATGTGCGTGCTGGGCGAGCTCGAGCTGGCGTGGCGGCTGCTCCCCAACGAGTTCATCGCTGTCACCGGCACCAATGGCAAGACCACGACGGTGGAGCTGATCGGCCACATCCATCGCGAGGCCGGCCTGCCGGTGGTCGTGGCGGGCAATGTGGGCGCGGCGCTCAGCGGACTCATCAACGTTGTGGATGAGCGCGTGACCGTCGTGTGCGAGGCATCCTCGTTCCAGTTGGAGGACGCGCTCGAGTTCGCCCCTGAGGCCGCTGTACTGCTCAACCTCACCCCCGACCACCTCGATCGTCACGGCACGCTCGAGGCATACCTGCAGGCCAAGCTACGGGTATTCGCTCACCAGAGCGCGGGGGATGTGGCGGTCGTGCCGCTTGGCTTTGAGACGCCGCTCCCGGGCGGGGCGCGTCGAGTGCGCTTCGGAGCTGCGCCAGAGGCTCATCTCTCAGCGAGTGAGGGAGCGCTGCTTTGGCAGGGCGAGCTGCTGCTGCGCGAGGATGAGCTGCGCCTGCGCGGGCGTCACAACGTTGAGAACGCGATGGCGGCCGCCGCCGTGTGCCTGGCGCGAGGGATCGACGTCGAGGCGGTACGCGCCGGCCTACGCGGCTTCGCCGGCGTGCCCCACCGCCTGGAGGAGGTCGCACGCAGGGATGGAGTGCTGTTCGTCAACGACTCCAAGGCGACGAACGTCGCGAGCACGCTCGTCGCGCTCGAGGCGATGGCGGCCGCGCGGCTGCCGGTGCATCTGATCCTCGGTGGCCAGGGCAAGGCACAGGACTTCACGGCACTGCGCGCCCCGATTCGCGAGGGCTGCCGCGCGGTCTATCTGATCGGCGAAGACGCCGCTGCGATCGAGCGGGCGATCGGTGGCGGGGACCTACAGACGCACATATGCGGCGAGCTCGAGCGCGCGGTGGCGCAGGCCGCCGCCGCAGCAATCCGAAGCGAGGTCGTGTTGCTCTCTCCGGGTTGTGCGAGCTTCGACCAGTTCGCCGACTTCGAAGCTCGCGGCGAGTGCTTCCGCGAGCTCGTGACACACCCTTAGAGGCTTCTCCGATCAGGCGTCGAAGAGGGCTTCGATGTCTATAGCCGGACGGGCCCCCAAACCTCGCGCGACCGGACGGGCACCAAAGTCTCGCGCGGGCGGGCCGGCCTCGAAGTCTCGCGCGAGCGCACCGGGGCGTAAAGCTCTTACGACCCGCAAATCGCGAGCCAAGGGCTCAGCCAAGGACAGCGCCTCGACCTCAGCCCAACGTCAGCCGCTCGAGTACAGCCTCCTGCTGACGGCCACCTTGTGCCTGCTCGCGTTCGGTGCGGTCATGGTCTACAGCGCCTCATCGGCGAGCACGCTGCTACAGGGCGGAGGGACTGGCGCCGGCGAGCTCGTGAAGTTCGTCATCTACGGTGCCCTTGGCCTGCTGCTGATGCGAGTTCTCGCTCGCGACGGGATCGCGAGGGTCCAGGGCCTCGTAGGGCCGCTGCTCGCCGTCTCCTTCGTGCTCGTGCTTGCCGTGCACATCCCGCACGTCGGCGTCAGTGTCAATGGCGCGCGGCGCTGGATCGGCAGCGGACCGCTCCAGTTCCAGCCCTCCGAGCTGCTCAAGCTGGCGCTCGTCCTCTATGCCGCCACGCTGCTCGCCAGCCGCCCGCAACGCGTGCACGACCTGGGCGAACTCTGCAAGCCGCTGTTGATGGTCGTCGGTGGCGCTTGCCTGCTCGTTGTCACCCAGCCCGATCTCGGTACCGCACTGGTGATCGCATTCACGACCTGCGCGCTGCTCGTAGCAGCCGGCATCCCGCTTCGCAACCTCGCGATCATCGGTGGCTCCGCGCTTGCGATCGTTGCTCTGATCGCGATCGCGCGGCCATACGAGCGCGCTCGCCTGACGTCGTTCGTGGATCCATGGGCTCACGCCTCGGGCAGCGGCTTCCAGGCGGTCCAGGGACAGATAGCGATCGGCTCGGGCGGCCTGTTCGGCGTTGGCCCCGGTCAGTCGGTGCAGAAGATCTTCTACCTGCCCGAGGCACAGACCGATTTCATTCTCGCCGTGATCGGCGAGGAGCTGGGTGTGGTGGGAGTGCTCGCGCTGCTGTTCCTGTACGGCATGATCGCCTACGCCGGCCTACGCGTAGCGAAGGCGGCGCGTAGCCTGCACAGCGCGCTGATCGCGGTTGGCATGACCTGCTTGATCGTCTCTCAGGCACTGCTCAACGTGTTTGCCGTGCTCGGTCTCGCGCCGCTCACAGGAGTGCCGCTGCCGTTCGTCTCCTACGGGTCGAGCAGCCTGATCGTCACGCTGATCGCGATGGGGCTGCTGCTGAACGTGGCCTCCGGCGCCAGCATTCACGTGCGTGAGGTGGCCCCCTCGCGACGAAGACGCTCGCGCGCTGTCTCCGCTACCGGTGGCACTCAGACGAGCGGCGAGGGGACCTCCCGGCGCGGCGTGGCCGACGCCCCGCCGCGCGAACCGGCACGATGGGGCCGTGAGCACACGGCAGAGAAGGATCGTGATAGCCGCGGGGGGGACGGCCGGACACGTGGTTCCGGCGCTCGCGGTGGCCGACGCGCTGCGCGCTGAAGGCGCGGCGGTCACGTTCATCGGCGGCGAGCGCGCCGAGGCGCAACTGGTGCCGGCGGCTGGCTATCCCTTCAGAGCGATCTCCGTGGAAGGCCTGAGCCGCACCAACCGCGTGCACGCCGCCCGTGCGCTTGCGCGTGCGGCTCGTGCCACCGTGCGAGCCCGCTCCCTGCTTGCCGAGCTTCAACCGGATGCGGTGATGGGAGGCGGGGGCTATGTCGCCGGGCCCGTCGGCGTGGCGGCGCTCACGCGGCGCATCCCGCTCGTGCTCACGGAGGCAGATAGCCATCTGGGCCTGACGAACCGGCTGCTGGCGCGATTCGCGCGCCGCGTGTGCCTGGCGTTCCCGATCGACGGCCGCGACGGCGCGCGCTATCGCCTGACGGGTCGCCCGATCCCATCCGGGGCAGTCGAGCGAGCAGGTGCGCGCGAGCGCCTTGGAGTCGCCACTGAGGAGCGGTGCGTGCTCGTCTTCGGTGGCTCGCTCGGTGCGCGCACGATCAACCAGGCGGCGCTCGGAGCATTCTCCTCGGGTGCGTTTCGAGTCATTCACGTGTCCGGACACCGGGACTACGCGGAGCTCTCCGAGCGCACGCTGCCCGCCGGGTATGACCTGCGCGAGTACCTGGACATCGACGAGTTCACAGCGGCACTCGTCGCCAGCGATCTGGTCGTGGCGCGCGCCGGTGGCTCGGTGTTCGAGATCGCTGCGCACGGGGTGCCGGCGATCCTTGTGCCCTATCCACATGCCTCCGCCGACCACCAGAGCACCAACGCCCGCTGGATGTCCGAGGCGGGCGCCGCGACCGTGATCGAGGACGCTCAGCTCAGCCCCGCGACGCTCGCGCGCGAGGTTGCCCAGTTGCTTGCCAACCCCGCCCGGCTGGCGGCGATGGCCGCCGCCTCGCGCCGTCTCGCGCGCCCCAGCGCCGCGAGCGACATCGCCGCGGAGCTCGTGGAGGCCGCTGGGTAATGAACGTTTCTGAGCGGCCATGGGCTGGGCGCCGCCTGCACTTCGTGGGGGTGGGGGGCGCCGGGATGAGCGGCTATGCGCGCGCCGCCCACGCCCTGGGCGCGACCGTCAGCGGCTCGGATCGTGCGGCAACGCCGTATCTGGAGCGGCTGCGAGAGGAGGGCGTGCTCGAGGCCCACATCGGCCACGACGCGGCCAACGTTCCCACCGGCGATCGCGTCGAGATCGTCTATTCGAGCGCCGTTCCCGCCGAGAATCCCGAGCGCGTCGCCGCGCGCGAGCGGGGTATTGCCGATCGGCCACGGGCCGAGCTGCTTGCGGAGCTGACATCGCTGCGTCGCACGATCGCGGTCGCGGGCGCGCACGGGAAGACAACCACGGCCTCGATGATCGTCCACCTGCTGCGCGAGACAGGTCACGATCCGAGCTGGCTCGTGGGCAGCTCGGTCGGGGTTGGCCTCGCCAATTCCTATTGGGCACCGACTCGTCCGTCGAGCACGCACCGGGTGTCCACCGGCTCGGCGACCACTCACTCGGAGACCACACACCCGCCGGCCACCGGCTCGGCGTCCACCCAGACCACCGCCGGCGGGTGGCTTGTCGTGGAGGCGGACGAGTCGGATCGCTCGATGCTCAGCCTGAATGTCGAGATCGCGGTGCTCACGAACGTCGAGCTGGACCATCACGCGACGTTCTCCTCGCTCGAGGAGCTGCGCGACGCATTCCGTGATTTTCTCGCGCGCGCCCCACAAGCGGTGATCTGGGACCGGCCCGACCTGCGCGCGCTACGGGACGGGCCCGCTGTCTTCTACGACGTCGCCGAGCCGCAGCCGCTGGCGGGCGGCTCGCGCTTTCGGTGGCGCGGGGGGGAGGTGCGATTGGCGGTCCCTGGCTGGCACAACGCCCTGAACGCGACGGCGGCGCTCGAGGTCACGCGCCTGGTCGGCGTCGGCGATCGTGCGCGTGAGGCGATCGCGGGGTTCACGGGAGCCGCGCGGCGCTTCCAGCGTCTGGGCACGAGTGCGGGGGGTGCCGTGGTGATCGACGACTACGCCCACCACCCGACCGAGGTCGCGGCCACCTTGAGCGCCGCTCGTACGCTTGCTCCGAAGCGACTCGTCGCGGTCTTCCAACCACACCTCTACTCGCGCACGGCGCTGCTTGCGGAGGAGTTCGGCGCGGCTCTCGCCCTGGCCGATGTCGTCGTGGTGGTGGATGTCTATCCGGCACGCGAGCGCGCCGAGGATCATCCGGGCGTCAGCGGAGCGACACTTGTGCGCTCGACCGTGGAGCACGCCCAGGGACGCAAGGTACTGTGGCGGGCGAGCTTCGACGAGGCGCGCGATGCGCTCGGCGAGCTGCTTGAAGATGGCGATCTGTGTGTAGTGATGGGAGCCGGCGACGTGGATGTGCTCGGACGAGGATTGGTGGGTGGCGATGGCGTCTAGGGATTCGCCGATGACGGCGCCGTCGACCGTGCAACGGGATTTTCCGCTTGCGCGCTTGGCGACGATCCGGACGGGCGGCGACGCCGACTATTTCGCCCGCGCCGGGAGCAACGCTCAGCTGCGTGAGCTGCTCACGTGGGCCGCGGCGATTGAGGTACCGATCGCCGTCGTTGGGTCGGGCTCGAATCTGTTGATCGCGGACGATGGTGTCCCCGGTCTGGTGCTCAAGCTCGATCGCAAGCTGGCATTGATTCAGCACGAGGGGTGGAGCATCGTGTGCGGAGGGGGAGCTCGACTGCCTTCGGTTGCCGCCCGCGCGGCTCAGGCGGGACTGTCGGGGATCGAGTTCGGCGTCAACATTCCCGGTAGCGTCGGGGGTGCGTTGCGGATGAACGCAAACGCTTACGGCGGACAGCTGGCCGACACGCTCGAGTGGGCGGAGATCGTCACCGCCGAGGGGATCGAGCGCCGCTCGGCGGAGCAGTTGGGCTTTGGCTATCGCCACTCGAATCTGGTGGCCGGGGAAGTCGTGGCGCGCGCGTCGTTCGTGCTCACCCCAGCCGGGGTGGAGGGCATCAAGGCGACGCTTGCCCAGATGCGCGCTCGCCGCCACGAAGCCCAGCCGCAGGGGATCAAGACCTTCGGCTCCACGTTCAAGAACCCCGATGAGCAGAGCGCGGACGGGAGAAGCGCCGGCCTGCTTCTCTCAGAGGCGGGCTGCAACGGTCTGAGCGTCGGCGGCGCGTGCTTTGCGCAAAAGCACGCCAACTTCATCGAGAACACCGGCGCCGCTACGACGGCTGACGTGGTGGCCTTGATGGACGAGGGTCGCCGTCGTGTGATCGAGCGCTTTGGTGTGGCCCTGGAGCCCGAGGTCCAGACGCTTGGAGCGGTGCGCTTTCCGTGGCGAGGGCGATCAGGCTCGGATTCCTGATTGCTGTTGACCGCGGCGCATGCGCCGCGGTCCGGGTCGGCACATGTGCCGACCCGCGGGGGCGCGCATGCGCGCCCCCGTCCAAAGGACTGTTCCGTCAATCCGTGCGCGGAGCTCGCACCGACTCGTAGCGCTTTGCCGCCTGCTCGAGGATCTCGAGCATCGCGGGCATGGCGGGACTCAGGCGCGTGTCGGTTGGTGCGGCCGCGATCACCTGGCGCACCGGCGGTCGTGGGGAGAGCGCGCGGATCGTGATGTCCTCGCGCACGACCGACAGCGCCAGCTCTGGAATCAGCGCGACGCCGACGCCCGCCGCCACAAGCCCCTGGACGGTCTGGTAGTCGTCGCTCTCGAAGGACACGTTTGGCTCGAAGCCGGCGGCGTGGCAGGAGCGCACCACATGGCGTGCGCAGGGGCTCGAGCGCGAAGTCTGCACCCACGCCTCGCCGTGCAGGTCCTCCAAGCGCAGCCCGCGCTTGCCGGCGAGCACGTGCTCGCGCGGCAGCGCCAGGTACATCGGGTCCTCCAGTAGCTCCACGCGCGTCAGCCCCTCGACGCTGGTTGCCTCGTCGAACTCGAACAGCAGCGCCAGGTCGAACTCGCCGGCGTGCAGCCGAGGAGCGATCTCCTCGGGCTCCCCCTCGGCGAGGGTGAGCTCCATCTCGGGATAGCGCGAGCGAAATGTGGCGATCGCAAGCGGCATCAGCGTCGCGCCCGCGGTCGGAAAGGAAGCCATGCGCAGCCTACCGGCGCGCAATCCCGCGATTGCCGACAGCTCCGCCTCCGCTGCCTCCAGGCGCGCGAGAATGCCTTCGGTGTGCGCGACCAGCGCCTGCCCGGCGGCCGTCACGCGCACACCGCGCGCATGACGCTCGAGCAGGGTCATACCCGTTTCGGCCTCCAGCGTCGCGACCTGCTGGGAGACGGCGGACTGGGTGTAGGAGAGAGCGTCGGCGGCGCCCGAGAACGAGCCCCGTCTGGCGACCTCGGCGAGCACTCTCAGGCGACTCACATTGAGCATTAGCTGTCCTTATAGCTCAGATTATGAAGTTCACTGGTGCTGATGGCAGGTAGTGGGCATCCTGTAGTCGAAGCCCAACTTGGATCGTGCCACAGGACGATCGCCACGAGACGGCAACAGGCGCCAGGCCCGCAAACAGAGCCAGGCGAACGGCACAAGAGAAAGAGTCAACATGTCCGCTAACATCATCATCTCCTACGACGGCACCAACAACGAGGACGACGCGGTTGCGCTCGGGCGGCTCTTTGCAAGCGCCGGCGCCGAGGTGTCACTCGCATATGTACGCCACGCCCCCGAGGATGAGGCCAGCCGCGAGATCCTCGCCCAGCACGAGGCCGAGACACTGCTCGGGCGAGGCGCGGAGCTGCTCGGCGACGCCGACGCCCAGCGCCATGTCATCACCGACCGCTCCACCCCAGACGGTCTGAGCAAGCTCGCTGCCCAGACCGGGGCCGACGTGATCGTGTTCTGCTCGGACTCCCACACCGCGAAGGGACGCATCGCGATTGGCAATTCGGCGCAGCGCCTGCTCAACGGCGGGACCGCCGCGATCGCGATCGCGCCTGCCGGATACGCCAAGAGCGCGGGCTCGCAGCCGGGCCGCGGTATCGCGGTGGCCGGTGACGGCAGCGCCCTTGCGACCGCCGAGGCGCTCGCAAGGGCGCTCGGAGTGGAGCTCGTCGGTGCGGACCAGGCTGGCCTACTCGTGGTCGGCTCGCGTCCGGAGGCCGAGCAGGGTCGCGTCTCGCTAAGCGCCGCCAGCGAAAACCTGATCGAGAACGTCACCAGCCCGGTGCTCGTCGTCCCGCGCGGCACGACGCTTGCGTTCGACGGCCACGCGGTGGCTGCCGCCTAGCGATTCGCACGAAGTCGGCCGCGTGGTCTGAGGATCGCGCGGCCCAGCGTGCACACGGGGGCCGCGCACCGGAGGTGTGGCCAGACCTCGCGCACCGGAGGTGTGGCCAGACCTTTGTCTCGCGCGCGCATATGACGGCGGGCATCGTGGCCATGCTCGGCTCAGCGGAGCGTGCGACGAGCGTGCACGTAGCGCACGAGCGCTTCGGCAAAGTCCAGCGAGCCGCCGAGCAGGTGACTGATCGGCCCTGTCCATAGCCACCCCTCGAGACGGCGTATACGGCGAGCGCGAACGAGCATCGGCTCGCACGGTATCGTGGCGGCCATGCCCGTCGCCCTGAAGACCACCGTCACCGAGCTGCCTGAGTCACGCGTACGCGTACAGGTACAGGTTCCCCCGAGCGAGATCGAGGCTCGCGTCGAGCACAAGGCTCGCCAGCTGGGGCGCGAGATGCGCCTGCCCGGCTTTCGTCGCGGCAAGGTTCCCGCCCCGCTCGTGATCCAGCGCGTGGGCCGTGAGGTGGTGCTCGAGGAGGCGGTACGCGACACGCTCGGCAACTGGTACTCAGACGCGATCGAGACGGCCGGCATCGTCCCAGTCGGCGACCCTCAGCTCGACCTAGCCGATCTGCCCAAGCAGGGAGCGGCGCTCGAGTTCTCGATTGAGATAGGCGTGCTGCCGACAGCCCAGCTTGGCGACTACAAGGGCCTTGAGGTCGGTCGTCGCGAGATCCTCATCGAGGACGATGCGATCCAGCAGGAGATCGACGGGCTGCGTGAGCGTCTGGCGCGCTTGGAGACAGTCGAGCGGGCCGCTACCTCCGGTGATTTCGTCGTAGTCGATTACCTCGGTTTGATAGCGGGCGAGCCGTTCAAGGGCGGGGAGGGACGTGACCAGCTGGTCGAGCTCGGCTCGGGCAACCTGATCCCGGGCTTCGAGGAGGGGCTGGAGGGTGCGAAGGCGGTGGAGACTCGCTCGATCGAGCTGTCCTTTCCGGCCGACTACCCAAGCCAGGAGCTCGCTGGCGCGGACGCCACTTTCGAGGTGACCGTCAAGGAGGTCAAGCACAAGCAGCTTCCCGAGGTGGACGAGGACTTTGCCGTGGATATGGGCTTCGACTCGGTGGTGGAGCTCACCGAGGACATCCGCACGCGTCTCGGCGAGGCCGATGGCAAGCGCGTGGACGCCGAGTTCCGCGAGGCTGCGCTGGACGCCGCCGCCGCGGGCTCCCACGTCGATACGCCCGAGGCGCTGATTCAGGCCAAGGCCCGTGAGATGTGGGATCGCATGCTGCACTCGCTCTCTCACCGCGGCATATCGCGTGAGGCCTATCTGAAGATCACCGGGCGCGAGGAGGGCGATCTCATCGCCGAGCTCGCTCCCGAGGCGGCGCAGTCGTTGCGCCGCGAAGCGGTCATCGCCGCTGTGGTGGCGGCCGAGCAGATCGTCCCGAGCGAGGAAGACCTGCTCGAGGTGCTCACGCCAACGGCCGAGCGTGAGGCGATGGAGCCCCAAAAGCTGCTTGAGGAGCTGCGCGAGTCAGGGCGAATAGAGGACATCCGCGAGGATCTCGCCGCCCGTCAAGCGGTCGAGCTGATCGCATCCGAGGCCAAGCCGATACCGATCGAGCAGGCCCAGGCGCGAGAGAAGCTTTGGACCCCAGAGTCCGAGGAGAAGCAGGGCGAGGACGGCGCCGAGTCCGCTGCGGCGAGACTGTGGACGCCGGACCGCTAGCCTTGGAGGACACCCCTTCCGGGATGTCCTCAGAAGGAATCCGGCAAGCGAAGCGAAACTGAAGCGAGGACCATGAGCCCACTTGTACCAATGGTGGTTGAGCAAACCTCGCGAGGCGAGCGTGCGTTCGACATCTACAGTCGTCTGCTCAACGAGCGGATCATCTTTCTGGGAACCCCGGTTGACGATCAGATCGCCAACCTGATCGTTGCCCAGCTACTGCACCTGGAGTCCGAGGATCCCACCAAGGACGTCTCGATCTACATCAACTCCCCGGGCGGCTCGGTGTACGCGGGCCTCGCGATCTACGACACGATGCAGTTCATCAAGCCCGACGTGCAGACGATCTGCGTCGGCATCGCGATGTCGATGGGGGCACTGCTGCTCGCCGGCGGCGCCGCGGGCAAGCGCATGGCGCTACCCAACGCGAAGATCCTGATCCATCAGGTCTCATCCAGCTTTCAAGGGCAGGCGACCGATATCGAGATTCACGCGAGGGAGATCATCGACGTGCGCAAACGCCTCGATGAGATCATCGCCAAGCACACCGGCCAGAAGCTCGAGAAGGTCAGCAAGGACACGGAGCGCGACTACTTCATGAGCTCCGAGGAAGCCAAGGAGTACGGCATTATCGATCGTGTGATCTCAGAGCACTAGGAGGCCCGTTGAGCGGCGCGAGGCTGCGTCCTCGGACCGATCGAAGATCGCCCAGCGTACCGAGTACGCCACGCTGGGCGGGTGGGCCTCATCAATTTTGCCTCGCTTGTTCAACGGGCCTCCTAGAGGCTTATCCGACGTAATTTTCCATCCGAGATACGAGACTAAACATGGCGAGACCAACCGATTCCAACGAGCAGCTCCTGTGCAGCTTCTGCGGCAAGTCCCAGCGGCAGGTCAAGAAGCTGATCGCCGGCCCGGGCGTATACATCTGCGACGAGTGCATCGATCTCTGCAACGAGATCATCGATGAGGAGCTGGCGGCGCCCCCCGCGTTCGATCTTGAGAATCTGCCCAAGCCGCGTGCCATCTACGACGTTCTCGATGAGTACGTCGTCGGCCAGGACGCCTCCAAGCGCACGCTCTCTGTAGCCGTCTACAACCACTACAAGCGCGTCCAGATGATGCAGTCCGAGGATTCGGATATCGAGCTGCAGAAGTCGAACATCCTGCTGCTCGGGCCCACCGGCTGCGGCAAGACGCTGCTTGCGCAGACGCTTGCACGGATCCTCAACGTGCCGTTCGCGATCGCCGACGCTACCGCGCTGACCGAGGCGGGCTACGTCGGCGAGGACGTCGAGAACATCCTGCTCAAGCTGATCCAGGCGGCCGACTATGACGTCAAGAAGGCCGAGACCGGGATCATTTACATCGATGAGGTCGACAAGATCGCGCGCAAGGCAGACAACCCGTCGATCACGCGCGACGTCTCGGGCGAGGGCGTGCAGCAAGCGCTCCTGAAGATCCTGGAGGGCACCCAGGCGTCCGTGCCGCCACAGGGGGGGCGTAAGCACCCCCACCAGGAGTTCCTCACGATCGACACCACCAACATCCTGTTCATCTGCGGTGGGGCGTTCGCGCATCTCGACAAGGTGATCGAGCGACGCATAGGTCACAACGGCATCGGCTTTGCCTCGGCGATCGAAAGCAAGTTGGAACGCGACACCGGCGAAATATTTGAGCACTGCCTGCCCGAGGATTTGATCGAGTACGGGCTGATCCCCGAGTTCATCGGCCGTCTGCCGGTCATGTCAGCGGTCCACCAGCTCACCTGCGAGGACCTTGTCTCGATCCTCACCGAGCCGCGCAACGCGCTCGTCAAGCAGTTCCAGCGTTTCTTCTCCTTTGACGGGATCGAGCTCGTGTTCGCGGAGGACTCGCTGCTGGCGGTCGCCGAGAAGGGCCTCGAGCGCGAAACGGGCGCCCGCGGGTTGCGCTCGATCATCGAGGAGATCCTGCTCGAGGTTCAATTCGAGCTGCCCTCCCGGCGCGACGTCAAGAAGTGCGTCGTGACCAGGGACACCGTGGAGAAAGGCACCACGCCTACGCTCGTCACCGAAGCCGCGCCTGAGGAGCCCGCCGAGCGCTCCTTGCGTGAGGAGTCGGCGTAGCGCTTCGATGCACGACGATTTTCGAATTCGCGTAGAGCTCTCGCGCGAGCAGGCGCACGAGCTGGTGCGCGCCCTGGAGCAGCGGGAGCGCAATGACGGACCGGGTGGGCTGAGTCCTGAGCATGTCGTCGTCAGTCATGAGGACGGCCACGTCTTCCTATATGCGGACTCGAGCGACGAGGCCGCGCAAGCGCGCACGACGGTGGAGGCGATCCTCGCCGAGAAACACATCAAGGCGCAGCTGAGCTCTTGGCGCTGGCACGCGGAGGAGGACCGCTGGGAGAACGCCTCGCTCTCACTGCCCAGCACTCCTGCCGAGCACGCCGCAGAGCACGAGCGCTTGGAGAGGCTCGAGACCGATGAGTCCGAGCAGGCCGGCTACCCGGAGTGGGAAGTGCGCGTCACGCTGCCCACCCATCACGATGCCCGTGCCTTCGCCGAGCGGCTCGCTGCCGAGGGAATTCCCGTGCAGCGCCACTGGCGCCATCTCACGCTCGGCACAAAGGATGAGGACGATGCGCGCGTGCTTGCCGAGCGGCTGCGCTCGGAGGCGCCGCAGGGGTCCAGCCTCGAGGTCGAGGGTGCGGCGTGGCCGATGTGGGTCGCGGTCCACGGCCCTGCCGGTCCGTTCGCCATGTTCGGTGGCCTGGCCCAGTAGCGGCAAGCACCCAGACGCGTAAATCCTCTCTCTCCTTCATGGGCGAGCGCTCCGCACATGTGCGACCCGGAACGGCATATATGAGCGCACATAGAAGCGTTCCCCGCAGAGAGTCGCCCTCGCGCCGTACACTCACGCCCCTATGAGTGAGCGCATCAAAGAGCTTGAAGATCGCACCCGCTTCGAGCCCGCGGAGGTCGAGCCGCGGATGCTCGAGCGCTGGCTCTCGAGTGGGCTCTTTCACCCCGACCCTGCCGGTGACGCTCGCGAGAGCTACTCGATCGCGATCCCGCCCCCGAACGTGACCGGCTCGCTGCATATGGGCCATGCGCTCAACGGCTCGGTGCAGGACACCCTGATTCGCTACAACCGCATGCGAGGACTGCGCACGAAGTGGATCTTCGGCACCGATCACGCCGGAATCGCCACGCAGGCGCAGGTCGAGAAGGCGCTACTCGCAGAAGGCACAAGTCGCCACGAGCTCGGTCGTGAGGCGTTTGTCAAGCGTGTTTGGGAGTGGCGTGCCCACTACGGCGGCACGATCGTCGAGCAGTTCAAGCGGCTGGGAGCTTCGTGTGACTACTCCGAGGAGCGCTTCACGCTCGATGAGGGCTACGCGCGCGCGGTGGTCCAGGTTTTCGTGAGCCTCTACGAGAAGGGCTGGATCTACCGCGATCGCTACATCGTCAACTGGGATCCAGGTAGTCGCTCCGCGATCTCAGACCTCGAGGTCGAGGAGCGCCGTGAGACTGACACGCTCTACTCGATTCGCTACGACCTGGAGGGCGGTGGCAGCGTCACGATCGCCACGGTCCGCCCGGAGACGATGCTCGGTGACACCGCCGTGGCGGTGCACCCCGATGATGAGCGATACCAGGCACTGATCGGGCGCAAGGCGATCCTGCCGCTCGTTGGCCGTCATCTGCTGATCGTCGCCGACGACTACGTGAAGATGGATTTCGGCACTGGCCAGTTGAAGGTGACGCCGGCGCATGATCCCAACGATTTCGAGATAGGCCAGCGCCATGAGCTCGACCAGGTTTCGGTGATCGGCGAGGACGGGCGCATGACCGCCGAGGCTGGCGAGCGCTTCGCGGGCCTCACGGTGATGGAGGCGCGCGAGGCTGTGGTCGCAGAGCTCGAGCGCGAAGGTCGGATCGTCGCGCGCGAGGACTACGAGCACGAGGTGCCCTACTCGCACCGCTCCGGTCAGCGCATCGAGCCGTTGATTTCGCTGCAGTGGTTCATGAGCATGGAGGAGCTCGCCGGGCCCGCCGCGGCTGCCGTGCGCGATGAGCGTGTGCGAATCGTCCCTGAGAACCACAGACGCGTGTATCTAGACTGGATGGAGAATATTCGCCCCTGGTGCATCTCGCGTCAGCTCTGGTGGGGCCACCGCCTGCCCGTCTACTACTGCGAGACCTGCGCTCACGTCAATGTGGCAATCACCGCGCCCGAGTGTTGCGAGGAGTGTGGGGGTCACGTTCGCCAGGAGGAAGATGTGCTCGACACGTGGTTCTCCTCTGCCTTGTGGCCATTCGCGACGCTTGCCTGGCCGGAGGACACCCCCGAGCTGAAAGCGTTCTACCCGACGAACGTGCTCTCAACAGCGAGGGACATCCTGTTCCTGTGGGTCGCGCGCATGATCATGATGGGCCTCGAGCTAACGGGTGAGGTGCCGTTCTCTGACGTGTACATCCACTCCGTCATCCAGGCGCCCGACGGCCGGCGCATGTCCAAGTCGCTGGGTACCGGCATCGATCCGCTGCAGGAGATCGACCGCCATGGGGCCGACGCGGTGCGCTTCGGTTTGCTGGCGATGTCCTCTACGCAGGACGTGCGCTACTCCGCGGAGAAGATCCAGCAGGGGCAGGCGCTTGCCAACAAGCTGTTCAACGCGGCCCGCTTCGCACTCACGCGCATCCACACGAGTCTTGGCCCCGAGCGAGCACAGGCGACCCGGCCCGAGCCCGCGCCCCGCGCCGTGGAGGACCGCTGGATCCTCTCACGCCTCACGCGAGTAGAGGCTGACACCGCGACCCGCATCGAGAGCTACGACTTCTCTCACGCTGCGCTCGGGCTCTATGACTTTGTCTATGGCGAGCTGTGCGACTGGTACTTGGAGCTCGTCAAGCACCGCCTTCCAGACTTCTCTGACGCGGATGACGACGGCAGGACAGAGCTCGCGGCGACGCTGCTCTACGTGTTGCGCGAGACGGTCGCGATGGCACACCCCCTGATCCCGTTTGTCACGGAGGAGCTTTGGCGATATCTCGACGGGACGGGCGCACTGCTCGCTGGTGCTCGCTATCCGCGTCCCCGCGAGGAGTTGATCGATCCGCAGGCGGAGGCGGTGCTCGAGCGAACGATCGAGGCGGTCACGCTCGCCCGTGGTTGGCGAGATTCGGTTGGCGCGCGCGCGGGCCTTGTGGTGCCAGCGCGCCTGTGTGCCGAAGGATATGAGGCGACCGCACCGCTGCTCGCGCGTCTGGCGCGCTTGGAGCTTTCCGGAGAGGCGTCAGGCGGCGAGTCGCAGCTTGCCAACGCGCGTGCCGCTGACCCACTCGACGACCCCCCCCGCGCACGCGCGGGACAGTCCCTGGACGAGCCCATCCCGGTTGCCTCGATCCCAATACCTGGAGGAACCGTCGAGGTCCTTTCGGGTGAGGGGCTCGATCTCGGCGCGGCGGAGCGGCGACGAGCAGGCACCAGGCAGAAGCTGCTCGCTGAGATCGATCGCGTGCAGGGCAAGCTCGAGCGGCCCGGATTCGTGGAGAGGGCACCGGCGGCCGTGGTTGATGGCGAGCGCGAGCGTCTGGGGCGCCTGCGAGCCGAGCTGGAGGTTCTGTGAGTCAGCAGTGGAGCCCCGAGCACGCTGAGCGTCACCTGCGCTCGCTGGAGCTCTTTGGGATGCGCTTCGGTCTTGACCGGATGCATCGCATGATGACCGTGCTCGGATCGCCGGAGCGCAGCTTCGACTCGATCCACGTCGTGGGGACGAACGGCAAGACCTCGACCACCCGCATGATCGCGGCCATCCTGGAGCGGCATGGCCTGCGGACGGGCTGCTACCTATCTCCACATCTGGTGTCCTACTCCGAGCGCGTTCAGATCGCCGAGCACGATGTAGAGACGCACGCCTTCGCGGCTGCCATCGCCCGAGCGGCCTGGGCGGCCGAGCGAGTCAATCGCACGCTTGCCGAGGACGACCATGTGACTCAGTTCGAGCTGCTCACAGCCGCCGCCTTCTGGGAGCTAGCACGACGCGGTGCTCAGGTGGTCGTCATCGAGGCGGGCCTCGGAGGTCGTTATGACGCTACGAACGTGATCGACTCGAGGGTTGCGGTGCTCACCAACGTCGGCCTTGAGCACACACGCTGGCTCGGGCCGACTCTCACGGACATCGCCACCGAGAAGCTGGCGGTTCTCGGTGAGGACTCGGTCCTCGCCCTGGGTACCCACCTGCAACCCGAGGTGCTCGACATCGCCCGCACGCTCGCCGCCGAGCGCCGCGCCGAGCTGCTGATCGCCGAGGAGGCGCCCGCCGATCTGGAGGTGGGCGTGCGCGGCTCCTTCCAACGTGCCAACTTCGCGCTCGCGCGTCTGGCGGCGAAGTCCTATCTCGAGCGCGCCGGGCTTCGCCTCAGCGATGATGCGGTGCGCGCCGCGGCCGTCTCAATCGCGGTGCCGGGCCGCATGCAGGTGGTCGCGCGCGACCCGCTCACGGTGGTGGACGGCGCGCACAATCCCGCGGCGGTTGCCGCGCTTGTGGAGTCCCTGCCGGAGCTGCTGGGTGGCCGATCGCTTGCGCTCGTACTTGGGGTGCTAGAGGACAAGGATGCCGCCTCCATGCTCGCTGCCCTGCTGCCATTGTGTGAGCGGGCGTGGTTCACGGCCCCTCCGAGCCAACGGGCACTATCGCCAGCCACGCTCGCGTCGTTGGCGCGCCAGCTCGGCTTCGAGTCGGCCTCATGCGAGTCTCAGCCGGCCAAGGCGCTGGCGGCGGCGCAGAGTTGGGCGCGCACGCAAGAGGGGGGCGCAGCGGTGTTGGCGACCGGGTCCGTGTATCTAGTCGGAGATCTGTTCGCTCGCGCGCGCGAGCTTGGCTTGAACGCTCGGCTGACACCGACGGACGGGCACGTCGAGCGGTCACACAGCGCTCAGGGCGGGGGATCGGCTTGAACGACGACGGCCCCTCGGTGCTCGCCATGATCGGCGCGGTCGCCCTGATCGTGGCGCTCGTGATCCTGGTGTTCTTTGCCGCCGGCTATGGCTTCGGCCGGCTATTCCTGTGATACCCGCATGCTCCTGCCGGCCTAGGCTCTAAACTCGTCCGCCCGATGTCCGTTCTAGTGTCAATTCGCACACTGTCGTGCGCGCTTGTGCGCAACGATGCCTGTGAGGCGGTGTAAGAGCTTCCGATGCCCCCAATCGCTTACTTCGGAATCGAAAGCAGCGGCTTGAGTCTTGTGATCGACCTGCTGATCCTGTTCCTCGTGGTCCTTTACGTCTCGCTGCTCTACTGGACCTTCGCCGATGCTCGCCGCAGGATTGCCGACCCTATGTTGATCGGCTGCGCTACCGCCGCGTCGCTTTTCCCCTTTGTCGGGACGATCGTCTACATGATCCTGCGTCCGCCCGAGTATTTGGATGATGTGCGCGAGCGTGAACTGGAGCTGCAAGCGGCGGAAGCGCGACTGCATGATCTCGATTACAGCCTGTGCCCTCATTGCGACTATCGCATCGAGCGAGATTTCGTTCGCTGCCCGAGCTGCTTGCGTAAGCTCAAGGAGCGTTGCGTTAGCTGCTCGCGGCCACTCGATCGCGCGTGGACGATTTGCCCGTACTGCGAGACCGATGTTCCCGCCGCCAAGCCCGCGCGACGTGGGGCGCGCTCAGAGCGCGCAAGCCCCTCCGAGTCGCTGGGTCGTGCCCGCGCCCCCGTCGACGGTGAGCTGGAGCCGGGTCCGCTCGATGTGGAGCCTGTATCGCCCGCGCGTGCGCGCGCCGCCAAGCGGGCTGCTGTCAGGGCACCCGAGCCGGCAACGATCGTCGGCGAGACAGCCTCGTTCGCGTCGGAGTCGAGCTCGGTCGCGGCAGATCCAGAGGCGGGTCGCGAGGAACGGGAGCCGGATGCTTCTCCCAAGCCGAGCGGACGCTCGCGCAGCGCGCGTCGCCCGCGCCCGACTTCCTGAGTTTCCCAACCGTCTTTCGAATCCAAGTCGGCCCAGGCCGCAAGATACTCCTCTCAAACCAAAGGACCCCATGGACCGCACGTTGATCCTTGTAAAGCCGGACGCCTTCGCTCGCTCGCTCACGGGCGAGATAATCGCTCGCTTCGAGCGCAAGAGCCTGCGCATCGTCGCGCTTAGACACATGACCGTTACGCGTGAGCTGGCAGAACATCATTACGCCGAGCACGCCGAGAAGCCCTTCTTCGGTGAGCTGGTGCAGTTCATCACCTCTGGGCCGATCGTGGCTATGGTGCTTGAGGGAGTCGACGCCGTCAAGGCTGCCCGCCAGACGATCGGCGCCACCAACCCGCTAGATGCCGCGCCGGGCTCGATTCGTGGCGACTTCGCCGTAGAGATGGGCCAGAACATGGTTCACGGCTCAGATTCGGCTGAGTCCGCTTCCCGCGAGGTGGCTCTCTTCTTCCCCGACCTCGCCGGCTGAGCAGAGCAGCGGGCCCGCGGCTGGAGGCGGCTGTGAGAATTAGCGCGACGTCCACGCCGCGCCAAGAGGTCTTGCTGGGGATCGGGTCATGAGGCAGTCCCCTTCGCTCGTGCTTGCCTCCGCCTCGCCCCAACGAAGGGCCATCCTCGAGCGTCTCGGGGTGTCCTTCAGCATTCGTCCGACGCACATCGCCGAGATCGAACGGGGAGAGCCGGCGCGGGTGGCGGTCGAGAACGCATTGCTCAAGGCGCGCGCAGCTCGAATGACAGACGCGCAGGAGACTGTGCTGGGGGTTGACACGCTCGTGGCGCTCGACGCGTGCATCTACGGCAAGCCACCGGACGAGTATGCGGCGCGTGAGACGCTCACGGCGCTGAGCGGAGAGACGCATACAGTGCTCAGCGGCGTGGCGCTGCTGCGGGGAGATCGCGAGCAGGTAGCCCTCGCCCGAACGGAGGTGGCCTTTCGCCAGTGCAGCAAACAGCTGATCGATTGGTATGTGGCCAGCGGTGAGTGGCGTGGGCGGGCCGGTGGCTACGCAATTCAAGGAATCGGAGCGGTGCTGGTGCGCGAGATTCGCGGCGACTACGAGAACGTTGTCGGCTTGCCCGTGGCGACGCTCCTTGATATGTGCCCTGAACTTCTCCAAACGCCTGCGTAAAGAAGGCCTCGAAGCGCTTTCCCGCTGCAAATACGCTGTCAAGGTTGCGAGATGAGCGATGTGGTCCGCTAGACTCCCCGCCGGGTACGCCCCGGAGCGCCCGGGTGCCAGCCGACCGGCCAGGCGAAGCCGAATCCGAGCGTGCTCCCTACTTCGAAGATGAGCATCCTCACCTACCTCACAGGGTTCGGTGGCCGCGACATGGCGGTCGACCTTGGAACTGCCAACACGCTCGTATATGTGCGCGGGCGCGGGATCGTGCTGTCCGAGCCCAGCGTGGTGGCGATCGATTCGCGCACCGGCGAGGTGCACGCGGTCGGGATCGAGGCCAAGCGGATGCTCGGTCGCACGCCCGGCACGATCCAGGCGATCCGTCCTCTCAAGGACGGTGTCATCGCGGACTTCGACGTCACCGAGGAGATGCTGCGCCATTTCATCCAGAAGGTCCACCAGAACCGCTGGGCGCACCCCCGTGTGGTCGTGTGCGTGCCCTCCGGTGTCACCGGTGTTGAGAAGCGTGCGGTGGAGGAGGCCTGTCTCTCCGCCGGCGCCCGCACCGCCTACTTGATCGAGGAGCCGATGGCGGCCGCCATCGGCGCCGGGCTGCCGGTCGGCGAGCCGACCGGGTCGATGGTGGTGGACATCGGCGGGGGCACTTCCGAGGTGGCGGTGATCTCTCTCGGCGGGATCGTCGTGTCGGAGTCGATCCGTGTTGGGGGAGACGAGATGGACGAGGCGATCATCAACTATGCCAAGAAGGAGTACAAGCTCTTGATCGGCCAGCAGACCGCCGAGGAGCTCAAGCTCGAGATCGGCTCGGCCTGTGCGATGGAGGAGGAGCTGCAAGCGGAGATTCGCGGACGCGACATGGTGGCGGGCCTGCCCAAGACCGTCGTGCTCACCAGCGAGGAGATCCGCCAGGCGCTCGAGGAGCCGCTTTCGCAGATCATCGAGGCCGTCAAGGAGACGCTCGACCGTACCCCGCCCGAGCTCGCATCGGACATCATGGATCGCGGCATCATGCTCGCCGGGGGCGGCGCGCTGCTTCAAGGCCTCGACCAGCGCTTGCGCGAGGAGACACAGATGCCGGCGCATCTCGCTGAGTCGCCCCTGACGTGCGTGGCTGTCGGCTCGGGCCGCTCGCTTGAGGAGTTCGAGGCGATCCACCGCTCCAATCGCAACTCGCGCAGCCGTCGCCGTCGATGAGCTGGCTGGCGCTGCCCGCATAACGCGCGGGTACTCTGTCCGATGAACGCTTCGGAAGGTCGCTATTCGTGTATGAGAAGACGGTTCGACGCAGGCGTGCGGTGCTCGCACTGCTCGTCGTGCTCTCCCTGATACTGCTGACCGCCTATTTCGGGGAGGCCCCGAGCAGCGGTGGCTTGCACTCGGTCCAACGCGGTTTCCTGACCGTGGTCTCGCCGATCCAAGATGGCGCCAACAAGGCGCTGAAGCCGGTGCGCAACCTGTTTGGCTGGTTCGACAGCACGCTGAAAGCCAAGAGTCAGAACGTTGAACTGCGCAAGCAGCTGGACAAGCTGCGCTCGCAGTACACCGTCAATCAGGAAAACGAACACTCACGGCGGGAACTGGTCAAGCTCTACAACCTCGACCACGAGCTCAGCATCGCCGACTACCATCCGGTTACCGCCACCGTCATCTTTCAGTCTCCGAACATCTGGTACTCGACGATTGAGATCGATCACGGGTCCTCCTCGGGAGTGCGCGTCAACGACCCCGTGATCGCGGGCGAAGCGCTGATCGGCAAGGTGACTCAGGTCGCCTCCGACGGGGCGCTCGTGAGCCTGATCACCGATAGTGCGGTGGAAGTGACGGCGAAGGTCAGCGCCACCGGCGCTGTCGGCGTGGTGCAGCCGGAGGTCGGCGAACCCGGCCGTCTGCTGATGCAGATCTATCAGCCCTCCTCGACCGCTGTCGTGCCCGGCGACTATGTCGTCACGGCGGGCACGATCTCCAGCCGCGGCGAGTCGCTTTATCCGAAAGGCATCCCGATCGGTCAGGTCACCTCTGTCAACGAACAGAGCGGCTTCAAGTCGGTCGAGGTCAGTCCGCTTGCCGACCTGCACAGCCTCGAAGACGTGCAGGTGCTGACTTACACCGCCGGATCGCGTGCCGCATCGCTGAACGATCTGGCGGCAACACTCACGCCTGCGCGCCAGCTCAGCCCCGAAGAAGAAGCACAGGGCAGCCAGGTCGCCTCCGCCGGGGGCGGTGAATGACGGGCGGGCGGCTGACTCAATCGGGTGGCTCTCGCCGCGGTCGCACCGAGGCCAACACGGCCTGGCTGCCGGGGTCGCTCCTGTGGCGCGTCGCGGTGCTCTCGATCGTGATCGTATTCGTGCAGATCAGCGTCGTCTCCGAGGTGCCGGTATTCGGTGTCAGCATCGACCTCTCGCCCTTGCTGGTCGCCTTCGCCGGCTTGCTCTGCGGCTCCACCATTGGCGCCATCACCGGCTTTTGCGTCGGTCTGCTGATCGACCTGGCGTTGATACAGATGCTCGGCGTGACATCGCTCACCTTCACGATTATCGGCTACTGGGCCGGTCGTCTGCGTGAGCTGCGCGATCCACAGGCTGCTCTCACGCCGCTAATCGTCGGAGCCGCGGCCGCGGCAGCCGCGATGGTCGGCTATTCGATCATCGAGTTCCTGCTGGGCGTGGATGCGCCCGTGAGTCTGGAGCTGTTGCGCGAGATCGTGGTCGGCGTGCTCGTGGACACGGTCGTCGCACTGCCCATGTGGGCGCTGGTTCGCCGCTGTCTGGTGGGGGCACTACCCGACGACCCGCGCCGCCGCCGCAGGCGCGCGTATACGACCGGCGGTCTGAGTCCGCTCTCGCAGAGCAGGGGGGGCACTCGGTGAGCAGCATCGAGCGCTTGAAGCCAAACGAGCCGCGCACCCCAGTCTCGCCTCAGCTTGCGCTGCGCGTGGCGATCCTTGGCAGCATCGCGCTCGTCATGTTCGGGATCATCTTCTTCCGCCTGTGGTACTTGCAGGTGCTGACCGGCGAACAGTATGTCCAGCAGGCACAGGCCAACGATCAGCGCAACCTGCCGGTGGCGGCCCCGCGCGGGGAGATCCTCGATCGCTCGGGCACACCGATCGTGACCAGCAGCGTCACCAATGCCGTGCAGATCCTTCCGAGCGCATTGCCGGCGTCTGTCAAGGAAGAGGCCGCCGTCTACCAGGAAGCGGTTGCCCTGGCCGACCACGAATATGCGCTCGCGAAGGAACGCTTGAAAGCCTTCGAGGAGGATCTGCGCGACTCAAAACGACACACCACCGCGAGCCAGCGGGCGGAGCTCAGGGCGCTCGAGCGACAGGCGCGCTTGCGCCACGTGCCGATTCCGCCGCTGCCGCGCTCGGCTGTGGCGCTGCACCACCTCTACGATCGACTGGCTCCGGTGATCGACTTGAGCCCGAGATCCATCGACGAACGCGTGATCGCTGGGATCGTGGCGCTTCCCTATGCCCCTGTGACGATTAAGACCGATGCGGGCCCGGGGGCGTTGACGGTGCTCTCCGAGCGGCGCAACGACTTCCCAGGCGTGCGCCAGGAACCGGTTGCCATCAGGCACTACCCGTATGGTGAAATGGCGGCACAGGTCCTCGGCTACGTCGGTGATGTCGGCAAGGAACAGCTGAAGCTGCCGGCGTTTCGGGGCGTCCAGCAGAGCACCGTCGTGGGGCAGGAAGGTCTCGAGTACTTCTATGATCGCTACCTGCGCGGCAAGCCCGGCGAGCGCAAGGTCCAGGTCAACGCTTTCGGCGAAGCCGAGCCAACCAGGCTGGGAGTCGTCCCGCCGGTCGCCGGGCACAGCCTGCGACTGTCGCTCGATCTCGGCCTCGAGCAGGAGGGCGAAAAGGCGCTGCGCGAAGGCATTGCGATTGCCAGGGCGGGTGGCAAGCCGGCAAACGGTGGCGCATATATGGCGATGGATCCCCGCAACGGGCAGATCTTGGCGACCGGCTCCTACCCGAGCTTCAATCCCAATGTGTTCGCCAAACCGCTGACGCCGTCTCAATTCGAAGCCCTGATCGGTGGCAACGAAGCGGGTGGCGGGCCGTTGTTCGATCGCGCCACCGAAGGCGCTTACCCGACCGGCTCGACCTTCAAGCCGATCACCGCGATGGCGGCGCTCGAAGCGGGCGTGATCACGCCGAGCGAAGCTCTGGGGGCGGGATCGTGCATCGAAGCGGGCAAAGAGCCGTTCTGCAATTCCGGCCACACCGACTACGGTCCCCGCGACTTGGTCGAAGCGCTGAAGGTCTCCTCGGACACCTACTTCTTCGAAACTGGTGAGCGCGCCAACAGCCACGGCAACATCATTCAGAACATGGCACACCGCCTGGGGGTCGGACAGGAAACCGGGATCGACCTGCCCAAAGAGTTCCCCGGCGTCGTGCCGGATCGTCAGTGGCGGGCAAAGCGCGATCGCGAAGAGGAAGAATGCGAGCGCAAGAAGCACGTCCCCTCGTGTGGCTACGTTGCCGAAGTGCGACCGTGGAGCGTCGGTGACGACATGCAGCTTGCGGTCGGCCAGGGCGATCTGTTGACCGACCCACTGCAGATGGCGGTGGCCTACTCCACCCTAGCCAACGCATACATGCACGAAGGCCGCGGGACCGTCGTGAGGCCGCACCTGGGCGTTGAGATCGACGACTCCAAAGGCGGCCTCGTACAGGAACTCATATCCCAGCCGGCCGGTCATGTGGACCTCAACTACTCTGACTTGAGCCTTGTCATGGAAGGCATCCACGACGCGGCAAGCGAGCCGGGCGGTACCTCCTATGAAGTGTGGCAAGGCTGGAATCAGGCACAGCACCCGGTGTACGGCAAGACCGGCACAGCTCAGCACACTGGCAAGGAAGACCAGTCGTGGTACATGTGCTACATCGCCGACCCCCAGGGCGGGCACCCCATTGTGATCGCGGTGACCGTCGAACAGGGTGGCTTCGGCGCCGAAACGGCTGCGCCGATCGCGCGGCTGATCGCCGCGAAGTGGTTCAACCAGCCGGAGAAGTTCGTCGCCGGCTCCTCAAAGACGCTATGACGTTGCCTGTCACGCCATGACGCCGTCGGCCACCAGTCCGATCGAGGTGCCCGATGAGGCCCCCGTCCACGCCGCTCGCTCGATACGCCTGCCGCTCGATCCGTTGCTAACGCTCGCGACGATCGGCCTCGGCATCTGCTCGATTCTCACGCTCGGAGCGGCGACGCGCGAATTCGTGCCGGGCCAGCCGCGCTACTACGTCGATCGCCAGGGGATCTATCTCGGTCTCGGGCTGGTCTTGATGGTGGCGCTCGCGCGCTTTGACTACTCGCGTCTACGCCATCTCATGTACGGCATCTATGCCGTGTTGATGCTGAGCATCCTCTCCGTGCTCGGGCTTGGCCACGAGACCACGCTGGGCGCACAGCGCGCGATCGAATTCCCGCTCTTCTCCTTCCAGGCATCCGAGCTCGGAAAGGTGCTTTTGATCGTCGCGTTGTCGGCGTTCGTGGTCAATCGCTCGAGGCGCCTGAACGAGCTCGATACGACCGCACGCGTGATGCTAGCGGGGCTGGTACCCGCGATGTTCGTGATCGCCCAGCCCGACCTCGGCTCGGGCATGGTGTACATGGCGATCGCCTTCATGGTGCTGTTCGTCGCCGGAACCTCCTGGCGCCAGCTCACGGCCCTGCTCGCGCTGGTCGCCGTCTCGGCGGCGTTCGTACTCGTGGCTGCCCCGGCGGCAGGCGTGCACGTGCTCAAAACCTACCAAGTGGAACGCTTGACGGCCTTCCTGCACCCTTCCAGCAACCCGGAAAAGCAGGGCTATCAGCAGGAGGAGTCGAAGGTGGCCATCGGCGCTGGGCAGAAGACCGGGCGTGGCGTGAACTCCACCCAGATCAAGGGCAAATACGTGCCGGAGGATGACACCGATTTCGTCTTCGCCGCCGTTGGCGAGCAGTACGGCTTCGTCGGCGCCGCGCTCGTTCTCTCGCTCTATGCGCTTCTGATTTGGCGCACGCTTCGGATACTCACGATGTCCAAGGACCTATTCGGCTCGCTGGTGGCCGCCGGGGTCCTGGCTATGCTGATGTTTCAGGTGTTCGTGAATGTTGGGATGGCTGTAGGGATAATGCCTATCACCGGCGTCACGTTGCCTCTAATGAGCTATGGCGGATCGTCGGTGATAACAACGCTTCTGGCAGTGGGTCTGCTGCAATCGATCTACGTCCAGGGACGCGCCTCGCAGGCGCTGAAGGGCCGCGTTGTCCGCTACTAAGCAAGATGTCCGCCGAAATCCCCTCCCAACCAGCCAAGGCCGCGCCCGTGACCGAATCGGTCCAGCGCTCGCCTGCACGGGATTCGGCGATACCACGGGCCTCGGGAATCGAAACCCGACTCGCCCCACCCATTACAGATCTCGAAAGACTGGATCAAATTGAGAAAGCAAGTACTTGTCAGCGTCGATCGCGCGGAGACGCGCGTGGCGCTTTTGGAGGCTGCCGGCACCCCCGGCGCCTCACGTCCTGCCGGGCGCTCTCGCAAGCGTTCGACTGCCCGTCCCGGAGCCGGCTATCGCATAGCTGAGCTCTACATCGAGCGCCGTGGAGGGCGCTCGATCGTTGGCAACATCTACAAGGGCAAGGTAGACAACGTTCTGCCGGGCCTAGAGGCGGCGTTCGTCGATATCGGCCTCGAGAAGAACGGCTTCTTGCACGTCGATGAGATCGTGCTTCCAGGGGTGGAGGCGCCCAAGCGCGGACGCGGAGGGGGGCGCAAGATCGCCGAGCTGTTGCAGCCCGGCCAGGAGATCGTCGTACAGGTCGTCAAGGACCCCCTGAAAACGAAGGGGGCCCGTCTGTCGATGGAGGTCACCATCGCCGGGCGCTACATGGTGTACGCGCCCACCGGCGAGGGCGTCGGCGTGTCGCGACGCCTGGAGGACAAAGAGCGCGAGCGTTTGCGCCGCCAAACGGCCAAGCTCGAGATCGGCCAGGGGGGAGTCATCATCCGCACCGCCGCCCACGGCGCGCAGCGTGCGGACTTCGAGCGCGAGCTGCTCTATCTGCACAAGCTGCACGAGGTGTTGATGAAGCGCGTTGAGGACATCCAGGCGCCGGAGATGGTCTTCCAGGAGGCCGACCTCTCGGTACGGGTGGTGCGCGACATCTTCTCCGAGCACTTCGAGCGCGCGATCGTGGACAATGAGCAACAGCATCGTCGGCTCGTCTCGTTCTTCGCGCGCACCGCTCCCGAGCTGGTCGAGCGCGTCGAGTTGTGGGAGGAGCCGGAGCCACTGCTCGACGCCTACAAAGTCACCGAGGCGATCGACGGGGTGATGTCGCGCCGCGTGGATCTTCCAAGCGGCGGCTACCTGATGATCGACTACGCCGAGGCGTTGACCGTGATCGACGTGAACTCAGGCAGCTTTATCGGGCGCGGCAAGGGCGCGAGCCTTGAGGACACGATCACCAAGACCAACCTGGAGGCCGCCGAGGAGGTCGTCAACCAGTTGCGCTTGCGCGACATCGGCGGGATCATCGTGATCGATTTCATCGACATGGCGCGTGCCCGCAACCGCGACGCCGTGATGAAGACGCTGCGCAAAACGCTTGACGAGGACCGCACGAAGACCTTCACGGCGGAGATCTCGCGGCTTGGACTGGTCGAGATGACCCGCCAGAACGTCACTGAGGGAGTGCGCGAGATCATGAGTCGGCCGTGCCCCACCTGCGAGGGGGAGGGCGTGATCCGCTCCGAGGAGACGATCGCGATCGAATTCGAGCGCAGGCTGCGCGACCTCGTGGTGGAGCACCCCGACGCGGAGGCGTTCCTCGTGCAGATCAACCCGCGCGTCACGGCCCAGTTCACCGGGCAGGGCTCGCGCGTGCTGCATGCGCTCGAGGCGCAGACAGAGCGCTCGTTTCACTTCGAGGGCTCCGAAGGCTTGGTGCTCGACCATTTCGCGATCACCTTCCAAGGGACGCGCGAAGAGGTCGAAGAACGCGCGCTGCCGTTCCGGGAGGGTGACGAGGTGCTTGTGGACATCGTTGAGCCGCATATGTACGACGTGGACGACGCGGTCGCCAAGCTCGACGGCTACATCATCTCGATCGCCGGCGCCGCGCGCAACGTGGGCGAGAAGCGAATGGTGCGCATCGAGAACGTGGGGCGCACCGCCGCCTCCGCGCTCCTGCTCGATGAGGTCGGCGAGGTGATTCGCCCGGCTCCGCGCCCGGCCGCAAGGCCCGCCGCGCGCCGCCCACGCAGGCGCGCCTCGAAAGTCGCCGCCAAGGACCCGGTGGCGACTCTCGAGGGGTCAACCGTTGAGGCACAGGGGTCGAGTGTCGAGCCATCGGAGAGCGAGCCGCTGGTAGAGGCCCAAGAGGACTCGCCGACATCGCCGAACGGCAGCCTCAAAGAGGCGGTGCTTGATGAGAAACAAGAGGCCGACGAGCACCCATCCGATGCCCAGACGGACGAGGCCGGCGAGGATGACCTACAATCCAAGCCTCGGCGCCGCGGCCGCAGAGGCGGACGGCGCCGTTCGGCTGCTAAGGCGCAGACCACGGAGTAAAAACCATTATGTATGCGATCGTAAAGACAGGCGGAAAGCAGTATCGCGTCGAGCGGGGTCAGACCCTGCTCGTAGAGCGCCTTGCCGTCGAGCAGGGCGGGAGCGTCGCGCTTGAGCCGATCCTCTTCCGCTCTGACGATGCGGTATTCGATGCGGCCGGCCTGAAGAAGGTCAAGGTAACAGCGAAGGTGGTCGCGCACGAGCGCGGAGAGAAGCTGCGCGTGTTCAAGTTCAAGCCTAAGCGCGGCTACAAGCGCCGCACCGGTCACCGCCAGGAGCTAACGCGAATCGAGGTCACAGACATCTCGATGGGCGCTGCCGCGAAGGAAACGGCCGCGAAGAGCACCGCCAAGCCGGACGCCGCCAAGCCGGACGCCGCCAAGCCCGAGGCGGTCAAGGCCGCACCGGCCAAGGCCTCTACCGCCACGCCCAAGGAGGCAGCAGATGGCTCATAAGAAGGGTCTCGGATCAAGCCGCAACGGTCGCGACTCAAACGCCCAGCGACTTGGCGTAAAGACGTTCGCGGGCCAGACGGTCACGGGCGGCGAGATCATAGTGCGTCAGCGTGGCACTCGCTTCAAGCCGGGCCCGGGCGTGGGGATCGGCAAAGACGACACGCTCTACGTGCGTGCTCCCGGGACGCTCCAGTTCAGCACCGGCCGGCGCGGACGCGTGGTGAGCGTGCTCGCGGCTGACGAGCAAGCCTGATCCTGGCCCTGTGAGCTCGCGGCGGGGCGCATTGCTTCTCGCTGCGGGCCGAGCGGCCCTAGGGGTTGTCGTGCTCGCCGCGCCTGAACGGGTGACAAGGGGCTTGCTCGGACGCGAGAGCGCCGCCAAGCCAGTGGTCCCCTAACTGGGTGGGCCTGCGCTCGTTGAACGCGCGCTGCTGTCACGATGCTCAAGTGCTTGATGACCGCGCCAGAATCGAAGTGAAGGCAGGTGCGGGCGGCGACGGCTCCGCCGACTTTCGTCGCGAAGCACACGTCCCGCGCGGCGGACCCGACGGTGGCGACGGGGGGCGCGGAGGGGAAGTGGTGCTCGTATGCGACGACTCCCTGCGCGATCTACGCAATTTCAGGCGCAAGCCGCACTATCGAGCCGGCGGTGGCGGCCGCGGAGGAGGCTCGTTGCGTCACGGCGCCGACGGAGAGACGCTCTTTGTGCGAGTGCCGCCGGGAACCCAGGTCGAAGGCGTCGAGGGCGATGTTGCCGGACGTTACTGGGATCTACTCGTTGCCGGTCAGCGAGCCGTGGTGGCCAAGGGTGGCTCGGGAGGTAGAGGCAACAAGCGCTTTGCCACTCCCACCCGCCAAGCACCTCGCTTCGCGGAGCGCGGGCTCTCCGGAGAGGAGGGCTGGCTGCAGCTGCAACTCAAGCTGCTGGCCGACGTGGGACTCGTGGGGTTGCCAAACGCCGGCAAGTCCTCGCTGCTGACGCGGCTCACGAGAGCCACGCCGAAGGTGGCCAGCTACCCCTTCACGACGCTCTCTCCGGCGCTGGGAGTGCTTGAAGTGGACGAACGCCAACTTGTCATCGCCGACATTCCAGGTTTGATCGAGGGGGCAAGTGAGGGGGCCGGATTGGGCCACGATTTTCTCGCTCACGTCGAGCGCACGAGGCTGCTCGTGCACGTGCTCGACCTCGCTCCTGAGCTCTCCTCGAGCGAGGGCGTCGACGCGCAACGGAATTACGAGACGATCGAGCGTGAGCTTCATGCCCATGACGAGCGGCTTGCCCGTCTTCCCCGCGTGCTGGCCCTCTCCAAGGCCGACCTCGTCCCACCAGGCCACGCGGCTGACGCGGTTGCGCTGTGGTCCGAGCGCCTCGGAGCCGAGGTGCCGGTGATAGCCACCTCTAGCGCCACCGGCATCGGTCTGCAAGAGCTCGCCAGCGAGCTCCTGCGTCTCGTGCCGGGCGCGGTGCAGGCTGAGCTCGAGCTTTCCGCCATCGGTGAGAATGAGGGTCGGGCCGGCTCTGGTGGCCGCCCGGGCAAGCTCGCGGGTGAGCAGGAACCGGTACTCGCCGAGCACATGGTCTTCCGTCCGGTCGCCCCCAGCGGTTTCGTCGTCGAGCACCTTGCAGAGGGCTCGTTCGCCGTCACCGGCAGAGGAATCGAACGTCTGGTGGCGCGCTACGACGTGCAAAACGAGGACGCAATGGCCTATCTGGAGGGTCGCCTGCGTAAGATTGGCGTGCTGCGAGCGCTGGAGGCCGAGGGGTTCCAGGCCGGCGACGAGCTGGAGATCGCGGGGGTCGCCTTCGAGTTGGATCCAGACGAGCCCGCATAGGATCCAAGCATGAAGCGTGTGGTCATCAAGCTCGGATCGAGCATCGTCGCCGACGATGACGGCGAGCTGCGCGCAGATGTGCTCACGCGCATCTGCGACGCGGTCGCGTCACTTCACGGCGAGGGCAAGGAGGTCGTGATCGTTTCCTCGGGCGCCATTGCTCGCGGCATGCGCATCATGGGCTTGCCCGCGCGCCCGGGCGCCGTGCAGGATTTGCAGGCAGCCAGCGCGGTCGGTCAGGGCAAGCTCTATAGGGCCTATGACGAGCTGCTACGCGAGCGTGAGCTCATATCGGCGCAGGTCTTGCTCACCTTCATGGACATGAGTGCCCGCACCCATTACCTCAACGCACGCCAGACACTGCGCAAGTTGCTCGACTGGCGGGTGGTGCCAGTGATCAACGAGAACGACACCACAACCACCGATGAGATCTCCTTCGGCGACAACGACTTTCTTGCCGCGCAGGTGGCGATCCTTACAAGCGCCGACCTGCTCGTGCTATTGACCGACATCGACGGCCTCCACACCGCGGATCCGCGTCACGATCCGGAGGCGCGTCTGGTGCATGAGGTCACCGACTTTGAGAGGCTCGACGGCATCGAGGTGGGGCACACCACCTCACCGCTCGGCTCCGGCGGTATGCGCTCGAAGGTCGTCGCCGCCGACATGGCCACCGCCGCGGGCATTCGCGCCGTGATCTGCAACGGGGTGCGCGAGGGTGCGCTTCAGGCCGTGCTCGCAGGACACACGGAGGGCACCAACTTCCCACCTCGCGCCGCGCGCCACTCGTCCTTCAAGCTGTGGTTGCGCTATGCCAAGCCGAGTCACGGCACCCTGCTCATAGACGCCGGCGCCGCCCGTGCCCTGCGCGATGATGGGACGAGCCTGCTGCCCGTAGGGATCGTGGACGTGCATGGATCCTTCGAGGCGGGGGATGCCGTGGAGATCGCAGAACATGCTCCTGTGGCCCCCCACCCGGACCGCGAACTTTCCGGTAGTGGGCCGCTGCTGGGAAAGGGCATCTGCAACTACTCCGCGCAGGAGCTCAGACGCGTGATGGGCATGCAGTCCAAGCGAGTTCAGGAGATTCTGCCGCGCGCCACGGATGAGGCCGTGCACCGCGACTACATGGTGCTCGCCTGACGCTACCCTCGGCCCGTGCATGGGGCTGTCGTACCCTTTAGGGCGATGGCAACCACCGTCTCATCGCCGGCCGAGGTCTGCGCGCGAGCGCGCGAGGCGTCCCGCCGGCTTGCGCGCACTGACACGGCCACCAAGAATGCGGCGCTGAGGGCCATCGCGGCAGCGCTGCGCGAGCGCACAGGGGAGATCCTGAGCGCCAACGAGCTTGATCTCCAGGCCGGCCGCGAGGCGGACATAGGGGAGGCGTTGCTCGACCGCCTGCGTCTCGACGAGCAGCGGATCGAGGGGATCGCACAAGCCGTGGAGGCGGTCGCGGCGTTGCCCGACCCGGTTGGGGAGACGATCGACGGCCACCGTCTACCCAATGGCCTGGACGTGCGCAAGGTGCGCGTCCCGCTGGGGGTGATCGCGGTGGTCTACGAGGCACGTCCCAACGTCACGATCGACGCGGCCGTGCTGTGTCTGAAGTCGGGCAATGCGATCGTCCTGCGCGGATCCTCAACAGCCGAGCACTCCAATGCGGTGCTCTCCTCGATTGCCTCGGAGGCCGCGGTGCGAGCCGGGCTCCCGGAGGGGTGCGTCGGACTCGTTGCAGGGGGTGGGCGCGAGGAGCTGGCCGAGCTGGCAACGCAGACCGACACGGTCGATCTCATCATTCCGCGCGGAGGCGAGGGATTGAAGGCCGCCCTGAAGGCTGTGGCGAGCGTGCCCGTCATCTACGCCGCATCGGGCAACTGCCACATCTACATCGACGAGTCCGCGGATGAGGCTCAGGCGGTCTCGATCGTGCTCAACGCCAAGACGCAGCGCCCCGGCGTGTGCAACGCGGTGGAGACCGTGCTCGTGCACGAGATGGCTCACGGGATCCTGCCCGCCCTGCTCCTCGCCTTGATCGATGCTGGTGTCACGGTACGCGCAGACGAAGCCACACAAAGCTCAGCGGCTGGCCTGGCAGGGACGTTCGCCGACAGCGACGACGCCGAGAGCGTCGCACGCGTGCAGGCGATCCGTGACTCCGTACAGCCCGCCACCGAGGAGGACTGGAGCACCGAGTACCTGGCGCCGACGCTCGCGATTGCCGTCGTTGACTCGGTAGATCAGGCGATCGAGCACATCGCTCTCTATGGCTCGGGGCACTCCGAGGCGATTCTCACGAAAGACACCGCCGGCGCGCGAGCCTTCCAGTTGGGTGTCGATGCCGCCTGCGTGTACGTCAACGCCTCCACTCGCTTTACCGACGGCGGCGAGTTCGGGATGGGGGCGGAGATCGGCAACTCGACGCAGAAGCTTCACGCGCGCGGACCGATCGGCCTACGCGAGCTGTGCACATTCAAGTATCTCGTTGAAGGTGCCGGTCACGTCCGCGCGTGACGTCGCCACCCAGATGGCTTCTTCGGCGTCGGGAGGTGCGCCCACGCCTGAGAAGGAGGCTCATTCCGCGTTCTCGGAGGATCTGGCAGGGTACGTCGGTGGGCGTGTCGGCATCCTCGGCGGCATGTTCAATCCGCCTCATCTCGGCCATCGCGCGCTCGCGCGCGCCGCAGCGAGTGAGCTCGAACTGGACGTGGTGCTGCTGACGCCGGTGCTGATCTCGCCGCACAAGCCGGTGAAGTGGGATCCAGGTGCGGAGCACCGGCTGCGAATGTGCCGTATCGCAGTGCATGAGGACGACCGTCTGGGCGTGTGTACGCTGGAGCTCGAACGAGCCGGGCCGTCCTACACAGTCGATACCCTGACGAGTATCCATGCGATCCGCCCCGATGCAGAGCTGACCCTGATCCTCGGCGCCGACATCGCCCGAACGCTCGGTTCGTGGCGCGAGCCCACAAAGATCCTTGAGCTGGCGCGCCTCGCGGTTGCGGAGCGCGAGGGCACGACACGAGCGGAGATCATCGATGCGCTGGTCCCCTTGGGCGGCGAGGATCGGATTGTGTTCCTGCGGATGGCGCCTCACGACGTGTCCTCCTCGCTTGTTCGCCGCAGCCTGAGCACCGGAGCGCCAATCGAGCAGCTGGTGGGTGCCGATGTAGCCGGCTATATCGCCCAGCATGAGCTCTATGGCCGCCAGCCGACGGGACGGGCTCAGGGGCCTGCGCTGGAAGACAGGGAGGGGTCTGCGCTGTGAACTCACAAGAGCTGCTTGCCGAGATCTGCCGCTACGCGGAGGACAAGAAGGCCGCGGAGCTCGTCGAGCTAGACCTGCGTGGGGTGCTCGGCTACACCGACTGGTTCGTGATCTGCTCGGGCAACACAGAGCGACAGACCAAGGGAATCCACGACGGGATCCTCGAGGGACTCAAGCACGAGCACAATGTGCTCCCGCGACGCGTCGAGGGCGCCTCACGCGCCGATTGGATCCTGATGGACTACCTCGATGTGGTGGTCCACATCTTCACGCCCGCCACGCGCGAGTTCTACCGCTTGGAGCAGCTATGGGGCGAGGTTCCCGCTCACCACGCCGAGGGAGCCGGCGGCAGCTAAAGAAACGTTCTGCCTGAGATTTGGGCAGATTCGGTTGAATTGACTTTCGCGGAGCGCTAGTCTCGGCCCAAAGCGCGCCGCGCACCGGGCGCGGCGTGGGTCAATGGAAGGGAACCGCAATGGGCATTTCAACCATCCTCTGGGGAGGCAGGCGGGCGCCGTACGCGCTGCTGATCCTCGCGGCGCTGATGGCGTCGACGATTCTGCTGCTCGGCCTTGCCGCACCATCGCCGGCTCATGCCGAAGGTCCCGGGGAAGGAACCCCCTGGGTCGTCAGCCTCGGTGACTCTTACATCTCCGGCGAGGCGGGCCGCTGGGCCGGCAACACGAACGAAAGCTCCTCGAAGATCGACGCGCTCGGATCGAGCGCCTATTACGACAACTCCGGACACACCGCCGAACTAATTCCCGGGTGTCATCGCTCGCAGTCAGCGGAGGTCTACATCGGCGGAGGCGTCGATGGCGAGAACCTTGCCTGCTCTGGGGCCAAGACCTCTTCGTTCACTGAGGAAGGGGACTTCAAGCCGGGCCTTGACTTCTACAACTCCGAAGGTCACGAAGGACAGGCGTTGATGCTCGAAAAATTCGCTAAAACGCACAACGTCAAGTTGGTGCCGATCTCAATCGGCGGTAACAACTTCAACTTCGCGAGCATCGTGCAGACGTGCGTCGAGGACTTTCTGCTCACGCCCGAATGGTTTCCCTCCTACTGCAGCGAAGAAAAATCGGTGACCGAAAACTTCACCGAAAGCAACGTCGCCAAACAGCGCACGGCGATCAAGGAAGGGATCCTCAACGTCGCGAAAGCGATGAGCAATGCCGGCTACACGGGTACGCAGTACACGATCCTCGTGCAGAACTATCCCTCGCCGATACCCAATGGCGAAGGCTTCCGCTACTCGCAGAAAGGCTACTCGCGCCAGGAAGTCGGCGGTTGCGGTTTCTGGAACCACGACGCCAACGAAGCCAACGCGACACTGCTCCCCGCGATCGACGGCGCCGTCTTCAAAGCCGCCGAAGAAGCGAAATTGTCGAACCTCAAGACGATGAGCATCTCCTCCGCGTTCAACGGTCATCGCCTCTGCGAAAAAGGCGTGGGGCTGCTCGAGGAAGAGGGACTCAGCACCTGGAAATCCAGCGGAGCGGTCAACAAGACGGAGTGGATCAATCAGATTCGCACCGTTACCGCGATCCTCCCGCCCTACGAAATACAGGAAGACCTGCACCCCAACTACTGGGCGCAGCTGGCCTTGCGCAACTGCCTCACCCAGGCCTACAACAGCGGCACGCCCAAGGGCGGCACCTGCACCATATCCGGTGAAGGCCTCAACTCCGCCGGAGAGCCCAACATGTCTCTGAAATAGGCGACCACCACGGTCAAGAAGTGCCGGACCTGCCACGCTCAACCGAGGGTTCCAACCGGATCCTCCTGGTTGAGCGTGGCACTTTTGCGCCTGACCAGGGAGAGCTCGGGCGTCGGGCATCAGACGGTTGTGACCGGACTCCTACTGAGACAGGATAGGAATCCGCGGTCCTGCGCGCTGTGCAGGCTCCCCATTGCTAAGGTGGCGTGCGAGGTGCTGAGCTGAGCTCCAGCGGTTTCATGCCCGACCGCGACGACCGCCCGCAGGGCGCTCCCTGGTTGGCCCCGACACCCGAGCGACAGTTCGACGAGTGGCAGATCGACCTGCACGGACGCCGGGTGGTCTACCGGATCGCGGGCGACGGACCGCCGGTCGTGCTTGTGCACGGGATGCTCAACTCTTCGAGTCACTGGCAGTCGGTGGCGCTGGATCTGGCCGAGGACTACACGGTTATCGCCCCGGACCTGATCGGGCACGGGGACTCGGCCGCTCCACGCGGAGACTATTCGTTGGGAGCGCACGCGGCGAGCATTCGCGACCTGCTCACCGCCTTGGGGATCGAGCGCGCGACAATCGTCGGCCACTCGCTCGGAGGCGGTGTGGCGATGCAGTTCTTCTACCAGTTCCCTGCCCGCGTGGAGCGTCTTGTGCTCATCTCAAGCGGCGGTCTCGGACACGAGGTGAGCCCGGTGCTGCGCACCGCCGCGCTGCCCGGCATGTCGGCCGCGCTGTCGCTTGCCGCCCATCCGCGTCTGCTCGCCGCGTTGTGGGATGCGGGCAGCCGCTTGCGCCGTCGCGGTATGCGCCAGGGCGCCTACGTGCAAGCCGTCGCGCGCGCCCTGCGGCCACTCGAACGTCCCCAGGCTCGCGAGGCGTTCCTGCAGACATTGCGCGCCGTTATCGATGTGCGCGGGCAGCGGGTGAGCGCCACCGATCGTCTGTACCTGCTCGAGTCGATGCCCACGATGATCGTGTGGGGCGAGCGTGACAACACGATCCCGCTCGAGCACGGACGCCGCGCGCACGAGACGATTCCCGGCAGTCGCTTTCGCACGCTCCCGCGCGCGGCGCACTTCCCGCACCTGGAAGAGCCCGAAGCTCTTGCTGCCGTGTTGCGCGAGTTCCTTGGTGATAGCCAGCCGTGCGAAATGGACGACGCCGATTGGGGCGCCCTGCTGTCAAGGCGCTCGACGCGCAAGCGGCGACTCAGCGACGCGGCGGCATAGCCGCGCGGAAACCTTCAAGCGACGCGCCAGCGCCGACTCAGCGGCGCGGTCGCATAGCCGCGCGGAATCTTCAGGCCGACGCGCTTCCGAGGCATTCGTCCGACAGTCGGCGGTTGTCGCCGAGCAGTGGTGAACTGGGTTACGCCGTCGCTTGCCGAGGGCGCGGGGGGCGGATCATCAGCCGCAGCGGTGGGCTACCGGCGAAGCGCAATTCACGCGTGACCTTAAAGCCGAGGCGTTCGTAGAGGGCGGCGTTGCGCTCGCTGGAAGCCTCCAGATAGGCGGGCAGTCCCTCGCGGTCGCAGCGCTCGAGCGTCGGGCCCATCAGGGTGGTTCCGAGGCCCTGACCCTGAGCCTCGGGTGCGACGCCTATGTAGGCGAAGTAGTAGTGCGGTTCGCGGATGTGGCGCATCTCCATTAGCGCCAGGATCCCTGCCGCCCTGTGTAGGCGGGTACCGAAGCAGCCAGCCTGAAGCACCCCAACGCGGGGAGGAGCATGCCATGCTCCCGGCGGCAACGACAGCGCTGCTCCGGCGAGCGTGGGCGAAGTCCACGCCCGCCCGCGGGGGATCACCAGGTGTCGAAGCTCGACGTCGAAGAAACGACGCAAGCGCGCGAGCCGGCTGCCTTCATCGGGCATCAGCCAACTGAATACCGGATCATCGAGGAACGCTTCTGCCAGCGTGACCTTCAACTGGCTTACGTCTGCCGTGAACGCCTCGCGCGGCTGTGACCCACTTGAGGTAAGCGACGAAAGTGCTTCATCTGCCGACTGCTCAATCACGATTTATCCGGCTCCCGCATGAATGGCTTTATACCGCTCTATCGAACCTGATGCGTCAGGGAGGAATATCCAGTGGTGGGTCACGACCGCGTTGCGCCATAACGCCGGCCGGGATTGAGAGGATTGTGCGGCTCGGCCTGCCCGGCAAACGCTCATGTCGTAATTCCGCCAGACATTCGCCTGTGGGTAGGTCACAATGGGAGGCGTGATCGAGGACTTCGAGCGTTGCTACCAAGCCGCCCAATCGCGCGACCCGCGCTTTGACGGGTGGTTCATAACAGCCGTCACCTCCACCGGCATCTACTGCCGACCGAGCTGTCCCGCGATGACCCCCAAGCGCGAAAATGTGCGCTTCTATCCCTCCGCGGCGGCTGCGCAACAGGCTGGCTTTCGTGCCTGCAAGCGTTGTCGTCCCGACGCCGCGCCCGGCTCGCCGGAGTGGGATGGGCGCGCGGACGCGGTGGCGCGCGCGATGCGCCTGATCGGCGACGGTGTGGTGGACCGGGAAGGCGTTCCCGGGCTCGCTTCTCGGCTTGGCTACAGCGTCCGTCAGCTGCAACGCATGCTGCTTGCCGAGGTGGGGGCGGGGCCGATCGCGATCGCTCGGGCTCAGCGCGCACAGACGGCTCGAGTGCTGATCGAGACGAGCACCCTGTCGATGGCGGAGATCGCGTTCGCGTCCGGCTTCTCGAGCGTCAGACAGTTCAACGACACGATCCGCACGGTGTTCGCGACCGCTCCCACCGCGTTGCGCCGCGGGGTTCGCGCTGGGCCGGCTTCTCTCGAGCATGCCCCTGGGGCGCTTGTGCTGAGGCTCCCGTTCCGCAAGCCCTTGTGTCCTGACAACCTGTTTGGACACCTCGCCGCCACCGCCGTGCCAGGCGTAGAGGAGATTCGCGACGGCGCCTACCGGCGCACAATGCGCCTACCGCACGGTCCTGGGATCGTCGAGCTCACACCGACTTCGGAGCACGTCGTGTGTCGAGCGCGGCTCTCCGATCTGCGCGATCTCACGACCGCCATTGCGCGCTGTCGCTGGTTGCTGGACCTCGACGCGGACCCAGTCGCGATCGATGAGCTCTTTCGTGGCGACCCCGAGCTGGGGCCGGTGGTGGCAAGGGCCGCGGGACGCAGGGTGCCCCGCTGCGTCGATGGCCCCGAGCTCGCCATCCGCGCCGTCCTCGGGCAGCAGGTCTCAACGGCCGCCGCACGCACGCACGCGGCGCGCATCGTCGCTCGCCATGGTGAGCCGCTGAGTGACCCGCACGGTGGGCTCACGCATCTCTTTCCCACGCCTGATGCACTCAAGCGGGTTCAATTGGCGATGCCCGCCACGCGCACGCGAACGCTCGCCGCGCTCGTCGAGGCGCTGCGCCACGAGCGCCTGTCGCTCGACCCAGGGTGCGATCGCGCCGAGGCGATCTCTACGTTGTCGCAGCTTCCCGGCTTTGGGCCATGGACGACGCAGGTGATCGCCATGCGCGCGCTTGGCGACCCGGACGCGTTCCCAGTCGCCGATCTCGGCGTTCGCCGCGCGGCGGAATCGCTCGGCCTGCCAGCCTCGCCCGGTGCGCTGACCGTGCGCGCCGAGCGCTGGCGACCGTGGCGCGCCTACGCCGTTCAGTACCTCTGGTCGGCCACTCCCCATCCCATCAACCACTGGCCGCTGCCTTCCAGCAGCGAAACCGTCGATCCAGTGTCCACAGGGACACTGGAGGAGGAGACAGCGTGACTCTCACAAGCGCAACATCGCCCACAACCATCACCACGTCGATGGACAGCCCCATCGGAGAGCTGACCCTGACAGCTGTTGACGATGTGCTCACTGGTGTGCACATGAACGAACAGCGGCACCTCCCAAAAATTCCAGTTGGGTCCAAGCGTGACGATGCCGGACTCGCGCATGTCGTCGCGCAGTTGGAGGCTTATTTCGCCGGCGAGCTCACCGATTTCGAGTTGCCGATGACAATGAACGGAACCGAGTTTCAACGACGCGTATGGGCGAGCCTGTGCGAGATTCCCTACGGCGAGACGATCAGCTATGGCGAGCTCGCGCGTTGGGTGGGCAACCCCAAAGCCTCGCGTGCTGTCGGTCTCGCCAATGGGCGCAACCCAGTGGCGATCGTCGTTCCCTGCCATCGCGTGATCGGCGCTAATGGCAGCCTCACCGGCTATGGGGGAGGGCTCGATCGCAAGGTCTGGCTGCTCGAGCACGAGGCCGCCCACGGATCGAAGCCTGTGCGCGCCGGGCAGCAGGCTCAGCTGGATCTACAGGCCCAGCTCGCTTAGCGCCGCCCGCGCCGCGCCCTGGCCGCACATGCCGTGCACCCCGCCGCCGGGCGGGGTGGAGGAGGAGCACAGGTACACGCCGGGCAGTGGCGTGCGGTAGGGGTGCACGCCGGGGGTTGGCCGGAATACGGTCTGTCGCAGCGTTCCCGCGCCCGAGTTGATGTCACCGCCCACGTAGTTGGGGTTATGGCGCTCGGTGTCCACCGCCGTCACGCTGTTGCGGGCCAGCACGCGATCGCGGAAGCCGGGGGCGAAGCGCTCGATCTGCGCCTCGATACGCTCGCTCATGTCGACGCTCGACCCGGACGGTACGTGGCAGTAGGCGTAGAAGGTGTGCTTCCCCGCGGGCGCCCGCGTCGGGTCCGCCACACACGGCTGCACCGCGATGCAGAACGGCCTCTCCGAGTGCCGCCCGGCCGCCACGTCGGCCTCGCTGCGCGCGATCTCCTCAAGCGTCCCCCCGATATGAAGCGTGGGCGTCGTGCGGCATATCTCCGCTTGCCATGGCACGGGTCCATCCAGCGCCCAATCCATCTTGAAGATCCCCGGTCCGTATTTGAAGCGACGCACCGCTCTCTCGTAGCGTTGCGGCAGGCGTGTGCCCGCGAGCTCGAGCAGGTTGCGCGGCGCCACGTCGAGCAGTGTCGTCCTTGCGCGCGGCAGCTCGTCCAGGTCGGCGATCCAGCGCCCGCTGTGCACTTCCCCTCCGGTCGCCCTCAGCTCGGCGAGCATCGCATCGACAATGCGGTCGCTCCCGCCCTCCACCACCGGCCATCCCACTGCGTGCGCGAGTACCCCGAGCAGCAGCGCGAATGCGCCGGTGCCCGGCGCGCTCAGCGGTCGCATCGAGTGAGCGCCCAGTCCCGCGAGCAGCGCACGTCCCCGGTCGGTCTTGAAACCACGTGACAGCGCCGTCACCGGCCACAGTCCGCGCAAGCCAAAGCGGGCCATCTCCAGCGGATGGGGCGGAAGCGAGAGCAGTGGCGCCAGCACCGACGCCACGATCGCCTCGGCGTCCTCTACGAGCGGCCCGAACAGACGACGGTAGGCGCGTGCATCCCCGCCGAGCATTGCCGCCGTGCGCTCGATCGTGTCCTTGACAGCGGCCGCCTGACCGCCGTCGAGTGGATGAGCGAATGCAACCTCCGGGGTCTTCAGTGAGAGCCCTGCGAGGGCCGTCTCGGTGAAGAAGGGGGATGCCGCCAGCAGCGGGTGCACCGTCGAGCACACGTCGTGGGCGAAGCCCGGCAGCGTCAGCTCCTCGGTGCGACAGCCACCGCCGGGAGTGTCCGCCCCCTCGTACACATGGACGACGAGCCCCGCGCGCGCGAGCGTGAGGGCAGCAGCGAGACCGTTCGGGCCGGACCCGACTACTACGGCATCCGCTGCGCCCGCCGGGGTGCTCTTCGTGTTCATCGATCCTTGACTCGCCTTGGCCGTCTCGGGGGAAGATCCCGCATACTCACAATTGCAGCACGGCGTCCTGCGCGGCGACGACCACGGCCACGCCAGCAGTGTTCGCATAGTGATGTGCCAGCTCATCCAGCGCCTCGTCGTGGCGGTCCGGCCGATGATGAGCCAGCAGCACCTGGCGCGCCCCAGCGTGGCGCCCGAGCGCGACGCAATAGTCGGCCGCGGCATGACCGAAGCGGCCTTCGGCCGCCAGCTCCTCGGGCGTGAGTAGTTGCGAATCGTGCAACAGCACGTCGGTCTCAGCGGCGAGCTCCAGCGCGGCCGGGTGATACTCGCCGCAGCCGTCCGGACCCGGCCCGAGCGTGGTGGGGCAGTGGTCGGGCATGTAGGTGAACGTCGAGCGCCCGTCACTCACGCGATAGCCGAAGGTACGCCCGCCCTTGTGCGGGATCTCTCGCGCGAGCATGGTGAAGCCGTCGAGCTGGTGTGTGCCGGGGGGGATCGTGGCGAACGTCCACGACCCGCGCAGTTGGTTCGGTTCCATCGGGAAGTGCGGTGGCGACATCGAGCGCGCTAGCACCGCTGCCGCGTCGGCTCCATCTTCCTGCTCGGGTAGAAGCAGCGTTATGCGTGCGTCATCACGGTCTCCCGCGGAGAAGAACGGCAGTCCCTGCACGTGATCCCAGTGCAGATGCGTCAGCAGGATCGTGCCGCTAAAGGCCCGCTCGCCAAGCAGCGCAGTCACCGAGCGCACGCCCGTGCCGGCGTCGAGGATCAGCGTGGGTGAGGCCTCGTTGTCATGGGCGATCGCCACACACGAGGTGTGTCCGCCATAGCGCAGAAAGTCAGCCCCGGGCGCGGGGGTCGAGCCTCGTACCCCGCAGAGATGAACTCGCACGGGCGCTCAGTCCCGCGCGGACTTCTTGGGACGCTTTCCCTCTCGGCGGTGACCCTTCGACAGCTCGGTCAGCGTCCCGCGCTCAAGCTGCTCGGCCTTGACCGAGGCGACCCTGCACGGAGTCACGGCCCCAAGCGTGGATGTCCTCAGCTCGCCTTCGAGGTGCGCGCGCTCGCCGCGCAGCGCCTTAAGGTCGTTGATCTTCTCTGGCGGCGGCGGATCGTAGTGAGCGATGCCCGCGTCGAACGGGATGCGCATGATTCCCTCGACCGCCTCCGAGGGGATCCATGACAGCGAGGTGATTTTGCTCTTGTGGCGCATCCAGGCTATCTCTGCATCAGGGTGTGAGCGGCGCCACGTACGAGCCGCCTTCCACGTTGCCCTCCGGGTTGGGCGGGAGCTTACCAGCGGCCGACACCGTCCACATCGGCACCTTCGCCACGCGACCCCGGACCTTGAACTCACCCGCGAGCATCAGGCTCTCGGGGGGTTCACGCATCCTTTCACGGGTGGTGTCGGCGATGAACAGCATGTGCCCACTTACCCTTCGTCATTCCTCCAGGCGCGAGGCCGTGTTCGTGGTGTCCCCGAGCGTCGTGTACTCACGAACCTTGTCAACCATAAGCACGTGGAGGTCAAGACGGGGCACAAGTACCTGGCCAAGGCTCCCGATGCGACTCGCCCGCGTAGCGGGTTAGGCATTGCTTCCCAGCCCACCTCGCCTGAGCGACTACGGGCAGAGTCCGCGGGGCACACGTTCACGGGGACTGTCACCATTGCTCACGTGGCGCTGCTGAACCTGAACTTCGCGATCTCACAGCACTTCCTCGACGACCGCGGACAGCGAGCAGGGTTCATCTTGCTGGGCTCGTTCTTGGCCGCATTTCTCTTCATCCGCACGAGCGCGCGTCTCATTCGCAACCCTAAGGTGAGCTGGTGGCCGGGAAGCGTGACCACCAAAGGCGGACTGCACCTGCATCATCTTGTGTGGGGGATAGTGCTGATCCTGGTCTCGGGTTTCCTCAACTTCGTCCTGCAGCCGGCCAGCCCGTGGCTTGAGATCTTCGCCGGTGCATTCGGTGTGGGAGCAGGGCTGACCTTGGACGAGTTTGCGTTGTGGATACACCTCGAAGACGTCTACTGGTCCAACGAGGGGCGGGCCTCGATCGACGCGGTCGTAGTGGCAACCTTGCTCGGTGGTCTCGTCGTGCTGGGCATCGCGCCGTTTGACATCTCCAACAGCACGTCCCCGATAGGCTCGCTAGTGGCAGTGATCGCGGTCGACTTGGTCCTCTCCGCGCTGGCGATCCTCAAGGGCAAGCCGATGCTCGGCCTGATCGGCGTGTTCGTCCCTGTTGCGTCGGTCGTCGGGGCTGTACGTCTGGCTGCGCCGTCCTCGCCCTGGGCTCGCCGGCGCTACCCGCCCGAGGGGCATCGCATGACCCGTTCGCAGGCGCGCTTCAAGCGTGTGCGCGAGCGCCGCCGCCGGCTGATGAACGCGATCGGTGGCGCGCCCAGTCAGCCCGCGGATGGCTAGTCGCTCGCCGATCCGTCGGGAAGCCGACGCTTCTGTGGGTGAGGCGTCTCGCCTCTGGCCAGCATCGCCACGAAGTGCTCGATGCGCCGAGCTCGCGTGTCCGCGCGCTTGGCGTTGTATGTGCGCAACAGGACCGCGTAGCGATTCTGGCTTGTGAGAATCTCGAACATCGCCTTCGCTCGTGGCTCGGCGTCGAGCGCGGCGGCGAGATCGGCGGGCATCTCCATCGATGCCTGACCGGGGTAGGCGGCCTCCCAGCGACCGTCTGCCTTGGCTCGCTCGACCGCGGCCAGGCCCGCCGGCATCATCCTGCCTTCGCCTGTCAGTCGCTCGACGTGGGCGATGTTGCGCTGGGACCACGCGCTGCGGCTGCGCCGGGGGGTGAAGCGCTGACGGTAGGTCAGCTCGTCCCATCGCCGCACCTGACCGTCGATCCAACCGTGGCACAACGCCTGCTCGAGCGCCTCGTCGTAGCTGAGACGCGTCGGCTCAGTCGTGCCCTTCTTGGCCAAGCGCAGCCACACGCCGCTCGATTGCTCGTGATGCTCGCCCAACCACGCATGCCACGCCGCGACGTCGGGGACGGTCAGTGGCGCCTCTTCATCGACCATCGCGACAGCCTGACAGTCTCGCCAGTCGACTTCATGCGACACCGACAGGACTAGGTGGTGCTTGTGCGGAGCGCAAATGGCTGACGCGCTCCCGCAGGATCAACCGGCACCCATGAGCGGGACTGACGGTGATGTTGCGTCTGCGCGTGCCCTCCGCGCGTGCATCGACCGGTTCGAGCTCGAAGCGCTCAAGCATCGCGCGCAGGACGAGCTTCATCTCGAGCAGCGCGAAGCTCGCTCCGAGACAGCGCCTGCGCCCGCCGCCGAACGGAATCCAGGTATAGGTTCCCGGTGCCTGCTCGAGGAATCGCTCCGGCCGGAACGCCTGGGGCTCTGGGTAGATCGCGGGATCGTGGTGGACCAGGTGAATGTAGGCCGCCAGCATCACTCCGGGCGGATAGAGAAAGCCGCCGATCTCAACGGGACGCATCGTGAGCCGGGGCTCGGCGTGTGGGAGCACCGGCCGGTGGCGCAGGATCTCTTGAGTGGTGGCCGTCAGGTAAGCGTCCTCGGGGTCGTCGAGCTCGGTGTACAGGCGCTCGAGCACGGCCGGCTCGCGCGCAAGTCGCTCAAATCCCCAAGCGAGTTGCGAGGCTGTCGTCTCGTGACCTGCGACGAGTGCCGTCATCAGCTCGTCGCGCATCTCCGCTGGAGTCATGGGCGAGCCGTCCTCATGCTCGGCGCTCAGCAATAGCGCGAGCACATCCTCGCGCTCACCACCTTCGCGGCGACGCTCGGCGATCAGCTCGAATACAAGCTCATCGACGCGCGCGAGCAGCTGGTCTCGGCGTGCGATCGGCCCCAGTCTGGTCAGCAATCGCGGTGGGCGCTGCAGCATCGACAGGGGGTTCCGAGAGAACTCGAGCACCTTGCTCAAAAGCTCGCGCAACTGCTCGAGCCGGGCGCCCCGCTCCAGCCCGAAGACCGCGCGCAGGATGATCTCGAGCGTAAGGCGCTGAAGCCGAGGATGAAGCTCGACCGGCTGCCCGCACGGCAAAGCCGCGACTTCTTTCTCGGCAAGCTCTGCCATCAAGCCTGACAGTCGCTGCATCCGCTCGCCGTGGAAGGCTGGGAGCAGCAGCTTGCGCTGCTCGAGATGCGGTTCCTCGTCGAGCAGGATCACCGAGTGCTTGCCGAGCAGCCGTTCGAGGATCCGCGCTCCCTCTCCTGGGTGCAGGACCTCAGGTGGCGCGGTGAAGACTTCCTTGATCTCATCGGGATCGGACAGCACCACGAACGGTGGCTGACCGATCACGTGCAGGGTGAAGCGATGCCCGTAGCGCTCTTGGGCGCGCTCAATGAAGGCGGTGGGGCGGCTCCAGAGGCCGAATGTCTGCAAGGCGGTGGGCATACGGGGGCCCGGCGGCAGCTGGTCTCTCATCGTCTCGACTCCTCGCTATGAGTATTTATACGAATGAGTATATCTACTCTTAGGTATAATGCAAGCGCAAACGATGATGATCGCCCGCCGGGCCGACCAGGAGAATCAGCTGATGCCGCGTGGACATTTCGACCGCTCCGAGCGCCGGGCCCAGACACGTGCGCGACTGCTCGACGCGGCAGCTCAGGTCTATGCGCGGCGCGGCTTCGCCGGTGCGACGCTCGATGAAGTCGCCGCGGAGGCCGGCTTCAGCAAGGGTGCCGTGTACGGGCACTTCGGCAGCAAGGAGAACCTTCTGCTCGCGCTGGTCGAGGAGTACCTGGCCGGACAGGTCACAGAGCAGATGGCGCTGTTCGACCGCGATCGCGCAACCTGGGAGCGTCCGTTGGCTGGGAGCCACCGCTGGATGGATCGCCTGGGGGAGAACCCTGAGCGCTTTCGCCTGTTCGTCGAGCTGTGGGCCTACGCTCAGCGTGACGAGCACCTTGCCAGCCGGCTCGCCGACGGGCTGGCGGCGCTGCGTGCCACCTTCGCGCGCTTCGCCTCCGAGAGCTCGCGCGACGCCGGCTTCGAGCCGCCACCCGGGGTGCCCGAGCAGTTCGCCAACGTCATGCTCGGTCTCGGGGTGGGCCTCTCGATGCTCAAGCTCACCGATCCCGACGCCGTCCCAGGGGAGCTGCTGGGCACCACGCTCTCCGTGCTCATCCGCGCGACGGAGTCAAGTACACAGGCGCAGGAGGCGTTCACAAAGCTGGGGGAGGCCGCGGGCCCCGCACGGTCTCACTGATTTGTGACCAACACGGAGCCAGCTGAGCACAACGCCTTGGCGCCCATTATCTACTGAAACTGGACAGCGTTTTGCCGCGACCCCCCGTTCCTAGCAGATCGGGCTCGTGGCCGGAAATGTGTCGCAGTTGGTGCTTACCGTGTGCTCAAAGCCACGGCCAGATGATGTGACCCTGTTGTATTCAGCGGAGCACAACCGCCACCGCCGCTGTCAAGTGGCTCTTTCGAAGATCGCGCGCAAGGCCCAGTTGATGGCGCTGACGATGATGGCCGCGAGCACCGCCCACCAGAAGGTCGCGATCGTGAACTGTGGGACGATCCAGTGCGTCAGATAGAGCATGAGGACGTTGATGAGGAAATAGAAGATCCCGAGCGTGACGATGATGAACGGGATCGAGAGGACCGCCAGGACAGGCTTCAAGAAGAAGTTCACCAGTGTGAACACGAGCCCAGCGATTAGCAGCACCCACCAGTCGCTTCCGTAGCTCAGCCCGGGCAGCAGCCATGTCGCTACGAACAGGGCCACGGTGTTGAACGCCCACACGACCGCAAGCCTTCTAAACATCTGTCAAGCGTAGCCTGGTTGGCGCCTCGCTGAGCGATCCCCTTTGCTGAGGCGGCCCAGGGCAGGCGTCAAGTCCCTCCACCCGGTGCGCTAGCGTTTTGAGGCTGTGGCGACGACGGTACAGCGACAGGTCGTGAGCGCAGGCCGTCGGTCCCGGCGATGGCCTGCGATTTGCGTGCTCCTGGTGATCCTGATTGCGGTGGGAGCGATCCGCAGGATCACGACGGAGGGTACGCCGTTGCTCCTCGTCCAGCGAACGCTGCCCGCATATGTGCGTCTCCCTGGAGGGGCACCGGTGCTCGCCTGGCCTAGCGAAGGCCAAGCGGCGGTAGAGGTCGAGGGGTTGGGCGGCCTTGGAGTCTCCGGGGGCTCCACCCCGGTGCCAATCGCAAGCGTTGCGAAGGTAATGACTGCATATCTGACCCTGCGCGAGCATCCGCTGGGTGCCGGCGAGCAGGGATTCGTTATGAGTATCACGCCCGCTGATGTCGAGGAAGAGGAGCGGCGGCTCGCTCTTGGAGAGTCCACGCTGAGGGTTAGGACCGGCGAGCGGATCAGCGAGCGTCAGGCGCTACAGGCGCTGATGTTGCCCTCGGCGAACAACATCGCTGCGCTGCTGGCCCGCTACGACTCCGGAGGGCTCGCGCCGTTTGTGGCTCGCATGAACTCCACCGCGCGAGAACTCGGCATGGTCTCGAGCACCTACACCGACCCGAGCGGGTTCAATGATGAAACGGTCTCCACGGCCACCGATCAGCTGACGCTCGCGCGTGCGGCGATGCGCATCTCGGCGTTCGCGGCGATCGTTGATGAGCCATCGGTGGTGCTGCCTGTGGTAGGGCGGGTCGCCAACTACAACGGCCTCGTTGGAATGGGTGGATACGTGGGTGTGAAGACGGGCTCAGACCGAGCGGCCGGCGGTTGTCTTGTCTTTGCCAAGCAAGCGATGATCGACGGGCGGAGGCTAACCGTGCTTGGCGTGGTACTCGATCAGCGGGAAGGTTCGCTGATCGATTCGGCCCTTACAAGCGCCGAGCGTCTCGGAGACTCAGCTGCCTCAAGCCTTCGTGTAGAGACAGTCCTTCCGGCCGGCACAAGTGTCCTGAGCGCGAGCTCTGTGGATGGCCGGCGGACCACCGCCATCACCGCGAGCTCGCTGCGACAGATCGGTTGGCGTGGGGAGACGATCCCCGTGAATGTCCTCGTGCGCGCGGCTATGACGCGGCTGAAGGCCGGTGAGCCGATGGTGACAGTGGCAGTTCGCGGGGCGAGGGCAGCAAAGACGAGTGCGGTGTCAACAAGCACGGTTGGTGGCCCATCGCTTGGCTGGCGCCTGCGCCATCTGCTCTGAGCTGCGGTACGCCGTGAGTAATCTAGGATGGCCACAGTGGCTCCGCGACGACCCACTCCCAGGCCAATGGGGACGACACAAGCTCCGGACTTGGCCTGCGATCAGCTGGAGCGCATCTCAGTCGCGGACTTGACTCAAGGGTTCGATCTGGAAGACGCTCAGGTCTGCTCTGGGTCTCTAGCCAGGACGGACGCCGGCTCGGGGCGCTTTGTGCGTGTGCGTTTCGAGGACATCGACTTCGGCGAGTCAAAGTTGCGGGCCGTTCAGTTCACCGATGTCATAGCCGAGCGTATCGACGCGGCCAATGGCGATTGGGGAGGAGCGCAGCTACGGCGTACGCGGTTCAGCGACGCTCGACTCACCGGTCTCAATTTTGCTGAGGCGCGGATCGAGGAGGTCAGCTTCAAGGGTTGCAAGCTGGAGTACGCCAACTTCCGTCACAGCGCGATCAAGCAAGTGTCCTTCGAGGACTGTGTGCTCACCGGAGCGGACTTTCAGGGTGCCCGTATCGACGCCACGCTCTTCTCCGGTTGCCATCTCGTAGAAGCCGATTTCTCCAAGGCCGAGCTCTCGCGCGTCGATCTGCGAGGCTCCGAGCTCGCGTTTGCGGGATCTGTGCTCGAGCTGCGTGGCGCGATCATCAACCCATTGCAGCTCATGGAGCTGGCTCGAGCTCTCGCCCAAGAGCTTGGGATCACTGTCGAAGACGTTTAGGCACGTTCGGCCTCCGCGCCGCTCTTGGCAATGGTCGCTGGATTAGCCGACAGGTTGGTGAATGTCATCCGATCGTGTCTTCTCCCGAGCCGGCCACAGCGTGCGTCCGAGACGGCCTCCAAGGGCGCCAAGAAGCATCCCGGCGATCGCGTCGATTACTACAAGTAGCGGCGGGAAGCTCCCGAGTGAGACCTTCGCATGCGTCCCCGCGATCGCATGAGCGATCAATATGCCCGCAGCGAAGATGGCTCCCCCGACCAGGCCGCGATCGGCTCCGCCCCAGCCGTCCTGGTGCTCGAATCCGGCCACGATCGCGCCTAGTCCCGCGAGCGCCGCAAGTCCCCAGTAGGCACCGGCGGAGACGCCGATGACGACTCCCACGATCGCTCCGAAAACGAACGGCACGAGACCCCCAAGGACGATCTGGGTCGGCCGTGGACGGTCTCGGAACAACGGTGGCGCTTGCATCGACTCTCTTCCCAGTAGGCCTGTGACCGGGCCCTCTCGAGACGGCACTAAGTCCACGATAGACGCTTACCAGCTCATCAAAGCGCTGGCGCTTCGTCTCCGATGACCGGGCCGTAAAGGCCGGTTTGGTCTTTTTCCGACTCAGCGCCGTCGAGCTGCGCCTACCGCGCTCGCGCTGTGTCAGGCGCCGACCGGCTGCCCGTTGGCGGTCAGTGTTACCTCGATGTTGCCGCGGGTGGCGTTGGAGTATGGGCAAACCTGATGCGCTGCGCCGACCAGCTCGACCGCCTGCGCGGCGTCGCCCACGGATGCGAGCGTCACGTCCAATCCGACAGCTAGAAAGAAGCCGCCCTGTCCATTGGGGGTGAGGCTGACCGAACTGTCGATACTGACCTCGCCGGTCTCCACCTTGACCCGTCGGGCTACCACCCCAAGGGCGCCCTCGAAACACGCTGCGTATCCGACAGCGAACAGTTGCTCGGGGTTGGTGCCTCCTCCCTGTCCGCCCATCTCGGGAGGCAGCCGCAGGTCTACCTCCAGGGCCCCGTCGCTGGTCTTGCCGTGGCCGTCGGCGCGCCCGCCAGTGACGTGGGCTTCTGCGGTGTAGATGGGATTAGGCATGGAGATCTCCTCGTTTGTTGGGATCGAGACGGACCGTGGTGGGATGAAGGTCTTCGCACGATGCTAGAGGCCCACGGTTGACGGCTCCGAGGAGAGCAAGGGCACGCATAGTCATAGGTGAGCTGCTTGCGGAGGCAGCTTGATCTATGGCTTGGTGCCGAGTTTGCCCGACCGCGGTCACGTTTACTGGGGCAGCTTGCGCGAACTCCGCTTGGCGGCCGGAGCAGAGGGTGGGGGCACGACCGGTCCGATGTCTCCATCCGGAGCCTCGTCCAGATCGACGATCACTGGGGCGTGATCGCTCGGCCCGGTGCCCTTGCGGGCCTGTCGGTCCACCCATGCCGCCCGAGCTCTGCCGGCCACTGTGGCGGTAGCCAGTATCAAGTCGATCCGCATCCCGAGGTCTTGATGGAACATTCCAGCCCGATAGTCCCAATAGGTGAATACGCGCTCGGTCGGCCAACGATCACGAAGAACGTCGCGCAGACCCAGCGCTTGTAGCTTGGCCAGCGCCGCCCGCTCTGACGGTGTGACGTGGGTCTGGCCGACGTAAGCCTTCGGATCGAACACGTCGATGTCGGCCGGTGCGATGTTAATGTCACCACATACCACCGCAGCCTCGGGACCGGCGCCGACCACCTTTCCCAGAGCGGCAAGCCAAGCGAGCTTGTAGTGATAATGCTCGGAGTCCGGCACCCGGCCGTTCGGCACGTACACCGAGTGCACCCGGATCCCTCCACAGATTGCGGACACCGCGCGGGCCTCCTGATGCGGGAAGCCGGGCGCGTCGGTGACTCCGACACGAACGTCCTCCAGACCTATCCGAGAGAGGATCGCCACCCCATTCCACTTCACTTCGCCATGGAGGGCGACCTCGTAGCCACGACCGGCGAGATCGCCGCCAAGCAACTGACGGAAAGTGTCGTCGGCGAGCTTGGTCTCCTGCAAGCAGACGACATCGGGCTGCCGTTCATCCAACCAAGGCAGCAACCGCGGCATCCGCTGCTTGATCGAGTTCACGTTCCAGGTGGCTATCCGCACGGGAGTACGGTAGCGATGCTAGGAGCGTACCTGTCCACCGTGCGGCTATGCGAGGCGCATGGTTCGTCCACCGCTCGCTCATCGCGGCCCGCGACAGTGCATCGGACGACGCAGGCGGCGAGGATGAGATGATCCGCCCATGACCCCTGGCAAGGAACCGAGCAATGCAAGGGGCCGTGAAGAGGAGAGACGACGTATCGCTGTGGTTATCGGCAGCACCCGCCCTACGCGCATTTGTCCTGGCATCGCAGAATGGATCAAGCACGCGGCCGAGGAGGAAAGCCCGCTGAGCTACGAGCTGATCGACCTAGCGACGGTCAACCTGCCGTTCTTGGACGAGCCGCTGAAGGCAGCGCTGCGGAAATACAAGCACGAGCACACGCGCGCCTGGAGCCGGCTCGTCAGCAGCTTCGATGGCTTCGTATTCGTCTTTCCTCAATACAACTGGGGATACCCTGCGCCGCTCAAGAACGCGCTCGACTATCTCTACTACGAGTGGCATGACAGGCCCGCAACGTCTGTCACCTACGGGACTCGCGGCGGCAACAAGGGCGCCCAGCGGCTTCACGCCAAGCGCCAACGAGGAGTTCGACGTCATCGAGGGAAGCCCCGTCAAGGGCACCTTCAGGGCCGTCTCAGGCGGCTTCACGGGCGACTACTCATACGAGTCCTCCGAACCGCCCTACGTAGGCGTCGTTTACAACTCGCACACCGGCTCGACGGGTACCACCGGCTCGACGACGACAGGTACCGCGGGCACGACCGGCACGACCGGAACGACGCAGACCGTCACCAAAGCCACCCCACCGGAGGCCAAGGTCATCGGTGTGACTTCCTCCGTCGGCAATGTGACGGTCAAGCTGACTTGTCCAATGGGAGCTGCTACCTGTGGTGTGATCACCGTGAAGGTCACAGTCACAGAGCACCTCAAGCTGCACGGACGGACCACCACCAAGACGGTCACGGTGGCGAACGGCAGCGTCTCGTTGAAGGCTGGGGGGAGGGTGACGCTGAAGCTGCACATCAACAGTGCCGGCAAGGCCTTGCTGCGCAAGCATCACAGTCTCCAAGCGCTCGCTACCGTCATCCAGGGAACCAGCAAAGTCGCCAGCGAGAAGGTGACGCTGAAGCGCTAGACCCGATGCGACATCGCCCGACTGGGCGATTGCTTCGGCGAGGATGAGATAGGCAGCGTCGTAGGCACTGCGACGCTCAGATCCGTTTGACCGTGTTGGTCCCTCGGACATTGTCTATGGAGCTTATACAAGCTCTCTCCAACCCTGTTGGACCCCTGGAGGCCGTGCTGGAGGCGGTCGATCAACCTAATAGAGCTGCTGGACACGCAGCCAGACTTCGATCAAGTGCGCATCCACGCAAGTCTCCGCCTCGTCGTCCAGGCTGGGTGGTGGAGGCAATTGTTAGGGTGCTGGCGAAGCGGCAGGAGCCGATGCAAGCCAGAGATGTCCATGCAGCGGTAGAGGCATTGCTAGGGGAGCCAGTGCGCTGGAGTTCGGTCAAGGCTTCCCTAGCTGCCAACATCACAGGTTCTTCGCCAAGATTCAGGCGGGTGTCTCCAGGGCGATATGTCCTAGCCAGAGCGTAGATGCAATGCGTGGTGGTTTGAGTCCACTCAAGTGCGCTTGGTAGAACAGCTCTCAAACCCTTCGTCAAGGCTCAAATCTGTTCTGGATGCCCGGGAGTTGCCCAAGAGCGGCTGCACGCGCATCGGTTCGGGGAGACGAAAACCTGAGAGCCCGGCTTGAAACAGCTATTACCTCAACATGGCGCGAGACCTTACGGCGCCACACCCTCGGCTGCGGCGTCGTAGAGATCGAAGTCCATCGCATAAAGTTCGCGGACCGCAGCCGTCCCAGATGGAGCTAGCCGAGGAATCGCTCCTACGCCGGAATCGGAGCGGTTCAGACTCGGCAACGACTCCTCCGGGATATTGAGCAACCGACAGATCTGCGGCCACCTCGCAGACAAACCCTCCAACCGCCACAGCGCGCTCACCAGCAACTGACCGTCTTGGTCACAGACGTGTGCCCATTGGGTGGCGCTCGGCGAAGCCTCCTGGGCTCTGTACTTCCTCAGGAAGTCGTAACACTCCGCAACGTCATCGGCCATCAGGGGCGCCGTGACATCCATGGTCAAGTCCCTCTTGTTAAATACGTTGTATGAGACCTGTGACAGGAACCACGCAAAGGGCTCCCTAACTATCGCGAAGCTGATGTAGTGCATCCACTGCTCCGCTCCCAGGATTGGTCTGAGCTCGATGGCTGGCATGTGCCTTTTCGTGTAGTAGCCAGCACGCTCGTGGAGGCTGCCTTGCCATTGCTGACAAAGACAAATTGGTGTGCCTCGCTCACAACCACCACGATCCTGCCCTCTCTTTTGCGAGCAAGTACTAGGTTAGACGCCGAGCGTAAGCTCCGCCAGACATTCCCACAGCTCAAAATCACCTAGCGGTGTGTACCAGATCTGAATGGAATCGGCGGTCATCTTGAGCGGAAGCCGGTCGGGAATCCCTAGCCTCTCTGCGGTCTCCAGGCGACGCACACGAGCCGCATCCGTGTACGCGAGGCTCAGGTGTGGCGTGGGTCGTGCCACTGGAGTGAGCAGATCCCCGCATGTGGTCTGCAGATTAGCGAGATCGAGTGACTCGTCTACAGCGAGAAAGAGTGACTTGTATAGGTCTTCCTCAGCTTCCAGCAGGCTCAGCGACACGTTTATAGGCGATGTACTTGAAGCCAAGCCCTCAACGACTGGGAGAGTTTCGGCGAAGGATCGTCGAACGTCGCCGACGATAGTGATGTGAGGCAGAAACCGATGGGATTGAAGTTCAGCAGAAATTGCATCAATCCAAGTCTGGAGATCACCCCGAAACTGGGGTGCTGGCATAAGCCAAAGGGATAGAGGTATCTTATGTTCGTCAGGCATTTATGCTCAGCCTCCCCGCTGCATTCCGAAGATGGTCACCTCACAATAGGCCATAGCCCGATATTTTCCCTGTCACGACACTATTGTACCGTACACTTTGCCACGGGTCCTGGATGAGCGAAGCGGGAGGCAGCTTGATCTCACGTCTCACCGCTAACACACCGGAGCCAGTCGTGCGGGATTAGGGCTGGGACAAGTACATCCTTTGCGGCCTCACTTATCGGAGTCGCGTCGCGCCAGAGGTTATCGAATACCTCATCGAACATGTCACGGAGCGCAGCTCCGGCGGGATCGCTACAGTCCGCAACTACCAGAGCGTTACGGTCACCCCAGACCTGCTTTTCGTGCACAGTTAGATCCTTACGGTCGTGGGTGTACCAGCCGACGGCGACAAGCTGCCCACCGTAGTTTCGGCCTCGAAGCGAGGCATGGTCACTGTAACAACGGATTGTGAGGCCGACCCGCTTCGCGGCAGCAATTGGAAACGTCAAACGCAAGTCGGACAGTGCTGGAACAAAACGGGTGTCTCGTTGCCATTCCGTTAGACAATCTGGGTGGCACAACAGTATCTGCACCGACTCAATACTCGGAGAGTCCGCGATGCTCTGCAAGATGTCCTTAATCGTTGCTCCGCTGTAGCCGCAAATGCGCACAGATCGCGGTTTTTGCTGGTCGATGAACTCAACCTGTCGCTTCCGCGCATCCTCCTCGGTGCGAAATACAGCAATTCGCTGATCTCCTGACAACTGCACGACATGATCAAGAAGTATCGTCAGCAATGACAGCGATGCCACCGTGGCTACTGCCAGGCCGACTTCGGTGCTGAGGTCGAAAAATGCCGGTGCGCAGAGCAGGACTGCAACTGCTATGACGATCAGCCCGCTAAGTCGCCGCCGCAGGTGGTCATCCTCCAGTGCCAATACTGATTTGAGTCGAGTAAGCATCGGGTCCCCTTGAGCGCGCCGTCGTGCTACCGCGCCGTAGAGATTGTGCTTCCAACTAGCTTTGCGGCGATTGCGAGAAGAGGCGTCGTGTCGATATAGGCCAGCGTGTTCATCCCGTGCGGAGCCGTTACGGAGGTCTCGACTCCTTGCGTTCGGGTGCTCTGATGTCGTCTAGGGAGCAGGGCATGCTTACGGAACCGCGTCGCGATTTAGGTCGGCCGAAGCTTCGAGGATGTGGAACGCTAACAGAAGATCCAGCATCCTGCATTGGTCCATCTTTCTGCGCCTCACGACTTCGTGCGCGATGCAAATCGCGACCCCGTCATTCTTCGTCCCTGCGGCCCGCACACGTCGCACCAGTGCCAGTGCGCGCCGCGCTCTGTGCCAGCAGCGCGGCGCTTGGCCTGGCACTAGCCGCCTGCTCAGGATTCGATCTGATCCATGTGCAGGGCAGCCCTGGTCGGGAACACCAGTCCGTCCGTCGTCACATGGATGAGTCCGAGCCCTCTGAGCCGGGCTACAGCGTCCGTTGTGTCCCCAGCCCTGCTATCCCGGTCGCGGATCAACTCCTCGACTGACCAGGGCCGGTGGTCGTCGTGAATGAGGAGCCGACACATGATCCCGGCGTCCGCCATGTCCTGCTGTTGCCCTATGTCAGCGGTAGGCTGTCCCTGCATGGGAGCTGATACCTCCTGTGTCACGCCCCCGGGGCAGTTCACCCTGTCGCCGGGGGCAACTTTTTCTGATCGTCGCTTTATAGCGCAGATTGCGGATGGCGGCAAGGAGCCCGTTTGGACGGTAACCGTCAGGCCGTCTTCTGGCCCGTGAGTGCGGCCTTGACCTCGCCGACGTCGCCCCTAACCTGGCGCAGGTCGCGACTCAGAGCATCGAGGCGGGCCAAGACGGTCTCCTCGAAGGTCTTGCCGGTGGCGTAACGCCCGGCGGCGTGTAGTAGCTCGCCGGGGTCGGTGTCGAGGGCTACGCCGAGGCGCTCAATGATCTCGTCCGGTGGCGGCCCTTGCGCCCCCAGCTCGATGCGGGAGAGGTTGGAGGCCGACATCGGCACGCGCCCGGCCAGTTGATTGAGCGTCAGGCGGCGTTCCCGGCGGCACTTGCGTATCAGGGCACCCAGTGCCAGGGCGCGGCTGGCCTCAGTCTTGCCCTTGGGACTGGTCATAGTTCCCAAGCTACAAGCCGCAGGTCCGGGCTCCTTGCCGGTTCCCGTGATATAGGATATGGCCCGCAACTACGGGAAGACTTGTCCGCCCATGAAGACTTGTGGCCGGTGCGCAATCCCCATTGGCACCGGCCACAAGCAATCCGAACAACCAAGGAGACCAACTACGCCATGCTGCCGCTTCCGTTTTCGCCCGCCGCTCCGTCTGCCTTATGGGCCTTGTCTGCTCTAGCGGCGCTGCTTGCGACAAGCGCTTGCTGGCTGCTGCCCTCTATCGCTTCGGCCGCCAACTACACTTGGAGCGGCGAAGGGCTGGCGGCTGCGCCGTCGTGGTCGAACGCCGCCAACTGGTCGGGTGGCAGTGCGCCGCCTGCGTCCTCGTCCATTGGGACGCTGAGCTTTCCAACTTTGGTGCCGCCGCTGCCGGACAGCGACTGCTTTGGGGCTTCGCCGCTTGATGCTTGCTACCACAGCGTCAACGACTTGTCTGGCCTGAGCGTCAACCAGTTGCAGATTGCCGGGCTGGGTGCCTCCTACACCATCAGCGGACAGGGCTTGACGCTTGGCAGTGGCGGACTGGCCTTCACCGCTTCGGGAGGGCCAAGCGTCGGAGCGGAGATTGCCATGCCCTTGACATTGGGTGCCAGCCAGACTTGGGAGATAGGTGGGGTACATGGGGAATCGGCCGACCTGCAAATGAGTAGCCAGTTGAGCGGCGAAAGCGCCAACCTGACGATTGACCTCAACAACCTGCGGGAATTGACGCTTGGTGAATTGCATAGTCCGACCCAGGCTGATGACGAGCTGGGGAACGTGGTTATCAACGGAGCGGCAGAAGAAACGGGCGGTGTTGTCCACCGGACGCCGGTGGAACTGCAAGCCCGCCTGAACACCACGGACGGGCATAGCCTGACGGTTCACAACGCCGACCTGGGGGTAGACGGCACCGGGCCATTGACCGTCACCAACTCCACGGTCGGCCTGGACGGCTCGGCTACGGGGCCAGTGTCCTTCAGTGATTCGTTGATCTTCACTGAGCAGAACAGCTACTTTGCCCCGAGCTTTAGCTTGGAAGGGGCTAGCAGCCTAGAGTTCACGGTTGGCCGGGAAGGCACCACGCCGGGGACGGACTACTCCCAGGTGACTTCCAGCGGCACGGTGGCGTTGGGTGGGGCTGCACTGGAACTACAGGACAAGGCATTTGACGAAGGCACCGGAGAATGCTCAGCGCCGGTTGCTGGGCAGGTCTACACGCTGGTCTCGGCCAAGGAAATCACCCGCACGTTCAGCGAAGTACCGGACGGCGGCACGGCCATAGCCGACTGTGCGGTGTTCAAGGCTGGGGCAATTGTTTCGGAACAAGCCTATGCCTACCGCATTAACTACAATTTGGGGACTTCACCGGAGACGGTCACGGCTACCAGTCTGCTTGCTGCGCCGACCTCGCCCGAAACGCCGACGCCTGGCGGCACCACCAACACGGGCGGCAGTACGGGCAGCGGTGGAGGCAGCACGGTTGGGACAGGCTCGGGTTCCAGTCCTGGCAACGTCACAGCCACCATCAGCAGCGCCCAGCTCAAGGCATCGCTAGCCGGCCAGCTCGTGCCAACTGGCAAGGCGGCCAAGCTCGCCGGGCTGCTCAAGAACGGTGGCCTGACCATGAACTTCACGGCACTAGAGGCCGGACAGGTGGTGGTCGGCTGGTATTCGGTGCCAGCAGGTGCGAAACTCGCCACGCACAGCAAGGCCAAATCGGTGCTAGTCGCGTCAGGCAAGCTGACGTTTTCGGGAGCAGGGACAGGGAGATTCAAGATCAGGCTGACGGCTGCGGGTAGGCGACTGCTCAAGCACGCCAAACAGGTGAAGCTGGAGGCAAAGGGAACGTTCACGCCTACACATGAGGCTCCAATCAGCGCGATAGTCGGGTTGGTTGTGAAACCGTAGATTTAGGGGGCGCAAACAGGGCGGCCAAGCGTTCCAAAGTTGCTTGCTAAATAAAGTGGTCAACACTGTCAGTAACATCTGCATTGAAGCCGTTGCACACTTGCCTAGCGACTAGCTATGTTGTTGATCCCAGCCCAAAATCTGGACTAAGCTTGTTGAGAGGCGAGCGGCACTTTCTCCTAGGATTGCACTAGCTCCCAAGGTTTCGGTGCTGTTTTGCGGTACGCCATCGCGATCCATCCACAACCACTCATGCCACCGATCTACTAGTTCGGGTTCGACAACAGTACCGTCAGGGTGTTCAAGTACCCCGTTCCCTGATTGTTTGCTAAGGAGAACATCGCGCTCTGATCTGGTAAATGGAATAATTGCGTGTACAGTGCGTACCGCCGCCTGAAACTCATATTGGGTTGTTGTATCAGCTGGTAGCAGCAGCAGCGAGCTGCCACTAGGCGCTAGCGTCATCGCACAACGTTCTTCAAGCGCGATCGTAAACGATAGCGCCTGGCGCTCCAAGCGCTTATTATGCCGCTTTGGGCGCTTCCAGCTCTCATGAAGATATTTCGTTGTGCCAATAGCTTGAAACCCTATAGCTGAGTAATGGTTATAGTCATCTATGGGCAAGCTCAGGGGTCCACCTTTCACCGACTCCCTATAAGATTTTTCCCGCTCGCTCATTGTGCTGCTCTAAACTGCATACGAACTATCATGCAACATGAGTGCCTGGTTTGTCAATACTGGGCTCTCGGAATCGAAGTGGGTGTTTGTCCGGTATCTAAATGATTCACCTTTTACTATCGGCGCCCATTCATCGAATTCGTAGAAACTACCCAGAGCCTTATGGGCCATCAGTCGGGCTTTCTCGTATATCGGCTCCGTCAGGCTGACGTTTCTAGCGAGCACATGGGCAATCGCTCCACTAATAGCAGTGATAGGCCTTGCCGCGTCCATAAACCGCGACCTACTTTGCTCTTCGCCAATACCATACCATTCATACCACTTCTCCAAGTACACTTTTCTAGCCGTATAGCCTGCGCTTGGTAGGAGATGCATCAGGCCGCCTATCTCATGAGGGAGCCACCGTGCATCTTCGTCAGAGACGCTATCAGGACCAGCCGGGCTGCTCTCACAGAGTTCCTGGTGAAGAGCCAGTACCAACTCCTTTGCTGTTTGCTGCAGCAATTCGGGCGCTTGCTCAAAGTCGTACGCCGGTCTAGCTCGATATGCAAGAGAAATATAAGTTTCAAACACATATTCGCCAATAGGCATGCGGCGCAACGTGTTTGCCCATCGCCACGGGCTGATTTTGTTTTCCCACAGCTCATACTCAAAGTCAAAGGCAAACATAGATGCAAGTCCGGCAAAATGTAGTCGGGCCGCCTGCTCCGCCAAGGTTGTCAAGTGAACCGCGGCCCAATACTCAGCCGTATGAGATATGTAATCGTCATTTTCAGCTTTTGCTGGCTCGTTATCTACAGAGCCCTTGTGTGGAGCAGAACGTTTCAAGAATTCTACGATCTCCCTAAAGGCAAGTTCTCGGTGGTACTTGAAGACATTTTCAGTGATATCTGGCGGCAAGTTGTGAATGCGGTCTTTGATCTTCAAGCCTTCATAGTCTTTTGTGGTGCACAAAGCCGCCTCGGCGACCATCCGAGTGGTAGGCGATACGATCTTGGCTATAGCCTCCGTAATGGCCTCATGAGCGCGTAACGCATGGTCAGCTTTTTGGGCGTCTGGGCCTGATCGCCTAAGAACCTCAGTGCAATTCAAGAGATTGTCATGCCTCGTGAGGGCTTCGGGGCGGATTGTCTTCTCTCTCCGCCCAATAGATACAAGCTCCGCATAGAGGGGATCGTCTTTGGGATCGTCATGCTGAACCGTCGGCGCTTCCAAAATTCCTCCGTTGTTCTCTGTTTTTCCCTTGCTAGCGGCGGCGGCGGGGCACAAAGTACGTGGACGCACAGCCTACCTCCCAAAGGAGACCACGCCATGTCTAGCCACCTAGTCCGCCGTCCATCCACCCCAGCCGTCCAGCCCGACCCAAGCCTCAACTCCCAAGTCGCCGAAGCCGAGCGGATCGGCATTGCCGCCGTTGCCCGGCTTCAGGCTGGAGCGTTCGCTACTTCTGTAGCAATCCAGAACGCCACCATGCTCTCTAAGGCGGCCAATGAAGCCTTCAAGGTTAGCCCGATGGGAGAGCACGTCTATCAGGCGATCTTCATGGCCTACGGTTCGCTGGCGGTCGCCGAGATCCAAGCCCTTGGCCTCCAGAATCGGGGCTTCTGATGGGCGTCCTAGAGGCAGTTCTGGCCCTCATCGGCCTAGCCGTGCTCATTGGAGCCGCTGTTCGCTGGAACGTGCGGCGGCCGCCAGCGCCTGAAGACGACCTGGCCGCGCCCTACCGCGAAGCACTCCATGCCGCACTTCGGATGCAGGTAGCCGCCCAAGAGCTAAAGCAGCAGATGTACGCCGAAGCGCTTCGGCAGCCCAGGACGACCTACACCGGGAGCCGTAATGCACGACAACCATAAGCTCATCGAACGGGTGGTAGTCGGTTTGGTAGCTGGCGCTATCGCCGTGGACATTCTGACGGCTGAGCTGCCGCGCGTCATGCCCAACATCGTCATCCTAGCTGTGATCTTCGTCATTGTTCGACTGGTTCTTTATCACACACGAGATTGGTGAATTATCAGGGTAAAACCTCTAGTGGTTGAAGCCGTCGCATCGGTGTTGTGAAATACAACAAAGTCTTGACTATTTCGTAAAAAGATTATTTACTAGTCAACCTTGCCGGTATAGCCATAAGCGGTACACGGTTCGGTTTTAGGTCGCGGTAAATCCGTGAGTAGACACAAACTGCCCCTTCAAGGGGCGCGGTGCTCTGCGTGCCAAAACCGGCCCGGAAGGTAAGAGAAAGGAGGTTCGTAATGAGTAGAACCTACCATCATGGAGACCGTAATATTCGAGTGCGAGGTATTAGGCGGCCGACCGATCTAAAGCGCCTGGCGCGCACCTTGATCGAACTGGAGTACCAACAGGCCCAAGCCGAAGCGGAAGCGGAGGCCGAAGCCAAACATCAGAAGCAGGCCAAAGCCAAGCGGCCGAAGGGCCAGAATCGGGAGGCTAGCGCTTGAGGTCGGTATCACTAATTTGGTTTCGCTTGCGCTGGCCGCGCGAAGTTACCACCGATCAGGTAACACAGATATTCCGGCTGCTGGCGACGGCTGGCGGTCGGCCGGTAATAGTCGAGACGGTGGGTTCGCCCGGTGTCGTGCAGCATCGCCTGGCGCTACCGAGCGGGCAGGCCGAGAGCATGGTCGATCAGCTCCGGGCCGCCCTGCCCGGTTTGAGCGTCGAGGCGCTACCTGAGCGACCGGCGCTCATGGCGACGCGCGCCGCCACGCTGCGGTTGTCAACGCAGCAGCGGCCCCTGCGTACAGACGATCTAGCGGCTGTCAATCGGGCCGTGCTGACGGCACTCGCGCATCTGCACAAAGGTGAGCACTTGACGCTCCAGTGGATGCTTGGTCGCGCGCTGGCTCCGGTGGCGGTGCCGAACCACGCCAGCGGCTTGGCGCATGAATCCTGGCTTGGCGCGCTGCTGCTGGCTCCGTTTGGCCCCCCGCCGCCGATGGACGCCGAAGCCCGAGGAGCCCTTCGGAGTAAGCGGGCCGAGCCCGGCTGGCAGCTCACGGGCCGGGTGGCTGTGCAGGCTGGAAGCGCGAGCCGGGAGCGTCAGTTGATCCGGCAAGTGGCCGGGGCGCTCAGCACGAGCGCCGCGCCCGGCGTCGGCTGGCGGCTGCATTCGGTTCGTCCTGCACAAGTCCATAACGTCCGCCTGCCTTGGCGACTGCCGCTCAGGTTGAACGCGGTCGAGCTGGCCTCAGTTTCGGCCTTCCCGGTCGGTGTAACCGGCGAGCTGCCGGTGGATCGGCTCGGTAGTCGTTTGGTGGCTCCATCGACGGCGATCCCTCGTAAGGGACGTGTGATCGGGGAGGCCAGTTTTCCCGGCCGGGAGCGTCCGCTGGCGCTGTCGGCTACGGATTCGCTGCGGCACTTGCACGCACTTGGGCCGACCGGCTCAGGCAAGTCAACGCTACTGCTCAACCTCATCGAGCAGGACATGGCGGCAGGCCGAGCGGTGGTGGTAATCGAGCCGAAGGGCGACCTGATCGCCGACGTGCTTGCCCGTGTCCCGTCTGATCGCATTGGGGACGTTGTGCTGCTTGATCCGACCGACCCTGAGCGGCCGGTGGGCCTGAATCCGCTTCAGCTCAACGGCCGCTCCCCGGAGCTGGCGGCCGATCAGTTGCTCGGCTTGTTCCACTCGCTGTACGCCGCCCACTGGGGTCCGAGGACACATGACATTCTCGGCGCGAGCTTGCTGACGCTGGCGCGGACGCCGGGCATGAGTTTGGCGGCGCTGCCGCTGCTGCTTACCGATGCCGGGTTTCGCCGACGAATCCTGCGCGGCGTGGACGATCCAATTGGCCTCGGACCATTCTGGAGCGGCTTTGAGGCTTGGAGCGAGGCCGAACGCGCGGCGGCCATCGCGCCGGTTATGAACAAGCTCCGGCCGCTACTGCTGCGCCCTGAGCTGCGGGCGATTATTGGGCAAGTAGACGGCGGCTTTGATCTGCGCCGTATCTTCACCGAGCGCAAGATTCTGCTCGTCAACTTGAGCAAAGGTCTGCTCGGGCCGGAGACTTCGGCGCTACTTGGAAGCCTGGTCGTTTCGCTGCTCTGGCAGGCCGTCCTCGGCCGGGCGGCCATCCCGCCGGAGCGCCGTCACCCGGTCTTTGTCTACGTCGATGAGTTTCAGGACTACTTGCATTTGCCTCTCGACTTCGCCGATGCGCTCGCGCAGGCCAGAGGGCTCCGCGTAGGTTTCGTGGTCGCACATCAGCATTTGCATCAACTCGACCCCTCGATGCGGTCGAGCGTGCTCGCCAACGTGCAGTCGCGGATCGCCTTCCGGCTGCCGAGCGAGGACGCCCGCGCCATTGCGGCCGGTAGTGCCCTCGATCCCGAGGATTTTCAGAGCCTCGGGGCATTTGAGGCTTACGCGCAGCTCGTCGCCAGCGCTGCCGTCCAGCCGTGGTGCAGTCTGCGCAGCCTGCCAGCGAGCGAGCCGAGTACCGATCCGGCGCTGGTGCGGACAACCTCTCGGCTGGCTTACGGTCGGGGTCGCGCGGCGGTTGAGGCCGAGTTGCAAGCACTCTTTTTCGGTGCTCGTGGCGTTAGCGGCGATGACCTCGCGCCACGGCGGCGGGGGCCGGGGGAGAGCCTATGAGCCAGTGTCGCATCGCCCGTCGTATCGCGTTGAGCGTGTGGGTAAATAATGGCTGTACTCAAGCAGTAAGCGCGCAAACTTTGGCAACGAAAGTCTTACACTTGCCGTTACAGCCTTTTCCGTTCGCGGCCGGGCGACGGGGCGGCGATGGCTGGCTGAGGGAGAACCTGTGATGGTTGCCAGCGAGCGCACCGGGGGTCTGCCACGTCGAGCGGGGGTGCAACTGCGACCGGAGGGTGCAGCTAGCCGTCGCCTCGCGTGGCGTTCCGCGTCACGTACAACACCTTTCACCATTTCATCATTGGCAACGAATGATGAGGCAATCGAGGCGGTGCAATGAGGGGCGCGGGAGACAACACCCGGCCGTATCTCTCCGCGAGGGGGGCCGCGCAACTCCGGGGGCGACTGAGCGTGCATGACCTGGCGATCATCCGGCAGGTGGCGGAGCTGCGCCTGATGAGCGCCCGGCAGATTCAGGCGCTCCACTTCCCGGCTAGCGAGCACGACAACGAGCGCGCCGCGACGCGCGCCCGTCAGCGCGTGCTGGCGCGTCTCTGTCGCGAGCGTCTGCTGATTGGTTTGGAGCGACGCATCGGCGGGGTGCGCGCGGGTTCGGCGGGGCTGGTGTTGGCGCTCGGCCCGGTCGGCCAGCGGGTTATTGGACTGGACGGAACCCGGCGGCGAGCCTATGAGCCGGGCTGGCGCTTCGTGGATCACACGCTCGCTATCGCGCAGCTAGTGGTGGACGTGAACGTTGCCGCGCGAGCTGGTCTGCTTGACGTGCTGGACGCTCAAGCTGAGCCGCGCTGCTGGCGAACGGTTGCCGGAATCGGCGGACGGCTGGTGCTGCGTCCCGATGCCTTCCTGGCTTTGGGCGTTGGCGAGTATGAGCTGCGCTGGTTTATAGAGATAGACCGCAGTAGCGAGAGCCTGCCCGTGATCGTGCGCAAGTGTCGGCTCTACACCGACTATTACCAATCCGGCCAAGAGCAGGCGGCGCATGACGGGGTGTTCCCGCGCGTCTGTTGGATTGTGCCGGATGAGGTGCGAGCTGAGCGGGTGCGAGCTGCCATTGCGCGGGATCGCTCACTGCCGGATCGCCTATTTATTGTGACAACCTCGCCCCAGGCAGTCACCATATTGCGCGGAGTTACACAATGAAACAGCCATTCACTACGTGCCGTCATGTGGTACACTTAACAACAGTAAGTATGAGGGCTACCGGATGGAGCAAGTGCAATTTATGACAGTGAAAACTGACAGTACGGAGGGAGCACCTGCCGTCATCTACTTGCGGGTGTCGAGTAAGGAGCAGGCTGAGAGAGGCGGCGAAGCCGAGGGCTTCTCCATCCCAGCCCAGCGGGAGGCATGCGAGCGCAAGGCTGCCAGTCTAAAAGCGGCCGTGATCGAGGAGTTCGCGGATCGCGGCGAGTCGGCCAAGACCGCTGACCGCCCGGAACTGCAACGCCTCCTCAAGTTCGTCACCGAACAGCCGGTCAAGTACGTCATCGTCCACAAGGTTGACCGGCTGGCGCGCAACAGAGCCGATGACGTGGCAATCAACTTGGTGCTCAAGCAGGCCGGGGTCACACTCGTCTCTGTCAGCGAGAACATCGACCAAACGCCCTCCGGTTTGCTGCTGCACGGCATTATGAGTTCGATTGCCGAGTTCTATTCGCAGAACCTTGCGATGGAGATTCTCAAGGGCAGCGTCCAGAAGGCCAAGAATGGCGGCACGCCGGGACGTGTCCCACTCGGCTACCGCAACGTTCGTTACTACGACAACGGCCGTGAGATACGCACTGTCGAAGTTGACCCCGAGCGCGGGCCGCTGATGGCATGGGCCTTTGAGGCTTACGCTACGGGGGACTGGACCGTCCTCAAGTTGTTGAACGAGCTGACGGCACGCGGGTTGACGACTGCGCCCGGCCCCAAGACCCCAAGCAAGCCCCTAAGTGACTCACAGCTACACAGGTTGCTGCGCCACCCCTACTACATGGGCCTGGTGCGCTATCAGGGGGTTCTCTACCCCGGCAAGCACACCCAGCTTGTAACCCATCAGACGTGGCAGAAGGTTCAGGAGATGCTTAGCGCCAAGAACTTGGCTGGTGAGAAGCAACGCGAGCATCCTCACTATCTCAAGGGCAGTATCTACTGCGGTATTTGCGGAAGTCGGCTGATCGTCAACTACGCCAAAGGCAACGGCGGCACCTACCGATATTTCGTCTGCATCGGCCGTCAGAAGGACAAGACGAGCTGCACTCTGCGCGCCATCCGTATAGAACATGCCGAGGAGGCCATCGCCGCCTACTACGCGAAGGTGCAGCTACCCAAGGATGAGGTCTCGCGGTTGCGGGACTACCTAAGCGGGGAGCTGTCCAAGCTCCATGCCAATGCGGAGCACGAACGCATCAGCTCTGAGCGGCGATTGCGCAAGCTCGCAGATGAGCGCAAGAAGCTGCTCGATGCCCACTACGCCGATGCCATCCCGCTCGACCTGCTCAAGAGCGAGCAGGCAAGGATCGCTGCCGAGGTCACGGCCATCGAAGGCCGCCGCGTGGCCGCAGAAGGCGACTTCAAGGCCGCCGAGACCAACATGCACCGTGCCCTCGCGCGGGTGGGGGACTGCGAGACGGCCTACCGCGAAGCATCGGCCACTATGCGGCGGCAGTTCAACCTCGCCTTCTTCAAGCGGCTGGTGATTGACGACGAGTACGGCGTTACGGGTGAGCTGGCCGAGCCCTTCGACCTGATCCTCGGCGATGATCTGCGGCTTGCCGCTGCCATCAAGGCAGAAGAGGACGCACGAGCAGTCGAACTGGTCAAAGGGCTGCCAGCTATCGGAGTCGAAGCCCGCAGCGAACAGCACCCACGAGAGCCTGAACAGGTCCTCGTGGGTGCTGGATCAACCCCGACCTCTGAGGTCGGCGGTTGTGGTCTGGTCAATATGGTGGAGCTAGTCGGGCTCGAACCGACGACCTTCTGGCTGCCAGCCAGACGCTCTTCCAACTGAGCTATAGCCCCGAGTGTGCGGTCAATCGTATAACGCCTGACCTCCCGGGTCCAACCTCACCCCCGCGGTATGAACTCCGGCACGTCCAGATCGCCGTCTGAGTCGTCGTGCGCCGAGCGCCGCGAGCGGGGGAGAGGGCGGTCGCGGCGGGACTCGCCTGAGGAGGTGGCGCCCGGCGCCACCTGGTCAAGGCGAGCGGTCATGCTGCCGTGGGTGAGGCGCACGTCGCGCAGCAGCCGCTCCGCGTTGCTGCGCATCGACGTTGACAGGTCGCGCAGGTTGCGCGACACCTCGGTGCCGTCGTCCACGACTTCGCGAGCTATCTCGTGTGCTTCTCTGACGATCTCGCTCGCCGCTGTGCGTGCCCGGGCCTGTGTCTGGCTCGCCTCCTCCTGAGCCTCGGTGCGCTGCGCGGCGAGCTGCTGCTTGCCCTCGGCCAGTGTCTGCGCCACGTTCTCTTGGGCCTTTGTGAGTATCCGCGCCGACTCGTCCTGCGCGGCGGCTGTTGCCGCCTCGGCTTGCGCCCGAGCCTCTTCCAACAGGCGACTTGCCTCGCGTTGCGCGCCATCCAGCTCGTTGCTCGCCCGCTCCTGGGCACCGGCCAGCTCCTCATCGGCCGCCGACTGTGCCGCCGCGAGCACGTTGCCTGCCTCCTCGCGGGCCTTGGTAAGGACGCCGTCCCTCTTCGCGCTGGCGGCCTCGACTATCTCCTGTGCCTGCTCACCGGCCTGTGCGAGCACACCCTCGGCCTGCTCGTGTGCCTCGGCGTGCATCCGATCGGCCTCACGGACGCGCTCGCCTGCCTCGACGTGGATAGCTCCCACAGCCGCCAGGGCCTCGTTTCGCGTTTGCTCGGCCTGAGCTCGCGCGTGCTCAAGTATCTCCGCGGCCTCCTCCTCCGCGGCCCGCACTCGGTTGGCGACGGCGCGGTCGGCCTCGGAGATTCGCTCTGCGGCTCGCTCCTCGGCTTGCTCGCGCAACTGCTTCGCGGCGCGCTCGGCGGCATCGACTATGCCCGTCACGCGCGCGGATGCCTCGTCAATCTCCATATCCTCATGGTAAGCGCTCCTGCCAGCGCCCATCGTCTCGCGCCCGCGTATGCTCCCGCGCTTGCCACTCCGCCTTAGAGCCGCTCAGGGGACCGCTGCGGTCGCTCTTCTCACCAGCGTCGCGCTCGGCCCCGCCGTATCCGCAAGCGTGGCCGCCGCGGCCGCACCGAGCTGCGTACCGTCCACGCTCAACGAGTCGGCCGCGCTCGCTGGTGGTGCGGTCACGGTCACGCCGGCCCCCGACACGCGGGATGCTTCCTATCTCACCCAGATCAGTTTCCTTGGTCTCCCGGTCGCCGACATCGCCGACGTCACGGTGTCCGGCTCGCGCAGCGGTGCGCATTCCGGACGACTGCTGCCCTACTCCCAAGGCGACGGAGCGAGTTTCCTGCCCACCAAGCCCTTCACTCAAGGCGAGGTCGTCACGATCCACGCGGCTCTGCGCCGGCTCGCTGGGAGCACGCCCATCGCTTGGCGCTTCACGGTCGCCGAAGTTGACACGGTGAGCCGCTCACTCGAGACGCCCCCGCCGCCGGCACCGCCACCTAAGCCAAGCGAACTCCAGCACTTCCTCTCGCGTCCTGACCTGCAACCCCCCGCGGTCTCGGTCACCACGAACACCGGCTCGCAGGGCCCGGGCGACATGTTCCTCGCCCCCTACGCTGGGCCCGGCCAGTACGGACCGATGATCCTCGACGGCTCCGGCAAGCTCGTGTGGTTCAAGCCCGTGCCGGTCGGCGCTAGGGCGGCAGACCTGCGTGTGCAGGAATATGAAGGGCACCCCGTCCTCACCTGGTGGCAGGACCCGCTGGTGTCCGGCGGCCGGCGCGATGCCGGGGTCGTGATTGCCGACAGCTCCTACAAAGACATCGCGATCGTTCGCGCCGGCAACGGCTACCAGCCCGACCTGCACGCGTTTGCGATCTCACCGCGGGGCACAGCCGTATTCACCGTCTACGACGCGATTCGCTGCAACCTGAGCGCTCAAGGGGGACCCGCCAACGGCGCTATCGCTGACACCATCTTTCAGGAGATAGACATGCGCACGGGTCTCGTTCGCTTCGAGTGGCACTCGCTGGATCACATCCCTCTCGCCAACTCCTACATGCCCATAGGCCACGGCGGCACCCCAATCTCGCCGTGGGACTGGTTTCACATCAACGCGGTCTCAGAACACGGGGGAGACCTGCTGGTCGATTCGCGCAATACGTGGGCCGCCTACGCGGTAGACGCGCGCAGCGGGCAGGTAGCCTGGCGTCTGGGCGGTAAGCAATCGAGCTTTGCCATGGGTCCCGGAGCGGCCCCCGCCTTCCAACACGACGTCCGCGAAGAGGCGGACGGCACGATCTCGTTCTTCGACAACGGCGGCACCCCCAAGGTGCATCCGCAATCGCGTGTCATCGTGCTCTCGCTCAACCGCCAGAAGATGACGGCCTCGCTCGTCTCCAGCTTCACCCACACGCCTCCACTATCGGCACCGAGTCAAGGTGACTTCCAACCGCTCGCCGGCGGCAACTGGTTCGTTGGCTGGGGCCAGGAACCGTACTTCTCGGAATTCACGCCCGCGGGCAAGCTGGTGTTCGACGCTCACCTGCCGGCTCTCTACCAGTCCTACACGGTGCTCAAGTTCCCGTGGATTGGCGCGCCCACTCAACCGCCGCAACTCGCGGTGCGCAAGGGCCCTCACGGGGGCATCGTCGCCTATGCCAGCTGGAACGGCGCCACCGCCGTCTCGCAATGGGCACTGATCGGCGGGTCGAGCCCTCACTCACTGGCGCCACTGGCGGCCGCCCCGAGCGGCGGTTTCGAGACCGCGATCGCAAGTCCCACCGCCCCGCCCTACCTCGCGGTGCAGGCGCTCGGCGCTCAGGGACAAGTGCTGAGCACCTCGACTCCCGTCGTCGGCAAGAGCTAGAGCTGTCCCCACCGGGGATCGTGTGAGCGCAGCCAGCCGGCTCCGCCAGTCCAAGCTGGCAGAAAACGTGGGAAACTTGTCCTTGCGGACAAGCGCCTGCTCGGGCATGATCGAGCGATGGCCATCCGCAAGAATCCGCGCCAAATCGCGATCCTCGCTTTCCCGGATGTCCAGAGCCTCGACATCACCGGGCCACTGGAGGTCTTCGCCGGCGCTCAAACGCTGAACGAGGCCACGGGCCGCGAGGATCGTGGCTACGAGGTGCTCATCCTCAGCCGCGACGGCGCCCCTTTGCGCACGTCCAGTGGCCTCACGATCATCCCGCATGGCAGCTTCAGCGCCACACCCGCGCGGCTCGACACTGTGATCGTCGCCGGCGGTTACGGCTCGCACGAGACGAGCACCGACCCCGAGACGATCGAGTGGATCGTGGACGCCTCTGCTCGGGCGCGGCGCACCGCCTCGGTCTGCACCGGTGCCTTCCTGCTAGCTGCCGCGGGCCTGCTCGACGGACGGCGCGCCACCACCCACTGGGCGGCTGCCGCGGAGCTTGCTTCGCGCTACCCGTCTGTCCGCGTCGATCCCGAGCCGATCTTCCTGCGCGACGGCCCCATCTGGACATCCGCTGGCGTCACCGCCGGAATGGACCTATCGCTCGCGCTCGTCGAAGAAGACCTCGACCGCGACGCCGCGCTCGCGATTGCCCGTCAGCTCGTCCTGTTCCTGCGCCGGCCCGGCAATCAGGCACAGTTCAGCGCCACGCTCGCCGCCCAGGAGCCCGCGCACGAGCCGCTGCGCGACATTCGCCGTCACATCCTCGAGAACGTCGCCGAGGATCTGTCGGTAGAGGCGCTTGCCGAGCGTGCCCACATGAGCCCACGCCACTTCGCCCGACTCTTTCGGGTTGAGACCGGCGTCACGCCCGCCCGCTTCGTGGAGAGCGTCCGCTTGGAGGCTGCCCGCCGCGCGCTCGAGGACAGTGCCCAGCCCGTATCCGCGGTGGTGCTCGCCTGCGGCTTTGGCACTCCCGAGACGATGCGCCGCTCGTTCCTGCGCGCGCTCGGCGTTGGCCCGGCTGAGTACCGCCGCCGTTTCCAACCTCGGGGACGGCCTTCCGGCGCTACCGCGGCGGCCTGAGCACGCATTGAGCGTGCCCGCCTGAGAACGACCCCAAATCCAAACCCCGCCACGAGAGACAGGTACCCATGGACATCGCGATCCTCATCTACCCCCGTTTCACCGCGCTCGACGCGATCGGCCCGTATGAGGTGCTGGGCCGGCTTCCCGGCGCCAAGGTCACGTTCGTCGCCGAGCACGCCACCCCCCAGCGCACCGACACGGGTGGGCTGGGCGTAGTCGTCGACGCAACGCTCGATGAGCTACCGCACCCGGATATCGTGCTCGTCCCGGGCGGGCCCGGTCAGGCCGCGCAGATGGAGGACGGTCCCGTGCACGAATGGCTGCGCACCGCCGATGCGACCTCCACCTGGACCGCCTCGGTCTGCACCGGCTCGCTGATCCTCGCCGCCGCCGGCCTGCTCGCCGGCAAGCGCGCGACCAGCAACTGGCAGGCGATCGAGCAGCTGCGCGCCCTCGGCGCCGACGCACTCGAGGAGCGGGTGGTATTCGACGGCAAGCTCGCCACCTCCGCGGGCGTCACCGCCGGGATCGACATGGCACTCGCGCTCGCCGCCAAGATCGCCGGTCCCGAGCTCGCCCAGGCGATCCAGCTCGGCCTGGAGTACGACCCGCAACCGCCCTTCGACGCCGGCTCGCCACACAAGGCTTCCGCCGAGATCGTCGAGGCGGTGCGCGCCTATTCCCGTTTCGAGCAAGTTGGCTGACCGCGAGGCTGCGTGGCGTCGGCCAGGCCGTATGGCATCGGCCATCTCGGGGTCGTCCGCGCGCGCGGTGACTAGGCGCTTTCGGAGAGCCGTCCGGGGCCGACCGCTAACCTGCGCTGTCCAATGGCAGAGCGCCGCTACAACCCGCAAGAGATCGAGCCACGCTGGCAAAAGGTGTGGGCAGATGAGCACACCTGGGAGGTCTCCAACGACGCCGTCGTGGGGGAGGCCCAGGACGCCACCTCCTACGTGCTCGAGATGCTGCCCTACCCGTCCGGCGAGCCCCACATCGGCCACCTCAAGAAATACGCCGTCGGCGACGCCATCGCCCACTTTCACCGTCGTACCGGTCATCGCGTGCTTCACCCAATGGGCTACGACGCCTTCGGCCTCCCCGCGGAGAACCACGCGATAAAGACAGGTGTGCACCCGCGCGACTCCACCGCCGAGTCGATCGCCTCTTTTCAGCGCCAGTTCCGCTCGTGGGGGATCTCGATCGACTGGTCACGCGAGCTCGGCACGCACGAACCCTCCTACTACCGCTGGACCCAGTGGATCTTCCTGGAGCTGTTCAAGGCGGGGCTCGCCTACCGGCGTGAGGCGGCGGTCAAGTGGTGCCCCAACGATCAGACCGTGCTCGCCAACGAGCAGGTCGTCGACGGCTGCTGTGAGCGCTGCGGGGCGGTAGTCGAAGTCAAGCAGCTCGAGCAGTGGTTCTTCCGCATCACCGACTACGCCGAGCGCCTACTCGGCGACCTCGACACGATCGACTGGCCCGAGCACGTAAAGACGATGCAGCGCAACTGGATCGGGCGCTCCGAGGGCGCGGAGGTCACCTTCCGTTGCGAGGAACTAGACATCGACTATCCCGTCTTCACCACCCGCCCCGACACCCTGTTTGGGGCAACGTTCTTCGTCATGGCCCCCGAGCACCCCGACGTGCTGCGTCTCGTAGAGGGCACCCCGCAAGAGCAGGCGGTGCGCGACTACATCAACCACGTTCTCACCGAGCCCGGCGAGGAGCGCGGCTCGATCGAGAAGGTAAAGACGGGTGTCGCGCTCGGGCGTACCGTCATCAACCCCGTCAACGGCGAGCCCATCCCTATGTACGTGGCGGACTACGTGCTTCTGGAGTACGGCACCGGCGCGATCATGGCGGTCCCCGGCCACGACGAGCGCGACCACGCGTTCGCGCGCGCCTACGACCTGCCGATCCGCCGCGTGATCGAAGAGGTTCCGGATGACGGAGGAGATACCCATGGGTGGGAGGGGGAGCTTCCGTACACGGGCGACGGTCCGCTGGTCAATAGCCACCCCGACTTCGACGGTCTACACAACCGCGACGCGCTCACCGCGATCGTCGGCTGGCTCGACCGCGAAGGCAAGGGCCACGCGTCGGTCAACTACCGCCTGCGCGACTGGCTCGTCTCGCGCCAACGCTACTGGGGTTGCCCGATCCCGATCGTTCGTTGCGAGAGCTGCGGGCTGCAACCTGTCCCCGCCGAGCAGCTTCCCGTGATCCTGCCCGACATCGAGGACTACGCGCCCCACGGCCGCTCCCCGCTCGCCGGCGCCGAGGAGTGGGTCGCCACCGAGTGCCCGTCATGTGGCGGCCCGGCTCGCCGCGAGACCGACACGATGGACACGTTCGTCGACTCCTCCTGGTACTTCCTGCGCTATTGCGACGCTCGTAACGATCGCGCCGCCTGGGACCAAGCGGCGCTGCGGCGCTGGATGCCGGTCGACCAGTACATCGGCGGCGTCGAGCACGCGATCCTCCACCTCATGTACGCGCGCTTCTTCACCAAGGCGCTCGCCGACCTCGGCCATCTCGACTTCCAGGAGCCCTTCAAGGCGCTGTTCACCCAGGGCATGGTCACCAAGGATGGCGCCAAGATGAGCAAGTCCAAGGGCAACGTCGTCTCGCCCGCCTCGATCGTCGAGCGCTCCGGTGCCGACACCGCCCGCTGCTACATCCTGTTCGTCGGTCCCCCCGACCAGGACGCCGACTGGTCGGACGAGGGCGTCGAGGGCGTCCACCGCTTCCTCGCGCGCCTGTGGCGCCTGGCGGCCGACACCGCCGAGCGCGGAGACAACGGACCGCTGCCCCACGACACATTCGGCTCCAGCAACAACGGCTCGCCCGACGGCGATGACCTGGAGTTGGCGCGCAAGGCTCACTGGGCGATCGAGAAGGTCTCCGAAGATATGCGCCGCTTCGGCTTCAACACAGCCATCGCGGCCGTCATGGAGTTGCTCAACGACTGCTCGCGCATGCGCGACACCCTGTCGCGCGACACGCTTCGCTTCGGTCTCGCCACCGCTGCCTCGCTCCTGTTTCCCTTCGCGCCCCACGTCTCCTCAGACATCTACTTCATGCTCACCGGCCAGCGCGTCTGGGAGCAACCATGGCCGCAACCCGATCCCGAGATGCTCGAACGCGACGCCTACGAGCTCGTCTGCCAGGTCAACGGCAAGCTGCGCGACCGTGTGCAGGCGCCTTCCGACGCAACCGCCGAGGAGCTCAAGGCGCTCTGTCTCGCCGCGCCCAACGTGCTCGCGCACATCGACGGGCACGAGATCGTCAAGGAGATCGTGGTGCCGGGACGGCTTGTGAACCTCGTCGTGCGTTGACGCTTGCCACGGCGTGCTGGCCGAGCGCCTCGATCGATGTGTCGGGCATGAGGTGCGCCACACCACCTGGCAGCCACCAGTTCCACTTGCCGAACAGCTCCATCGCCGTCGGCACGAGCACGAGGCGCACGATCGTCGCGTCGATCGCGATCGCCAGCGCGCACCCGAGGCCCAGCTCTTTGATCGAGGGCACGCCGGTGAGCGCGAACACTGAGAACACGCACACCATGATCAGTGCCGCGCTCGTGATGGTGGGGGCGCTTGATGACAATCCTTCGACCACGGCGCGTTTCGTATTGCCCGTGGCGGCATAGCGCTCGCGTATACGGCTGAGCAGAAAGACCTCGTAGTCCATCGAGAGGCCGAAGACGACCGCCAGCACCAGCGGCAGGATCAGCGTTTCGACCGATCCAAACACGAGTGTGAGTAGGCCGTATGCCGCGCTCACCGACAGCAGGTTCATCACCACCGCCTTCAGCGGCAACACGATCGAGCGCAACAACAGCATCAGCACGAAGAACGTCACCGTCATCACGAACAGGGCCACCTTCCACATCGAGCCGATTACTTCCGCGTGGTAGTCGGCCAAGTACGCCGCGTCGCCGCCGAGCAGTGCGCCCGCCGGGAGTTGCGATCGCAGTCGCGCGACCGCAACCTGACCCTGCGGCGACTCACCGTCGTGGCGCGGAGTCGCGCGGATCAGCACTTCCTGTCCATCACTCGACGTGATCGTGGGCTGCACGCTCAGCACCTCTCGATCGGCCGCCAGCGCTTGTCGGACCGCTGCTGCCTCAGACTTGGGGGCGATCACTTCGAACGGGCTGGACGCACCCGGTCCGGTGACCGCCGCGGCGGCCTGGAAGCCGCGCAGCGTCTCGTTGCCCTTGGGGAACTGGCGCAGCGCTCCATCGGTTGTCTTCAGGTGCAGCGCCGGCGTCGCCAGCGCGAGCATCGCGATCGCCGCGGTTGCGGCTGTCAGCGCGGGACGGCGGGTCACGCGCGCTGTCCAACTCTCCCAAAAGCCTTTGGGGCTCGGCACGCGGGCCGAGATTCGCGCGAACACGCGTCCGCGCGTGTGCGTGCGCTCCCCGAGCAGCGAGATGATGCTCGGTAGCAACGTCGATGCGGCCAGCACCGACACGGTGACCACCACGATCGCGCCGAGCGCCATCGAGCGGATCGCTGCCGCGCGCACCAGATACAACCCGGCAAGCGCCGCCACGACCGTCGCGCCTGAGAAGACCACCGCGACGCCGGAGGTGGCAAGCGCCGTCGCGCGAGCCGTGACTGGATCGGCGCCGGCTCGGATCTCCTGGCGGTAGCGCGCGAGCACGAACAGCGAGTAGTCCACCGCCACGCCGATCCCGATCATCGACGCCATGTTCGTCACGAACACCGACATTTCCATCGTCATCGACAGCAGGTAGATGATCGCGCCGGTGATCAGCACCGACACGAGTCCCAGCGCCAGCGGCAGGCTCGCCGCGATCAGCGAGCCGAATACGGCCACAAGGATCAGCGCCACGATCGGGAAGCCCGTGCTCTCGGCGGTGGACAGATCCTTCTTGCTGAGGTCCTGAAGGCCGGCCCACAGTGCGGATTGTCCCACCAGGTGCAGCGCGACGGGTCCGTTGTCGGGGCCGTTCAGGTCGAGGGCCCCGCGCAGCTTGGTCGCGACATTGGTCGCGCCTTCTTCGTTGACGTTCACATCGAGCGGGACCACGAGCGTGCGCTGGTGAGTCCCCGCAGCGTTGATCGCGCGTTGTGCTTGAGCGTGTACGGCGGGGGAGACGCTTACGTGCGCGGTTCCTCGGGTCGCTGATCCCAGCCGCGCGAGCGCTGCATCCATCTGGCTCGCGCTGGCCGCGCTCGTGGGCGCGAGCACTCCGGCCAGCCGTGCCTGCTGCGCGCCCGGCGCGATCGCGGGCAACTGCTTCAGCACCTTTTGCGAGTCAGAGCCCGGGATGCCATATCCGCCGCCCGACAGGTGTTCGCTCTGTTTCGCGGCGAGGGGAGCGGCCGCCAGCACGAGCACGAGCCATACTCCAATCACGACCCCGCGGCGGCGGCGTAGCCAGCGGTCCAGCTTGAGCATCAGGTTCTGCATGGTGCCTCCCGCGATCGGTTTGGCTGCTCAGCCAGTTTCTTGCTTCGGGAGATTACTTAGTGTGATGGGGGACACATATGGGTCATGTCGGAGCGCTCGCCTAGACTCGCCTGGATGCCTGCCCTAAAGGCCGCCTACCTGATCCACGGCGACGATCACGGCGCAATCGGGGAGCGTCGTTCGCGCTTGAAGGCGCTCGCCGAAGCAGACGGCGACGCGAGCAGCGTCGAGATCCTGACTGGGGATGGCGGCACGCCCGAAGGCGTTGCGCTCGTGCTCTCAACAATGACGTTCGCGATCGGCAGTCGTGTGATCGTGGTGGACGGCGCGGAGCGCTTCAAGGAGTCTGAGGTCAAGGAGCACATCGAGCAGGCGATGGCGACGATGGCACCCGATACGACGATCGCGTTCTTCGCGCGCGAGGAGGGCCGCAACAAGGCACCCGCCGCCTTGCACGGTGCGGTGAAGGCCGCGAAGGGACAGATCGTGGCGGAGGCGACGATCAAGCCGTGGGAGCTGGCAGGGTGGGTGCGCGAGCAGGCGACCCGCCTTGGGATCTCACTCGATGCGTTCGCGGCGAAGACCCTGGTGGCGCAGGTGGGCGATCGCCAGCAGCGCCTACTGCGAGAGCTCGAGAAGTTGAAGCTCGCCGCCGAGCAGAGCGACGGCCCGATCAAGGTCAGCGCCGAGGACATCGAGCAGCAGGCTGCCCACTCCACCGCCTACCGCGCGTTCTCGTTCGCGGATGCGCTCGTGGGGGGCGATGCGGGCGAGGCGATGCGCTCTTACCTGCGCCTGCGTACCCAGGGCGAGCGCTTGTCGGGGCTCGTGTACCTGATGGCCCAGCGCCTGCGCGACGCCGAGGGCGTGTCTGTGCGCATCCAGGCTGGGGAGGCGCCCGCGGAGATCAAGCGCACCCTGCGTATGCCTCCGCGCGCCGCGGACCGCTTCATCGCGGATGTGGCGCGCACCGAGCCGGAGCGCCTGCGGGCAGCGCTCTGCCGGATCGCCGATCTCGAACTCGACACGCGTGGGGGACCCCCACTCAGCGAGGCGCGCACGCCGCTCTCATCTCTCGAAGAGGACACGCTCGCAATGCGCGCGATCTTCGCGGTGGCTAGCTGAGCCGTCTAGGACTTGCTGCCCGCGACAACACGGGCCGCGCGGGACTTCTTGCGGGCACCGGTGTTGCGGTGAAGCGCGCCGCGCTTGACGGCCTTGTCGATCGTGCGAACGAGCCGGCGGTGCTCGGCCTCGATGGCGTCGCCGTCCTTGTCCTGCACAAGCGTCTCCAGCCGGCGGAAGTAGGTCTTGATCGCCGAGGTGTGGCGACGATTCTCGAGACGCTCGCGCTCGGCGCGGAGGATCCGCTTTTTCTGGGATGCGATGTTGGCCATGGCAAGAGGGCGGCAGGGACCGCGCCGCGCCGTACTATAGCGGCCTTGGCCGCTTCGACTTCCGCAGCCAGGCGCGGCCGGGCGGCTCCCCGCAGCGGCCTCGTCGCTCGCAACACGGCGATCTTCTCGATCGCGACCGGCCTGTCGCGGATCGCCGGCCTCGTGCGGGAGATCGTCGCCGCGCGCTTCTTCGGGACGGGCGCGTCCTACTCGGCCTTCACGATCGCCTTCCAGGTCCCCAACCTGGTGGCGAACCTGTTCGCCAACGCGGCGCTGTCGGCGGCGTTTGTGCCCGTCTTCACCGAGCTGCTCCAGGACGGCCGGCGCAAGGAGGCCTTCCGTCTGGCCTCGACTGTGTTCTGGATCATGCTGATCGCGCTCGGCGCGATCACGGCGTTCTTCATCCTCGCGGCGCACGTGATCATGCCGGTCTTCATCGCCGGCAACCTCGTGTCCGGATCGCTGACGGCCGGGCTCGCGCAGGTGCTGTTCCCGGTGGTGCTGCTGCTCGGGCTCAACGGCCTGCTCGTC
>DATCDV010000009.1:0-82707 GCA_036510495.1 Solirubrobacteraceae bacterium
CCCAAAGCCGCGCCTACATACAACGCAAGATCACCGAAGGAAAGACCAAACGAGAGGCCATGCGATCCCTCAAGCGACACCTCTCCCGCCACCTCTACAACCAACTCGCAAAAACGCCCTTGACAACATAGAAGCATCCAGTAGATGTAGCGTATGTCTGGAGCCTCAGAGCGCTCGGCGTGAGGTTCTGGCCGGTGCCGGTACCACACGGAGCCGCGTTTGCTTCAGGTGTCGCTATGGCGGCAATGTCCGGGCGGCTTGGCCCGCGCGATATGGAGGTCTCTCCAATGGTCAGCCGTGCGCCTACCGTTTCCCCTGCGGTAGCGGACGCATTCTGCGTGCAGCTGAGGGCCACCGGAGACCATCCGTTGTTGCGTCCACATCTGGATTACACGCTATTCCCTATGTGGGACAAGCTCAAGATGCGCAACGAGCACTTCAGGCGTGCTGAGGTCTATTGGGAGGAAACAGAGGCGGAGGTTGTTTCGCGCGACGGACGGATCGAGTTCACCTGTCCCGGTCCCGCGTTTGGGGAGGATTCATTCGGCGCCGGGCCGCAGTGGGCGAACGTTGTCGGTCTACGTGACTCCCGCGCTGCGAGCGAACTTGCCGAGGTGTTCCCACCCAATCTCGGCGACGTTAGGCAACTGCTCGACGGGATGGTCACATTCAACCCTGTCACCGCGAGCAGCGAGGGTCTCGTGGTGCGCTGTCATCGCATCGATCAACATCAATACTGGCGGCTTGCCTCCGGCACAGACCTATTTGAGTTCTGGCTTCGTAGCCAGGGCGTCGAGGCTGAGATCTCCTCAGCGGGCCGAAGCGCACTGGAGCTGATTCGAGCGATTGGGGGACCAGGCATCGCGGCTTTGATCGGTCATCCCGACCTCGTCCGGATCATCGGAAAAGCAGCAGAGAACTCTGCTGGGAGCCAGATCGTGCCGTACGGGCAACTTCAACAGCACCTTAGCCGCAGATACGACAGCCATCAGGACACAGTCCGCCGCATCGCCGCGTGGCTAACGGAAAGAGTGCTCCAAGTCCAGATGAGCGCAGAGTGTCCCGCGTGCAGCCAACGAAACTGGTACGCACCAGCCGATCTCGGCAACGAGTTGCGTTGCGGGCGCTGCCTTCGAGTATTCCCATTCCCGGCGGGCCAGCCGCCGAATCGGACCGACTGGGGATACAGGCCGATCGGGCCGTTCGCTGAGCCCGGCTACGCGAGAGGCGCCTATACCGTGGCGCTCGCGCTGCGCTTCTTTGATAACCGTCACATCGGCGGTAGCTCGCAGTCGTGGTCGGTCAGTCTTGAGGATCGACGGGAGGGCAAGGCCTTTGAGGTGGACTTCGGTGTCTGGATGAGACCCAGCCGGCTCAAGCAAGGATCGCCGGAACTCGTGCTGGGCGAGGCCAAGACATTCAACCGCTTTCTTGCACAAGACTTCGAACGAGCAGAGCATCTCCTCGAGCGCTTCCAGGAAGCGCATGTTGTGTTCGCAACGCTAAATGAGAGCCTGGACGAGACCGAGCGCAAAGGACTAACCCGCCTGGCCCGGCGGCGAGCGAACCACGCCTACCGTGGCCGGCTGATCGTACTAACCGCCATTGAGCTCTGCGAGCAAACCGCTCTCTCAGCGACGCAGGCATGGAAAAGGCACGGCGGCAGCTTCGCTCACGCTATAGAAACGTACCCTGACGCCGACCATTCCTTGAGCGTTCTAAGCGATGCCACGCTCGATCTCCACTGCGATTGGCAATGGAAATAGGAGCAGTGGAGAGCCCCGCGAAAGGCTGGCAGGCGAGGACTCCGCGTCACGCTCTCGTTGGTCGGGAGCGACGGATCAGCGGACCAAACCCGCTACGTAGATAGGCTATCGGAGCGGGTCCTAAGCTCAGGCAAGACTCTAAGCAGCGCAAGAGCCGCCCACGCCAACACCCGAACTTCCGATAGCTGAGTCGAACGCGCGACCTGTTCAACCGGCAGATTTTGGAAGAGCAGCATGTTGAGCACCAACTTCTCCGGAATTCCCAATTGCGGAATGAGGTCGCCGAGCACAGCCATTCCCAATGGGCCGAGTGCGTTCGCCTCGGCCGCAAGCGGACGGTAAAGCTGCATTAGCTTGTCAAAGACCTCATCTAGCGAAATCCGGAAGTGTCTCTGGAAATCGGCCGGTAGCGGAGGCACCCCAAGCTCGTGGACGAGAAGCGCTAGCGCGTCTTCGAAGTCCCGGGCAAGGCTCTGAAGGCCATTCTGCTGCCGGGCATCAGCGAGCATGCGGTAAAGCGTGGCGCGACTCACGCCGGTCAACGCAGCGGCCTCCCCAACAGACACGCCAGCCTGAAGTGCTCCAGGAAGCAGCTGCTGAATCCGCCGCCCTGCCCCGTCCGCCTCAGCCAACGACCTGCTCCGCTGGTCCGCAGACCGACGAAGCTCAAGGCGATAGAACGCGAGCTGGGTGTTCCGACTCCGTCTAGCACGAGCGTCTCGCTCGCGATACAAGGTACCCACGGCTAGTAGAGTATCACGCTGGAGCGTATATGTCTCGTAATGAGACTCGGGCGCGCCGCCGACGGTAGCTGACTAGGGGTCTGCGTCGAGGACAGGCAGAGGACGCTAGCGAGCCGCGCTCCACGCCACGTCGTGTCGATCCGCGAGCTCGGCGACGCGCTGGCTAGGAATCAGCACAGCGAGGTCGGCGCTGGTCTTTAGGCCCGTGACACCGGGTACGGCAGTCAGACGGGCGGCTACGAGCACCCCAACTACGGCCGAATCGCCGATGTAGTATGCCGGTCCGCACTGTTGCCGCCGTTGGTTTGGACGTCGGCGAGGTATCTGTCGGCCACATCAACTTGGGCATACCCCCATTTGCCGTCGGACACGAGCGTGTCGCGTAGATCAACCGACCAGCCCGACGCGATAGTCCCTGCGGTGCTTACGAGCGCGGGCTCTCCGAGCGGATACCCCGAGATGGCGATAGGCGTGCCGTCCCGGGGGCGGTCAACGCGGAGGCTCGCAACTCCAAGTTGCAACCCAACGACGCCGACTTCGCGGCCCTGAAGCTGCCCTGCCTGTAGCTCGAACGGGTTGGTGCGGAGTTGCAGGAGAGCGAGGTCGTTGCGACTATCGAAGCCGACCACATCGTAGCGGATCACTCTGAACACTCGACTGCGTGCTGCTGCCGGCCCCTCGGCATTTGGATGGGCGAATCCCACGCCGACGATGTGGTCGCCCTCGGGTACCGCAGAGCGGAGGTCCGCGGTCGCGGCGATGACGTGCTTGGCAGTCACGACGTAACCCTTGTCGCTGATGACGAACCCGGTGCCTAGCGGGATGCTGTAGACCGCTCCACGAGCATTCAGGTCGGTAAGACGCTCGTGGGGCAAGCCGGTGATCGTGTAAGTGATCTGCACCACCGAACCGCGGATTCGGTCGATCGCGTCAGCCAGCAACATGGAGGAAGGATGCTACAGCCGCTGCTCGTGGTCGGTTTGACCGGAGTCGAGAGTGCGCCGGGCCCGCCAGACGTGACGCAAAGCGCGAGTTTTCGTCCGACGCGACCTGTGGCTTTCCCTCTGTTATAGAGGCAACGATTCAGAATGGTCCCACCAGCGACGGTGCTAAAGGGTCTTGCGCCGAATAACCTCCGTCAATGCTCTACATTCTGGCAGACACCTCCACTTGGCTCGATTTGTCCAAAGACATCAACGGCCAAAAGCTCATCGTCGCCGTCCGCGTTCTGGTTCATAAAGGGCAATTGACGCTTCTTGTACCGCGGCTCGTAGTTGACGAGTTTGAGCGCAATCGCAGCCGAGTTGAAGCCGACATGACGCGCAGCCTGTCCGCGAACTTTCGTCGAGTCCGGGATGAGGTTGAACAGTTCGGCCAGGACAAGAAGGACGCCGCTCTATTCGAGTTGGACAACCTGGCCCACCGTGTCCCGCTCATCAAGGAAATTGCGACTCGCAACTTCGATGACGTACACGAACTGCTCCTCAAAGGCACGATAGTTGACCCCGGCCCCAAGAACTTCGCGATCGTCGTGGACTGGGCACTTCAGAAGCGGGCACCATTCCATCGGTCAAAAAACAGTGTTGCCGATGCGCTGCTGCTCACGGTATACGACGCGGCGGTATACGATGCTTCAAGCTCGGATAATCGTTATTGCTTCGTATCGGCGAACGTGAAGGACTTTTCTGCGGTAGGGGACGACAACCGGTTGCCGCACCCAGACCTTGCCAATCTGTTCGATGACCAACAGTCCGGCTACTACCTCAGCCTGGTAGCCGCACTGGTGGAGCATTTCCCGGACGAGTTCGACGAAATGCTGGAGGAGTTCGACTTCCACGAGGAGCCGCGTAACTGGGAGGAAATCCGCGCGGCTGAGGAGGAGTTCTTCGACCGGGTCTGGTACCAGCGCTCGATGTACTTGAGCATCGCGCAGAAGAGGAGGGCGGCGACGTAGGGTCGCATAGACGGATCGCAGAACCCGGTCGTGCCCGGATCGAGGCGAAGTACGGTGCCGAGAACCTTGGCCCCTACGACGACTTCGAGTGGGGGATGATTAACGGCAAGCTCTCAACCCTCCGGTGGGTCACCGGCAGCGAGTGGGACTTTTTGGACACATAGTGGGGCCTGTGCGGCAGAGCAGGCCGGACAGGTACCATGGGAATTGCGGGAATTGCGAGAGTCACATGACGGTAGGACCTTCATCGCTGCCATACGACGGCGCGTAGAGCAGGGACTACATGCGGGCATCCCGACCTGGCAATCGTAAGATCCATGGAATGGAGAACCACCTCGAACATAGCTATTGGTGGGTGCCGGGGAGCCCCGATACCAAGGTGCACGGTGCCCTTAGCTTTGATCCCGTCGAGGGAGCCAGCCTAACCTTGCTCGACCCTCTACCCGGGGTTCGGGCCAGTCGTTTCAATACGCCCGCCCTGCTCGGTGAGACCTTCGACGGCAAGCCGCTGACGCTCCTGCATTCGTTTCTTGCCGGAATCTCCGACCGGACCACGCCGACGGAGTGGCGCAGCCGCTCGACGATCGTTGCGCCTGCCGTTCTGCGTGGCTACCACCTTGAGAACCCGGACGCGCCCATCATCGGTCGTGCCGTTCTGCGTTTTGCAGGGCTGCGTGACATATGCCTACAAGAATGGCCGAGCGATAACGGCGAGTTGATCTCGTTCGTCGGCCCAGGACTCATCGCTAAGCAGGCCACGCTCGACGGCGGAGTCGTCCTGTTTCGTCAGTGCGAGGACAAGACGTCCGATAGATATTCCAAATCCTCCGAGATCGACATCGAAGCAGACATCGCAGTCGATGAGCCGCTATCGATCGCGGACTTCGATCAGCGCTGGATCACGCCGCTTGAGACGCTGATCGTCCTGACCGCCCACGGCCCAACTCAACTGGGGCAATTCATCGTTCTCGTTAGAGACGAGCACGGTGCTGAGACTGAGGTTGAAGTCGATACTCACCTCCACGCGCTTGCGCCTAAGCTGCCCGCCGACTACCGGCCCCTAGTCCGGCTGGCCGCGCTAGGGGAGGACGCCCTGCCGTTCATCGGTCGCTGGTGGCAGCTCTACTGGACCCTTGGTCCGGCAGCGAAGTATCTCAATGCTGCGCTGAGCGGCGACATGTTCCTTGAGCAGAAGCTACTCGCTGGCATGAGCTTTGTGGAGAGCTACCACCGCGAATTGCACGACGATCCAGTCGTGCCCCGAGACGAGCACAAACGGAACATTGCCGCGATGCTCGACGCGCTTCCCAATCAGGCTCGGCGCAACCGCTACCTCGCTCTCCTTCAGCTCGGTGTACAACAGAGTGCCCGCGAACGGCTGGAACTCTTGATCGACCGCGCCAAAGACACGCTGCCAACCGTCCCAGGGCTCGATACGACACTAGCCAAGGAGCTTGTCGTAACCCGTAACGCAATCGCGCATCTCGACCGCTCGATCTCGAAGGCCCTTAATGGCGTGGACCTCATCTATGCAGTCGCTCGGCTCAGCCTCGTGATCCAGATCAATCTCTTGCTCGATCTCGAGCTTGAGCCCAATCTTGCGGGCTCACTCGTGCTCACCAGCTACGACCGGCGGATGCCGATCGTCGATTACCGCGAACAGGAGTCGCCGCAGACTGCAGGATCTCAGGCGACCGCCCCAGCGTAAGCGTTGTCGGATGCGCGGCTTGCTACGCCGCCGGCCCCCGCTCGCTGTCGCTGAGCAAGTCTCAGAAGACTCGACTTCGGCTCTGTGATCCAGCTAGGGCTGGCTGTGTTTCGCAACGCTAGGAGCTTCCTACGGCACTGACGCTAACTTCCCATCTGACAGAATGCCGCGCACAATGCGGACACGGCGACTGGCAACGCATATACAACGGTGTGTCGCGGCGCTCGCCGTATGCGCAGCGCTTGCTCTGGCCTTTGCTGGCCAGGTCCTAGCCAGCGGAGCGTCGCTCTCGGGCACACTCGTTTACAGCGAAATGAGCCCGGCGAGCCGGGTGCTCGTGTTCGTCGTCCCCGCCAATGTGACGGGCGAGGTGCAGACCTATGAAACGATCACCAACGCGCAGGGCGAATGGTCCCTTGGCTCGATCCCGCCCGGGGAATACCGGGTGGTCATGATCGTCGTGCCGGCAAGCGGTGACCGTGAAACGCGAACCAGCCAGACGGTGACCCTCACCGAAGGGCAATCGCTGTCCCTCGGAACGGTCAACATCGGCTCTCCGACGGTCTCCGAAGCCAGAACCGAGGCAGAAATCATGGCCGAAGGCACCCTGACGGTGACGGTCAAAACCGCCGAAGGTCTGCCTGCGGGCGGCGCGATGCTGACGATCCAAGGCGGTGGAGGTGGCAGCACAAGCGTTCCCTCCGGAGGGGTCATCACCGACAAGGTGCGTAACGGGCCGGTCACGCTGTCTGTGACCGACACGCCGTCTGACAGCGCCACCCAGGTCTCGACCACCGCGCAGGCGGCAGTCACCGCGAACACGACGACCGCGGTCACGCTCACGCTTCCAGCGGGCACCCCGCTCGCGCTGCCGGCCGGGATCACAGCGAGCGACAGCGAACGCGACCTCGGCTACCTGAACGCCGAGCGAACACGTTGGGGTCTGCCAGCCGGCCTCACGCTCGACAGCGCTTGGTCACAGGCGTGCGCGGCCCACGACGCCTACCTAGCCGACAACAATCGCCTCGAACACCCCGAGGACGCCAGCCTGCCCGGTGCATCCCCCGCAGGAGAATGGGCAGGGCTGCACAGCATCCTCTCCGAGGGCTCCGAGTGGACAGCCGAAGCGAACCCTTGGGAGGACGCGCCGATCCACCTCAACCAGCTTTACGCCCCCGATCTCGATGTCGTCGGAATCGACGAATCGCGCGAGCGGACCTGCACCACGACGTGGCCGGGGATCGGAGGACCGCTGCAGCCCGGTGGCACGATCATCACCTATCCCGGAGACGGCACCAGCGGATTCCCGCCGTCCGAGCTGGCGGCCGAGCTCCCGTTCGTCCCGGGGAAGTTCGTCGGAGTGCCAGAAGGCACGATCGCTGGACGCGAGTTGTTCATCTACGAGGAGCCCGGCCCGTGTTCGCTGTTTGCTTGCATCGGCCCGACCGCACCCGACGTGGAATCGGCGACGCTCACCGGCCCGAGCGGCCCCGTGGAAGTCCGCACGATCAGCGGCAACACCAACGAAGTCGGGGGATACCTGACCGGCGCGATCATCATCCCCGTGAAGCCGCTCGAAGCGAACGCCAGCTACACCGCCGAAGTCGCACTCGCACCCTACGGAGAACTACCGGTAGAGCGTCATAGTTGGACCTTCCGGACAGGGCCCGCGAACCCGGACGGCGCGTGGCCCACCGCGAATAGCTCACCGCGCAGCGCTCGCTACCTGCCGGCGCGTATCAGCAAGCTACGGGTCGCACCAGCAGAGTTCCCGGTGACTCGCCGCGGAGGCCGCCACGACAGCAGGGCTTTCGTCAGCTACTTGGACGCCGCGAGCGGCTCTGTCAGCTTCGTGGTCTATCGCCTCACGCTGGGGATAGTTGCTGGAGCGCGATGTGAGGCACCAAGGGCGCGGGCCGCGCACAAGAGGCGGTGCTTCCGGTACGCGCGCGTGTATTCCGTCACGCGCCGCGACCGGCAGGGCAAGAACTCGTTCCGGCTTACCGGCTTCTATGGACACCGCCGGCTGACACAGGGTCGATACCGGCTCGCCGCCCTCGGCTCTCCGACGACCGCGTCGTTCACGATCATCCGCTGAGCCCACGAGCATCCTGGTGTGCTCGCTAGGCGAGGCTCGCTCATGCGATAATCGCCCTGGTGAGACGACCGGAGCCCACAGCGAGCGGGGCTATCCGGCGGGTGCTCTTGGCGGCGGCCGTGGTGCTCGCCGCCGGGTGCGTCTTGGTCGGCACCATCGCTCAGCCGGTCGCAGCTCGTCCCCCGGCCGGGCACACCGCCGCGTACTACAAGGAATGTGGGCATCTACAGACGTTCATCGGTGTGCTCGCACATGACCTCACCTGCCGCAAAGCACTCGCCGTCGCACGCTCATACCTCGTCGGCGACCACCGTCCCCTCGGTTTTCACTGCAAAAGGGTGAACGTCAACGCCGCCGTTGGCTACTACACCCACTGCACCAAGCACCCAGCGGCCGTAAACATCGCCCCCGAATAAGCCGTGGCTACCAGCGGCGATGCCTTTTCCCACTCCAGCGGCGGTGCGAATTGCGCGTTCGGGCCTCACGGCTACCCCATCTTCCCCTGAAGTCCAGGTCTGTTTGCCGGCCGTTGCTACCGTGAATGTGTGGCTGATCCCTCCGAACTTTGCGCCTACTGCATCACTGCTGTGCTTACTGGTCTAGAGAAACCGGAGCACCCCGTTCCGGCCAGTCTGGGGGCCTCCCTCGAAGTTCCGACCGTGTGCAACTGGTGCAACGAATGGGCCGGGCGCGAGATCGATCAGCCTTTCCTGGCCGACCCACTCCTCCTTGCGCACCGCTCCATTGCCAACCAACGAGATCCTCGCCGCGGAAGGAAGGGTCGGCGTGTGATTTCCCCGGTGCTGCGGGGCCACACAGACGACGGAGACTTTGTCGCCTACGACTATGAGCAGGGACGTCCCGTGATGGGTTCGCGGATCGTCGACTTGGGCGGTGGGCGCTTCCAGATCAGGGCTGGCTCACAGGAGGAGGCGGATCGCCTAATGGAGAAGATACGCATCCGCGCCGCTGCCGAAGACAAGGAGGCCAAGATCGAGGAGGTCGAGCAAGGCGAGGCCAAACCCGAGATCAAAGCCAAAGTGATGACGCGCCCGGGCGTGTGGCGACGCGAGGCGGCAAAGATCGGCCTAGCGGTTGGCTCCATCGTCTATCCGCCCGACTGGCGGTTATCCCAAGATGCTGCCCTGCTACGTGAGTGGATGCACGGGCGCGACGCCTCCACACCAGGCGGCAAGGCGCCCCCGCTCGTCCCGACCCCTTCGCCAGCCGACGCGTCCTTCGCGCAAGACGACGAGCATCTGCTCTATTTCATGCAGCTGGGCGACGAGACGACATATCTTGTCGTGACGCTCTTTGGACGTTCGTGCTTTGCGGTTCCAGTCGACACAACTGGCGCGCCAGTTCCTACCCAGGCTTGGCGGCTCAACTGGCGCAAGCCGAAGAAGGATGGCTCGACGACCTGGGACGATCTGCTCAGAGATGCCGTCGTGAGGCGCGTCGGGGCGCAGGCCGCCTGACTTGCCGACGGCGGCACCGCTGGGCGCCGCCTGCTCGCTTCTCGGCGCCACCGCATCCCTGCCTACGGCTGGGTCATCGGGGTCGACTTGAGACTTCTCGAGGATCGAGCTAGACATTGGTCTCCCAAACCAAATACATGCGGCCCGGACGAGTGTTGGTAGCACCCGCCCGGGCCTTGTGACACCGAAGAGCAAGCCTTCGATGCCACGAACGAAACCGTACTCTGAGCAGACGGTCGAAGTCGTGCGTCGCTTGCGCGCTTCCCCTTCGGTGTAAGACCGAAAGGAGCCGCACGTGGACGCGACGAGGAGTACCTGCGATGAGGAGGCGCCGGGCGAGCGTACCGACCGGCGCGAGAGAGCGGTCCTGGCCTTGCTGTTGGCGGATCCCTTCCCGTGGACGGTCGAGGAGATCGGACGCGAGCTTGAGAACCCGAAGTATGCGGTTGATTGCATCGCCAGTCTCGCCGGAGACGGGCTGGTGCATCGGTTCGGCGAGTTCGTGTTCCCCATGCGCGCCGCGCGACGCTCGGATGAGCTGCACGAAGGAGCCCTCTAGTGCGCCCCGCGATGAGAGCCCAACCAATGACCGTCGAGTCCGCACGGACGGTAGGCATCGCGATCAGTCTCCAACGAAAACACCTGAAACTCAGCCAGCAAGCAGTAGCCGACGCGGCCGGTGTAGATCGCGCCGCTGTGAGTCAGCTTGAGAGGGCACGCGAGGATACGGCGCTGTTTCGGGTGGTGCTGGCCGTCGTCAACGCACTCGATATCGACCTTGAACTGCGCCCCCGCGACTGGACGCCCAAAGGACCGCATCCCGTAGACCCTCAAACGAGCATCGTGGAGCTGGGCCTCACCCTCGACACCCTCGACCGCCTACAGGCTGCTGATATCCACGAGGTCGGCCAGCTCGGGAGTGCCAGCGAGCTGATCGGACACCCTGGGCTGAGCAAGGGCATCGAGCTGTACGAGCTTGTTCGTGTGCTCAGCCGCCGCGGGCTGAGTCTGCCGGTCAACCGTCGTCAGCGCCCTCCTGGCGAGCGAGAACTCGAGATGTTCCGGCTGCGTGTCGTGGAGGGATTGAGCTTGGAAGCGATCGCGGAACGGTTCGCGATCAAGAGCGAGCGCGTCCGCCAGATCCTCAGCTATTCCTTCGGCCTCAAAGGCAGACCACCCGCTGCGAAGGAGCACGAGCGCGCCGCACGCGCGAAGAGGGACGGCGGGTCGCATGAGATTGGTTGACCCCATTTGGCAACCGACGGTGCTTAACGGTCGTGAGCATCGTTCCCGCGCATGAAATCGATGAGAGTGATCGGCTGCCACTGGATCAAACAGCGACCGCAAAGGCTCACGCGCGAGGTACTCGGCATTTGACCTGCAAGGTCCGTCTAAGGGTCCGTTCCAGGGTCCAACCAAGGGTCCGTCCGAGGGTCCGTTCAAGGGTCCTGCCACGTTTCGCGACGTTGCCTACTTTCTCCTGTCCACGAGCGGGTTTTCTCGCCTGGCGGCGATTGCGAGAAGTCTATGTCCGTCGGTAACCCATGTCCTCCCTGGCACTCATCACGGGAACTTCGACTCCCTGTAGGTGGCAGCTCGGCGATGCCCGCGGATCGTGTCGTCGCTAGTCGTCGTCTCCTTGTTTGCCTCACGCGGCTCAAGCAACTCGATCCTGGCTCGGCCCAGCGAGCCCCGACGAAACAAATGACGTGAGCGCAGATTTAATCCGCACGACAGAAAGGCAACGCACAATGGACGCAACAAAACAAACGCACAAACCGCGAAGGCGGCGCCGGCCCGCTTGTATCGCGGAGTCGATCCGCGTGCTCCCGGCGAAGGTCGTCGCCCTAGAAAATACCCAGCAGGAGCAAGCCGCACGGGATGCCTTGCGCCAACTCTACGAGGATTTCCTCAGCTACCGACAGCAAGCGTGCGGAGCGCCTGCGCCACGGTCAGGAAGGCAGCGTAGACCATGAAGGTCGCCACCTACACTCGCATCTCGACGGACGAGAAGCACCAGCCGTACTCTCTCGACGCGCAGAGCCATCGCCTCGGCGCCTACGCGGAAAGCCAGGAGGACTGGCAAATCGTCCGCCGCTTCACCGACCAGAAGTCAGGCGTCACGCTTGAGCGTCCCGGACTCGAGCGTGCTCTACGCGAGGCCGACGCTAAGCGCTTCGATCTTCTTCTCGTCTATCGCGTGGATCGGCTCGCTCGGTCGGTCAGGGGTCTTGCTCAAATTTTCGAGCGCTTGGACGCAGCCGAGGTGCTGTTCCGCTCAGCCACAGAGCCCTTCGATACCTCAACATCCGCTGGCCGGATGATGGTGCAGATGCTCGGCGTCTTTGCCGAGTTCGAGCGCGCGACCATTGTCGAGCGGATCGTCGCTGGCATGGAGAGAAAGGCCGCCCGCGGGGAGTGGACGGCGGGCAAGGTCCCGTTCGGCTACCAGTACGACGAGGATCGGCGCTTTCTGGAGATCAACCCGGATGAGGCACCCATCGTCTGCCTGATCTTTGAGCGCTACGCCCGCCGCCGAGTCGGAGCAGCGACGCTCGGGAAGTGGCTCGCGGGCCACGGCTACCGCACCCGACAGGGCAAGCCCTTCAACTTCAAGATCATCCTCGGCATCCTGCGAAACCGCGTCTATATCGGCGAGATCTTCTTCCGGGGCACCTATCACCCCAGCCCGCATCCACCGCTGGTCGATCCCACCCTGTTTCAGCAGGTACAGGAGATCCTTGACGAACGCAGCGAGGACGCCTCCCTGCGACGCTCAAACCAGTCCGAATACCTCCTCACAGGCCGCGTACGCTGCGGAAACTGCGGAAAGCGATATCTCGGGGCCGCTGCGCACGGCAACGGCGGACGCTACTCCTACTACGTCTGCTTCTCCCGGCAGCGATACGGTCGCGGAAGCTGCCAGGGCGACCGCCTGCCGGCCGACCAGCTTGAGACCGCCATCCTGAACCAGCTGGTCGCCTTGCTCGAGCGGTCAGACCTAGTGCGCGAGTCCATCAATGCAGCGATCGTCAAGCGGCAGGAGGACCGACCTGACCGTCAGGGCGAAATCGACCATGTCGATGCCTCGATCAAGCGCACAGACGCCTCCCTCGCGCGCTACTTCAACGCCTTCGAGTCGGGCAGCCTGCCCGAGAGCGCGTGCGGCGAGCGGATCGCCGAGCTGAACAAGCAGCTGAGCGCCCTCCGAGCTCGCCACCACGAACTCTGCCTCGATCAGCAGGATGACCCTGACCCGGAGCCACCAACAGACGATGAACTCGCCGCGCTCCAAGAGTACGCTCGCGAAGTCGTCCGAGACGGCGATCGGCCAGCCCGCAAGGCGCTCCTCCAAGCGCTGGTATCGGAGATCCGAGTCGTCAGCCGCACCGAGATCTACCCGACCTTTTCTTTGCCCACGGTTCGACCACCTACACCTTTAGTACCGCCAACGGGATTCGAACCCGTGTTACCGCCGTGAGAGGGCGGCGTCCTAGTCCCCTAGACGATGGCGGCCTGTCTAGTCGGAGTCGAGGCTAGCAAAGCGGGGCGCGGAACGGCGGTGGCGCCACCCTGGCGCAGCGATGGGCTGCGCCGGCTTCGAGGTGGCGGATGGCCGCCCTGCGCCCGGCCTCGGTGCGATATCGTCGCCTCCCCCGACACGCGGATGTGGCGGAATTGGTAGACGCGCGGCGTTCAGGTCGCCGTGCCCGTAAGGGCGTGGAGGTTCGAGTCCTCTCATCCGCATCGAGCACCGCCGCCGCGAGTCGGCCCGGCTCGGTATATGCTCACGCCTGCCGGCTATGCCCGATAGATAGAAGTGAGCCAATGATCAGGCAAGTAGTGGATCGCAGTGAAATGCGCAAGTACGTCGAGGCGTTGCGCGATCAGCTCGATGCCCCGCAATTGCGGGACGCTGCAGCCCAGGCCGCAGACACGCTTGCAGGCGAGGGCGATCCCGTGGAGAAGCTGCGTGCGGCGCTCCCAGCCGTGACCCCTGAGCTAGCGTCATCGGGGGCCGACGCCGCGAACGTCGCCCCTTTCATCTCGCGCGATCCGATCCAGAGCTTGATCCAGAGCACGCTCGAGGACAAGTTGCGCGAACAGGGCGTGCCCGGGGAGGTGCCCAAGCGCCGCGGGCCCCTGGCCTGGCTGATCCACCTGATCGAGTCGATCCTGCACCCGGTGCGCTTCGGGCCCGACGATCCCAAGTGGGTGATCGACGTCGCGGGAGCCGTGCTCGAACGCATCGCGAAGGGAAACCATCCGTTTAATCCGCTGCCGGCAGAACACGAGATAAGCGATGACGCCCGTGTCGTGATCGTCGGCGATTGGGGAACGGGGCTGCCACGCGCCCAGGACGTCGCGAAGTTCATGGCCGAAGAGGTCTCCGAGGCGCTCGCGGAAGGCCGCGAGGCACACGTCGTGCACCTCGGCGACGTGTACTACTCGGGGCTGAAGGGAGAGGTACGTCGGCATGTGCTCGCGCCGGGAATGTGGCCGGTGAGCGTGGAGCAGGCGAGCGCCGGTGTGACGTCGTGGTCGTTGAACGGCAACCACGACATGTACGGCGGTGGCTTCGGCTACTTCGAGACGCTGTTGGGAGACGAGCGCTTCTCAAAGCAGCGCTCGCCCGACGGCAAGCCAACCAGCTTCTTCCGACTGCGCTCGCCATCGTGGGACCTCGCGGCGCTTGACACTTCGTGGGATCCCGATGTCCTCTCTGACGGCTTCATCGGCGTGCTGCAGGACCCTCAGGCCGAATTCGTAGAGCGTGTCGCGCACGAATCCGAGCGCAAGCTGATGCTGCTCAGCCACCACCAGCTCCTGTCCGTATACGACAAGGGGGACCTCGGCCCGACGTTGGGAAAGAAGCTCGGGCCGGTACTCGCTAGTGGACGCGTGACGGCGTGGCTATGGGGTCATGAGCATCGCTGCATGGGCTTCGAGGAAGCCGAAAAGGTGAAGGTCCCCCGCTGTATCGGCCACGGGGGCGTGCCGGTGCTGATGGAGCACAAGCCCGGCGATCCGATCCCACCCCCGGGCGCGTGGGAGGAACGTGACTTCTCGCAGTACAGAGGAGAGCACTGGGGCCGGATGGGCTTCGCGGTCCTCGACCTCGCAGGCGAGCAGATCAAGCTGCGCTACCGCAACGAACTGGGATTAACTTCGCGCGAAGAGACTGGTTAATGGATTTGGAGCTGCCCTCGTGCAATCTGCCATCTGAGCTGCCTCAAGCGATCGGGATACGACCCAACCGGGTCTCCCGGGAGCACTATCGCGGGAGGAATCTGGGCAGCGGATTGCAAGCCAAAGCTCAACTGGAGGTCGTCTCCGCCTGACTGGCTACCCTTCACATCCGTGACCAAGACAAGACTCCTACTATTGACGTGCGCACTCGCGGTGACGGCGAGCCCGGGGGCGGCCCTGACGAGCTCTGCGGCCGCGGCCACCGGTGCGACGACACAGACGACTCCGACGACCCCCACGACCACCACTCCGGCCAGCCAGGGGACGCCGAGCACGCCTGAAAGCACACCAGATCCGAAGCCGGCTGTGCGCACGCGCGTGACCGGTCTGCCGTCCGGGGCGATCGTGGACGGGACCGCACCGCTTGTGGTTCGCCTGTCCGCAGCTCCCGCGCCGAACTCGCCCGCACCGATGCTCAGCCCGACAGTGGCGGGCACGTGGAAGACGGCGGGAGACTCCGAGTCCTTCACACCGAAGTCCACGCTCGAGCCGTGCAGCACATACACGCTGACGGTGTGGGCCGGCACTGACGCGACTGGGCATCCCCCTCTTGGCAAGGCGCGCCGGCTGAGCCTGAGCGTGGCGTGCCCAGGGCTTCAGGCGCTGCAGCAGGCGCTCGCACGCTTGAATTACCTGCCGTACACGATCGACACCAGCCACGGGCGCAACAGCGGCGATAAAGCCGAGGCGCGCGCGGAGGCGGCCCGCTACGCCTTTAGCCCACCGGCAGCGAGGCTGACGGCGAACGTGTCCGACGCCCCCGGTCTGCGCTATGGCACGCTCGACCCGACGACACGCGGCGCGGTGATGGTCTTCCAGGCAGCCCACGGCCAGTCGCCCACCGGCGAGCCCGACAGTTCGACGTGGGCGTCGCTGCTGGCGGCCGAGACACTTGGCCACAGCGATCCCGTGCCCTATACGTTCGTGACGGTGAGCGAGTCGATCCCCGAGACGCTGGAGGTGCATCGCGGCAGGCACGTGGTGCTCTCAACGCCCGCGAACACGGGTGTGGCGGGCGCGACCACGGAACTGGGCACGTTCCCGATCTATGCGCGCTACGTATCGACCACGATGACTGGCACGAACCCGGATGGCTCGCACTACAGCGATCCGGGAGTGCCGTGGGTCAATTACTTCAACGGCGGCGATGCGGTGCACGGCTTCCCGCGCGCCTCCTACGGCTTTCCGCAATCAAACGGCTGCGTCGAGCTGCCGATCGGAGCAGCGGGGCAGGTTTACCCGCTGCTCGCGATCGGCGATCTCGTAATCGTCAGCTAGCGTCCCTCGTCCTGGCGGCGGCGCTGCGTCAGCAGGATCGACGCACCCATGCCCAGCAGCAACACGCCGCCGAGGACCACCCAGGTGAGGTTAAGACCGGTGAAGGGAAGCGTTTTTGCCGCTGTGGTCGCGGTCGGTTCAGTGCTCGATTTAGCCGGTTCATTGGCGCCGGTGGCCGTCGTTTCTTTGGGGGTGCTCGACGTTTTCGTCGGGGACACGCCGCCTTTGGCCGTGGTCGTCGGTTCTTTGGTCGTGGTAGTCGGGGCGGTTTTCGTTGCGGGCGTTGTGGTGGTGGTCGTCGTTGGCGGCGGAGGCGTGTTCGTAGTGCCGTAGCCACTTGTGGTGGTGGTATCGGCGGCCAAGGCCGTCGTGGCGCCTACCGCGATCAGCGCGAGGGCGAGCGGGAGAGCGAGCATCCCGCGCACCATGCGACGCTGACGCGAGCGGCCGGTCGGTGCTGCGTTTGCTAGCTGTGACTCAGCCGTGAAATCATTTTGCATGTTGCTGTCTCCCGCGTCCGGTGGTCGCTTGGGCCTCAACTGGGAGGCCCCTCATTTCCTTTGAGAGCATCGTCAATCGCTCGGCGATGCCGCAATTGGGCAGTCTACTCGACAACTTTTATTCCTGGGGTCCATTCTCCTGCATGATTGCCCGTAAACCGGACGTGTTACGCGCCGAGCTTGACGCGTCCGTCCAGCGTGCCCGCCTGCAGATACCCACGGAGCACCTTCTTGTCGAACTTGCCGACGCTCGTCTTGGGCACCTCCTCGATAAAGGCGAACTCGTCCGGCAACCACCACTTGGCGACGCGCGGGCGCAGATGCTCGAGCAGTTGCTCGGCGGAGAGGTCGGCTCCCTCACGCACGACCACGCAACACAGGGGCCGCTCGGCCCATCTCTCGTCGGGCTTGGCGATGACGGCGGCCTCGATCACGTCGGGGTGGGCCATGACCTCGTTCTCGAGCTCCACCGAGGAGATCCACTCGCCGCCTGACTTGATCACGTCCTTGGAGCGGTCGGTTATCTGGATGAAGGCGTGAGTGTCAATCGAAGCAATGTCGCCGGTGCGCAGCCAACCGTCGTGGAAGCGCTGCTCGCCTGAGTCATCGTTGAAGTAGCGCGCGGCGATCCATGGTCCGCGCACCTCGAGCTCGCCAGTGGCCTCGCCATCCCATGGGACCTCGGCGCCATCGTCATCGACGAGTCGCGCCTGCACCCACGGCAGCGGCTTGCCCTGCTTGGCGCGCATGTCCCAGTAGTGCTCGTCGTGCCCGGCGCTCTCATCCGGGCGCGAATAGGAGGCCACTGGGCTTGTCTCGGTCATCCCCCACGCCTGGAACACGCCCACGTCGTGGCGCTGCTCGTAGTCGCGCATCAACTGCCTCGGCACGGCAGAGCCGCCGCAAGCGGCGTTCTTCAACGAGGAGAGGTCCACTTGGTTGGCGTCGGCATGGCGCAGCAGGTCGGCGAAGATCGTGGGGACGCAGCCCATGATCGTGGGGCGCTCGGATTCGATCAGCTTTGCCAGGGGCTCAGCTTGGAGAAAGCGATCGGGCATGACGAGGTCGGCGCCGGCGAGCGCGGCGGCATGCGGTATGCCCCAGGCGTTGGCGTGGAACATCGGCACCACCACCAGCGCGCGATCGCGCGTGGAGAGCCCGAGCGCGTCGGTCATCAGCGACGCGGTGGAGTGAAGTGAGATCGAGCGGTGCGAGTAGAGCACGCCCTTGGGGTTGCCGGTGGTGCCGCTCGTGTAGCACAGCGCGGCGGCCTGGCGCTCGTCCAGCTCGGGGTAGTCAAACGGTCCAGGTCCGGCCTGCTCCAACAGCTCCTCGTAGCGCAGCGCGTTCGGCAAAGAGCCGCAGTCGCCGTCGCCCATGACGATGTAGTTGCGCACGCCCGAGAACGTCGGTGCGAGCTCTTGCAGGATCGGCACGACCGAGTCGTCGACGAAGATGACGCCGTCCTCGGCGTGATTGACGATGTAGGTCAGCTGCTCGGCGAAGAGGCGGATGTTGAGGGTGTGCAGCACGGCACCGACGCATGGCACCGCCATGTAGAGCTCGAGGTGGCGCTGGTTGTTCCAGGCGAACGTGCCGACGCGATCGCCTTGCGCGACCCCAAGCCGCTCGAGCGCGCGCGCCAGCCGGTCGACACGCTCGGCTACCTGGCCGTAGGTCGCGCGAACAGTGCCGCCGTCTGTGAGCGTGACGACCTCGGCCCCGGGATGGACGGAGCGCATCCGGTGCAGGGGATGTTGGAGCGTGAGCGGAAAGTCGTCCTGCATCAACCCTTCGAGCATCCTTATTCCCTCCTACTCGGCTCTGCGCTGGGCATCAGGTCTTGATAGACGGTAGTGGTGCGCTGGGCGACGTCGGACCAGTCAAAGGAGAGCACGTGCTCGGAAGCCTCGGTTACGAGCCGGTCGCGCAGCTCGACATCGACAAGCAAGCGTTCGATCATGACGCCGAGATGGGCGGCGTCGCCGCCGTTGAAGCGCAGGCCGACGCGCTCGCCGGCAGGGACGACCTCGCGCAGGCCGCCGGTGTCGGCGACGATGCACGGGCAGCCGGAGGCCATCGCCTCGAGCGCCACGAGACCGAACGGCTCGTACAGCGAGGGCACAACGCACAGGTCGGCGATGCGGTAGAGCGAGTGCAGCGCGTCGTCGCCGATCCAACCGAGGAAGATGCCGTGCTCGCTCAAGCCCAGGCGCTCGGCCTGGGCCTTGAGCTCGCCCTCGTGGGTCCCCGAGCCGGCGACGAGGAAGCGCACCCCCGGGACCTTGGCGATGACTTCGGGGAGCGCGTCGAGCGCGAGCTGGAAGCCCTTCTCATAGACAAGCCGCCCCACGAGCAGAACAAGCTTCTCATCGGGCTGGGCGAACTGCAGACGCAGCGCGTTCAGGTCATCGACGGGGCGCAGATCGGCCGGATCGATGCCGTTCGGAATGACGGTGATGCGCCGCTCATCCAAGTCGTAGATGTCGGCGGCGTGGCCGCGCATGTAGTGCGAGCAGGTGATGAGAGAGTCGGCGCGGTGGGCCATCCAGCGCTCGATCGCGTGGATGTTGGACTGTGGCGGTTTGTCGACCCAGCCCTGGTGGCGCCCGTGCTCGGTGGCATGGATCGTGGTGACGTAGGGGATCTCCAGCAGATCGGAGAGCGCGGCGGAGGCGTGCGCGACGAGCCAGTCGTGGCCGTGGACGAGGTCGTAGGCGTGCTCTTCGGCAAGCGTGCGCCCGGCGGCGAGCATGTCGTCGTTCATCTGCTCCACCCAGCCCAGGAAGCGGTCGAGGTCGCGGGGGAAGCGGGGCTCGCGCACGCGACGGACGGTGACCCCATGCTGGAGTTCGCACGCTGGCGACTCCTCCCGGCCACGCGTGAGGACGTCCACGACGGTGCCCTGGACGACAAGCTCCTCGGCGAGCTTGCGCACGTGGCGGGCGAGGCCACCCTCGATCACCGGGGGGTACTCCCAAGAGAGGATCAGGACGCGGCGGGCCACCGCCTAGACCCTATCTCGCCGGGGCGAGTGTCGGGGTGCGCGATGCCCTGCCTCGCGCGTACGCGTGAGACAGGCTCAAATGCCAGTCGCCGCATCCAGGCCGGGCAGACGCGCGCGCATGATCTCGACAGCCCTCGGATTGGAGTCGATCAGCACATAGTGGCGCCCGAGCTGGGCGGCAACTGCTCCGAGCGTGCCGCTACCGGCGAAGAAGTCCAGGCACCAGTCGCCTGGGCGCGTTGAGGCGCACACCATGCGCCTCACGATCCCCTCGGGCTTCTGCGTGGGATAGCCGGTCTTCTCGGCGCCGCGCGTAGGGACGATCGTGTGCCACCAGACATCAGTGGGCAGCTTGCCGCGCGCGGCCTTCTCGGGCGTGACCAGCCCGGGCGCCATGTAGGGCTCGCGATCGACCGCCTCGGCGTCGAAGTGGTAAGCACCGGGATCGCGCACATAGACGAGGATCGTGTCGTGCTTGGAAGGCCAGCGCCGGCGAGAGCGCGCGCCGTAATCGTAAGCCCAGATGAGCTCGTTGAGGAAGCACTCGCGCCCGAAGATCTCATCCAGGAGCAGCTTGCAGTAATGAGCCTCGCGGTAGTCGATGTGGAAGTAGAGCGTGCCCGAGAGCGTGAGCAGCCGACGGGCATGCTCCAGACGCGGCCCGAGGTACGCCAGATAGTCCTCGAACGAGTCACCGTAGGAGCTCTCGGCGAGCAGCTTGGTCGTATAGCGCCGCCCTTGAAAGCCGGTCCTGTCACCGTCCTCGCCCGCGACCGTCGCGACCGTTCGGCGCGCCTGCGAGCGTCCCGTGTTGAACGGGGGGTCGATGTAGATCAGTTGGAACGAGCCGTCGGCAAAGCGCGGCAGCAGCTCCAGGCAATCGCCGAGCAAGATCTCATCCTCAGAAGGGTGGTGTGCCTCGCTCATGCGTGAGAAGGCTATGCGCGGCTCCCGACGGGTGGGTATGGATGGGAGACAAGAACCGCCAGCCACCGGAGGCTGCCCGCGTCGCCGGTCGCCGCGCCCGCCGGTCGAGGCCGCGCTTTGAAAACCACGTCCGTCTCAGAAACCCGTCTCAGGCAGGTTCCGCAGGCGCGGAGCGAAGCTCGACCCATTGCAGGGGGCGTGCACACAACGAACGCCAGCGCGCCACGGGAACAGTCTTCAGGCGAGGCTCGCCGGCAGCGGAGCTCGCGGGCGCGAGGAAAACCCCGGTGAGGACGGCCGCGCCGCCGTCGCCGGGAGCGAGATCGGCACCCGGGCGCGTGATCGTAAGCGTATGAGGGCCGGCCGAGAGTGACGCGCGCAGTGGCGGCGCGAGCGTGTTGGCGACCAGCGAGTTGCCGTCGAGCTGTTCGCCGAGCGAGCCGAGCTGACGCCCGTCGATTGCCACATGCAAATCGCGCATGACGTCTCCCTGCAACCACACCCGCCACGCGCCGGCGTGGGGGACGCGGACCGTGAGCCGCAGCGTGCCGGGACGGGTCATGACGATGCGCCGTCCCGCGCGCCTCCAGCCGGGGGGCCGGCGAGAGCGCGAGCGCGGGATCGCGACGGGGATGATTTGCGGGACGACAGCCCCGACGAGCAGCCCGCGGCGGGCACGGGGGGACGTGGCGAGATGCGCGATACGCGGGCACTGCGCTCGCGGAGAACCAGACAGCGTCAGGTGGACGAGCGCGGGTTTGGCGCCGTGGCGACGTCCCCACACCTGGTAGTAGTCCCCCTGCCACAGCAGCCGGTAGACAGCGGGCGGGCGCACCGCGGTGGGGTCGCGGCGCGTGACGATCAGCGGGTAGCCGCTGAGCACAGCGGGCGCGATTCGGTCGAGATCGACCGGCTCGCCGTAGCCGCCGGCGGCCGCGGCAAGCGCGGGCGGCGGATATGCGAAATCGGGGCCGCCGACGTCCATGTCGCGCAGCTCGTACAGGGCGTATTCGTCGAAATCGGTGAACAGCGTCGGCCCCCGGCCGGCGAAGCGCTTGTTGATCGAGGAGAGCTCTTGATAGCGCGCGGTGGGCGCGAGGTTCGAGCCGTTGTATTGGAGCGCGTCGGACGCGAGCACCCCCCCTACAAGCAAGCAGGCCACGAGCGGGGCCGCGATACGCAGGCGCGAGGAGCGCATGGCGGCGATCCCCGCCCACGCCACGAGCACCACCCCGGGCGAGGTGAGCATCAGGGTCTTGGCGTTCGCCCAGGTGGTGGCCAGCGTGTCAAGCGCTAGCCACAGGAGGATCGTCGCAGCGAACCAGCCGGCGAGCGCATACCGACCTGAGCGAACCAAGTTCCCCACCCCGACGAGCGCAAGCACGCCAACCAGCGCGATCAGCGCGGTCGTGAGCGCGAGAGCAGCGCCAGTGGGCGCCTGCAGATAGCTGCCTTCAAGCCAGATGCCGAACAGCTGCCATGCGCGCAACGGGGTGTGGATGTTGCCTGGGTTGGAGGTCGAGGCGATCGCCTGCGCCACATGCAGCGAGCCGGAGAGCTGGGCCCACGTCGGCCACGCGGCCACCAGCAAGACGAGCAGGCCAGCCCCAACCAGGGCGAGCAATGCGTGCAAGCTCGCTCTCCCCCGCGCCCGCTCCATCTGCTCGTGCTCCTGCTTGCGTTCCTCCTCCTGCTCGCCACCTTCGGGCCCCGTCTCCTGCTGCGCGTCATTCTCGGGCTCGATCACTTGGCCGCTCGTGCCTTCCCGCCTGCGCATTGCCATGCCGCGGCACAAGTCCGCGAGCACCGTCAGGGCGAGCACCAGCACGGCGGCGAGTGCCCACGCGCCGAAGGCGACGCCGAGCGCCGCCACGCCCGCGGCGAGCACCAGAGCGAATGGGATCGCACCGCGCGCCCCCCTCCACAGCCAGCGCCGGTGGTCCACGACCAGTGCGCCCATGCACAAGATCAGCGGCAGCGCCGCGATCTCCTTGACCGACCCGATCAGCTCGTAGGCGTACACGAGCGCGGGCAACGTCATCGTGAGCGTCGCCATTGCGGCCCACCCACCGCGCAAGCCCACCCGCCGCACGAGCACCCAGGAGGGTCCCGCGGCGGTGGCGAGCATGAATGCGGTGAACGGCTGAAACGTCCAGATCAGTGGCAAGCGCAGCAGGAACGAGCTGCCACCAAACAGCGTGTCGGCGCCAGAGGGGTAGCTCGAACCGTAGTAAGCGTGCATGAACGCCCCGTAGGAGTTGCGGAGATCCAGGTGCGAGTAGTCCTGACCGTGGCGAATCAGGAAGTCCGCGCCGAGCATGTGCACGGCCGAGTCGGCGAGTGCCATGTATGAGGAGAATGTGGGCCGTCCCGCGAGCAGCACCGGCGCGAGCGCGAGCGCGTAGGCGAGCGGGCACACCAGCAGCTGCCACAGCGAAGCTCGCCAGGTGCGCGCAAGCGTGCGCAGCCGGGTCCAGCCGAGCAGCAGCCCGGCGAGAGCGACCGCGACCAGCAGGTAGGGAGTGGCGGGCGCAATCGGTACGACATACGTGCTCAGCTGGGAGACGACTATCAGCCCCGCCGCGCCAACTGCCGGGAAGAGCATCGCGGGCACTACGCCCCCGCTCGCGCGGTCGATGAGCAGCGCCCCGCCGAGGCACAGCAGCGCGAGCACAACCGGGTAGACCAGCGTCGTGAGCACGAACATCGGCGGCGGCCGATGCTACAGAGGGCATGTATCCCGTGCCGAGGTACGCGCCATCTCGAAGCGCAGACCGTGTCGCAACCCGACGCTATGCCCTCTCGCCGAACACCTCGCTCTCCCGCGAAAGCACAGACCCCGCGGCGATCAACGCTCGATCGCCGCGGGGCCGAGGCTTCACCCGATCGTGATCGTCTCCCGGCTGGTGCCGTGATTGGAGGTGAGCACGAGCGTGTAGCGTCCTGCAACGACCTTGCGATTGGCCTTCAGCAAAAGGCCGGCTGCACCCGCCGCGTGGTTGATCGTGGTGCTCGCGTAGGTCACGCCGTCGCGCCGCACTGTCGCCTTGGTGGCCGTCCTCGAGGCAGACCTCACGCTCACGAAGCACGCCTCCTTGTACTTACCGTCGCGTCGACGTGGGTGACACACGTATGTCGCGGTCAAGCCGCGCGGGCCGGCCGGCCCGGTCGCGCCGACCTTGCCGGCTTCACCAGGAGCGCCCTGAGGGCCCGTCGCTCCGATGTGCCCGGTGGCGCCTGTTTCACCCTTGGCTCCCTGTGAGCCCGTTGAGCCCGCTTCGCCTTGCGGAAGCGTGCCGCCGGTGCCCGTCAGATCGATCACTGTGGACGCCGCGCCCATGTTCCCAGCGAGCTGCAGCGTTGCCGTGCTCGCGCCGGTTTCCTGCGGGTCGAAGCGCACGGTGAGCTGGCAGGTCTCCTCGAACGCGATCGCACCAAGACAGCTGGAGGACCCGATCAGGAAGTCTTCGGGGTGGTCACTGGAGAGCACGGGATTGGAATCGGCGAACGTCTCCGCGCTCAGTGTCAGCGGATTGCCGCCTTCGTTGGTGATCGTGATCTTCTGCGCCGCGCTCACCGTGTCCAGCGGTTGCGTACCCGCGAATTCGACCGTAGAGCTGGAGGGAGTAGCCGTCGAGGACGTCGCGTAGGCGATCGTCACCGACGGCGCTGTCGCGGAGGAAGCCAAGCCGAACGAAGCGGATGAGGCTTCTTCGGAGACGAAGCTCGCACCACCACCGCCACCACCACCACCTGGGCTCTCCGGGCCGCCAAAGTCACACCAGCCTTCACCGCCGCCGCCGCCCCAATAGCCGCCGCCGCCACCACCACCACCGGTATCCGGGGTGGGACCGTCGTCCCCGCCGAATCCACCGCTGCCGAGCGAGCCTGGCTCACCGGACCAAATGTCATCCTCCTCGCAACGCGCCCCTCCGGCACCGCCGCCGGTGAGGGTGCCGGCCGCGCCGCCGGCCGTGCGCTGCTCACCCTCGCCGCAACATCCCCCGTATTCGGTACTGGAGCCTTCAATGCCAGGAGCACCGGCGTCTCCGCCGGGACCGCCACTGGCTTCGTCCCACGTGCCGCCGCCACCGCCGCCACCGGCGGCGACCAGCAGGCGCGATTCCAACGAGCCCGTCGAGGCCGACGAGATGGTGCGCATGTCGGAGGCGCCACCTCCCGACCCTCCCCCAGGTCCGCCGAATCCACCGCCGTTGAAGCCAGGCGCCGCGACCTCCACATACAACGTCTCCCCAGCGGTAACAGGCAATTGCCCGTAGACATCCGCACCGGCGCCGCCGGGAGCCGGCGACTCGACCGGGCTCTCAGCGAAGCCTTCCTCCCCCGGCGCACCGATAGCACGGACGTGAAGGCTCGTCACGCCCGCGGGCACCGTGAACGACTGCTCAGCCCCGGTGGAGGGAAAAGTCACAGTTTGCGGAGTGGCCGCCAGAGACGTCGTGGCCGCCAGCGCACTCGCAGCCAGCAACGCACCCATGGCGCTAAGCCCGACGCGGACGTGACGCCGCGTGGTTGTGGGAAGGCGCCGCGTTCCGGTCTTCGGCGCATTGGCCCTGAGGTTCTCGCTCGCGCTCGAGCGACCTGCTGCGCTGCTGGTCATGGCATGGCTCCTGTTATCGAGGGAGGCGAGGATCGCCCAGCACCTCCTCGACAGTTGTCCTTGAACCCATGAGTACTGGCATACGCAACCCACCGCCGATGTCCAACATCCCTGTCCGCGTGCCGTGACACCTGGAGGCTTCCAGCACCCAGCTCGCCCAGCAGCGCCCTCACCGAGGATCTGCGCTCGAAGGTGTTTGACGACATGCTGTTCGGTGCCGAGGCACCTCGACGCTCGCCCGCGACGGCCTAGTCCGATTGCGGCGTTCAGTCCGACCGCGGCGGCGCGTGCGCCATCGCGAGCAGTCCGCGCAGGAAGGCTTCGATCATCGTGGCGTACAGACCGTCGTCGATCTCTGGGTCGATGATGCGCCCGATCAGAAACCCATCGGCCATGAAGAACGTCATCGCGGCGACATCCCCTGGATCGACCGGCGGCTCGATGCCAAATGAGAAGGCCCAGCGGGCGAACACGTCGGCTATGCCGGCGCGCAACTCGCGCTGACGCGCAGCGAACCGCGCGCGGAAGTCCTCGTTGCGAGCGGCGTGGGCGGCAAACTCCTGGTAGAGACGCGGCCACTCGGGATCGCGGTCCACGTAGCGCAGGAACTCACCGGCCGCCTCGCGCGCCTCGTCAGTTGGCTCACCTGAGCCCGCCATTGTCGCGTCCAGGCGCTGGAGCTCCTGCGCGAACCTCTCGTCGAGCATCGCCAGGAACAGCTCCTCCTTGCTGGCGAAGTGTGCGTAGAACGCACCCTTTGTGTAGCCGGCCCGCTCGGCGACCAGGTCGATCGAGGCGCCTTGCATGCCCAGCTCGCAGATCGAGCTCGAGGCCGAGCGCAGCAGCGCCGCACGGGTCGCGGCAGCGCGCTCAGCGCGTGTCAGAGGCACCCCACCAGCACCTCGGCATCGCGCCCCGGCGTCTCGGTGATCGCACGGCGGTAGTTGCGCTCTGACTGGGGACGCGAAGGCGCAAGCGTGCGTCGCAGGACGAGCTCGCGCAACACGCACTCCATCTCAAACTGGGCGAAGGCCGCGCCCAGGCAGCGGCGGACGCCGCCACCGAAAGGAATCCACGTATAGGTCCCGGGCGCCCGCCCTCCCTCCTGCTCGAGGAAGCGCTCGGGGCGAAACTCGTTCGGCTCTGTATAGATGTCGCCGCGGCGATGCACCAGGTGGATCGCCGGCGCGATCGACACGCCGGCGGGGAGCAGCCGTCCGCCGATCTCCATCGGCTCGGCGAGCCGACGCAGGACCATCGAGATGACCGGACGCAAGCGCAAGGTCTCCTGGATTGTGGCCTTGAGGTATGCGTCCTCCCCGGCGCGCACATCCTCGGTGAGGCGGTGCAGCTTCTCGGGGTGGCGGCACAGCCGCTCAACCGCCCACGAGAGCGCGTTGGCGGTGGTCTCGTGCCCGGCGACGAGCAGCGTGATGAGCTCGTCGCGCAGCTCCTCGTCGCTCATCGGGCTGCCGTCCTCGTGCGTAGCCTGCAGCAGCAGCGACATGATGTCCTCGCGCTCGGCGAGGTCTCCCGCCTGTCGGCGCTCGGCGATCTCCTCGTAGATCGGGCGGTTCACGCGCTCGAGTTCGCGACGGAAGACACCCAGACGTATGACCTTCTCGGGTCCGAGCGCCACCATGATCGCACCGCTCAGCGGCTTGGTGAGCGTGTCGAGCAGACGGCGGAGCTCGCGGCGCAAGGTCTCCAAGCGGGGGCCCTCGGAGATCCCGAACACCGCGCGCAACACGATCTCGAGCGTCATCGTCTGCATCGGCCCGCGCAGGCGATAGGGCTCGTCAAGCGGCCACCGCTCGATCTCACGAGCCGCCACCGCGGACATCAGCTCTCCGTAACGCTGCATGCGCTCACCGTGGAACTGTGGCAACAGCAGCTTGCGCTGTGCGAGGTGGGCATCGTCGTCGAGTAGCAAGACCGAGCTAGCCCCGAGCACCGGCAGCAGGATGCGGTTCGCTTCACCCGCATGGAGCAGACGCGGATCTCCTGTGAACACCTGCTTGATGGCATCCGGATCGGAGGTAGCCACCCACTTGCCTTCATGGCCCATGTCCAGCGTGAACATGTCGCCGAAGCGCGCCTGGCAGGTATCGAGCAGCCACTGCGCCCGGCGAAAGAAGATCACGCTCTGGATCGCACCGGGGAGGCGAGGGCCCGGAGGCAGCTCGATGGTCTCGTTTCGCATACCGGTCGGTATGTTAGCGCTCGAGCGCTGCCGCGGCATCCGCGACGCGATCGTCCCCCCAAAAGATCTGGTCGTCGATTGCGAGCGTCGGCACGCCGAAGACACCCCGCGCGTGGGCCGCGTCGGTGGCGGCGCGCAGCGCCAGCTTGATATCGGGGTCGCGTGTGGCCTCCTCCACGGCGCCCCGGTCCAAGCCAGCCTGCTCGGCAACCTCGAGCACGTTCTCGACAATCGCGAGGTCCTGTCCTCGCACGAACGCCTGGCGGAATGCCTGAATCGTGAATTGACGGCCACAACCGACCTCGAAGGCATAGATGGCCGCGCGCATCGCGTATAGGTAGTTCGTCGGCCACGGGTCCGGCCAGCGCACCGGCCCCAGGCCGTATCCGCGAGCACGCCGCTCGACGTCAGCCATACCCGCCTGACGGGCATCCGCTTCACCCACCGCCCACGAGGAGCGCCCGTTCATCTTGAAAAGAGCGCCAAGCGATACGGGCTGCCAGATGACAGGCTCGGGCAGGGCCTCATCTAGACGTTCCGCGGTGAGGTAGGCAAACGGCGATCCGAGGTCAAAGTAGAAGGTGCTCTCAGGCATATCGATCGTTCCTTTCTTGGCGGAATCGAGGCTCGGAGCGTCTGTGCGCGCACTCATCCTCACACACCTGACCGCTGACCAGCTCGTGCGTGGATCGAGGATAATCCGAGCGTGGCCTACGACGAGGATCTCGCAAACCGCATCCGAGAGCTGATCGCTGAGGAGGCCGGCGTCACCGAGAAGCGCATGTTCGGCGGTCTCACCTTCCTGGTTCACGGCAACATGTCGGTGAGCGTTAGCGGACGGGGCGGGCTCATGCTGCGTTGCGATCCGGCCGAGACCGAGGAGCTGCGGCGCAAGCCTCATGCCGGTCCTTTTGAGATGCGTGGTCGGGTGATGGACGGTTGGCTGCGAGTCGAGCCGGAGGGTCTGCGCACCAAGCGCCAGCTCGAGCGCTGGGTTGCCCGCGGGCTGATCTATGCGCGATCGTTGCCGCCCAAGGGGTAGCCGCTCCGACACTGGTCAAGGCAGCGATATTGAGACCCATGATTCCCGGACATGAACGCGCGGAGCCCTAAACCCAGTCGCTACGTCGAAACGCCCAGTAGAGGCCACCGGAGAGTACGACTATGAGTGCGGTCGAAAACCAGAACCCCCAATGGGCCGCGAAGCCGGGATAGGGCACATTCTGACCGTAGAAGCCAGTGATGGCCGTCGGGACGGCGATGATCGCCGCCCAACTAGTGACCTTCTTCATCACAAGATTCATCCTGTTGCCTTGGATCGTGAGGTTGGTCTCGAGGATGGTGGTCACGAGATCCCGCAGCGACTCAGTCCATTCGGTGGCGCGCAGCACATGGTCATACACGTCTTGGTAATAGGGAGTCATCGCCTCGTCGAGAACGTGCAGGTCGCGACGCATAAGCGAGTTGACGACCTCCCGCATAGGAAGCACGAGCCGTCGAAGCAGAACCAGGCTCTTGCGAAGCTCGAAAGACCGGCGCTGAACCTCGGTGTTGTGAGGGGCATCGTCGAACAGCAGGTCCTCGAGCGCCTCAATCTCAGTGTCCAGCGACTGCACAGCTTCGAAGTGCCCGTCGACGATGTCATCCAACAGACCCCACAACAGGAACGACACGCCATGCTTGGCAAGCTCCTTGGATTCATCCCAGCGAGCGAGCACGGGATCGATCGCCACGCCCTCGTCCTTGCGCACTGTGACGAGCGCTTTGCTTGTAATGAACACGGCGACTTCGCTCGCACATAGCTGACCGGACGCGGCGTTCAGTTTCACCGTGTACGCGCTCATGAACAGGTGAGAGTCGTAGCGGTCGAGCTTTGGGCGCTGATGCTCGTTGACCGCATCCTCGATCGCGAGCGGGTGCAGTTTAAGCTCCTCGGCGATTGTCGCCAGATCCTTCTGAGTCGGCGCACAGTAGTCCAACCACACACAAGCCCCCTCATCCTCAAGGTGCTCGGAGATATCTTGGACCGGGAAATCCTCGAGCTCAAGCTCTCCGTTGCGATAGAGCCTGGTATGCGCCACACGCGCACGATACGGCTCAAACCGGACCCCACGCAGCCTTGCGTGCCGGATCGCTACCACGGCTTGAATTGAGCCGGCCCAACATCGTACGATCTCCCGAGACACGTGTCCGGGATCACCCGAGACATCACAAAGCGCCCCCGGCAGGATTCGAACCTGCGACCCTCGGATTAGAAGAGGCGTATTTGGGGGTCCATTTGGCTTGGTTGAGCCAGATTGGATTGGGTTGGTCGTACCGATATGGCCTTAGATTTGCCCACTTGGGGACATGTTTCGGGACATGGTTTTGTAGGCGCCGGTGCCATCTCAGGTCGTCGGCGCTTTGAGCCCCGGGCGAGGCATCCAGTACTCCAGGACAGACCGAAACGCGGTGCTGCGTTTGGTTTTATTGGTCCGTGAGCCAGTCTTCGAGCATTGCTTGGGTGAAGCGTATATGTCGGCCAACGCGAAGGCATGGTAGGCGTCCGGTGCGTACGGCGTCGTAGATCCAGCTGGGCTTGACGGAGAGTAGTTGGGCTGCTTGCTCGGGCCGCAGAAGAGGGTCGTTGAGCCTTGTTCGTAGCGCGAGGTCTTGGGTAATGGGGTTCATCGGACTACCTCGTGTGTTTGGTATTGCCGCGGACGCCGCTGTTCTCGTGGGTGTGCGTGGACAGATGTTTCGGCGGCCTCGTTGTCGGTCGTCAGTTCGTGGATGAGCCGTGGTATCTCCTCAATGGCGAGGACGCGTACGCGGTTGGTTGCGTGCGTATTGCGAGCGGCGCGCTTGACGGCGCTCGCGGGGCCAGGTGTCGCGAGGTAGTAGACGTGGTCGATGTGGCGGGCGCGAGCCCAGCCGCGGCAGATCGCGGCGAGCCTTGAGGATGACTTGATCGACAGCTCGATCTCGATCGACGTGACCTTGCCGCCGGGACGCTCGACAGCGAGGTCGGGGCGATGAAGCGCGAGACGGTCAGCGACTGCGCCCGTCTTTGCGGAGGCGAACAGTTTGCCGCTGTTGGTCTCGACTGCGCGTATCTCTCGCTCGCTGAATACCGTCCAGCCGGCCAGGCTGTTCTCGATTTGCACGGTTGCTTGGGTGACTTGCCAGGCGTGCTCAAAGCCTCCTGGGCTGACCGCAAATTTGCCGAGGCTCTCCAGGCCCTGCCAGTGAAGGCCGGCGGAAGTCGCCGTGTACATGCCGGGCCGGGCGTACAGGACGGCGTGGTGTTCGAGCAGCTCGTCGCGCACCATTGAGTTCAAGCGCGCGTAGGCGACGCTGCGACTCAATGAGAAGCGGCTCATAACGTGCTCAGCGCCAGCGGCACCAAGGCGCGCGATCCAGTCAGCGATCTGAGCGTCTCTGTGGGTCTGCATCAGACTTGCCTCCGTTCTCGCCAACAAGAACCTTCACGGGCTTAATCCGGCGGACCGGCGCAAACGGGACAGGATCGAAGCAAAGTCAACAGGCGCTACGTGGCTCGGTCCACGTTCAGGGACTGCCAACCGGGCCCAGCCCATACACCCTTGGTGCTGCTGTTCAGTCCCGCCAGCGGCAAAACTCGGAGACTGCTGGCGTTGGGGTCTATACAGCGCTCACGCGATGGCCTGTCACAAACCACCGCCATTGAGTGCCGTGACGATTCGCTGCCTATGCCCACCCGCTCGTCCCTACACGGAACAAGGACTGGGAGGTTTTTGACCGTCGTGGACCATCACAACAACCCTCCATTAATCAGATGCTCACGCGGTCCGCGACGGTCAAAAACCGATCCAGGCCGTCAGGCCTGGCGGTTTACTCCGCTCCAGCGGATTCCCAATCCGGGACGCAGTCCCGGAGCAAATCCACACATCGCAGCTTCCAACCAAAGGTAACTGCAACGATCCAGCAACGGCTATGTCGTTGCTGTGGCATCGACGCCGAGCCGCGTTAGCGCCACCGCCCCGAGGAACGATCGGCCCTTTGCGCTACGTCCGGCGCTACTTGTGCGCGACGGCGATCTCGTGCGTCTCTGCGGCGTCGAGCATCGCTTTTGCGCGCTTGGCGCCCTGGGAGAGCAACATGCCGCTGAGGGCAAGCTCTGTTGCCGTGTTCTCGTCCCAGGGCCGGATGCCTTTGCCATCGGCTACACACAGCCCCTCTGGCAAATCCAGGTCGCGATAGCGAATCTTCTTCACGTCTCGATGGTAGCGCTCGCCACGGTCTACGGTGCCGTTCACGACATCAACTCGACGATCAGCTGCACGAGCGGGTCAATCGTTTGGTGGGCGTCGCTTCTCATCGCCCAGCCTAGGCACTCATCGTGGCGGTCGAGCACCGGACGAAAGTCGATCGCCGGCAGTCCTACCGAAGCGAGCCCAACGATCAGCGCCACATATGCGGCGCGAAGATTGCCGTCGACGAACGGATGGATCTTGAGAATGGCGCTGTAGAGCATCGCGGCCGGCTCAACACCTTCGGCCGCCTCGACTGCCCGCTCGTAGTCGCGCAGAGCGACCACACTCGCGTCGAAAGTCTCACACGCCTGACGCAGCTCGTGCATGATCGCGGTGCGACCAAGCGTGCCGCGAACCGGCGCGTCGCGTAGTTCGTCGTCTATCCGCAAGGGCACACCGAATTCGACCGGCTCATCATCCGCGCGCACTCTGCCGGCGTCGCGCTCAAACGTGGTCAGAAAGATCGCTCGATGCCAAGCACAGACGCGCTCGGCGTCGAGCAAGCCGGGGCGACGTTGGGCCTCCGCCGCCGCTGAGCGCAGGATGCGCGCCAGGCGACGGGTCGCCTCTCCCCATGTCGCCTCCGCGGACATCGCTCCCGCGCGATAGAACGGCGCCTCCGGAGAGTCCCGGAAGCCCTCGAAGCTCTTCATGCGCCCTGGGACGAGCCCACGCCCGAGGCATCCTCCACCCGAAAGGCCTCGGCTACCAGTCGCGCGTCCTCCTCGCGCGGCGCGTAGTGCAGGTAACGCATCGTCGTCTGCACATCGGCGTGACCCATCCACTCCTGCACGCGCCGAATGTCGGCCTTAGCGATCATGCGAGTGCCGAACGTGTGGCGCAGATCGTGGAAGCGAAGCAACCGCAACCCGGCGCGCCCCAGTGCCGCCGTGTAGCGGCGCCGAAGCGCCGACCCATCCAAGAAGTCCCCGAGCTCGCCGGGAAAGACGAGATTGTCCTCATCCATGAAACGCTCGCGCCGGGAAAGCTGCGCAAGCGCCTGGGCAACCTCCGGGGCGAGCGGAACCGAGCGCACCTTGCCTGACTTCGGAGCAGTGAGCGCGCCCCCCGCATAGCTCGCGCGCACGCGCAAAACAGAGCCGGCGAAATCAACGTCACGCCACCGCAAAGCGATCAGCTCACCCCGCCTCAACCCCGTAAACGCAGCCGTCAGAAAGATTGCGCCATCCTGCTCAGAGGCGGCCGCACGGACAAGCGCCCAGACCTCCTCGGGGCTGAAGACGTCGATGTCGCCAGTCAGTCGCACCGGATGACGCTCGATACCAGATGCCGGGTTAGCCGGCAGTCCGTAGACCTTGCAGGCACGCTTGAGGATTCCATGAAGCGTCACCATGATCCGGTTCTTGGTGCTGTTGGAAAGCGCCCGCGGCGATACCGGCCGATGCCCGCCATTTTGCGCACGCCGACGATCCACACGTCGCGCCTCGCTGACACTCTCGAGCCCCGAACGCCAGGCTTCAATACTGGCGGCGGTAATCCGCTCGAGCGGCATGTCTCCAAATACCGGCAGTAGGTAGGCGTCGAGGATCGACTGGTAGCCATAGAGGGTGGATGGCTTCAGCGTCTTGTCGTGCTCGGCGTATCGCATGAACTCCGCCGCGGCGTCGGCGAACGTAGCCCCGGTCACGACGAGGCCCAGCAGTGTGCCTCTACGGGCCTGGTCAAGCACGTCGCGCAGCCAGTCCTCTGCCAAACGCTTGGTGTAGTAGCCGGCAGGGGGGCGCCCCCGCTCTGTCCAAGCAGGTCCAAGCTTCTTCTGTAGCTGGCGTCCATCAGGCAGCCGATACTTCGCGTACCAGACCGGTCCGCGTGCGCGATCAGCCCTGAAAACGTGCCCGCTTGGCCGCCTGGCCGGTGTATTTGACGGCTGAACCATGTCCGAAGTCTAACAAGCCCTGGGGACATATTGGGGACACGGTTACTATTTTATAGTAGTATATCCGTCCTAAAAATGGCTTTGTTATGCGGTTTTAGTAGTGCCCCCGGCAGGATTCGAACCTGCGACCCTCGGATTAGAAGTCCGACGCTCTATCCAGCTGAGCTACGGGGGCAATGTCTCCGTCTACGGTACGCCACGAGCAGGGCGTAAAGCGGGTCGGGCCAGGCCGGGGCGTCGCCGCTCAGGTGCTCTCGTGCCCGCACTAACGGCTGCCTCAGGCCCCGCGAATACTGGTCCTTAAGCAATCTTCAGGCAAAGTGTGCAAAAGTTGCGTCCATGAGCCCAGTTGAGCCAGAGTCCGACCTCACGCGCAAGCAGCGCCGCGAGCAGGCGCGCACCGAACGCAAGGCGATAGAGGAAGCAAGCGCCGCTCAGAGCGCGCAGCGCAAGCGACTGATCCAGCTCGGCGGGGTTGCCGGCGTGGTCGTCGTGATCATCGCGATCATCCTGATCGCGACCGGCAGCGGCGGCTCAAAAAACGCGCCCGCCCCGAAAAGCGCGGCGGCGAAGACGGCTGCCGGCGAAGTGATCTCGCTGTTGCAGGGCATCCCGCAGAGCGGCAACACGCTCGGGAACCCCAGCGCGCCCATCACGCTCCAGTACTTCGGCGACTTGGAGTGCCCGTTCTGCAAGCAGTTCACGCTCAGTGCCCTGCCAACCATCATCAAGAAGTACGTGCGCACCGGCAAGGTCAAGATCGAATACCACTCGATGGAGACCGCCACGCGCGAAAAAGAAACCTTCCAGACCCAGCAGGTCGCCGCGCTCGCCGCCGGCAAGCAGAATCTGATGTGGCATTACGTGGAGCTCTTCTACCACGAGCAGGGAGAAGAGGACAGCGGCTATGTCACCGAAAGCTACCTGCAGGGGTTGGCGGCACAGGTGCCCGGTCTGAACCTCAGCGACTGGAGCACGGCGCGTAACGATCCCGCCTATGCCAACCAGGTCATCGCCGACGCTCAGGCGGCCAATCAAAACGGCTTCACGGGCACCCCGTCCTTCCTGATCGGCAAGAGCGGCACAACGCTGCAGAAACTCGAAGTGTCCGGATTCACCGACGCCAGCCAGTTCGAATCGGCGATCGAAAAGCTGCTGAAGGCCTGAGGGTGATCGGGCGATGGAGCAGATTGGCCTCGCCCCGAGATGAGCCAGCGCACCCTGAGAATCGTGCTGATCGTGCTGACGGCCCTCGGTCTAGCGCTCGCTAGCTATCTAACCTACGTCCACTACGCCAACCTCAGGCCCGTCTGCACCTCGGGTGGCAGCTGCTTCAAGGTTCAGACTTCGACCTACTCAAAGCTCGTCGGCGTCCCCGTGGCCTTGATGGGTTTGATCGGCTATATCGCGATCATGATCTCGTTGCTCGTACGGGAAAGCGAGAACATGCGCTTTGCGACGCTCGTGCTGACGATCGGCGGCTTCGGCTTCTCGGCCTATCTGACCTACCGCGAGCTGTACTCGATCCACGCTGTGTGCGAGGAGTGCGCGACCAGCGCAGGGCTGATGACGATCATGATGCTGCTGGCGATATGGCGCTTCTTGCGAGGAGAGCCCGACGAGTACGCCTCCCAGCCGCTTGCCGCCGGCGAAGGGCCTCAAACAGCACGCGTGAGCGCAAGCTAAAAAGATCCGCCCTTGGCTCGACAGGCCCACCAAGCACCTGGCCTGTAGGCTCGCTGCACGATGGCGTCATCTCGCGCGTCGGCACAGGCGCCCATGACAGATACGGACGAGCAGAAGCGTGCGGCGGCCGAGGCTGCCGCCCTGCTCGTAAAAGACGGCGATCGTGTCGGTCTCGGCACAGGCTCCACCGTGGCCCACCTGCTGCCTGCGCTTCAGGCACGCGGCCTGAGCTTGCGTTGCGCCGCCACCTCACCCGCCACCGAGCACGCCGCACGCGAGCTCGGACTGGTTGTGGAAGATCTCGACGCGCTCCTCCATCTCGACATCGCGATCGACGGGGCCGATCAGATCGATCCCAGCGGGTGGCTCATTAAGGGCGGCGGTGCTGCTCACACGCACGAGAAGATCGTCGCGGCAGCCAGCGAGCGCTTCGTGGTGATCGCCTCCGCCGAGAAGGCGGTCGCGGAGTTGCGTCCGCCGGTGCCGCTTGAGATCCTGCGCTTCGGTGCCCAAGCAACGCTCGCCCTGATCGGCGAAGCGAGGCTGCGCGACGTGCCTGCTAGCCCTGAGGGCAACCTGATCGCCGACTACTTCGGCCCGATCGGAGACGCGCGAGCACTGGCCGCGCGCTTGGCCGACACCCCTGGGGTCGTGGACCACGGCCTGTTCGCGGCGCATATGGTCAGCGAAATCCTGATCGCGGGCCCTGATGGTGTCGAGCATCGTAAGCTCAAGAAAGGCGAGAACCGATGACAGAGCCACAACTCGAGGCCACGAGCGCGCGGCCGTTCGTGGCACTCGTGACAGGCGCGTCCAGTGGAATCGGCGAGGCTGCGGCCCGCCGCCTCGCGCGCATCGCGAATGCCCAGATCGTGCTCGTGGCACGTCGCGAGGAGCGTCTACGCGCACTGGCTGCCTCGCTCGGCCCGAATGCCAGCTTTCTCGCGGTCGATCTGCTCGATGAGGACGCCCCCGAGCGTGTGCGCGCGCACCTCAGCGAGCGTCATGGGCACCTCGATCTGCTCGTCAACAACGCGGGCGCCGCTTGGCGCGCGAGCTTCGCAGAGGGCGGCTACGCAAACGTGAAGCGCACGATGGAGATCAACTTCGATGCGCAGGTTCGCCTCACAGAGACGTTGCTTCCAATCCTCCGCGAGAGCGCTCCGAGCGCGATAGTGAACGTCGCGAGTACAGCTGGTCGCGTCGCGCGCGCCGGCTCGGGCGCCTATAGCGCGTCCAAGTTCGCGCTCGCCGGCTGGTCTGACTCGCTGTGGGCGGAGGAGCGCCCGCACGGGGTCCACGTTGGCTTGGTGCTTCCAGGCTTCATCTCCACCGAGGGATTCCCGCAGGCCGAGCTCACCGAGCGGGTGCTCACCCGCTGGATCGTCTCGACCCCCGAGAAGGCGGCCGAGGCGATCTTCCAAGCGGGCGTGGGCAAGCGTCCCGAGCGCTACGTGCCAAGGCCCTATGCGCTTGCTGCGGCACTGCGCGTCGTGGCACCCGGACTCGTGCGACGGGTGCTCGGAGGTGGCGCGGCTCAGGTGATGACCACCGTGACCGGCGCGGACATGGCCGAGCGCGACCAACCCTAGTCGTTGCACGAAAACACTTACTCCCGTGCGGCGTTACACGGTTACTCGCGAGTGTGCGCGCGCGTAGCCTCACGTGGCATGAGCCCCGTCCGACGGTGTGAGCGTCCTTTCCGAGCCAGCGCCTGACTGGTCATGGAATCGGCGCCAGCGGCAATGACTCGATCGGTACAAGTGTGGCGAAGTATGCGCCGATGAGCACCACCCTTCCCCACCCCCACCGCTGGCTGGTGCGCAGCCTGATCGGTGGGGCGACGGTCCTAGGCATCGTGGCGATCTTTGCCGTGTGGGCCGACAGACAATTGCTCGATACGGGCTATTGGACGAGCACCAACGCCAAGCTGATCGAGAGTCCGCCGATCCGTGAAGCCGTGTCTGGGTATCTGACCGAACAGCTGTACGCGAATGTGGATGTGGCCGGTGAACTCGGCAAAGAGCTGCCGAGCGAACTAAGGCCGCTCGCGGCTCCCGCGGCGGGGGCCCTCAAAGACGTGGTGCAAAAGGGAATAAACCTGCTGCTCGAACGCCCGCAGGTCCAGGAACTGTGGCGCAAGGCAAATCAGGTGACCCACGCGGAGCTCGTGCGCTTGATCGAGAACAAAGGCAGCGTGGTGAAGACGCCGGGCAAAGGCGAAGTGGTGCTCGATCTACGGCCGATGCTCGGCGAAGTCGCCGACAAGGTGGGAGCCCCGTCAAGCCTGGTGAGCAAGATCCCTCCGAATGTGGCGCAGCTTCGGATCGTGAAGGCCAAGCAGCTGGAAACGGCGCAGAACGCGGTGAACGTGCTGCGGAGCCTGGCCGTCATCTTGCCGCTGCTGGCGGTGGCGATGTTCGCGCTGGCCGTGTATCTGGCGCGCGGACGACGACGCCAGACGTTGATCGAGGTCGGCGCGGCCTTCATCGGCGCGGGGCTCGTAGTCATCGTGGCGCGGGGGATCATTGGAGAAAAGGTGGTCAACTCGCTTGCCACGACCGAAGCGGTGAGACCAGCGGCCCAGGCGGCATGGTCGATCGGCACGAGCGTGCTCGGAGACGTGGCGTGGTCGACGGTGTTCATCGGCGTGCCCGTGATCCTCGCGGGCCTGCTCGCGGGGCCGACGAGAACGGCCACGAGCTTGCGTCACCTGATGGCGCCCTATCTGCGTGATCGTCCTGACATCACCTTTGGAACGGTTGGACTACTGCTGTTGCTCTTGCTCGCTTGGGGGCCGATCGTGGCCACGAGGACGTGGAGCGGGATCTTGATCATCATCGTGCTGGCGGTGTTTGGCGCGGAGATGCTGCGACGGCAAACGGCGAAGGAGTTCCCCGACGCGCACGTGACGGCGAACATGCTGGGTGGCGGAGGGCACAGTGTGCACATGGGACATCACGATCCCGCTCCGACCACAGAGCCACATACGCCGAACGCGCCGCCTGCCACAACTCCTTCCATCGCGCCACGCGAGTCCGTCCCACCTCCCGACGCGGGCACGTCCACCGAACCGCCCCGCCCCGCCCCACCCTCCGATCCCCCTGACACAACCTGATGCCACACCTGCGAACAAGGAGCTGATGATGCCCGTAAAGGCGTCCACACCTGTTGAGATGGGCCCGCTCGTGAGTCCGGCCGAGCGCGAGGCGAAGGGCAAGAAGGCACGCAAGCAGACGCCGCGCTCCAGCCATGGCGAGTGGCAGCCGAGCTCCAAGCGCGAGGATCCGGTGGCGATCCTCGAGCGTCAGGCGGAGAGTCGTGTGCCAGAGCTCGTGCCGATCCGCTACGGGCGCATGCTTGTGTCGCCGTTCACGTTCTATCGCGGCGCCGCGGCGATCATGTCGGCCGATCTCGCCGACACTCCAGTCTCGGGGCTCAGGGCGCAGTTGTGCGGCGACGCGCACCTGTCGAACTTCGGCGGATTCGCCTCGCCGGAGCGCGAGATGCTGTTCGACATCAACGATTTCGACGAGACGCTGCCCGGGCCGTGGGAGTGGGATCTCAAGCGGCTGGTGGCAAGCATGGCGGTGGCCGGGCGCGACCAGAGCTTCGATGTGAAGCAGATCGATGACGTAGTGCTGTGGACGACCCAGACATATCGCGAAGCGATGCGGGGCTTCGCGCAGATGGGCGATCTGGCTGTGTGGTACTCCAAGCTGAACACCGATGACATCATGAGGTTGATCCGCGAACAGCAGGTCGCGGGCAAGAAGCGCGTGCAGAGGATGGAGCGCAACCTCGGCAAGGCGCGTGCGAAGAACAGCACGCGGGCGCTGGCCAAGCTAACGGAAACCGTGGATGGGCGGCTGCGGTTCGTGAGCGAACCGCCGCTGATAGTGCCGCTCGACGAGCTCTTGGGAGAGGACCAGCGCAAGGAGCTGACCGAGCGCATGACCGACTTGGTCGAGGGCTACCGAGCGAGCCTGCCCGACGATCGCCGCCATCTGCTGGACGGCTACCGCTTCCAGAGCATGGCGCGCAAGGTGGTGGGCGTGGGCAGCGTGGGGACACGCGCGTGGGTGCTGTTGCTGGTCGGGCGTGACGAGCAGGACCCGCTCGTGTTGCAGGCCAAGGAAGCACAGGATTCGGTGCTCGAGCCGTACGTGGGAGCCTCGAAATACTCCAACCACGGACAGCGAGTGGTGGAGGGCCAGCGCTTGATGCAGGCCTCCGGGGACATCCTGCTCGGATGGCTGCCCGCGGTGGGCACCGACGGCAAGGAACGCGACTTCTACGTGCGCCAGCTGTGGGACGGAAAGTTGAGCGTGGATGTCGAAGCGATGGGGCCCACGCAGCTGCGTGCGTACGGGCGCCTGTGCGGGTGGACGCTTGCGCGCGCCCACGCACGCACCGGCGACCGCATCGCGATTGCCTCCTATCTGGGCTCCGGGCCCACGTTCGACCGCGCGATGGTCGAGTTCGCGAGCGCGTACGCCGAGCAGAGCGAGAGCGACTACCGCGAGCTGGTGGCGGCGGTGGCATCGGGACGCTTGCAGGCCGAGAACGTATAGAGGGTCGTCAGACACACGGCTGGCGCATCGCCCGCTGGCCTTGACCGATACGCGGTCGGTGGGCAAGATCCATACCACGTGCCAACAGCCCATGACGACCAAGGAGTCCACAGATGAGCGATGCGACAGAGATGATCACCGGTGTGGACTTCGTGGGGGTGCCCACGCATGACCTCCCGAAAGCGGTGGAGTTCTACGGGACCACCCTCGGCCTGTCGCGGTCGGTATACCTGGAAGAGCGCAACTACGCGGAGTTCGAGACAGGCAACCTGACGCTCAGCGTGATCGACGCCGAGAAGATGGGCCTGGAGCACGTGCCGGTGCGCAGCGGGATCGCGCTGCACGTAGAGGACGTGACGGCCACGCGCGCGACGCTCGAAGCGCGCGGGGTCACCTTCGAGCAGGACACGTTCGACACGGGCGTGTGCCACATGGCGCTGTTCAACGACCCCGACGGGAACATGCTGATGCTCCACCACCGCTACGCACCGCGCCCGCCGCGGTCATAGGGGCAAAGTCCTTCGGTCGGCCCGTTGGGGTTTGGGCGAGCCTGCGGCGGCGGCTTGACCCGCATGGCGACCGTAGGCAACTGCTCGGTTCACCGCGCGACTGCCCACCGCGCGGGATACGTCGGGTCCGCACGCCACCTACTCCCCCGCGCGCGCGGTCCGTCCGACCCGTAGCGCAGGATGCCCGCTCTTGACACGAGTCCCCGCGACATCCCTGCGTGCATGGCAGCACGAGGCGCTTGAGCGCCTCCACGGCTGGCGGGATGGCCCGTTTCTCATCTCAGCGGCCCCCGGCGCCGGCAAGACGCGCCCGGCGCTTGAGCTTGCGCGACGGATGCTCACGAGTGGCGAGGTGAGCCGCGTGGCGGTGCTGTGCCCGACGACACCGCTCACGCGCCAGTGGGCCGGAGCGGCGGCGGAGCTGGGAGTGCAGCTGCAGCCCGACGCGTCTGGCCCGCTGCCACCGCGTGACTTCCATGGCGTGGCGGTGACTTACGCGCGAGTGGCATCCGATCCGCGGGGATGGCGCGCAAAGGTGGCGCCAGACACGCTGGTGATCGTGGATGAGGCCCACCATCTCGGCGAGGAGCTGGCGTGGGGCACGAGCTTCCAGCTGGCGTTTGCGGCGGCCCCACGGTGGCTGCTGCTCTCGGGGACTCCGTTTCGCTCGGACGCAACGCCGATTCCGGGCGTGAGCTATGACGCCGAAGGGGTGGCCGAGCCCGACGTGTCCTACACGTACGCCGAGGCGGTCGCCGAGGGCATCTGCCGCCCGGTGGCCTTCGTGACGTTCGACGGAACGCTGTCGTGGCGCAGCGGCGAGGATGTGATCGAGTCCTCCTTCGAGACGGTGCTGAGCACGAGGGAGGCGAGCCGGCGCTACCGCACCGCGATCTCGACCGAGCTGCCGGATGGGCTCCCGCGCATCCTGATGGAGGCCGATGCGAAGCTGAGAGAGCTGCGCGAGGGCGGGCATCGCGACGCAGGCGGGCTGGCGGTGGCCGCGGACGCCACGCACGCACGACAGATCGCCAAGCTGCTCGGTGAGGCGACGGGCAGGGCGCCTGTCGTGGTGTTGCACACCGAGGCACGCGCCGCACAGAAGCTCGCCACCTTCAGAGGCTCGCGCGAGCCGTGGATCGTCGCGGTGAACATGGTCTCCGAGGGAGTCGACATCCCGCGTCTGCGAGTGGGCGTATATGCCACGGCGGCAAAGACGCCGATGATCTTCAGGCAGATCGTGGGGCGCTTCGTCAGGACGATCCCCGACCGGCCGCCCGAGCCGAGCTGGGTTTACCTTCCAGCCGACCCGGTGCTGCGCGGACATGCGGCTCAGGTGGAGAGCGAGCTGCGCCATGCGCTCCGCGAGCGCGAGGACAACGAGGGCCTGGACGAGCCGCGCGAGCGCCGCGCGAGCGAGCCATCGCCGGCGCTCGAGTTTGTGCCGCTAAGCGCTGAAGTGGTGCCGCAAATGACCCTGTTCGGTCCCGCGCCGACGGTGTCGGCAAGCAAGACCGTCAAGCCCGCGGCGCCAGAGCCGGCGCCGGTCGCCGCGTTCGAGCGCAGGGCTCACCTGCGCGAGGAGCGCCGCCGCCTGGTGGCCGATCTCGCCAAGCGCAGCGCCAGCAGTCATCGCGACGTCAATACCTGGATCAACCGCGAGGTCGGCGTGACACGGGTTGAGTCGGCCAGCATCGAGCAGCTGCAGCGGTCGGTCGACAAGCTCGTGAGCGCGCTGACCAGGCAAAGCCGCCGCGCCGCTTCAGGCTGACGCTCGTCCTTGATCGCCTCGGCGGGCGTCTCGTCCAAGCTCTCGCCGAGCAAGTCGAGCGAGGCACACGGGGGCATCGCCGTGCATCAGGCCTGGTCTGACGCTCCATGTTGGCGTTGCTGTTCGCGAATATCGCCTTCCGCCTTGAGGCCTGTAAGGGCCCCAGCGATACGCGCCACCGTATCCGGAGAGAGCGCTGGTAAATGAGAAGCCAGCCAATCACCCAATCTTGTCCCGTGCACATGGGTGATGTGCTCGGCCTTCACCAACTCTTGGGGAAACTCGGTCCACCACACCACGACGGCCGTGACCCAGTGCCGTCCGGCGCCGCGACGCTCGAGCTCGTGGCACAGCGCCGCGCTGTTGCCACGTGCCTGCTTGGCTATGGCAGATAGACATTTCTCGCCTTCTGGGTCGTGCCGTCTACGCAGCCAAGGCACCCCGTCTCGGATCTCAACCACACCCATCAGGTTCTTGGTCTCTAGCATGAAAATCCCACTGGCTCCTACGAGGACATGGTCGTAGTTGCCGCGCCCACAATCCACGTCCTCGACTGCGGGCCAACCGAGCTTGACGATCTCCTTGTGGGTGCGTCGCTCGCCCTCTGCCCCTGCACGCCAGCTCTGAAGATAGCTTGGTGCTTCCTCGCTCAAGGCGATCCAGAGGGTGATGCAGCAGCCAGCGGTCAAGCCGGTGAGAAAACCAAGCGTCTCCCGAGAGAGGATGCCCAGCAGTATGGAAATGACGAGCGGCAAGCCGAGTATCGGCAGAAGCTGGCGGTCAATGGCCCGCTTCCAACTTCGTAGCCCGGCCTTATAGCGCCGGGAGGCGTACGTCTCGTACTGAGATATTCGAGCTGGACGAATCACGCCAGCTTTATCGGCACGTGGACGACGACTCAAGAGTGTCCGCAAGCTCGCGATCACAATCTGCAATACTTAAGCAAATGCTTAACCAACGTGTCCCACTCGATCTAACCTTCCAGGCCCTCGCAGATCCCACGCGGCGCGCGATGGTGGATCGCCTCACCCGCGGCCCGGCATCGGTAAGTGAGCTTGCTGGCCCGCTCACCATGTCGCTACCGGCAGTTGTCCAGCACCTGCATGTACTCGAGGCGAGTGGCTTGGTCCGCTCAGAGAAGGTGGGACGCGTGCGTACCTGTCACATCGAGCCCCTGACCCTTGACGGTGCCGAGCAGTGGATCAGCGAGCGGCGCAAGAGTTGGGAGCAGCGCCTCGACCGGCTCGGCGAATACCTCGCCGAGCACCCCGAGCAACCACACAAAGGGAGTAAGCCATGAATGCCACAGACAAGCGATCGGTCGTTCACGCCACCTTCACGATCGAGCGCACCTACGAGGTCGCCCCCGCGCGAGTATTCGGCGCGTGGGCAGAGCCCGCGGCCAAGGCCAGCTGGTTCGGGCCAAAGAGTCTGCCCCATGAGAGCCGCGAATTCGACTTTCAGGTGGGGGGACACGAGCGCTTTGCGATCGACACGCCCGATGGCTCTACCTACCTGTTCGACAGTCGCTACCAGGACATCGTGAGCGACCAGCGCATCGTGTACGCCTACGACATGTATCGCGACGAGACTCGCATCTCGGTCTCCCTCGCGACCATCGAGCTCGAGGCCACGGGCACCTCGACGAAGTTGAGATTCACCGAGCAGGCGGTATTCCTCGATGGCCAGGACACGCCGGCCGAGCGCGAACACGGGACTGGAGTGCTGCTGGATAACCTGGGTGATGCGCTGCGATAAATCGGCCTGATGCGATGAGAACTGGCCGATCACCCGGTCCAAGGTAAGAGCAATGCTCAGAGAGCGACGTCCCGACGTACCCGACCTAGAGGAAAAGGCAATGGCAACGCACACGTATGATCAAGTCGACGCCGGACACCCTACGAGCGTCGAGCAGCCCACAAGAGAGGCGCGGAGCACAGGCCCTATGCACGACCACGACGACCGCTCGCGTTGGGTGGCGCTGTATGTGCTGTGTGTCGGCATGCTGATGATCGTGCTCGACGTCACCGTGGTGAACGTCGCGCTGCCCTCCATCCAAGAAGACCTCGGCTTCTCCACCTCCAGCCTCGCGTGGGTGGTCAATGCCTACCTGATTGCCTTCGGCGGCCTGCTGTTGTTGGCTGGGCGCCTCGGCGACCTGCTCGGTCGCCGTCGTATCTTCCTGCTCGGCGTGGGCCTCTTCACCGTGGCCTCGCTGGCATGCGGGCTCGCGTGGACGCAAACGTTGCTTGTGGTCGCTCGCTTCGTTCAGGGCATAGGCGGCGCGATGACCTCAGCGGTGATCCTGGGCATGATCGTCACGATGTTCCCCGAGCCACGTGAGCAGGCGAAGGCAATCGGCGTGTACGCCTTCGTCGCATCAGCCGGCGGGTCCGTCGGCCTGCTGGCCGGCGGCGTGCTCACTCAATCGATTAACTGGCACTGGATCTTCTTCGTCAACATCCCGATCGGCATCGCCACCATGTTGTTCGCCAAGCGCTTGCTCGACAGGGATGAGGGAATCGGCTTTGGCGAGGGAGCGGACATCCCCGGCGCGACACTTATCACCAGCGCGCTGATGCTGGGCGTCTACACGATCGTCAAGCCGGCCGCCGAAGACGGGTGGGGCGCCGGACGCACACTGCTGTTGGGCGCTATCTCACTTGCGCTGCTCGCAGCCTTTCTGGCGCGCGAGGCCAAGGCGCGCAACCCGCTCACGCCACTGCGCATCTTCCGCTCACGCGATGTCTGCGGAGCGAATTTGATCCAGGTGCTCTCGGTGGCGGGCATGTTCGGGATGTTCTTCCTCGGCGCGCTCTACCTGCGGCGAGTGCTCGACTATGACGCGCTGGAGATCGGCCTGGCCTTCCTGCCCGTCACGATCACCATGGGCACGATGTCGATCCGGGGCTCTGAGCGACTGATCTCCCGCTTCGGAGCCAGGGCGCTGCTGCCACCCGGGCTCGTTCTGATCGCGGCCGGGCTCGCCTGGTTCGCACGGGCGCCTGTGCATGCCGACTACATCACCGACGTCCTGCCCTCAATGCTGCTGCTCGGCACGGGCGCCGGCATATGTTTTCCGGCGCTGATGACCGTCGCGATGTCGGGCGCTACCCAGAGCGATGCCGGCCTGACGTCGGGCCTCGTGAACACGACGGCGCAGATTGGCGGTGCGCTCGGACTAGCGGTGCTCGCCACCCTGTCGACGTCTCACACCGACAAGCTGCTCGGGCACGGGCAATCCACAGCGGCAGCGCTCACCAGCGGCTATCACCTCGCGTTCTGGATCGCCACCGCGCTCGTGCTGGGCGGCATTGCCGTCGCCGTCGTGGTCCTACGTCCCCAGGCGGCGACCGCCGCTCAACTGGACACCGAGTCCGGCAAGGCCAAAGGCGAGCCGGCATATTCGGAGGCCGCATAGCGGGGTCGATTGCTATAGTGGTCCGATCCAACCGGGGTGTTTCAACCTCGATCAACGCAGTGTCAGCGCTCGTAGCCTTTGCTCATAGCAATTTCCGCGTTCGCAGCACGCGAAAACACGGAGGCAATACAAATGGCTACAGGAACAGTCAAGTGGTTCAGCGATGACAAGGGCTTCGGTTTCATCACGCCCGATGACCAGTCCAAGGACCTGTTCGTCCACCACTCGGGAATCGCCGGAGACGGCTACCGCTCACTGGCCGAGGGCGCGAAGGTCACCTATGACGCCGAGGCAGGCGACAAGGGTCCCAAGGCCGTAAACGTCCAGCTGGCCTAGCGCCAGTCACGCCGGAGCTCGGGCTGGAGTCGACCTCACGGTTGGCTCTCAGCCCGGCGATGGCAGCGCCTGACGGCAGCGGCCGGCGACCGTCTGGCGGCTCCCGCTCATGGCTCCTCGGCCAACAGCCTCATGGCTCCTCGGCCAACAGCTCCATCAGCAACCCGTCCCGCCACTCCTCCCGGCCAATGCGACGCTCGTAGCGACGCATCACGCCCACTGGCCTGAAGCCGACCTTTTCATAGGAGCGGATGGCTGCAGTGTTTGTGGTCCCAGGATCGATCGTGACGCGATGATGTCCGCGGTCATCGATGAGATGGCGCACGACGCGCCTCACCGCCTCGGTCCCCAGGCCTCGTCCGTGCAAAGCGGGGTCTAGGAACAGGTCGATCGTCGCATGACGATATTTGGGTGTCTGCTCCTCCCAGAACTGGATGAGCCCCGCAACGGCGCCGTCAACCTCGATCGTCAGTCGCGTCGACTCTGGCTCGTCGGTCCAGGGAAAGCCCTTTACGGGCACATCCCACCAGAGCTCCACCTCCGGGGTCGCGTGGATACGCAACAGCTCGGCCTCGTCCCCGCGCGCAAGCGGACGAAGGACCATGCTTGGCTCAGACAGAGACCAGCTCCACAGCCTCGACCGAGGATCCCGAATTGGAGAACTCCATCACACCGTCAGAGACCGAGCCGAAGCGCAGGTTGAGGATGTCCAGCGGGTAATTCTGGTGCAACTTCCACGGCGCCTTGGAGCCCTGCTTGGGGAACTGGTCGATCGAGCGCAACACGTAGCCAGAGGAGAAGTCGATGAACGGGCGCTCGGAAACCCGCGGGTCCCGGTTGTGTGGCGTGCATTGGCGCAAGCCGGCCTCGTCCATGTGGTTGATCAGCCGACAGACGTACTCGCAGGTGAGATCGCACTTGAGGGTCCACGACGCGTTCGTGTAGCCCACCGCGAAGGCCATGTTGGGCACGCCGCTGAGCATCATGCCCTTGTAGCTCATGGTGTCGGCGAGCACGATGTCTTGACCGTCCACGGAGAACTGCAAGCCGCCCAACGCCACGAGGTTAAGACCTGTCGCGGTAACAACCACGTCGGCCTCCAGCTCGGCGCCCGAGGCGAGTCTGAGGCCCGTCTCGGTGAACGTCTCGATCTGATCGGTCACCACCGAGGCGCTGCCGTTGCCAATTGCCTCGAAGAGATCGCCATTGGGAACCAGGCACAGGCGCTGATCCCAGGGGTCGTAGCTAGGCTTGAAATGCGTGTCGATGTCATACCCCGACGGAAGCTGGCGCTCAAGTCCCTTCCTGACCAACGCCTTCATCATTTGTGGGCGGCGTCGGCTGAGCTGGAAGCTGAGCATCGTGAGCAGGACGTTCTTCCAGCGCATGATCGGATAGGCGGCCTTGGCCGGCAGAAAGCGGCGCAACAGCTTGGCAACCGGATCTTCGGCCGGTAGTGAGACGATGTAGCTGGGCGAGCGTTGGAGCATCGTTACGTGCGCTGCGCTCTTGGCCATCGAGGGAACGAGCGTCACAGCCGTGGCGCCACTGCCGATCACGACCACGCGCTTGCCTGCGTAGTCGACGTCCTCGCTCCAGTGCTGTGGGTGGACGATGCGCCCGGAAAAACGCTCGCTGCCGGGGAACTCCGGCGTGTAGCCCTCGTCGTAGCGGTAGTAGCCACTGCATAGGAATAGGAAGCCACAGGTCATACGCACGCTCTCCTGCGTGTCGATGCGAGTGGCCTCGACCGTCCATTGCGCATCCGCGCTCGACCACTCGGCCCGCACGACCCGATGGTTGAAGCGAATCTTTTCCCCCACTCCATGATCGGCTGCGGTCTGGCGGACATAATCCAGGATCGAGGAGCCATCAGCGATCGACTTGGGCTGCGTCCAAGGTCGAAACGAATACCCGAGCGTGTACATGTCGGAGTCCGAGCGGATGCCGGGATATTTGAAGAGGTCCCACGTGCCGCCGGTGCTCTCGCGCGCCTCGAGGATCGCGTAGCTCTTGCCGGGACAATCGGCCTGCAGGTGACATGCGGCGCCGATCCCGGAGAGGCCGGCTCCAACGATTAGCACATCGACATGTTCATGAGGCATATACGACCATCCACGAGTCGGGGTTGAGCACCACTGCGAGCTTACCCTGCCGCGGAGGTATCGCGCGACCTGAAGGCTCCACTCCCGCGTCATGACCACAGACTTCGCCCTACAGGCCCCGTTTGGAAGACCTCTAGGCCGCCAGTTCGATCCGCACGCTCACGGGCTGGCTTTCCAGCGCGCGGAACGAGGCGGCGGTGACGGCTCTGCCAATGGTGGTACCAGCGAATGTGGCGATCCGAGCCTTGACGTCGTCGTCAGAGACCAGTTGCGCGGTGCCCGTCAGCCAACGACGACCGATGCGAACACGAACCTGTGGACTCTCCTGAAAGTTACGCACCCAGCCTGCGTGCGCGCCGTGCTGGGCGATCAGCCACAGCACGTTGCCGGCCGGCGAGCAGACGACCGCCGGATCCCCCAGATCGTGGCCCTCGGAGGCGGAGGCTTCTCGATGGAGAAAGACGGCTCCGTCCTCGATGACTATGTGCTTTCGCTGACCGGTTCGAGACGACCACGCATATGCTTTCTGCCGACCGTCTTTCACGGCCCACCGAGACGCGTACGGGGACTTGGGCTGTTGCCATATTCGAACTGTGTCCACTACGACGCCGAGCCGGCTCGGCGCGCCGAGTACCACAGCCTCGTGCGCGATGGAATGCGCGAGGGGTTCACCGTAGATGACGGTGTGGCGCTTCGCTTCGAGGGCACGCGCTTGGAGCGGGTCGTCGGCTCACGCCTAGATGGAGCCGCCTACCACGTGGAGCGGATCGGGAATGAGATCGTCGAGAGCGCGTTGGAGGTCTCCTTTCTGGGGGCGAGTATGCTCGAATCGGTGCCGACTGATCACGCGGTCGCCGCGGCGTGAGTCCATCTGAGCCCTCCAAGGCCGACGAGCGGCTGATCCTCGCCCTGGGCGGCGGCGGCTTCACGATGGAGCCCGTCAATCTCTTGCTCGATGATTTCGTGCTTTCACTCGCCCAGTCGCGTGAGGCTCGGATTCTCTTCCTCCCGACCGCATCGGGAGACACGACTACGCAGATCAATGCCTTCTATGCGAGGTTCGGTGGTCGCGGGTGTGTGCCCACCCATGTGTCGTTGTTCCGACTCGGCGATCTCGAGCGCTCGCTGGAGGAGATCGTGCTCGGACAGGACATCGTATATGTCGGCGGTGGCTCCATGCGCAACCTGCTCGCTATTTGACGCGCACACCGGCTCGACCAGCTGCTCACTCAGGCGTGGCGGCAGGGCACGGTGCTCGCCGGGATCAGCGCCGGAGCCATGTGCTGGTTTCAAGGCGGGGTGACCTGCTCCGGCGGCACGCCTGAGCCAATGGTGGGGCTTGGGTGGTTGGCGGGCTCGCTCACAGTCCACGCCGACGGTGAGCCCGAACGGCTCCCCGTATGGCTAAAGAGTGTGCGAGAGGGCATCCTGCCCGGAGGGTGGGCAGCCGACGATGGCGTTGGGCTGCTCTTTCGCGGCAAGCTCTGGAGCGCGTGGTCAGCTCACGCCCCGGGGTGACCGCGCAGCGTGTCGACGCGATCGCCGGCGAGCTTGTGCGCAACCGTCTGGAACCTGAACTGCTCGGCAGCCAGTCGGACGAGCGTCCGGCCATCGACGATGACATCCGGGAATTGCGGCGTGTCCACCAGCTGCGCCGAGAGATGACCGGCGAGACGCACCGTTTCACAGACATGTGAATGAGGCCGGTTTCGAGGATTTCCGAGCACTCGCGTCGAAGCCCGCCGAATGGTAGGCGAGGATGCGAGCCCGGGAAAGCCAGTACCGGCAGATGACCGGGGCCTTCCGCCGGTACTGCTGGCGCTCACGCTCACGACGGGCCTAATCGACGCGGCCAGCTACCTGGGTCTGGGTCATGTGTTCACGGCGAACATGACCGGCAACATCGTGCTGCTCGGCTTCGGGCTCGCCCACGCCGGTGGCCTCCCGGTGCTCGCGCCGGCGATCTCGCTCGGCGCCTTCCTCCTCGGAGCCAGCGTCGGCGGCAGACTCGGCCTCGGTGTTGCCGACAGGCATGAGCGCGTCGTGCTCATCGCGATCGGTGCTGAGGTGGCGCTGCTGATCCTCGCCGCAATCCTCGCCTCTGCCGCCCACGCTCAGATCGGCTCGGTGAGCGCCTACGCGATCATCGCGCTGGTGGCGTTGGCGATGGGCGTGCGCAACGCGATCGTGCGCAAGCTGGCGGTACCCGATATGACGACTACCGTCCTCACGCTGACCCTCACGGGTTTGGCCGCCGACACCATCGGAGGAACAGCAAGATGGCGCCAGTCCTCACGACGGGTCCCGGCGGTGATGGCGATGCTCATCGGAGCGCTCCTCGGTGGGCTGCTCGAGAAGCACAGCCTCACGTGGCCGCTGCTGGTTGCCGCGGGCACAGGCGCCGCCTGCTTTGGCGTCTATGCCTTGAGCCACGGCAGGTAGACAGCGACTAGCGGGCCTCTCAAGGTTCTGCGGGGCTCACGGTCGCTGACCGGAGAGCTCGACGCAGAGCTGCTCGAGCAGCTGATGAACCTCCGGGACCTGTTGCGTGGCGTGGTCGGCCAGCATCGCGTGAAGCTCGTCGCGACGAGCACTCAGCGCCTGGTCGGCCATCGCAAGTCCCGCGGGCGTGAGCGTCGGTACGCCATCCCCTTCGGCCACGAGACCACGTTCGCGCAGCTCGCTTTCGACCGCGACAATTGCGTCACCCTCGACCGCCTGCTCCTGAGCCATCGCGCGCGTCCCGTCGATTCCATAGCTGTCGAATCGAGCGAGAGCCCAGATGGCTCCGGGGCTCAGATCGAAACTGGCCCTGGTCCCCACCCTCTCGTTGAACGTCCGTCGGTCCTCGCGGCTCACAAGCACGCCGAGTGCGCGATCGAGCTCCGCGAGCGAGCTGGGACTCTTAGGCGCCGCGAGCGCATCGTCGAGTCCCTGGCTGGTGGAAGCAGTCGCACGCAGCGGTCGCTCCCGCAGGCGCAGGCTCAACGCGAAACCCAACGCGCCGACGGCGGCGGCGACAAGGAACACAGGTCGCAATGCATGCACGTAGGCGTTCTCATAGGCGAGCCTGGCCGCGGCCGGGAGGCTAGCGACCTGCGCGCCAGTGAGCCGTGCGCCACCGGCGACCTGAGTTCCCAGCGAACCGCTGATCACGTCGTGCAGCTCTGTCCGTAGATGGCTCGAGAAGATCGTCCCGAACACGGCGGCGCCGATCGAGCCACCGATGCCCCGCGCCAAGGTCACACCCGATGTCGCCGCGCCGAGCACTGAATAGTCCACGGCGTTCTGCACGGCGAGAACCAGCACCTGCATCACCATGCCCAATCCAAGACCGAGCACCAGCAGGTATACGTCGGCGGCGGCCGAGCTCGTGCCGACATCCAGGCGCGAGAGCAGCAGCAGCCCCACTGTCATGGTCGCCGTGCCCGCGATCGGAAACAGCTTGTAATGCCCTGTGCGCGAAATCACCCGACCGGAGACGACCGAAGTCAGCACCAGGCCGCCCATCAACGGGACGAGTCGCAAGCCCGCCCCGGTCGGGCTGGAATGGAACACGGTCTGGAAGAACAACGGTAGGAACGTCACCGATCCGAAGAGTGCGAAACCGACGATCAGCGAAAGCAGGCCGGCAATCCGGAACACCTCGTCGCGCAACACCGGGATCGGCAGGACCGGCTCACGCGCACGTCGCTCGACGGCGAGAAACACAGCGAGCAGCAGCATACCCAGGATCGCGACGAGCACCGTCTGTCCCGAACCCCACGCCCATGTCGTGCCGCCGAGGCTGGCGACCAGCACGATCGCACTCAAAGCGCCCGCCAGCACACCGGCACCGAGATAGTCGATCGCGGGACGAGTACGCACACTCGTCGCGGGCAGCGTCGCCGCGATCACGCCCAATGCGACGAGGCCAACCGGCAGGTTGACGTAGAAGATCCACCGCCACGAGAGGTGCTCGACGATCACACCCCCAAGCAATGGCCCAGCAACGCTTGCGACGCCGAAGACCGCGCCAAAGAGACCTTGATAGCGGCCGCGTTCGCGCGGCGAGACGATGTCCCCGACCGTCGCCTGCACGAGCACGATCAGTCCTCCGGCGCCGAGTCCCTGCACCGCCCGGAAAGCGATCAGCTCGGTCATCGACTGAGCCAGCCCGCACAACCCCGAGCCAACGAGGAACAGCACGACCGCGCTCTGAAGCACGCGCTTGCGCCCCAGCTGATCGCCGAGCTTGCCGTAAAGCGGAGTGACCGCCGTCTGTGCGAGCAGGTAGGCGCTCGTCACCCACGACAGTCGCTCAAGACCTCCAAGGTCCCCGACGATCGTCGGCAGCGCCGTCGCGACGATCGTGGAGTCAAGCGCCGCCAGCAGCATGACGAGCATCAGGCCGCTGAAGATGACTCCGATACGGTGGTTCGCGGCGGAGCGGGGAACAGCAGAAGTGGCGGCGACGGTATTCACTTCGAGTGCTCGCTACGGATGCTGTGAATAGCAAAGGCATCCTAGCGCCCCGACCCGCGGCCGAGACGGATCGTCACGATTAGATCTTGCTTACGTGCACTCTTTCTAGGTGTGCGACAACGCGATCCCTGACGTGAGTCAATCGCGGTCTGTGCCCTTCGCCTCCGTCCAGGACTCAACATATTTTCGATCAAGCAATGCTCGTCCCTTGCCGATTAGCAGCAGGATGCCCCTCACCCGCGCGCGCGGATCGGCTCCACGTCGCTCTGACTCTTCGCATGCTGCTCTGCCCGTCTATTCCGGGCCGTTCGGGGCAGAGCAGGCCGAGCGACTGCTGTGGCGCGCCGGCTTCGGCCCGAGACCCGGGCAGGCAGCGCAGCTAGCCAGGCACGGCGTGCGCGGAGCGGTTCGCTCGCTGACCCGTCCCGCCAGCCGCTCTCTACAGGGTCCCCCTCCAAGGCTCGAAAACGGTGAACCGCTCGCTCCTTATGACGTGTGGGGCAATGACGTGCTCTGGTGGCTCGACCGGATGGTGCGCACCAGGGCGCCTCTGATCGAGCGTATGACGTTGATTTGGCACGACTGGTTTGCCACGAGCAACGAGGGCGTGGACTCCCAGCGACTGATGATCGCGCAGAATCGGACACAACGCTCGCTGTGCCTGGCGAGCTTCCCGAGCATGCTCACAGCGATGACGGTCGATCCGGCGATGCTTGTGTGGCTCTCAGGGGCCGGCAGCACCAAGGAAGCCCCGAACGAGAACTACGCGCGCGAGATGCAGGAGCTGTTCACACTCGGAGCGGGCAACGGCTACAAAGAGATCGACGTGCGCGAGCACGCCCGCGCCCTGACCGGTTGGACGAACACCTGGAATCCGGCGACCGGGCAGGTCGAAGACTTCCACTTCGACCCGGCCCTTCACGACAACGGCGTGAAGGTCATCTATGGGCATCGGGGGCGCTTCGGTTGGAAGGACAGTCTGCGACTCGTGCTGAGCAACCCCGACCATCCGAGGCATTTCGTCACAAAGCTGTGGTCTTACTTCTGCGAAGAGCCACTGTCCGGCAGGGACACACGCGCTGCCGAAGGAATCTACGTCTCCTCGGGAAAGAGGATCCTGCCGGTCCTCGAGGCAATGCTGATGCATCCGCTCCTGCACAGCGGCCCCCGCATGGTCAAGCCACCGATCGTGCAGATAGCGGGAATGCTGCGCGGCATCGGCCGCTACATCGACACCGACGCGTGGGTGTGGGAGTCAACGCTTGCCGGGCAGACGCCTTTCTATCCTCCCAACGTCGGCGGCTGGGAAGCCGAACGGTGGCTGAACACCGGCACGTGGCTTGCGCGCTTCAATCTCGCCTCGCAGATGATCGGCGAGCAGCGTGTCGCCAAGCTGCCGCCAAGCAACGCGACGGCCAAGGAGCCAGCCGCCGCTGACCCAAAGGCGCTGATGAAGCAGGCCATCGCCTTCTGGGGGGAGCCGACAATCAGTGGAGCGAGCCGCGGAGCGCTCGTGTCATACGCGAAGTCCGCCGGCGTGAACGCCGCCGCGGCTTCGTGGGAGCGCGAGCAGTACCCCACGCTCGCGCTGAACGCCCTGCGCGCTCTGGTCGTTGCCACCCCCGATTACCAGACGTGTTGAGATGAGCATCTCTCCCCCACAGCGCTCGTGCTCCTGCGAAGGCTTCACCCGCGCAGAGATGCTGCGTCGCGGCGCCGCGCAGGCCGGCCATGGTCTGCCCGCGATCGAGCCTGGCATGCCCATGCCGGCGGGCACGGGCCTCTCCCGGCGCGGCTTCCTGCTGGCATCCGCGGGCCTCGCCCTGTCGGTATACGGCGCGGGGCGACTGCTCGACCCCTCCGCTTTCGAGGAGGGGATCGCGCGCGCCGCCGAAGCGCCCGACCAGCCGATACTCGTGAGCGTGTACCTGCAGGGAGGCATCGACGCGATGTCGGTTCTCTACCCGGCGGGCGATCCGCTGTATACAAAGTACCGGCCGGTACTCGCGCTGCCCGAAGACGCGGGTCCCGCGTTCAGTGAGGATCCTCGCCTGCACTGGCATCCGCAGGCGGTGCCACTCAGCCAGTTGCACGAAGAGGGCAAGGTGAGCGTGCTTCCGGCGGTGGGCTACACAGACCCCGACCAGTCACACTTCACCAGCCGCCACTATTGGGAGGTGGGCGCCACCCAGGCTGACCTGCTCACCGGCTGGATGGGGCGTTATCTGGATCTCGCCGGCAACGCCGACAATCCCCTTCAGGGCCTGTGCCTGGATGAGGCGTTGCAGCCAGCACTTGCGACCGCGCGGATGCCGGTGGCGGCAATCGACAAGCCGTCCTCCTATTCCTTTTATGCACAGGGCGTGTGGGGACCTCCGCAGGCGATCATGTATGACTACTTCGACACCATCGGGCGCGTGGGAGCCGGCTCGGGAGACCCCGCGATGCAGCAGTCGGGCAAGGCGGCTCTGATGTCAAGCACGCTGCGCAAGCAGTTGCTTCCCTTCCAGTCAAGCTCTGGCGCGGCACCCGCGCTCCCCGCCGGCTACCCGAGCGCATCGGACGCCTTTCCGGCACGCATGGCCGGAATCGCTCAGCTGCTCGCGGCGGGCCTGCCTCTGCGCTGCGTGAGCATCTCCACGGAATCGGTGTTCGACACGCACGACAACCAGGTGGCGGCGCTGGGCACAGGTCTGGGCGAGGCCACACAGACGTTGTATGCGTTTCAGCGGGATCTTGAAGCGCGCGGGCTGGCCGACCGCGTGCTGACGCTCGTGTGGTCGGAGTTCGGCCGTCGTCCGCAGGAGAACGCTTCAGGAGGCACAGATCACGGCGCGGCTGGATGCGGATTCGTGATGGGTACTCGCGCCGCCGGGAAAATGATCGGTGAGTGGCCGGGTCTCACGAGCGGTCTCGACGCGCTGGGCAACGTCCAGGCCACCTCGGACTTCCGTGGCCTGTACTGCTCGCTGCTCGAACAGTGGCTGGGACACGAGGCAGCGCCGATCATTCCCGGAGCGAGCGGACTCGCGCGGATGCAGGTGGTCCAGTGAAGCTCAAGGGAGCACCGCTCATTTTCATCGTGGCGGTCGCGGGAGCGCTTTCCTTCGCTGCCACCGTGGCGGTCACAGCGCTAGCCTTTTCCTCCAGCGCGCCCGCGCACCATGGCGCCGAGCCCCACTCCAGAGCAGCGGCCAGTCCGCACGTGCAAGTCACCGAGGTGGAGTACCGCCTGATCCTCTCCCGGGGTGTCGTGAAAGCTGGAGCGGTGGACCTGGAGGCAATCGACGCGGGGATGGACCCGCACGACCTGCGCCTGCGCCACAGCGGCAGCGGGCCGGAACTGGGCGCCCCGGAATTGACCTCGGGAAAGCGCTGGGACGGTGTGATTGACCTCAAGCCCGGGGCTTACCACCTGTGGTGCTCGCTTCCCGAACACGCCAGACTGGGAATGCACGCGACGCTCCGGGTTGTGCGCTAAGACGAGGGATAGCCGGCGAGCAAGCCGGGCAGAGACCTATCGAGCATTTGGCGCCTACTCCAGAGAAGGAGCAGAAGAACATGAAGACACGCAAACTTGGAAGTCAGGGACTGCAGGTGTCAAGCGAGGGGCTGGGCTGCATGGGCATGTCCGAGTTCTACGGTCGCGCCGACGAGGACGAGGCGATCGCCACGATCCATCGCGCGCTCGAGCTCGGCGTGACGTTCTTGGACACGGCCGACATGTACGGCCCGTTCACCAACGAGAAGCTCGTCGGTCGCGCGATCGCCGACCGTCGCGAGCAGGTGGTGCTGGCCACGAAGTTCGGCAACGAGCGCAAAGAGGACGGCAGCTGGATCGGCATCAACGGCAAGCCTGAGTACGTGCGCAGCGCCTGTGAAGCGTCGCTACAGCGCCTCGGCGTCGATCACATCGACCTCTATTATCAGCACCGCGTCGACAAGAGCGTCCCGATAGAGGACACCGTCGGAGCGATGGCGGAGCTTGTCAGCGAGGGCAAGGTCCGCTATCTCGGTCTGTCGGAGGCCTCGCCGCAGACGATCCGCCGCGCACACGCCGTGCACCCGATCTCGGCGCTGCAGACCGAGTATTCGCTGTGGTCGCGCGACCCCGAGGCGGCGATTCTGCCGACCGTGCGCGAGCTGGGCATCGGCTTCGTGGCCTACTCCCCACTGGGGCGCGGATTCCTTTCCGGCAAGTACAAGAAACCAGAGGATCTGCCTGAGGACGATTTCCGCCGCCACCATCCTCGCTTTCAGGGCGAGAACTTCCAGAAGAACCTGGAGCTCGTGCAGCGCATCGAGGAGATAGCAGAGGAGAAGCAGGTCACGGCCGGACAGTTGGCGCTCGCATGGGTGCTCAGCCGCGGCGAGGACATCGTGCCGATCCCGGGCACCAAGCGCCGCTCCTATCTGGAGGAGAACGTAGCGGCCACCGAGATCGAGCTCTCAGAGGGGGATCTCGCGCGTATCGACGAGGCCGCCCCCCTGGGGGTCACAGCCGGTGATCGCTACGCGAACATGGCGACTATCGATGCGTGAGACTCATGCGAGTAGTCGGCGCTGAAGCCGTTACCTACCGAGGCGACGTGCCCGTGAACTTCCCGCCTGTGAGCAGGAATACCTGAAACTCCTGGTTTGCGCTCGGCACGTAGCCACCGACGAGTGCCGGCAACACCGTGCCACCGCCTGTGAAAGTCCCGCTTCCATTGCAACAGGGGCTGCTCATCTGGAAGCTGCCGACACTTGAGGCGCTTGCGATCTCGGGTGAGAGCGTGCCGTTGTTGACGAACGAGGAGCCCTCCTGCAGGAGGTAGACCGATCCCGGTCCGAGCGTGGTCAGCCCTTCGTTGACCGTCGGCGTTCCCGCCGTCTGATTCAAAGTGCCACCGCTCAATTCGAGTTTGCCGCCGGGAGCGTTGGTGAGGCCAACTTCCAGATAATCCCCGCACGTTCGCTTTCAAGGGCCTTGGCAGACTCGGCGCGCTCGGCCTCCTTCTCCTGGCGGATCGCGTGCTGGGCTGTCGGCGCGCAGGGCTCGCCGCCGGGCATCGGAACTTGGGCACAGTCGCCGGTGGCCCAAACCCGATCGGAGCCCTTGACCGCCAGCGTCGCGTCGCACCCCAACCGTCCGCCACGCTCGCCAGCCCGAGCTGCTCCACGATCGGGTTCGGCGAGGACGGCACCGTTGAGATCAGCGTGCGCGTGGCGATGCGTCGCCCATCGGTTCAGCTCAATTGGGTGGCGCTCGCGGCGCCACGCAAGCGCACTACGAGGCTGGGGAGACCGTGTTCAAGGAGGGCGACGCCGGCAACAGCCTGCTGATGATCCTCTCCGGCCAAGTCGAGATGATCAAGCGCGTCGGTTCAGGGCTTCAACGGATCCGCACACTTGGGCCGGGTGAGTACTTCGGTGAGATGGCCTTGCTCGAAGCCAACAACCTCAGGCCACCGCGAGGGCGTCGGCCACGATGACAGCGTGGTCGAAGGCTAGCTCGGGCAAATTGTCCGCGGCAAACCAGCGTGCGTCGCTTGCGTCATCGGCGCCCACGACGGCCGCCTCGCTCTGTACGCGGCCGATGTAGACGACCGACACCGTCCATCCGCGCGGATCGCGCCCCGGCGTGTCATAGACACCCAGCAGCTCCAGCGCACCGAGCTGAAGGCCTGTCTCCTCGGCAAGCTCCCGTGGAGCGGCCTCGGCGACCTGCTCGCCCCCCTCGACAAAGCCACCTGGCAACGCCCAGCTGTCGCGAAACGGCGGGTCGCCTCGCTGAATGAGTAGGAGGCGCAGGCTCGCGGCGACACCGGCGATCACCACCACGTCGACCGTCAGCATCGGACGCGGATAGGTACCGCTGTCATCAGCGTCTGCCACAGTCACACCCTATCCGGCGGCCTGCAACCCAACCGTCGAGAGCACACCCGTCGTCATGCGCAGCACCGCAGCCACGGGCACCGGGCGCGGCACCTCGGGATTGTCAAGCCACCACAGCGCCAGACCGGTCAGCGAGCTGCGGATGATCTCGCCAAGCGGCTCGAGCTCGCGCTCAGGTAGTTGCGGGGCAAACTCACGCAGGAGGGCCACATCGGCGGCACGTTGACGGCGTCGCAACTCGCGTTGAAGCTCCTCGATATCCGGGTCCCCCACGGCGTCCTGGAAGAGAATCCTCGATGTGTCGGGATGCTGCTCCACGTGAGCGAACCACGCATCGATCATCGCGGGCAAACGCTGCCGGGGATCGCCCTCGCCCTGCAGGAAGCTGTCGAGCGGGGCCGCCGCCAGCTCGTCACGACGACGTTCGAGCAGCTTCATGTGGAGCTCCTTCTTGGACTCAAAGTGGCGATAGAGCATCGGCTTGCTCACGCCAGCCTCGGCGACGATGTCCTCGACGGTGGTCGCCACATAGCCGCGCTCGGCGAACAGCCGCGCCGCGGCGCTCTCGATAAGCACGCGGCGTTCCGCCGCGGGCAGCCTGCGCGGGGCCTCGTCAGAGCGGTCGGTGAGGGCACGGTGCGTTGAAGTTACCATGTGGTACACTAGATAGTAACGTGTCTGCCAACCAAACCCAACAGCTCCCGTGATCGTCTCCGTGCATCTCGCCGATGTTGGGAAGCGCGCGGCACTGAGCCTCTCGCCTAGGAGACTCGGTCTAGCGAAGGTCCCCGGTCTGCGCTACGCGGAGATCACCATCGCTGCGCCGCTGAGTGCTCACCTGCTCCCCAGGCCCAATCTCAGTCGTGTCGGGCTGATCGCCACGTGGGACGACGACCGTGCCCTCGATGGCTTCCTCGCCCGCCACCCGCTCGCCGGGCGATTCACTCACGGGTGGCACGTGCGCCTGCAACCAACGCGAATCTTTGGAGCGTGGCCGCAGATGGCCGGCCTCCTCGATCATGAGGAGCCCATGGATGACGGAGAGCCGGCCGCGGTTCTCACCATTGGGCGTTTGCGTCTATCCCAGGCCGTGCGCTTCCTCCGTGCCAGCGCTGCGGCGGAGGGCCTCGCGGTCAGCGACCCATCTGTGCTCGCCTCCACTGGGCTTGCCCGACCGCCGGCGCTCGTGGCCACATTCTCCTTGTGGCAGAACACCGCTGCGATGCGTGCCTACGCTCGAGGCGCAGCCCACTCCGAGCACCTCGAGGCGGTCCAGGCGCATGCCGCCCAGCCGTTCCATCACGAGTCTGCGTTCATACGCTTTCGGCCCTACGCCTCTGAGGGCAGCTGGGACGGACGTGACCCTTTGGCCGCAACGCGTTCCAAGACGCCCGACGCTGTGACCAGCTGATATGCCGGCAGGTCATGTCCCATTCGCGCTATGGAATCGGAGCGGCAACCGCGTCGTCTCGCTCTTGCTGCGCTCCCGCCTGCACCCGCTTGTCAGTCGACGCCTGGCACTGATCACCGTCACCGGACGGCGCACCGGTGCTATGCACACCTTCCCGGTTGCGTATGAGGAGAGCACCGAGCGTCTGACCATCCCGGTGCTCTGGCCCCAGCGCAAGCTCTGGTGGCGCAACCTGCAAGATGAAGCGCCCGTCCGCTTGCGCCTTCGCGGGATAGACCGTGCTGGACAGGCCCGTGCACGACTGGATGATCCCAACACAGTGACCGTCGAGGTATCGCTCGACCCAGCCGTTTAGCTATACAGGGCCCAGCGACTCGAGATTCCCGACTGGCTGGCTATCCGGTGGTGTGAGCGTTACTATCGCGCCATGGCTCATGCTGTCTCTGTCCCGGTGGCTCACGCGGACGGCCCACCTGCCGGCGCTATGGAGCGGCCGGACTTCGAGATTGTGCCCCGCGTCGGCCTGGTCATTGTTGCTGTTGTGCTGGCGCTGCTGATCGCCGCGATCGCAGTCAACGAACTTTGGCCACTCGCGTTCCTGCACTTCGTCGGTGGGGCGGCGTGGACGATCATCGATCTGTTCCTCGGCTTCGTGCTCGGTCCGATCCTGGGTAGCCTGTCGATCCCCGCGCGCATCGAGCTCACCACGCGTCTGATGCCGAAGATGGTGCTGATCATGCCCACCGTGGTCACCGTCACCCTCGCCGCGGGCTGGCAGCTGGGCAATCACCTCGGGACGGTCCAGAGCAGCTACTACCTACACGGTTGGACCGTGGCAAGCTACATCGTGGTGGGCATCATGGCCGTGATTGCCCTTGGGCTACTCGAGCCGGCCAACGTCGCCGTGCTCGTCGAGCTGAAGAAGCCCCGCCCCAACCCACAGGTAATCGAGCGACTTATGAAGCGCTTCATCTACACCGCCGGAGCCACCGGCGCGATGCAGATCGCGACGCTAGTGATCATGGCCAAGTTGACCGTCGGATGAGCGAGCGCCGCCTTCCCCCGGTTACGCAGGTGGGAATGCTCTCGCTTGCTCTAATCGTCGCCGGCGGCATCTACCTCGCCGCCCACCTCCCCCACCAGGTCCCCCTCACCCCCGCGATCCTCCTGCTGGGCGCCTCGGCGCTGCTGCTCGGCGGCAACCTCGCGGCACTGGCACGCGTGCAGGGCTTCCCGTGGGGACGGTTCTTCGAAATAGCCCGCTGGGCGCTGCTCGCCTACGTGGTTGTGGCCGGGATGATCGAGTACTCGTTCCTGCGCGACCACGTGAGTGGCGGCGCACTGGTCGTGCTGACACTGTCACTGGTGGTGTTCGCCGTGCATGTCCCGGTTCTGATCGGTTTCACCGTGGCGCGCTACGACACCGAGGAGTCCAACACCGGCGGAATGCCCGCTTAGAATCGGTGGCTCGCGGCTCGTGTAGTCGCCATCTACCGTGCAGCCAATCCTCAACCTAGTTTTCTTACGCCTCGCATCGACTGGGACGGCAAGCTCACGTCCTATCGATGTCCATGTCTAGATCTGTCCCGTTCCGCGTGCCGCTGTTCTGCCCAAGTCGTGATTGACCGGCGCGTTCTCGCCGCGGTCGGCCTGCTTATCCTCGCTGCTGGGGTTGTCATCGCAACCGGCACATCCGACCCGTGGCGCGGCTCGTCTCGGCATTCATCGCCGCCACCGCGCTTCACCGGCGCATCGTCGAGCTCACCGCGGTGCACCCCGTCGACCCTGAACCGATCAGCCGCGCTTCCAGGAACCCCGCTGTCCGTCTCGCCGCTGCCAGGCACAATGGTTGCCGAGCCTTCCTCGCAGATCAGCCTGCTCGGCGTGCCGGCTGGTGAGATCTCTGCGGTGAGCGTCATCGGGTCGCACACGGGCCCCCACGACGGCCGGCTGATCGCATATTCCCAAGGCGATGGCGCGAGTTACATTCCACGGCGCCAGTTCTCGGCGGGTGAGCACGTCACCGTCCGGGGAACACTGCATCTTGGGAGCTCCAGCCGACGGTTCGCCTTTGCCTTTACCGTGGCGGACGAGGACCCACTACCGGACATAACCGCGAGATATACGACCAGCTCGTCGCCGACCGGTATCCAGCGGTTTCATAGTCGGCCCGATCTCCCGGCGCCCACCGTGCACGTGACCACGCCCGCGGCGAGCACCGTTGCACCTGGGGACATCTTCGTCGCCGCTTACGCCACGAGTAACGGCCCCGGCGGTCCGATGATCTTCGAAAACAGCGGCCAGCTTGTGTGGTTCGAGCCGCTGCCGACGAAAATCTCAGCGACCAATCTGCAGGTCCAGCAGTACGAAGGTCAGCAGGTGCTGACCTGGTGGCAGGGCCACGTCCTGCCACAGGGTTTTGGCGAGGGCGACGAGATCATCGACAACACCGCCTACCGACAGATAGCGGTCGTGCACGCGGGCAACGGGCTGCACGCCGACCTGCACGACTTCCAGATCATCTCGCGGGACACCGCGCTGTTGACCGCGTATGACCCTGTCCACTGCGATCTGGCCTCGATCCGCGGGCCGTCCAACGGCGCGATCAGCGACGGTGTCTACCAGGAAATCGACCTGAAGACCGGACTGGTACGCCGTGAATGGCATGCGCTTGATCACATCGCCATCGCTGACGCTTACCCCAAGGCCAGTGCGGGCGAGGCAAGGACCGCGTTCCCGTTTGACTTCTTCCACATCAACAGCCTGGACCAGCAGCCCAACGGCACCATGATGACCTCGGGACGCAATACGTGGACCATCTACACCGTTGACGATCGCACCGGGCAAGTGCTCACCCGCATCGGCGGCAAGCAGAGCACGGTGAAGATGGCACCCGGTACCGCCACCGCTTGGCAGCACGACCCACGTGCGCTGCCCGACGGAGACATCACCGCGTTCGACAACGGCGCGAAGCCGAAGATCCATCCGTATTCGCGCGGCATCCTCGAGCGGCTGGACCCGACCACGAACATGATGACACTACTCGCCCAGGACACCCATTCTCCCGCGCTATCCGCCGGCACCCAGGGCAACGTTCAAACGTTGCCCAACGGAGATGCCTTGATCGGGTGGGGAGCGGAACCGTATGTGTCCGAGTACTCACCAACCGGCCGTCTGCTCTTCGATGCGGATATGACCGCCGCCGACCAGTCCTACCGGGCGTTCCGCTTCCCGTGGACGGGAAAGCCGTCATCAAGGCCAACGGTCACACTCGCCGCGGAGAGACCCGGCGGATCTCCGGTCGCATACGTGAGCTGGAACGGCGCGACCCAGGTCGCAAGCTGGCGCCTGCTCGCCGGACGGGCTGAGCAACAGCTCACGCCGGTAACTACTGTGACTCGGAGCGGATTTGAGACGACGATCTCCCTGACGAACCCCGGGGCGTGGTTCGAGCTGCAGGCGCTAAACCGCGGTGGAACCGTGCTGGGCTCATCGGTCCCAAGCCAGACCAATACGCGGGCCCAGCGGTAGCGACTGAAGTCCGCCGCATATATCGAAGACCGCGCGCGGCGATATGGCGCGACGATGCCCTTGGCTCACCGGGTTCTGCTGGGTGCGCGAGCCCGACGCTTGGCCTTGCGTGTTGCTGAGCGCTCAGCGTTCTTCTCGCGCGCCTGGCTGTAGGACTGCGCGACGAGCGTCTTGCCATCAGACCAGCCGAAGGCTCGAACGAGCAGCACGATCGCGAAGAGAATGCCCCAGGCGGTAGTCACGAGCTGTTGGGACACAGAGTAGGCGGTTGCGTTGGACGCGCTGGTGAGACCCTTCAGCGACAGCACGTTGAAGCCCTGTACAACGCCCGCCCCGCCCGGCGTCACCGAGCTCACGTTGGCGATCGAGTTACCCGCCACGACACGCATGAGCGTGTGAAAGCTGACCGGGATGTCGTATGCGGCCAGGAACACGGCGATTACGCCGAGCATCGCCACCCAGCTGATCGCCTCCGGGAGCACGACCCGTCCGAGGAAGGCGCGGGGGTGAACGAGGATCTGCGCGCCGACCCTCGCCTGCTCCCACCACTGCTTGACACGCTCACGCAGCATCCGAGCCACGAGGAATAGAAGCGTAGCGACGCCCACCAGCAGGATCATGGTGGCCCACGGATGATCGGCGATGAACCCGAGTTGGATGGAGAACGATCCACCCACCGTCAGGAACAGGTACAGGTAACAGAACGCTCCGATCAGCGTGAAGAAGATCTTCTGGACGGCCATACCAGCCAGCACGCCGGCAAAGCTGGCGACGACGATGATCGTGGTGAACATCAGCAGCATCACCAGCGTGCCGATGTTCGCGGGCAGGACCGAGTTGAGCGCGACGGCGGCGGCATAGCAGGCAAGGACCTGTATCCAGCGAACATCGGAGTCGGGATATCCGTAGCGCAAGATCGAATACCACGCGAACGCCGTCGTGCTCGTCTGCAGCGTCATGAGCACCAGGCCGGCCAACAGGTAGCCGAGCGAGACGCTCGTGATCGTGTCCCATATGTGTTCGAACCAGCCCGTGAGATCCCAGCCGGCAAGCGTGGCGGCAGCGCCGATCACGACGATTACAAGCGCGCCGATCAGGATCCGCCTCAGGTGGACCCGCCCGTGCTGAGGAGCAACCGCCCGCTGAGTCGCCATGCGCCAGATCTTACGGGTCAGTCGGTCAGCCATCACCGCTCGCCGCCGGGTCGAGCTCCAACCTGGCAGAGCGTTCGCTGGACCCCCCGAGTAGGTCGGGGTAGTGTTAGTGCGTGTCCACCGGGCGCGTTCGATGCTCATCGACGAAGGAGACCCATGACGGATCCCGCTGACACCGCCGCGATCCCCACGCCCCCTTTGCCGGCGGACACCGCGGCGGAAGCGAAGATGACCGAACCCTCGAGCGCGCCGGGCCGTCAGGGGCTGGTGCTGACGGCGCTGATCCTGGTGGCGTCGGTCGCCAACCTCAACCTCGCTGTCGCGAATACGGCACTACCCGATATCGGCAAGGCCTTCAATGCCTCACAGACTGCGCTCGACCTCGTCGCGGTGGGTTACTCGCTCGGGCTGGCCGCATCCGTGTTGTACCTCGGAGCGCTCGGTGATCGTTACGGGCGTAAGCTGATGCTCGTACTGGGCACCTTCATAGCGATTCCAGCATCGATCCTCGCGGCGACCGCCTCGAGCGTCGGGATACTGATCGGTGCCCGCATCCTCGGCGGACTGGCGGCCGGCATGGCCTACCCCACGACGCTCGCGCTGATCACGGCGCTGTGGTCGGGGCCGGGACGCACGAAGTCAATCGCGTTGTGGTCCGGTATAGGCGCATCGATGTCGGCGCTTGGCCCGCTGCTCTCAGGAGCGCTACTCGAGCATCACTCGTGGGGCTGGGTGTTCCTTATCACGGTGCCATTCGCAGCGGTGGCCGCGGTCATGGCGATCCTGCTGGTGCCAAGTCACGTGAACGAGACCACAGACCCGGTCGACAACCCTGGCGGGATCTTGTCAATCGTAGCAATAGCCGGGATCGTGCTAGCCATCAACTTCGCGCCGGTCCCCAATAAGGGCACCGTGGCGCTCGTGCTCGCGGCGATCGCGCTCATTGCACTGGCGGTCTTCTATCTGCGCCAGAAGCGAACCAGATTTCCGTTGTTTGACCTACGCATAGCCGCGCGCCCCATCTTCTGGGTCGCAGCGTTGGGGGGAATAGTCGTATTCGGCAGCCTGATGGGCGCGATATTCGTAGGCCAGCAGTTCCTCCAGAACGTGCTCGGCTACTCCACGCTCGATGCCGGGGCCTCGATCCTCCCAGCCGCCTTCCTGATGGTGGCGATTGCGCCACACTCTGCCAAGCTGGTGGACACGCGTGGGTCCAGGTTCGCGTTGCTCATTGGATACCTCTTCTGCCTGCTCGGGTTCCTCACGATGCTGCTGTTGTGGAAGACGGGCATCCCCTACTGGAAGGTTGCGCTCGCCTACTGCTTCATCGGAATCGGGGTCGGCTTCGCGGGCACGCCCGCCTCGCACTCATTGACGGGATCCGTTCCGGTCAAGCGTGCGGGCATGGCCTCGGGAACCGCGGATCTGCAACGCGATCTCGGCGGCGCGATCATCCAGTCGATCATGGGCGCCCTGCTCACCGCCGGCTTCGCGACAGCTGTATCGAAAGCGATCGCCTCGGCGCCCAACAAGTCACTGATAACGAACAACGTCCAAAACGAGCTGACCAAGTCCTTCTCGAGCGCTGAATCGGTGGCGAATCAATATCCGCACTATGCAAGCGCCATTACGGCAGCCGCGCGGTCCTCGTTCGTGTCAGGGTCCGACTGGTCATACGTGGCTGGCATTATCGCGATCACGATCGGCGCCGCGCTGATCTTCTTCATGTTCCCGGGCAAGGACGATGAGAGCCGACTGCTGGCCGAGTACCAGACCCAAGACGCCTCACCGCCAGCCGTGAACCCCACGCTTATGGGCTAGGGCTCGGCGGGGCCGGACTGGTGACGGCAGTCGATGGCTTGCCGGTCGTCAAGGACCAATACTGAGCTGCTTGGCCATACAGGATTAAGTATCTCCCCATCGAATCTGTAACAGGTGCCACAAGGCACCATTAGCGGAAGGGGAGCAAATGCGCGGAGTGGGTAGTGCCTTGTTCGCGGGCATCCTATTGTTGATCGCGGGCATCCTAAACATCATCTACGGCATCGCGGCCGTCGGAAATGCAAGTTTCTTCGTCAACGACAATCGGTATGTGTTCTCGAGCCTCCATACCTGGGGGTGGATCACCATCATCCTGGGCGTCATCCAGTTGACCGCTTCCCTCTCGCTGTTTGGCGGTGGTGCCTATGGGCGCGTGGTCGGAATCATCGCAGCCACGATCGGCGCGGTCGGCGCATTGTTGTCAATCGGTGGGGTTTACCCCTTCTGGTCTCTGGGCATCTTTGCTATCTGTCTGATCGTCATTCATGGACTCGCGGTTCTCGGCGAGCCCAAGACCGCCTGATCAACCCTCACTGGATTGCATGACCGACCAGCCGGCGCACGACCCGTGTGCGCCGGCTGAGGTTAGTACCCCTGTCGCACCAGGTTTGAGCGCCTCTGTGCCGAGGCCGCGTCCTCATCACCGAGTATGCCTGCCCGGGCTCCCGCGAAAACCAGCAGATCAATCGACCCCGTCGCCGTCGCGGGTGAAAACTGTGCGGGCTTGGTGATTTCAGGGAGGCCCCGGCAGGCCGAGAAGTTGAACGACCGCGAACACGAGGATCAGCGCACCTACCCCGATCAGTGCGTAGCGCGCTTGGCGCAAAGGGAAGTGACCGCTGATCCCGACCAAAAACAGCACAGTGGCCAGGAAGACCGTGTCGCGCACATACTCGTCTCCGGTCGCCCCCGCTTCAGAGCCCTTCGCAAAGCTGGCATCCGCCTGAGCGTCCTCGGTGCTCGCCGTGGCTTCCTGGGGGATGACGTATTGTGGCATGTAGGATGGCCCGGGTGGCGCCTTGGGGTTGTGCGCCGGATCGGTGGCTAGCCAGGCATAGAATGCGGGACGGTAGCCCGGACGCAAGCGCTTCTCGGCGAGGCGTTCCGCGCCTGTGTTACCCGCCGTGAAGGCGCTGAACCAGGCGTTGAAAGAGACTGAGTCAAGCGTTCGGAGCTGGAGCGCTTCGAGGTCGGCGCGGTTGGCCTTGGTGCGCGCGGCCGACGCCCTTGCCAAGGAGACCGACGAGTAGGTGCTCCACTTGGCCGCGGCATAGCCCGAATATGCCGCAAGTACGGCAACTAGCGACAGCAGCAACGCCTCGGTCACCGACAGCAATCTGTCCCGGCGATCCTTCGGGGGAGCCTCGGCGGCGTGCTTGTGCTCTCCGATCTCCTTGCCCACCTCGGTTGCTGAGAGACCCTCGGCCACGCGTCATCCTCCGACGGAAGTTATGAGCAGTTGAGGGGAGCGAGCGCTTTTTCGTAGCTTGAGGCGAGCTGGGTCAGCGAGGATTTGAGCTGCATTTCAAGTTTGCCGAGCGACGGTTTGGACACCAGTTCGGACAGGATCGAGGAGACCTGTGTTTCAAAGGTGTGAGTTGCCGCCTGAACCTGTTCCTTGCGTGCGGGCTCAAGGTTTGATTGCGCGTCCTTGATTGTCGTCAGGTCGCTACCGATCGCTTCCAGACCGGTCTTGGCTTCGGTAAGGATGTTCGTGGAGAGCGTCAATTCGCTGAGCGTCTTGACCTGCTTTGAGATGTCCAAGCGCGCTTTGCACACCTGTGTCTTTGCCTTTTCCTGGGAGGATTCACCGCATGAGGTCAAAACAAAAATGCTGACCAGCAGTGCAAGGACGGCAAGTGACTTGGGAACTCTGGACACCCAGGAGGCCTTCCGATGAGATGAGCCGCGGTTACGACCCCTATCCAACCTGCGAGCAGTCTACACCCACGCAACATGATCGCCGCGATCCGCGAGCGAGAATCGAATGGGTGTTCGACAAGCCACACTCCCGGTACCGGCGACACCTTCATCCTCGCCATGAGACGATGCGCAACAACCATCTAAAGCGTCGTCTCCTGCCCTGGAAACAGGATTCGGACTTCAACGCTCGGGGCCAAGCGGGCGACATGGCCGGCGAACAGGCGCGGCGGGTCTCCAAGCCGCTCCCGGTGACGACGGCTGAGGCCAATAGGCAACAGGGTTCCCCAATGCACCGGAATGGCCAACCGCGGCTGCATCAAACCGACCGCACGCGCCGCGTCGAGTGGATCCATATGGCCCGGGCCAAGCGTTGGTCCCCATCCAGCAACCGGCAGGAGCGCTACATCGGGCGACGGCGACAGCTTGGACATGTCCGCATACAGCTCAGTGTCTCCAGCAAAGTAGATGGCGCGCCGACCGTTTATGAGATAGCCCAGCGTCTCGGCGCGCGGGCCGCCTGGGCGGCGGCCATCGTGGAGAGCCTGCGTCGCGGTTACTACGAGCGCACCGACTCTCGCGATATCCCCCACACTCAGCTCCGTCACGGTGGTAAATCCTCGACGCTGTAGCCATGCTCCGGCGCCGGTCGGCACGATCAGGGGCGTATCCCGACCCAGGAGCCGCAGCGAGGCGAGGTCCAGGTGATCGTGATGCAAGTGTGAGATAAGGACCGCGTCAGGACCGGCGAACACGTCCTTGTCAACCAGCGGCGCCTGGCGACGTAGATGCGCGACGCCGCCGCGCAGCAGCGGATCGGTTAGTAGACGCACACCGTCCAATTCGATCAGAACAGTGGCGTGCCCCAGGAAAACGATACGGTCTGCGGCTGTGCCTGCGTGACGGGCGATAACCGCGCCATCTGCCATAGGCGAGAAGGTATCAACGAGATGCAGTCAGCGATCGATGAGCGCAACACCCAACAACGCCGGAGCAGTTGGCGGCGTCTCTTGGGGTTCGGGCTTCGGACCGTGATCCTGTTGGGGGTCGATGGACTGGCGTTGGTCGCTTTGACCGCACTCTTGCCGGGTCACGAATCGCTCTCCTTTGACGCCGCGATACTCGTTGCCGCCGCGATGGCGATCATCAACGCGGTCCTGTGGCCGGTCCTCATCCGTCTTGCTCTACCACTCACCATCGTCACATTCGGACTTGGGTCACTTGCTCTCAGCGCCGGCACGGTGGCGCTCGCGTTCTACACGGTGGACGGTAAGACGCCATCATTCTGGGCAGACATGGCAATCGCGTTTGGCCTTGCCCTCGTCTCGATGATCGTGGCGCCGCTACTCGACGTAGACGGGGATGCTCGCCATCTGCGGGTGGTCAGGCGCAGAGTGCGACACACACGCAGGGACAACCACACCGATGTCCCGGGAGTGATCTTGTTCGAGATCGATGGACTGGGCGAGGGAGTCTTGCGCGAGGCGATCCGCGACGGACACACGCCCACGATCGCCCGCTGGCTCTCAGAGGGCACACACCGAATACTGGGCTGGGAGTGCGACCTCTCCTCCCAAACAGGGGCAAGCCAGGCGGGTCTGCTACTCGGCAGCAACTGGGACATGCCAGCCTTCCGCTGGTATGAGAAGAAGTCCGGCCGCACGATGGTCTCCAATCATCCAGCCGACGCGGCCGAGATCGAGCGCCGGCGATCGACGGGCCACGGTCTGCTGGCCACCGCGGGCACAAGCCGAGGGAACATGTTCTCGGGCGACGCGCCCCGGTGCACCGCAACGATGAGTGTCATCCGCGACCGCGGCCGATCAAAGGCCGGAGATCTATTCGCCTACTTCTCAGATCCGTACGGGTTCATACGCACGATCGTGCTGTCACTCGCCGACATCGCGAATGAGCGCAGGGCGGCCATTCGCCAGCGCCGCAGCGGCGCGACGCATGTCGATAGAAAAGGCGTGTACCCGCTGATCCGGGCCACGATCACGGTTGTGATGCGCGACTTGGTCACGGCCTTGCTGATGGCTGACATCGTCGAGGGAGTTCCGGTCAGCTATGCCACCTTCGTGGGTTATGACGAGGTGGCTCACCACTCGGGAATTCGCGAGCCCGACGCGCTGGCGGTACTCAAGCGACACGATCGCCAACTTGCGCGCCTCGAGCGGGCGACGGCGCAGTCCCCTCGCCCCTATCACCTCGTGGTGCTCTCCGACCACGGTCAGACGCAGGGCGCGCCGTTCCGTCAGCGCTACGGCCAGACGCTGCAGGAGGTCGTCCACGAAGCGCTCGCGCGGGGCGAGGTATACGCACCGGCCGCCGTCGACGAGGCATGGGGTGACATGGGTGCTGTACTGGCAGACGCGCGCCAGGAGCCGAGCGTCGGAGGGCGGATGCTTGCCCGTGCCACACGCAGCAGATCCGTCGAGGGGACAGTCGCACTGGGACCGAACCGGGAGGCACTCCAACAACGCGGCGAGCAGGACCAGGCGATGGAGAAGGAGGCGATAGTGCTTGCCTCTGGCAGCCTCGGGCTCATCTACTTGCCGTCCAGCCCGGAGCGGCTCACGGTCGAGCAGATCGCCGAAACCCATCCACGGCTGTTGGACTCCCTCGCGACCCATCCCGGGATCGGGTATGTGATGGTGCGCTCGCAAGCTCACGGCGCGCTCGTAATAGGTGGGGCTGGACAGCGCCGGCTCACGGACGACGTGATCGAGGGCGAGGACCCACTCGCTCACTTTGACGCGACGGCCGCGGACCATCTGCGCCGCCACGATCGCTTCCCGCACTGTCCGGACATACTCGTCAACAGCATGTATGACCCAAACGCCCAGGAGGTGGCGCCATTCGAGGAGTTCATGGGCTCCCATGGCGGTCTCGGCGGACCGCAGACCAGACCGTTTGCGATCGTGCCGGCAGACTGGAGCGAACCGGCAGCTCCGATCATCGGCGTGCAGGCGATGCATGAAGTACTGCGCGACTGGGTGGCGGGGTCACAGCACAACGCAGAGAAGCGTGTCGCACCTGGTTAGATCCAGACCTGTCTTAGATGTCGTGAGGCGCCGCCTAGCATTCCCAGCTGGTCAAGCGGTGAGCATGGCTGTCGAGGTGCCGGGTGGCTTCTCCTAGACTTTCCCGTGGTGACCAGTGATACCTATTGCGTTGTGGGGCGACCCGTACGGAGGATAGGGTTCGGTGCGATGCAGCTCCCGGGACCGGGGGTATTTGGACCTCCGCGTGACCGCGGAGAAGCCCTCGCCGTACTCCGGCGCGCCGTGGAGCTGGGCGTAAACCACATCGACACGGCTCAGTACTACGGACCGGATGTAGCCAACGAACTGATCCACGAGGCGCTGCACCCCTATCAGGATGACCTTGTGCTGGTCAGCAAGGTGGGTGGCGCGCGCAACGCGGACGGTGGGTGGATCCCCGCGCAGCGCGCCGAGCAATTGCGCCAAGGCGTGGAGGCAAATCTGCGCTCACTGGCGGTCGAGCGCTTGGACGTCGTGAACCTGCGCCTAATGGGCGAGGAGGAAGGTCAGCGTGATGCGGCAGTTCCATTCGAGGAGCAGCTCGCGGTCATGGTTGAGCTGCGAGAAGAGGGCAAGATCGGCGGCATCGGCCTCAGCAACGTCACTCTCGAGCAGGTTCGCGCTGGGCTCGACCATACCCAGATCGTGTGCGTCCAGAACCAGATGAGCCTACTCCAGCGTGACGCCGAGCCGCTGCTGGACCTCTGCCGCGACGCGGACATCCCGTTCGTGCCGTTCTTCCCACTGGGGTCGGCGTTCCCCGGGATGCCAAAGGTGACTGAGCAACCCGCCGTGCGCGAGGTCGCCAATCGCCTCGGGGCCACACCAGCTCAGGTGGGCCTTGCGTGGCTGCTCACACGCGGCCCTAACGTCCTACTCATCCCCGGTACGTCGTCGCTCGCTCACCTGAAGGAGAACGTCGCCGCGAGTTACGTCGAACTCGACGCCCAAGCCCTCGCTGACCTCGAAGACCTCCGGAGCTGATTACCGCAGATCCCAAGCCGTCCTCCGTACGAGGGCTTGGCGGCAAAGCCGAGTTCAACGAGCACTCCGGGCCCTGCCCTTCAGGAACGTTCGCTTCTGTCGCAACAATCAAGACTCAAGCTTCGGTCTGCACCAGCCGCCCTCCTGAGTAGCAGGCTTTTTACTTACTCGGGGGCTCTCTTAACCGGGCCGCCTGAGTCGATCGACCGATCCGCCAGCGGGCCTGCACGGGCCACCGCCGGGACCAGGTCTATGCGCAGAAGATCCCGGCGACATCTCAATAGTTTGCGTTGTCAGTAGGCGACTTCGACGTCCACGAGATCCACACAGGTTTGCAGCTGTGCGTGATCCTCTCCACTGTACCAAGGGCCGGGCTGGCTCACGATATCGCTCAGGCCCTCGATCGGGATGCAGCGCCACTCGCCGCCTCGTGGGAGGCCAGAACTGCTAGATCCCGCGAATTGAAAGAACAAAACTTGGTGCCGTCCATACTTGGTCCCGATCACATGCGGGCACATCTCACGGCGGTGACCACCGTAGGTCACAATGACCTGGTCCTTGTCAAGGATCGCCTGACGGATAATGGAATACGCGTCCGACACTAGACATCTCCCCCGCAGTCGGGTGTGCAGCTTGAGTCCGTTCTTCTGGATTGCACATCATACGTCGCCGCTCATCGAAAGCGGTAAGGTCGCCGCCGCGAGGAGCAACCTCCAGACCTCGCGCCCAACGGATCAGCATCAGTAGTAAAGCGTTCAAGCACTTCGTTGAGGCCTCCTCCCCACCGAGGACATACGCACTCTGGCCTCTATGCACAGGCACAAAGTTCCATCCCGCTCCCCTGGCTGCCGTCAGTTCCTGGTCGCGATCTGTAGCTCGGACGCAATGGCGAGCGCTGCGATGAACCGCTCGCGCACTACTGGATTACAATGCTGCGCCTCAAGCGTCCGCTTCTCAGCGTCGGGGTCACCGCCAGCCGGGTGATCGCTGCCTGGGCCGCACGCAAGTGACAGCGAGGAGTGGCCGTCCCAGGGTCCTCCGGGAATCGTCGCGTCGACCACGATTCGCTTGCCGCGGAGCTTGACCGTGAGATAGCGATGGACATCCACGAGTCCCGCCCCAGGAACCGTCTCGGCGACGTCGCGGCCGAACAGTTCGCGAGCGCAAGCGCGATCAAGCACGTAGACGCGATGCACTATCGAGGGCTCGCTCTCGGGGAAACGTTCAGCCAATACCTGGGCGAGGAAGAGGTGCTTTGTGGAGCAGGTACCGCGCCCCTCACGCAACATCCCCTCGACTGTACGATCGCTCGGACGGCCATACGGGAGCGCGCGAACCACCTCGATCAGCTCAACAAGCGACGCATCAGCAGGACACAGCCGGTCACTCAACATGAAAGAGGCAAAATCGCTCATCACTGGCCTGCAGCCTAGCCCCAACTCATATGCGGGCGCGCCGCCGCACCGTTCACAATCGGCGCATGGAGCAGCCGCTACGCAACATCGAGCTGAAGGCACACGACCCAACTCCAGACCGCGGGCGCGTCGAATTATTGTGCGTGGAGCGTGCTGAGGCGGAGGCGATCTACGACCAGGGCCGTGAGGTTGTGGTGGCGGTGTTGCTGCGTATGGATGAACAGATCCTGCGGCTTGAGCAGCGGGTTGCTCGCCAGGAGGAGAGGATCGCTCAGCTCGAGCGCAGGCTGAATCGCAGCTCGCGTAATAGCTCCAAGCCGCCGAGCGCCGACGCGCCTTCCTCGCCGCCGCGGCGCAGCAAGGACCCTTCTGGACGCAAACCAGGCGCCCAGTCTGGCCACGAGGGGCACGGGCGTGAGCTGTTGCCGGCGTGCGCGGTGGACGAGGTGGTCGAGCACTGGCCCGAGCGGTGTGGTTGCGGCCATGTCTTCTGTGAGGCTGAACTGCGCCCGGATGGTGAACCGGCGCGCCACCAGGTCGAAGAGCTGCCCGTCTTGACCGTGAAGGTAGTCGAGCACCGTGCGCAGTGCCTGCGCTGTCCTGAGTGTGGGGAGCGTGCGCGCGCCGAACTCCCGAATGAGGTCGCCGCCAGCGCATTCGGTCCCCGTCTTCAGGCGGCGCTGGTGGCGCTCTCGGTGCGCAACCGTGTCTCGCGCCGTGACGTGGTCGAGCTCGCCGAAGAGCTCTTTGGTGCCCGCCTATCCACCGGGAGCGTCGATGCGGTCCTGACCCGCGCCTCAGAGGCGCTCGCCGAACCCTACGAGGATCTACTCACGCGAGTCCGTGCCGCCGCGACGCTCAACGCGGACGAGACGGGCTGGCGCACCGCCGGGGAGCGCCGCGCGCTGTGGGGTCTGTTCACCAGCCGCCACGCGTTCTTCCAGGTCGCGCGTGACCGCCACGAGGATCACGCCAAGAGACTACTCGCCGACACCCAGGCAGTCGTCACCTCTGACCGCTGGTGGGCATACCGCAGCCTGCCTTTGCGTCGCCGTCAGCTGTGCTGGTCACATCTGCAACGCGACTTCGCCGCGCACGCCGAAGGACTCGCCGCCGAGAGGGAGTTCGGCGAGCACGGCCTCGAGCTCTCACGGAAAGTGTTTTGGGCGTGGGAGGTCTTCCAATACACCCACGACCGGCGCGAGCTGAAGCGCACCGTCACGCGACTACAGCGCACCTACGAGCCCGTCATCGCCGGCTACGCTGCCAAGCGCGCCCGCAACAAGCGCTGCCGCGGCATGGCCCGCAACCTCCTGAAAGCCTGGCCAGCGCTGTGGACCTTCGCCAAGCACGAGGGTGTGCAGCCGACCAACAACCACGCCGAGCGTGCGCTGCGCAGCGCGGTCATCTACCGCAAGCTCTCGCTCGGCAGCCAGTCCGAGAGCGGCGAGCGGCGCATCGAGCGCCTGCTCTCGGCACACACCACCTGCCGCCTTCAACACCGCTCGCTGTTCGCCTACCTCACCGATGCCATCACCACCCACACCCGCGGCGATCCCGCGCCCCTGCTCACCTAAACAACAACCAACTGAACGCTTACCAAAAAGTGCTGATTACCAGGTGTTTTCTCGAATCGGGGAGAAAGGTACAGGTTGGCTTTCCTATGCGGTTTTCCGCCCTCCTGCGGTCTTTTTGCGGTCCCAAATCACGGTGCATCCTCGGTGACTTCTCCGGCGTCCCGGGGAGCATCGAGTATCGCGGCATACGGCTCAAGCCAGCCGGGACCATAGATCGCGCTCAGCAAGTCGAAGTGCCCGGCGGGGGCCGCGCGCTCAACTCAGATCAGCCAGCCTTCCAGCGCGGTCAACTCGCGCGCTCCGAAGATCGCCGTGTCGCTCGGAAGCCGATCCTTCATCGGCGACGTGCGCAGCATGTGAGCGAAGCGGCTATCGACCGTGAAGGCATCGCAGAACGGGACGTAAGCGGCGAACGCCTGAACGTCCGCAATCATGCCGCCGTCGATCGCCGGCTTCTGGTCGTGTTCCGCGAGCCAGCCCATCGACGCGAACACATCGCTAGCGAGTCGCGCGAACGGCGTCCGACCGGGCCAGTCCGAGCGTAGAAAGCGCTCAACCTCCGACGCCCATCGCTCGGGCGCGATCGAGCGCTCAGATAGGGCGTGCCGCGTAAGGGCGTAAAGCTCGCTGAGGGGAGTCACGGGCAAGAAGCTCGGCCCGTAAGCGGAAAGCTGCTCGTCGCGTCGCTCGTCAAACGACCGCACCTGCGACGCCCAGGCATCGACTTGGCCTTGCAGGCGCCCGCTATGCGCGTGACGGCCAGCGCGCAAGGCCTCAATCTCTGCCGGCTCCGGCCGGTAGCTCGCCATGACCTGAAGCAACTCCGGCCATCCGTCCCGAGTCCTCACAACGTCCTCGCGGCGCGCGAGCGACGGCTCCACATCATCCAGCCACGCGCAGAAGCTCGCATAGAGCTGATCCTGCTTGAGGCGTTCGTGATGAACCATGCGGGCATCGCCGCTTAGGTAGACGTGGAGACGACGAAGCGCGTGCCACAGGCGCGTATCCAAGGACGACTCCGCTCGATGGATGCTCGATGGCGGGCACACCAAGAGATTCGCCTTGACCAAGCGCTCGATACGAGCCAAAAGACGCGGCCATACCCCGGCGCCGGCCGCGTGATCGTGCTCAGACGCGAAGCGCTCCCGCGTGTCGTGGAGTCGAGCCTTCGCCAAGCTCGACAGCGCCCACTGGTCGAGGTAGAGGACGCGCGGACGCGGAGGCACCGGAAGTCGCTGCCGACTGTCGCGCAAACACGATCGACAGCGACGCACGACCGTAGTCCCTGACACCATCAGCAGGCCCACCGTATCCCAAGCGCCGCATCGCTCGCAGTCCACATAGGGCGGTCGATCCAGTCGCGTGGATCGACCGTCAAGACAGTGGGAGCCGTTGTCGCTTGCATGGCTACGACTGTGCATAGCACTTGCTCCGGTCGCCGGATTCGCCCGGCGCATCGAAGTCGGGCGATGGGGTGCCAGCGCTGCGCGTAATCCTCCACGAACTACAAACGTCGCTTTCGGGGGACTCGCGGTACTTGGCGAGCATCGCCGCTTGCTCAGAGCAGGCGCGGACCTTGGCTCCGCCCCTCCCGGCCGCGCCTTGCTTGCGATGCGGCGCGAGTTCTGCTCTGCTCTGGCACCACCAAGACAATCGAGTGGCCGGGCGAGTGTTGACGCACCCGCCCGGCCTGTGGACACCGAAGATGCTGCTTCGGATGCCACGGGCCACACCGTAGCTCTCCCGACTGCGGGGGTCCATTCATGGCTTCGCTGGGCGGCTTCCCTTCGGCCGACCGAGGAGCGACCATGACCATCATCATCCCGGACGAGCTTGTCCCGCTGCTGCGCGACGGGCTCTACCTCGACCTGCACGGCCAGCTCGGGGAGGCCGGCGCCTTGATCGAGCGACCGCCGCTGAAATAGTCGGCCACGACGACGGCGGCTACCTCATCGCCACGGTCTACACAAAGCTAGGCCAGCGCCGCGCACTCGCACGAGCGCAACGGGCGATGACCGCCTATCAGCAGCGCCGTGACGGCGAGCCTCCACGCCTAGAGGTCATCGGCGCTGCCGCCTAGCGGGAGCGCGGCGCGCAGCGCACCGTGCTCGCTTGACAGCGATACACCTAACGGTTAGACTGGACCCCTAACGGTTAGGAGTGTCTGGTTTTGAATGAGCCGCTAGAACTATCGGATCGCGAGCCGCTGCGTGGCTACCAGTTGCATGTCGTGCAGGAGGTGATGCTGGCTCTGCTGGCCCAATCGGGCGCGCACGCATATGAGCTACGGGCGCGTCTGGCGCTGGCGTTGGGCCCGTTGGCTGAGGCACTGAATGAGGGCCGGGTTTATGTCACCTTGGGTCGGCTGGAGAAGTCGGGGCTGATCCGGTCGGAGCGCGTGGACCGGGTGGACCGTCGTGACCGTCGCGTGTATGAGCTGACCGAGTCCGGTCGTGAGCGGGTGTTGGCGTGGTTTGAGGATGTGAGCTGGCCCAAGCCGGCACCGGCGGAGTTCCACCTGAAGCTGGTCGCAGCGGCGGCCGCCGGGCTGGCGGACCCTGTGCGGATCGTTGACCGCCAGCGCCACGAGCTGCTGGCGGGGTTGCGCGAGGCGCAGCGAGCCGCCTTGGCGGAGCCAACGGGGGCCGTCGCAGGGCTGCTGTTGGAGGGTGTGCTGCTGCGGTTGCAGGCGGACCTGCGCTGGTTGGAGGCGTGCGCACGGTTCTGGAGCACGGGGAGGGACCGGCCATGAGCGCTCCCGCGATGACGCGAGCCCCGGTGGTGTCGGCGCGGGGATTGTTGAAGGATTACGGCAACGGCGCAGCGCGGGTGCGGGCGGTCCGCGGGGTCGATCTCGACGTGGCGGCGGGTGAGTCGGTCGCGATCATCGGGCCGAGCGGTTGCGGCAAGTCCACGTTGTTGTATCTGCTGGGCGGTCTGGAGCGCCCGACAGCCGGGTCATTGCGCCTGGCGGACCGGCGGCTTGAGCGATTGCCGGAGGCGCAACTGGCCCGGCTGCGTCGGCACGCACTCGGGTTCGTGTTCCAGTCGTTCCACCTGGTCGATGAGCTGACGGCGGCCGAGAACGTGGAGCTGCCCATGCTGCTGGCGGGAGCCTCGCGGCATCAGGTCCGCAAGCGGGCCGGCGAGCTGCTGCGGAGCGTCGGGCTGGCCGACCGGGCTGGGCACCTGCCTTCAGCGCTGTCGGGCGGGCAGCGTCAACGGGTGGCGATTGCGCGGGCGTTGGCGAACGCGCCGGCGGTGGTGTTGGCCGACGAGCCGACCGGGAACCTGGACGGAGAGGCCACGACCGAAGTGTTGCGCCTGTTCGAGCAGTTGCGCGCGGACGGTCAGACGCTAGTGCTCGTAACCCATGATGAGCGGGTCGCGGCTACAGCGGACCGCCTGCTGACGATGCGTGATGGTGTGTTGGTGGATGAGACCCGTTTGACCGGCGGCACCGCGCGTAGCCTTGGCGCGATCACTGGGCTGGATGAGTAACAGACGTGGGCTGGCTCTTGTTGATCTGGCGGCTGGTGCGTGGCGATATCAAGCGCCGTCGGGTGCAATCTCTGATGCTGGTCGTGATGGTCGCGGCGACGACCGCGACCATCACGCTCTCCCTCGCGCTCCAGGGCGTGACCGATAGCCCGTTCGCACATACCCGGACGGCCACCAAGGGACCGGACGTGGCCGGCCTTTTCGAGCCCGGCTTTCACGGGACCGCCGGCACCCTCGAACAGTTCGAGGCGCTGGCGCACGCGCCGGGCGTTACCGACTCCTCAGGCCCGTTCCCGGTCACCGAGCTAGAACTCACCTACGACGGAGACAGGATGCGCGTCCATGCGGAGGGCCGCAACCGGGATCAGGCCACGCTCGACCAACCGCTGCTCACGGCCGGCCGCTGGACGACGCCCGGTGGGGTAGTGGTCGAGCGCAACTTCGCGGACGCCCTTGGTGTCCGTGTCGGCGACACGATCCACCTGGGTGGGCGGGCGCTGACCGTGCGCGGGGTCGCGGTGACCAGCGCGATGCCGACCAGCGACCCGCTCGTGTGGCTCAATACCAGCACCTTGCGCGCCCTGGCGGACCCCAGCGAACCGCTGTGGTCCGCGCTCAACCTCAAGCTCTCCGACTCCTTCACCGCAGAGGCGTTTGCTGCCGCGCACAACACCGCAAACGCCGCCTGGTTTTTTGAAAGCTGGCAAGGAATCCGCGCTGATGACAGCACCGCCGTAGCCGACGAGCGTCAACTTCTGGTGATGGGCAGCGTGCTGTTGGCGATCCTCGCGGTCGCGGGGATCGCAGTCATGGTCGGCGGGCGGATGGCCGAGCAGACCCGCCGGGTCGGGTTGCTCAAGGCTGTCGGCGCCACTCCCCGGCTGGTGGCGCTCGTGTTGATGGTCGAGAACCTGCTGCTCGCCGCGGTGGGTACGATCGCTGGGTTGGCGGTCGGGCGGCTGATCGCCCCCGTGCTGACCAACCCTGGCGCCAGCCTGATCGGCAACGCCGGCGCCCCCACCCTGAGCGCCACCACGGTCGGACTGGTAGCCGCGCTGGCCGCCATCGTCGCGATGGCCGCGACCGGCCCGCCCGCCCTGCGCGGGGCGCGCACGAGCACGATCCGGGCGCTCAACGACCCGGCCCGGCCACCGCAACGCCACGACGGCATGATCGACCTGTCCGCGCGGCTGCCGGTTCCCCTGCTGCTCGGCGTCCGGCTGATCGCCCGCCGGCCACGGCGAACCCAGCTCGCGATCGCCAGCGTCGCGATCGCGGTCGCCACGTTCATTGCCACACTGATGATGCGGCACACCACCGTCCTCGGCGTCAAGGTTGCCGGCAACATCCTCGCCGCGGCCAAGCAGGACAGCCTCGATCACGTCGGCAACATTCTCAGCGCAACCCTAGTCCTCATCGCCGCGATCAACCTGCTGTTCACGACCTGGGCCACCGTCCTCGACGCGCAACGCCCCACCGCCCTGGCGCGAGCGCTCGGCGCCACCCCGGGCCAAATCACCGGCGGTCTGGCCAGCGTCCAACTGCTACCCGGACTGATCGCCGCGATCATCGGCATCCCCGTCGGGCTCGTGCTCTACCTCGCCGCCGGCGGGAACCCCACACAGTCCAGCCCGCCAATCTTCACGATGCTCGCCGTGATTCCCGCCACCCTGCTCGTGATCGCGATCCTCACCGCCATCCCCGCCCGCATCGCCGCGAACCGTCCCGTCGCCGAGGTCCTGAGAGCCGAATAGCACGCCCCGCCTACACTCACAACCGGCCGACAGCCGCGACTAACAGGGACCGCAGGCATTGCGTGACACCGCGGCCCCTCTGCGGTCCGTTTCGACAACCCCTGCGGTCCCTTTGCGGTCCCGCGTGCCGGGAACAGTCGGGAACAGGCGAGAACAGCTTTCGGCAAGCCTCAGCATTTACGCGGGCTTTCCCGCGTGTTCTCGGCTGCGCTCGGAGTACGAACGTATCGGGGAGACAGGGGTGGAGGGCTTGGTTGAGCGGGATTCGGCCGGGCGTGGGCGGTTTCGTGGGCGGTGCGGCTTCGTGCACTCCGTTAGCCTGTAATGCCTCGGAGCATCTTCTCCACATGATCGCGTTCTTGCGCGCCAACGGGCAGGTCGGCGATACGCGCGAATAGAAGCTCGACGTCGACAAGGCCGGCATCGATTGCTTCCCTCGCGTACTCCCAATCGCGCTCGCGGCCGGCCGCGCACTTTGATAGCACGAGATCGTGAATCTCAAGGCACCATGCGACCGCCGTGTGTTTGCCGGCTACGCGCCGTGGGATCTCACGTCGAACCAGCCGGGCTTGCCAGCCCGACGGGGCCTTCGCGGTCACCGGTCCTACACCGTGGGCGTAATAACCAAAGCTGCTGTGGAACGGCGAGCCGTCACCCAAGGAGCCGTCGATCTGGATGGCGGCCTCTGGTGCGTGCCTGGGGTAGATGTCGACCTCCATCGAGACAAGCAGCGCGGATGGCGGCGTCGCAATGCTTCCGAGTATCGCCTGGCTTCCAATCACCACGAACTCCTCCTCGCCGGTGACCTCGGCCGCTGCGGCGAGGACATGCTCGAACTCCTGCGACTGCACTCAGCCGACCTCAGCAAGAACGCGCCGGCGTTCAGGCTCGGTGAGCGCTCCCGTGAACGGAGAGTTCTGGCGCAGATCGTCTGCATCGGCGCCGGCTGCCGTGATCGCGTCGCGGATGGTCGTTAGGGGCATGGCAAGGACACGATCCCATCTCTCGGCGTAGACGGGGTCGATTCGGCCCTGCTCACGCCAGCGATAAAGGACGTACTTGGCGTCGGCGACAGTTTGCTTGCGCAATCGCGCCGCCACGGCCTGGTGATACGCAAGGCCGCGCTGATGCGTGCGGTCATAAGAACCCAGATCATGCGACCAGTCCACCGTTAGCCGCTCAGCGGCGTGCTGTCTGCTCCTCAGCACAGCGGCAAGCGGGTGGCGGACGGTCCCATCTGTCTCGCTGGAGCGGACGGCCTCGTAGAGATCGAGCAGCGCCGCAACCGACACCTCCTGACGTCCTGTCGCGGAGAACACAAGCGGCACGTCCCCACTCTCGATCCATCGTTCCAGAGCGGTATGACTGACGCCGAGTAGCTTCGCGGCGAGTCGTCGCGAGATGGTCTCCCCCAGCTCTTGTTCGAGTCCCAGACGGACGGCGAACAGGTCTTCGTTGTCAGGCACGAGACGCCCAACGCGCCGAAGCCGTGCGACGTTCTCAAAAAGCTGTTGCTTGCGGTCCACGATCGCCATATCGCAAAGGCTAGCAGCCTTGTTGCCAAAAATCAAGTAAAATGGCAATATAACGACGCGGCGCGCATGAGACAGGGGTTCCTGCGCCGCATCGCACGCCCGAGCGTTTCATCGCGACTACTACACCCGAGCCTGGATGAAGCTGCCGTATGCAGGCGTAGGATCGTGCACCTGTGCTCGCCAGCGTCCCGATGGGAGCTTCGTGACGCTCATGCCGTCTTCCCCCGCTCCGATGCCCAGGAGATCGCTGCAGAAGGCCGGAAACGGCGGGTACGCCTCCCCCACGTCACCGACGGCATCCCGTCAGCGACCATGCGATCCAAGGTCGCGAGGCTCACGCCCATGATCTCCGCCAGCTCAGCCCGTGTGACATACCGCTCAGGCCCTGCGACCGGATAGCGACCAGCAACCGTTTGCGATTTCAAATGTGGGTTTTGTGCTCTCACACCGGTATATGACCGTGAGCACCCGAAAACGGCCATGTAGTTTGGTTTGGGCCTGCTGGGGCCCAGTGATGAGTGGGCTGGCCGTCGGTTAGCGGAGCCCGTTAGGGCGAGGTGCAGCGACGGTTAGGTAGTGGTGTCCGGTGCCCCGTGGAGGGTGTGGCAGGCGA
>DATCDV010000010.1:0-33731 GCA_036510495.1 Solirubrobacteraceae bacterium
CAGGCTCAGTCCTCTCTCTTCACTTGCCGGTGAAGGAGGCAGCCTGAGCCGAGGCACGGACGGGTTCCCCAGCTGGGGAACCCGTCCAACCTCAAAGACCTATCGAGCCCCCAACTGTCGGGAGCACACGGAGACAGCCCACCCTAAGGCGCACCGCAGCCGTCATCGCCGGGTCCTCGCGCTTCGCGCGCGAGGAGCTCCTTAGCCGGTTAGCCGGCTAAGGGCTGCCATCGGCTGGCTGTTGGCAGCGCGCGCGTACAGCCTCCGCGTACGTAACAATGCGATTTCGATGAGCACCGCCACCATTACCGACCTCGTAGCCGCATGCGCTGGCGTGTTCGGGCTGGCCGCGTACGTCGGCCTGATCCTTGTGCCCGCGTGGGGCTCCTACTCGCGCGTGTGGGAGCGCCTTGCGGCGACCGTGCTCTCGCTGTATGTGCTCGGGGTGTTCGTCGGCGCAGGCGTGCTCGCCGCGCTTCTAGCCGTCTACCTCTGGGGCTAACCCGATGTCTGAGCTCGGCGGGCTGGATGCCGTCACAGAGGCGGTCGAGTCTGGCGCGGGCCTGCCCGAGGTGGTGCGCGCCGCCTCACGCGCACTTGACGCGAGCCTCGCGGTGACCGACGCCGCGGGCGCCACGATCGCCGTGGCCGCGCGCTCGAGCGCGGACGAGCGTTCGCTGCTGGCCGGGGGAGACGACGTCACGAGCCTCCCGTTGCGAGTCGCCGACGCGGTCGTGGGAACGCTTCACATGCGCGCCCGCGCCGATCCGAGCCCGCTCGTGCGCCGGCTGCTCGTCACGATGATCGCCTCCGAGGTGGAGCGCGTGCGCGCCCCCGACCTTGCCTCCGAGAGTGCCGCCGCCGAGTTCCTGCGTGTCGCGCTCGGGCGCAATCAGATCCCGCGCGAGGAGCTGCTGGCGCGCGCCGCCGAGCTGTCGCTCGAGCTGAAGGACGGCGCCAGCGTGATCGTTGCTCGCGCCCATCCCCAGGCGCCGACCGAGGAGGGCTGGCGCGCCAGGGCGCGGTCGGTCGCCGAGCGCGGCGCTCGCGCGGTCGTGGGTCGTTCGATCGCCGCCCTCTCAGAGCGCGACGGGGCGGCGGGCGTTGAGATCCTGCTGCTCGTGCCCGGCAGCGAGGAGCCCGTGGCGGCGCGTGCCGCGGAAGCCGTCTTGCGTGAGATGGAGAGCGCCCTGTCGGGCTACACGTTCGCGCTCGGACGCAGCCGTATCGCCGAGGACCCGGGCGAGCTCCCGCGCGCGGCCGGCGAGGCGCTGCTGGCGGCGAACGTCGCCGAGGGCAGCGCGCCCGAGGGGACCCTGCTCGCTTTCGAGCAGACCGGCGCCTACCGGCTGTTGTTGAGCGCCATGAGCGAGAACCCCACCGAGCTGCAGCGCTTCTACGCGGAGACAGTCGAGCCGCTGGTGGCCTATGACGAGCAGTACGAGACCGACCTGCTGCAGACGCTCGAGACGTTCCTGGGGGCCGACGGCAACGTTGCCGGCACCGCCCAGCGCCTATTCACGCACCGTCACACGATCTACTACCGGCTTGAGCGCGTGCGCGAGCTGACCGGCCTGGACGTCAGCTCCAGCGACGGGCGTGAGAAGTTGAGCCTCGGTCTGAAGGCGATGCGCGTGCTCGGCATCTCCTCCGCTCGCGGCCCCGCCTCGGAGGACGGCGCCCGCGGAGGCCGCGTCCCCAGGCGCTCCTAGTGGCGGTCGGCTAGCTCCAACGTGTAAGTAGCCCCAGGCTTTTCGTCGGTCAAGCTGGAGGGCGCCACGGGCGCTACGCCGGCGCCGACGTCGCGGTATCCGCCCGTGAGGATGATCAGGCGGTGGGGGGGCGAGGCCATCCACTCCTCGATGACCCCTTCCGGTGTCGCAAGCCCACCGGTGCCCCAACCGATGTTCTGGGCGGTGGCCAGGCTGCGCACGCCCGCCCCATAGGGCGACGCCGTGATGCGCTGCCACGGCGTCAGGCCTGACGTGGTGTCGTCGCCGAAGTAGCCGGCGATCGCCATTTCGCTTGCGAGGCTGGAGGCGATGCCCTGAAGCTCGCGATTGGGGTGCAGCACGGGCAGCCGGTGATCGGCTCGTTCGCGGTCGACCAAGCACGTGATCGCGGTGTCGATCAGTGTGTGGTTGGAGTGTGTGGGAAGAGTCAGCGCGCCCCGGCATGGCTTCGCTGAGCTGGCGGCGCTCGCCGCGTTTCCGCCGAGCAGCGCCGTCTCTCCGCCGAGCAGCGCCGTCGACGCCGCCAACGCAGCGACGACGATCGCACGCACTCCCCAGCTCATTGTGAGCCCCTCACCCACGGCACCGCAGCGATTCTTGCAGGATTGGACGACGGGATGTAGCAGGGGTGTAAAAGGATTGGGCGATCGAACGTCGCGGTCGTGCTAACCCAGTCGCAGATACAACGGTAAAGTCCGTCTCGGAGCATAAGCCCCTTGGGGGGTCGTCCAATGGCAGGACATCAGGTTTTGGTCCTGAGAATCGGGGTTCGAGTCCCTGCCCCCCAGTTCATGATCGTCTCACCGACCGTGCTGGTGCTCGCCGCCGGCCAGGGCACGCGCATGCGCTCCAGCACCCCGAAGGTGTTGCACGAGCTGTGTGGCATCCCGATGGTCCTGTGGCCGGTTCGCGCCGCGCTCGCCGCCGGCGCTGGGCGCGTGGTCGTGGTGGACTCGCCCGCTCGCGCTCTGGAGAGCGTGCTGCCGGAGGGCGTGCAGCTGGCGGTGCAGCCACAATCCGACGGCACCGGAGGCGCCGTTCGTGCCGCCGCGGAGTGGATCGACCCCGATGCGCCGGTCGTGGTTCTCAGCGGGGACGTCCCGCTCGTCAGCCCCGAGGCGATCGCCGAGCTCGTCGAGGTGCACGCCCGCAGCGGAGCCGCCGCCACGATGGCGACTGCGGTGCTCGAGGACCCCAGCGGCTACGGCCGCGTCGTGCGCGATCCCGACGGGTCGGTTGCCCGTGTGGTGGAGACCAAGAAGCCGGGCGACGCCAGCGACGCCGAGCTTCAGATCCGCGAGGTCAACTCTGGGATATACGTGTTCAGCGGCTCCGAGCTACTCGGTGCTCTCCCGGGGCTCACCTCCGAGAACGCCCAGGGCGAGTTCTATCTGCCGCAGACGCTCGACCTGCTGCGCGCAGACGGCGCCCTGATCGCGGCTCACATCGTTGAGGAGGAGGGACTCATGCTCGGGGTCAACGATCGCGTCGCCCTTGCCCACGTGCGCTCGCTCGCCCAGCACGCGATCGCCGAGCGCCACATGCTCTCGGGGGTCACGATCGTCGATCCCGCGTCGACCGTCATCGACGTCGATGTCGCGATCGGCCAGGACTCGCTGATCGAGCCGGGTACCGCCCTAAAGGGCTCCACCGTCGTGGGCTCGGGTGCTGTCGTGGGGCCCTCCACGACCGTGATCGACTCGCTCATCGGCGATGGCGCGCGTGTGCGGATCTCGTGGCTGGAGCAGGCGGTGCTCCACGCCGGCGTCACGGTCGGCCCATTCGCCTACCTGCGTCCCGGCGCCATCCTGCGCGCGGGCGCCAAGGCCGGGACGTTTGTCGAGATCAAGAACTCCGACATTGGGCAGGACGCAAAGATCCCGCACCTGTCCTACATCGGCGACGCGGATGTAGGCGAGCGCACGAACCTCGGTGCGGGCACCATCACCGCCAACTACGACGGCCGCTCCAAGCACCGCACCACGATCGGCAGCGGCGTGCGCGGAGGAGTGGACACCTCGTTCGTGGCCCCGGTGACCGTCGGCGACGACGCCTACACCGCTGCCGGCTCGATCGTCACCGAGGACGTCCCCCCGGGCGCTCTGGCCGTCGCACGTGCGCGCCAAGAGAATCTTGAGGGTTATGCGCAACGCCGCGAGAGCGAGTCATAGCCTCATGGGCTTTCCGGTGCTCGTCCTCCCACATCGCAGCCTCGTGCGTGGACTCACACGTCCGCCCAGGCAGACGTGCTTTCCGGCCAGGAGCCACCATCGGGGCCTGTCTCTACACTCCGGGAGGAGATGAGCGTGATCGATACGCGCACGCAGGTGGCCCCGACGAGCCTGCCGATCGACTACGACAAGCGGTTGATGCTCTTCTCGGGGCGCGCCAACCCACAGCTTGCCGTTGATATCTCGGCCAAGCTCGGCGTTGACGTGGGTCCTGTGACGCTCAAGACCTTCTCCAACGGCGAGGTGTACTGCCGCTATGAGGAGTCGATTCGCGGCGCCGACGTGTTCATCGTGCAGCCCACGTGCGGCAATCCCACCACCGGGGTCACCGCGAACGACTCGCTGATGGAGCTCCTGTTCATGATCGATGCGGCAGTGGGTGCCTCCGCGCACCGCGTGATTGCCGTCACGCCATGGTTCGGGTACTCCCGCCAGGACAAGAAGTCCGCTCCCCGCGAGCCGATCTCCGCGCGCCTGGTGGCACGCATGATCGAGGCCGCCGGCTCCGACCGCGTGCTCACCATGGACCTCCACGCGGGTCAGATCCAGGGCTTCTTTCAGAAGCCCGTCGATCACATGACTGCGCTGTTCATGCTCACCCAGTACTTCTCAGACCTGGGGCTCTCAGACCTGGTCGTGGTCGCCCCCGACGCGGGCCGGGTCAAGCTCAACAAGCGCTTCGCCTCCAAGATCGGCGCGGAGCTCGCGATCCTCGACAAGGAGCGTCCCGCCCAGCAAGTCGCCGAGATCGCCTACGTGATCGGTGATGTGAAGGGCAAGACCGCGGTGATCGTGGACGACATGATCGACACGGCCGGCACGCTCAAGGCCGCCGCACGCACCGTCCTTGACGCGGGCGCCGAGAGCGTCTACGCCGCCGCCACGCACGCCGTCTTCTCGGGCAACGCCTTCGAGAACCTGGCCGAGTCGGGCTTCAAGGAGATCGTCGTCACCGACACCATCCCCGCTCGCCCCGGCATCCCGAGCAACATTCGCGTACTCCCGTGCGCCGAGCTGCTCACCGACTCGATCCGCCGCATCTTCACCGACGATTCCGTCAGCGAAGTGTTCGGCGGCGAGAACCAGCTGTTCTGAGTCCCGCGGAGTGATCGTGGGCTCGCCCGAACCGACGGCTCCTCTGCCGCTACACGGCAGGCCGAGATCGTGGGTCGGCGCGGAGTGAACGCCGTGGGCTCCCCCCACTCGACGCCACCTAGTCCGCCTCCAACCCCGCTCCGTGATCTGTTCGGGCGATTGCGCCGCAGGCACATAGTGCCGATCCTGATCGTGCTTCTCGTATTTCTCGTCCTCAGCGCCATGCTCGCGCGATTCCTCTCGGCCGAGAACGTCGAACGCGATGACGTGCTCGCCGCCCTGCAAGCGGAGATCGCGGGGGACGAACGCGCGCTCTACTCGCAGCTATCTGGCTGTCGCGCGGTTCCCGACTGTGTGTCCGATGTCAAGTGGAACGCCACCCGTCTGCGTCGCGGTGGCTCGATCAAGATCGTCTCACTCACTTCGGCCACCGCCTACAAGCTCACCGGGGCAACTGGTCACACACGCGTCGCGTGGGTCGTGCTTGGGAGCCTCCCAGTGGTCCAGTGCCTCAACGTCAAGCGCACAGGCAGCTTCTTCACGGGCATCTCGGTCTCATTGCTCGCGCTCAGTAAGCCGATCCCAAACGAAGGGAACTGCTGAGTCCAGCGAGCCGATCCCATGCGCAGGTTCGGCCGCTCCAGCAAGCCGATTTCCAGCGAGACGAGCCACTGAATCGCGGTGGGCCGATCTCGGGCGTAGGGGATTGCTAAAGTCCCCGGCCTTCTCATGGCTACCGCAACCACCAAGCTCGAAGTCGCAAGTCGCGACCCCGACGGATCGCGCTCCGCGCGGCGCCTGCGTCGTACCGGCCGCATCCCCGGGGTGCTCTACGGCGGCGACTCAGATCCCGTCAGCTTCAGCGTCGACGCTCGCGAATTGCGTGTCGCCCTCGCCGGCTCGGGCGCGGTAGTCGATCTCAGCATCGACGGCTCCAAGGCGACCCCGGTCGTGCTCAAGGAGGCCCAGCGCGATCCGGTACGTGGCGAGACCACACACGTGGACCTGCTGCGGGTGCGCCTGGACAAGCCGATCCACGCGATCGTGCCGCTCGAACTCACCGGTGTCGATGACACCCCGGGCGTCAAGGAAGGCGGCGTCCTCGAGCAGCTCACGCGCGAGCTCAACATCGAGGCGCTTCCCACCGCCATCCCCGAGTCGATCGTTCACGATCTCGGCGAGATGCAGATCGGGGATACGCTCGGACTCGAGTCGATAGCGGTCCCCGAGGGTGTCACGCTGCTGGACGACCTCACCGCCACCGTTGCCACGCTCTCGGCGCCTCGTTTGCAGAGCGAGGAGGAGACCGAGATCGAATCTGAGACCGAGCTCGTCGGCGAGTCCGGCGGTGGCGAGGCGGCCTCTGACGGCGGCGGCGCCTCCTCCGAGGAGTAGCTCCTGCGCCCCTTTGGCGGCGGCGCGCCAGTTGACTGGTTGATCGTCGGGCTGGGCAACCCGGGCCGCGAGCACGCCCACACCCGCCACAACGTCGGCTTCATGGTCGCCGACCGGCTGGCCGAGCGCTGGAGCCTGGGGCGTGCCAAAGACCGCTTCCGGGGGCGCATTCTCGAAGGTCGCAAGGACGGGTCGCGCGTAGCGGTGCTCTGGCCGCTGACGTTCATGAACGATGTGGGACGCTCCGTCGGCCCGGCCCGGGGCTCGTTGAAGGTGGCGCTCGACCGCGTCCTGGTCGTCCACGACGAGATCGACCTGCCGTTCGGCGACGTGCGCACACGCCTCGGCGGCGGACTCGCCGGTCACAACGGGCTCAAGTCGCTCAAGCGGGAGCTCGGTAGCGCCGACTTCATGCGCGTGCGAGTTGGCGTCGGGCGGCCCAACTCCACCGATCCAGAGATCGTCTCCGCCTATGTACTTGGACGCTTTCGCGAGTCACCCGACGAAGTGGACGACTTGATCGGCCGCGCTTGCCAGGCGGTCGAGCGTGTGCTGCTAGATGAGGGCGTATAGCCCATGACAGCCCCGACTTTGACAGCCGACACCATCGGTCAGCCAGCGTCGCGCCCGGCCCGTCAGCCCGCCCTGCGTGGGGAGGACTGAGGCGATGGCCCTGCGTTCGCTGCTTGGTGCCATCGATCAGGATGCCGGTGCTGCCCGCCTCGCGCGTGAGGGCGGACACGCATTTGTGTCGTCCTCGCTGCGTCCGTACACGATCGCGGCGCTGGCCGACCGAGACGCTACTCGCCCGACGCTGGTGGTGGTCGGTGACGACCGTGCGGCGCGCGACCTGGCTGGAGACCTGCATGCGTGGCTCGCCCCGCGGCGCGTGCGGTTCTATCCCTCGCGCGGGGTTGCATATGAGTCGCATCTCACTCCACCCCCACACCTTGTGGGGCTGCGAGTAGCCGCGCTCGACGCGCTGATCTCACCGGGAAGCGGTGACACCGACGCGCCGGTTGTGGTGGTCTCTGCCGTTGCTCTCTCCGAGAAGGTGCCAGACCCGCAGCTGCGCCCGCGATCGTTCACGCTGCGCGTGGGGGAGCTGCTCGACCTCGACGAGTGCGCCGTCGAGCTGGCGGGCGCCGGCTATGAGCGCGTGGACCAGGTGCAGGAGCGCGGCCAGTTCGCATTGCGCGGGGGGCTGCTCGACGTGTTCCCCGCCACCGAGGAGCACGCCGTGCGCGTGGACATGTTTGACATCGAGATCGAATCGTTGCGCTGGTTCTCGACATTCACCCAGCGCTCCCTCGGCGACATCGCAGAGGTGGAGATCGCGCCCGCGGCCGAGCTAGCCCCCGAGCACCGCGAGCTAGCCGAGATCGCCGCGGCCACCGGCGCGTTCGCGGTAAGCGACGGCGAGGGCGCTGATGGCAGGCCGGACATCGCCGAGCTCTTGCCGGTCGAGCGCTTCGGTGCGCTGCTCGAGCTCGTCGGTTCCGCCACGGAGTTGATAGTTGCCGCCGAGGAGGAGCTTGCTCCGGCGCTAGGTGACCACTGGAACGACGTGTGCGCGGCCTTTGCCGACGAGGACGCCCATCACCTGTACGTGAGCCCGGAGGAGGTCCAGTCCAGTGTGGCTGCCCGCACGCGGATCTGGCTGTCCTCGATGTCAAGCGGCCAGGAGATCGAGCTGCGCGCATCGGCGGCGGACACCGCCGCTCGCTCACTCGCCGAGGCTGAGCCCGAGCTGGAGAAGCTCGTGCGCTCCGGCTATCGCACAGTCGTCGCCTTTCCCCGGCGTGGCGAAGGCGAGCGCGCCGCTTATAACCTGGGCCGCCTGCAGGCCGACTGGCTCGACGGTGATGTCGATGTCACGCGGGCCCCGCTCGAGCCATCGCTGCGTTTCGCGGCTGCTTCCTTGCGTGAGGGCTTCGTCGCGCCGTCGTTGAAGCTCGCGGTGTTCCCCGAGCACCGGCTGCTGCGCCGTCGACGCGCCGAGCGAGGCTCAGGCGGCTCGGACGGTCTCGGCGGGGGACGTCGGACGGGTGGGTCCTCATCGCGGGGTGCTCTGCGCTCGTTCACCGAGCTTCGCACGGGCGACATCGTCGTGCACGAGGACCACGGCATCGCCCGTTTCGCAGGCTTTGAGACTCGCACCGTGGCCGATGTCACGCGCGACTATCTCTACCTCGAATACCAGGGCGATGACAAGGTGTTCGTCCCCACCGACCAGCTCGCCAAGATCTCACGCTACGTGGGCGCCGGCGGTGAAGGTGGGCCTCCGCTATCGAAGCTCGGTGGCTCGCGCTGGGAGGCGATGAAGGCCAGGGCTCGCCGGGCTGCCCAGGAGCTTGCCGGCGAGCTGCTCAGCCTGTACGCCGAGCGCCGTCGCCGCGCCGGCCATGCGTTTGAGCCGGACACCGACTGGCAACGGGAGTTTGAGGAGCGCTTCCCCTACACCGAGACCGCCGACCAGCTCGAAGCGATCGAACTCGTCAAGGCCGACATGGAAGCACCGCGCCCGATGGACCGGCTCGTGTGCGGAGACGTCGGTTACGGCAAGACCGAGGTGGCGCTAAGGGCTGCCTTCAAGGCAGCAGGCGATGGCAAGCAGGTGCTGATGCTCGTGCCCACCACGATCCTCGCCCAGCAGCACTACGGCACGTTCTCCGAGCGTCTCGCGGACTACCCGATCACGGTCGAGCACATCTCCCGCTTTCGCTCGCCAGCCGAGCAGAAGGCGGCGCTCGCGGGCTTCTCAAGCGGCGCCGCGGACATCCTACTCGGCACGCACCGCGTGCTCTCACGCGACGTGCGCGCCAAGGACCTGGGCCTGTTGATCGTCGATGAGGAGCAGCGCTTCGGGGTCAAGCAGAAGGAGCTCTTGCGCCAGCTCAAGCTCAAGGTCGATGTGATCTCGATGTCCGCCACCCCGATCCCCCGCACCCTGCAGATGTCGCTCGCCGGCCTGCGCGAGATCTCGGTGATCGAGACACCCCCCGAGGGACGTCGTCCCGTCAAGACGTACGTGGGGGAGTACGAGGAGGAGCTCGTCAAGCGCGCCATCCTGCGTGAGCATGAGCGCAAGGGACAGGCGTTCTTCCTGCACAACCGCGTCGAGTCGATCGAGGAGACCGCGGAGCGGCTGCGCGCCCTGTGCCCCGGTGTGCGCTTCGCCGTCGCCCACGGCCAGATGGGCGAGGGGGAACTGGAGACAGTGATGATGGACTACCTGCAGGGGGGCGCCGACGTGCTCGTGTGCACGTCCATCATCGAGTCGGGCATTGATATCCCGCAGGCCAACACCCTGATCGTCGAGCATGCCGACAGCTTCGGGCTGGCCCAGCTCTACCAGATTCGCGGACGCGTGGGACGCAGCCGCGAGCGCGCCTACGCCTACTTGCTGTACGACTCCGCCGCCGCGCTCACCCCCGATGCCGCCCAACGGCTCTCGGCACTGTCGGACTACACCGAGCTCGGGGCCGGCTTCAAGGTCGCCATGCGCGACCTAGAGATCCGCGGCGCCGGCAACCTGCTCGGCGACGAGCAGTCCGGTCACGTCGCCGCGCTCGGCTTTGAGCTCTATATGCAGATGCTGGACGAGGCCGTTCGTCAGGCTGGGCCGGCCGATGGAGAGCAGGAGGCAGAGCTGCCAGAGCCGGTGCGCCTGGACGTCAACGTCAATGCCTACATCCCCGCCGACTACGTTCCCTACGAGCAGGCCAAGATCGAGGTGCATCGGCGTATCGCGAGCGCAGTGGAGGTAGCCGACGTCGAACGCCTGCGCGAGGAGCTCGAGGACCGCTTTGGACCGATACCCGAGCCCCTGGGGAACCTATTGGCCCTGCAACGCGCCCGTATCAAGTTCGGCCAAGCCGGCGCTCAGGCAGTGAGCTTTCGTGGCGATCGGCTCGCGGTCACCCCGATCGAGCTCGATTCCGTGCGCGCCAAGCGACTGCGCGAGGAGCTGCCAGAGGCGCTGTACGAGTCGGGTCGCTCGCAGGTGTCGGTGCGCGTGCCCAAGGAGGGCACCGAGCGCTTCCCCACGGTGGTGCGTGCAGCCGACGTGTTGCTCTCGATCGTGCGCGAGGCGGCTTAGCTCGCTTCGCGGCGCAGACCGCGAGCGCGCGGCGCGAGCTTCATGATCGATCCATAAGCGCGTCGCAAACCCTGCATTGGTCAGTCTGCGGCTTACATCGAAAGCTCTGCGTGGAGCGGCGGCGGCGTCGCTTAGAGACCTTTAAGGAAGTCGTTAAGCACAGCTTGGGAAGTTTCCGCTAGAGTGCCCGCGTCGTGTCCAAACTATCGGGTCAAATCGCGGCGCTCGGCGCCGTTTTGCTTACAGGGGTAACGCTCACCGCGTGCGGTAGCAGCGGCATCCCCGGCAACGCCGTCGTCAGCGTCAACGGCTCCCCGATCACGACCGCCACGTTCAATCACTGGATGACGGTCGCCGCCAACGCGAGCTCTGCCTCGACCACCACGGGCGCGGCGACGCCCAAAGTCCCGGTGCCCGACCCCCCCACTTACAAAAACTGCATCGCGCATCTGGAAGCCACCGCGCCGAAGCCCGCCAAGGGACAGACAAAGCCGACGGCCGCGGCCCTGAAGACGCAGTGCGAACAGCAGTACACCTCGCTCAAGCAGTCGGTGCTCGGCTACCTGATCTCCGCTAACTGGGTGCTCTCCGAATCCTCTGACAGAGGCGTCAAGGTCTCTGATAACGAAGTCAAGAAGCAGTTCAATCAGATCAAGGCCCAGCAGTTCCCCACCGAAGCGGCTTTCCAGAAGTTCTTGACCAGCACTGGCTACACCGTGTCTGACGTGCTGCTTCGCGTGAAGCTCGATCTGCTCTCGACCAAGCTCCAGCAGAAGATCAGCAAGGAAGCCGGCAAGAAACCCAGCCAGAAGGAAATCCAGGCCTACTACGAACAGCACAAATCGCAGTACGGTCAGCCCGAAAAGCGCAACATCCTGATCATCCTCACGAAGACTCAGGCCCAGGCTGAAAAAGCCAAGAAAGAAATCGAATCGGGCAAGAGCTTCGCGAGCGTGGCTAAGGCCGTCTCGATCGACCCAGTCAGCAAGGCCGCCGGTGGATCGCTCCCGGGCGTGGTCAAGGGCCAGGAGGAGAAGGCGCTCGATGAAGCTGTCTTCAAGGCTCAGCTGAACGTGCTGGGCGGTCCGATCAAGACACCGTTCGGCTACTACATCTACGAAGTCAAGAAGACAATCCCCGGGAACCAGCAGGCGCTCTCGAAGGTGCAGTCCACGATCTCACAGCAGGTCACCGCTGAAAAGCAGCAGAAGGCGGTCAGCGAATTCATCAAGAACTTCCGCAAGAAGTGGACCGCTCTCACCGAATGCCGCAGCGAATATTCGGTGCAGGACTGCAAGGCCTACAAAGCCCCGAAGACGTCCTCCACCGGCACCACCACAGCGACCCCGTAAAGCGGGCCGACCCTGTGACGGCGGCTTGTCGCTGTTCAGCGCAGGAGAGCGAATATCGCTTCATGTCAGCGCCAGGTGGGTGAAGATGACGGTAGATGTCCCGGTCTGATCCTTCGCAGTCGCTGCTAGCGCTCGATGAGCTCACACACCTGCTGCGTCGTGAATGCCCGTGGGATCGCGAGCAGGACGAGCGCTCGATCGTGCCGCACACGCTCGAGGAGGCATACGAGCTCGCCGACGCCGTCCATCAGGGCGACGACGCGAAGCTGCTTGACGAGCTCGGCGATGTGCTCTTTCAGGTCTATTTCCTTGCGCTGCTATTGGAGGAGCGCGGCGCGGGCGATCTCGCACAGGTTGCCGAGCATTGTCGGCAGAAGCTGATCCGTCGCCATCCCCACGTATTCAGCGACACCGAGGTTGCGGATGCCGGCGAGGTGTTGCGTAACTGGGACGCCATCAAGGCCACCGAGCCAGGTCGGGAGCGTGGCGTGTTCGGTGAGGTTCCCGAGAATCTGCCCGCTTTGCTCTACGCACGCAAGCTCCAGCGGCGGGCCGCCTCGGCGGGCTTGCATCCTCGCGAGCGAGACGCGGCACGCACTGAGCCTGAAGATCAGGGATCCTTTCGCGCGATAGGTGAGCGTCTGTTCACGCTCGTCGACGAAGCGCGCCATGCGCACGTCGACCCCGAGCTGGCCTTGCGCGCGGCGACCCAGCGATTTCGCGAGAAGATCGGACACGAAGGAGAGCAATGAGTCAAATCGAGAGAGTCCATGCCCGCCAGATCCTCGATAGCCGGGGCAACCCGACGGTGGAGACCGAAGTCGTGCTGCGCTCGGGAGTCCATGGTCGCGCCGCCGTTCCCTCCGGCGCCTCCACAGGCGAGTTCGAGGCCACCGAGTTGCGCGACGGCGGTGAGCGCTGGCGCGGCAAGGGCGTAACGCGTGCCGTGGCGAGCGTGGACGGCGAGATCGCCGGCGCGGTGACCGGGATGGATGCCGCCGATCAACAGGGCCTCGACGAGAGATTGATCGCACTCGACGGAACCCCCAACAAGTCGCGCCTCGGCGCCAACGCGATCCTCGGCGTCTCGCTCGCGGCCGCCCACGCGCAGGCTGCTGAGGAGGGACTGCCGCTGTGGCGGTATCTCGGGGGAGAGGCCGCCCGCGTGCTGCCCGTGCCGATGATGAACGTGCTCAACGGGGGTGCTCACGCTGACAACAAGGTGGACTTCCAGGAGTTCATGGTCGTCCCCTGCGGGGCGCCCACGTTCTCGGAGTGCCTGCGCATGGGCACCGAGGTGTTTCACGCGCTAAAGGCGACCCTGCACGACCGCGGTCTATCCACCGCCGGCGGCGACGAGGGCGGCTTCGCGCCGGATCTCGCCTCCAACGAGGAGGCGCTTGAGATGCTGGTCGCCGGCATTCAGGCCGCCGGATATGAGCCCGGCACGGATATCGCGATAGCGCTTGACCCAGCCACCAGCGAGTTGTACGAGGACGGCGCCTACGTGCTCGAGCATGAGGGCCGCACGCTCAGCGCGGTCGAGCTCGCCGACTATTGGGCCGAACTGGCCAGGCGCTACCCGATCGTCTCGATCGAGGATGGCATGGACGAGCAGGATTGGGACGGCTGGAGGGCTCTGACTGAGCGCCTGGGCGCTCGTCTGCAACTCGTCGGCGATGACCTGTTCGTAACCAACACGAAGCGTTTGGAGCGCGGGATCGAGCTGGGAGTGGCCAATTCGATCCTCATCAAGGTCAACCAGATTGGCACGCTCACCGAGACACTTGCCGCTATCGCGATGGCGCGCAAAGCCGGCTACACGGCCGTAATGAGCCACCGTTCAGGCGAGACCGAAGACGTCACGATCGCCGATCTCGCCGTGGCGACCGGGTGCGGGCAGATCAAGACCGGCGCTCCCTCACGCTCGGACAGGGTTGCCAAGTACAACCAACTCCTGCGCATCGAGGAGCAACTGGGGAGCGATGCGGAGTTCCCCGGGCGCTCAGTGTTTCGTAGCTGAGGCTCAACGGCCTGGTCATACCGGCCCGCTGCGGAAGAGATTCCGCCGGGTTGATCTCCGGTAGGGGTTTGGTCTCCGGCAAGGGGGTTTGGTCTATACCGGACGTGGCGTGGGAGCGCTCGGCAGAGAACGAGTTTTGGCTCCGGTGCAGGAGCTCGGCGGGCGGAGGCGAATGCGACCGTATGGCCTCCGTCTCAACTGCCTCATCCAGAGCACCACGTGTTCGTCCATCCTCGGCACGACCGATGCCGCGCGTGCGCTGGGACCGTTTGGGTCGCGTCGCGATGCTGGGCGTCATGGTCGCGATCGCCTACCTCTATCTGAGCGCGGGCGTGCGGCTCTTCTCCGCCTGGGGCGAGTCGAAGCACGACAGCGCTCAGGTGCGGGTGCTCGAAGGCCAGAACAAGGCCCTACAGCGGCAACACGCCCTCCTCGCCAGTCCCGGCACCGTGCAGGCACAGGCGCGTCGCCTCGGCATGATCCATCCGGGTGAGCAGGCCTACATCGTGAGTGGCTTGCCGCCGAACTAAGAGCAAGCGACGTAGGGCTCGATGGGGCGGTGCTAGCCTCGCCCCTCGTGTCCGGGTTCGATAACGCCATCAATCAGTGGAGAGAGGGCGAGCGCCGCCTCTCAAGAGCAGCACCAGAGCAGTCGTCCTTGCTCCACCGCATCGCCGACACGCTCGTCGTGGAGCTGCGCAAACGCCTCGGGGGACGCTTCTCCGCCGAAGAGCTGGCCGAGCTGTACGACAGAGGCACCTCATGGTGTCTGCAGCTGGCGATGGAAATCGCTCCGGAGGATCCCTGGGCGTGGGATTCGAGGACCGTCGTAGACGCAGCCTTCGCCCGCTACCTACGCGAGGCGGTCGACTACGCGGGCGGACGCCTCATCCCGACAGAGAGCTAGCGGCTGCATCAGGCAGGAGACAAGCGGCTGCATCAGGCACGAAACACCGGATCAACCAGGGGCTTCTAGGGGGTTCGATGAGCAAGCGAGACGAGGACGCAGCAAGTGAAGTGTGCTCTGCTGGCCGATCTTCGATCGGTGACGAGCGAGGACGCAGTATCGCGCCGCTCAGCGAGCCCCTAGTCGTCTGAGCCGGTGCGGCGGATCACAATGCGGTCCTCGTCGACGGTGACCTCCACCGGACGGTGACCCGCCCAGTGCTCCGCATAGATCGGGTTGTCCTGGATGGCGGGATCCAGCCACAGGCCGTAGCCCTCTTCACCGTGATCGAACGTGCCCTCGAGCGGGCCCGCATCGCGTGAGGATCTACGTCCGCGCCGACTACGCCTGCGGCGGGGGCTCGGCGCAGAGCTCTCCTCGTCATCGGAGGCTCCTTCGGCCTCAGCCTTCTCGCGCTCAGCCTTCTCGGTCTCGGCCTTCTTGCGTTCAGCCTCCATCGCGGCCTCTAGTTCGGCTGCGATCAGCTCATCGTCCTCGGCACGTAGGTCGATCTCCTCGGGGAACGCGACAGCGGCGTTGGCACCCTCGGAAGGACTCTCGTCGCCGAGTAGATCGTTTTGGCGCTTGAACTGCTCGATCTCCTGGACGGTGACCTCGAGCTGATGGGCCACCCAAGCATCGGTACGACCTTGTCGTACCCAGCTTCGGATTTGGTTTAGGTGCGGGCGCAGTGATCGACGAGCCATGAACGGCCCGGGAGACTAGCGCATGCTCCGCCGCCTCGCTGAGGCGAGGCGTCCCGTCGGCGTTCGCACGTTTGGGACAAGCCCCAAATCTCGCTCCAGGAGTGCGAATTCGCGTTCGGTGGGACGGGACACTATGCTTGCCTTAGGGCGGGACCGGGGGCGATCTCGCCCTAAGTCCATGGGCAACTAGAAGGGTGCAACAGATGCTGGTTCTGACGCGCAAGTCCAACCAGAGCATCATGATCGGCGACGACATCGAGGTATCGGTGCTCTCAGTCGTGGGCGAGAAGGTGCGGATCGGTATCAACGCCCCCCACGACATCCCGGTATTTCGAACCGAGATCTACGTCGAGATTCAACGCGAGGGCGAGCCGGACAGCCCTGCTAGCGATACCGTCCGCGTGAAGGTGGACGACGCGCTGGGCGAGCTGGGCGAGTCTTCCTAGAGTCTGTCTCTAGCCGAGCAGCAGATACAGAGTGCGAAACATGACTACCGTGACCACGGCGGCGGTCAGAATCAGCGCGAGTACCAGCAGGACGAAGCGAACCGATCCGCGCTTGTGACGCCGATCCACCTCGCGCTTGATAGCGCGTTGCTCGGCGGTGCGCCGCAGGGACGCCCGCCGGTGGCGCTCCATCGAGATCTCGCGGGCGAACGCCCGCTCGATCTCAGTGGGGCTTTGTCTCATGCGCATGAGCTTGGTCTCCGCGCCTGCCGCTAAGCGACCGGCGCCTTGCCCTCGGCGCGCTCGTAGACATTCACGAAGCGCAGATAGTTCTCGGCGATCTCGCGCGCGCCGGCTGAGCGTTCGATCTTGCCGTCCACGTATTCCTTCAAGGGGTTCCACCAGATTGAGCGGCCGATGGCGAAGCCTACGAAGCCCTCTACGGGAGCGGCCTGCTCGAGCCAGTGATCGACCTTCTCGTCATCCGCGCCGCGACCAAGCACCACGCAAACGACGCCCTCCCGACCATCGGTGCGGGCTTGGGCGACGAGCATCTCGCAGTCCGAGCGCTCGTCAACGCCCTCGATCTTCCAGATGTCCACCTCGATGCCGGCGTCCTGGATCGCGGCGATGGCACGCCGCATCAGCTCCGGGCGCAGCTCCGCGTCATAGCGCTCGGAGCTGCCCTCGACCGCCTGCAATTGGGCCTCCTCGGCGGGCACGAGCAGCTCGAAGAGGAACTTGCGCTCCTTGGCGTGAAGCCAGTCCGACAGGCGCTTCAGCTTCTGTAGCTGATCGCGATTTTCCTCCGCGTCGCCGTCCGCGTTGTAGCGGACGAGCACCTTCGTGAAGTCGGGGTCGAAGCGCTCGATGTGCTCGCCGAACTGATCGCCGTACTGGAAGTCGAACATGTTCTGGCCCGAGCGCTCCGCGGGCATGGCGAGCTTCAGTCCCTGCGCCCGAGCCTCCTCGGGTACGGTGCCGCCGAACTGCTCGTCCACGAGCACGCCCGTCACGGAAGCATCCGCTCCGGTGGCTACGGCGCGTTGCAAGCCCTCGAAGATGAGGTGCTTGGCATCGGCGATCATCGCGGTCTGCTCCGGATCGGGGTCGCCCTCGATCCCGAAGAACTTCTTCTGGAAGGATCCTCGGTGGTCGAACGCGAGGATGTAGAGCTTCTTCTCGTAGCCGAGTTGCATCGATCGGTTTCCTTTGGCAGTCGCTGGTACCGCCTCGCCGCGGTGCCCACACGGACGCCCGCAGGTCGCTGGCGAGGGACAATTGCACTCTATCGCCGGGGCCCTCGCCGGGGGGCGGAGATACGCCCGTAGAATGACACGATGCCCTCCGGTGCCGATCTCTTCGTGGTCTGCAAGAAGTGCGGATCCGAGGTCAGCCCGTACATAACCGAGTGCCCCTACTGCGGTCACAGGCTGCGCAGGCGTGCCCCGAAGCTGCCGCGCGACCGGCTACGAGAGCCTTCCAAACGGGCATTCAGGGGGGCGTCGCTCGGGCGGCTGCGCAGCGGCGAGATAGCCGGAGTGCGTGTCGACACACCCCCGTATGCCACGGTCGCGCTCGTGGCGGCGAGTTGCGGTGTGTGGATCGCGGCGCAGGGGGCCTACGTGAATCTCGGCAAGCTCGTGATCGTGGGCCCGCTGAACGGTGATTGGTGGCGGCTACTGAGCAGTCAGTTCGTTTATGGACGCGGATTCTCAAGCGGCCTGTTCATGTTCGCCACGCTCCTGTCGGTTGCCATCTTCGGCTCGCTCATGGAGCGTCGTCACGGCCCGTTTGTGGTGCTCGGGTTGTTTTTTGCCGCCGGAGTTACCGGAGGACTGCTCGCCGAGGCGGTGTACGCCCTACCGGTGGTTAGCGGCGCAAACGCGGCGGCGCTCGCGCTGCTCGGCGCATGGGCGGCCCCCAAGCTCGAGGCGGCACGTGCCGGCGACTACTACGAGGGTGATCTCCTGGCTACCGCGGCGATTGCCGCGGTGCTGCTCGCGATGCCATATGCGCGACCGGAGGTTAGCTGGCTTGCGGGGATCACCGGTGGGGTGCTTGGCTTGACGCTCGGCCTCGGCTTGAGTCGCGCGAGAACGGTTTGAGCCAAGGCAACCCTGGGAGCCGGATGGTGAAGCCAGACGCTGTACACAGGCGCCGGTGCGCCGGTGCTACGTCGAGCATCAGGGGTAGCGGTCAGCGCCGCCAGGTGGCCGTCAGGGGCCTATGATGAGACGGCCTTGCCCGATCGTTCCTACACCGCAGCAGAGGTGGACACAGCGCTCGCGGCGCTGGTCGAGCCAGGGCGTCTCGCCCATGCCCAGGACGTCGTCATCCACGCTGCCCCGGCACTCCAACGCGTGCTTGCCGAAGCGCTTGCCGAAGGGGGTTGGTTCGGGGAGGCACACGACGCCGAGGTGGGTCGCATAGCGGGCGAGCAAGACGAGCAGGAGTGCGCTCGAGCGGTGAGCACGCTTGTGGCCGAGCAGACTCGGCTTGGCATGTTCGTCGGGGTGGCGGTTGGCTTCGAGCTCGCCCACGAGCTCGCCGACATGCGCGAGTCCGGCGAGTTGGGGCTGGAGGCGGATGGGCTGGAGTCAGATGGGGCGGAGTCGGAGGGTGAGTCGGCCGGGGTGGAGCTGGGCAAGGAGGCGGCCGTGCTGGAGCTTGGCGGGCTGGACTCGCAAAGAAATCAAACATCGACAGAGGAGCACTGACCATGCAGATTCGCTATCTCGGCCATGCGGCTTTCGAGCTCACCGACGGCGATACGTCGGTGTTGATCGACCCGTTTCTGACGGGTAACCCCAAGGCGGCTGTGGCTGCCGACGAGCTGAACCCCGACACCATTCTGCTGACTCACGGCCACGGCGACCACATCGGCGACACCGTGGCGATCGCCAAGCGCACAGGCGCGGACGTCGTCGCGATCGTTGAGATCGCCAACGAGCTCGGCGAGGAAGGTCTCGAGAAGGTGCACGACCCGAACATCGGCGGTACCGTCGAGCTCGGCTGGGGCTCGGCGAAGCTGGTGCCCGCCTGGCACACCTCGACGACTCCGAAGGGCACCGTCAACACACCGGCAGGGCTAATCGTGAAGTTCGGCGGCAAGACCATTTATCACCTCGGCGACACCGGGCTGTTCTCAGACCTTGCCCTGAACGCAAAGCGGGCCGGCGAGATCGACGTGGCGCTGATGTGCATTGGGGGCCACTACACGATGGATCGCCACGACGCGGTCGAGGCGGCGCGGATGATCGGCGCCAAGCAGGTGATCCCCTGCCACTACGACACGTTCCCTCCGATCGAGACTGATGCGCAGGCGTTCAAGGCAGACGTCGAGGCCCAGGGCTCCTCAGAGGTGATCGTGCTTGCACCCGGCGACACCCATTCGCCATGACGATGACCCACGCGGTGGTCCTAATCGAGGCCGAGCGCGACGCTCTGACGACGCTCGGCGGTGAGCTCGCGGACGTCGACGGTGTGGCGGAGGCCTATTCGGTGACCGGGCAGTGGGACTTCATTGCGATCGTGCGCGTCCCCGACCATGAGCAGCTCGCGGAGGTCGTCACCGAGGGGATCGGCAAGCTCTCCGGGGTGGGTCGCACGCAAACGATGGTCGCGTTCGCCGCGTTCTCCAGGCATGACCTGGAGGCGCTGTTCTCGATCGGCGAGTAGGGACCTGATCTGCGATGGCGTCTGTGCCCCTGAAGCCGCAATATGGCCCCACCCTCGGGAAGCTGCTCGAGCCGCGCTGGCGCTCGGCTACCTCATTGGCGCGCTGGTTCGCGAGGGTGGCCGTCATCGCCTTGTTGGCGCTTGCCGTCGCGGTGGTACTCACGCTGCTCGACGCAAGCTACTCGCACGGAGGACCCGTGCCCTTCAGCTTCGAGTACAAAGGCCTGTACAAGACCACCCCAAATCCCGGCGGCTACGTGAAGGTGGCGCGCAGCGCAGGCGGACGGCTTGTGGATTCCTATGCTGTGGCCCCGCTGGTGGTTGGGCGCTATGAAGGCAGCGTTACGGGCGAATTGCCCCTGGCTGCGACTGGTTACACGCGCACGCTTGCCGAGCGCTTCTCGGGATTCAGGCTTGAAGGCGAGGGCAAGACCCGCATTAGCTCAACGCTGGCTGGTTATGAGGTGCTCTACAGCGCGTTCGTCAACGCCAGCAAGGTATATGGGCGCGACGTCATGCTGCTGCCCAGCCGTCACGATGCTCGCGAAGGAGTCGTCATCGAGATGCTCAGCAATGAACCGGCGAGCGTGTCAAAGCCCGTGGCGAGCTCTGGAGTGCTCGAAACGCCACTGAAGACGTTCGCGTTCGGGTAGGCGCCTCGCGCGTACCGCAGGCGGCTCGAGCGCTCTGCCCGAGGTCAGTCGCCTTGTCGAATGCGGATGCTCAGCTTGGCCGGGTAACTACTGAATCGGTCGAGCTACTGAGCCGGCGTGGGCTCGGAGACCTGTGCGTCACCTGTGATCTGCGCCCCGTCCGTAGAGGCCGGATCGTTACCCGAAGCCGGTGTGGAGGGCTGGGGGGTATCGCCCACGATCGTTCCCGGGGTGCCTGTGCCTTCCGAAGTTGGTGTGGGAGGAGGTGTCGTGGGCGCGGTCGGGACGGGCGACGGGGCGGGTGTAGTTTCCGTTGTTTCCGTCGTTGTCGTTTCGGGAGCCTGGGTAGGTTCGGAAGTCGTCGTCGTGACCGTGGTTGTCGCCGCCGGGGCGCTCGGCGTCTGTGCGCTGGGAAGCTGGGTCGAGTCGGTGGTGACCTCGGTCACTGGCGCTGCGGGGGGCTTGGGCGCGGCTGCCGGCAGCGGTACGGCGGGCGAGCTCGGCGTCGTGGGAATGACAGCCGCGGTCGTCGTCGGAGCGCTCTTTGGATGGGAGGCCTTCGTCTTCTTGACGACATGATGCTGAGCGGTGTTCGCTGCGGGCACTCCCGCGGGGTCGCTTGAGGAGGTGGTCAGCGGCTGGGCGCTCGTGTGCGTGATGACCGGTTCACTGGCATGAGTTGCGCCGAGGATCGAAGCCGTGGCCACGACATGATGATGGCGATGGTGACGGCTGCTGACACCATCGGCCTCGACGGTGCCCGCTGTGACGATCGCCGCCACGGCGAGCCCCGCAACCGCCTTGGTCGCCAGAGCACCGACGCCCGCCGTCACGAAGCCACTGGTGGCGCTTGCGCCCCCGGCTGCTCCGGCGCCAGCCGCCGCGCCCGCCCCGCCGGCGCCAGCCACATGGGCTCCCCCGGCGCCGGCGCTTGACCCGAGCTTTGTGAGCACAAACTTCTTGAGCAGCAGCAACGGTCCCACTGGAAGCATCGCGGCGAGCGCCACGTTGTTGTCCTTGAGCTGCTTGCGAAACATCCGGCAACGCTCGCAATCGCGCACATGGCGGCGTACTGCGGGGCTCTGCTTGAGCAACCCCTCGGCCACTTCTCCGAGCTCAAGCCTGGCTTCGTCGCAGCTCAGCTTGCGCGCCTCGGCCGCCTCGGCGAGCGAGATGCGAGCGCGCACGAGCAACGACTTCACTGCGGGAACCGTGGTCTCCATGGCATCTGAGATCTGCTCGTAGGAGAGCGCATCGATCTCGCGCAGGAGCAGCGCGGTGCGCTGTGTCTCTGGGAGCTGCTGTACATCGCCGATCAGCTGGCGGAAGCTCTCGCGGCGCATCACCTTGTCGGCGGTGGATACACCGTTCTCGGCGTAGTGCACATCCATCGAGTCCACCCCTATGGCGCTTGCGCGGCGCAGATGGTTGAGCGAACGATTGCGCGCGATGCGATACAGCCATGGACGCACGTTGATATCGCGCTCGTCCGCCAGGATCGCGTTGAAGGCAGCCGCGAATACCTCTTGGAGCACGTCCTCGGCGTCCTCCTTCGAGCCGAGCATATGGCGGCAGAATGCGAGCAGGCGCGACTGGTAGCGCGAGAAGAGCGTCTCAAACGCTGCATGTTGGCCGCGGCGGATGAGCGCTATCAGGCGCTCGTCCGACTGTAGGCGCAGCAGGGCTGAGGGGCTTCTCAGGCCGGGCGCTGCTGGTGCTTTTAGTGCTGAGACCTCCACGGCGATCCTTTCGCTGCTCTCACTCCTACAGACACGCTAGCAACGGGCTAGTTGCGGTCTTCATGAAGTGTCGCTGCCCACCCGAAACCGCGGATAAACGTTGGGGCGTGCGCTCGCACGGCGCATAGGCAGCACGAAGTATGCCCGAGACTCCCCCACCAGGTTCTTGCATGAAGCAAGCGACAAGGTGAGATCGGCAAATGGGGCGCCAGCCACATGGGCTCTTAACAAGGGGTCGCGCGAGGCCAGAACCGACGCAGCATGGCGTCTGCTTGTCGTCTAGTCCAGACATGGGCGCTATCTACTGGACTAAAGTGCCAATACTCGCCCGGGTGGCGGAATTGGAAGACGCCGTCGACTTAAAATCGATAGTCCGCAAGGGCGTGTGGGTTCGAGTCCCACCCCGGGCATGTCGCGCTCAAGTAGAGTCGCGGGCGCGATGTCCACGCAGAGCACGCAGGAGAGCACCGATCAGGCCCAGGAGCTGCACGGCGGCCGGCTTATCGCCCGTCGCCTGAAGGCGCACGGCGTGAGCAAGCTGTTCACGCTCTCCGGCGGCCACCTCTTCTCGATTTACGATGGCTGCCGCGAGGAGGGCATCGAGATCGTGGACGTTCGCCACGAGCAAACCGCGGCGTTTGCCGCGGAGGGTTGGGCGAAGGTCACGCGCGAGCCGGGCGTGTGCGCTCTCACCGCGGGGCCGGGCGTGACCAACGGCATGAGCGCTATGGCGAGCGCCCAAGCCAACCACACACCGATGCTCGTGCTCGGCGGTAGGGCGCCCACGATGCGCTGGGGTCAAGGATCGTTGCAGGAGATCGACCACGTGCCGTTCGTGCGTCCTCTGTGCAAGCTCGCCACCACTGCGCAGAGCACGGCGGAGATCCCGGGCTTGGTGGACGAGGCGCTGGCGACTGCGATGGCCGCTCACGGTGGACCCACGTTCCTTGACTTCCCGCTCGACTATGTGTTCATGAGCGCCCCCGAGCCTGACTCGCCGCCACAACAGCGCGGACAGAGCAACCCGGGGGTCGATCCTGGGGCGCTCCAGCGGGCCGCAACCCTTCTGCGCGAGGCTGAGCGACCCGTTGTGATGGCGGGCACGGACCTCTACTGGGGCCATGGGGAGCGTGCATTGATGGAGCTCGCCGAGACGCTGCGCATCCCGGTCTTCCTCAACGGTCTCGCGCGTGGGTGCGTGCCCGCCGACCACGAACTGTTTTTCTCACGTACTCGCTCGCAAGCTCTCAAAGACGCTGACGTGGCGCTGGTGATTGGCGTGCCCATGGATTTCCGGCTCGGCTTCGGCGGCTCGTTCGGCACGGACACGGCGATCGTCGCCATCGACGTGGCCGAGCCCGAGCGCCCTCATCCACGCGAGCCGGCGGTGGAGCTCTACGGCGAGCTCGCGCCCACGCTCGGCGATCTGTGTGCCGCGGCCGGTGGCAAAGCGCTTGCCAGCGACTCGTGGGTGGCAAGCCTCAGGGGTCAGGAGACGCACAAGCGAGAGGCTGAGCGCGCCGAGCTCTCCGATGCGCGCGCCCCGCTTCACCCCATGCGGCTGTACGCGGAGCTCGCCAAGGTGCTCGACCGCGATGCCATTGTGATCGGCGACGGCGGCGACTTCGTGTCCTATGCGGGACGCGTCATCGACAGCTACGCGCCCGGTTGCTGGCTTGATCCCGGTCCGTTCGGGTGCCTGGGCACGGGACCCGGGTATGCGCTTGCCGCGAAGCTCGCCCATCCCGAGCGTCAGGTTGTGCTGCTGCTCGGTGACGGGGCCTTCGGGTTCTCCGGGATGGAGTTCGACACGCTCGCGCGCCACGGGGTCAACGTGGTGGGGGTGATGGGCAACAACGGCATCTGGGCCTTGGAGAAGCACCCCATGGAGTTCCTTTACGGCTACTCCGTGGCGGCGGATCTGCGTCCCGCCACACGCTACGATCAGGTGGTGGAAGCGCTCGGAGGCTACGGCGAGCTCGTCGAGCGACCGCAGGACGTCGTGCCCGCACTCGAGCGCGCGTTCGAGTCGGGCAAGCCGGCGCTCGTGAACGTGCTCACCGATCCGAGCATCGCCTACCCGCGCAAGTCGAACCTCGCCTGAACACACGTCGCTTGTGTGATCAGTCTGATCGGTCCGTGCGGATGTGGTTGAGCCGATTGACCCGCGTATCTGTAGGTCTCCTCTGACGGGACCGCGCTGAACGCGAGGAAGCCGCCCGGGTAGGACGGCTTCCTCAGGGGGCTTGGCATCGAGACAAAGGCAGGGGTGCATGCCTCGAGACCAGGTAGGACGGCCCGGGTAGCGGAAACGCCGATTGCTCGGCGATTGCTCGGGCCTATGGACCGGTTGTGGAGGGACGCGGCAGAACCCCATGCCTCCACGGCCGATTACCGCCTTCTTCGGCAAAACCTCCCAAACGGATCAATCGGGGCAGATCCACTCGAACGAGTGTCCAGGTGCCACTCTCGCATGGGTACCCAGCAGGCCGCTCGAATCGACTTCCATTCCTGCTCCGCGGCATCTATCGCACGCGACGCAGCGCGCTCCTACTCAGCCGAGCCCCGCAAGGCGCAGCGTGCTGCCGCGGAGGATGTCGTGCTCGGAGACCTCCACGTGATCGAGGTCGAACGCGCGCATCGCCTCCTCGAGCAAGATCATCCCCGCCACGATCGTGGGTGCCCGATCCGGGTGCAACCCCACCACTTCGCGGCGCTGCGCTTCCGTCATGTCGGCCAGGCGCGCGATCAGCAGCTGCACCGTGGCGAGCAGCAGTGTGTAGCCGTGCACCTGCTCGGGGTCATACGGGTCGAGCTCCTGGTCGATCGCGGCAGCCGAAGTGGCGGTGCCGGCCACCGCGATGGCACGTCCCACCGCGGAACGCTGCTCCACGGGGAGCCCGTCGAGGAAGATCGCGCGCGTGTCGGCGGCCAGGTCCTGCAGCTCAGTCGGAGCCGGCGGATCGCTGTGGATGTGGCGCTCGCTCATGCGCAACACCCCCGCCTGCACCGACACATGAAAGCTGGCGGTGTGGTTGGTGCCGAGAATGAACTCGGTGGATCCCCCGCCGATATCGATCACCACGGTCGGATCCGACGAGCCGCCGTCGCGGTCGCTCATGGCGCCGAGAAACGTCAGCTGCGCCTCTTCGTCGCCTGAGAGCACCCGCGCGTCGAGGCCGAACTCCGAGCGCACCCGCTGCGTGAACTCGGCGCCGTTAGACGCGTCCCGCACCGCTGAGGTGAGCACCGCCAGGTTCGCCTCGCACTTGTATCGGTCCATCGTGGTGCGATAGTCGCCGAGCGTGGCCAGCACGCGCCCCATCGCCTCCTCAGAGAGGCTGCCGCCCGCGTCTACCTTGTCGCCGAGGCGCGTCACCTGCGACTCGCGGTGCAGTTCATCAATGGCGCCAGTCGCCTGGTTCACGTCCGCTACGAGCAGGCGCGTGGAGTTAGTGCCTATATCAACCGCGGCTGTGCGCATTAGGCGGGGATCGTAGAGGCAACGCGCGCTTGTGGGGGTGTGCCGCGATTTGGCTTGTCCCGCGCGAGCGGGGAAGGAGTGGATAGGCCCGCGGCTTGTGGGGGCCCGCAGTTTGTTTCGATCGGGCGATGCCTGGGGGCGTCGCAAGCCGGGTGGTTGGCGCGATTGGGCGCCCAGGACTTCTGACTGGGGACGCTTTTTGCTAGAACATGACGTGCGACGCGGGGTGGAGCAGTCTGGTAGCTCGTCGGGCTCATAACCCGAAGGTCGCGGGTTCGAATCCCGCCCCCGCTATTCAACGAAACCCGCTCAATTGAGCGGGTTTCGTGCTTTCTGGGGTCTTGCGGAGAGGGTCAAGCGAGCCGGGGTGCGAACAGAAGTGCAAACACCCTGAACCGAGCATCGTTCTGACGGGCACTCGTCGCCCTGGTTCGAAAGAACCGATCGGACAGATACGGTGTCGATGTGAGCGTGGCCGCATCCCATCCGAACCTACGGCGTTTGCCGGATCGCTGGCATCGCGCTCCGCGGCGCTGGGGGCACCCGCTGCACGCCGTGTGCTCCTACTTTGCGATGTTCCCGCCGCAGCTCGCGCACGTCTTTGTAAAGTGGCTCACTCGGCCCGGCGATACGGTCTACGACCCATTTTGCGGGCGCGGCACGGTCGGTCTTGAGGCGGCGCTCACCGGTCGCCGAGCCCTCCTGTCAGACGCTAACCCCTTGGCGGAAGCACTCGCCGCGGCCAAGGTCCAGATCCCGTCGAGCGTGCGCGTCCACCGTCGGCTGCGCGAACTCCGCCAAGCCTATGTCGCAGGCGCTGAGGATCTAGATGAGGTTCCGCCGATGATCCGGATGCTCTACACGGACGGGACGTTGCGCCAACTGATGCATCTGCGACGCGCACTTGGACGCGGGCCGGCTGACACGCTGCTGCGTGCGATGGTGCTCGGGATGCTGCATGCCAACCACTCGCGCAACGGCGCGACGCGCGGCTTTTCGATCAGCATGCCCAATACATTCGCAATGGCCCCCATCTATGTCGAGCATTACATCGCCAAGCATGGCCTTGTGGCTCCTGAGTGCGATGTCTTTGCCATGCTTGGTGCGCGCGTCGACCGCATGCAACTCCCGTCGAAGACGCACGACGCTGGACGAGCGTGGCGCCAGGACGCCACACAACCGCTAGCGCTCGGCGAAGAACGTCCTCGGCTAGTGCTGACCTCGCCGCCGTATCTTGAGGTGATCCAGTACGGCAAGTACAATTGGGTTCGTCTTTGGTTCTTGGGCGAGGACGCCAAGCAAGTTGATGCCACGCTCAGCACCACAAGTTCCCTGACGCGGTACTTGCAGTTCATGACTGACGTGCTCGGGCGGCTTGGGGATGCGCTAGACGCAGACGCGTTTGTGGCGCTCGTAATAGGCGACGTACGGCGCGGCAACGAGCAGCTCAACCTCGCCGGAGCTGTCGCTGACAGGGTCGCCATTCCGGGCGGCTGGCACTGTCACGGAACGATTGTCGATCGTCTACCGACCAAGCACAAGGTCAGTCGTATCTGGAAGAACCAACCCGGTCGAGCTACCAAGATCGATCGTGTGTTGTTGCTGTCGCGTCGGCCCCAGCCACTGCCGCCGTTGTCGCCGATACGGTGGAAATCGTCGTCGTTCTCACCATAGGAGATTTAGTGTCGTTCATCGAGCAGTATGCCCAATTGGCCAACGTCGATCTGTTCGCCGAGATGCGCAAGCCAGAGGAGTCACCGATGGTCGGTCGGCCTTTCTACCTCGACTTCGACACGCTGCGGCTACTGAGTAACGACCACTGGAAGCGTCAAGCTCACGGTGTACCTGCCGGGACATTTTTGTTGTGCAGCTACGCAAACGCAGCCGACGATGTTGACGAGGCAGTTCTTGTTCGTGTTCTAGCACCGACCCCTTTGCCCAGCGACTCCGACATCGTGGCGGCGATGGTTGATTACTATAAGGAGGGAGATAGTTCCCTGGACCAGTACACTCGCTCCGAGTTCCAGTTCTCGGGGCTTGAGTGTCGCGTGCTTGGCACATTCTACCGCGAAGGCAACACCGTACTTTTCGGTGGCGACATCGAGAACTTCGAGTCGCCGCACAATTACCTGTGTGTGAAGCCTTCGCCTCGCTTGCTTGAGTACATCGTCAACTTTCGCGAGGGCGGCGTTGTCAGTGGTACCGGCAACATCCGAATCGGAAGCGTGCGCTACAGCGCGTCTCGGCGTTTGGCTGCGGCTGAGCCCGAAGTGCCCGTTTTCGTCTCAACCTACGACTTCCTGGGTAAGCGCACAGCGTTGTTCGGAATGACGCGTACGGGCAAGTCTAATTCCGTGAAGAAGATCGTGCAAGCGACGCGAGAGTTGATCGCCGGTGGCAGTGCCACGCTCGACGGCCAGGCCGTGCAGCCAATCGGACAGATCATTTTTGACATCAACGGCGAGTACGCCAACGCAAACCAGCAGGATGACGGCACTGCGATCTTCGAGCAATACGAGGACGCCACCCGATACAGCGTTCAAGCGAAGCCGGGCTTCCGCACGATGAAGCTCAACTTCCACCGCTCGATTGCTGAGGGGCACAGTCTGCTGGCGAGTCTACTGAGCGACGACACCGCCGGCTACACGCGTGCCTTCCGCGCCATCGTTTGGGAGGTGCCAGATGCTCAGGACCACAGCGCCACGACTCGCTACGAGCGACGGGTTGCATGCTACCGCGCATGCCTGCATGCTGCTGGTTTCAGCGCCGGTAACGGTTCCACGGTTCGCTTTCAGTCCAGCAATGACATTCGAAAAAGCGGCATTGCGGGCCTTGGCGATGTCGACCCACACAACGGGATCAGCCTCGATGATGCGGCTGCCTGGTTCAGTGCGGTCTGGGAGAATTACGACAAAGACCCGTTTGCGGAGTACAAGGCTAGTCACGGTGGCCGTGAGTGGGCCGATGAGGACCTCAAGACGCTTATGCAGTTCCTCACGCGACGAGCCCAGCCAGGGCAGGGCGCAAACGAGCTCGGCTTCCGCAAGCTGGCGCCTCATCGCGGGCTGCACACGCCTAGCGTTGGGGAGTCCTTTGAGCGTGACATCGTCAACGAGTTGCGAGTTGGAGGCATCGTCATTGTCGACTTGTCACAGGGTAATCCGCGCGTGCAGCGCACATTCACCGACGGTCTGTGCGGGGCCATCTTCGATGATGCGATGCGCCGTTTCGTTAGCAACGAGGCGGCCAACTTTGTACAAATGTACTTCGAGGAGGCCCATAATCTTTTTCCTCGGCGGAACGAGACCGACCTCACTCTTATCTACAACCGGTTGGCCAAGGAGGGTCAGAAGTTGCGATTGGGCCTCGTCTACGCCACTCAGGAGGTCAGTTCGATCTCAGCGAGCATCCTCAAGAACACGCAGAACTGGTTTGTCTCGCATCTTAATAACCGAGAGGAGCTGCGTGAGGTCGAGAAGTACTACGATTTCGGTGACTTTACTGATAGTCTACGGCGCACGAACGATAAGGGTTTTATTCGACTGAAGACGGATTCGAACACTTTCATCGTCCCGATCCAGGTCGACCGGTTCCAGGTTCCATTCCGGGTTGCCGCTGCGGCTGGCCCGGGCGGAGCTGCTCCTGAAACAAACGGAGTTGCCCACGACGGGGCGTGAAATGGCCTACAACTCGTCAGGGCGCAAGCCTTTCGAGCGCGCGAGCAAGATCTCGCATGCGCAAATCATCAACAACCCGGCGGTCCAGGCGATGCTCGCGCGATGCACTTTGCCGGCACCGTCGTCGCCGGATGAGATCGCGCAGTCGCTGATCGCGGTGCCCGACGAGATGCCCGAGCACATCAATTATGTCGTTGCCGTCGACGGTTCGTTGTCAGAAGCCCCCGTACGGCCGCAGTATCCGGCGGCCGCAATCACGTTTTTCGTCACCGGCCCACTTCTGTTCAGCCTGCGGGACCTCGATCGCCTTGCCGAGCAGCCGACGATCGACCCGGCGGATATGACAAAGCTAAAGAAAATTAGCCGCCACAGCCTCGTGCTGCCGACTGCCAACGTCAGCCTCGACGGCCGCGACCTGGCCAGCTCAGTACGTAGCGCGCTCCACGAGTTCTTGTGTGAAGAGCGTGTCGGGACACGCTTGCAGGACACGCTGCGCTGGCTCGTTTTCGAGCAGTTCCACTCGACCGGACCGTCGGAGTGGCATGTCCCGTCGTGTCCATATGGCTGCGGTCATGCGCCGCTGGTATTCCGGCCCACCGATCCCGACGAACACGCTTGCCCTTCTTGTGGGAAGCCAGTATGGCTGGTGGATGTACTGCGCCTGCACGAGCGCATCGATGACGAGTCCGGCGCTGGCGCGGTCAGCTCCTACGTCCTTTCTGCTCTTGAGACGCTTGTACTCATCGATGTCATCCGTCAGATTGTGCAGCATTACGGGGCCGAGCAACTGCGCACTACCGCTTTCATCAAGGACGGCCCGCTAGCTACCTTCGGAGTAATTTCGGGGCTAGTGCGTCCGCTGCGGTCGTTGAGCATGCATTTGATGGCTAGTCGGGCGTCCGGGTCTGTCCTCAACTTGGTTGGCTTGGAGAAGTCTGGGCCGTTCGTGGAGCACGCACAGCAAATTGAGGATCGCATTCCACCCGGCCATGCGTTGCTGCTTACCGATGACTACATCAAGCACTACATCATGCCGGGGAACCAATCGCCTGACGTTTACGGTAGAACGACATATTGGGGTAACAAGCTGATTTTTAAGGCCCCGGATGGCAATCTATATGTAGCCTCGGTACCGGCTGGGGATCTCCATGCTGCCCCAGCGGTCGAGGATTTTTCGAACCTTTTCGACATGCTTGCCGTCATCGCCCGTCTACGGTGCTCGATGTATGACAACGCCCTTCTGCCGGTCGCCCTGGCTAATAAGCTCGTATCCCTATCCGAATATCCGAGCACCGAAATCCTGCGGATCTTTGCCACCGAGACGGTAGCTTGAATTGGGGGGTTGACGGTGCGCTGGCCTCAGTTTGTTTGGTGTGTTCGATAGCTGTGAAGTGGTCACAGGTTCTGCGGGTGGATGTGTTCTGAATACAGTCAGCGCCCACGCTCGGCGGCGCGATCTGGTGCGTCATGCTTCGGAGCTCGTACCAGCCAGCTCGTATCGGGGAGCAGGCGCCGCAGGCGTAGCGGGTCGCGAGTGTGGTGCCAGGCAGCGTTGGGTAGCTCGCGGTAGTCGATGGATGGAGCTTGTAGTCGGCTGTTGCTCATGCGCCGGGCGAGGCGCGTGATCCGGTCGGGGTCTTGTCCTTCTTCGCCGAGCTGGTCGCGTGCGAGGTGCCAGTCGGTGCCGTGGCGGGCGCGGGTGGCCTGGACGTACGCGGTCTCCTTGCTGGTCTGCCAGCCACCGGTGAGTACGACCGAGCGATCGACGGTCGCGCCCTGTTGGCGGTAGACGTGTTGGGCGTAGGCGAGTCGGAGGGACTCGACGTCCTCGCCGGCGAGCCGGTGTGTGCGGCCGGAGCCGTCCAGGGCGAGCGTGACGGTTCGATCGCGGCTGATGTTCGTGACCTCGCCGCGGGTGCCGTTCTCGACACGCGCTTGTCCGAGCGGCCGATGCTGGGCGATGAACGCGACGTGATCGCCTTGGCGTAGTCCGTAGTTGACGCTCCCGAGGGGGAGTTCGTCGGGGCCGAGTTCGCCACGTTGGACGCGGAGGTGTTGTGCGCGGGCGTTGAGCCGGTCGATCTCGGTGTTGGATGCGTCGGCGATCAGGGCGACTTGGCGGATGTCGTGGTGTTCGGTGAGCTGCGCCCAGGTTTGGACAGCGTTCTCGGCTGCCTGGTCGCGTGTGTCTGCCAGGTGGAGTCGGCCGCGGGCCTGGTAGTGGGCCATCGCGCGCTCGGGTTCGCCGGCCCGAAGGGCTTGCCACGCTCTCTGCTCCTCGGGGTCCTTGGTGCGGTGGATGGTCTCCAGTTCGACCGTGGGCGCGTGCTGGGTGAGCCGGTCGAACATGCCTCCCGGTCCGATCGAGGGGAGCTGCTTGCCATCGCCGACGGCTATCAGCTTCGCGCCCGTCCGCTCCACCAGCCCCGTCAGCGCATCGAGGCGCTTGTGGTCGGCCATGCCTGCCTCGTCGAGGATCACGGTCGTGTCGGGACCGACGTGGATGCTGCCCGTGTTCGCTCGCGCGATGAGCGCGTCAAGCGTGAGGGTTTGTCCTTGGAGTGCTGGACTGTCGGCACCCAGTCGCTCGGCGGTGGACCCGGATACGGCGATCCCGAGAGTTTCATGTTCGGCCAACTGCTCTGCACGCGCGGTTGCGTGGATAACGACGCCCTTTCCGGTGCCGGCGGGGCCGACGAGCGCCGCGGCGCGCTCTGGTCCCGTCAGGACGTGCAGTGCTCTTGCTTGCTCGGCGGTGAGCGGGCTGCCGATGTGCTCTGCGACCTCGTGTGCGGCGCTCGTTCTCGCCTGATGCCCGACGTCTCGTCCGGCGGGTCGGGCGAGGCTGGTAGTGCGTCGTTCGATTGCCTGCTCTTGGGCGCGGATTGCACGCGTCGTCATCCGGCCTCCTTCGAGGGTGAGGATTCGCCGGTCGCTGACCATGCCGTCGGCGATTTGGAGCGCTTGGTGGGGTGCAAGCTCCCCGGCGGTCTGCTCCAACGCGACTGTGCGCAGCTCGCGTGCGTCGAAGACGGCGTGACGTTCGGTTAGCCGCTCCTCGATCCGGTCCTCGACCGGGCTGAGAGTGTTGGGTGGATGATCGCCGGCGAGGAGTCTCAGGGCCTCGTCGGGACCGAAGTCGTATCGGCTTGCGGTCTCTCGCCACGCGCTCTCGAGGTCCGACCGCGTGGCGAGCTGCTTGGCGCGGCGGTTCTCGAGCGCGAGGTTTCGCAGCTCGCCCCGTTCAGGCGCCCTGCCGTAGCGGGCACGGAACCTGTCGGCGGCGCGCGCGACCTCCCGCGAGCGGCCGGAGAACGCCTCACGCAGCTCCTCGGGTACGCCCGCGATCTCGAAGTACTTGCCGTCTCGGCCGGTGCCCTGCTCGATCCGGTAGCCCTCCCGGGCGAGTTCTTCCGCGAGCACGGAGCGGTAGAACGCGCCGAGCTCCCCGGCGGCGCGGAACACGGGGCGGGATGCGACGGCGACGATCCGATCGTCCTCGCGGATCGCGCTCGTGATGACGACGTGACTGTGCAGTTGCGGGTCGGGTGCGCTGGCGCCCGAGACACCGCGAGCGGTCGTGTGGCGGTACTCCACCGCGATCAGATCCTTCGCGGGCTCCTCGACCACTCCGGCGCCGTAGCGACGACGGACGACAGGTACGTGCTCGCGCATGTACCCGACGGTCTGCTCGACGGCGTTGGCGTGTGCGTTCTCGATCTGCTCGCGCTGCCACGGGTCGGCAAGCGCCCAGGCGACCGATACGGACTTGGGGGCGCTGAACACGCTGTCGATCCCGCCGCCGCGACCGCCGTCGGCACCCGCGCGCCTCAGCCACCTTTCGCTCTGTGGATGGCGACCCTCCATCAACGAGACGAAATCCTCGCCATCCGCGGGACCGTTGGCCTGGACGCCGAGCCGTTCGAGGGTCTGCGGGTTCGCGAGCCATCGCCCGGAGGCCTGCGTCATCTCCCCATCGGGGGTGAGGTAGTAGTCCCCGCGCTCCGGTGCGACGGTCTTGCCCTCCAGGTAGCGGGCGTAGTCGCCACCCCGGGCCGCGGGGATGCTCGCTGCGGTCATCACATGAAGTGATGACCGTGAGCGCCACCAAACGGCCACCGACTTCGTCACAGCGATTACACAGCACTGGCACGCTTGTGCATCTGGTCTGCAACGAGAGCTTTTGAGCGGTGCGGCGTTGTGAAGACGACGGCGATCCTGACTCGAACGGACGTCGTTCTTCTTCCGAGGATGCGAGGTCTAATGAGCTGCCGTTGCGCGCGACAGGGACGGGGCGGACACCGCTGGACGGCATTCGAAAATTGGCTGGATGCTTCTATGTTGTCAAGGGCGTTTTTGCGAGTTGGTTGTAGAGGTGGCGGGAGAGGTGTCGCTTGAGGGATCGCATGGCCTCTCGTTTGGTCTTTCCTTCGGTGATCTTGCGTTGTATGTAGGCGCGGCTTTGGG
>DATCDV010000011.1:0-2754 GCA_036510495.1 Solirubrobacteraceae bacterium
AGACCGCAGCGGACAACCTGTGTGAGCGGCTGATCGAGTGGGACGTGAGCACGATCTATGGGTTCCCCGGGGATGGCATCAACGGTATCCTGGGGGCACTGCGCCGCCACCAGGAGCAGCTGCGCTTCGTCCAGACACGCCACGAGGAGATGGCTGCGTTCATGGCCTGCGGACACGCGAAGTTCACGGGCGATGTTGGGGTGTGCATGGCGACATCGGGGCCCGGGGCGATCCATCTGCTCAACGGCCTGTATGACGCCAAGCTCGACCATCAGCCGGTCGTGGCGATCGTCGGTCAGACGTTCGTGCGCGCGATCGGCGGGGATTTTCAGCAGGAGGTGAAGCTTTTGCAGCTCTACAGCGATGTCGCCTCAGCGTTTTGTGAGCAGGCGAATGAGCCCTCGACGATTCGACATCTGATCGATCGGGCGATGCGGATCGCCCAGACCGAGCGAACCGTGACGTGCGTGATCGTGCCGGCTGACGTGCAGGACATGGAAGCGGTGGAGTCCCAGCCGCACAAGACCCACACCGTGCACTCCGGGGTCGGCTACTGGCCCGGCCGAAGGATTCCCGCGAAGGAGCAGTTGCAGCAAGCGGCCGACATCCTGAACGCTGGGGAGAGGGTCGCGATGCTCGTCGGGCAGGGTGCGCTGCACGCCACCGACGAGGTGGTCGCCGTGGCCGATGCGCTTGGGGCTGGGGTCGCCAAGGCGCTGCTGGGTAAGGCAGCGGTTCCGGATGATGTGCCGTTCTGCACCGGCAGCATCGGCCTTTTGGGCACGAAGCCGAGCTGGGACATGATGCAGGGCGCCGACACGCTGCTGATGGTCGGCTCGAGCTTCCCTTACTCCGAGTTCTTGCCGAAGGAGGGGCAGGTCAAAGCCGTGCAGATCGATCTGCTGGGTCGGATGCTCAGCATCCGCTATCCGATGAACCTCGCCCTGGAAGGAGACAGCAAGGAAAGCCTTGCGGAGCTCCTGCCGTTGCTGGCGCGCAAGGAGGATCGCTCCTGGCAGGAGGAGATCAAGGAGAACGTCGTTGACTGGTGGCGGCTGATGGACGAACAGGGCGAGCCCGTCGATCGCGACGGACGCATCCGCCCGCAGGGCCTCTTCTCGGCGCTCTCGCGCCAGCTGCCCGAGAACGCGATCCTCTCAAGCGACTCTGGCTCAGCTGCCAACTGGTACGCGCGGCAGATCAGGATTCGCCGTGGAATGAAGGCGATGCTCTCGGGCAACCTCGCGACGATGGTTCCGGGAGTGCCGTATGCGATCGCGGCGAAGTTCGCCTACCCCGACCGGGTGTCGATCGCGATGGTCGGCGATGGCGCGATGCAGATGGGTGGCATGGCCGAGATGCTGACCGCGGCGAAGTACTACAAGACCTGGGCGGACCCGCGGATGGTGGTGTTGGTGCTCACGAATGAGGATCTCAACCAGGTCACCTGGGAGCAGCGGGTGATGGAGGGCGACCCCGAGTTCAAGGCGTCGCAGGAGATCCCCTACGTCGACTACGCCGCCTGGGCGCAGCTGATCGGGCTGCACGGCATCAAGGTCAGCAAGTCGAGCGAGATCGAGGATGCCTGGCGTGAGGCGCTTTCAGCGGATCGTCCGGTGATCATCAGCGCGCTCACCGACCCCAACGAGGCGCCGCTGCCGCCGCACATCACCTTCGAACAGGCCGAGGGGTTCGCCAAGTCGATCCTCGCCGATCCCGAAGGCGGACTGCCCGGCGCTGTGGAGGCCGTTCGCGAGAAGGTCCACGAGTTCCTTCCAGGGCGCTGAGATGCGCCTCGGCACCAGCCGTCGGCCGGTCAAGCCTGCCCGTCACGGCATCGATCGCTGGGTATCGAACGTGGAGCACGGCCGTTTTGAGCGCTCCCTATCGGGGTTGACGGCGTTCGCGGCCGCCGTCACCACGGCGGAGGTGTACATCGAGCACTACCGGGCGAGCTTCGGGAACAAGATGATGTGGAGTCCGATCCTCGTCACCCCGCCGGTCATCGCCGCGGGTATCGGAGGTGTGTACAGCAAGCGCTGGGCCAAGACGGCGTTGCCGATCGCGTCCGGTGTCTACATGCTCAACGGCTTGGTCGGCGAGTACTACCACGCGCGTGGCGTGGCACGCCGCCCTGGCGGCTTCTCCCAGGCGAGCTACAACATTCCGATGGGGCCGCCGATCATGGCTCCGGGGCTGATGTCGATCGTCGGCGCGATGGGCGTGCTCGCGTCGCTGCTGCGCCGCGAGGACTAGCCAGGTGCCCGAGCCGCTAGACCTGAGCACACCAGGTCACCTGCCGAACCTGCGGCCCGACAAGCAGCCGCCGCACCCCTCGTGGCTGCCGCGTCAACGGCGGGGCACCACGCCGCAGATGATCGGACGCTACCCCGACTACGACGTCCTGGAGAACGCCGAGCACTGGGACGAGGCAACCCGCCGGGTGGTGTCTGGGCGTTTGGGGGAGCCCGGTCCGCTTCAGTTCTTCACTCCACTGGAGGAGCCGACGCTGCGCGCCTTCTGCGACGTCACGACCGCTCAGGACTCAGACCCGCGGGTGCCGGTGGCCGAGATGATCGACCGCAAGCTCGCGACGAACGAGCTGGACGGCTTCCGCTACTCCCACATGCCCCGCGACCCCGACACCTGGCGCGTCGTGTTGCGCGGCCTGGACGAGACGGCCCGCGACCGCTACGGGCCCGACAGCTTCGCCGAATGCGACGTGCTGGCCCAGGAGGCGATCGTCGCCGCGCT
>DATCDV010000012.1:0-2005 GCA_036510495.1 Solirubrobacteraceae bacterium
TCGACGATGTACCGACTGCTTCGAGCAAACGGCGAGGGTGGAGAACGACGCCGCCAGGCAACCCATCCTGCCCGCACCATTCCCGAGCTCGTCGCCGATGAGCCGAACCGCGTCTGGTCCTATGACGTGACCAAGCTGAAGGGTCCACGTCGTGGTGTCCATTACGACTTGTTCGTGATGCTCGACATCTTCAGCCGTTACTGCCCGGGATGGATGGTCGTCGACCAAGAAGACGCCCAGGTCGCAAAGGCATGGCTGGAAGAGGTGACCGTCTCACAGCACATCGCGCCGCACCGGCTCACCATCCACGCGGATCGAGGAAGCTCGATGACCTCCAAGCCCGTCGCTGCACTGTTGTCAGACCTAAAGATCGGGCGGACGCATTCACGTCCGCACGTGAGCAACGACAACCCCTATTCAGAAGCGGGTTTCAAGACGCTCAAGTACTGCCCGGCCTTCCCCGAGCGCTTCGGCTCACGCGAAGACGCCGTCGTGTTTTGCGAGCGGTTCTTCGCGCACTACAACCACGTGCATCGTTCTCATGGGTCCGTCGGCACGTTGCGCGACGTTGCATAGACGCTCGAGCTGAGCGATCCGCGCCCCGCATCTCATGGGGTGTTGCGGCCGTGGTGTCACATCGCCCTGTTACTCCTTTCGGCCTTCGGCCAGAGAAGGAGCGGAATGCGGATGTTCAAGGTGTCCCTGCCATCGGGCGTGCGTTATTGGACGGTGGTGGACGACGATCTCGCTGTCGCCCCGGATGCCGACGCCTACTTGCGTCACCTCCGCTTGGGGCGCGACGGAGCCGAGCTCACGACCAAATCCTATGCCGGCGCGATCGCGCTCTTCCTCGGCTGGTGTGAACGCACCGACCGCCATTGGCATGCCGGGATCGAGCATCTCGGGCTGTTCATGACGTGGCTGGCACACGCTCACAGCGAGCTGGCCGGGGAAGCAACTGCCATCGGGTTCGGCCGCGTGATGGCCGGGCCCGGCAGCCCGCCCGTCCGCGGAGCGCGGCGGATCAACGTGGTGCTCACCGCGGTGCGTGGCCTCACCGCCCACGCGGTCAGTGCCGGCAGCGCGCCGGGGCGGCTGATGCCGATGCTCTACGAACTGGCGGACGACCGCGACCTCCCCGAGGCTGCAAGACGGGAAGAGGGCCAGATTCCCTGGCGACTGCGGGCACGACACCGCCTTCACGAGCCGGACGCCGGGATCGACCGGGCGAGTGACAACGACATCGTGGCGCTGGTGCGGGCCTGCCGCTCCGCCCGTGATCGACTCGTCATCCTGCTCATGGCCCGGGCCGGGCTCCGGCGCAGCGAGGTGTGCGGCCTCCGGCGCAGCGATGTCCATGTGCTCGCCGACTCAAAGAAGCTCGGTTGCGCGATCATCGGTTCTCACCTGCACGTCGAACGGCGAGACAACGCCAATGGGGCGTGGGCAAAATCTCGTCGCCAGCGCGTGGTGCCACTCGATCCGCTCGTCGTTCGGGCCCTCGACACCTATGAGTTCGAACGGCTCGAGCACCGCGAGGCGGCCGGCAGCGATTTCCTCGTCGTGAACCTGTTCAGGCCTCCGCTCGGTGCGCCGGTGCGCCCCGATGCGGTCAACGACCTCTTGCGGGCATGCTCGAAGCGAGCCGGGCTCTCCGTCACGGTTGCTCCGCACCAGCTGCGCCACGCCTTCGGCAGCAACCTCGCCGACGCCGGCGGGAGCCTCGACGAGATCGCCGAGCTGCTCGGCCACCGCTCGATGACCTCGTCCCAGGTCTACCTGCACCCCGACCCCGCCCGGCTCCGTCGGGCGATCGACGCGGTGGCAGTCCCCCGCTCGATCGAAGAAGCCGGCCAGTGAGCGTCACATCGGTCCTGAGCGCAGTTCGTGCGCCTGCGCACCTTCGGCCAGTCCTCGACGAGGAGACAACGCTCGTGGCACTGCTCAGCGGGGCGTTCCTTGCCGAGATGGCGTGGGATCCCGCCCGCTGTGTCCTTGCTCCACC
>DATCDV010000013.1:0-20883 GCA_036510495.1 Solirubrobacteraceae bacterium
ATCCATCGCTTTTTTGGGCATCGACGCGGTCAGCATGTGATCGATCGTGAACTGCGCGTGGGTGCATATGTCCCTGCGTACTGTACGGCGCTGGGCAAGGTGATGCTTGCGAGTCTGCCCGATGCCGAGCGCCGTACGCGAGTCGCGACGATCCATCTTGTGCCACAGGGTCCGCGCTCGACTACCGAGCAACAGAAGCTCCTCACCGAGCTTGACGGAGTGGACCCGCGCGCACCGACTGTTAGCGATGAAGAGTTCGTCTTTGGCGGAAGATCAATCGCCATCCTCATCTCGCGACCCGGCGGTAAACAACCAATGGCCATCGACGTGACCGTGCCATCAGACGCATACACCGACGCGCAACTCCTCAAGCAGATCGGGCCGAAGCTGAGACAGGCGGCGAATCTAATCATTGAGGCTTGAACCGGATGGCCACGTACGGAATAGCTGCGTGGGAACTATGCCTGATGCGGTCTTTCGAGTAGGTCTGTTGTCGTTCGCCCTCGCGGCGTGATGTCGGACAAACCCCCGCCGAAATACAAGCACGCGGCATAGGGCAGGTGCCGTCGGCCGTCGAGCCGGTGGATGCTGATGAGCTTTCCGCGCGGCGCCCGGTGATCCTGGCCAAGCGCCGTGCCCGGCGACTGACAAACCGGCCTACGTGAATAGCGACGCCTCATGGCGGGATGGCGTGGCCGCCAGGCGATCTCATAACCCGAAGGTCGCAGGTTCGCGAATCCTACCCCCGCTACTAAGAAAAGGCGGCTCAGTCCAAGTCACCGTGAAACAATCTCCGGAAGTGGAGTGAAAATTGTTAGTCAGTCAGCCAAGGCGATATGTTAGTTAGATTCTGGTAGTGCCGGACTCGGTGTGAACGGATGGACCTTGGGAGTTCCCTGGATTGTGATAGGCAATATGGGACTACCAGGGTCGGGCATAGTATAAGCAAACGCCTTTTCAAAAAGATTCCACGAAAGCATATTTTCGTGGATGCGAAGCGCCGGGAAACTGGGAAGTCGGGCTATCGACAAATTTGTGTCGTGTCGATTACCAGCCGGAACGAATAGCCCGGACGCCACCGCACCAAAACTTGCACGATCAAAGGAGCCGGGATATGTATTACCAGTAGCAGTCCATGCGAAATTGCCATTAGTCGCGATGGCTATACCCAAGATCGCCTTGTGACGGACTCTTGGGGCTGGCCCGTTATTAAGGATCGTTGGCGGCCAGGGTCCATCTGCAATATCACCTTCGGCGTCTCGATTACCAGGCGATCCGACACGACAAGTATGCGTAGAGACTGTATACCCTCGTCGTCCGTCTATGACATTGAGACTTCGGACTGTTCGGGACGCATTGCAGGATCCACTTGCGATTTGCTCTACCACCACCCACGGGCCCGAGATCGAGAATCCGACGCTAGAAGGCGATTTATGATTTCTCAATGGCTCGCGGACAAGCGTCGTCTTACGACTAGTTGGGAGCCAGCACGCGACGTAGTTTACCTCAGACGACGTGGCCCGAGCAAAGACGAGGACATTCCTACCTGAAATTACGGCTCGTGCTCCTCGCTCCCCCGGGCACCCGCGCGCGTACGCAACGCCGGTGCCCGGGAAAAGCGAGATCGAGCACACGCCTAGCACGACGACGGCGAGCAGCGCCCACCCTAGCTTATGGCGTGTCCGCAAAACAACCATCTCTTGCTCAGTTTACCACGCCAGAACTTGCTTTGCGCTGTACGAAGCGCCTTCGGCTGGAACTGTATTTCCGACGCCCTCGCCATCGACTACTCCTGTATGAGCATCTATCGCCAAAACAAGTGTTGAACCCGTTGGCTCTTTGCTGGACTTAGGAATGGGCGCATTGCCTAGCGTAAAGTGACCTTTGAGTACAATTAGGTATACTTCACTTTCGAGCCAGTTCCTCATGCCAGTGCTGGTTGATGCCGATGGAGTCATACCCGACTCCATCGCACGTTGAGCTTCCGATAGGTTCATTGCATACACTGTCGAACTCGATGGTTCCTGATTATTCTCATTGTCTTCGGAGCTGACTTTGTGCACCATAGACTTGATTTGGTCAGTAGTCAACTTTGGTCCGGTAGGCTTCACAAAGCCTTCCGCTGGTTCGGGCGATTTAGATGATTCGGTGAGGGGTGTTTCGCCAGATAGGGATGTTGATAGGGGGCCTGAGACGAAGGCGCCCGGCGCTTCGTTTTTAGTTTCTTTCTCTCCGGAGGGGCATGGTGCATAGCCTGTACCAAAGGCGATTTCGTTTTTATATGGATTAGGGTAGATATAGCACCATGCTACTTTCGGAGGAAACGGAGTTGGGGTAGCCGCACGTGCAGGTTCACTCGGATAATTAACACCGTTTAGCTCCTGATAGAACATGGCGGTCGATCCGCTGTTAACGAGCGTATCGGGTGGTGTATTGGAGCCGGCCTCCAAACCTGATTCCTCGCCACCGGCATAAGTCGAATATGCGTTTTGGCATCCAAGCTGAGTGCTATTGATAATTGCGCACCAACCTCCATTGCCAGCTGCACGAGCGTATGCCCAGAACAGTTCGCCGACCGCCGGGCCGTTTGGCATGTCGTACTCCTGAAAGGTGTAGCCTGGAGGTTGGACCGCCCAAAAATACGTCGGTGTCGTACGCCACCCAATGGCGGTATAGCCGATTGTATCCCCGACCTCAATCCAGGGACCGCCACCTTCGTTTCCTGGGAACACCCACAACTCGTTCTGGTAACGGTCTGGGATTTCGTGAGGTGGGTTCATCTGCGTACTCTTGATTGCGGCGTAGCCCCACTCAATTTGGGACGGACCGCCATAGGATTTCGCCCATTCCACGACCTCATAACAGTGATAGTTCTGTCCTTCGATAAAGTATGCGGTACACGCATCAGCGCGGGGGGCCGCAAACAGGCAGATAGTGGTAAGTATCCCAACCATTATCCCGAGTATTTGAATTCTCTTGTTGACGAGTGGTTCAACAAAATACGATGCCATCCCAGCACCTTTCGATTTGGTGGTGATATGTATGGAGCATAAGTCAAGCCTCCATCCCGGCGGGGGCGAGTTTATCTGGCGTACCACGGTACGTCAAGACCTACGGAACAAATCGACTCACTCAAACAGTGGAAATTTGGGGTTAGAAGCTGCCTCAAACGAAAGGAGTTGTGCACTTGTCTGAAGCTTCGGTTGACGAGACGGGCGGCGCGGTCTGTTCTCGCTCGACTCACGCGACCACTTCCAAGGGTGGAGTAGCATCTCAGCTGTTTCGCCAGGGCCACACGCGCCTGACGGCCCCATCGCAAGACGTATGCCCGAACAAGAGCGGGCTCGAACGTAGTAGCAGGTCTAGCACTGCTAAAGCCTCCGTGAGGATACGTCTCATCCAAACTTGTTGATAGAGTCGTTCTCGCGTGGAGGCAGCTACTCGCCGCGAGGGGACCCTCGCCAGATCACTTGGCCGTCTTGGTCAGCAAAGGTTGTATTGGTGGCTGGTAGGGGTTGCCGTGCTCGTGGCCTGCGTGAACCTTGGGGTCCTGATTGCTCAGGCCCATGCGCTCATCCACAACGTCTATCTCAACGCCGACAATGCCTCAGCACTAGTTTTGCCGGCGCTCGTGAGTCACGCTCCAGCCGGCTCTATCGTGAACCTTGGCAATCATCCCTGGTACGAGCCTTGGTGGTTTATGCGCGCGACCTTTGGACTTCCAGGTTACCGCAGCCTGTGGGAGGCTGCACCCTTCCTGTTTGGACTACTCGGCCTTGCCACGGTGAGCGCATGTGCATGGCGTGCATTGGGACGGTTGGCCGGGCTTCTGTGCGGGCTGACGCTACTTGCGACTAGTGAAGCACTACGCGGCATCCTCTATGTACCTGAGAGTCACGGGGCGATCGTACTTCATGTCGGGGTGCTCTGTGGGGCCCTATTGATCATCTACCGAATGGCGCTCAATCTACGTCTCAAGTGGGTCGTCCTACTACTGGTCGGCGTTGCTCTCGTGGTGTTTACTGGCGCTGGTCTCACAGATCAGCTACTTCTTGTCAGTGGTTTGGGCCCGTACATGCTGGCGCCGCTCTTGTGCTGGTTGCGGTTCAAATCTAGGACTTGGCGCACAGTGAGTCTATTTGCGCTCGTGACAGGAGTTCTCTCGGTGCTGTTCGGCCTGTTCTTGACAAATATCATGCAGGAACAGCACGTGATTCACGCGAATTTCCCGGTTGCTTTCGTGAACTCCGAAGTGCTTTTGACGAATCTACAGAATGTAATTGCTACCTTGGCAACTCTTGGTGGCGGGGATTTCTTTGGTGCCTCGGCTAGCGGCATGAATCTACTTACATTCGTTGCCGGCGCGCTCACCTTGGTGGGACTGGCCGCAGTGCTCCGGGTTCTGTGGAGCTGGCGCAACTCAATATACAGGTCATCCGAGATTCATCCGCCAAGCGAGGGCTTGCGTGAACTGTTTGTGGCCTATTGGGGCTTTGTCTTGCTGATAACGCTCGGGGTTTTCGCACTGACGTCAGTCTCAGGTAACACGAGCGATGGCCGGTATCTCATAGGCGCGTGGACGGCTCTGGCCGCATTGCTTGGCATTCTTATCACCACGCCGCTATCCAGAACGGTAATGCTTATCGCTGTATCCCTATTTGGTGTGCTTAATATACGTACAGAGCTTGCGGGCGGAGTAAAGACCGGGGCTCTAGGTCCGAGCCAGCAGGTAGCGGGTGCGATTGAGCATTTTACACTTGCTCACGGTGCCAGCATCGGATACAGCGGTTACTGGGAAGCCGCGCCTGTTATGTGGGAGACCGGTCTGCAAGTTAGGGTCTATCCGGTCGCACCGTGCGCAGCCCCGACAGGACTGTGCCTGTTCTACGCCAACATCATAAGTACGTGGTATGACGCTCACCCTGGCGTCCGCACCTTCCTAGTTACAGATACTCGGCCAAATGTTCCAGGCGAGGTGACGGCACCTCCAAATAGCCTTGGACGGCCTCTGGCCGAGGCGTACGTCGGAGATGGGATGGCCGTCTACGTCTACAACCACGACATCACTGCCGACCTGAGCGAGTAACCCGCGAGACCGATCGGGCGTCATTGGAGGACTGCTCTGGCAAGGAAGCGAAGAAAGCTGCGCTGGTAGCTTGGCTGGCGTGCCGGGAGTTTGCGCTCTCGGGTGCCAGAGGGCCGGGGCGCTAATATCGTCGCGGTTCCATTTAGGTTTTAGTTCCGCACAGCGTATGTCGTCAACGTCATGTCGTCAAGAGGGACCGGGTTGATGCAACGCTTTCCGGTCCACACGAGCCTGTTGTCGAGAGAGATCTCCTGCGGTGAGGACGACAAGTTCGCGATGTGGACAAAGATCAATGACCTAACCGAAGAGCAGAAGAACGACGCAGGCCGTAATCAACGCGCTCAATGACGTGGCGCAGTACGTCTCGGACGGACTGTCCCTGCGCAGCGCGCTCCAGCAGTACCACTGGATTTTCATTCGCGCCGGCTTCCTCTTGGCGCCGTACATTGATGAGCTGGGCTCGCCTCCCGGCCCGTACTCCTCGCAGACCGGTTAGCCACGGTGTCGGCTTAGGGTTCCCCGCCCGGCCGCTCTAGGGGGCCACGGCGCGTGTCGACGGGGCGGGATTGCGCCGGCCCCCTCGGGGACGTAGGGCGAAGGACATAGGGCGAACGATCAGGGGACCGCGCTGGGCAAGCTCGGTGTTGATTGCGTCGCGGCGGGCTATGTACTCGGGGCGGGTGAGATCGCCAAGCTCATAGAGGGAGGAGCGCCTCTTGGTAGTGTCGGCGCTATCTGTGGTGGCGGTACCCGCGAGGCGGCGGAGGATCTCCTCGCAGATCCCGGGAGCGGGCTTGAAGTCGGCGATGGACTCGACAAGCTGCGCCTCCACAACCTCGGTGTGGACGAGCGGCTGGTCGCATGTGTGCTCCGCGCGACGGGTGGCGCAGTAGTAGCGTGGGGGCACGAGCTTGCGCCCGACAGCGGTGTCGTGCATCTTTCCCTGACAGCGCTCGCAGCGGGCGATCCCGCTCAGCAGGTAGCGGTTTGAGGGACGACCGGGCTTCAACGTGCGGGCGCGCTGGCGGCGCATCTCCTGCACGCGGTCGTACAGGGCCTCGTCCACGATCGCCTCGTGCCAGCCCGTGATCGCCTTGCTCTTGTTGCGGCGTCCTGAGACGTGGCCCGCGTAGGCGATGTTGCAGAGCATCTCGCGCACGTTGTCCACGCCGAAGGCGCGGTGCGCTCAACACCCGTCCGACCACTATTTGGTTTCGGGACGACCGAAGGTCTAGCTCGAAACCATGCGTAAAGCAAGTCGAGCGGGAATCAGCACCGTGACGGCGCTCGTGCGGCCCGCTTGGCAGCACCCTTGCGCGGTTGCGTATCCGCATCGCATCGCGCTACGGTGAGCGCGTGATTGACGCGGCGACGATCGACGAGGCAGGACGACGGCTCAATGACGCTTCCCCTCTGGGTACGCGCGTCATCCTCTTCGGCTCACACGCAAGAGGCGAGGCTGGCAAGCACAGCGACCTCGACTTCCTCGTGATCGAGCCCGAGGTGGAGAACGCGGCCGAGGAGTCCGTCCGCTTGCGTAGGACGCTGCGCGGTCTGTTGTTCGCAGCCGACGTGATCGTCGCGAGCGAGCAGAGAGTTCGCGACTGGCGCGATGTCAAAGGGAGCCTGATCCACGCGGCGCTCGCCGAGGGACGAGAGTTGGCTGCCTGATGGCAACTGGCCGTGACCTGGCAGAGCAGCTACTGCGCAGGGCGGCCGACGACGAGGCAGCGGCGCGGGCGATGTTGCCGCTTGAGTCGGTCACGAACGCGATCATGGGCTTCCACGCTCAACAGGCGGTCGAGAAGTCGCTCAAGGCCGTGCTTGCAGCGCGAGATGTCGACTTCCCATTCATTCACGACATCGGGGGCCTTGCGGATCTTTGTCAGGAGGCGGGAGTAAGTCTGCCGGAGGAGCTAGCTGGCGTCGATGGACTGACGCCTTATGCGGCTGGCTTGCGATACGACGACGACCAGCCGGGCGTCGTCAGCCGTGAGACGGCTCTGAACTGGGCGACGGCGAGCGTGGATTGGGCGCGGAGCCAAATAAGGGCCGACGAGTCATCGGCGACTGAGCGCCCGGAGATCTCTAGTTGACTGTCCGACTCTGTGGAGTCTCCGTCATTGGCTGGTACGGCCGCGTTAGGAAAAGCGGATCAGTGGGCGATCAGGGTCAATATGGATCGTGTTGAAGGCCTGACGTAAGCGATGAGGCAAGTCGTTGTCTACGACGATGAGCTGGAAGTCTGCTCCAAGTGCTCCTGGAATATTGCGAGCGTCCTGGAGCGTTCGAAGATAGTCATAGATCCGATCTGCGCGCGAGATCCTTTCTCATCCCTTCCCATGTCCTTATGGAAACCGTCGAGTATCAGGAAGTTCGGTGTCAGGTTTTCGCGATCACGGAGTGCTGTGACGAGGATTGCTAGGTAGTAAGCAACATTCGTCGTCGCCTTCATCCCACCGGAGGAAAGCTCACGTAGACTGCGTCCGTTCCCCCGAGGCAGGTAGCTGGTCCGATCGACCTCGGCTGTCTCAAGTCAGGGCAGCGTAAAGCGGCGCAGGATTTCATTGAACTCCTGCGACAACTCCTCGACGTGCTCATGGGCCGGCGCGAGCGACTCGCGGCGCGCCGCAGAGCGATCCTGCAGCTCAGCGATCTTGGGCTCGATAGTTGAAAGCTCCGCGCTCGACTACAACAGCTTCAGTCAACGGCTGGGTCTCAATCAATGCAGTTCGCTGGACGGCGACCACGCGGTCGTGGTCGAGCCACACGTCGCCGAGGACGAGGAACTGTCGCTTGGCGGCTGGGCCGGTCCCGGTGGCCCAGAAGATCGTGAAGTCCTCGAGCACCTTGCTGGCTTGTCGAGGTCTGCGGTTGGCGCGAGCACGTCCAGCTCGGTGTGGATCACGTCGGGGCCGCGCGATGCTTGTCGGCGCGTCATCTGCATGTGGAGGAAGCCCGGCATCGGACAGACCAAGTATAGCTTCCTAGCGATCTACTGACCTCAGCTAAGTGTATACTTGGTAAAGGTCTGAAAGGGAATGTGCTGAGCACGGCCGCGAGGAGGCCCGAAGATGGCGGGAAGATCGACGGAGAGCAGCGCTGGGCCGCAGATGCTCGAGCGGGCGCTGCTTCCAACCAGGAACGCGCTCGAGGAGGTCGGGGACATGATGATCCTGACGTGCAAGACGATCTCCTCCGCCACGCGCCCGCCCTATCCCTATGGCGAGGAGTTCGTGTCGCAGTTTCTGTTTGTACTGCGCATGGTGTGGTTTCCGCTGTTGGTCACGACTTTCGCTATCAACTACGGAGCGCCGGGATTGCAGGCGGCGAACTTCTTGCGCATCTTCGGTGCGACCGATCGGTTGGGCGGGTTCTTTGTGCTCGCGGCGATCCGTGAAATCGGTCCGTTGATCACTTCGATCGTGCTCGCGGGAATTGCTGGTACCGCTATAACCGCCGACCTGGGAGCGCGCAAGATTCGCGAGGAGCTGGACGCATTGCAGGTGTTGGGCGTGGACCCGGTCAAGAATCTGGTCGTGCCGCGGTTTCTGGCGCTGATGCTGATCACGGCCCTGTTCGATCTGTACGCGCTGCTGTTTGGCATCTTCGGCGGTATCGCCGCCGCGACCGTCACCGGACAGCCGCTGGGCCCGTTTTGGGCGACGCTGTTCGCGAACGCCACATCCACCGATCTATGGGGGTCGGTGCTGAAGACCACGCTGTTCGGAGCGATCATCGCGATCGTCTGTTGCTACAAGGGGATGACCGCGTCAGGGGGCGCCGAGGGTGTGGGCCGGGCGGTCAACCAGGCGGTCGTGATCTCGTTCCTTGGGATCGGCTCGTTCAACTACGTGTTCACGCAGACTCTGCTCGCCACCCACCCGAACATTTTGGTGATCAAGTGATCGCCAGCCCGGCCATCACATCGCAGGAGGGGTGCGCGCGATGATTGAGCTGCTGGCGTGGCCGCGTGAATGGATCGCCGCGGCCGGCGAGATCGCGAGCTTCACGAGCGAGGTCGTGCGCAATGTGTGGGGTCTGCGCGTGCTGCGTTTCTTCGGCGAGGTGCTGCGTCAGGCGGGCACCCTGATCGTCGGCTCGACGCTCGTCATCTGGGGACTGGTGTTCATCACCGGTCTCGGCACGTGCGGCATCGAGGGGGCCTACTTCCTCGAGTCTCAGGGCGCTCCGGCGTACGCGGGCGTGTTCACTGCCCTGTGCGATCTGCGCGAGGCCGTGCCGTATGCGTTTGGGTACATGATGTCCGCGAAGGTGGGCACTGGGATCGTAGCCGAGCTTGGGGCGATGCGGATCAGCGAGGAGATAGACGCCCTGGAGGTAATGGGGTTCGACTCGATGACGTTCCTATGTGGAACACGGCTGTTGGCCTCTTGGATCGTGTTGCCGTTCATGTACATCGCCTCGATCGGCGTCGCGTACCTGGCCTCCTATATCGCTGTGGTGTTGCAAATCGGATACACATCCCCCGGGGGGTATCTATTGCCCTTCTGGGAGTTTCAAAGTCCACCGGACCTGCTTTTCAGCCTTATCAAGGGAATGACAATGGCCACTGCGATCGTGCTGGTGGGCTGCTACTACGGCTATAACGCCGGCGGCGGTCCTGTCGGGGTGGGAGCCGCCACCGCGAAGTCGATGGTGTTGAACCTGGTCCTGGTCACGCTGATCGGAATGCTCGGCACACAGGTCTTCTGGGGCACCAACCCGCATGCACCTGTCGGGGGGTAGGCGGACAGATGCCTGTCCATGATGAACCACCCAGAAAGGCATGTCAGATGCGAAATGACAGCACGAGAACTCGCAGGCTTACATGCTTGCTTTGCGTCGCGATGACAGTCTCACTCGCGGTGAGCTGGACCCCTGGGACGCTTACTGGGGGCGCCGCTCGCGCCGCGGTGGCAGGTAGCGCGAGGGCGTTCTCCTTGAACGAGAGCGGCAGCCTTCACCTGACGAGCAAGCACGGCTTCACGCTCAACGAGCAGGGTCTCGCGTCGGGCACGGTGAAGGGCACGATCTACGTTCACCTGAGTATCGTCTCCAGTAGCCGCGTTACCGCCGAACTGAACATCTACCCCAGTGGAGGCTCGATCACGGCGCGTGGCAGCGCGAGTTATCACAGGGAACATGCGAGCGCGCACTTCTTCGGCTCCATTTCGATCGAACGCGGCACTGGCAGCTATGCGCACGCGCGAGGGTCAGGTCTGAGCTTCAGCGGCATCATTCAGCGCTCAAACGACGCGGTTAGCGTGCGTGTGGCGGGCCGGGCCGTTGACTGAGTCGCACAGGCACTTCTCGCGCGAGCGCCAAGACCTCATGCTGGAGCTGTGTGACCTGGTCAAGCACTACCCCAACTTCGCCGGGGAGCCCGTCCGCGCTATCGAGGGCGTTTCGCTGACCGTGCGGGCAGGTGAGATGGTCGCGCTGTACGGACCCAGTGGATCGGGCAAGACGACACTGCTGTTGATGATCGCCACGCTGCTTGCGCCGACGTCGGGGGCTGTGCTGATCGGCGGACGCGATACCTCCTCGCTGTCGGAGCGCGAGGCGTCTCGGTTCAGACTCACGCAGCTCGGCTTCATCCGCCAGAACTTCGACCTGCTGCCGGGCGTCAGCGCGATCGACAATGCGATCCTCAAGCTGCTGGGTGCGATGCGCTGGCGCCAAGCGCGACGCGAGATCGAACCGCTGCTCGTTCGTCTCGGGCTGGGGGAGCGCTTGGACCACCGCTCCGAGACGCTCTCGATGGGTGAGCGCCAACGCGTGATGATCGCGCGCGCTCTATCCACCAGCCCACGCCTGTTGCTCGCTGACGAGCCAACCGGAAGCCTCGACACGCAACGAGGTCGCGAAGTGCTCGAACTGCTGCGCGAGCTGTGCCGTGAGTGGGGTGTGGCGATCGTGCTCGTCAGTCACGATCCGATGGCGGCCCACTATGCCGACCGCGTGCTGGCGTTGCGCGATGGGCGGCTCGGCGATTACGACCCGGACCTCGGCCTCGGGGTGGAGGCGGATGGACTCGTCGCGAGTGCGGGTGTCGGACGCCCCGGTGTGACGGCCGACGTGTCCACGGAGCAGAGCGTGGCTGGGCGCTCGGGGAGTCAGTCCACGAGCCTCACGCGGCCATGAAGCTGTCCAACATCCTCCTGCTCTATCGGGTGCGGCTGCGTGCACGAGCCGTGCAGGAGTGTCTTGCGATCGCCGGCATAGCGGCGGGCGTGGCCTTGTTGTTCGCCTCACAGGTCTCGAGCTCGAGCCTCCAGGGCTCCGTCGGCGAGCTCGAGCACGGGATCGTCGGCAATGCGACGCTGCAGCTTGCCGCGCGTGATCCGCACGGCTTGGCGCAGGATGTGGTGGAGCGGGTGCGGAGGCTGGCGGGTGTGCGCTTTGCCGCGCCACTACTCGAAACGAACGCGCAGGCGAGCGGGCCACGCGGCAGCGAGTCTGTCGAGCTCATCGGCGCCGATCAGAGTCTGTCGGCGTTGGGTGGCACGCTCGTTCCGCGCGGTGAACTCACGCCGTTTGGCGGGATCGGCGCGATCGTCATGGCGGCACCGCTCGCACGCGTGCTGGGAGTCGTCCGCTTCGGCCAGGAAGTCACGCTGCACCTCGCCGGCCACACCGTACAAGCGCCGCTCTACGCGCGGCTGGGCGAACGGCAGATCGGCCAGCTTGCACGTAGCCCCGTCGTGATTGCGCCGTTCTCATACGCCCAGGAAATGGCGGGACTTCAGGGGCGCGTGAGTCGCGTCCTCATCCAACCGGAGCCGGGCGCCCGGGCGCGCGTACGGGCGGAGCTCGTGGCGCTCGCCGCGGATCGAGCGAACGTCGAGCCGATCGACTACGAAGCGACTCTGTTCGCAAACGCCGTGAGCGCAAGCAGCCAGTCGAGCGCGCTGTTCTCCGCGGTCAGCGCCCTCGTCGGATTTCTGTTCGCGTTCAACGCGACGCTGCTCACGCTCCCGGCACGGTGCCGGCTAATCGTCGATCTGCGCCGGGACGGCTACGCTCCGCGGACGGTGATAGTGGTGCTCTGCCTCGATGCACTCGTGCTCGGTGTGGTCGCGTCTGGGCTCGGGCTCGCGCTCGGCGAGTTGCTTTTCACACGCGTGCTGCGCTCGGACGCCGCCTCCTTCTCACTCGCGTTCATTGCCGGCTCTGAGCAATCGGTCAGCTTCACAGACGTGGCTATCGCCGTGGGAGGTGGCATTCTCGCCGCGCTCGCGGCGGTGCTCAGCCCACTGCGCGCGGTCCTCTCGCACGACCCGCTCGCCGCGACCGGCGAGCGCGAGCGCGCAGGCGCCAGGTGGGCCGGCGTGGGTGCGGCGCTTGCCGGACTAGCCTTCCTCGCTGCGGCCGCTGCGCTCTCGAGGATCGAAGCCGACGCGGCGATCCCCGGCATGGCGCTCATGATCGCGGCGCTGCTGTGCGTACTACCGTTCGCGCTGCGCATGACGCTCGCGCTCGCGGGACGGTTCGCCGCACTCCTCGTCACTCCAGTGCCGCATCTCGCACGGATGGAGCTGGGCGCCGGGGGTGCGCGAGCGGTGGCGATAGCCGCGACAGGTGCCGTAGCCGTCTTCGGCAGCGTCGCGATTCAAGGGGCTCACCGCGACCTGCTCGCGGGACTGCGAACGGCGGTGCGTGAAACGACCGCCACGGCGCAGGTGTGGGTGGAGCCGGCCGGCTCCTACAACCTGTTGATGACAACCCCGTTTGCTCCGCTTGCACAGGCCCGCCTGCGGCATGTTCCGGGGGTGCGGACCGTTGGGCTCTATCGCGGCGGGCTGCTCGATTATGGCCGCCGGCGTGCGCTCGTCATCGCCCCGCCGCTCACCGCGCGGTCGCTGCTGCCCACGGGACAGTTGCTGGGCAGTGACGCGCACAGAGCGGAAGCGCTCGTGCGTGGTGGCGGCTGGATTGCCGTATCGCGAGCGATCGCCGAAGAACACAACCTGCGCGTTGGGCAGAGCGTCACACTGCCGACCCCCGACCCGACCAGGATGCGCGTCGCGGCTCTGTCCACCAATATTGGCTGGGAGCCAGGCGCGATCGTAATGAGCGCGCCCAGCTATGCGCGTGCATGGGGCAGCACAGACGCGAGCGCGTACGCGATCCAACTGGCCCCCGGCATTCCGTCCAGCCGCGGCGCGCGTGAGATACAGAGCGCATTGGGACCGAGCCCGGGCGCGCTGTCGGTGCAGACTGCCCGGCAACGCAGCGGCGCGCTCCAGGCGCTCGACACGCGTGCGCTGGCTCGCCTCACGCAGATCGCGACGCTGATTCCAATCTTCGCCATTCTCGCGATGGCCGCCGCGATCGGGGCGATGGTGTGGCAGCGACGAGCGCGTCTCGCCAAGCTCAAGCTTGAGGGTTTCGCGCGAGCGCAGCTGTGGCGCACGATCCTGCTCGAGAGCCTGCTCCTGCTCGGCGCCGGCTGCACCACCGGTGCCCTGTTCGGTCTCTATGGCCAGCACCTTGCCGACCGCGCGCTCGCACGGACGATCAACTTCCCCGTCGCTCACTCGCTCAGCCCGCTGCCCGCGCTGGCGAGCCTCGGACTTGTAGTTGCCGCCGCGCTCGTGGTACTCGCGCTCCCCGGGTATCTGGCGACAGGGGTGCCGGCAAGCGTCGCCCTGCAGGAGTAAGCGATCAGCCTAGGCTCACCACTCAGGCGTAGTTGCTCGCCACCTGGCGATCCTCGAAGAACGCGTGATCGAGCTTGCCCAGCGCAGTCAGCGGAGCCGCACCCTCGAAGAACTCGTCCGCCATCGATCCCCAGTAGTTGGTGGCGTGCAGCTCGGCAATCAAAGACTCAGTGCTCAGCTCGATTCGGCCCATAGCGGCGTACTCGGGTGACGCGGTGAAGTATCGAAACGCGTTGGCCGAGCGGCCGGTCGGCGAGTACTTCTGCTCGATCCACCTGGCCGCACATTCCGGTGTTACCGTGAACGGTTGCTCCGCCCAAAACAGTTCCCATGACTCGCGCCAGAATGCATAGACTTCCTCGGGAGTGACGGGGTCCGTGGAGCGACAGAACTCGCCCTCCACGCACGCGCGCCAGGTCCCCAGCACATCGCCGCGCATGCACGCGCGCCCGACCGCAATCATCACGTCGACCTGCTCGCGCCTCAGCCGCTTCACGCAGCCGAAGTCCAGGAAGCTCACGCTGCCATCGTCGTGAAACAGGTAGTTGCCGGGGTGCGGATCGGCGTTGAACATACAGAAGCGCAGATTGGTGCCAAAGACGAAGCGGTAGATCGCCTCCGCCCAGCTGTTGCGCAGATCCTGCTCGCAAGTGAGGGCCTCGCTCCACGACTTACCATGCACGAGCTCCTGGGTCAGTACACGATCGGTGCATAGCTCGCCGATCACCTCCGGGACGTAGATGAACGGGTGCCCGCGGTAGACGTCGGCGAACTCGGCCTGATTGTCGGCCTCGAGCCTGTAGTCGAGCTCCTCAGTGATGCGGACTCCCAGCTCGCGTGCCATGCCGCGAAGGTCGAAGCTCGCTTTCCTCGCTGACAGACCGAACAACAATCCGAAAAACGTGGCCAGCAACTCGCTGTTCTTCAAGTCGGCTTCGATCGCGTCCGCCACTCCGGGGTACTGGATCTTCACCGCGACGGCCCGACCGTCGTGCAGCCTGGCTGCATGGACCTGGCCGATCGATGCCGCCGCGAGCGGCTCCCAGTCGAACTGTGCAAATGCGCTCTCGGTCCGCTGCCCGAGCTCGCGCTCGAGGACGGCGCGCGCGAGCTCGGGCGCCATCGGCGGGGCATCATCGCGCAGTCGCCTCAGCGCCGCCTGGTAAATCGGCTGGAACTCCTCCGGCACCGCGGGCGCGGCTGAGATGAACGAGAGCATCTGCCCGGCCTTCATCAGCGCGCCCTTGGAGCGACCGAACAGCTGGGCGTAGCGCTCGGCCGTGCGGATGTGGAACTCCGCGCTGTCCGCGCCCGTCAGCTTGCTGCGCAACCCAACCACGACCGCCTCGCCCGCGGTGCGAGCGCTCAGAGCCGCCAGTGGGGCGGTACGCCGCAATCGCCCGCGGCTGAGGCCATCCCCTTTTGCCGGCGACTCGTCTGCATCTGAGGGAAGCCCAGGATAGGACACCAAACACATCTCCTTCTCATACTGACTTCAGCCAAGTGTATCCTTAGTTGCGAGCCTCCATGTCAAACACGACCCCGACCCGCGAGCGCATCGTCGACGAAGCGATGCGCTTGTTCAGCCAGCACGGCTATGCCGCCACCAGCATCGCCAAGATCGAGGCAGCCGCCGGACTTACCCCTGGAGCGGGTGGGCTCTACCACCACTTCGCGAGCAAGGAAGCGGTCCTTGCCGCCGGCATCGAGCGCCATCTCTCAAGACTCGGCGCGCTCCGTGAGATCCGGCACGTACTCGGATCGTTGGGAGACCTCAAAGCCGAACTGACGCTGACGGCTCGCTACGTCCTCGCCGAGCTCGACAGCGAGTCCGAGCTGCTGCGCATCCTCGCCTCCGACCTACGCAACCGTCCTCAGTTGCTGAGAACCGCCGTCGAGCAGCTCGTAAGCTCCACGTTCACGGGCTTTGCCACGTGGATCGGCGAGCGCGCCGAGCGCGCCATAACCGCCGAGGAAGCGACGGCGATAGCTGCCTTCGGGCTCGGGTCGCTGCTCTCCTCCCGCCTGCTGCGCGACGTACTCGGCATCCCAGCGCAAGTAGACGACCTTGCGCTGGTCCACACCTGGGTGCAGATGATGGCTACAGCTCTGGCCGATCCTGCGCGCGCCTGAGGCGGTAGGGCTCGGCGACAAAGCAGGCATTGCCTATGAGTCTTTGACAGGCGGCGACTTAGTCCAGATTCGAGCTTCACTGGACCGGAGTCGGCGAGGACGGCTTGCGCGTCACGATGGTAATCGTCGCTGTTTGCCGTACGCGAAATCCAAGCTCTTCGTAGATCCGGATCGCTCCGGTGTTGGCGCTGAGAACGTGCAGGAATACGTGTTGCGACCGAAGCTGGATGCCCGCTATCAAGGCTCCCACGAGCCGAGAGGCCAGCCCCCGACCGCGATAGTCGGGCTTGGTGCAGACAGCGCTAATCTCGGTCCAACCATCCAGATGAAACCGCTCGCCGGCCATCGCGACGAGTATCCCATTGCAGCGGATCCCCAGGTAATCTCCAAGCTCGACGGTCCTGGCCAAAAACGGCCCCGGTTTGGTCTGGGCGACGAGTTCAAGCATCTCGGGCACATCGGCGGCCACAAGTGGGACCGCCTCAGAGCAATTGATCCCGGTGACCCGCTCTCCGATCATCTGCACCAGATCGAACGCCTCGACCGCGTACCAAGCGTCGGGTAGCTCAGCGCCGCTGTGCCGAACGGCTGCGTAGGTACCGGGTGCAACCAGACCAGCCGCGTCGCGCCAGTCCTGTGCCGACGGCGCCGACGGCAGAGCAAGGAACGGCGCGACGTCGACCGGATACCGGCGTGCGCGCCCACGCACTTGCGCAAACCGCGCATGAGCCCCGCACAGCGCTGCGTACGCAGGATTGTCGAGTAGGGCTTCGTCGGTCGGAAGCATGCTTCATCAAATACCACGCGCAAGGTACCGTTGCCCGCCGATCGTGCCTCCTCTGGACGACTCCTCGGCGCGTGACAGCCCGTGCAGTCAACTATAAGTTGGTCTGCCGACCTGCGAGGATGCGCATATGCGTCTGCTTGTGGGTCTGCGCCTTGGCCGCACGCGAGCCGTTGGGCTGGTCTTGGGCGTCGTGGTTATGGCGGCGCTCGGACTGGTGCCCTTGGTGGCTGGCGCTGCCCCAGCCGCTCGCCAGGTCGGCTCCCATCAACGAGTGCCCACAAATAAGGCAAGTGCGTGTCGCGTCCCGCGGCTGACGGGCCCCGTGCTGTCGGTCGCTCGCGAACGATCAGCGAAGGCGGGCTGCCGAATCCGCCTCGCGGGCGCACACGTCCAGGCGCCCGGCGTTCAAACGATCCGCAGGCAGACCCCTCGCGCCGGCCGGCGCGGGCGAGCCGTCACCGTGTGGGTCAATCCCGTATGCGACGGCTCGGCAGCCGCCGGACCGGGGATAAGCGAGCCGCTGCTCACTACAGGCCCCACGGAGCTGATCAGCGGCCTGTACATCGTCGGCGGACCGCTCAGGCTGTGGTCGGAACCGCACTGCGTGCCCCGCTCAGGGGAACCAGGAGCCGGGACTGTTACGGTCCGAGACCCGGCCAACGGCTCGATCGTGGCCTCTCAAACCGTCACACGGGGGCATCTCGCAACGATCCCTCTAACCCCCGGCACGTACACGATCCAAGGCACGTTTGCCAACGCGACTCTCAACAGCCAGCCGGGAGAATCGTTCCCCACAACGGTCGAAATCCAGGCCGGAAAGACGGTCCGCCAGGACGTATTTCTGAACGTGCCGTAGGCAGGCGAGCGGACTGTTGTTTTCTAGGACGGCTCAGCCGGGCCGACCGACGGACGGCCGGACAAATGCGCGTGGACCGCGTGCCTCTAACGATCGTCCCAATCTAGTCGGCCCACCATCCCATCAGTACCTCACCGTCCCCGTCGCACCGTGGGCCGAAGGCGATTAGGTCGAGGCCGCCGGGCCCGGCCTCGAACGCGCGCGTCACCTCGGGAGCGACTCGGATCGCATCGAGCGTCTGAAGCTCGACGATCTCCTCGTCGAGCTTCACTCGGCCGGAGCCAGCGAGGACGACGTAGACCTCCTCGGCGCGCTGATGCTTGTGGGCGAAGGGCTGGCGCTGTCGCGCCTTCAAACGGTGGTAGCTGAAGCCCGTGTCTTCGGTGTCGAGCGCATCCTTTGCAAATCGCGCTTCTTGGACGTCGCCGAACCCGGACTTTGGCGCGGCATCCTCTATGTCGGTGAGCTTCTTCAAGGTATATGGCGTGGCCATGACTGCCTCCTGCGGAGTCGGACCCTGGACTGTAAAGTCGTATACCCGCTTGTGGTTTCGATAGACGTCTACTTCTCCGAGCCCACGTAGCTGCAGACTGTGCTTAGCACGGTTAGGCGTAAGAGGTGGGTTCGGCCCAAGAGGTGATGACTAGGCGGTCCCGGCGACCCCGATCAGGTTGCCCTCGGGGTCGGTGAAGTGGCCGATGACGAGCCCTGAAGGGGAACGCTCGGGCCCCAGTCTTCGAGTTCCGCCGAGACGCTCTGCTCTCTGGAGTGCTGCCTCCACGTCGGGAACGCCGATGTAAAAGATCGTATGCGTGTCGTAGGCCGATCCTCCGCCGACACCCCCCGGGATTCCGACCCCGTCGTTCGTCGCGTCGTGCTGCACGAACCCGTAGCTGTTCGGCTCCGAGATGGCATCAGAGACCGGACTGCTGCGGTCGAACTCCCAACCGAATAGCTCACCGTAGTAGGTGCGGAGCGACTCTGGGTCCGCTCCGATGATCTCGAAATGGACGACCGATTGTCCCATGATTGTTCCCTTCCGCGCTCGATGGCTCGGCGCTCATTTGCACACAGCCGCACCCATTGGCAGGGCGCGGGCTAGCTGGCTCTGTCGAGCGCGAAACCTATGGTGTCGACTTCAGTGGCCACACCTCGACGACACCGTGTGCGACCGCACAAGGGGTCTTGGAGACGAGGCTGACCGCCTCTTCGAGAGTACCGGCCTCGATGATCGCGAATCCGGCGATTGGAAGGTCCGAGCGCAGGAATGCTCCTTCGCTTATATCCACGCCCGCTCCACCGGGATTGCGCACTTGCACGGGCTCGCCAGCGATACCGATCAACGCTCCCTGTGCGCGTAGGTTCTCGTCGTGTTGATGGGCCACATCGCGGATTGCGGGGTCAGTCCTGTCATACCCTGCGCGATCTCCATATGCGATGGTCACAAAGTTCGGCACATACATCCTTTCCACCGTCGACTTACCGAAGCCTGGTACCCGAGCGGCCCGCCACGCAAACGACGACTGAACAGATGTGAATTGATTTGCGGGCACCGGTACGATCCTTCCAAGACAGCATCGAAGACGCCTGCGGCTCGTAACTTTCGGATTCGTCAGCTAGCCCTTGTCAAGCCCACCCTCCGACAGCACGGGCGACCGCGACAGGCCGCGTGGTAGCTCAAACGACGGCCCAGGGGTGGACGGGTCCGGCGCGACGGTCACGGCGAGCGCACAGCTGCCCGAGCTCGACCAACGTGCGCTTGCCGCGCTGAGCGAGGTTGGACGCGACTGGACGGGGTGCATGCCGCCCCGCCAAGTCTGGGAGCGGGCGCTGCCTGTCGATCGCCATCTTGATTTCGGCGATCCGCAGCAATCGCGCAGCGGACGTTTTGTGCACATCCGCAGTGCGCCACGCGAGGCGGATGACGACGAGCTCGAAGCAACGGTTGAGGCGGGGGAGACCGACTCGCGCTCGGGCCGTGTCGGCCACGCGCTGCGCAAGACCCTGATCGGGCCGGCGCTGCGCAGCACGGCGATCGCGGAGGAGCGCATGGGGCGCCTGCTCGCCCTCGCCGTGCTCTCGCCAGACGCGCTCTCCTCTGTGGCATACGGGCCGGAAGCGATGATGGCGGTCCTTGTGCTCGCCGGCTCGGCCGAGCTGAAGCTCTCGCTGCCGATCGGAGCGGCCCTCGCGATATTGATGCTGTCCGTTGGTCTCGGCTATCGCCAGGTGATCCGTGCCTACCCGCACGGTGGAGGTTCCTACATCGTCGCGAGCGACAGCCTCGGCCGCCAGTGGGGCCTGCTGGCGGGCGCCGGGCTGATCCTCGATTACATCCTCACGGTCGCTGTGTCGGTTGCCTCCGGGGTGGAAGCCGTCACCTCGGCGATACCGTCGCTTGCCTCGGACCGTGTGGCGATCGGGCTGGTCGTGATCGTGCTGTTGGTGGCCGGCAATCTGCGTGGCGTGCGCGACGCGGGCGCTGCCTTCGCGACTCCCACCTATCTGTTCGTGGCAGCGATCGCACTGGTCGTGATCGCCGGTCTCCTCAAGGCGGGCTCCCACAACTTTCACCCCACGGCCCCGGTACCTCATCGGGCCACCGAGGCGCTCGGCGTGCTGCTTGTGCTGCGCGCGTTCGCCTCCGGGGCCACGGCGATGACCGGGATCGAGGTGATCTCGAACGCGGTCCCTGTATTCCGCCCACCGCAGGCCAGGCACGCCCGCCAGACGCTCACGGTGATGATGGCTCTTTTGATCGCGATGTTCATCGGCGTCGTGCTCGTGGCCCACTTCGACGGCGCCGCGCCGAGCGGGAGCGAGACGGTGCTCTCCCAGATCGCGCATGACAGCGTCGGCGGCGGCATTTCCTACGGCTTCGTGCAGTTGGCGACGACGCTGGTGCTGCTTGTCGCCGCCAACTCGGCCTTCAACGGCTTTCCGCGACTTCTGTACTTCATGGCCCGTGACGGCTACGTTCCGCGGCTGTTCCTGCGTATGGGCGATCGCCTCGCGTTCAGTAACGGCATCCTCGTGCTCGCCGTCCCGGCGGCCGTGATCTACGCGGCCTTCGGCGGTCGGACCGCTCCGCTGATCCCACTGTTCGCGATCGGAGTGTTCCTCGCTTTCACGCTCGCCCAGAGCGGGATGGTCGCGTACTGGTGGCGCCATCGCGGGCCCAGGTGGCATTCGGCGCTGGCCACCAACCTGCTCGGTGCGGTCCTCTCCGCGCTGGTCGTGCTGATCGCCACCGCCACCAAGCTGACCGAGGGCGCCTGGGTGGTCGTGGTGCTGGTTCCGCTGATCGTGTTGGCGTGCGGGCGCGTGCACGCGCACTACGTGAGCGCCCGCGAAG
>DATCDV010000014.1:0-3147 GCA_036510495.1 Solirubrobacteraceae bacterium
CTCGCGCGCGTCTCGCTCACCCTCCCCCTCGAAGCCCCGCTCCCGCAGCAAGGCGCCATCTCCCTCGGACTCCAAGAAGCCATCGAGCAACGCGCCAGCATGTTCGGCGTCCCCGTCGACGCCCGGATCGAACGCGGCCGCACCGACCGACACGCCCTACGCCAAGCCATCGCGACCGAACGCTACGACCGGATCGTCATCGCCGCCGCCCAGCCCAACGGCCCCGGCATCGCCGCCACCGACGTCCGCTGGCTCCTCGACAACGCCCCCGGCGAGATCGTCGTCCTCAGACCCAACCCCGACACACACATCACGCCACCACGCGCTTCCCACGCTCAAGAACCCACCAGAAGCCTTGCACCCGTCAGCTAAACACGCCCCCAGCGTGATCAAGATCCGGTCGAGGGCGCCACGTCGAATTCGTAACACCGAGACCCATCCGCGACACAATCCGTGCCATGTCCGTCAGGTGGGCCCGAGCGTGGTTTGCGGCGACAGCGGGGTGCGTGCTGGTGGGCGTCGTGATCAGCGCGATCACGGCCGCGAACAACACTGGCGGTCACTTCCATCCGGCGTTGGCCCGCGCCGGCAACGCCTTCGCGTTCTTCACCGTCCAGTCGAACCTCCTTGTCGGGATTGCGATGCTGCTGCTCGCGGTGCGCCTAGACCGAAGTTCCCCCTGATGAAATAGCCAAATCCGGTTCACTCCCTGGCTTTTGGGGCTGTTTGGGGCGTTCGGGTCGTGTCTACCGAACGACCACGACTGGGGCGTGTTGGGCGAGATCGAGCGCTTCGGCTTGGAGGGCGGTCGGCTGGGTGAGCTTCTGGAAGGTGCTGGTTGACCGGTGCAGGCGGGTGGTGTTCTGGGTCTGGGTCGCGAGCTCGGCGAGCAGGGTGCGGTAGCTGTGCGCGGGCTGATTGCTGCTGGTCCGTTTCGTCTGCGCTTTGTGCTGTGCGGCGGGTGAGCGGACAGCTTTGGCGACGGGATCGGGGCTCACGGGCCGGTGCTCGTCGGTGAACAGCAGGGGTTTCCACGCGGCTTTCAGATGCCAGGTGAGGTAGTAGGCGAGCATGCAGATCAGCACGTGCGCACGGACGCGGTCCTCGAGGTGGTGATGGATCGGGCGGATCTGCAACTCGGGGCCTTTCAGTGACCCGAACGCCCGCTCGGCCTGTTCGAGGTTCTTGTAGGCGCGCACGACGTCGGTGGCCGGCACGTCGGTCTGGGTGAGGCTGGTCCGCAGGATGTAGAACCCGTCTAACGCGGCTTCCGCGGCGATGCCCGCTGTGTCACGCGTGTAGGTGAACGTGGTGTCAGTGATCGCGATCTGAAAGTGCTTTTTCATCCGGAAGCGCTTGAGCGCCGGCCCGACCGCGAGTCCGATCTGATCGGCACCCAGCAGCGTGCCGTGCTCCACGCGGTAAGCGATCGCGGCGAGATCGGTCTCGGTCGCGGCGAGCAGTTCCTCGCGCTTGCGGGCGCGCTGGGAGCCGACTAACGGGTTGCGGCACACGACCAGCCGCTCACCGGGGAATTCCTCGACGTTGGTGATCTCTCCGAGGTTCTGCTCGTCAAACAGCGAGGGTTGGAACACGCCGGAACGGGCGAGTTTCTTGATCGTCGGGGCTTTCAGCGCAGTGATCCAATCAACCCCGTCAGCCTCAGCGAGCAGCTCGATGTTCGCCTTGGTGACCATCCCGCGGTCCGCGACCACGATCACCTGCGAGAGCCCGAACCGGTCCTTGAGCTTCGTGACCTGCGCCGGGAGTGTCTTGTCGTCATGCACCTCGCCAGTGAACACCTCGACTGCGACCGGCCGGCCATCGGTGTCACACAGCAGCCCGTAGATGATCTGCGCCAGGCCGCTCTTGCCGTCGCGCGAGTACCCCCGTTTCGCCAGCGGGCAGGTGCGTCCCTCAAAGTAGCTGGAGGACACGTCGTAGAGCACCATCTCCCCATCGGCGAGGTGACGGGCGCCAAGACGATCCTCGATCTGTTCCTGGCGCTCGAGCAGCCAATCCATCGCGAGGTATAGGTCGTCCTCGTCTGCGCCCTGCACGCCCAGTTCGCTGGCGAGCGTCGACTGCCCGAGCGTGCGAACTATCCCGAGCTTTGAGCCCGGGGCGATCACCCGTCCGAGGATCATCGCCAGACACAGATCCCGCTCCCGGCACGGTGAGCGGTCCAACAGCTTGGAGAGTTCCAGCCGACGGGCCATCGCCACCGCCGCGTTGACGTGCCCCGCGGGGAGGGATCGCTCGATCACGAACGCGTCATCGACGCTCATCAGCGTCTCGCCGGCCAGCACCCGCCGGATCGCGTCGATCGCCTCCGCCGGGAGATGCGAGAGGTTCGCCAGCGTTTCCTTCTTGACCTTCCCGTCCTGGCGGTAGGAACGCCGCAGCAGCGTCGCTGTGTATTCGCGATCCCCTGACCGCCGCGTAGTCGTGCTCACATGCATCGCACCACTTTGCCGAGCTGGACGCCCCATATCAACACAATACCGCATCGACCCGCCGATTAGTAGTGGGTACACATGATGGCAACAAAAAGGCCGGAATCCCCACAACTACAGGGATCCCGGCCTCTACAACCGCTGACTACAGGGGGAACTTCGGTCTAGCGCAGGATGAGATGGCTGTCACCGAACTCGTGCCACAGGTACCCGTGATCGAGCGCGGACGCGTAGGACCGTTGCAGGAGTGAGTCCCCGCCGATCGCGGCGAGCATCTGCAGGTGAGACGCCTGGGGCTCGTGCCAGCCGGTGATCAGGCCATCGATCACGTTGACGCCGCGATCGGGATCGATCACGAGCCCGGTCCATCCGGCGTCGGCCGCAACTGACCCGTCGGGGCGCCCGACGGTCTCGAGCGCGCGGACCACGGTCGTCCCGACTGCGATCACCCGGCCGCCCGACGAGCGGGTCAGATTGACCAACCGCGCGGTCGCGGGCGGCACCGCGAAGGGCTCTGGGAAGGGCGGCTCGTGGCGCTCCGGCGAGGACACGCCGCAGTGCAGGGTGATCGGCGCGACGGCCACACCGGCGGCGACCAGCGCGCTGATCAGCTCACGCGTGACCGGGCGTCCGGCGCTCGGCATCTCGGCGCTGCCCGGAACGGTCGCGTAGACGTTCTGGTATGCCGACA